>NZ_CP041360.1:6162500-7362500 GCF_006965485.1 Spirosoma sp. KCTC 42546
CGTAATCGCGGTAAGCTGTTGTGAAAACTGTAATGGGCGGATGAGGCAGTATTTTCAGAAAATCAAGGCCGTTCATGCCGGGCATCTCAATGTCCAGAAATAGTATATCAGCTTCGTGATTTTCCAGATACAAAAGCGCATCGTACGCATTGCCGAACTGGTGCACAGGCCCAATAAAATCCAATCGGCTGAGATAGCCTTCCAGCACGTCACGAGCCAGTGCCTCATCATCAATGAGTATGCAGTTTAACATGGTAAAAAAGGAGTAAACGCAAAGAAGGTTACGCAAAGAGCGCAGAGAAGTAATTTGCGTGCACTTTGCGTTTATATTTTTAAAGTTTATTGTCAGCAAATGAGATACATAAAGCCGCCTTGTACGTATCAAACCCATCTTCTGTTTGAAGTGTATAGCGTCCGGGATAGAGTAGCTCCAGGCGTTTTCGAAGATTGACAAGGCCGATACCGCCTTTCTGCCCGTTTGGCTGAACCGCTGGTTTATTGTTTTCTATCGTCATTTCCATGGCCGTTGGTTTCAGCGTCAGTGTGCCATGTAGCCAGGATTTCCCTACCTGTTTACCAACTCCGTGCTTAAACGCATTCTCAACTAAAGGCAGCAGTAAAAGTGGCGCAATTTCACGCCCGTTTGGGTTTCCGGTGATAGTGAGCGCAATGTCTGAATGGTCTCCACAACGGATTTTTTCCAGCTCGATGTAATTCTGCAAATAGCCAATCTCCTTTTCGAGGGGCACCCGAACATCATCGCTATCATAGAGCATATACTCCATCATTTCGGATAACTTCAGGACCATATCCGGGGCCAGATCAGATTTTTTGAGCGTCAGCGCATAGAGATTATTCAGGATATTGAACAAAAAATGGGGGTTCACCTGCGACCGTAAAAAATTCAGTTCGGCCTGTAGTTTCTCAACCGTAATCTTCTGAATCATACGCTGCTGCTCGTACCAGTCGATACTTAGTTTCAGCGGGACCATCAGCCCTAGATACCAAAGGGTGCTGAAGAAATTGTACGATATCGTTTCGATCCAGTCGCGATTTCGGGTTGGGGCAATAACGAATCCGTAAATGATAAAATCGTAAAAACCCTGTACTAACAGATAGCAGAGTATAGACAAAAGTACGAGTGAGAAATAGCGAAGATAACGCCCTGTCAATAAATAACGGGGTAAAAAATAATGCAGATTAAGGTACGCAATCCCAATTAGCAACCCAACCCGGACAAGTACACAAGCCGCAAAATAAGGCAACCCGGCCTTGTAAATCAGGTATCGTTTCTCGTACAGAAAAAAGCCCGTAATCAATACCCAGTAGGCCGTATGCACCAGCGCATATTTAACCGGGATGGTTCGGTTTGAAAGTGGAATTTTCACTCGTCTGTCCAGAAAGTCCATAAACTGGTAGCCTGGACGGCCACGTCCGGGAGAATACTATGTATGTCAAACCCGGATGTGGCCGTCCAGGCTACTACGCTGTAAATGAACGCAAAAGAAAAACACCCTGAAAATTATATCGACCAACGACCAAAAAAGTAGAGAAAGGGAATTGACGTCCGCAACTCGTCTATTTTTCTGATCGTTGGTCTATTATTTTTTGGGATGAAGAACGCTTGCCGTTGCTTTACTGGCGTATCGGCCAACGTGCTGATAACCTGAACCATTTCAACAGCTTATACACATGAAAAATCACTGGTTAATTCTGCTTCTCGCCATGCTATCCACTACGCTGAACGTACTAGGACAGGATAATAAAGTTGGCGGCCCCTGCGAAGGGTGTGAAGCCATTCTGGAGAGTCCGGTTCCCTTCGACAAACTGGATAGCTTCCTGAAAATGCCGGATGCATCATGGGATGGGAAGAAGCCTCTTGGGATAAATGGAATCGTTTATAAGGCAGATGGAAAAACACCCGCGTCGGGCGTTATGCTATACATCTACCATACCGATGAAACGGGCCATTATCCAAAAAAAGGTGATGAAAAAGGCTGGGCAAAGCGGCATGGGTACATCCGTGGCTGGATGCGTACCAACGAAAAAGGAGAATACAAATTTGTTACACTTCGGCCAGCGTCCTACCCTGGCCGTACCGATCCAGCCCATATTCACATCACGGTGAAAGAGCCGGGGCTCAACGAATATTACATTGATGAATACTTGTTCGATGATGACCCGCTGCTAACGACTTCGGCCCGGCAGAAACTGGAGAATCGGGGTGGCAGTGGCATACTGAAACTCAAGGATGTAGGCAACATGTATAAAGCCGAACGGCATATCTACCTCGGCAGGAATATTCCGAACTACCCAGCGAATCAGTAAATCATAGGACCTGATTTAGTCGCCTTGGCCCCCTTTCAGTAGATAGGGCTGGCCAACTATTGCCCTGACTATAATACCGTTGCGTGATTCCTAATAAACTACCTACTTATGAAGCGCATCGTTTTCATTCTACTTCTATACTTATCTGGTACGCAAGCGTTGAAGGCGCAATTCGTTGATAGTCTGGGATCTGTAACAGGTACTTTTGCTGATTCTATCACAAGAAAGGCCATTCCGTTGGCAACCATTTTGCTGTTTCAGCAGACTAAATTGGTCGATGGTACGCTAACCGACAGCCAGGGCCATTTTGTATTTAACAACCTTCCATTGGGCACGTATTCTCTTGCGTTTAGTGCTGTAGGGTATCGACCAACCCAAACGAATGTATGGACGATACAGACTCAACACCCTACCCAGAATTTAGGTATTATTGCCGTCCATCAGGATGTAACAAACCTACAGGCAATAACGGTTAGAGGGCAAAAACCGCTGATTGAACAGCGGGTCGACGGCATTACATTCAATGCGGAGAGTCTGCCTTCTATTGCGGGAAGCGATGCATCGGATGTGTTGCGCAAGGTACCGCTGCTTTCGGTCGATGCAACCGGTGGACTTTCCATGCGAGGGAGTTCCAATATTCGAGTCTTCATTGATGGCAAACCGTCCGACCTGTATGCTTCGTCGGTGGCCGATGCGTTAAAGTCGATCTCCGGTGAAAGTATTGTCAAGGTTGAACTCATCACGCACCCGTCTGCCCGATACGATACAGAAGGTACGGATGGCGTGGTAAACATCATCACCCGAAAAAACCGTGATAATGCCACCAATGGCACTATAAGTGCTGTTTTGGGGAACCGAAGCGAAATCCTGATGGGGGACATACAAAGTAAGTACGGAAAATGGCTGGCGAAACTGGATGGATACTACCAACCCTACTGGAACCGTAATGGCTCCGTGCTGGAACGCGAAACAGGCCCGTTCCGCATCATCCAGAAAAACGAATCCCGGCAATCCGGCAACTACGTCTATGGTGGAGCCAGTCTGTTATATAGCCTCGATACGTTAAACACGCTTACTATGGGCTATCGACTGCGCAGGTCGCCTTATCAGACGCACCTGCTTTCAGCTAATTACACAATAGCTAATGAGCAGCTTACGCCTACGTTTCAACGAAGAATCGAAAGCCCCTTTAGCAACAACGGCAGCACGTTTTCGGCAGGCTACACCAGAAATTCAGCAGATAAGCAAAACGGATCACCGAAACGCGAATTCTCGCTATTGGGAATGTATTATCTGTTCAATGGTACCAATCGCTACGATATGGAGCAGGTAGCCCAGACTCCTTATAAAGAAAACTTCTATGGGAAAACCCTGAACCACGACCTGCTTATTCAGGCAGATTATACTCAATTATTTACGGATAAATTAAAATGGGAAACCGGCGGTAAACTCACACGTAAAAACCTGAAAAGCGACAGTTGGTTTGGGATTTATGATTTTGCAAATCAGGACTTCGCGAACGACGTGATCCGGTCAAACGGGTTTTCGTACCAGAGCTCGATTTATGCGCTGTATGCCAATTTGAGTTTCCAGCTAAAAACCTGGCAATTGATGGCCGGACTACGTTATGAAAAAACAGACTTGGCGGCCTCCTTTAAAGACAATCTACTCCAGCTGCCTTCTTTTCAGAACCTTGCCCCCAACTTGCTGATTAGTAGAAATCTGAACCAGAAAAGCACGCTAAAACTGGGGTATACGGTGAAGCTGGTTCGCCCCTATTTCTCGTACCTGAACCCAACCGTAAACCGGAGCGATTCGCTCAATATTCAATTCGGCAACCCCTACCTCCAGCCTGAAATTACCCGCCGGTATCAGCTTAGCTATTCCCGAAATGGCACCCGGTTATTTACCGATATCGCCCTGTTTTACAACCACAACCAAAATAGCATCGAGACCATCCGAACGGCCCGGCCCGATAGTGTTTTTGAAAGCACCTTTCAAAATATTGGCCGAAATAAACGACTGGGTGTGTCGGTCAATCTAACCTGGAAACCCACTCCCAAAATTAGCCTGGGTGGTACATTGACCACGCAGTACGTCCAGTTGGAGAGTCCTATTATGCAACTGACCAATAGTGGTCTGATGCGCCAATTCGTTCTGAACTACAGCCATAAACTACCCAAAGGCTATAGTATCGACTTCTATGGGTTCTTCGATGCAAACAGCATCCAGTTACAGGGCTATCGGAGCGGTTGGAAATACTACAGCCTGACGTTCAGTAAAAAATCGGCCGACGATCGATTTAACCTGAGCCTTCGGATGGACACACCCCTGTCACAATACACCTTCATTGATGAAGTAATTACCACCAACGCCTTCCATCAGCGTCAAACGACACGTTACCAGAACCAGAATCTTCGCCTTACAGGCTCATTCAAATTGGGCCGGAAACAAATCAAAAGCCCCCGCGTACGGCAGGCAGAGAACCCAGACTAGAGCAGTGCTGTCTAAGATGCTTTGATCATACCCATGGGCTTCAGTCCGTGTATAAAAGCCCACCTCGAGCAATCAGTTTTGTCGCTCGCCGTAGCAGTAGCAAAGCCCATCTGGCGCAACAACAAAAAAGACTTTCCATTCAGTAGTGCCATAGGTTTGATGATCAAATTTCGGTTCGCTTTTTTCCAGCCCATTTGCCTTTAATTCCGCGAATGCCTTTTCAACATCATCTACTTCAAAGAAACAGCCATCCTGGGTTGGATCACCTCCATTTTCGGCCAGCCCAATCTGAAATCCGTTTTTATCTATAGTAGCTGATTTATAGGGGCTGTCTTGCCGGGAAACCACCCGAAATCCCATAATCATTTCGTAAAATGGGATCGCTGCCTCCAAATCAGGAACTGGCAAATTCATCTTATCCTGCTGGTAAGGCCAGGCATTTTTAATCGTTGCGTTGGGCGTTTCCATTTGGCTTTGTTCGGGTTGTTTAAGGTAATTTATCTATGTAGTTAGAATTTCGGGTAGGCATGAGTAAAGACGCCTTCACGATACATCCCAGCGCAATGTTAACCCCCTTACAACGTATTCTTTTTACGTTGTAAGGGGGTCAGTTAAAAAAATCCTGTTGTAGGGCTTATTCACTCCGCAAACTCTTCACCGGGTTCATTAAAGCCGCTTTCATACTCTGGAAACTGACCGTCAATAGAGCAATCCCTACCGCCATCAGGGTAGCTAAGGCGAATATCCACCAGTCGATGGAAATCCGATATGGAAAGTCGTTCAGCCAGCTACTCATGGTCCACCAGGCTATGGGCGTGGCGATAACGGAAGCCAGGAAAACCAGTATGATAAAATTTCTTGACAACAGCCCCATGATTGTTAGCACACTGGCTCCCAGTACTTTCCGGATACCAATTTCTTTGACACGCTGTTCCACGCTGAATGCGGCAAGCCCGAACAATCCCATACAACCTACAATGATGGCAAGGACCGCGAATAGCCAGAGCAGCTCGGATAGTTTTTTTTCAATACTGTACATTTTCCCATAGGTCTCGTCCATGAACTTATAATCCAGAGGAAAGTTGCGGGAGAACCTGTTCCATACGGTGTTGATATACGCTATCGTTTTCTGCATATCGGCCTCTCGGACTTTTACTGCCACTTTAAACAGTTCCTGCGGCACCATGTGGATCACGGCAGCCGTAACTTTCTCATGAAGGCTTTTGTAGTGAAAATCTCTGACTACCCCTATTATCTTTCCTTTTTTAATCGGATTAGTCGTGTCGGTGGGTGCCCATTCGTGCCAATTTATTCGCTGGCCCAATGCTTTCTCAGGGGAGCTAAAGCCAAACTCCTTTACAGCGGTTTCGTTAATGATAAAGGCTTCCTGCACATCTGTCGACATGTCTTTTGAAAAATCCCTACCAGCAATAAGCTGTAACCCAACTGTTTTCAGGTAGTTATGATCGCCAACAAACATATTTACGGAATAGTCTTTTCCGCCATTCCTGCCTGGAAGTGTAACACCGTCCCCCGCAAACTGGTCGCCCGGAAGGCCATAGCCCGATGTAACAGCAATTACATTGGGGGAACGTCTGAGTTCGTTTTTAAAGGTTTCCAGCCCTTTCCCGGCTACATCGCCCTGTGCCTGAAAATAGATAAGCTGTTCTTTACTAAACCCCAGATCCTTATTGTTCATATACTGGGTTTGCCTGAACACGACAAGAGTTGAAATAATAAGCAATGAAGAAAGCCCAAACTGCACAACAACCAGCACCTGCCTGAGCCAGGGTGTACCGTTGCGGGATAGTTGTATATTTTTCAACACATTCACCGGCTGGAAACCAGATACAATGATGGCTGGATAGCTCCCCGCCAGTATACCCACCAATAGGGTTGCCCCCAAGAGCAACAGGCACAGTTGCGGATCTGTGAACGGGTTAAAGGCTATTGCTTTGTCGGTGAAACGATTCAAGGCTGGAACGACGATCAACATAGCGATTAACGCAATGAGCATAGCCATTATGGCCACCAATATCGTTTCGCCCAGAAATTGAAAAACGAGTTGCCAGCGTCCTGCACCAACTACTTTTCTGACTCCGATTTCTCTGGCTCTTCGGAACGATACGGCTGTAGCCAGGTTGATAAAATTGAAACAGGCAATAACAAGCACAAACAGCGCTACGATCATCAATGCGTTTACATAGCTTTCATTGCCACGGATGGCATTGTCAAAGGTAAAATCAGCCGAGCCAAGATGAATAGCCTGGAGCCGCTGAAAAAAAGGGAGCATGACCGTATCGCCGGGTTTGATGATTTCGGTTTTTACATACCCCTGTAATTTGTTTTGCAGGAGCCCAATATCCGTTCCCGGTTTTACTTTTACATAGGTATAAAACTGGTTCCAGGTCCACCTTTCCATTCGGCTTGGCGGGATACCCACACTGGAGAAAGACATCAGGAAATGAAAATCCAGATGAAAATGATCCGGCAGTGGCGCAAGCACGCCTTTTACGGTATAATCAAACGTATTGATTTTGATGGTTTTACCAACGGGATTCTCCTCTCCGAAATATTTTTTTGCCAGTTCGCTGGTAAGAATAATTGTTCTCGGAATATCAAGAATGTCAGCAGTCACCACTTCCTTTTCTAGTGGCAAAGCAAATAGCTGAAGAAAAGACGACTCCACAAACCAGCCTTTATCTTCATAGTTTTTCTGGGTGCCTACATCCATCAAAAATCGATCGGGAGCCATCAATATCCGGGCAGTTGTATCCACTTCAGGATAGTGCTGTTGCAGGAAGCTCGCGTAAGCCGGAGCAACAACTGCTGCCTTAGTGGTTGTATTGTCTTTGGTTCGTTCGGTATAAATGCGGTAAATGTTCTCGCTATCGGGTATGGTTTTATCGAACTTCCATTCATCCCATACAAACAGGCCAATTGCCAGACAGCCGACCATGCCTATAGCCAACCCGGCAATATTGATGGCCGAATAAGCTTTATTAAGCAGCAGATTTCTAAAAGCGATTTTAAAATAGTTCCGGATCATAACGGGGCTAAAAATTGAGGTCTGTTCGTATCCTTGTTTACTAATTTTCCGTTGGCGGACAAAGGGCGGTAAAACCGACACCACATTCAGCACATAGCGCAAGGTAGCCTGCGTCTTGCCCGCCCGCTGATACCAGTACGCGTAGAGTTCATCTAAATCGCCTTCAACCTCCTCCAGTGTTTCTTCGGGATGCAGGTGGGTCAAGAGCCAGTGGGCCCAGCGGGGTGATTTCATGGCAACGGGATTACTCTTTGGGAGTTACCACCAGGTCCCTAAAATGAGCGTCGGTTCCTGGGCCAACCCAAAGCCCAATTGCTCCTTCCTGATTCGGGCCGTGTTTCAGATCGTTTACGATTAACGTGGGCTGTGCAGCCCCATGAACGTACAGTTTTGCTTTATCTCCCTGAATTTCAATCCTCACTTTTGTCCATTCGCCTTCTACTAGATCCACGTACGATTCATACTTTTCTGGTGTTTCTTTTCGGTTTTTCTGCCAGGGAAAGCCGGGGTATGAAATGTATTGTACCGAGTGGTTTCGTCGGACCTGATCATCGGCCCGACCATTGGTTGGCCGCAAATAGATACATTCAAATTTGGAATCATCGTCGGCAATTCGAAATGCAATGCCCACAAATCCACGGGCAAGCTCACCTGCATTACTTAAGAGTTTACCAGCTAGTTCCAACTCGATTATGCCATTTTGGAAGCGACTGTTTTTAATTTTAGCATAGGACACTTCTGTCATAACACTGCCCAAATCGACGACTCGAACACTTGGCTTACCAAGGTAAGTCTCTACAAATACCTTTGTATTAATTGGTATTAGTCCATCTGTGTTAGTCAGGGAAAGCTTTGTTTCACGAACCTGCGCTACTCCAGCGCTAAAACATAGGGGCGTTAGCATTATAGAAAGCAATACTGTTATTTTCATTGGTTTAATTTTGTTATAAAACTCACTACAGTCTCAATGTATCCAAAAGATTGGCTCTTGCCTGTCGTAGTAAACGTACCATTTTAGGGTTTAAAGCAGGGAGCATGGAGCTGGGTAGGATGCCTTTTCTGCGTTCTCGTCTCCACGCTATTCGCTGCGTAAGCTTTTCACTGGATTCACTAAAGCCGCGTTAATGCTCTGGAAACTGATCGTTAACAAAGCAACACCAATAGCCAGCAGAGCTGCCAGGGAAAACTCCCACCATTCCACATCAATGCGGTAAGCAAATTCCTGCAACCAGCGATTCATAGCCCACCAGGCAAGAGGTGAAGCAATGACAATAGCGATTAAAACCAGTTTAAGGAAATCCTTCGACAGCAAGGCTAAAATGCCGGGTACAGATGCGCCTAATACTTTCCGGATACCGATTTCTTTGGTTCGGCGCTCCGCCATGTAAGCCACGAGTCCAAACAATCCCAGACATGAAATCAGCATGGCCAGCAACCCGAATACATCAACCAATTTATTAACCTGCTGCTCACTTCTATACAGGCTATCATACGCACTATCCAGAAACTGATAACTAAATGGGTAATCCGGGTTAAATTGCCGGACCAGCCGCTCAATATCGGAGAGGGCCCTCTCTGTTTGACCAGCACGGATTTTTACCAGCACATAACTAGCATTTCCGTCGTCGAACGCCAGAATCAGCGGAGTAATGGGCTGATGAAGCGACTGCAAATGAAAATCCTGAATCAGACCAATAATTGGGCCTTTACCACGCCAGAATTCTATTTCCTGGCCTATCGGATTAGCCATGCCCATCAGTTTAGCCGCTGATTCATTAATGATATATCCGCCCGAATCAATTCGATTATGAGTCCTGAACTCGTGCCCAGCCAATACAGGAATAGCCATGGTTTTGGCAAAGTCAGTCCCGACAAAATCACCTGAAACTTCCGTTGGTTTATCAGGGTCTTTCCCGGACCACTTTAGATCACCCGAACCACTATCGATGTTGATAGGCAATTTGTTAACGGTTACGGCAGATGCTACTGTAGGCAATCGCAGCAACTGCTGCCGGAACGGTTCTGGATGACCTGATTTGAGAATATCCCCTTCCAAGGGAATCGCTACAACGTCCATCCGATTCAGACCGAGATTTTTCGTATACAAATAGCGCATTTGTCGCCCAATCGTTAGCATACCGACAAGCAGGAAAACGGCCAGCGAAAACTGAAACACAACCAACACCTGACGGAACGTTGCCGGATTAGTGCCAAGTGACAGGAATCCCTTCAGAATACGAAGCGGAGGTAGACCTGACAAGAATAAGGCTGGATAACTTCCAGCTAATAAACCGGTTATGAGTATTAGCCCGCTGATGCCCAGCCAAAGCCCAGGACTCATCAGGTTAAGTGCCAATTGTTTTTCCAACAATGTATTAAACGTTGGTAAGACATACCAGACGATACCCAACGAGATAACGGCCGCCAGCAGACTCATTACCATCGATTCGCTCAGGAATTGGCCCACCAGAGCGAAACGCCGAGCCCCAACTACCTTCCGAATGCAAACTTCTTTAGTCCGCAACGCCGACCGGGCCGTGGATAAGTTCATAAAATTGATACAGGCAATAACCAGAATGAACAGAGCCACAAGGGAAAAAATACGTACATATTCGATACGTCCACCAGTTGATTTTCCATTCTGATAAACCGAATACAGATGCTGGTCGACGATAGGCTGTAAAATGGGGTAGATTCTGCCTTCTTTAGCACTTTTCCAATCGGTGTAACGACCATAAATGCCCTTCATAGCTGCCTCAGCCTGTGCCAATGTTGTTTGTGGATTCAGGCGAACGTAGGTTTGAAATGGGTTATCTCCCCAGGTTTTCATCCACTCCTGCTCGAATGTCCTGAAATTAGCAATCCAGTCAAATTGCAGTGTCGATGTGGTTGGTAAATTTTCAATAACAGCCCCTACCGTGTAGAGCTTATCATTATTAAGCTGCAATTGCTTTCCTAACGCAGGCTCATGAGGAAAGTATTTTTCGGCCATTTTACGGCTAATAATGATATGAGTCGGATTCGCTAAGGCCTCTTTGGGGTGACCGGATAAAGTAGGCACATCAAATACGCCGAAGAAATCCTCGGTGGCATAATAGCCTTGCTCTTTGGACGGTTTCTCGTCTGCTGTCGGGTTGGTTGTTCTGACCAGCACATTTGGCCAGTTGGCCACCTTAGTCACATGGGCTACTTGTGGAATATCCTTTTGAATGACCCCTTGCAAAGGGCCAGGGGTCGATAAGGTAGTTAGCACTTCGCCATTACGCTCAAGATTATAATGAACTACGTAGATCTTTTCGGCATCTGGAAAAAAACGATCATAACTAAGCTCATCGTGCATCCACAAACCAATCAGTAGATTGCAGGCCATGCCTAAGGCCAGCCCAGTAATATTGATGAATGAAAAAGCCTTATGACGTACAAGATTCCGCCAGGCAACAATGACATAATTACGGAGCATAGCAGGGTACAAATTTGAAGGTTGATACTCGTGTTGTTTGTGTTCTCGTCTTCGCACAAAGGGCGGTAGCACCGATACTACATTGAGCACATAGCGCCAAGTCGCTTGTGTTTTTCCCGCCTTACGATACCAGTATACGTACAGCTCATCCAGATCGCCCTCTACTTCCTCCAGAGTTTCCTTAGGGTGAAGTCTGGTTAAGAGCCAGTGAGCCCAGCGGGGCGGGATTTTATTAGGCACGTTCATAAACCACTTAACTGTACCGTTTTAGGTGGAATTAGTTGCCAAAGCTCCTGCCGGAGTTGCTGAATGTCCTGAAGCGCCCGGCTGCCCAGGGCTGTCACCCGGAACAGGCGCTTGCGCCGTCCACCCCGTTCAGTCGTACCTCCACCTAATTCCGAAGTCACAAACCCTTTTTCTTCCAAACGGATAAGGGTATTGTGTACTGTGCCGAACGTTACGATTCGGCCCGTGTGCTCCTCCAATGCTTGGCTGACGGTAACCCCATAACCTTCCCCATCCAGAATCGCTACCATCAGCAACACTACTTCCTCAAACTCGCCTAAATACGTGCGACGCATGGCTTTTTTGTATTAGTTTATATTTTATCGTACAAATCTGCGGCCAACTAGCGAACATGGCCTAAATAGCCCATTTAGGCCGTTTAACAACTTTATAGCCAGCTAAATCTGTCCGTAAATGGACACAGCCCTGTCCGTTGGAGGACAAAATGTTATTTGTTATTACACGGAGATTCACAAAGAAAAAAGAGATACACTGAGGACTTTGTGTATCTCTATATTACAACCCTTCCTACTCACTCCGCAAGCTCTTCACCGGGTTCATCAAGGCGGCTTTTATACTCTGAAAACTGATTGTCAGCAATGCGATTCCGATTGCCAGCAATCCGGCCAAGGCAAAAATCCACCAGGAGAGATCAATTTTGTAGACGTACTCCTGTAACCAACGGCTCATCCCAAACCATGCAAGTGGCGACGAAATGAGGATAGCGACCAGGACCAGTTTTAGAAAATCCTGTGAAAGCAGCGCAACGACACTCATCACCGACGCGCCCAGTACCTTACGAACCCCGATTTCCTTTGTGCGTTGTTCGGCAGTAAAAGCCGCCAGCCCGAACAATCCTAAACAGGAGATGAAAATGGCCAGAAAGGCAAAGTAGTTAGCCAGCGATCCAACAACGGTTTCGCTACGGTACAAGGTCTGAAACGCTTCATCGGCAAACCGGTACCGGAACGGAAACTTTGGATTTAGTTGCCGAGCCAGCACTTCCAGACTCGCGAGTGCCTGTTTCGTCTGTCCAGGTTTAACGCGCACAATAATAATTTGCCCGTCGCCTAATTTGGCGATAAATGGTTCAATGGCGGTATGCATCGAGCTTTGGTGGTAGTCGGCAATAACCCCCACAATGGTTCCGGTTTTGCCCCACATGGTCAGTGGTTTACCAATTGGATCGTTGTAGCCAATCCGCCGGGCAGCCGTTTCGTTAATGAGGAAATTGGCCGAATCTGCCCCAAAAGCCTTCGAAAAATCTCGCCCGGTAACTTTTACTTTCAACGTTTTCGTGAAATCGTAATCAACCTTAGAGAACTGAAACTGAATGCTGGCTTTCGGGTCTTTTCCAGGCCACTGCACATTTCCTGTACTTCCAAATCCATTGGTGGGTGTGCCATCCATTTTGGTTACGGACTGAATCCCCGGCATTTGCAACAACTCTTCCTTAAACGTATTGTATTTAGGCCCCAGCTCGCCCTCAGACGACACATAAAGCATTCCCTCCCGATCAAATCCTAGATTCTTGGTTTGAATAAAGTCGATTTGTCGGTATACGATGATGGTTCCGATGATGAGCAACATTGACAGGGCAAATTGAAAAACCACCAGTCCCTGCCGGAAAAATCGCGCGCCTGCCCCGAATCGTACAGTACCTTTCAATACCCGAATCGGGTTTAGCGACGATAGAAAGAGGGCAGGGTAGCTTCCGGCAATCAAACCCGTAACAAGTGCCATCCCGACCAAGATAACCCAGAATGAAGCATCGGTAAAATGAAACGCAATATGCTTCTCCGTCAGGCTATTGAAGGTAGGCAGCAACAGCCAGACAGCGCCCAGCGCAATCAGTAAAGCCATGCATGTCAGTACCATAGCCTCGCCAATAAACTGCCCGATTAGCCAGCCACGCCCGGCACCAACCACTTTTCGAACGCCCACCTCACGGGCTCGTTTAACGGAGCGAGCTGTTGCCAGATTCATAAAATTGATGCAGGCAATCAGCAGGATAAAAACGGCCACAATCCCAAACAGCCGTACATAGTCAATACGCCCCCCATCCTGATAACCGTTCTTGAAATTGGAATACAGATAAGCCTCCTGATAGGGTTGCAGAAAAAGCTGAATAGCAGAACCGCTCTTGGTCATGCCCGGATTGCGGCTTTTCAGAAACGACTTCATCTTGGCTTCCAGACGGGCCGGATCAGCAGGTACGCCATTCCGATCTACAACTAGCTGAATGCGGGTTTCAAGCGCGTTGGTCCCCCAATCTTTCAACCATTCGTTATGATTTAGCAGGTCCTTCCAACTCAGCAGATAGTCGTAGGTTACCGAGCTGGCTGCCGGGACATCAAAAACGGCGCTAACCTGATAATCCTCTTTGTTGCCGATCCGAATGCTTTTACCCATAGCCGCCTGCGGGCTACCAAAATAGTTTTGCGCTAGTTTTTGTGAGATCGCAATGGTATTCGGCCCGTTCAAGGCGGTTTCGGCGGTGCCAGCCAGTAATGGAATACTGTACATTTTAAACCAATCGGCCCCGGCCCATCGTCCTTTCTCTTTATTGAGCTTATCCCCCACCAAAAACGTGCGTTCTTCTTCCCAGGAAAGCCCGGCCGCATATGCGATTTCGGGAAATTCTTTTTTCAATTCCTCAGCAAGCAAAGCAGGGGTCCCGTTCCCAGCCTCTACCTTGCCATCGTAAAACTGACGCTCCATCACATTATAAAGCTGCGGACCGTTGGCATGATAGGCGTCTACGCTGAGTTCATCCTGAATCCAGAGCACAATAACGAAGCAACAGGCCATTCCAAGGGCCAAGCCCAGGATATTGATAGCCGAAAACGATTTGTTGTGGGCGATGTTCCGCCAGGCGATTTTCAGATAATTGCAAATCATATCAAACTGAAATAATGAGGGTTGAGGATATGTACTGTAGTAACTAGATGTCCGTTGGCCGGAGCGCCGGAACGATTTAAAAAAGTACGGCCTCAAATAATGTAACACCGCCCATCCATACTCCCGACGGGCTTTAGAAAGACCCACTTCCTGAATACGTTTATAAAACACCTCATGCAAATCCCCCTGCACATCTTCCAAAAGACGAGGAGACAGGAAGGTTTCTAACAGACGGTCGGCCCAGCGGGGTGGTGCATTCATAATTCATTATCCATTATTCATTATCAATTATCCATTCCCTCTCTTACCCCCCAATCAATTGAAACTTGCCCGGTGGAATAGCTTTCCAAAGGCGACTTCGCACCTCCTGGATATCATTTAACGCCCGTACGCCCAGGGGTGTCAGCGTAAAAAATCGTTTGCGTCTCCCACCCCGTTCGGCCGTTGCGCCACCCATTGTTGAGGCCAGATAGCCCTTCTCTTCCAGTCGGTAGAGCGTGGCATGCACAGCACTCATGGTTATTGAGCGTCCGGTCTGCTGCTGAACATCCTCCCAGACGTTGACCCCATAGGCATCTGTCAGGCAGGCGGCCACAACCAGTAACACAATTTCTTCAAACTCCCCCAAGAAGGCTCTTCGCATGGCAGTAAACGACGGAAGTATTAGTTGTAATTTTGCAGGACAAATAGCCTGCCAAACGAAAAAAGGGCTTTTAGAAGCGGAATAAAGGCTTTTAGGAGGGATTCACTGTCCGAAAACGTACAGTTCCTGTCCGCTACTGAACACAAACCGCCTGGGCAATTTCGCCCCTATCCTGATATAAGGCCTGGTTTGATAACAACAGCCGTCTATTTGGGTTATTCAGGTAGCTGAATCCGCTTGTTCAACTTTAGGATAGCCTTTTACATCCATGATGCATCTTCTGAAGCGGCTCTACCCGAAGCTGTTCGCTGACTCAATACCAATGCCTATGGCAACTAAGAAAACTAACACCGATAAAGGCTTCTTTTCAAACGCCTGGATTGTCTTACGTGATTCATTCAATGGCTTCCTTGATGACCGTTGTTTGAAATTGAGTGCTGCTCTGGCCTATTACACTATTTTTTCGCTGGCTCCGCTGCTCGTACTGGTCATCTCCCTGACTAGTATCTTTTTTGGCGAAGAAGCCATTCGTGGCGAAATATTCGGCCAGATCAATGGTCTGGTAGGCAATGAAGCCGCCAAGCAGATTCAGGACATGATAAAAAGCGTGGGCCTGTCGGGGAAAACCAGTACTGCCCTGGCTATTGGCATTGTTACGCTGGTGCTCGGTGCAACCAGTATCTTCGTCGAAATTCAGGATTCGGTTAATCTGATCTGGCGGGTTAAACCTAAGCCGAAGAAAGGCTGGCTAAAACTGATTAAAGACCGATTGTTGTCTTCTTCGTTGGTAGTTAGTCTGGGCTTCCTCCTGCTGGTATCGTTAATTGTTAACGGAATGGTGCTAGCGTTAAGCAATCAACTCACGCGTTTTTTACCCGGATTTGGCGTTTATGTAATTAGTGCGATCAATTTTCTGATCAGCACCTCGGTCATTACAATTTTGTTTGGTGTTATTTTCAAAGTACTGCCCGATGCCAAAATAGGCTGGAAAGATGTGCGTTGGGGAGCCATCTTTACGGCGCTGCTGTTCATGCTCGGGCGCTACCTGATTGGTTTGTACATCGAAACCACCAGCACCAGTTCGACCTATGGCGCAGCTGGCTCTCTGATCGTCATTCTGACGTGGATCTATTACACAGCTGCTATTCTCTATTTCGGAGCGGAATTCACGCAAGCCTATGCCAATCATTTCGGTATCCGAATTGAACCCGCCGACTACGCGGTGTACGTAGAACAAACTGAACGCGAGCGCGAAGTTTCCAAAATACCAATCCAGCAAAAAGTGGAGCAGGCTAAGAAATAACTGATTAAACACAGAGACACCGAGAACACAGACAAATACATTATCTCTGTGTTCTCGGTGTCTCTGTGTTTAATCAGCTGTATATATAGTACTGAATTAGCTAATCTTTAAATGATTTTAGCCGACAGTAAGCCTATTTGGAGAAATAATTGCTTTTTTACAGGCTGATTTCACAACCTATATTTCGTACTGCCACAATGAACCAACTTACCTTAACCGATTACGTTATTTTCTTTCTCTATTTTATCGGTGTTTCTTCGTACGGCTACTGGATTTACCGTCGAAATCAAAAAACCAAACAAGACACTAAAGATTTCTTTCTGGCCGAGGGGTCACTAACCTGGTGGGCCATCGGAGCGTCCCTGATTGCCTCTAACATCTCCGCTGAGCAGTTCATTGGTATGTCGGGCGATGGCTATCGCTTCGGGGTCGCTATTGCGGTGTATGAATGGCTGGCGGCAATCTCACTAATCATTGTAGCAGTGTGGTTCATTCCCATTTATCTCAAGAACCACATCTACACGATGCCGCAGTTTCTGAGCACGCGCTACAACGAAACGGTAAGCCTGATCATGGCCGTTTTCTGGCTGTTCCTGTACGTATTTGTCAACCTGACTTCCATTTTATTCCTTGGTGCGCTGGCTATCAGCAGCCTGGTAGGGGGCGACAGTTTTCATACCATCATTATCTGCCTGAGTCTGTTCGCGATTTTCATCACCCTGGGTGGCATGAATGTCATTGGATATACGGATGTTATTCAGGTTATGGTGCTTATCATTGGTGGTCTGGTTACTACCTATCTGGCCCTGCAACAGGTTAGCCTGACATTAGGACTGGACGGGGGTATTATTTCGGGACTGGGTGCCATGATCAAAGATGCCGACGACCATTTCCACATGATTTTCGAAAAACCGGATCCTGGTGCGTCCCAGCCTGACATCAAGCGCTACCTAACGTTGCCGGGTATTGCTATGTATCTCGGTGGCATGTGGGTTGTTAATCTCAACTACTGGGGTTGTAATCAGTACATTACCCAGCGTGCCCTGGGGGCCGACCTTAAAACGGCCCGTACCGGTATTCTCTTCGCAGCCCTGCTCAAGATTTTTATGCCAATCATCGTTATGCTGCCCGGCATTGCCGCTTATGTGATTCACAAGAATGGCGGGCTACAGGGCGAAATGCTCCGCAACGGGGTTGTATCGGGCGATAATGCTTACTCGGCAGTACTTACGTTCTTGCCAACCGGTCTGAAAGGCTTGTCGGTAGCCGCTCTGACAGCCGCTATTGTGGCTTCGCTGGCGGGTAAAGCCAACTCGATTTCGACCATTTTTACCCTCGATATTTACCAGAAGTACATTAACAAAAACGCGAGTGAAGCTCGTTCACTCTGGATTGGGCGAATCACCATTCTGGTGGCGGTAGCATTATCTATTGCGCTGGCCTGGGAGGATGCGCTTGGTATTGGTGGTGAAGGTGGCTTTACGTTCATTCAAAAATATACCGGCTACATCAGCCCCGGTATTTTCGCGGTGTTTTTGCTAGGTTTCTTTTGGAAACGCACCACTGGTGTCGCGGCTATCGTTGGCATTTTGGGAGGCTTTGGTTTTGCGGTTCTGTTTAACAACTTCGCTCCCAGGCTGTTCGGCCCCGAAACGATCATGTATTCCTCATTCCTGAACAGCGAGGGCGTGTACGAGATTCCGTTCTTGGTTGCCATGGGCTGGGCGTTCTTTTTGACCGTTGGCCTGATGATACTCATCAGTCTGGCCGGGCCAAAAATAAACCCTAAAGGACTGGCTATCGACTCGTCCATGTTCAAACTGGCACCAACCAACCTGGCAATGGCTGTTATTATTGTGATGCTGGTTTCAATGCTTTACATCCGATTCTGGTAAGCGAATAAAACTCGGTTAAAGAAGACGTAAACCAAAGATGGTCGCTCAGGCGGACCACTCCTTTCGTTTACGTCTTCTTCTTTTCTTTTACCCTGTAAACGTATGACCTCCTCTTCTAACTCCCTACGCCCGTTGTTCACCCTTCCAGTCATTGTAGCTGCATTGGGGTATTTTGTGGACGTATATGATCTTCTATTATTCAATATTGTCCGGGTCCCTAGTTTGAAAGACCTTGGCCTGTCTGAAGCTGACATCTCCCTGGTTGGTGGTAAGATTATCAATTATCAACAGGCCGGTTTGCTGGTTGGCGGCATCCTATGGGGTATTTTGGGCGATAAACGGGGAAGACTGTCTGTCCTGTTTGGGAGCATTATTACCTATTCTGTGGCGAACCTTCTCTGTGGTTTTGTTCACGATCCCCAACTCTATGCCTGGCTCCGATTTATAGCTGGGCTGGGTCTGGCTGGAGAATTGGGAGCAGGTATCACCTTGGTAAGTGAAATTTTACCCCCACGTCTACGTGGGTACGGGTCGTCGTTGGTGGCCGGTGTAGGCTTGTTAGGCGCAGTGGTAGCCTACTTTACCGTTACCCTGTTCGACTGGCGTACAACTTACTTCATTGGTGGTGGGCTGGGTTTAGGCTTACTACTCCTGCGGGTAAGTATCCTCGAATCAGGTATGTTCAAACGTGCCCAGCAAACGGGCGTGTCGAGAGGAAATTTCTGGGCTTTATTTCGAGGAAAAAATCAGACTCTACGCTATTTACGTTGCATGGGTATCGCTCTTCCGACCTATCTGGTTATCGGCATTCTAACCACCTTCGGGAATGAATTCGGGAAAGCCTTAGGCATTCAGGAGGCCATTCAGCCAGGGCGTTGCGTGATGTTTACATATATCGGTATGGTTATCGGCGATTTGTTAAGTGGTGCTTTAAGTCAATGGCTCCAGTCACGCAAGAAAGCCATTGGCCTTATGATGGGAATGGCGTTCCTTTTTATGGCCATTTACTTATTTGGCGGGATTAGCTCAACAAGCACATTCTATGCCGTCTGTGTGGCAATGGGCTTTAGTATCGGCTACATTGCTATGTTCCTGACCATTACGGCGGAGAGCTTCGGCACCAATCTCCGGGCTACAGCTACCACGTCTGTAGCCAACAACGTTCGGGCAACTACATTGCTTACGATTCCGGCTTTTCAAGCTATGAAACCTTCGTTGGGTGTGATCCACTCAGCGGCCATTGTCGCCATCATCTGCTTCGGCCTTGGCCTCTGGTCATTGCTCACGATGGAGGAAACGTACGGAAAAGAGCTGGATTACAGCGAATAATGCTGCCAGGTTCGCCTTAGTATGAGCTTATCTACTGGAATGCTTAAGTAAAACTCGTCTCTATCTAAACGGCTACGTTAAGAATCTTTAACAGGGTGGAGAGTACCCGTATCTTAGTTTCCATATTTTAAACGACATAAGCATATAAAGCCTGATCGATGACCTGGCCATCCTTAATCGCACTTCGACGCATGATACCTTCCCGTTGATAGCCTGCTTTTTCGAGCACTTTCATTGAAGCCGTATTACGAAGGAACGGAACGGCATACAGGCGAGTTAGTACAAATTCATCCAGGGCGTATTGAGTAAAGGCCTTTAAAGCGGCTGTCAGAATGCCACGTCCCCAGTACGTTTCGCCTAACCAGTATCCTACTTCAGCCGAACAACGCTCTATGTCTTCATGGAGAACCAAACCGATACCCCCTACTGCTTTGTTCTCGACAGTGATAGCAAAGTTCGTTTCAGGAGAAGCACCCACCACTAACTCAATCCATTGATGCGCATCGGCTTGTGTATAGGGATGTGGAAAGCGATCTCGCAGGTTCAGCCAAATCTCTTTGTTGTTGGCATAATGAGGCAGGTTCTGTTCATCGCCCCGTTTCCAGGAACGGATGGTGCATAGGCCACAGTCAATATGCATAGCTATAGCAGTTCGTTTTAACCTGGACATCACTATTTCCCATACGTATCTGGCCTCTCGGAGTCCTATCTTTACTTATGCAACTGAGCTGGCAATAATGTAACTCTCCACATCATCATCATACCGCATAAGCACTATTATGTAAACAAAATTAAAAATATGCTACCTTCAACCGACGCTGAATCCGTTTCGGCAAAGCAATTCCAGCCTGGTAATCCTGGAGCAACGCTTCCTCCCGATTACGCCGAAACCAAGTTTGCCTGATCAGGCCAAAACCCGTTGGTATGGCACCTACCACCCAGATTGGTGGGGCAAAAAGTCCACCCAACACATAACACCCGCCTACCATTGTATAGATTTTTCCCGATGATCGTTTATCGGCAAAGAGGTGTTGCACAGCTACCAAAGTATCCTGTCTGGAATACGTTTTAGCAGGTAAATCAGGCAGCGCGTATAGGCTTGAAAAAGCTGAACAGCAGAGTACGATGAAAATAGACCTTTTCATAAGAAACTGTTTTTTGTTCAAACGTTGTACTAAGGCGATTACAAAGTCGGCCGTTTATCAAACCACGGCTTGGCCTGTTCCAACTGCCCCGCAAGCCGAAACAGAGTTGCTTCATCGCCGAGTTTAGCCGCAAACATAACGCCAATAGGCAACCCATCTGCCGACCAGTGCAGCGGTACCGACATGGACGGTTGACCAGTCATATTGGTAATGACCGTAAACGAAATGTAGCCCAGTGACCGTTCGGCCAATGCCTCTACCGTTTTGCTGCCATTCAGGTATTTCAAACCGCCGAAGGAGTCAACTAATTTTAAAAGACGCTCTTCCGAGTCCTTGTTTTGAAATGTACCCATCGCAATAGGCGGCCGGGGTAAGGTTGGCGTCAGAAACAGATCATAGGTTTCGTGCAGTTGCCCCATACTGCGGTTGAGCGTATTCCACCGGCGTTTCTGATAAGCAGCATCAGCAGCTGAGAAGCCTTCAGCCAGTCGTGCCTGCGCCCAGGTATTTAACTCTACATCCGTCCGTTTAACGGGCCTCCCCAGGTATTCACTCAACTGACGAAGGACAGCCGCCGTTTCGCCGAGTACGTTCACAAAAAAGGCTTCGGTAACAATCGTTTTTTCATAGGGAAGGGGAATTTCCTCAACCGTATGCCCTAATCCTTCGAGTAATCGGGCCGTTTCCTGAACGGCTTTAACACATTCCGGATCAGTCGTTTGTGAGGGCATTAGCGCCTGTGTGGCGAATGCAATTCGCAATTTACCCGGCTCTCGGCCAACTTCCTGTAGAAATGGTCGCTCGGGTGGCGCAATACCATATGGATCACCCGCCAGCGGGCCAGCTATGGCATCCAGCAGAGCCGCACTATCACGCACGCTTCGTGTAACAGCATGGCCCGCTACGGCCCCATTCCATAACTCACCAAAGTTGGGGCCGAGCGTAACACGCGCCCGTGAGGGTTTTAGCCCAAACAATCCGCAACATGAAGCCGGAATCCGAATGGAACCTCCGCCATCGGTTGCGGTTGCAGCCGGAACAATTCCAGCAGCTACAGCAGCAGCTGACCCACCACTCGACCCACCCGGCGAGTGGGTCAACTTCCAGGGGTTATGGGCAGGTCCGTACAGTTTCGATTCAGTGTAGGGTGTCAGGCCAAATTCCGGCGTGTTGGTTTTTCCGAAGAAAACCAGGCCAGCGGCTTTGAGCCGTTTGATCACTTCGCTATCCGCCGTTGATACATAGTTCTGATAGCCCCGGCTGCCCGATTTCATTGGTGTTCCCGCCCACTCTAACTCCAGATCTTTCAATAAGAATGGCACACCCCGCAATGGTCCAGCCTCCGGTAAGTGATTGGCCATGTCGCGCCCTTTGTCATATAGGGGCGTTACAATAACATTGAGCTTAGGATTAACGGCTTCAGCTCGCGCAATGGCCGTTTCGAGAAGTTCGCTGGGGGTTACTTCACCCGTGCGAACCAGTTCAGCTAATGCTGTTGCATCCTGTTTGACGTATTCGTCGAAAGACAGGGTTTGAGAGCGGGACGTTTGCATAGAAATTGAGTGGAAATGGCTGAATATGCCCGTTCATTAACATGTACATCATTACGGTTAACAAAGACATTTATAGCGCACCTATACCGCCCAGCTTTCAGTCATAATCCCATACTGAAAAATTGACAGGCCATTAGCTCTGGTATTGTAGGAGATAATAAGGATATGCTGGCATTTTACGAACCTGCTGTAGCGATAGAAACAGGCCTGGACAAAGACAAGACAGAATAGGCTCCAATTGCCATATAATCCTTGTTGCTCAGTTCAGGTGCAAACTCTTCCAATTCGGCAGGGGGTATCATAAAACTAGTGGTACCCTCCTGGTTTATTAACTCAAAGGCTAATCTGGTAAATAGAGTATAAGCAAATAGTCCTACAATCGGATCAATATCACTAAAGGAAAGCTTCGTATGCTGTACAATTATTGTCATAATTGCACTCTTTTTACCAGGGAGTAAGGTACTCAACAGGTAGTGCCCTTCCGTTACCAGTTCAACGAAATCAGTAGTAATCGTCAAGTCAAAATCGGGGATAGAGGCTGTCAAACGCGCATGCTTCTCTAAAATTCGCAACACTAATCCTTTACCAATATCAGTTTGTAATTGTCGATGCAGGCAAACGAGTAGTAAACTAATTGCTAATCGGTGAACTTGTTTTATACTCGTTTCAGGTTGATTAACCCGTTGGGTTACGTTTTCAAGATACGATTCGTCATCAAGCAATTGCCTAAAAAAAGAAGTGTTCTTCATAAACGATTTAGGTTTAGCTATGGAATAGGGTACCAGCACAACTATGAACGCTTAGACGAGAAATTTGACCATTCGTTTCTCACTAGTGACATAGAACTGTACATCTATTCTCATAGCTTCCACCAAATCGGTTAGACTAACGCTACCGCGGATCCACTTTATTGTTTGGCTACGGCCACGCCAATTTTCGAGTCGGCCGTACCGTAGTACAAAAACCACCGCCCTCGAAACGGGACCATTCCCTCCAGAAAACATACCTGATTCACTTGCCCCTCCATCTCATAAGGCTGGTCGGGTTTAATAAAGTGGTTTTCCGACCGATCAATGAGTTTGGTCGGATCATTCGCATCGAAAAGTAGTTGACCGCCTGCATAGGCTCCTTCAGCCAGATTGACATCGCCATTCTTTGCATCATTCATCCCATTGTAAATCAGCAAAATACCATTTGGCGTCAGCATGGCAAATGGACCTGGTTCAATCAGTCGATAGTCATGCTTTCCTTTGCGCGACTCAGCAACAACCAGTGGTTTACCACCCTCTGTGTCAAGTGGTTTCCAGTGCAGCAGGTCATCGGAAGTGGCCAGGCGGAGTTGCGGTTTATCTCCCCAATACATCCAGTAGTGGCCGTTTATTTTCTGTGCCACTAATCGACTGCCAACCCGTTTGCAAACAATAGCCCCCGACTTTGACCAGTTGTTACGGTATTTCCCGTTGTCGACATCATCGAAAGCCAGGCCTTGTTTATGCCAGTTAATCAGATTCCGCGATGTGGCTACGCAGAGACGGGCTTTGTCGCCGTCGTAGGCAGTATAGGTCATTACATACACGCCATTGGCGCTTTCAACTACGCGCGGATCTTCGCAGCCTCCCTCCCACTCATAGATTTTCATGGGATCGTTAGCGGGATAAAAAACGGGCTTTGGCATTCGTTTGAAATGAATTCCATCGCTACTGACCGCCAACCCCAGCCGCGACGTACCACCCACCCGTCGAACCGTATCTTCAGCGCGATAAATCATATATACCTTTCCATTACGCACTACGGCTGATGGATTATATACATCTTTTTCCTCCCAGCGAACCGTTTCATGGCGTACCGGGCAACTGAATGTTGTATTGGTTTTAGCCGCCAAAATCGGGTTGTACGCATTCTCTTTTTGAAACGGCCCAAGCATCCAGGGCTTTTCAGGTTTCGACTGGGCCAGTAGGCAACTGGGTAATAGGGAAAGAATTAAGAATAAACGGATCATTAATTTGTAGGAAAGGGGTTCTAGAATGGTGCAAGGCCGGGCCACGTTGGCTCTGGCCTTGCACCATCGTTATTTTGCTACTACGTTCTTGCCTAACTTTTGTTCCGGCACCAGTTCGGCATGCCCTTCGTGCATAGGTTGAGTCAAACTACCCCCAAACCAGCGCGCCCGTTGCCTGGCACCTGCAACATCGTCTAATTCCAGTAGCCGAATACCACCCGGATGATCGGTAGTCGGCTCTTCGTAAACGACCTGTAAACCAACCCAATCCAGATACTCATTGAGTTTGGTTTCGAGAGGTTGATTACCAAAAACACATAGCTCATAATACCACTCCAGCGATTCGCCCACTACGGTTTCGGTGACTGTCCGGTAGTCATCCAGTGTATAGCCTATGAAGGGTTTTCCAAACTGTTGCCACATGATGCGCATTACGTCGTCCAGGGAATGGGCATGATTGGTAAGTCGGCGGATATGTAGATCCAGAATCAGTGCGGCAATGGCTCCTTTATGATAGACCGATACTTTGCGGTCGGGCACGCCTTTATCGTAGCCATCGAGCCACAAATCCCAGGAGGATTCAGTAAGCGACTGAAACGCTCGTCCGTTATTCTCAAAATGTCGTTTAAACAGTACCTGAAGCTCCTTCAGATAGGCTTCATTGGAGAAGACGCCGGCTTGTCGAAGCATCAAATCGCCATAGTAGGTTGTTACACCTTCTGCCACAAAGCAGGTTGAGAAGTAGTTTTCCTTCGTAAAGTCATATGGTAGCAGTTCAACAGGCCGAATGCGGATAATATTCCAGGCATGGAATAACTCATGCGACGATACGCCCAGTAAATCCTGGTATAGCCCTTCCCCTTCATCATTGGGACCAAGTACCAGCACCGTTGAATTACGATGTTCGACGCCGTGATAGTAGGGTACGGGTAAAATCAGCGTCAGAAAATGATAGGTCTCTTCTGGGAATTCGCCGTAGAGATCGAGTTGTTTCTGTGAAAACCGGGTAAAATCCCGCACAATTCGTTCGACATCAAAAGTAGGATCACCATCCGTCCGGCGACCACCCTGAATCCAGACATGAAAAGGCGTTCCCCCAACTTCGTACTGAATGTGCTGAATAACGGGCGCGGCTATAAGCGGACAATCGACCAGCTCATAAAAATCAGCTGCATGAAGCATTTTAGGACCTGATTGAGTAAGACCACAGGCAATTGTCCAGGTATCAGGAATATCAAGTTCCAGCGTACATGGATCCGTAATCCGTCCTTCGGCATACAGGCACAGGTTAACAGGATTCACATACAGTAGCGTATCACTCACAAAACTACTACCCGCATTCAGTTGATTAGGCGTAGTTAACAGCGCGTAATAATTGTACTGGACGGTTAGTTCGGTGGCACCGTTTGTCTGTACCAGCCAGCGATCTTTTGTGATTTTACGAAACGGGAGCGGATTTCCCTGACCATCGACAATAGAAAATCGCTGAATATTTTTGGCAAACTGCTGCAATTCATAGCGTCCCGGTCGCCAGGCTGGCAATTGTAGCTCTACCTCCGGTGTACTAATATCGGTTAGCCGAGCGTCAATGGCGATGTAATGAGGAGTAGTTTGATCAGAAGAAAGCCGATAATGCATTGGTGTTGGTTGAGTAGGTTAAGTATGTGAAGTTGTTTGGCAAGTTCAGAGCGTAAAGCGTATTCTGTGCAACTTACTACACTTATTTCACTTACTACACTTCATTGACTGATTACAAATCTAAAACAAGGCTTGGTAAACTAAGTCTGTTCGCGTATCTTTGCGGACTCATTTGGAAAAACAAGAGTTTTAGGACAAGATAGATCATGAAAAGAACGTACCAACCATCAAATCGTAAGCGGAAAAACAAACACGGCTTCCGTGAGCGGATGGCTAGTGCCAATGGCCGTCAGGTTTTGGCCCGCCGTCGTGCCAAAGGCCGTCACAAACTGACCGTCTCTGACGAGAAAAAAGGCGAACGCTTTAAAATTTAATAGTCTGACCTGGGCCGCCGGAGCGGTTTGATGTCCGACGTTTGATGTTTTAGATCATAGAAAGCATCAAACTACGAACTACAAACGTTAAACTGTATGCCGCAAACCTTCAGTAAATCGGAACGGCTTTGCAGCAAAAAAATTCTCGGAGAATTATTTAAAAAGGGTAGTGCGACCGGGTCACGTCAGACCGTAGGGACGTTCTACCTTTTTCCATTTCGGGTGCTCTATCTCCCCCAACCCGAATTTACTCCCGAAAGCAACGTTTTGTTGCCAGCTATTGTCATTACGGTACCGAAACGAACCTTTAAGCGCGCCGTTGACCGTAACCTCATTCGTAGACGGGTACGGGAAGCTTATCGACTCAATAAGTATCTATTTAATCAGGAAAAGCCTTTACCCGGTCAATCAAGACCGGAATATATTGCCTTTCTTTATACCGCAAAACAGATAATTTCGTTTGAAGAGATAGAAAAAGGTATGAAATTAGCTATAGCAAAATGTATATTGAAGAATGTATAATGAAGAATATGTCCCGTCTACTCTTCAGCATTCATTATACATTTTTCAGTATACATTCTTCATTCAAAAGCTACTATGCGCTTCCCTAAACGCCTTACTCTTTTAGCCTCGTCAGTGCTTGTAGCCGGTGGCATTGGTTTTTTCTCGTTTAAAAACGATGATCGTTTTTTCGAAATCGCCCGCAACCTCGACATCTACGCCACGTTGTTCAAAGAATTGAATCTGTATTATGTAGATGAGATTAATCCAAACCGGATGGTGAAAACCAGTATCGACGCCATGCTGAAGGCGCTCGATCCTTACACCAACTTTTTTGCGGAGGATGAAATCGAGGACTACATGACCATGACCACCGGTCGTTACAACGGCATTGGTGCACTTATTGGACAGCGCCAGGGAAAGAGTATTGTACTGATGGTATATGAAGGAACGCCTGCCGAAAAATCAGGCCTTCAAATTGGTGATGAGGTCATAAAAATTGATGGCATTGATATAAAAACGCGCAAAGAGTCTGATCCGGGCAAGTTGCTGAAAGGGCAGAATAACACCGCTGTAAAGCTAACTGTACAGCGATACGGGGAGAAAAACCCCGTTGAGCTCAGTGTCATTCGCGACGTAGTAAAAATGACCAATGTGCCTTATTACGGCATGATTTCGGAAGATGTTGGCTACATAGACCTCAAGGATTTTACAGCAACGGCTTCACGGGAGGTGCGTACAGCCTTTCAGGAATTGAAGGGCAAGGGCATGAAGAAACTTATTCTTGATGTTCGTGAAAACCCCGGTGGACTCCTCAACATGGCCATCGACATCTGTAATACGTTTATTCCAAAGGATTCAGAGGTTGTTACAACGAAGGGGAAAGTGACCGAGTGGAACAAAACCTACACGGCGCTGAATCCACCACTTGACCTCGAAATGCCAATTATTGTGCTGACGAACAACCACAGCGCATCGGCCGCCGAAATTGTATCGGGGGTGATTCAGGATTACGACCGGGGTGTTTTGATCGGTCAGCGTACGTACGGCAAGGGCTTAGTGCAAACCACCCGCGAGTTATCGTTTAATACCAAGCTTAAAATCACCACAGCTAAGTACTACATTCCAAGTGGACGTTGTATTCAGGCCATCGACTACAGTCACCGCAACCCAGATGGTAGTGTTGGCAAAATTCCCGACTCTCTGAAAACAGCATTTAAAACTAAAGCCGGTCGGGTGGTGTATGATGGGGGTGGTGTTCTGCCTGATGTAGTCATTGAAGCCCAAACACCAACGCCTATTGCCCTTAGCCTGACGAACAAAGGGCTGATTTTCGATTATGCCGTGAAATACCGTCACGAACACCCGAGTATCAAACCCGCCCGTGAGTTCCGTCTGACAGACGCTGAGTACAGTGATTTTGCCAAGTGGGTAGGCGACAAAGAATACGACTATACTACACAGGTTGAAAAAGACCTCGGCACACTCGAAGCCTCAGCTAAGAAAGAAAAATACTTCGATCAGATTCAGGATCAACTCAAATCGCTTAAGACCAAGATGTCGCACAGCAAAGACGCCGACCTGAATACGTTTAAAACGGAGATCCGGACGTTGCTTGAGCAGGAAATTGCGGGCCATTATTACCTGCAAAAAGGCCTCAAAGAAGCCTCATTTGCTACGGATCCTGAAATGAAAGCCGCTTTGGACCTCTTCAAGGACATGGGTCGGTACTCAACTATTTTAAAAGGAAAATAATAAAGGGGAGGAAGGAGGAAAGGGAGGAGGGGGAAGAAAGGGTTGCTGACGCAAGAATATCCCTTTCCTCCCTTTCCTCCCTTTCCTCCCTTTCCTCCCTTTCCTCCCTTTCCTCCCTTTCATGCTCATTCTCTCTCTCGATACTTCCACAGCCAATTGTTCCGTGGCTCTCCATCAGGGTGGCAGCCTGTTGGGTTGTTATGAACTCTTTACAGAACGCACGTCTGCATCTATGCTTACAACACTTATCAGTGATGTTGTTCAGCAGGCAGGATATGAGTTAGGGCAATTGGATGCAGTGGCCGTAGCCAAGGGGCCAGGTTCCTATACGGGGCTGCGTATTGCGGTATCAACGGCTAAAGGGCTATGTTTTGCGTTAGACAAACCGCTGCTGGCCGTAAATACGTTAGCAGGTATGGCTGGTCAGGTGCGAGAATACTTTCCTGCCGGTTATACCCTGTGCCCCATGATTGATGCCCGCCGGATGGAGGTCTATTGTGCCTTTTATGACACAAGTGGGCTTGAAATCCAACCCACATCGGCACAAATCATTGACGAAAATTCATTCAGTAACTGGCTGACACTAGGCCCGGTGGTGTTCTTCGGCGATGGGGCCGCAAAATGCCGGTCACTATTGGGCGAACACCCAAACGCTTTCTTTCCTGCTATCCATATTGTCCCATCAGCCCGCACGATTGGCCAATTGGCAACCTCAGTTTATGACGCAGGTCAATTCGAGAATTTGGCCACTTTCGAGCCATTCTATCTGAAAGACTTCATAACTACACAGCCTAAAAAGCTGGTGGTTTAATCAATCCTACAGTATTATTTGCCCAATCTCTGACAGGATTACAGGCTTTATAGAGTAGTGCTGACTGTAAAATCCTGCCTTATCCTGTTAATCCTGTCAAAAACATAATTTATCATAAAGCGAGAATCTGCGGTTTTTCCCCTTATTTCGCCCCGACAACCGTCTATTTCCCGCTCCTGTGCAGATTATCGTTGATATTGGCAATACCGACGCCGTTTTCGGACTTTATGACCAAACTACCTGGCAACACATCTGGCGTACTCCTTCCTGGCGTGAAGAATCAGCAGATTCCTACGAACGTCGGTTGCGGCTCTGGTTGCTCGAAGCCAGTATCCCACTGAGTGCGATCAAAACTACCGTACTGAGTAGCGTTGTGCCCGATTTAACGCCTACTATGCGGGCCATGCTAGCCGAATTGTTTGGATTTGACCCTGTGGTAGTAGGACCAGGCGTTTATCCGCTATTACCCCTTGAGATTCTGCGTCCGCACGAAATAGGAGCCGACCTTGTGGCTAATGCGCTGGCAGCTTATACGCGCTATAAACGGACATGTGTTGTTGTCGATTTTGGTACGGCCCTGACGTTCACCACTGTGTCGGGGAAAGGCAAAATTTTGGGAGTGGCTATTGCACCTGGCCTTAAAACTGCCATCCGGTCGTTATTTGCCAATACCGCCCAACTACCCGAAGTGCCCATTGAAGTGCCTTCGTCGGCGCTTGGAACCAGTACGACGCATGCTATTCAGGCGGGCGTAGTATTAGGCTATGAAGGCTTGGTTCGCTCTCTGGTGAGCCGGATTCAAACCGAACTCAACGGCGACTGCATAGCCGTAGCAACAGGTGGCCTCTCGGGTCGGATTCCATCGTTGCACGATGTTTTTACCGACATCGTTCCGTCATTGACGCTGGAAGGTGTTCGTTTGATTGGTGCATTCGTTACGTCGTCAACCAATAGTAGATAACCCTCGTAAACGAGTATTAATCGCTAGCCCTCTGCTATCACATTTTTATCGATGTGTCGACAGAGGGCTTTTAGCTATTGTACTATTTAAAGAGCGACAAAAAAGTAGAAATTATTTTGAGACCGTATAATAAATCTCTTTCATATCCTGTATTTAACCTAAAAGTAGAAAAATAGAACATTACATTTCTTTTCTCCCATCCGTTCTATTCTATCTAAACATAATTAAATAATAAAGAATAGGATAATTTTTTAGCTGATAACAAGCTACTTACCTATTCAGTAACTTGATGTAGGCGTCTTACCCCATGCATGTATTTATGAGGGTGCCAGACACGAAGAGATTCTGCTTCTTACCTAACGTCAACAACGATGAAAATACGCTACTTTCTTACATCACTCATTACAATTGTACTTTTTCATGTTTTTTCTATCCAGGCTGCCTTGCCCAAGCCAACCTGGCAATCCGGTAAACTAACGCTCAGGGACAAGACCGTTTTAGAAGGCGATTTAAGTTATAATTGGTTAATGGAAACCGTATTGTTTCGCCAGACTGATGGTCGAGTGCGTACGTTATCGGCGAATCAACTTAGTCAGTTCGGCTGGTTTGACTTTTCTATTCATAAGTATAGGGACTTTAGAGTCCTCGCGCGTGATGAGCCCAACGTGCCTAGCAGACCGGCAATTTTCGAGATTTGTATGGATGGATCGCTGGTTGTTGTCAGGCATTTACGACAACGGCACGGTTTACTCAATCGTACGTTTACTCATCCGGCCTACTTCGCGGATCAGCCAGAGATGGCACAAAACACCGATCATTTCGACTACTTTGTCTACGATGCGGGTCGGTTACGGGCACTGGAGCGATTTCACACCGACATTTATGAGCCCTTGATGAGGGCGCACGACAAAACATTACAGCACTACGTACAAGTCCATAATATTAATGACCGAAGTCTATTGGGCCGACTACTCGTAATAGATCGGTACAATACACTAGTGGAGCAGGATGCTAAAACTGCTTCGGCTAAAGGTATTGTTGTTGCACCCGAATAGCTGTTACTCATCAGAAGGCGTTGATGACTCACTATTAGATGCCTGCACCCGCTTTTTCCGTTTCTTAAGCGCATCGTTAAGCAGAAACTCAATCTGCCCATTCACGCTCCGAAACTCGTCTTGCGCCCAACGTTCCAGTTCCTTCAGCGTTTCGGGTTGTATTCGTAAGACAAATGCTTTCTTTTCAGCAGCCATAGGAAGGGGGAGGAAAAGGACGAGAGGGAGGAAAGGGGCGAGAGGAGTTCGGGCGTCAGCCTTTTCTCCCTTTATTCCCTCTCCTCCATCCTCCCTTTCCTCCTTTAATTATACAACGTTCCAGCATTAACAACGGGGCTAACTGACTTTTCACCACAGAGCACAACCAGCAGATTACTGACCATTGCGGCTTTACGTTCCTCATCTAATGCAATAACGCCATTTTTCTCAAGGCGTTCCAACGCCATTTCAACCATACCAACTGCCCCTTCCACAATCAAACGTCGGGCGGCTATCATAGCCGATGCCTGTTGACGCTGGAGCATAGCGCCCGCAATTTCAGAGGCATAAGCTAGGTGGCTAACGCGGGCTTCAATAATATCAACCCCGGCTCGTTCGAGTCGTTCGTTCAGTTCCTGCTCCAGAAATACATTGATCTGGCCCGTACTATCCCGCAAGGTTACCGATGAGGTTTCGTCTTCCATGTGGTCGTAGGGATACGAGTTCGCTAACTTCCGAACGGCCGCTTCCGATTGAATCTGCACGAAGTTCACGTAGTTGTCCACATCAAATAGGGCTCTGGACGTGTCTTTCACCTGCCAGACGACTACGGCCGCAATCTCCACAGGGTTACCCATTTTATCGTTGACTTTCAGGGTCTGTCCATTCAGGTTACGAGCGCGCAGGCTGATCTTAGTTTTACTATAAAGCGGGTTTACCCAACGCAAACCGGTTTCCTTGATTGTCCCTACATAATCCCCGAAAAACGTAGCGGCCATCCCTTCATTGGGGTAAATCACGACAATGCCTTTGAGAATGAATCCACCCGCAACAAATAATAAAGCGCCGACAACTGAGCCATAACTTACAAATAGGGCTGCCAGGCCAAAACACACCAAAGCAAGCAACACAAACAGATAACCAGAAACGGCAATAAGTTTTTTCTCTTCCATGACCGTAAGGATTCAGATGAATAAGTAATATCATTTTGATAGCACAATGATACTGAAAATTACTGTCGATCGGTCAAAATATAGAGGAGTGGTCAGCCAACTCCACCAATGGCAGTAGACGGATAGTTATAGATTATTACGGTGGAAACGCTGATAACTCAGGGGGCTTTGTCCTGTAACGGCTTTAAATTTCTCAAAAAAGCAGGTTGCGTTTTGGAATCCACTTTCGTAACAGATCTGCTGAATGCTTCTTCGATTGTCAATTAGTTGACGGCAGGCATGGCCAACCCGTATTTCTGTCAGAAACTCCGAATAGGTCTTACCCGTGCGAGACTTGAAATATCGGCAAAATGAATTGGGGGAAAGACCCGCCACAGAGGCAACATCATCCAGCCTTATTTTCTGTTTAAACTCTCTGAATGTAAATTCATAAATGGCGTTGATCCGCTCATTTTCCGCATCGGCAAAGTCGTATTCGAAACCGAGTGAGGAGAGCAATTCGACTTCTTTTGCCTGGGCAATAGCCAGTAAGCAATCTAGCAACGCAATTAATTGGTAAGCGCCTTCCAACTGATAAAGCGTTTCAATTTTTGAACCGATCAAGGCTCGGTCAGCCCCCGTCAGCAGAATTCCTCGTTTCGCTTTTTCCAGAACCTGTTTGATCGGCTTAGTTTCGGGTAGCGTCAGAAACCGATCTCCCCAGAAATCTTCCGTAAAATGAATAACGGTAGCGTAAGGCTGTAAATTCTGATTATCAGGCAGTTCCTGCTCATCATAGCGCCAATAATGGGGCAGATTGGCCCCTACAAGCACCACATCGCCCGGCCCAAATCGTTTAATATTATCACCAACAAACTGGGTGCCAGTGCCTTTGTGAAACTGAATCAACTCAACTTCAGAATGGAAATGCCAACGGTTATTTATATTAGGCGATTGATCCTGCCGTACACTGAACGAACGGGTAGGTCCAGTACTTACTTTTAATAATTGGGGTTTCATAAAAATATTCTTCAGGAATAGCCTTATTTCTGAAGTCATGCCAATATAGCTTAGTATCTGGGTAAATTCCTACAAAATAGGAGTTAAGAAATAGAGTTACTTTGTACCGTAATCTTACGGGATTTACACCTAAACCCAAAAAAGTCCTGTGTCTAAACCTGATACCCGCTTCGCCGTCGCTTTAATAACGGTTCTCTTCTTTCTTTGGGGATTTGCGGTGAATCTGAATCCCATTCTGATTCCGCACCTCAAAAAGGCTTGTCAATTAAGCGATGTTCAATCAGCTCTGATTGATTCCGCTTTTTACATTGCCTATTTTCTTATGGCTCTGCCCGCTGGCCTATTTATGAAACGCTACGGGTACAAAGCAGGAATTACGTTTGGCTTATTACTATTTGCTGGGGGGGCCTGTTTATTTTATCCGGCAGCTGACGCACGGCAGTTCATTTTTTTCCTGGTGGCTCTGTTCATCATTGCAAGTGGACTAACCCTATTAGAGACAGCGGCAAATCCGTATATCACCGCCTTGGGCGATGCTGAAACAGGCACACAACGGCTCAACTTCGCCCAGTCTTTCAATGGATTGGCAGCCTTTCTGGCTCCTCTTGCGGGTGGCAAATTTATTCTATCAGGCAAGAATTTGTCGACTACTGAGCAGCAAGCTATGGGGCCAGAACAATTCGAAGCGTATCTGAAAGCGGAAGCATCGTCGGTACAAATTCCATTTCTAGTGATTGGGGGCGTTGTGTTGCTGGTGGCGTTGCTGATTAGCCGTACTAAGCTACCTGTTATCAAGGAGCAAGAAGACTCACCAACAACGAGTCAGGGCTCTATTCTCTCCGAAAAAAATCTGGTTCTGGGCGTAATTGCTCAGTTTTTCTACGTGGGTGCACAGGTCTGCATTAGTAGTTTTTTTATCCGGTTCGTAGGGCAGGTAGCCGATATTGGCGAAAAAGAAGCGGCTGAGTTGTTATCGTTTGCTTTGCTCGGCTTTATGGTTGGTCGCTTCTTCGGTACGTTCCTTATGAAATACATTACTCCCCCTCATTTACTGGCTATCTATAGTCTACTCAACATTGGATTACTGGCAATTGCGGTGTTTGGTCATGGACAACTAACAGTTTATACGCTGGTTGGCGTCGAATTTTTCATGTCGATCATGTTTCCTACCATTTTTTCGCTGAGTATTCGGGGATTAGGATCCAAAACAAAGTTGGGATCATCCATGGTCATTATGGCTATTGGGGGCGGGGCTGTTTTTCCAGTCATTATGGGTCGTGTTTCTGATCTGACCACGATGCAGATGGCCTACCTGGTTCCAGCTATCTGTTTTTTACCGATTCTGTATTTTGCCATAAAGAATTTTTCAGTCAAGAACGTGACGCTAACCGCTTCACATTAGTAAGTAATTAATTTGAATTCTGTTGATTCTATAGATGCTATTGATTTATTAATAACCAGAATCCAGAGAATCACTAGCGTCTATTGAATAAGTCCTAAAGAATCATCCTGCACTCGAATAAAGTTCAGGACAACGTCAATAACTCCATTATGTAGGAGTTTTTTCATAGGTTGGTAGTTCGGAAAGCCCCACCGGCTTGCGTGAGGGCTTTCTTTTTTTCATCGAACATGTAGTTAATCATAGATATGGACTTACAACTGCAAAACAAGGTTATCCTCGTTACAGGTGGTGCCAAGGGCATTGGCGAAGGCATTGTAAACGTGTTAGCCACCGAAGGTGCCATTCCTGTTATTATTGGAAGAAATGAAGCCGATAATCAGAAAGTCGTGGCGGAAATTGAAGCTGCCGGACATCAGGCCTTTCAGGTTGTAGCTGAACTGACCCAGCCCGAAGAATCAGCCAAAGCTGTTCAGGCTGTGCTGAGCCGATTTGGACGGATCGATGGGGTTGTTAATAATGCTGGCGTAAATGATGGCGTTGGTCTGGAAAACGGCAATTACGAGTCGTTTATAGCTTCACTTCATAAGAATCTGGTCCACTACTACCTGATCGTGCATCATGCGCTACCTGCACTGAAGGAATCAAAGGGAGCCATCGTCAATATCACCTCTAAAACGGCCGATACAGGACAAGGAGGCACTTCCGCTTATGCTGCCGCCAACGGCGGACGCAACGCACTGACCCGCGAGTGGGCGGTCGAGTTACTCAAATACGGCATCCGGGTTAACGCCATTGTTGTGGCCGAATGCTGGACACCCCTCTATGAACGCTGGATCAATACCTTACCCAATCCAGACGAAAAACTGGCATCGATCGTTGCGCATATTCCCCTCGAAAACCGGATGACAACCGCCGAAGAAATTGCCAATACCACTGCATTTTTACTATCCAATCGCTCCAGTCACACTACTGGTCAACTCCTTTACGTAGATGGCGGGTACGTTCATCTCGACCGGGCCTTAGCTAATGCTTCTTAAAATAAGTTTGTAGTTTGTCGTTTGAGGTTCGATGTTTCCGGCCTCAGTGAACCTCAAACTACAAACTACAAACTACAAACTACAAACTTTAATGCAAACCTTAGTCTGTACAACGCCAGGGCAGTTAATCTATCAATCAGGTATCAAGCCGGAGTTGACTCCCGGAAATGCCATCATACAGATTCGGCGAATTGGCATCTGTGGTACCGATCTCCATGCGTTTGAAGGAACACAGCCGTTTTTCAATTATCCTCGTATTCTAGGCCATGAACTAGCCGGAGAACTCGTTGAAGCCGACGATGCTCCTGGATTTGAGTCCGGCGAAGCCGTAACCTTTATTCCTTATTTTAACTGTGGGCATTGCATTGCCTGCCGATCGGGCAAGCCCAATTGCTGTGCAAGCCTTAGCGTAAGTGGTGTGCATGAAGATGGGGGCATGGTGGAATACTTATCGGTTCCCTCCTACTCCTTAGTGCATGGCAATGGACTAAGTTTCGACGAACTGGCTTTAGTAGAACCTTTATCCATTGGCGCACATGGGATTCGCCGGGCCGGTGTACAGCCGGGGGAGTGGGTGCTGGTTATTGGCGCTGGTCCCATAGGATTGGGCGTAATGGAGTTTGCCCGGATTGCCGGGGGTAACGTGATTGCCCTCGACATCAATGCATCACGACTTGCCTTCTGCAAAAATCGGCTGAACGTGAAACACACGGTATTGGCAACAGATCCAGATGTGCTGGAGCAATTGGCAGCGATCACAAACGGCGAAATGCCTACCGTAGTAATTGATGCAACGGGTAATCTGCGTGCTATTAACAATGCCTTTCAGTATATGGCCCACAGCGCTCGTTATGTCCTGGTTGGCTTGCAGAAAGGCGAAATTTCGGTCAGTCACCCGGAGTTTCATAAGCGGGAGGGCACCCTTATGAGCAGTCGAAATGCAACCCGACAGGATTTCGAGCATGTGATTGCCTCCATGAAAAATGGCCAGGTCGATCCAACGACCTACATTACGCATCGGGTAGCCTTTGGGCAGGTTCGCGACGAATTTGCCAGCTGGCTCAACCCGGCCAATGGAGTGATTAAGGCGATGGTGGAAGTAAATCCGTAGGTAACTAATGCCGCTACTCTGCAAACGCCAATCCTTTTCACTATTTTTGCGGCCTTAATTACTGGTCAACCTGCTGATTGACCAACTTATTGACAATCATGCAACTGAGTGAACAAGAAATAAACCGCCGACAAAAGCGCGAAGAATTAATGCGGATGGGAATCGACCCCTACCCCGCTGCACTAGTTGACGTAACGGCCACTATTGCCGATATCCGGGAGGCTTTCCCAACTGCTGAACCCGAACAGGATTTCTCGGGCGACAAACGCTGGGGCAATGTCCAATTGGCAGGCCGATTGATGGTATTCCGCATTAGCGGCAGTGCATCCTTCGCCGAAATACAGGACTCTACCGGGCGGATACAATGCTACTTCCGGCGCGACGACATCTGCCCCGGCGAGGATAAAACACTGTATAATACCGTCTTTAAGAAACTCTTAGATATTGGTGATATTATTGGTGTTCGGGGTCATGTATTCACGACCAAAACCGGCGAACTGTCGGTTTACGTGAAGGAATTTAAGATCCTGAATAAATCACTACGACCATTGCCTGTGGTAAAGGAAGTCATCAATGAGCAGGGGCAAAAAGAAACCTTCGACGCCTTTACAGATCCGGAGCAACGTTACCGGCAGCGATATGTGGATTTGATCGTGAATCCGCAGGTGCGCGATGTATTCGTAAAACGGACGAAACTGGTGAACTCGATTCGGCAGTTTTTGAGCCAGAAGGGCTATCTGGAAGTCGAAACGCCCATTTTACAGCCGATCCACGGCGGAGCAACCGCACGCCCGTTCAGCACCCACCACAACTCGCTCGACATGACGCTCTACATGCGGATTGCCAACGAGTTATACCTGAAGCGCCTGATTGTGGGCGGTTACGACGGTGTGTTCGAGTTTGCCAAAGATTTCCGGAACGAAGGCATGGACCGTACGCACAATCCAGAGTTTACCCAGGTTGAGTTCTACGTTGCGTATAAAGATTACCTCTGGATGATGGACACCATCGAAGAGATGGTTGAAAAAGTAGCGCTGGATGTAGCCGGAACCACCAAAGTTACTGTCGGCGAAAACGTTATTGATTTCAAACGCCCCTGGAAACGCCTGACCATGTTCGAGGCTATTCAGGAATATACGGGTGTGGATGTATCGGCTATGGAGGAAGCTGAACTTCGGCAAGTGGCCGAAAGTCGGGGCATTAAAGTCGATAGTACCATGGGCAAGTCGAAGTTAATTGACGAGCTATTTGGCGATGCCTGTGAACCGAACTTGATTCAGCCGACATTCATTACAGATTACCCCGTTGAGATGTCGCCGTTGACCAAGAAGCACCGAAGCAAACCAGGCCTGGTAGAACGGTTCGAAGCTATTTGCAACGGAAAAGAAATCGCGAATGCCTACTCAGAGTTGAACGATCCTCTCGATCAGCGCGAGCGTTTTGAAGAGCAGTTGCGCCTGGCTGAACGGGGTGATGAAGAAGCGATGGTTTTGGACGAAGATTTTCTGCGTGCCCTTGAATACGGTATGCCGCCAACGGCAGGTGTTGGTTTGGGTATCGACCGACTGGCGATGATTATGACCAACCAGCCATCTATCCAGGATGTTCTGTTTTTCCCGCAGATGCGCCCCGAAAAGAAACTGGAGCAATCTGATGAAAGTGATTTTGTAGCAGCTGGCGTTCCAATTGAGTGGGTTCCAGCGGTACAGAAATTAGGCTTTCAAACGGTAGAACAACTTCGTGCAGGCAATCCCAACAAACTCTTTAACGACCTTGGGGGTGTTCGCAAGAAATTAAAAATGGATGTTCCTATGCCTAGCCTGGATCAGATAAAGGGCTGGACAGGCAATTAAACAAGGAAACCCCCACCTGAAAACCGGGTGGGGTTTCTATTTCGTTAGTCGATGCTGGAGAGTAATCTAATTAGCTAATTTTCTGCACCTTTACGGCATTGAGTCCTTTTTTGCCGTCTACCACTTCAAACTGCACCCGGTCTTTTTCCCGAATGGTGATCCCATTCAAGCCAGTGATGTGAACGAAAATGTCTCTGTTGGTACCATCTTCAACAATGAATCCGTAGCCTTTACTTTCGTTAAAGAATTTTACTTCACCTGTTTGCATAAAACGTAAACAATTAAACAATTAAACATTTAAGGGGTCAGTTATTAACAAAGATTCAGGAAACAAATACCGTAACATCGAATTGTTAAGATATTTAGTTGAGAATCAACGAACTTTGTTAAATGTAATGGTGAAAATGGCACTTATGTGCCGTTAACCCCGTCACAACACAAAGAAAACAAAAATGTTCTGACTTCAATTAGTTTAGAGGGACTTTTTACCTAATTTCACTAAGTTTATATTGGCTTTCTTCGTAAACGGCAAACATTCTATCAAATACCATCGTTAGTTTTACAGTTTAGTACTGACCGGGTATTACACACTTCTGAACAAAAAAAATGAATAAGATTCGTTATTTTGTTGAAAGCCAGGCATTCGGTGTCTGTTCCCGTTTAGGGGAAAAGATGAATATCTCAGCCAGCAGTATTCGTTTATATTTTATCTACACCTCTTTTCTGACCCTTGGCTCCCCAGTTGTTCTTTATCTAATACTGGCTTTCTGGATGGAAATGAAAAAGCATATGCGTCGGCACGCACACCCAACCATTTGGGAGTTGTGAACGTATAAATGAATAATGGTTAATGTAAAATGGATAATGATCCAGCGTTGAGATCATTATCCATTTTACATTAACCATTATTCATTTCTCCAAACGTCTTCCTGCCTTTGGCAAAATACTGCCAGACAATACTTTTAGGGTATAGTTTTACCTCGGTTATCTGCTGTTGCTTCAATACCTTCCGTTGCCGGTGAAGTTTCGGTACTGCGCCGTAAAAAGCGAAGTGCGCCCGCACAATAGCCCACACATCAGGCCATTGCCCTTCCCGTATAAAGAGCAGTGATGATACGCCATCCATCACCAGCCGGAAAAGAATTTTGGCCCATAACCAGCCATCCGCGGGCCAGTTTTTGTAGAGCATCAGCAGGCTGTTCCGGTAATTCAGAAAGGTTTTATGCGGATTAGATTTGTGGAGCGTACCTCCCCCAACATGATAAACCGTCGACTGGCCACAGGCCCAGACTTGGTAGCCTAATCGCTGGATTCGCCAGCACCAGTCAATTTCTTCCATGTGGGCAAAAAACGATGCATCGAAACCACCCGTCTGGTGAAATACCTCAGCCTTTACAAACAGGCAGGCACCCGTTGCCCAGAAAATCGGCCGGTTGTCGTCGTATTGTCCATGATCGGTTTCGAACGTAGCAAACACACGTCCCCGACAGAAAACGTAGCCTAACCAATCGACAAAGCCACCGGCAGCTCCCGCATGTTCAAACAGCTCGCGCTCACTATATGAACGAATCTTGGGCTGGCAGGCTGCAATAGTCGGATTGGCTTCCATCAGATCAAGCACAGGCGAAATCCAGCCAGGTGTTACTTCAATATCGGAGTTGGGCAGAACATAATAGGTAGCACCCCCATAGTGGGTTCGAATGTGATCGAGAGCCAGGTTGTAACCTCCTGCATACCCCTCATTACGAGGAAGTTCAATAACGCGAACGTCGGGGAACGTAGCTCGCAGAAAGGAAACGGAGTTATCAGTAGAAGCACTATCGGCTACATAAACCGGGTGTCCATCGGCAGTGGCCAGAACCGCAGGCAGAAATTTGGCTAAAAACGGTTGTCCGTTGTAATTAAGAATAACGATGGCAAGGGTAGTCACACCGCAAATTTACGATTTACAAGTTACGGTTTTCAGTATCCGGCGGCAAAGACTCTGCTAAAAACCGACTACTGAAAACCATAAACTGTATACCGTATACCTTTTTTAGCCCATCAGACCATCCAGATTCAGGCCGGGAATGTTAGGCAATAGTCCTTCGGTGGCCTGACGGAGGTGTTCGCGGGCTTTTGTTTCAACATTGCCCATTGCCTTGTTGGTAGCTGCAACAATGAGATCTTGTAACATTTCACGGTCGTCGGGCCGTATCAGATCAGGATCGATTTCTATTTTCAGGACGTTTTTCAGGCCATTCACCGTCACTTTAACTAATCCAGCTCCCGATTCACCCGTTTCGGTAACGGCACTTAGGGTTTCCTGAGCATCTTTCATTCGGGATTGAACTTCCTTCATCTTCCCGAACATATCCATCATATTCATAGTCTTAAGTAGTTAGTAAGTAGTGGAGTAGGTGTAATAAGTGGAGTGAGTGAATCGAACTTACGCATTACACTTACTCCACCTACTTCACTCCTTTCCCATTATCTAATCAACAACACGGCACCGGTCCGAACAGTTTTCACGCCGGTCAGATCAATTACTTCAACGCGGTACATATACTGGCCGGGTTGGGCATCCTGATCCTTTACTTTACCATCCCATCCCTGGTTTTTATCCCTTGTGTCATAAACAACTTCTCCCCAGCGGTCGTACATGATCAGTCTAAACTGATCGAAATAGACTCCTTTTACAACAAATGTATCATTCAGCCCGTCATTATTTGGGGTGAATGCATCAGGTATCCAGATTTTAGCTTCGCGCCGGAAGGTAAAGAAGTTCGAATAGCTGACTGTTCCATTTTCAGAAATAGCAATGATCCGGTATTTCTGCGATTGTATGTCCAGATCCGTAGCACTCAAATCATAATGCGTATTAACACCAATATTTGTGATCTCTCGTCTGGTATTATTCACGGAATCGATTACTTCGATCACATAGTTACCTGTTTTCTCCGGATTAAAAGGAGATTCGGCCGTCCAGTCAATACCAGTCTCTGATTTTGACGTTAAAAAAACCGTACACACCGGGCTCGACGGGGCTGATTTCAGTCCACAATTACTAATGTAGGTTACCTCGTAACAATACGAACCTGTCGATGGGTCTACGGTTTCATCAATGAATGTATTCTTATTCGCGACTGTGGCAATTTCCTGATACGTACCCGAAGAGCCACTGGCGCGGCTGATGATGAGCGTATAACTGGCCGATGCACCTGTGGTCGGCAACGAGGCCACCAGGCGGGGATGGTTATCTTCTATTGATACAACCGTGCTGCCCAGGTCACCCGGTAGTTCGCCGTTAATGCCCAGTACACAGGTAGGTGCCGATGTGACAACGGTCTGTGCAGTACCCGAAATAGTGGCTTCAAGCGTATAGCAATACTGCGCTCCACAGGTAATGTTACTGGCATCACTATAAGTACTGGCAGCACTATTCGTTAGTGTACCAGAAGGCAGGTTATTTTTATAGATAACGTATTTTCTAAACTGCGTTGTTGCCGATATAGTCCCGGCGTAGGGTTGCCAGCTTAGGTTATTTTGCTTGTTAGCCGCTTTGGCATCTAGTACCAGACTGCATACTTCGTCAGATTTTAGGGGGGTGCTATTACAGGCGTCCTGCGTTTGTACCTGAAAGCACTGAACCTGTTTGGCATCGGTCTGAACGGTAAACGACCCCGCGCCCGTACCATTCTGGCCTGTTGCGGTATAGGTTCCGTTTACCTTCTGATAAAGTTGCACCGATGAGCCAGTGCTGGCCTGATAGGTAATGTCAATCGAATTGTCACTGACCGTTTTTAAAGCTGTGATAATAGGCTGTGCGGCCGTAGCAGAAACCGTAATAGGTGCTGCCTGGGTTATTGTTGATCGGCAACTGGCTGGAGCGTTGTAAATTCCCTGTAGCGTTATCGTATAAGACCCCGCATTTGAGTAGGTATGAGATAGCTCAAGAGCCATCTCGGCGCGTGTTTTTTGTTCCCGAACACCATCGCCCCAATAAATTTCGTACAGATCATACTGCCCTAATGTCGATGCATCGGGAACGATCTGAGCTCTTCGGCCTGAGCAAGACTTAGCCGTAAACTTCACCTGATCAACGGGCAGAACGGTAACTTCCTTACACAAGATCGTGCCCGTCCCCGTTCCATTACCACTACCTCCCTGTATAATTGTATACGAGCCAGGAGCAGTATAGGAAAAAGTGGTCGATGTTGACAGGGTAACTTTGTCAATCGAACTCTTACCATCATACTGAAAATTATACCCGGCATTGATTATAGTACCTGGCACACCGACAATAGTAACTGGCGAACCAACGCAGATTTTATCTTTACTGAGGGAAAAACTACCGGGGAATAGTGGATTTGCACAGGCATTCTGGGCCTGAGCGGCAGGCGATCCGCCGAAGATCAGTAGGCCAACCAGCGCCATAATTATCCAATAAGCCACTACACTGGCCTTCGCCCCAATTTCAATCAGCCACAATCGTAAAATTCGCACAGAGGGTCTTTTTTATCGTTTTTTAATTTAGTCCTGCCTATGCTTGAAAACGGCTCAACGGACATTTTCGCATCCGGCGAAACGTATCTTTCTTAAAATCAGTTTTCAGATCAAACTGAGTGTAGGTCAACTGTATTTTCTGGCCATCTGGACAGCCAGCGAATTAGCTACCAAATATACTTTCACCGACACGCATAGACCAAAAAAGATGAGCAATAATAGTACCAACTCTGAAGGCACTGGCCAACAGCCAATTGCCGGTAACGAGTTAAACCAGGCCGACATAGTACCTATCCGGCTGGACCGCATTGAGGAAGCTATTGCCGATATCAAAGCGGGCAAAATTGTGATCGTAGTCGATGATGAAGACCGCGAAAATGAGGGAGATATGATCTGTGCGGCCGAAATGGTTACGCCTGAAATGGTCAATTTCATGGTGCGCGAAGCCCGTGGACTCATGTGTGTTCCGCTAACGGTCGAACGCTGCGAGGAACTAGGTTTAGACATGATGGTCACCAGCAATACATCGGTTCATACCACGCCCTTTACGGTGTCGGTTGATTTATTGGGTCGTGGCTGTACCACAGGGATATCAGCTTCAGACCGGTCAAAAACGATTCAGGCGCTGGTCGACCCCACCACTGTACCAGATGACCTGGGACGCCCTGGTCATATTTTCCCACTTCGGGCGGTAGAGGGTGGCGTTATTCGTCGGGCGGGCCACACCGAAGCGGCCGTCGATCTGGCGAAAATGGCGGGTCTGTCACCCGCGGGTGTGCTAATCGAAGTGCTGAACGAAGATGGTACCATGGCCCGATTACCTCAATTGCGGGTGATGGCCGACCGCTTCGGGATGAAGCTCGTTAGTATTCAGGATATGATCGAGTACCGTCTCCGCACCGAAACGCTGATCCACCGGGAAATTGGTGTGGATATGCCCACTGCCTGGGGGCATTTCGACCTGATTGCCTACAAGCAAAGTAACACGGGCGATACGCACTTAGCGCTCATAAAAGGCAGTTGGGAGCCCAATGAACCTGTATTGGTTCGTGTGCACTCTTCCTGCGTTACGGGCGACATTTTCGGCTCCTGCCGGTGCGATTGTGGCGCACAGCTACATGCTGCTATGGAGATGGTGGAAGCCGAGGGCAAGGGTATAATTGTGTATATGTTTCAGGAAGGGCGAGGCATTGGGTTGATGAACAAACTGAAAGCCTATAAACTTCAGGAAATGGGCCGTGATACCGTCGAAGCGAACCTGGACCTGGGTTTGCCTATGGATGCCCGCGACTATGGTATTGGCGCGCAAATCCTACGGGATCTCGGTATTCGTAAACTACGGCTTATCTCAAACAACCCGAAAAAGCGAGCTGGTTTAATGGGTTATGGTCTGGAAATCATCGACACGGTACCCATCGAAATTAAGTCTAATCCTCATAATGTACGTTACCTGCAAACAAAGCGCGATAAGATGGGTCATACAATCATGAATGAGCCCGTCAACGAAGAACAATAAAAGTAGTTTCATGTTTGTAGTTCGAGGTTTGACGTTGTAATGAACTCCAAACCTCAACCTACAAATGTCGGACTTCAAACAACATTTCTATGAACAAGCAATCATTCAAAGACCTCATTCAGGGCGATAAGCCGGTTCTGGTCGATTTTTACGCCGATTGGTGTGGTCCCTGTAAACAACAGGCTCCTATCCTGAAACAACTTACCGAACGCGCTGGCGACAAAGTCCGGGTCATTAAAATTGATGTGGATAAAGCGCAGGCAGCCGCTCAGCAATATCAGATTCGGAGCATTCCAACGATGATTATGTTTAAAGACGGCAAGATTGTCTGGCGTCAATCAGGCGTTCAGCCACTGCATACGCTGGAAGGACTGGTGAAGCAGTTTGGTGCCTAACAGGCTAAACACTATTGAATAAACAAAAACGGGCTGGATGAGGAATCCAGCCCGTTTTTGTTTACTTCCACACGCCTTATTTCTTCGCAAAGTTCTGGAGATTCGTAAGCGCAATCACGTTGATTATCTTCCATTGTCCGTTCAGCTTCTCCACTACCCGGGTTTCTTTCGACGTGGTTTTCCCGTGGCTATCTACTAAGGTCTGATCGTAGCTAACAAACGCCATATTACCATTCTGGTGAATCGTGTAATTGGCGTTCTGAACCATAACTTTATCCGTTACTTTGGAGCTTTTAAACTGACTGGCAAATTGTTTTTCCAGATCGCTCCAGCCTTTTATGAGCCTGAAATCTCCGCCATATAAGTTAGCGGCAAAGTTGACATAAGGGGTATGCGCCCAGGCATTTGACCACCTCGTTTTATCTCGTGTAAAAAAACCTTCGGTCTCATTAAGCAGCACGCGCTTAATGGCATCGTTGTCGGCCTGAGCCAGACCACGCAGAACGGTACTCAGCAAAAGGGCAATTACCAAAAGTGAGGTTTTCATGACCGTAAAAGGGTTGATTTAACGGTCAAGTTATTGAAGTAAATTAAAATATACAACTATAATTTTGCACTTTTTCTACATAATAATAAGCTCAATCCGTTTAAGCAATCAACTGGAATAAGAGTACATTTTTAATCGCTTTTTATAGTTATCAGTTTATCCAGCCGCCGAATCGATTGCACTACCGAACGAACGGTATGGTAGTTGATTTTCCAGGAATGGCTCATGTGCGTCCAGATGGGAACACCCTGCCGGGTCATAAGCGGCCACCACTCTCCTACTTTATGGTTAACCATTTTGTCCAGTACGAATCGGTGAACGTTTGCGTAGGCATTCCAATATTTTTCATCGCCAAGAATCCGATAGGCATCTAAAAAACCAATCAGCACCTCAGCCTGCTGCCAGAATTCTTTTTCGCGATCGTATACGTCACCACTATGCGATCCTTCTACGAAAACGCCCCCATGCTCCCAGTCTACCCCGTAGTCAACGGCGTGTGAGAAGGATTTTAACAGTTGATCGTGATAAGTATCATAAGGGAGTTGAAGTATATCGAGGGCGTGAATCAGCAACCAGGCAAACTCACCATTATGGCCATAGCTGGTGTTATCTTCAGCCTCCCGCTTAATGCCATCTTCCGTAAACCGATCCCAGCCCCAAATGACATCGAACTTGATTTGAGGAGCCACCCGCCAGTCGGCCCAGAACTGTGGCACACCTGTACCATAGGTTGGGTGCATGATTTTCGTAACCAGAAGTTCAATAACTTCCAGCAGTTTACGACGATGAATAGGCTCCTGTGTGCATTCATATAGGGTTGTAAAAGCCTCCATTAAGTGCATATGGGCATCGAGCGTTTTACGGTCACCTCCGGCAGCGCCCGGCCCTTTCAGCGTCCAGTCACGGTGAAACATCTCGAAATAGCCACCGTGGCAGGTATCCACTACATATTTCTGCAACAGATCGAACACCTTCCGTGCATAATCTATACCACGCGTATCGCCCGTTGCCAGTGTATATTCGCTCAGGGAATAGATGGCAAAACTTTGACCGTACACGATTTTCTGATCGTTCAGCACCTCACCTTTGCGGTTCGTCATCCAGTAAAAGCCGCCGTGTTCCTGATCCCACATGTTAGTCAACAGATAGTCGACGCCGTGACGGGCCATATCAGCCAGTTCGCCAGTACCAAAACCGGCCCGATGAGCTGACGAATAGGTATAAATAGAACGGGTTTGCGCAATGAGCGATTTCTCATCTTCGCCTGAATCGTTCCCGTACTGATCAAAGTGAGTGATAAAGCCGCCGTTTGCGCGGTCGACGGCCCGTTGCGTCCAGAAAGGCAATAACTCATTGGTCAGGTGATCATGTAACTCCTGACGATACTGTTGTAAGGTTTCGTTAGTCATGAGAATGGTAGGTGTTATTCAGGGCAAGGATTTCGGCCAGGCTGGCTGTACCGGTTTGATTTAATTTCTGAACCGTAACGGCAGCCGCAAGATTAGCGATCGCCAGGGCCTGCTCGGGTGAAGCACCAGCACCTATGCAGGCCGCCCAGGTTGCCACAACGGTGTCGCCTGCGCCAACGGTATCGAGTTCCCCTTGTAGTGGCAGTCCTGCAACTAACTGTGCGCCGGCATCATCCAGGTACAAAATCCCATTGTGACCGCGTGTAATCAGCAAGGGGCCACCGCTTTGTTCGCGAAAGGTATTGCCCTGTTGGATACACCAGTCCAGATCAGGGTGTTCGGGCGCTTCGATGCCCAGAAATTTGGCGAGTTCGGCTGTGTTTACTTTTAGCGTAGCCTGTTGTACCAACTTTCCGACATCACGCATATCGACCAAAAACTGAACATTGGGATAGCGGGCAATTAAGTCATTAAGGATAGTAGCCCGATTGGTAGCGAGTAACGGATTAGCAAACTGCTGGTTAATGATCACTACATCGAGCGTAGTTAAGGCTTGCTCCAGGCTCATGATCAGATCTATAAAAACGGCATCATCCAGCGTATTGGCAATACCGAAATCGATCCGGTTAGCCTCCTGGCCGTTTAGATTCGGTTTGGTGTACAGGCAAGTATCCCAATTCTGGTCGAGTACCCGTAAATGCTGCGTCTGCACACCCAGCGAACGGAATAAATGTTGCATCTCCCGCCCGAATAAATCATTGCCTACACAGCCAATCACCTGAATATCCGAGACGCCCAGAGCGACCAGATTCTGAACGACATTACCCGCAGCACCTAGTGATGCACTGGGTTGGCTGCCCCAAAATACCTCCAGCGCTGTTTCAAGAGATAGTTCGCCAGTTTGGGTTTGTAGCGTAAAATAAAGGTCAATGGCAAAGTCGCCGATAACGCCCACCTTCAGGGAAGCAAAGCGCTGGAAAACTGTTTGAATAGCTGTGCTTGTCATTAAATCGTGTTAGGGTTCTTTACTATGACACAAAACCCATTACTATGGGCTAGCTACTCACTACTTTTTTTCTAAAAGAGCATTAACTAAAGGAGACAGGACATACACCACGTCTCTGAAGACGTGGTGTATGTCCTGTCTCCTTTAGTTAATGAGCTCTATCTTTGAAGTCCAATTTTGTCGCTCATCTTTTAGTTTACGATATCCGTTATGACCCAACCCGACCTCGCTCCAATTACACGCCACTTGCGAGCAATGTTTGGCTCCCGATTGTTACTGGCAGCCGTTCATCATCTGCATGTATTTGAGGAATTAAGTAGTGCCCCCCTATCCCCACTTGACTTACGCAATCGTTTACAGGTAGGCGAACGTCCGGCAATGGTATTATTTCCGACTTTGTGCGCTATGGAACTACTCGAGCAGGACGAATTGGGACGGATAGGCATCACCGAATTAGGTCGCTATCTGGTACAAACCCAAACGCCTAATTTAACGGGCTACACGGGTTTAGAAAAGGACGATCCAGGCGTACTCGAAATGGCTATCCGACTTAAAAACGATGGCCCGCTTCAGGCACCAGACGGTATTTCATTTGTGAAGGAAGGCGAAGAACCCTCCCCTATGGACGACCCTGAGTTGTCTCGAAAATTTACCCTTGGCCTGGCCGGACGCGCCCGTCATCTTTCGCCCATTGTAGCCATGAACCTGACCAAACGAGAAGGGCATTTACTGGATGTTGCAGGAGGCACCGGCTTTTACACCTACGAATGGCTGCTGATTAACCCCGACTCCACGGCAACTATACTGGATCGTCCGGCGGTATTGACCGTAGCGACTGAACTACTGGATGAATTCAGCCAAAGTGGTCGGCCGGGGGCAGATACGGTGAAAGATCGGGTAACGTTTCTATCGGGCGACATGCTAACCGATGCGCTTCCCCAAGCGGATATTTTACTGGCAGCCAGTCTTTTTCACGACTGGCCAACACCCACCTGCCAGCTGCTTGCCCATCGCTTTGCCGCAGCCCTGCGCCCCGGTGGCGAATTATGGGTACACGACGCTTTTCTGAATGATGGCTTAGATGGCCCACTAGCTGTTACCGATTATTCGGCCCAGTTGTTCTGGAATACCAAAGGCCGTTGTTACAGCCGCGCCGAATACCGAAGCTGGTTTTCGGCGGCTGGCCTTAAGCCGACTGCCGAAAATATTCCGACGCAGATGGATTATGGACTGATCTGGGCAAAAAAATAGGCTGATCGGTAGAGAAGGGAATACGTCTAATGATCAGCCTGAGCGAATAAACGTTTTGTCCCAAAATTCTGCACCAACCGCCCAAATGGCGCTTTTCGCTCCCTGAACGGATTGGTCGACAGGCGGCCTGCACAACCGACATGCGTGAACAAAGGGTTAAGTAAGTTAGCCCGGTGATGGGGTGAATTGAGCCATTGCGTTACCGCATATCGAGCGTAACCAGCATAGGTGTGCGGTTGAAAAATCTGGCGGGTTTGAGAATCCAGGTACTCGTATTGATGCGTTCGTTTATTCAAACGGACGCAGAACCACTCAGGTGTATCTATCGTTTGGTATTGGCCAATATTTTCGGCAATTCGCCAAAACTGCTTTGTTTGATTGTCAATGCGTTTCATGGGCGTCAACTCACTCAGGCTATGAAAATTCTCATGGCCGTAATAGTTGTAGGCTATCATTGATTGAGCGTGTTTTTGGGCGGCCTGATACAAAGCCAAATCATACTGTAGCAAAGTTAAACCTGCCTGCCGACGGGCTTCATTCGTAGCCTGAAACAGGGCAATATCCAATAAGAGTGTATCGGGCTTTTCCAGGTCTATAGTTTGCTGGCTTATAGACTGAGCAAAAAAAGTCTGATCACTCAAGAGGTAACCCTCCGGCAGGTTATTTATAGTAAACACCCACTGGCACACATGAAACACCATCCACCAGTTCATAGGCTGGATTTTTATACTGAGCAAGCGTATACTAAGCTGTTTTTCAGCACGAAAAGGCCTCAGTAGGCTGATTTTACTCGTAGTTTTTAAGCTAGATTATGCGGCTGATTCTTACATAATCCAAGCGATCAAGAAGGTAAAAAACGACATTAGTGAGGCCTTAAAAAAGTCCGGTATTGTACGTTTCCTGCATATGCCGCTCAACCACAGCCATCACTAATCGATTTGCCTGATCAGAATTTAATCCATACTGTTTGGCTAGTCCTTTGTTAACTGAATTTTGCAGTACCCATATTGCATTCTCTTGCTTATGTACGGCAATAGGCTTCGTTATTATCTCGTCATAGGTAAGGAAATCAAAGTGAGTCTGGGTTTCAGAAATGGGTTCTGGTTCTGATGATTTTGCCTGTGTTCCTGTTATTCGCTTATACCACAGCTTTGTAAGGGTGACAAATTCGCATCGAAAGCTGGGGTTATTGTATATATCATCGACTAGCGCATGATGTCTCGCTAGTATAGTCTGTACGATGTCAGGCTTCGAGAAATCCGAATACCACTATTCGCCTGGGTTTTCCTTTTCCAGCGCGTAGCTCCGTTGGTAAGCTACCTTAAATACGTAGAGTAGCAATTCAGCTATTTTTTCAGGCTCACCATCAGGCAGGAATACCAGACGTGGCCTGAATCGGCGAGCTTTCAGCGAAATGCAAGGCGTATCTGTAGGATTTAACGAGCTATCAACTATCGCCTGTTCAATATCAGCATCAACGGGATTCAATAGCTGTATCAGCGAATAAAGCTCATACAACCATATCTTTTTTGCGTGCTCATCCAGTTGGTTAAAGCGCTCAAGACTATCACTAACGGAATAGACGCCATGCCCGAATTGATAGATCGTTATTTCTTCTTCTAAGCTCATAGCTATTGATATATAATCTCCTAACGATCAACCTACTACATTAGAAAGAATAAGCATTTGATTACTTACCCTCTACCGGGCAAAATATCCAGCAAACTGCGTCCTTTAGTAGCAATGGCCTCGTGAAACTGATTGCTGATCACGTTTTTGATAATTTCACTCCGATCACGCTCCCCACGAACAAGGGCTTTGGCAAATTCGATAGCTTGTTCAGTTGTGATTTTTCCTGGCATAGGCGGCTCATTCTGGTCAACAATGGCATCTACTACAACAGGGCCATCATGGGTCATCGCTTCCCGAATAACTACTTCGGCCTGTTTGGGATCGTCGATCGTGAAACCCTTTGCTCCACAGGCGTTGGCATAGGCGGCAAAATCAATGGGTTGTAAATCGACCGCAAATTCGGGGTTGCCCTCCATCACGATCTGTTCCCATTTGATCTGGCCAAACGAATTGTTGTGGAAAATGAACACCTTAATGGGTAGTTTGTATTTTACCGCTGTAGCCAACTCGCCCATGAGCATGGTGAAGCCACCATCGCCCACTAAAGCGACAACCTGCTTACCAGGATGAGCCACTGACGCAGCAATGGCATAGGGTAAGCCCGAAGCCATTGTAGCTAATAGCCCCGAGGTTGAAAATTTCATATCTCCCCGTATCTGAATATGTCGGGCGGCCCAGGTCGTGTTATTGCCACAGTCGCAGGTAACGATAGCATCGTCATTCAGGAGTGGACTAAGCGTATGCGGAATCACCTGTGGTTTCATTGGAATCGTATCCTGGGTGCCCCGTTCGGTCATCAATTCGTTCCAGTAGGTCATTCGCTGTTGCGCTTTCTCCAGAAAACTGCGGTCTTTTTTACGATGAATTAATGGCAGTAAGGCCTGTAACACAGCTTTACTATCGCCCATCAGCCCGACTTCAACGGGAGTTCGGAGGCCAATATGGGATGGGTCAAGATCAATCTGAACCGTTCGGGCCTGGCCTGCTTTAGGGTAAAATTCGAGGTATGGAAACCGCGTTCCAATCATGATCAATGTATCGCATTCCTGCATTGCATCCTGCGAAGGAGCCGTTCCCAGCAATCCCAGACCGCCCGTGGTGTATGGATCATTATCGGGTACAACACCTTTGCCCAGCAAGGCTTTGATAATTGGACCACCTACAGCATCGGCCAGGGCGAGTACTTCGTCACGGGCACCTAGGCAACCCCGACCAGCAAAAATTGCCACCTTTTCTCCCGCATTAATCAGATCGGCCGCTCGCTGTAACTGGTTCGCATCGGGAACAACTGTCTGACTAACCTGAGTCGCGCTACTATGGTTAGGAACGTTGGTCGACGAGCGGGTATCATCACGTATTGTCCAGTCCTGATAATCTTTCGGGAATGAAATGTGTGTTACCGTACGCTGACCCAGCGCCGTGCGAATAGCCTGATCCAATACGTTAACGACGTGGTCTGGCCCCATAACCCGCTCGTTATAAACGGCCACATCGGCAAATACTTTGACCAGATCAACATCCTGTTGAAAAAACGTTCCGCTAATATCATGGGCGGTATGCCCGGTGATCGCCAGTACGGGCTGAGCATCATATTTGGCATCGTACAGGCCGTTGAGCAAGTGAATTCCCCCGCAACCTGATGTGGCTATGCAAACTCCGAGTTTACCCGTGAATTTGGCATAACCGCAGGCCATAAAGGCAGCCGCTTCCTCATGTCGCACCTGAATAAGCTTAATCTTGTCTTGTCGGTTTCGCAGTGATTCATAGATGCCATTGATACCATCGCCGGGAAGACTGAATACCGTATCGACACCCCATTCCAACAACCGTTCGACCAGTAGGTCGGCTCCTGTCTTTGCCATACTAGTTGATAATAGAAACGTACACTGATTCTGTACGGTTAACCACCAACTATTCTCTCGTGTTTGGAAGCCTCCCGGAGATTAATGAATCTTAATGACAAGCCAAGAATGAGTCAGTCTATGGACAGTTGATAACCCAGATGCATACTAAGTAAAATTTACTAAGTAGTTCACGCAACTTCAACCAGGGTTACGTCGTATTGTACAAAAATCTAAACGCGCTTTTCCTATGAAACTTCTTGTGCTTCTACTAGTGGGATTGGTTACTACGACATTTTCCTGCAAAAAATCCGACGACGTGGCTCCTGCTACGACAACCGCGACTACAATCGATGTAAAATCGGTGATGCCAACCGGCAATTGGTCTGTTAGTTTATTCCAACAACGAACAGAAGATAAGTCGTCTAACTTCAAAGACATTACGTTCGTATTCTCGGCGGATGGGTCTGTGACTGCCACTCAGGGAAACAAATCGACCAAAGGGTCCTGGATTTATTCACCTGCTGTAACCTACTATGGAGGAAATGGGCTTTCCTCGTTAACGCTCAACTTGGGAACATCGAAGCCATTCGATCTGCTAAATCGAACCTGGAACGTAAATACGGAATCGACTACGTCAAGCCTTAAGCTCGACAACAAGGAACCGCTTGAAGATGAGCACCTTATTTTTCAAAATAGCAAACAGTAATACTAACCCATAAGAATAAACAATGGCTCTTTGGTAAGTAACTATCTTACAGCCACTTACCAAAGAGCCATTTAACTAAAAAGCCTGGCTGAGAGGCCAGGCTATAGTAGTATACGTAGTTATTCCTTAGTGATTACCGATACTCCTTTTTCCGTTTGATTGATGTCCGTGCAGCGACTTCGGCTTGAAATTTAATCTTTAGCTGTCGGTCAAGATCTCTATCCCGTGGCACATAAATACTGGTTTTACCATCCGAGGACTTCAACATCCAGTATACATTATCGGTGGTGGGGGGAATGGAGGTGTAAATCGGCTTACTCATAATATAGGAGATAAGGATGAGCCGGGTGTCCGAGTGGCACCTGGTCTATAAAGATAACCCTATTTATCCCCAATTAGTGTCAATTGTGAAAATATGGTTTATAAACCGAGTTGTCGATTCCGTTTATACAGCCTTTTTCACCTCAACGGCATTGAGCCCTTTGGGTGTTCTGGTCACTTCAAACGTTACCTTATCACTTTCACCAACGGCATCTATAAGGCCATTCATGTGCACAAAAATGCTCTCCTGACTCTGTAAATCCCGTATAAAGCCGTATCCTTTCGACGCATTGAAGAAGCTAACAATACCCTGCCTGACGCTGTCCTGCGGGGCCATTGCTTCCTGTTTTGATACGCCGATCTGAACATCTTCCTGATCGATCGTTCTCTTTTTTCTTGGGTCTGGTGGCGTCGAGGTTATGTTCCCGTTTTCGTCCACATAGGCCAACATCTCATTAAGCCCTTGCCCTTTCTGGGCGCTCGCTTTCCGTTCTTCTCGCTTTTCTTCCTTGTCTTTTCTCTTTTTTTGTCTTGCTTTTTCTTTTTCTTTTTTACTAAATGTCTCCATTCCTTATCGGTATTAAGTGAGATCAGCCTGCGTGTGTTCGTCAGGATGTATTATTAGAGAGGTGGGTTACTTCGACGGCACTCCGCCCATCTATGAGGGTTTAGATACCCCACTAATTAGTCAACCCGATATTTGCCGAATAAGTTGTTTCTTTGAAATAATATTCACAAATCGGCAGAAAGCGGCAACAATGAAGGGTTGTTTAGCTGCCTGTATTCCCTAATCCAACCCGGAATTATCTGGCTTTCAGCACCTTTCGGTGTGCGAAATGCGCCCATCAATGCGCTTTTCCATAGTTCTTTTCGCCAGCAGTAACGGGGACTGATAGCAGGTTCTGTGTAGGGGGAATTGGGCAGGGATAACCCTCCTGATAGGCGCAGTAGGGGTTATAAGCCTTGTTAAAGTCGATGGTCAGGTGGCCGTTCTGAATATCGCCGGTTCGAAAGTCGATGTACCGGCCGCCCCCATACGTTTCCATACCCGATGTGGCATCCTTGAACGGTAGAAACAGATAATCGCGGTATTCGGGCATGCGGATCACATTCAAGTTCCGATAGAGGGTCAATGTCTGGGGCTTACCATTGAGCACAAACGACAGGATGGCATAGGACACATGCGGCCTGGTTTGCCCATTGTAGGTAGGCATCTCAAACGGCTCAGCCTTGGGCGTTAATTGCACCGTAGCCGTTACCTGATAGGTGGAGTCGGGAGCGTAAAACTGGATATACGCCAAATCCTCCTGCGCTTTTAATGGACCACCCGCCGATACCAGTAAATCCTTTTTATAGGTTTCGCGGTGTTTGGCGAGCTGTTCAGCAAAAGGCGCCTGGGCCAGAGCAGCCGTTGTCAGTAAGGTTGTGAACAAAAGGAGCAGGAGCCTCATAATTTTATAGTTTTTGTAATTCCGAAAGGTAGGAATCACAAAAATACGTCATGGTAAGGGCGTCGTCAGAATAGCCAGACAGGTTTTTATTCCCGTCCGTAAATTCCCCAACCGCAGGTTTTCGTTCGGGCTGTGCTGATTGTTATCCATGTTCACTAACGGCACAATGACCGCCGGAACTTTCAACGCCTGAATGAACGGAACCACGGGTACGGTGCCTCCCATAATTCGGATGATGACAGGGTCTTTACCAAAGCTGCTCGTAACCGCTTTCCGCAGCCAGCTACCCATCGGTTCGTTGATATTGGTACGGAAAGCAGGCGTTCCAGCATTACCTTCGAAGAACACGATTTGGCTATACTTCAGCCGTTCTTCGGACGTTGGCACGTGATCCAGTACGGTGAAGCCCTGTTTTTCAATGTGTTTACGAACCAGCTCAACCATCCGTTTGCCATCCGTTTCGGGCACCAGCCGAATATCGAAACTGGCTACGGCTTCTTCCGGAATAATGGTACCAGACCCTTTCCCCACCACGGCAGCCTTCATACCCCGAATGTTCAGCGATGGATACTGAAGCGACTCCTGATAGTTAGCACCCACTTTCTCTTCGTCGGCAATCAGCAAGGTTTTGTTGATGTCCTGTTTATTATCGGGCACGGCGGCCATGATTTTTTTGGTGGCATCGTCAAACGTAATCCCATCGTAGAAACCCGGGATCAGCACCCGCCCCTGCTCATCTTTCATGGACGTAATCAACCGGGCCAGTCGAAAGGCCGGATTGGGTGAGTAATTACCAAAATGGCCGCTATGCTGCTGCGTGATGGCCCCATAGGTTGTCATGGTGAAACCAGCATTGCCCCGGCACCCAAAGGTCAGGGTCGGGATATTGGACGAATGCATGGGGCCATCCATGACAATCATGTAATCGGCCTTCAATTTCTCTTTGTAGGAATCCAGCGCGCTTTTTAAGCCTGCCGAACCTTTTTCCTCCTCCGTATCGATAATAATCTTGATGTTAAAAGGTGGAGTCTGTCTCTCGGCCTGCGCAATGTCGAGGGCATTCAACATCATAATGATCGGCCCTTTATCGTCTGAGGTAGAGCGACCAAACAGTCGCCATTCATCGTTGACAACCGTTTTCGGCAGATCCCCCCCCAATTCTTTATAGTCACCGGTGCTCGTTTTTTCTTTGAATACCGTCACCCACGGATCTTTCTGATTCCATTCGGTAGCCCGTACGGGTTGGCCATCTAAATGAAAATAGAACAGAACCGTTTGTGTTGCCTTCGGGATGGATTTCTCCGCTAAAAACAGCGGCAAATGCGTGGTCTTGAGTACGGTTGTCTGAAAGCCTCGTTTCGCGAACGCTTTTTCGGTCCAGGCAATATTTTTGTTAATATCCTCCGCATTGACCGCATCATTTGGGAGCGACACATAATCGCTGAGTTCATCGAGAGCAGGCCATAGCTGTTTCTCAACCAGCGCGTCCATTTTAGTAACGCTCAGTTTTTGGGCCGAAACACCCAGTGATAACTGAAGGCAGGCTAACCCAAAAACAAGTCGTATAAAAAGTCTATTGAGCCGGTGTGTTTCTGTCTGCAACGGATTGATTTTTCTGGTAGCCATGGTAAGATGTAGTGTCAGTTCGCTCTATAGCTAAATACGGCAACCCAGCCGACAATACCAATTAATCTACCTCTAATACCTATTTACACAATATAAAATAGTAGATTATCCACAAAAAGAAAAACACTACTCAACTTCTATGTACTCATCGTCTGGCCGCCCCTTATGCATCATGGGGAATGTAGTTGATTCTCAGGGACGTGAATCCGTTAAAACGATTCTTGTTCAAAACGGTCAAATCAAGACGATTCAGCATGGCAAAGTACCACTCTCACTTCCGGATTTGATTCTACTGGAACTGGCTGATGATGAAGTTATTTTTCCGGGTCTGATCAATTTACATGTCCATTCAGAGTACAATATTTTCCCACTCTGGCAAAGCCCAGCGGTCTGGAGCAACCGGTATCAATGGCGAAACAATGAGCAATACCTTCGGGAAATAAAAAGCTTTAAAGACTACATTGAATCGCGTTGGGTAAACGATTATCTGGGCTTTGTGCAGCCCATAGTCCAGTCGCTTACGAAGGAAAAGGCAGAACCGGCAACGGCTGTTTCGATGGCCTCGGCCATCAGCGAAATCCAGAAAATGTACGGCGTTGTTACTGAATTACAGGCCGTAGCGGGCGGCACTACGCTCCTTCAGCAAACCATTAAGTTAGAAAATAACGGCAGCCTGCCGAGCTTCATCGTTCGGAATACCGGCGCTCCTCAGGAACTAGGGCTTCCGGTTACGAAAAAGGTATTTTCCGTGGTCGATTTTGTCAGGCCAGGCCCGAATTTCGATCCGTCCGGCAGCCCCTTACAGGCCAATGATGATACCTCTGGCTGGCCCATGATGCGCCACCCGAGTTTCGATGATTTTCTGCAATCCGTTCAAAACGGCAATAACCGATTTTATGCATCCATCGCACATATTGCCGAAGGACGATCAGGCTATCTTCAACGTGGAAAACCCGATGGATTCAGCCGGCGGGAGTTTACTGAGTTTCGGAAAGCGCTCGCGCAACTCCATAATCCTGAGTTCCTGAAAACGGCTCATCTGACCTTAACCCATGCCTGTGGCTTAGATTATTCCGACCCGACCACCCTCGATTTCCTGCGCGACAATCACATCAGCATCGTTTGGTCGCCGGTATCCAATCTGATTCTCTATCGCGATACAATCCCCATAAAAACGCTGCTCGATCACGGCATTAACGTGTGCCTGGGCTCCGACTGGGCACCCAGCGGTAGTAAGCATGTTTGGGATGAACTGAAGTTTGCCCGACATTTCTGCGATGCGGTATCCCTCGATATCAGTAATGCACAACTATTGGCCATGGTTACCCGAAATCCAGCCGAAGCGCTGGGCCAGGCAAAAGCCGGAGCCATTGAAACAGGCTACAACGCCGACTTCTTCATTTTACGCAAGCAATCGGCCCGGCAACCCGCGTTAGATGCATTGCTAACAGAGGATGACCATTCGGTACGGTCTACCATTGTGAATGGCCGGATTATCTACGGCGACGAAAATCTGTTTGTGGATACGTTAGCTGTCGATTACCAGCGCATTCCAGCCACGGAAGGCACTGCGGCTGCCCAAAAAGTAGTAAGTATCAACTCAGCCCTGAACATTGATCTAATGAAGTCCCTCACTCAGGTCGATTCGCTGATGCACCGTTTCGCTACGGAGACCTTGCAGTTACCGCAACTCCGGCGCACCCGCCTACTCTCCTCCGACGACCATTTCTACCAGGTACGAATCAAACTTGTGAAGACGTATTTAGCGGATTTGCTGAAATGAGTTCAATCTTGCTATGGGTTATACACTTTCCGTAAACTATCTGCATAAGCCTCCGTATGCGTTTTAGCCAGCAATTCGTAGCCCTGATCAATTAACTCCTGATAGGTAAGCTCTTCGTTCTTCACCCCATGCTTGGTATTTTCGGCAACTGCCTGAGCGCATAACTCATGGTTGATGGAATCGTTTTTAGGTTTCGATCCCACCCGAATGTCGTACCACATGGTTGTGCTATTGTATTTTTTGTCCAGCGGCTGCTGACCGCACCCAATCAGGCTCAAGACAAGCAGGGGCATTACCAATACTTGGGTAAGTTTCTTCATGATGGCAAGTTACGATATAAGGAAACCCAGTGGTAATCGGCGTCTAAGTCCATGAGGTAAACAAAAGCCCTTAACGAACCTACTGAATAAGTCCAGCAAGGGCCAAATCATACACTTGTAGCTTCTTATTGAGCAGGCCGTTTTTTCTGCTCCGCAGGCGATACGATCAAATCGAAATTGCATACTAAAAAGATAGTGTTTTAAAGCAAAATAATCTTTGGTGGCTCAATAATTGTGAAAACGCTGGACGAAAGAGTATTTCTTCTGCAACTAACAATAAAAGGCAATTCTTGCAAAGTCACCCTTTGTGAAATAAAAAGCCCCGAACTAGCGAGGCTGTAAATGTTAACAATTCTTGGCTATCCAGTCAGTAAAATCCCGCTTAAGAACACCCATCGAACGTAGATTAGAGAAGATATGATTGATTGGTATTTCCTTTTTCGAACCCCAGAATATAATCGATCTGGTACAATTTGGACAACGCCATTTTTCGTGAGAAGCCTCTGTAGATTTATATGTACAACCTTTAAATTTAAGAAAAGATATCCAGCAGGATACCTTAATTGAATCCATTGCCCCCATTATGCAGTGACGTATTTTTCTTCAATAACCGTCTCTGCCGGAAGATTAAAGGTATCCTTAATTGTGTTAGTATCCAGAAACTGAATATTTCTTAACTGCTTGGTTAGGAATGGTTTTCGCACCCAACCATACTGGCGCAATTCGATATACAAGTCAGATTCTGGCAAATGCATAAGGTTATCAATATAATCTTTTAGGACAATGTCCATAAGCATATGTCTAGCCTCTTCATCTGTATCGCCATAGCCTGTAAGATTTAAAGATGGTATATAATTCATAAAGAACTCACCGTCTTTAAAGCTAACTAGTCTTAACTCAGCCTGAAATCTCCTTTCACTCTTAGTTCTATTTATTTTTATATGCTCCTCTGGATGTTTTTTTTCCATGACAATGCTGATTTAAAGGCACTTATCCTACAGAAGAACGTAACAACTTTACGTTCTTCTGCAAAAAGATCAACATTGCAATCTAATTGAAAGTTTTGATACTATTACAAATCGTTATAAACACGATTTGGTTAGTAAATTATTAAGTGGGCCGTTTCCAAATTAGTGGATCAAGGCTGATTTGCCAATCACGGTATACGCTTGGGTTTGGGCTATCAGGGCTTTGCCACAGATTATACCTGTCAGGGAGTTAAGTTGCTAATACTCAAACGTTGCAATGCGTGGTTAATAGCTAATCCTAACCCCATATTAACACAACTCCCGGCCATGTCAAGCACAGCCGGGAGTTATCAATTTTCAATATATCAACCTAAACTACGATCCACACATCTCGCAACCTTCTGGGTCATCGAGTGAGCAGGTCATGGCGGCATATTGCTGTTCCAGATCCGTTACCATCGGTACGGGCTGGGGCGTCGTGTTTTGGGCGTGCTCCTTGGCGTACTGTACGTAATCGAGGGGTTTCTCTACCGTAACGGCTTCGGTTAGGACTGCTTCCAGTTGAGGCTCGGCCTGTGGCTGTACCACGGTGAACTTCACGGCATCGGCAGCGGCCTTCGTACGGAGGTAATACATACCTGTTTTCAGACCCGCTTTCCAGGCGTAGAAGTGCATGGACGTCAGCTTGCCGAAGTTAGAATCCTGAATGTGGATGTTCAGCGACTGCGACTGGCAGATGTACGCGCCCCGATCGGCGGCCATGTCGATGATGTGCTTCTGCTTAATCTCCCAAACCGTTTTGTAGAGGTCTTTGATATTCTGCGGAATATTCGGAATCGCCTGTACCGAGCCGTTGGCCAGAATCAGGTTATTCTTCATGGCATCGTTCCATAGACCCAGCTTCACGAGGTCTTTGAGCAGGTGCTTGTTCACAACAACGAACTCGCCCGACAATACGCGACGGGTGTAGATGTTACTCGTGTACGGCTCGAAACACTCGTTGTTACCCAGAATCTGCGAGGTCGATGCCGTTGGCATGGGTGCCAGCAGCAGCGAGTTCCGCACACCATGTTCAACAACGTCTTTCCGCAGACTTTCCCAATCCCAACGATTCGACTTAGGCTTAACACCCCACATATCGAACTGGAACACGCCTTCCGAAATTGGCGAGCCTTTCCAGGTTTCGTACGGACCATATTCTTTGGCCTGCTCCATCGACGAAGTCATGGCACCAAAGTAAATCGTCTCGAAAATATCTTCGTTCAGGCGACGCGCTTCCTCCGACTCAAACGGCATCCGCAGCATGATGAAGGCATCGGCCAGTCCCTGCACACCCAGACCAATTGGCCGGTGACGCATGTTACTCCGACGAGCCTCTTCAACTGGATAATAGTTGATGTCGATGATTTTGTTCAGGTTGCGGGTGGCCGTTTTGGTCACTTCATACAACTTCTGGTGATCGAACCGCATGATGCCGTCCTTACCTCGTGTAATGAACTTCGGCAGGGCAAGCGATGCCAGGTTACACACCGCAATTTCGTCGGGAGCCGTGTACTCGATGATTTCGGTGCAGAGGTTACTCGACTTAATGGTACCGAGGTTCTTCTGGTTCGATTTCTTGTTAGCCGCATCCTTATACAGCATATAAGGCGTACCCGTTTCGGTTTGCGATTCCAGAATTTTGAACCACAACTCCTGCGCTTTTATCGTCCGGCGGGCACGGCCTTCGCGCTCGTAGCGCTCGTACAAAGCTTCAAACTCATCACCATAGCAATCGGCCAGACCTGGGCACTCGTGTGGGCAGAACAACGACCAAACATCGTCGGCTTCCACCCGCTTCATGAACAGATCAGGCGTCCAGAGGGCGTAGAACAGATCGCGGGCGCGGCCTTCTTCCTTACCGGAGTTCTTTTTCAGATCCAGGAAGTCAAATACATCGGCATGCCAGGGTTCCAGATAAATGGCGAAGGAGCCTTTCCGCTTCCCGCCACCCTGATCCACATAACGGGCTGTATCATTAAATACACGCAGCATCGGTACAATCCCGTTGCTGGTTCCGTTGGTGCCTTTAATGTAGGTTCCCGTTGCCCGAACGTTATGGATGCTCAGGCCAATACCACCCGCCGATTGCGAGATTTTGGCGGTTTGTTTCAGTGTATCATAAATTCCGTCGATGGAGTCGTCCTTCATGGTCAGCAGGAAGCAACTCGACATCTGTGGCTTCGGTGTACCGGCATTGAACAAGGTCGGCGTAGCGTGCGTAAACCACTTTTCGGAAAGCAGATTATAGGTTTCGATAGCTGCGTCCACATCTTCCATGTGAATCCCAACAGCTACCCGCATCAGCATATGCTGGGGGCGTTCGGCAATCCGGCCGTCCAGCTTTAGCAGATACGATTTTTCGAGAGTCTTATAGCCGAAGTAATCATAGCCATAATCCCGATCATAAATAATGGTTGAATCCAGCAGAGCCGCATGCTGACGAACTACATCATACACCTCTTTCGAGATCAATGACGCATTTTCGCCCGTTTTTGGATCTTCATACTGATACAGTTTCTTGATGGTACCGGAGAACGATTTGTTCGTCTCCTTGTGCAGGTTCGAGATGGCAATCCGAGCGGCCAGGATGGCGTAGTCGGGGTGCTTGGTCGTCATGGAAGCTGCGGTTTCAGCGGCCAGATTGTCGAGTTCGGTGGTTTTTACCCCATCGTACAGACCACTGACAACTTTTACAGCCACTTCAACAGGCTGCACATAAGCTGGGTCAAGACCATAACACAGCTTCTCGATTCGAGCGGTGATTTTGTCGAACTTGACGGACTCCCGGCGCCCGTCGCGTTTGATAACGTACATACGTATTTCGGCTAGTTAAGTATGGAAAAATGTTGACTGCATACAGGTTACGGTTGAGATTGAATGTATATGATGGTTAATTATAAGAGGTAGTATAGTGTCATCTATTCAGACGAGAAAGGAAAAAAAGTAACCAAAAAACTGAACCTCAGTAGTTACCCAAAGGTGTAGCGGATGGCGTTCTAAAGTTCCTTTGAAAAAGACGGAAAAGCAACCCGGAAGGTTCGGGTGTTTTGATAAATCCTTGAAACGTTCAACTCTTCAGGCAGGTTAAGAAATTGTTAAGTCGTCAGCGTTAGCGACTTATCAATACCCCAGTGGAGAGCTATTCTTAGAAATTAATAAAGCGATTTTTATTGATCGGAATGTGGGGCCAAACTCTGGCGAGCACTATTCCGTGGAGAAAGCGTACGGTTCGGAAATGTATGAAAAAAGACGCAGAGGACCAACTGTTTATTACCGCATTATTAGGCAACGGTTCCAGTTTAACCAGTTCGTTATCAGCCTGAAAAAGAACCCACAAAAAGGCTTGGCAATCCTGATAAAAACCGTACCTTTGCAGTCCTTTTCGGTCGGAAACCGAGAAGATGACAAGAAACTGAGATTAATCATGAAAAAGGGCATTCACCCGGATTACCGCGAAGTGGTATTCCACGACCTGTCGAGCGATTATAAATTTCTGACCCGCTCAACGGTTCAAACCAGAGACAGCATCGAGTTCGAAGGCAAAACCTATCCGCTCGTTAAGATCGAGGTTAGTTCGCAGTCGCACCCGTTCTATACGGGCAAAAACGTACTGCTCGATACAGCCGGCCGTGTGGACAAGTTCCGCAAACGGTACGGTACAAAAGAAAACGCAACCCCGACTTCGCAGTCGTAAGCTGGTCATCGTTTCTCTTTTTAACGATCACAAAACTCCCTCGTTACGGATATCTGTAACGAGGGAGTTTTTTTATGGTAAATTTTAGTTGCTTATTGGTTATTAAGTTGAGCGTTGACTTAATAACCAACTCAACGCTCACGATATGAAGAAAATACTGATCATAGAAGATGACCGGCGTATAGCCCAGAATATCAGCCGGGGGTTACTGGAAGAAGGCTATGCCACGGAGGTCGTCTATGAGGGTCTGAACGGACGACAGATGGCGCTGCAACCCGGTGTCGATTTACTGATCCTGGATATCAACCTACCCGGTTTAAGTGGCTTTGAAGTCTGTAGGAGTGTGCGGGCCGAGAAACCACAGTTGCCTATTATTATGCTCACGGCACTGGGAGAAATTGAAGACAAAATAGAAGGCCTGGGTCTAGGAGCTGATGATTACCTTGTGAAACCATTCGATTTCCGCGAGTTGGTGGCACGGGTAGCTACCTGCTTCCGGCGTTCATCGTTCATTAACGATCCAATTACAGAAGACATCTGTCAGGTAGCCAATCTGACGGTCAATCTGAGCCTTAAGGAGGTTCGGCGAGACAATACACTCATTGACCTGACCGCCCGCGAATTTGCCCTGCTGGAATACCTGATTCGCCACAAAGGCCGGGTTCTCTCGAAAATGGATATTGCCGAAACCGTCTGGAATCTTAACTTCGATCCGGGTACGAATGTCGTGGAGGTGTATGTAAATTACCTGCGCAAAAAAATCGACCGCGATTTTGAGCCTAAACTGATCCATACCCGGCCGGGTATGGGTTATGTGTTGAAGGAGGAGTAAAGGGAGGATGGAGGAGAGGGAGAAAGGGGATGCTTAATTTCGTTTCTCCCTCTCCTCCATCCTCCCTCTCTTCCCTTCCTCCCCCTCCCCCCTTTCCTCCCTCTCACCATGACCATCCGCAACCGCATCGCCCTACAGTTCTCACTCATTGTCGCTACGATTCTGATCGTTTTTTCGGTGCTGATTTATCTGGTGTCGGCTACGTACCGGCGGGAGGAGTTTTACGAGCGGCTCAAAAATAAAGCCCGTACTACCGTTCGCTTTTTAATTGAAGTGAAAGAAGTGGATCGGGAGTTGCTTAAAATCATTGATCGTAATACGCTCACGGCCCTGATCGATGAGAAAGTTCTGATTTTCGATGCCAGGAATCGTCTGATCTATTCGAGTGTCGATGATCAGGTCATTCATTTCCAGACAACTCTACTGGACGAGGTTCGGCAAAAGAAAGAAATTGAAACGTTTAGTGAGCACAATGAACTGGTCGGGTTGCTCTACCAGCAGAACGGTCGGGACCTGGTCGTGTTAGCTTCCGCCTACGATCAGTTTGGGAAGAGTAAGCTGGAAAATCTGCGATTAACCTTAGGCTGGGGATTGCTGGCGGGCCTGAGCATTACTATTGGACTGGGTATTTTCTTTGCCGGTCAATCCTTACGCCCCATCAGCCAAATCAATCAGCAGGTATCGACCATTACAGCGCTCAATCTTCAGCAACGACTGGACGAAGGCAATCGGCAGGATGAGATTGCCCGACTGGCCATGAACTTCAACGACGTACTGCACCGGCTGTACCAGGCCTTTGAACAACAGCGAAGTTTTGTATCGCATGCATCGCATGAACTCAGAACACCCCTGGCCGCGCTGAAGTCAGAGATCCAACTGGGTTTACGCCGACCGCTAACCGTAGCTGAACACAAAGAGATTCTGATCAACTTACTTTCAGATACCGATCGGCTCATTGGCTTGACCAATAGTTTACTACTGCTGGCCCGAACGCTGGAAACAAGCAATCAGGTATCGTTTCGGACTGTTCGCGCTGATGATGTTGTTTTTCTGGCTAAAGATGAACTGGTAAGTGCCAAGCCCACGTACCGAATTGCAGTTGACTACAGCAATTTGCCGGAAACTGAGACCGAAACACTTGTTAAAGCAAATGAGGAACTGTTGAAACAAGTGTTTCTCAACCTATTCGATAACGCCTGCAAATACTCACCAGACCATACTGCCCAAGTACGCATCAGCACAGATAGTCAGTATTGCCGGATCACGGTTCAGGATAAGGGGATTGGTATTTCACCACACGACCAGGCGCATATTTTCGAACCATTCTACAGATCAACTAACGTTCTCGACTATCAGGGATTTGGCATCGGCTTATCCATTTGTGCGAAACTCATTGAACTCCACATGGGAACCTTATCAGTTAATAGCAACCTGGGCGAAGGCAGTACGTTTACCGTTTCGCTACCGCATGTGTGAGGGCACTTACATATTAAACCTCACATTCCGCTGATTAAATCAGCCTTAACACACTTATACGGTTAAAATCAAGCCTTAATAAGAGTCTCTAATAATTTTCTAATCTTTTTATAAACTCCCTTTAATGTCAATTTAAGCTCCCTTTAATACAAATTAAAGACCTTTGTAGCCCTATTCATGTCAACTCATGCGGCTGCTGCTGATCGTCTTCTTTAGTTTCTTTTTTTTCCAGAATACCAAGTCTGCCCTGGCGCAGGATTCCCTTCACATAAGCCTTCGGCAAGCCGATAGCCTGTTTCTGAAAAACAATCTGCTGTTATTGGCCGAGCGATTTCGGATCGATGCCAGTCAGGCGCAGGTACTACAAGCCAGTTTATACGATAACCCAAACGTAACGCTGGAGGTTAGCTCGTTCAATAGCGAAACCCGGCGGGTGCTGGACGTAGGAAGGCAAGGTGAGAAAATCATCTCGGTGCAACAATTGCTTTATACCGCCGGAAAACGGAATAAACGCATTGCACTTGCATCGGAAGCGGCCCGCCTGACCGAATTAGAATTGCTCGATTTACTGCGCGGCCTGCGCTTTGATCTACGGAGTCGGTTCTACTCCATTTACTTTCAACAGCTGACGCTGAATCGATTTAATCAGCAGATTGCTACGCTTGAAACTACGGTGTCGGCCTATGAAAAGCAGTACGAACGAAATAACATTTCGCTTCGTGAATTGCTTCGGCTCAAAGCGCTACTGTTTCAACTCAACAACGACCGAACGGAGATCGTATTCCAGTTGGCCGACGATCAGCGGGCTTTACGGACGCTCTTGTCTGTAGATCAACCCATTCAGCCGCGCGTTCGAGACGCAACGTTACCCCGTTATCACCTGCCTACGCAACCTGACGACACGCTCCAGCAAATGGCCCTTCGCAATCGGCCCGATCTAAAAGCGTCGGAGTCACTCATTCGACAGGCTGAACTGAATTATAATTTACAGAAGTCGCTGGCCGTACCAGATTTACGCGTAGGCGGCACCTACGACCAGGCAGGCAGCTATATTCAGAACTATGTTGGCCTGTCAGTATCGGCCGACATCCCGGTTTTCAACCGCAATCAGGGAGCCATTCGGGCAGCCCGTAGTCAGATCAATTACCAAAGTCAGTTACAACGCCAAAAGGCCATTCAGGTCGGCAACGAAGTAGTAACCTCACTGCAAAAAGTTCGGGAGGTCGAACGGCGGGTTCAGTCTATTGAACGCTCGTTTACCGATCAATTCGACGAGCTAAACCGGGGCGTTATTATCAGCTTCCAGAAAGGCAATCTGACACTCATTGAATTTGTCGATCTGATTGAAGCCTACAACGATAGTGTTCGCCAGCTCAACCGCCTGAAAGCCGACCGGATTAGCGCCTACGAAGAACTGAATTACCTCGTCGGTGAAGAATTATTTAGGTAGTACCGGGCGTCTTGTCCGGACGAAATAAGCACTTAGTCAAATTACCCTTACTTACATGACCGGACAAGATGCCCGGTACTACAATGAAAATCACTGTTTTTTTGCTGCTCAGTTGCCTGACCTTTTTCTTCTCCTGTGGCCCTAAACCAGCACCGGAAGAGGAAAAAGCATTTATGCTATCCGATACGATGATGCACCGGATTCACCTCGATAGTGTGGTTATGCAGCCCGTTCGAAGTGAACTGACGCTGGTGGGTAAAGTCATGGCCGACGAGAACCGGGTCATTAAAGTGTATCCACTGGTAGGGGGCAATGTAGAAGACGTACGAGTAGAACTGGGCGATTACGTCCACAAAGGCCAGACATTAGCCTCCATTCGTTCGGGCGAAGTGGCCGATATAGAACGGCAAAGCATCCAAGCCCGGTCAGACTTGCTGCTGGCCGAGAAAAATCTGCGGGTAGCTCAGGACCTGTTCGAAACCAAGCTTACCTCGCAGCGCGAAGTGGTAGCGGCTCAGAAAGAGGTGGAGAAAGCTCAGGCCGAATCGAATCGGGTAGCCGAAGTCTCTAAAATTTACGGCCTTGGCAAAACGTCAATGTACACCGTAAAAGCCCCCATCGACGGTTACGTGATCGAGAAGAATGTGAACCGGGGTACGCAACTTCGTTCCGACAATGCCGGCAACCTGTTTACAATTGGTCAGATCAGTGAGGTTTGGGTATTAGCCAATGTCAACGAAAGCGACATTGGGCGGGTACGGATGGGAATGGATGCCTCCATTCAAACGCTAAGCTATCCTGACGATCTCTTTCATGGCCAGGTCGATAAAATTTATACGGTACTGGACCCCGGCACCAAAGCCATGACCGTTCGGATCCGCCTGAATAACAAGGCGATGAAACTACGCCCCGAAATGCATGCGACCGTTACCTTACGCTACGAAGACGGTGGTCAACTAGCTACGGTACCTGCGGGCTCAGTCATTTTCGACCAATCAAAACATTACGTCATGGTCTTCCGGGGCCGCTCCGACATCGACACCCGTGAGGTGAATGTTCTCAAAACTGTTGGCGACATCGCCTATATCAAAACGGGCCTGAAACCGGGCGAACGCGTCATTTCTAAAAATCAACTCCTGGTCTACGACGCCATCAATGATTAAAAAGGAGGAGAGGGAGGAAGGAGGAAAGGGAAGAAGGGAGTAGGGAAGGTGACACTAATTAAGTAACTATTCCTATTCCATTTCCTCCCCTTCCTCCTTCCTCCCTCTCCTCCCATTCTCCCCCCTTTTCCATGAACAAATTCATCCGTGATGTCGTCGGTTTCTCCCTAAAAAACCGCTTTTTCATCTTTTTCATGACTATTGGGCTAATAGCAGCCGGAGTAGTCAGTTACCTCAACGTACCGCTTGAGGCTTTCCCTGACGTAACCAATACGCAGATCATTGTTGTAACGGAATGGAATGGTCGTTCGGCAGAGGAGATCGAGCGATTTGTGACTGTACCCATCGAAATATCGATGAGCGCGGTGCAACGCAAAACCAACGTTCGCTCCATCACCATGTTTGGGCTGAGCATTATCAAAATCATTTTTGAAGATGATGTCGAAGACTTTTTTGCCCGCCAGCAGGTCAACAACCAACTCCGAACGGTATCGCTACCCGATGGCGTTGAACCCGATGTGCAACCTCCTTATGGGCCAACGGGCGAGATTTTTCGTTTTACGCTCAAATCCCCCTCCCGCGACAGTCGCGAATTGCTCACGCTGCATAACTGGGTCATTGATCGCCAGTTACGTTCGGTGTCGGGTGTGGCTGATGTAGTGGCGTTTGGTGGCCGCGAAAAGAGCTACGAAATCCGGGTGAACCCGACGCAATTAGCTAAATACGACATTACGCCACTCGAAGTCTATCAGGCCGTTACGCGCAGCAACATCAACGTGGGGGGCGATGTGATCGAGCGAAACGGACAGGCGTATGTGGTGCGTGGTATTGGGTTGCTCACCTCCATTCAGGATATTGAAAACCTGATTGTGGAAGATTTGGACGGCAACCCCGTATTGGTTAAAAACGTAGCCGAAGTGGCGGAATCGAACCTGCCGCGCGTGGGTCAAGTGGGGCTAAATGACAACGATGACGTAGTTGAAGGCATCGTGGTGATGCGGAAGAACGAAAACCCCAGCGAGGTCCTGGCGCGCGTCAAGGATAAAATTGCTGAGTTAAACACCCGCATTCTCCCATCCGACGTAAAGATGGTGACCTTCTACGATCGCGATAACCTGATCAGTTTCTGCACGAAAACCGTTCTGCACAACCTCACCGAAGGGATCATTCTGGTTACGGTGATCGTATTTCTGTTCATGGCCGACTGGCGGACAACCATTATCGTTTCGATGATTATCCCGTTGGCATTGTTGTTTGCGTTCATGTGCCTCAAGTTGCGGGGCATGTCGGCCAACCTGCTGTCGATGGGTGCGGTGGATTTCGGTATCATCATCGACGGTGCCGTCGTCATGGTCGAGGGGATATTCGTTTCGCTCGATCATTTGGCGCTTAAGGTGGGTATGCCCAAGTTTAACAAAATGGCTAAACTAGGGATGATCAAGAAAACAGGTGGCGAGTTAGGTAAAGCCGTTTTCTTCTCCAAACTGATCATTATCACGGCCTTATTACCTATTTTCTCCTTCCAGAAAGTGGAAGGCAAGATGTTTTCGCCCCTGGCCTGGACACTGGGTTTTGCCTTACTCGGTGCTTTGCTATTTACCCTCACGCTGGTGCCGTTGCTGTGTTCTATTCTGTTGAAGAAGAACGTACGAGAACGCAACAACCCCTTGGTCAATTTCTTCGACCGGATTGTGATGGCGGGTTTTACCAAGTGCTACGCCAACCGGAAACTAAGTCTGCTGGCAGCCGTAGCTTTTATGGCAGTTACGTTCCTGTCCTCTACCCTGCTCGGTACGGAATTCCTGCCGACACTCAATGAGGGGGCGTTATGGGTAGAGGCCAAACTGCCTATGAGTAGCTCGCTGAATCAGACAGTAGGCATGGTACGGATACTTCGGCAAAAACTAATGGATTTTCCGGAGGTAAACGGTGTGTTATCGCAAACGGGCCGCTCCAACGACGGCACTGACCCATCGGGCTTTTATTACGTGCAGATGCAGGTGAACCTCAAGCCCAAAGACGAATGGAAGCGTAAAATCACCACCGACCAGCTGATCGAGGAAATGGATGGTCGGTTGAAGCAATTCCAAGGAATCAACTATAACTACTCGCAGCCCATTATCGACAACGTGGCCGAAGCCGTGGCGGGTATGAACGCCAGTAACGCGGTTAAAATCTTTGGCGACGATCTTAATGAACTAAATAAATTAGCCAATACGGTTATCGCGTCTATCCGCGATGTGCCGGGCGTGAAAGACGTGGGGATTCTGCGTAACATTGGCCAGCCCGAAATCAGTGTTCTGTTCCATGATCAGAAAATGGCACTTTATGGGGTATCCACCGCTGATGCGCAAGCCGTTATCGAAATGGCCATTGGCGGCAAAACAGCCTCGATTCTCTATGAAGGGGAGCGCAAGTTCGATATCCGGCTCCGTTACGGCGAAAGCTACCGTAAAACCGAAGAAGACATTATGCGACTGATGGTCCCCACGCTACGGGGCAGTAAAATTCCATTACGCGAAATTGCCACCATCCGCGAGGTAACGGGCCCCGCGTTCGTGTACCGCGACAACAACAAACGATTCATTGGCGTCAAGTTTTCGGTACGGGAGCGGGATTTAGGCAGCACCATCGCCGACGCTCAGAAACGGGTTAATGCAGCCCTAAAGAACTTACCCAAGGGATACTCCATCAACTGGACGGGCGAGTTCGAGAATCAGGTTCGGGCTACCAAACGGCTCGGGCAGGTAGTTCCGTTGAGTCTGGCGGCTATCTTCGTGATTCTATTCATCCTGTTCGGCAATGTGAAAGATGCGGGATTGGTGCTGCTCAACGTGCCCTTTGCGCTGATTGGTGGCATTCTGGCGTTGCACGTAACGGGCATGAACTTCGGGATTTCGGCGGGGGTTGGCTTTATTGCCCTGTTCGGGATTTGTGTGCAGAATGGCGTTATCCTGATTTCGGTATTCAACACCAACCGCCGGAACAAAATGCCCATCGACACCGCCATTCGGGAGGGCGTTCAAACGCGTATCCGTCCCGTCATCATGACGGCGCTCATGGCCGCCATCGGTCTGCTACCAGCCGCCGTTTCGACCGGTATTGGCTCCGAAACCCAGAAGCCGCTGGCCATTGTGGTGATTGGTGGACTGATTACGGCAACCATCTTAACCCTGCTGGTTTTCCCGATTATTTACCGCATGTTTTACCGCCAGAATGTAGCGCATACCCCCAGAAGTCCTTTGGCGGTTGCGGAGGCTTGATTGTTGGGAGTAGTGAATACTAAGCCCAACAGGGGAAACATAATCCAGCTCGCAAAACTACTTTTTGAGTTTTTTATAGAGATACTTGCCTAGCAACCAACTCATCGCTAGACTGTAAGCGATTAACTTGCCTGGGAGTAAAATAACCTGTATGAACACGAGCCATCTATTGTAGTCATCCGATATACGAAATGGGTTATCTATGAGTCCCCCAAACCAGCCAACGTTGGTATAATCAGGTGTGGCGGTAACAGAATGGCTTATCAGTACATAAAGGACTAAAAAACATAGTTTGAAAAGTACTAGCCTGGCCCCTGCATAAAACAGATTGTAAAACACCCAATATAGGCCAATACCCAACAAAAGCAGACCGATTATAATAGACAACCAAATGAGCCATTTCTTCGGCGGGTCATCATCATCGTCTGGCTCCGGCGGATTCACCTCTAACTTACCTACTGGGCCAGGATTAAGTGGTTCAAAGACCCATTCCAATAAACTCATAGATAGATTTTTTTGCTCTAATTTAGAATGCTCAGTAATGTGAGGGGAGAATTTATGTCGATTGGCTTCGCGAATATATCGCTGGTCGAAAATTGTGTTCGTTTGTACTGTTGAGTAGATACTACGGGGCTTCATGGTAATAAAATAGCCTTTACATCAAGTTGCAACAAATTGATGGTGATTCATGCTTCGTCGTACCTTTGAGGCATGGCATTTATCCAGACAGATACCTTTACATTGCGCGGTTATGAGTGCGATGCGTTCGGGCGAATGAGCATTCCGGCCCTGATGAACCTGATGCAGGAATCAGCCAATCGAAATGCAATTGAATACGGCATTGGCATTTCTGATTTGGCCGAACGGGGATTTGGCTGGATGCTGATGCGCTTCCGACTCAGAATGCACGAGTACCCGCGTTATGGTCAGACCATTCGACTGTTGACCTACCCCACCGAAGTCGAGAAGTATTTCATTTATCGTGAGTTTCAGGTATTGGCCGAAGATGGCACCCTACTGGCCGATGCCACCAGTACGTGGCTCGTGTTCAGTATGGAAAAACGGGCCATGGTATCCCTGCCCGACTTTATCCGCAGCCTAAGCCCGCCAACCGATATTCCAAAAACGGCGGTTGCTCCGCTGGCAAAATTATCATCCAGACCTATTTTTCAGTCGGCAGATTTTGAACCAACCCACACCAAAACTATGGAAGTCGGTTGGCTCAGTATCGACCAGAATCAGCACGTTAACAACGTGGCTTATGTTGAATGGCTACTCGAAGCCGTTGACAGTGAGACCCTGCAAACGCGGAAATTAGCCGAAATTGATTTAGTTTACCGAACCGAAAGCCACTGGCGCGATCAATTGCAGATTCAGTCGGTCGTTGAAACCCCACAGGCATTCCTGCACCGGATTATTCACCCCGAATTTGGTAAGGATGTGCTGCTGGCGAGAAGCGTTTGGAGTTAATTTTGTCATGCTGACGAAGGAAGCATCTTCGTTAACCGCAATGTATTCCAGCTATGGTAACGGCAATCGACGAAGATGCTTCCTTCGTCAGCATGACAAAAAAACTATGACTACTTCACCAACTCAAACTCTTGATGGCGTACTGGGCGGGCTGATGCGCCGATACAGTGAGCGCGTTCCCGATGTGCAGAACGTTATTAACGCCATGCTCGATGCGGGCATCATTCAATCGCCGGACGAAATTGAAAATGACCACATTGCCTTCCGGACAATGGGTGTACCGAATCTTGGAATCGCGTCGTTCGAGAAAATTTTCCTTCACTACGGGTATGAAAAACGGGATGAGTTTAATTTCACGGGGAAGAAACTAACGGCTTACTGGTACAGTCCACCTGAATCACAGTACCCACGCATTTTTGCCAGTGAGCTACGCGTTCATGAACTCTCCGAGGAAGCTCAGCAAATCATCCATCGCTACACCGATACAGTAACTAGTGATCCAGTCGATTCGCTGGATTTAGATGATGCCAACGCTGTTGATCAGTTTCTACACCAGCCACTCTGGCAAACGCCAACACTTGCCGATTATCAAACCTTATTGGCTGAAAGTGAATACGCGGCCTGGGTGATCTACAACCGCTATTACCTGAATCATTTTACGATTAGCGTGCATAACCTGAAGCCGGGCTATAACACCATCGACGAGTTTGTTGCCTTTCTGGAAACTAGTGGATTCAAGCTCAATTCAGCAGGTGGTACGATTAAAGTTAGCCCAGACGGCGACCTGCGGCAAGCCTCCACTGTAGCACAAATGATTGATGCCGACTTTGCGGGTGGGGATATTTTCCGCATTGCGGGTTCCTACGTAGAATTCGCCGAACGACGTGTACTCCCTCCGTTTCGCGACTTACCCGCCGACCAGATCACTCGTCAGCATCGGCGCGAAGGTTTCGAGACTGGCAATGCCGACAAGATTTTTGAAAGTACGTTTACGACCCAAACAGGTAGATAGTTTACGGTTTAACGTTTCACTTGAAACCATCACTAAGCCCTGCATCCATGAAAGCTACTTCTACTTTTCTATTCGCCGGACTACTTTTATGTACTCTGGTCGTAATGGCGCAGAAACCCGCGCCAGTCGGTTTGCAACTGTATAGCTTTCGTAATCAGTTTGCGAAAGATGTTCCGGGTACGATGGCCAAAGTGAAAGAAATGGGATTTCGGGAAGCGGAAATTGCCGGAACGTACGGACTTAGCTTATCCGATTTCCGTAAATTACTGGATCAGAATGGCATTAAAGCCATCAGCACGGGAGCAAGTTTTGAGGATTTGGACTCGAACGTACCGAAAATTGTAGCGGAAGCTAAAGCCCTGGGCGTAAAATATATCGTCTGCACCTGGATTCCTCACACTGGTGATGCATTTACGATACAGGACGCAGACCGGGCTGTCGATGTATTTAACACCGCCGGAAAATTACTGGCTGGTAACGACCTCACCTTGTGTTACCACAACCACGGCTATGAATTTCAAACGTACAAAGACGGCACATTTTTCGATTACCTGGCCGACAATCTTGACCCCAAATCAGTCCATTTCGAGATGGACGTATTTTGGGTAAAATCGCCTGGTTACGACCCCGTTGCCCTGCTACAGAAGTATCCGAAACGCTTCCTGCTGATGCATCTAAAAGACCGTAAACCTGGCACTCCCGATAGTCAGACGGGGCACTCCGATGTTGAATCGAACGTTGTGCTTGGTCAGGGTGATGTGGGCATTGCGGCCATTATGAAACAAGCGAAAAAATCGGGCGTGAAGCACTATTTTATCGAAGACGAATCATCGCGCTCCATGGAGCAAATGCCGGGCAGTCTGGCGTTTTTAGAAGGGTTGAAATAGAGGGTTTTAACCGCAAAGGTCGCTAAGGGTAGCGCAAAGGTCACAAAGATTGTTTTCTCTGCGTTCTTTGCGCTACCCTTAGCGACCTTTGCGGTTAAACCTATTTACTATCTCTGCTATTTCCTGAATGTCCTCTGAGGTATGAAAGGCACTGATCACAATTCGGGTATTCGCCCGATCCGCGGCTGTGGGGTAAGCGAATGAGTAAACCAGAATTTCGTGTTCGAGCAGGTAAGCGTACAACTCATCGTGTTCGGTGAAGAAAACCGGATAGCCCGTCGCATGCCGGAATAAGCCCGTTGGCAGTAACAGTTTCTCGGCCAGCAGGATGTTTCGCTGAAGTTGCTCATATCCTTCGGCATACAAGGCATCGGCCTCAAGATAGGCCGCCAAATTCGCAGGAGGCATTGGTGAACAAGCCCCAAAAAATGCCGTTCGGCGCAGGCTGGTTAGTATATCGGCATTACTAAAAATTACCCCTCCCGGCATACCCATCGCCTTTGCCAACGAAGCTGTAACAATCAATTGAACGTTGGGTTTATGACTGATTTGTGGCCAGATACCCCGCCCCTGATTAAGTACACCCAATCCATGCGAATCATCCACAACAACCGTAATAGGCCGATCATCAGGCAGGTTGTTTATCCAGTCAAACGCATAATAATCTGAACGAACGGCATCGAGCGCATTAGTCAAAATTGCAATCGGTCCAGGGGCAACCGTTTGGAGCTGACTGGAGAGTTGCGCAGTCCAATCGGCAAACGACATCGAAGGTAACGTAACCATTGGCTCGTGCCAGAGCGCTGGGTGTGCAGTTGGTGCATACACAAACGTGCCGGCCTGACCACGTAGCCAGTTGATAACGACCTGCCCGGCCATCATCCCCGATGAGACCGTTAGTGCAGCCTCGGCCCCAACGACCGAAGCCATCTTGGCTTCGGCTTGTTCATAAATACCCAGGCGTACATTCCCATTACGCGAACTACCAAAAACGGTTCCATATTGACCGATGGCCTCTCTCATCAGTTGCTGGAAAGATGGGTGTTGGGGTAACCCCAGGTAGGCCGTACCACTAAAAAAACGATATGCCTTTCCCTGGTGGATTATCGTTCGATTGGGAAGTTGGTTTATTTCAAAAAAATCACTCATTCAGGTAATAATAACTTCGTCCCTGTGCCATTCTCATCGGCATAAACGACTTTTCCATAATCGAAGGTAACACCGGTAGCGGGGTCGTTGGCAATCAGCATGGCTCCATCTAAATCGGCATAATCGAGCAAGGGAAGCAATTGGGCAATGGCCGAAATACCCACACTCGACTCAGTCATACAGCCTACCATTACCTGTAGGCCCAACTCACGGGCGCGGGCAATCATTCGTCGGGCGGGCGTTATGCCGCCACACTTGGTCAGCTTAATATTTACCCCATGGAAATAGCCCGCACAGCGGTCAACATCGGCTTCAACAATGCAACTCTCATCGGCAATAATGGGCAGCGCACTCTGCTCGTAAACCTGTTTAGCCCCTTCCCAATCATTGGCCGGAAGTGGCTGTTCAATAAACTCAACGCCCAGATCACGCAATAGCTTCGATTTAACAATTGCATCCGTTGCCATCCAGCCACAATTCGCGTCAACCCGAAACACGGCATCGGTATGCTGGCGTAATGCCTGAACCAGACTTATATCTTTATCTTCCTCAGGCCGACCCAATTTAATTTTATACAGTGGCCAGGGGCGTTCCTGCATTTTTTCAACCATTTGGGCTGGTGTATCAAGTCCGATTGTGTAATCGGTCAGGGGCGAATTGGTGGGATCGAGATTCCAGATTTTGTAAAGTGGTTTGCCCTGTCGTTTAGCCCATACGTCCCAGGCAGCCTGGTCAAGTGCACAGAGGGCAAATGGATTTTGCTCCAGATAGGGATGCATATCGGCCCAAAACTGTTCGGGATCTGCTAGCGTATGGGCTTCGATACGATCGCGAATGGCTTCGAGCGCGGCTACCATGCCCTCGATTGTGATTCCGTAATAGCGCGTAGCGGTGGCCTCACCAAACCCTCTATACGCACCATCGCGCAGTTCAACAATCAGCGTTGGCTGCACATCGCGACTATCATGAGCAATAGTAAACGTATGGTTCAGGCGTAGATCAACCGGATGAAAAAACAACTGCATAGGTCTGAGACTTTCAGCAAAGATAGGGATAGTCGGTGTAGTACGTGAAATGAGTGGAATAGGTAGAGCGTGTAACATCGTGTTAACTTACTCCACTATTTCACGTACTACACTCAACTACAATTCGATCAATGCCATTCGTAATGCCTCAAGCACCATACCCACCCGACTTTTAACGTTCAATTTCTGGAACAACACTTCCCGATAACCATCTATTGTTCGGGGAGCCAGGCACATTATATCGGCAATTTCAACATAGGTTAAATCACTGGATGCGAGTTTGAGGAATTTAAGTTCGCGCTCATTTAGCTGAGGTATAGCTGGACTGTTGCCCGACTCACCTGGCTTTAAGTTCCGGATGAGTTTATTCGTCAGGAATTCTGAATAGTAGTATCCTTTCTTACTAACCTCATCCAGCGCCAGCCGTAATTCCGACGGACGACACCCTTTCAATAAGTACGCCCGAACGCCCAATCTGACCATTCTCGCCACCTGTTCCTCCTTATCAAACATAGAGAGCGCAATCACTTTCACTTCAGGATGGTTCTGTTGAAGGTACTTCGCCGTCTCAAAACCATCCATTTCAGGCATTTTCAGATCCAGCAAAAGAATATCAGGAATCTGCTTGCGCTTGAGATAACTAATTAGTTCGCGGCCGTTTTCGGCGACAAACAGCATGTCGTACCCATCATATTTTTGGATTAGCTCGGAGAGTGCCTGAGCGAGCAGATTATGATCGTCAGCAATAGCAACGGTTGTGGACATTTGGCGTAAGAGGGAGATTAGCTTTGTGCCTGAAAGTTAACCCGTTAGCCCGTTTTCTACACTATGTTGAATTAAGTATTTTCTAAGTAGATAAACTTAGTGGTAGTTTAATTTCAATACGAGTTCCTAAGCCTTGTTGTGTATCAACCAGGCAAGTACCTCCCAACAGTTGGGCACGCTGATGCAGGTTGCGCATGCCTGACCCCGATTCACCTACCTGCCGGTTTGCAGTCTCGCTCAACTCAAAGCCCCGACCGTCATCAGCAATGGTAAGAACAAAGATAGTGGACTGGTAATCAACGATAATTGTAAGCGTTTTAGCGCCAGCGTGTTTAATGGCATTGTTAAGGGATTCTTGAGCCATACGAAACAAAATAATCTCGGCTTCATTACCGAGTTCGCAAGGTTCACCAATTATCTGTAAATGAGTCTGGTAGCGTCCTGTTTGATTAATGCGCTCCAGTTCCAAGCCTAAGCTTTCCCGCAGCCCGAATCGTTGAATAGTGCCACTATCCAACGTTTTAGCTAATTGTCGGACCGCCAGAATCGTTCCCTCAATAGTTTGTACCATCCGGCTCACGGCTGACTGATGCGACGACTGCGTAAGTTCTTCCTCCAGCCCATTCAGGTGTAACATAGCTACCGAAAGCATTTGCCCAATGTTATCATGTAATTCCTGACCGATGTATTCGAGGGTTTGGTTCTGAGTTTCGAGTTGCGATTGGAGAAGTTCGCGCTGGTAAGTTTCGTGAAGAGCTTGTTTTTCTTGCCGAAATTGGGCTTGACGGCGGCTAAAAAGTAGAGTAAATATAATACCAAACGTAACCAATAATACTAATACTATTGTAAAGGCAATAAACGAAATAATTATTTCATGTAAATCATACTCAATATGGGTCTGAGTCATCATTCTCTGAAAGTGCGTTGCTTAGACAAAAAAGCTACAATAAATAAAGAATATAAAATCCAGTTAGTAGTTATTCGAATACGCTCAAATAAAAGCAAATAAGTCTTACCGCCGTATGTTGCAATAAAATTATAAGCGCTTAGATTAAATAAAGTAATAATGCTAAATAGTAACCAGCCCATACTAATCCAAAACAATGGGTAATCAACAAATGAATATGCAGTTTGAGTATTTAGCAAATTTTTCAAGTACAACAATACTATAACGATTATGAGCAAACTACAAATCGATTTAATAGTAGTTGGATATTGCTTAAGTAGTACTGAAAAATTCACAACAGTATCAATTAAAGTAGCTACTAAAACGATACTTATAAAAATAAATATTAAATATTTATGCAGAACTAGTTCTTGTCGATACATTATCGCAATTAATATAAATTGAATTACAGCAAAAGGCCTGTATACAATTAAATTGTTATGGATTAAACGAGCTAAAAACCAAGCCATTAGTTCAACTATTAACGTTACTATAATAAGTAATAGTGCATAACGACTGGCACGCGACAGAATTCGAAAACGAATAGCTCCCGTAATAATTCCTAAAATCAGAATAGAATGATAGACAGTAAAATACCAAGGGTATTCAATCATATAATTGAAATAGGACTTTAGCATTTCACTAATAGTTGGTTATTGACCCTGCTATTTAAAAATAAGTGCATTAATATATGAATAAGCCTATAAAGCTTAAATAAATGTTTTATACTTATAATTACAGTTGACTCATAGCCATAAAGCATTTATTTAAGCACCAATCATCACTTACTATATTTCAGTTAGGCTTGTAAATTGTCTCTTGAACTTGGTAGAGTGATAAAATCAGTTCCAGGGCAATCCGGCGGACAAGGTTTCCCATCATCTAAAACTGTCCCTTCCGTTTCATTAGGAAGGGGTGCTCCTACTCTAAAATGCCCTTCTGCATCTTCAGCTACTAAAACAAATGACATTTTATACTTCTCAATACCTATATCCTGAACCAGACCAGGACAGACCCTTATTTTGCCCGAATTGCCTGCTAAGTCAAGCAAATTCCTTACCTCGTTAGCGTCATAGCGTACCATTGTTACCTTCAAGAATGACAGCAGTGGAAGGGTTATAAGTTTCATTTTCTCGGCATACAGTTCGCGCATTGCCTTACCTTTGCTCACCGGTATGACCTGTGTAATCGATTCATATCCATCAATTCGATTTAATATCGCAATTTGAGAAAGTACTAATGCACTTTCTGATGCGATTTCTTTAAGGGCTAATTCTGATAATGGAGATTTTTCGTCAGCAAAATCCTTTAACTGCTTAGCCAAAATCTCTAAACGTTCGGTAAATTCAATAGACGTCATAGTTATAAAAATGAAAGTTTCAAAAAGTTAATTAGTTAACAATGCGAACATAGTTAGGTCTCTAAGCAGAAGCAACTTCAACTCCAGCTCACCTCCTAATAACCAATTAATTATCAGCACTTTACCGACTACACAATTAAGTAAATACGGGGAATTTCCCGTATCCGACACCGTCTATTTCAGCACCTTATTTCCGGCTAATCACCCCTACTCTACGTCCTATATACTTCCCAATTTTATAGCGTCATTTTTATCCGCCATACCTTCCTGATGTCAGTTCCGCCGGGCCCAGGTCCGGCGGTCTGTTTCTATATAACATCAATTAGTTTATTACAAGTCGATCAACCCGTGTCGTACGGCCTCGATCACCATACCTACCCGGGTTCGAACATTCATTTTTTGAAAAACGGCTTCCCGATAACCATCGATAGTGCGTGGGCTTACGCACATTTTATCGGCGATATCATTATAGGTCAGTTCGCTACAGGCAACTTTCAGAAATTCGTACTCGCGCTCATTAAGGTTAAAGGAGGAAATCGAGCCGTTCCCAAGGGGTGCATTCAGATTACGAACAAGTTGGGAAGTCAGAAAATCGGAATAGTAGAACCCTTTCGTCATCACATCATCCAGAGCTTGGTGAAGCTCCTCCGGGCGACAATCTTTAAGCAGATAACCCCTGGCCCCATTGCGAACCATACGGACGATATGGTCTTCCCGGTCAGTCATCGATAAAGCCAGCACACGTACCGATGGGTACTGCTGTCGAAGTTGCAGCGCTGTCTCGAAGCCATCCATAATGGGCATGTTCAGATCGAGCAATGTAATGTCAGGAAGTTGATTACCTCGTTGCAATTGATCGAGAAAATTGCGGCCATTAGCAGCTATCAGCAAGATTTCATAATTATCAAATTTCTGGATCAGGTTGGACAGCGCTTCGGCCACCAGGTAATGGTCATCAACAATAGCAATGGAGACAGGCATGGCTTACGTAAGGATGAGTTCCTTGTTACTCACTGAAAAGTAGAGCCTTAAACCAATGAATCCAATACCTGAATCCAGTTATTTTTATCTCCTACACATTTATGGTTTAACTGGATTGGTTACGGGGGATCTGGATTTCTATACGTGTTCCAGCACCAGGTTGGCTCACAACGCTACAAGTACCACCCAAGAGGCCAGCCCGCCGGTGCAGATTCCCCAAACCAGCCCCGGCTTTATCGAGCGTACGAGCCGCAGCATCCGGAACCGAAAAACCCCGGCCATCGTCGGAAATAGTTAGACAAAAGGCATCGACCTTATAATCAGTTATAACTGTAAGCTTCTGGGCCTCTGCGTGTTTAAGTGCGTTATTGAGCGATTCCTGCGTCATACGCAGCAACACCATTTCAATTTTCTCTCCCAATAAATAAGGGTCGCCAAGTGTGACTAACTCGGCCTGTATACTACCAGCTCGCTGAATACGCTCCAGTTCAAGGGTTAAGCTGGAAAGTAGTCCAAACCGGCCTACCGTATCATAATCCAGGGTTTTGGAAAGCATCCGTACATCAGCAATGACCGTCCTTACTAAATCTCGGGTTTGCCGAACCGACTGCTGGGTATCGGGTTCAGCGGTTTCATTATCGAGGGTATTTAGTCGCATCACGACCACAGTAAGCAATTGACCTATATTGTCATGCAGGTCGTGCGCAATTTGCTGGAGGGTCTGATTTTGAATTTCGAGCTGAGACTGGAGAAGTTCACGCTGATAGACTTCCTCAAGCGTAATTAATTGTTGCTGATGCGCTTTGTATCGCTGTTTATAAAGGACGAGTAATAACGTAATAAAACCTGCTAACGAAAGAAAAAGCAACGTACCTATTGATATAATTAAGATAACATCAGGTGTCTGGGTTGACATAGTACTTAATGCCTATTACTGTTTAGCGAATATCGTAGGTATACGTATAATGCCAATAAAAAAATACCAAACAATACAAAATCCATCAATTCATGAATCCAATAAACAGTTAAGGTATTGGATACCGAATTTGTGATTAAGTAATCCATTAACCCCTGCACAAAAAAATTACCCAACGACGTGAAAAACAAACCTGCCGCGACCCAAAATAAAGCCTCTTGCTCTAAAGCTGAAACCTTAACATCAACAAAAATCCTCCAAAGATAATGACCAGATAAACAGGAGATTAACACATTAAATAATGTACTTTCGTAGGAATTATACTGGTTCCAGGATTGAACCGTAAATGATAAAATTAAGGAGATACAAGCAAATAAGCCTATAGACAGCCAGATGAGTCGTTTACTAAAAACTGACTTCACTAATTGACTAAATAGTAAGCCGTATAATGTATATTGTACGATTGGTAAAATGTGGTATATGTGTATATTATCTTTTTGTGCGACCCGCAATAGATAGATTGCATAGATCGTGGCAGCAAATGTTGCTGTTATATTGATAGTTAGTAATCGAAGCGGGGGCGTAAGCACCCGGTAATTTATTGTATATAAATAAGTACTTACGCCCATTAAGGTAATGTACAAAAACGTATCCCACATAATACGGATTAAAATAACAGATTAATCTGCGTAACGATCACTTTTCTCCAAAGGACATGGGGGACGTTGACAGCAACAGAGTGCTGCTGTAGTATCTATATCATCCCGGGCACGGCCATCTTCCTGGGTTGGCGCAAGGAACAAAAAATGCCTGTTCTGCTCGTCAATGCCATAATATACTTTAACATGCTCTGATTGATTAGCCTCAAGTATCTTTTTAAGGTCAGCCACATCAAAGAAGTCTCTTCTAAAGAAGTTAGTCAACTTCAAGTCAGTCAGTAATTTTTCATAGCGCTCACAAGCCTCCTTGAGCTTAACGGGGTCAGTAGGAAATTCATCCATTATGTATCAGTAGTTTTTTGGTTTAGCCAAACCTAAGCCCCCATTTACTTATAAACAATACCATCTTATAGATAACCTAATAAACATCACAAGCACAAACCACTGAAAATCAAATACTTAATAGTAAAAATAGTAAGTTAACAAGGGGATTCCAGTAAAAATACGGGAAATCACCCCTACAAAAACCGTCTATTTCCCCTTTTCATTTTGAGCAAATACCACCTATTTTGATTATATCTTCTATCCAGAATTTATAACGCTAGCTCTCCACTCCTCTCCACTCCTACTATCTTCCCTATTTCGCATTTCCGCCGGACCTATGTTCGGCGGTTTGCTTTTACAACCCTGCCCCTTATACCTTGGCAAGCAAAATCACTACTAATCAGATACTTAAAAAATAGTTTACCCTAGTTTAAATCCAAACCGTACAGTACTCCCGTAAGTCTTCCCGTTGATCGACACACAGTAACACATTCAGTACACATTTCAACTAATTTCAAAAACAACGACAATGAAGACGATCAAATTCGCATTTGCCCTACTCAGCTTAGTAGCCATCAGTCAGGTTTCATTTGCCCAGGAAAAAACGGTAACGGTGGGTGGCGCACCCATGTATCCGTCCAAAAATATCATTGAGAACGCAGTAAACTCGAAAGATCATACCACACTGGTAGCGGCTGTTAAGGCGGCTGGTCTTGTTGAAACGCTTTCTGGCCCAGGCCCATTCACGGTGTTTGCCCCTACCAATAAAGCCTTCGATAAACTGCCAAAAGGCACGGTAGAAACGCTGGTAAAACCAGAGAACAAAGAAACGCTGACCAAGATCCTGACGTACCACGTGGTACCCGGTAAAATGAGTGCTGCCGATCTGATGAAAGCTATTAAAGATGGTGGTGGTAAAGCTACGCTGACAACGGTATCAGGTGGTACGCTAACGGCTATGCAAAAAGGCAAAAAGATTGAATTGACGGATGCTAAAGGTGGTGTTTCAACAGTTACGATTGCCGACGTAAATCAGTCCAATGGCGTGATTCACGTAATTGATACTGTCTTGATGCCATAAGGAATTGGGTTACTAGATCATAAAAAATCCCCGGAGATAGCTCTGGGGATTTTTTATTAAAATATACTTGAGGTTACGATCTACACATCATAACTCAACACCGGGCTCAGCCATTTTTCAACCTCGTCAACGGGCATATCCTTCCGGAGAGCATAATCCAAAACCTGATCTTTATTGATTTTTCCGACAGGGAAATACTTGGATTCCGGGTGTGAAAAGTAAAAACCACTCACCGATGACGCCGGATACATGGCATAACTTTCGGTTAATTCAATATCGATCTTAGTGGCATCCAGCAGATTAAACAAGGTTGCCTTCTCGGTGTGGTCGGGGCAGGCCGGATAACCCGGTGCGGGCCGAATTCCCTGGTAAGCCTCTTTAATCAATTGCTCATTTGGTAGATTTTCGTCGACGGCATACGGCCAGAATTCCTTCCGAACACGCTCGTGCATCCGTTCTGCAAACGCTTCGGCCAGGCGATCGGCAAGCGCTTTCACCATAATGCTGTTGTAATCGTCATGGTCGCGATCATATTTTTCGATCAACGCTTCAATGCCAATACCGGCCGTTACAGCAAATCCACCAATGTAATCTTCCCGGCCGCTTTCCAATGGCGCAATGAAGTCCGATAAACAGAAGTTTGGCAAGCCGGGCGCCTTCTGATTCTGCTGGCGCAGGAAATGCAATACGGTCCTGGTATCGTAGATCAACTCACCTGCTGAACTCACCGCCGTTTGCGACTGCGCTTTGCTGATTTTGTATTCAATGTGCTGATGGGAGCCGTGACGCTCACAGGGAACCTCCCGAGTGTGTTCTTCAAAATCGTGGAGCAACACGTCATCATCAGCCGAATTGGCAGGGAAGAATCCAACAACGGCCTTTGCTTTCAGGAGTTTGTTATCAATAATTTCCTGCAAAAGCCGGTTCGCATCATCGAACAACTTTTTAGCTTCCTGTCCAACAACCGCATCTTCGAAAATAGCCGGGTACTTGCCGTGCAATTGCCAGGTCTGGAAGAATGGTGTCCAGTCGATGTACTTTGCGAGTTCGGCAATATCATAATCCTCGAAGTACCGGTTGCCCAGAAACGTTGGCTTGGTAGGCTCAAACGAACTCCAGTCTATTTTTGTCCGGTTATCGCGCGCCTTGGCAATACTCAGGCTGGCTTTTTCTTTCTGCCGCCTAGCGTGATCATCCCGAAGTTTAACGTACTCAGCTTTAATCTCTGTGAAGATTTTATCCCGCGTACCGTCTGTATCACTAACCAGTTTTCCGGCAACCGGAACGCTCCGACTGGCATCCAGCACGTGAACTACCGGCCCCGAATAGTGTGGATCGATCTTAACCGCCGTATGCATCCGTGAGGTGGTTGCGCCCCCAATTAGCAACGGCATGGTAAAGCCCTGCCGCTCCATTTCTTTTGCTACGCCGACCATTTCATCAAGCGAAGGCGTAATCAACCCACTCAATCCGATAATGTCTACGTTATGTTCGCGGGCAGCGTCCAGAATTTTTTGGGTCGGCACCATCACTCCAAGGTCAATAATCTCGTAGTTATTGCAACCCAGCACCACACCAACAATGTTTTTGCCAATATCGTGAACGTCGCCTTTAACCGTTGCCAGCAGGATTTTTCCGGCATTCTGGGATGTATCTCCCCCAATAAGTTTCTCGGCTTCAATAAACGGGGTTAAATAGGCCACCGCTTTTTTCATTACCCGCGCTGATTTAACTACCTGAGGCAGAAACATTTTACCCGCCCCAAACAGATCACCCACTACATTCATACCGTCCATCAATGGACCTTCAATGACGTGCAACGGTCGTTCTACCTGCTGCCGGATTTCTTCAACGTCCTGGTCAATATAATCGGTAATGCCTTTGATAAGGGCGTGCTTGAGACGTTCCCGAACGGGTTCGAGCCGCCAGCTTTCATCCTGAACAATGACTTTCCCTTTCGCTTTCACCGTTTCGGCAAAATCGACCAGGCGCTCGGTGGCATCGTCCCGACGATTGAGAAGTACATCTTCGCAACGCTCCAGCAACTCTTTTGGAATGCTATCATACACTTCCAGTTGCCCGGCATTCACGATACCCATATCCATACCGGCCCGAATGGCGTGATACAGAAAGGCCGAGTGCATCGCTTCCCGTACAACATCGTTACCCCGGAAACTAAACGAGATATTCGATACGCCCCCACTCACTTTGGCTAGCGGCAGGTTTTGCTTGATCCAGCGCGTTGCGTTGATGAAGTCAACGGCGTAGTTGTTGTGCTCTTCGATACCCGTTGCTACAGTCAGGATATTGGGATCGAAAATGATATCCTGTGGAGCAAATTTGACTTTATCGACCAGAATCCGGTACGCCCGTTCGCAGATTTGAATGCGCCGTTCGTAGGAGTCAGCCTGCCCGGTTTCGTCGAACGCCATTACCACCGCAGCCGCACCATAGCGTTTAACGAGTTGTGCCCGTTCAATGAATGCCTCTTCGCCTTCTTTTAGGGAGATGGAGTTCACAATGGCTTTTCCCTGGACGCATTTCAGGCCAGCCTCGATCACTTCCCACTTTGAGGAATCGACCATGATAGGGACACGGGCAATATCGGGCTCGGCAGCAATCAGGTTCAGGAAGGTTTTCATGGCCTCCACCGAATCCAGCATGCCTTCATCCATGTTGATGTCAATCACCTGCGCGCCCCCTTCAACCTGGCCACGGGCAATACTCAGGGCTTCATCGAAATTCCCTTCTTTAATGAGCCGGGCAAATTTCTTTGACCCTGTTACGTTCGTTCGTTCGCCAACATTCAGGAAGTTGGTTTGCTCCGTAATTTTCAGGGGTTCCAGGCCGCTCAGCTTTTGATAAGGCTCAGCTTCCGGCAATTGCCGGGGCGGATATTTAGCCGCCACATCCGCAATAGCACGGATATGATCGGGTGTAGAGCCACAACAGCCGCCAACAATATTGACGAAACTACTTTTAATAAAATCTTCGATTTGAGCCGCCATCATATCCGGCGTTTCATCGTACTCACCAAATTCATTAGGCAAGCCCGCATTCGGGTAGGCTGACGTAAAAAATGGTGCTTCTTTTGCGAGTGTCTGAATGTAAGGCCGCATTAAGGCAGCACCAAGCGCACAGTTTAAGCCTACACTGAGCAGGGGCAAATGGGAAACCGAGTACAAAAACGCTTCGGTCGTCTGCCCCGATAATGTACGACCACTGGCATCGGTAATGGTGCCTGAGATCATGATGGGCAGAACCGTCTTCTGCGGATTTAAATTGAAATATTTGTCGATGGCAAACATAGCTGCCTTCGCATTGAGGGTATCAAAGATTGTTTCGACTAGCAGCACATCTGAGCCACCATCCACTAAACCACTCACCTGCTCATAATACGCATTGACCAAATCATCGAACGTAACAGCCCTATAGGCGGGATTGTTCACATCCGGCGACAGGGAAGCTGTACGGTTCGTTGGTCCCATAGCACCGGCGACAAAGCGCGGTTTATCCGGATTCTGACGTGTAATTTCCTCAGCTACCTCTTTGGCAATCCGGGCCGATTCATAGTTGAGTTCATAAGCCAGTTCCTCCATGTGGTAATCGGCCATGGCAATGGTTGTACCACTGAAAGTATTGGTTTCAATAATGTCGGCACCTGCTTCCAGATATTGCTTATGGATCGCCTTGATTATATCCGGTTTCGTCAACGATAACAAATCGTTGTTACCCTTCAGATCATGTGGCCAATCCTTAAATCGTTCACCCCGGTAATCCGCATCAGTCAGGTTATACCGTTGGATCATCGTACCCATCGCACCATCAAGGACGAGGATGCGTTCGTGGAGGAGTTCGTATATCGTTTTCAAAAGCGAGTTATAGAAGGCTTGGTTATTAGGGCTACTAACAACCAGCACACTTAAAAAAGTCCAAAAAGATAAAATGACTTACAGAAAGACAGATAGCAGAAGGCTACTTATCTATCCCGCTACTAAGCGGGAGGAAATTGGCACCAGTTCCTGGAGTTGGTTGGTTGCCAAGACATCATCGGGTCCGTTCCCTCCGTCTTTCTGGATAAGCTACAACAAAAATAGACAAAAATAGGGTACGCCGACACGCAGCATACCCTATTTTTAAGATTCTATTGATTCTATGATAGTTACAGCTAATCTAGTCGCATCAACAATAGCTACCAGGTCTGTTCCAAATCCTCTTTCGTGTACTGGTGATTCCGCTCGTTGTAAAACGACTTTTCGTTCGTCCGTTTAATATCCAGCGGATTTTTCGACGTCAGGCGATACAGCAACGCAATTGGCCATAAAAACACAAAAAACAGGATCGACAAAATGATCTTGCCATTGATGTTTCCCAGTATTTCAGCCACTTTGAACCAGGCCTTCACAATCAAATCACCAACTACCGGAATAGCCAGGCTCAGCAAGCCAACGGCTGCTGCTGCATAAAGCCACCAGGGTGATTTAAACACAAAATATAACACAACCAGACCAGTCACGATGACCAGCTGGGCCTTTACTTTTTCGGTAACATCCATGCCTTAAAACAACGTATAGATAAATGGAGCAACGGCAGAACCGCCACCAATAACAATTAGAACACCGATGAGTAACAGTAAAATAATCATCGGAGCCAGCCACCATTTTTTGCGCTGCTTCATGAATTTGAAAATGTCCTGCAAAAATTCCATGTCTACTTTTAGTTTATTTGCTTGTTAACAGATGGCGCCTGAACAGTACCCGGATTCGACTGCATAAGTCGAAACAAAGCATCGCCCACACGCTGATTCACCAGAGCACTGGCATGGCCATCATTACGGCCTACAACCCGATCGTTCGGGGCAATATCGCCCATGAGTTTACCAACATCCAGAATGGGTACGTTACTGCGTTGAAAGAAGTCAACTACAGGTTTAACGTACACAGCTGTTTTTTCAATATTGTGCGAGAACGGAAACATAACAACGTAAAAGCGGGAATTATGCTCCTGTGCGTAGGTTATGAATTTGTTAAGGTCGCTTAAGTGGTCGTTAATAATGGCCGGTGTGCCGTAGGCAGTGCGGGCGTATGTATCAAAAGGCGCAAAATTACCGTGTGGAAACTGCCAGTATAAATAATTGAGCAAATACGACTTAATAAACAGCGACTGTACAGCGCGGGGCATATCCGAATACGGCTCAAATCCAGCAGGAACTAACCCATGATCGCGGGCTACCTTTTCAATGTCGTTCGGGAAATACTGCAAAACCAACACGTCAGGCGTTTTGCCAAACTTTACCAGCCGAGCGTATTCATCACGCGTATCGGAGCCTGATATACCGAGGTTGTATGTTACATACTCTTTGGTACCTAATTTTTCGCTAAGAACATTCCCGTACCGTTCGTCAGCTGATTTGAGACCGTGACCCGACGTAAACGAGTCGCCCACCACCAAAACGTTCTTTTTACCTACTGTATCAACTTTTGTCGTATCCCGATAATCGCCGACCATGGGAGGCCAGTAGCGTTCAAACCAGATATGCGATGCCAGTGTAAGACCTCCTTCCTGGCTTTGGGAAATGCACATAAAGATGATCTCAACAAAAACCAACAGCCCAACAAGTGGAACAAACAGGGTGGCTAAATTACCAAGAAACTTCGGTGGCTTCGGATTTTTGACAACGCCATAATAGTAGCAGCGAAGCAGTTCAATAACGATCAGCACCAGGATACACCCTTTTGCCAGTCGAACATATACGTTATCAAACAAACCTTTGTGTGGGTAATCGAACGTAACATGCAGTCGATCACCGTAATACAAAATAAAGGCCAGGAATCCGAGCAAAAGCAGACGGACGGCACTGGATACAAGTTTTGATCCCATCAGGACAGATCGTTCGGGAGTGTGTTTGGCTAGTCTAAAACAAATTCTTCTTTCCAGTTATCTTTCTCCTGCCACTCAGGTTGCTGGCGCTTATCGAACAGGAAATTACCGACCACCAAATAATCCATTTCGGTACGCATGAAGCAACGGTAGGCATCATCCGGCGTAGAAACGATAGGCTCGCCCCGTACGTTGAAACTGGTGTTAACAATGACGCCATAGCCCGTAAGTTTCTTAAACGAGTCGATCAACTGATAGTAGCGCGGGTTGGTATCTTTATGAACCGTTTGAATCCGGGCAGAGTAGTCGATGTGCGTAATGGAAGGTAAATCGGAGCGCTGATAGTACAGCTTTTCGCGCAGTGGGAAACTGGCATAGTCGGCAGGAACGGGTGTCCGGCGACTTTCGGCTACCGGATGCACTAGCAGCATATAGGGTGAAATACCGTCATAATCAAAATACTCGGCACAATCTTCGGCCAGAACCGAGGGAGCAAACGGCCGGAAGGACTCGCGGTATTTGATCTTCAGATTCAGTTTTTTCTGCATTTCGGCGTTCCGTGGATCACCCAGGATACTCCGTCCACCCAGGGCTCTTGGACCAAACTCCATCCGCCCCTGTACCCAGCCAACTACATTGCCTTCAGCTAATAAACGGGCCGCTTCGGTACTTAACTCAGCAAAATCCGTAAAATGAGTTGAAACAGCTTTATACTTAACAGCCATCAACTCAACATCCAGATCCGAAAACGTTGGTCCCAGATAAGAGCCCCGCATGGCATCGCGCTCGGTGGTAACTATACGTTCTTTACCAAAATAGATGTGGTAAGCTGCCAGGGCTGCTCCTAACGCGCCACCCGCATCACCGGCGGCTGGCTGAATAAAGATGTCTTTGAACAGGCCAGCAGCCTGTAGTTTTCCGTTCGATACACAGTTCAGTGCGACCCCACCCGCCATAACCAGTGCATCGGCATTAGTCAGGCGTTTGGCTTCACGAGCCATATTTAGCACCACTTCTTCGGTCAGATACTGAATAGCCAACCCCAGATTACAGTGATAATCTTTCAGTTCATCTTCAGGCTGACGCTGCGGAAATCCAAACAGCTCTGCCCATTTGGCCTCTTTCACCATGGTTAGGCCAGTAGCATAATCGAAATACTCCTGATTGAGCCAAATGGACCCATCGGGGCGAAGGTCAACTAATTTTTCTTTGATGATGGCCATATACCGGGCTACATCAGGCGAATTTGGGTCCCCATAAGGTGCCAGACCCATCAATTTATACTCGCCGGAATTTACCCGAAAGCCCAGAAAATAGGTAAATGCCGAATATAACAGCCCCAGCGAGTGTGGGAACCGCATTTCTTTCAGGATAGAAATGTTTTTACCCTCCCCTAAACCTATGGAAGCCGTTGCCCATTCGCCAACGCCATCGACGGTCAGAATAGCCGCCCGCTCGAATGGAGATGGATAAAAAGCACTGGCTCCATGCGAGAGGTGGTGCTCAGGAAAAAGCAGTTTCACTTTTTTAGATGGGTCGTATCCTAGCTTCTCTAACTCCTGACGAATGAGCCGCTTAAGAAATAATTTTTCTTTCAACCAAACCGGAATCGATAGCAAAAAAGACCGAATTCCCTGGGGAGCAAAGGCGTAATAGGTTTCAAGCAGCCGCTCAAATTTGAGCAGTGGCTTATCGTAAAAAACAATGGCGTCTAGTTTATTGAGATCGGCCCCGCCATACTGAAGACAGTATTTAATAGCCTGAGCAGGAAAACCCGGATCGTGCTTTTTACGGGTAAATCGCTCTTCCTGAGCAGCGGCAACGATACGACCATCTTCAATCAATGCAGCTGCCGAATCGTGATAAAAAGCAGAAATACCTAATATAGTCATGTACTATGATACTGGACAAACAGCGCCAAAAGTAACTGATTTTTTTGGCAAACATACCATATGACTTACTCTACGGTAAACCAGCCACTAACGAGGAATTAGACTTTAGGGAGGCAAAAAAGAGTATCTTTGGCCCAAATTAATGAGTGAATGAGCGAATTAGTGAATGAGCGAATAGAAGCTACCAATCATTCACTAATTCGCTCATTCACTAATTCACTAATTGATTAATAATGAAACTGGCAGCCATTGATATCGGTTCCAACGCAGCTCGTCTGCAAATCTCAACAGTCTTGCACAACGATAGTCTGGTCAGCTTTAAGCGTGTCGAGTATGTACGCTTTCCGCTCCGGTTGGGACATGATGTGTTCAATTTTGGCGCACTGACGCCGGAAAGTGAAGCGCGTACCACTAAACTTCTGCAAGCCTATAAACTGCTTATGGAGTTGCATGAGGTAGAGGGCTACATGGCCTGTGCTACATCGGCCATGCGTGAATCATCGAACGGCCACGAAATAGCCGACCGTATTGAAGCCGCTACAGGCATTAAAATCCACATTATAGACGGCAGTAAAGAGGCAGAACTCATCAACAATGTAGTGGTTCAGGCCCTTGACGATCAACAATATCTGCACATTGATGTTGGCGGAGGAAGTACAGAGCTAAATGTTTACGAAAACCGAAAAAAAATAAATTCCAAGTCGTTTAAAATAGGCTCCGTTCGATTACTGGAAGGAAAAGAACATAAAGGAGCCTGGCGTAAAATTGAGGATTGGGTCGAGGATAATGTTGACGCAACCCGCGAAATTACGGCAGTTGGTACAGGAGGTAATATCAGCAAATTGTTTAATCTGGCCTCCAAAACCTCAGAACTGGAAACAACCCGAACCGAGATTGAACGCATTCGGGATTACATTGCGAGCTTCAGTCAGGAAGATCGTATCAACAAGCTTCGCCTGAATGCCGACCGGGCCGATGTGATTGTACCAGCCGCCGACATTTATATTTCAGTGATGAAGTGGGCTGGTGCCAGCAGAATTATTGTGCCAGATTTGGGTTTAAAAGATGGAATTATTCAACAAGTGTACGCGCAACGGGGTAAACGGAAGTCTATGCCCTGAAAGGCTATTCCAGTTGGAATACGATGGAAATGATACATTCGTGCTGCAAAAAAAAGTCAGCCTACCACTAACTTAATTCAAAAAATAAAGTAACTGGTAGGCTGACTTTTTCACGAGCGCATTAAATTTGGTTAATCTTTTATTTCCGGCTATATATTGCGGATTAGCCCGGCAAAAGAAGTAATTATTAACTACCGTAACATGGATGTACTGCCAACTGCTCATTTACAGCAGCGACTTGATGCCCTGGCGCTTGAAAACACCTTATTGAAGTCTCAGATTGACCAGCAGGGAATCAATCAGCGCTTTCTTCTGGAGTTCTCAGACCGATTTGCCACGTACAAGGTTGGTGATGAGTTCTTTCACTCACTCGTTAGCTACATTACCGAGCAAACAAAGCTTGACTATGTATTTCTGGGCGAGTTGGTTGAACCGTCGCCGGGTGCATTTGCCATTCGTACGTATGCCCTTACCGCTAATGGCCAGACCGTTGGCAACATCCAGTACGACCTTCCCGATGGTCCCTGTGAGCAGGTTATTCAGGGTAAGCTATCTACCTACCCCAGCCAATGCCGGCGACTCTTTCCTAAAAACCAAACCCTGGTTCAGTTCAATGTGGAAGGCTATATTGGCTATCCATTATACGACACGAAAGGCCATGCGTTCGGGATACTGACCGTCATGCACCAATCGCCTATTAACGAACCAGAGTACATTGCCTCGCTTTTAAAAATTGTAGCCAAACGAGCCGAATTTGAACTTGAACGGATTCGCTACGAAACAGAACTGAAAGAAATCAATCAGACCCTGTTAGAAAAAAATCAGGAACTCATACACCGGAATGCCGAATTGGCCTCATTCAGTTATGTCGCTTCGCACGATTTGCAGGAGCCATTGCGTAAAATTCAGGCCTTTGGCGATCGGTTGAAGACAAGCTATGCCCCCAAATTAGACGAAGAAGGGACAGATATTGTTGACCGAATGGTTCTGGCAGCCAAGCGCATGTCGATGCTTATCAAAGACTTACTCGATTACTCCCGGCTCACGCTTCGCTCCGATAGTTGGGGACCTCAGCCTTTAGCGGCACTAATGGGTGTTGTAGTAAGCGAATTGGAAATTAGCATTCAGGATACGGGGGCGCTGATCCAGGTAGGCAAACTGGATACAATACCTGGCGATGCCAGTCAACTTATCCAGTTATTTCAGAACCTGCTTTCCAACGCAATCAAATTTATGAAACCTGGCACTGTGCCCCATATTCAGATTGAGAGTCGGCGGGTCAGTAGCACAGAACTCCCGGCAGCATTTTTGCCAATAGCTACCCAGACCGAATACTGCCAGATAGACATCTGTGATAATGGAATCGGATTCGATGCCCATCAGGCAGAACGTATATTTGGTACATTCCAGCGACTGCATGGACAGGGTAAATATCCCGGTACTGGCATTGGCCTGGCTATTGCCAAAAAGATTGCAGAAAATCACCGGGGATACATCATGGCAATGAGCCAACCCGGTAAAGGAGCCACATTCAGTGTCTACTTACCAACACAGGACGTCCTAAACTAACTGTACTCAAGTAATAGACCGTACCGTTCGGTACTACAGGCAAAAGCGCACTCGTTTTCGCTGAAATGACAAACGGTTAAACAGCTTCCAGAACAGAAGCATCCATAGAATCAATAGAAACTAAAGAATCAACGTACTCTCGTTAGTTTCTGAATAACGATGGGTACGCACCGAACAGGCGGGCAGGCGCAGGATATGTTTGCCAGCGTTACCGACCGTTCGACAAAGCAGCCGAATACGCTGTATATTCTCACTCCATACGTCTCCGGTTTACCCGTACGCGTAAGATTACGAACAATAATCCCATCACTGGGTATTGGGTGGCTTTCGCCAGAAAATAATCCATTGTTTGCGACTTCATACCGATCCGTTGGCTCAAAGCCAACAATGCCCACCCACCCATCAGCCGCCGACTCCGATCCAGTACAGGTTGCTTCCTGCGCCTTAATAGTAGCCGTTGCGTTTGCTTTAATTGTAACTGTAACTAAGGCAAATGGTCGGCAATTGGCATCGGCAGGTAGGGGCTTTACCAGACCATAGACATAATATACTCTGTCTGTAGTTGATGTAGTTGGGGGGAAAGCAATGGTTCGCATAGTAGCGATGCCATTTGATGAAATCAGTTCGCCAAGAGACGTTCCATCCGTGCGATCATAGGGATTCGTTTGCGGGCTATCAAATCGTACTAACTCGATCTTATCCGGCCAGAAAACGCTGGTCTTAACCTGTAAGCTATCAATGATGTAGCCGGTACAAGCTGTTACCGAAGTCTGATCCGTGTTGGCAATTGTTGGACAATCAGCCGCCTGCGCTAGCGTAGTGAGAGGAGTTAAGAACGAAAACAGTACCAGCCAGATACCTATACCTATGGTGCTGATTAGTGATTTAGTAAAGGGAGTTGATTTTCCTACTTCAGATGAGGACTGATTACTCCCTGCATATCGCCTGAAATTAAGCGCTACTGCGGTTAGTTGCTTCATACATTTCGCTTCATTACGGTTACTCTGCGTTATGGGTTAAACCACAAAGACCGTTATTAACTGTTAAACCGGCCGTCACAAGCAAGGACTTGCCGTTACTTACTGCATGCTAGTATCGTCGCAACAAGTGATACAACATATTAACATGAACGAATATACTATCCTACTCCAACAAAACCCAAAACCAGCTGATGTTCCTGAATTTCACCAATGTGGTTTTCTATTTAATGACTACAATCATCTTCGGCAACAAGACGAAGGCTACCTTTATTTACTGACAGCCCTGAACAAAACCACTCGACGAGCCGATGCCCGATGTGCTTTTTTTATTCGTTCCAATGAGGCTGTTAGCCCTCAGGCAGCACCATTTGGCTCTATCGAATTTTCTAAAACACTCCCAGAGCCAGTTTTAGTTAATTTCCTGGATTTGCTTGTCGAAACTGCTCGCACAGTCGACGTTGCTAGTTTGCGGATCGTTAATTACCCGAACTGTTATGCACCTGAACAAGCCAGTCTTTTGACTACCCATTTGATCAATCATGGTTTTCGCATACGAGAAACAAGTCAAACGTTCTTTTTACCTATTACCGCCAATCCGTTTGAACAGACGATTACCCCCGCTGAACGCCGACGATTGCATAAATGCAGGGAAGCTGGCTTCCAGTTTATGCATTGGAAAACTCCAGACATCAGTAAGGTGATTGAATTTTTACAGGGAACTCGCTATCAGAAAGGCTACCCACTCACTATAGCGCCAGAAAAGCTAACCAACCTACTACGAGGTTTCCCAAATCACGTTTCTGTTTTTACGGTAAATGATGGCGTTAAACCCATTGCCTTAACAGTAGCGGTGCGCGTTCGGGAGGATATAGTGTACAACTTCCTGCCAGCCTCGCATCCCGCTTATCACACATTTAGTCCTATGGTTATGCTCATAGGTGAGCTGTTCGCCTATTGTCAAAAACAAAAAATCAAACTACTTGACTTAGGGGTGTCACTCGATGATAACCACCAGCCTAAACCCAGTCTGATACGTTTCAAACGGAACCTAGGTGCCCAGGAATCCCCCAAACTGGTTTTCGAGAAGCTGTTTTGACAGGATTATTTTCAACAGGATTACAGGATTAACGGGATTTTCAAGAATCAAACCTGCTTAATCCTGTAATCTCGCCCAGTCGTATCTAACTCCGGTCTGCTATTTTCTTCGTTATTTTGTAAAAAAAAGGCTGTCTTAGCAGGAGCCTACTGCATGATTGAAGCTGGGTTTAATTCGGTTAATCAATTCCTGAGTGAGTTGTTTGCATCGCTGGTATCGCTACTGAAGGTGGCGATTCGTGGCCGTCATACTACCCGGTTACCGGATCGGCAACGGCCCATTTGCTCGGTGCTAGGTAATGGTCCATCTTTAAAGGAATCCCTGGTTGATCAGTTCGACTTTATTAGTCAAACCGAAATTGTTTGCGTAAACAACTTCGCGCACGCCGATATTTTCACCCGCCTACGGCCGCAGGACTACGTCATTTCAGACCCCAACTACTTCGTTTTCACAGAACAAACCACCGACCGCGACGACATTCGCCGGACGTTGTCTGTTTTCCTGGAGAAAGTAGAGTGGCCCATGCTTTTGTATGTCCCACACTTTGCCAAAGGCTCTTACCTGCTGGGCAAGATTGAGCAGGGCAATCCACTCATTAAGGTCGTCTATTTTAACTATACGGTTGTTCGTGGTTTCCAATGGCTGGTTTATTGGCTCTACGCGAAAGGACTGGGCATGCCACAGGCACAGACGGTTATTATTGCTGCTCTGGCGCTGATGATCAACCGGAAGTTCGATGCCATTTACCTCTTCGGAGCCGATACATCCTGGCACGAGGAAATCCGACTGAACGACAAAAATCAACTATTAATCAAGCAGATACATTTTTACGATAAACCTAAAGACGTATCGCACCAGCCCGTGTATTCAGATGCACACCGGCAACGCACCTTTTCGATGGCGTCGCAGTTTCTGTCCTTTCACAAAGTATTTCGAGGGTACGAAGTAGTGCGTGATTACGCCGACCATCGGGGCGTTCGGATCGTAAATGCCAGTGCTAAAAGTTATATCGACGCGTTTGAACGGGAACCAGTTAGTCAGTCGATAAGCCAATAAATACGTCCTAAACACCTATGCAAACGAAGTTCCTTTTCCTGCTTCTTGGTAGTTGTCTGCTTGGCAAACCGGTTGCTGTTGCGCAACAAAAGCCCAATATTGTACTGATTTATGCCGATGATTTAGGGTATGGCGACATAAGTTGCAATGGCGCCACAAAAGTCCGTACACCGAATATTGACCAGATTGCGAAGGAAGGATTGCAGTTTACCAATGCCCATGCCTCCTCCTCAACCTGCACGCCCTCGCGCTATTCGCTGCTGACCGGTTCGTATGCCTGGCGGAAAACAGGAACGGGCATTGCTCCCGGCGATGCGGCTTTGCTGATTCCAACCGATCGGGTTACGCTACCCGGTATTCTTCAACGGGCCGGTTATAAAACGGGCGTAGTAGGCAAGTGGCATTTGGGCTTGGGCCCTAAAGGTGGGCCCGACTGGAACGGCGATATCAAACCTGGTCCACGGGAAATTGGCTTTACTTATTCGTTTCTCCTGCCTGCCACCGGCGACCGTGTGCCCTGTGTATACGTAGAAAACCAGCGTATCGTTGGCTTAGATCCCACCGATCCCATTCAGGTGAGCTATAAAGGTCCGATTGGCAATGAGCCAACTGGAAAAGATCATCCTGAATTACTCAAGATGAAGTACTCGCACGGGCATGATCAGACCATTATTAATGGCGTTAGTCGGATTGGCTACATGAGTGGTGGCAAGTCGGCGCGGTGGGTTGATGAAGAAATGGCCGATGTACTGACTGGAAAGGTAAATCAGTTTATCGAAACCAGTAAAGGCAGGCCTTTTTTTGTTTATTTCTCTACACACGACATACACGTTCCTCGTTTACCCAATTCCCGTTTTTTGGGTAAAAGCGGCATGGGACCGCGTGGCGATGCCATTCTCCAGTTAGACTGGTGCGTAGGCGAAGTCATGAAAACGCTGGATCGACTTGGATTAAAAGAGAACACGATGGTTATCGTCAGCAGTGATAATGGCCCTGTTGTTGATGACGGTTACCAGGACCAGGCCGTTGAAAAATTGAATGGGCATAAACCCGCGGGGCCCCTTCGCGGAGGGAAATACAGTGCGTTCGATGCTGGAACCCGGGTTCCTTTTATCGTGCGCTGGCCTGGAAAAGTAAAGCCGGGGAAATCAGACGCCTTGGTCAGTCAGGTAGATTTGGCCGCGTCATTTGCGACACTAGTTGGTCAGCCATTGGCGAAGGGAGAAGCCGCCGATAGCTTCAATACACTGGATACATTTCTGGGACAAGCTAAAAAAGGCCGGGAGTACGTTATAGAACATGCCATAAATGGTACGCTTTCATTGATAAGAGGTAACTGGAAATACATTGAACCCTCCAACGGACCGACACTTAATACTGATACCAATATTGAAACAGGTTACTTGCCAAAGCCGCAACTATATGATTTAAAAGCCGATCTGGGCGAAACGAAGAATCTGGCCGAGAAATACCCTCAGATTGTTGCCGAACTAGCCACGTTGTTACAGACCGTCCGAGACAAACAAGATACGAAATAGACAGCTTTTTACACGGACCAACGGTCCACTCAGTACCTACAACCAATGCTTGATTTATCGAATAAATCCATTTTGATTACGGGCGGCACCGGCTCCTTCGGCAAGAAATTTGTCGAGATGGTATATCAACGTCACCCGGATGTTAAACGCGTGGTCATTTACTCCCGCGACGAACTGAAACAGTTCGAGATGGCGCAGTATTATCCCCAGCCCAAGTACAAGTCCATCCGGTTTTTCATTGGCGATGTGAGGGATGGCGAACGGCTCAAACGGGCCTGTGAAGGCATCGACATCATTGTGCACGCAGCCGCGCTGAAACAGGTACCAGCGGCTGAGTACAACCCGATGGAATGCATCAAAACAAATGTATTTGGGGCCGAAAATGTCATCAACGCGGCTTTAGATAACGGCGTAAAACGTGTGGTTGCTCTTTCGACCGACAAAGCTGCCGCCCCTATCAATCTCTACGGAGCTACCAAACTTTGCTCCGATAAGCTATTCGTAGCCGCCAACAACATGAAAGGCAGCCGCGACCTTCGGTTCTCGGTTGTGCGTTATGGTAATGTAATCGGCTCGCGGGGTTCGGTGGTACCGTTCTTCCTGGAAAAGCGGAAAGATGGTGTTTTGCCCATTACGCACCCCGATATGACCCGTTTCAATATCTCCCTCGAAGAAGGTGTCGAAATGGTGTTTCACGCGCTGGAACATGCCTGGGGCGGTGAGATTTTTGTGCCCAAAATTCCATCCTACCGCATCACAGACGTAGCCACGGCCATAGGTCCCAACTGCGAACAGAAATTGGTTGGTATCCGTCCGGGGGAGAAACTGCACGAGGAAATGATTACCGAAACCGATTCGCTCAACACGGTCGAGACGGATAAATACTACGTCATTACCCCCTCAACGCCTACCTGGAGCATTGATGACTATATGCAGGCCTTCAACGGGCGGCAGGTTGAGATGGGCTTTAAATACAACTCCGGCACCAACACCGATTGGCTCAACGTCGATCAGCTACGCGAGCAGATTCGGGAGCACGTTGATCCTGATTTTAATGTATAATGAACAATGAATAGTGTAAAATGAGTATCAGGCAGCTTGATCTCATTACTTACTAACCATTTTTCATTATACATTTTTCATTATACATTTTGATTATGTCTCCCATTCCATACGGTCGTCAGCATATTACAGACGAGGACATTGCGGCCGTGGCCGAGGTACTTCGCGGTCCATTCCTGACGCAAGGGCCTCATATCGGTGCGTTTGAAGCTGCTTTCGCTACGTATGTGGGCAGTCAATACGCCGTAGCCATAGCCAACGGAACAGCCGCCTTACACCTGTGCTGCATGGCATTGGGCGTGAAAGAAGGTACACGCGTTATTACAACGCCCATTACGTTTTCAGCTTCGGCTAACTGTGTCCGGTACTGCGGGGGCGAGGTCTATTTTGCGGACATTGATCCCGAAACAGCCTTACTCGACATCAACGCCGTCCGAGCTTTACTGGAACAGCATCCGAAAGGCTATTTTTCGGGTATTATTCCCGTCGATTTTGCCGGTTATCCGGTTGATCTGGCTGCCTTCCGTGAACTGGCGGTTGAGTATGGTTTGTGGCTTCTGGAAGATGCCTGCCATGCACCAGGCGGTTCATTTGTAGATCGTAAAGGCATAACTCACCGCTGTGGCGATGGGTCGCTGGCTGAATTAGCCATTTTCAGTTTTCACCCTGTTAAACATATTGCAGCTGGCGAGGGTGGCATGATTACAACCAACGACGAAGCACTGTATAAACACCTGCTTCGGCTCAGAACGCACGGCATCACCAACAAACCGGCCGAGTTAACAGAGCCCTATCCCGGCGAACCTGAACGCGGTGGCTGGTACATGGAGTTACAGGAACTGGGCTATAATTACCGCCTGACCGATATGCAGGCCGCCCTGGGAACAAGTCAATTACAACGTGTGGATGCCATGTTAGCGCGTCGGCAGGAAATTGCCAAACGCTACGATGATGCCTTTTCTGGAACCAACGTTACCATCATCGTTCCGCCCGCTCAGGTGAGCCATGCGTATCACCTTTACGTAATTCAAACTGACGATCGGAAAGGGCTTTACGATTTTCTTCGGACGAAAAATATCATGGCACAGGTGCATTACATTCCGGTTCATTTGATGCCCTACTACCGGCAGTTCGGCTGGAAGCCGGGTGATTTTCCAAATGCTGAACGGTATTATGCCCGATGCCTGAGTTTGCCGATGTTTCCCACACTGACCAATGAGGAGCAGGAGTATGTCATTGATGCGGTAAAGGAATTCATGGGCGCATGAGCAACGTAGCCATCATAACGGCGCGGGGCGGCAGTAAACGAATTCCGCGCAAAAACATCCGGCCTTTTTTGGGTAAACCTATTATTGCCTACGTCATTGATGCTTCGTTGCAGTCAGGTTTGTTCAGCGACGTGATGGTTTCGACAGATGATGCTGAAATTGCAGACATTGCAAAAAAATACGGTGCGTCGGTTCCGTTTCTTCGTACTGCCGAAACGGCGGATGATTATGCAACAACTGCCGCTGTGCTGGACGAAGTTCTGGCTCAGTATAAGCAACAGGGAAAGATATTCGATTACGCTTGCTGCCTCTATCCTACCGCTCCCTTCGTCACGCCCGAACTGCTGAAGCGAGCATTCTCAACCCTGACTGACAAACAGTTCGATACGGTGTATCCGGTTCAGCCATTCAGCTTTCCTATTCAGCGTGCTGTACTCCTACGAGGGTCGAAAGTGCAGTGGTTTCAGCCTGAACACGCGCTGACCCGGTCGCAGGATCTGGAGCCGACTTACCATGATGCAGGCCAGTTTTACTTCTTTAACGTAGCCCCATTTCAGCAAAGCAAGCGGCTTGTTACGGACAACTCAGGCGGTATTGTCATTTCCGAAATGGCCGCCCATGATATTGATACCGAGGCAGATTGGCAGGTGGCGGAGTTTAAGTATAAAATGAATAATGGATAATGTAAAATGGATAATGTAAAATGGACAATGCAAGATTCACAGAACCCAGAACAATCATTATCTATTATCCATTTTACATTGTTCATTAAGCTATGAGCCAAATCCTTTTCCGCGCCGATGGTAACGCTCAGATTGGTTTAGGCCACGTGATGCGTTGCCTTGCCCTGGCCGACATGCTGAAAAATGATTTTTTGATGCGCTTTGCGCTTGTTGAGCCAACGCTGGAAGTTAGCGCAACGATTGAAAAGGCTGGGTTGTCAATCGTTTCGCTACCAGAATCGTCGCAACAAACTTCTTTTCTGGCTCAGATCCATCCTGACGAAATCGTTGTGCTGGATGGATATGCTTTCGACGAAGCGTTTCAGCAATCGGTGCAGGAGCGGGCAAAAAAACTGGTCTTTATCGATGATTTGATCGATGGCCATCAAGTGGCCGATGTAATTATCAATCATGCCGGTGGTGTTTCTGATATTGATTATGATGCCGAACCGGATACCCACTTTTGCCTGGGCCCCCACTATGCGCTGCTACGACCGGAGTTTTTGAATCCAGCAGATTATGGTGAGCCCCCTTTGGACGGCCCCATCTTTGTTAGCCTGGGCGGTGCCGACCCACACAATACATCACTAACAGTGCTGGACGCCATTCGACAGGTTGATACTACTCTGGCGGTTCACATTGTTTTAGGGCCTTTTCACCCAAACCGAGCCGCTATTGAATCCTATAAAAGCCAAATACCCAATCTGACCATTCTACAGAATCTGACAGCCGCAGAAATGGTTAACGAATTGCAGCAATGCCGTTTGGCCATTACCGCTTGTAGCACCATCAGTTACGAGGTTTGCGCTGTCAATCGACCCTTGATCGGCATTGTCACCGCCAATAATCAGTCTCGACTAGCGCGGTTTCTGTCCGAAGAAAAACTGGCGCTATCGGTCAACTTCCCAACCCTACTTACGCGTTTGACGCCCGTACTCGGGTTAGACCAGTTGGTAAAATTAGCGATTCAGGCGTTTCAATTTTCGCCTGAAAACGCGGCTGATTTACTTATAAACCAGCGTCGGTTTTTCGATGGTCAATCGCCCGAACGGTTTCGTGCGCTGTTTCGAAAATTAAGTACGTAATTCGGTCAGATGTTCGCGCTATAACTATGCTTACCTACCGAACGGCCCAACCTGCCGATGCCCGTCTTTATTTCGACTGGGCCAATGACCCCGATACCCGCCAGCAGTCGTTTAACTCCGCCCCGATTTCGCTGGAAACGCACACGGCCTGGTTTACGAGAAAATTAGCCGACCCCAACGCCCTGTTGCTTATTTTTTCAAACGATGCAGGACAGCCGGTTGGACAAGTACGTTTTGAACGGACACCGGTAGCGGATATGCCCGACGAAATTATTATTGGTGTCTCCGTCGATGCCCGACAGCGGGGAAAAGGTTTAGCTAGTCAACTGATTCAGCAGGCATGCGCTATTTGCCGGAAACGATGGGACGCCGTCACGATTCACGCTTATATCAAACCGGAGAATCAGGCGTCGAAACGGGCTTTCGAAAGGGCCGGTTTCAAATTGTCGGGCGAAAGCGGTAAATTTGGAGTTGCTGGCCAGCAGAGGCCATGCTTGCTTTACCTTAAAACCTTATAGCCGAACTGCCGTCGCGGTGTTGAAAAGGCCATAGGGTTGATTAGACTATGACAAAAAACCAACCGATTCAGGTTGCCCACCATACTATTAGCCCGGCCCACCGTCCGTTTGTTATCGCCGAAATGTCGGGCAATCACAATCAATCGCTCGACCGGGCCCTGGAAATTGTCGACGCTGTAGCGGATGCCGGTGCTCACGCCCTTAAGCTCCAAACCTACACCCCCGACACGATTACCTTTAACGGAGGATCAGAAGAGTTTTACATTCGGGACGCCAAGTCGCTCTGGGCCGATAAAAATCTCTATAAGCTTTACGCGGAGGCCTATACCCCGTGGGAGTGGCACAAGCCAATTTTTGAACACGCCCAAAAGCGGGGCATGATTGCCTTTAGCTCGCCTTTCGATACCACGGCGGTTGATTTTCTGGAATCACTGAATGTGCCGCTCTACAAAATCGCGTCCTTCGAAAATACGGATCATATTCTACTCAAAAAAGTAGCGCAAACGGGTAAGCCGGTCATTATGAGTACGGGCGTCGCATCAATCGCTGACCTTGACGAGTCCGTAAAAGTGCTTCGTGCAAATGGATGTAAAGATCTTATTCTGCTCAAATGCACCAGCACTTACCCCGCCACGCCCGAAACAACCAACCTGCTCACGATACCGCACATGCGTGAGTTGTTCGATGTACCTGTGGGTCTCTCTGATCATACAATGGGTATTGGCGCAGCCGTAGCAGCCGTAGCCCTTGGAGCGGTAGTACTTGAAAAACACGTTACCCTGCGCCGGGCCGATGGTGGGGTTGATTCAGCCTTTTCGTTAGAGCCCGACGAACTCAAAAATCTCGTTATTGAAACCGAACGGGCACAGCTGGCCATGGGGCAGGTCAGCTACACACTAACCCCGAAAGAAGAAAAAAGCCTGCAATTCAAACGCTCATTATACGTCGTGCGCGACATGAAAGCGGGTGAGCCCTTCACACCTGATACCGTCCGCAGTATCCGCCCCGCTAATGGCCTGCATACCCGTTATTACGACGACATCATCGGCAAAACCGCCAACCAAAACATTCAGGCCGGTACAGCGCTGGCGTGGAATTTTATTCAATGAATAATGTAAAATGCACAATGTATAATGATAAGTAACTGACTCTATTACTTGCACATTCTACACTATTCATTTTTCATTCACCTACATGGGTATCATAAAACGGCAAACCATACAGAGTTCTATTTACGCCTATGCAGGTGTGGCCGTTGGCTTTCTGACACAGGGACTCTGGTTTCCGAACTTATTTGAGGGTACTCAGGTCGTAGGCCTGCTAACCCTGCTAATTTCGCTGGCACAGGTACTATCGCAGGCAGCAAACTTAGGTTTAAACGGCGCCGGGGGTAAATATTTCCCCTTTTTCCGAAACACCGACCGGCAGCACAACGGATACCTGCTTATTGCCTGCCTGACTACCCTTATTGGCTTCAGTCTTTGTGTGCTTATGTTGTGGCTGGCACGCCCCTGGATTGTTAAGTGGTATTCAGCGGATTCAGCTCTATTTGTCGAATATTATTATCTGCTCATACCATTAACATTCTTTACGGTCTATTTTACCGTTTTCGACAATTACGCCCGCTTACTTTATGATCCCGTTACAGGAACGCTGCTACAACAATTTGTTCAGCGGGTGCTGGTTCTGCTGGCAGGTGGGTTGTACTGGCTGGGGTGGGTTACGTTACCCCAATTTTTGGGCGTTTGGCTACTGGCTTTTTTTATTCCATTGGTCGTCATGATTATCAGTGTTGCTCAGGATGAGGCTTTATTCTTCAGCCGTAAGTTTGTATCCGTCAATGCCAACTTACGTCGAAATATGATGCGTTATGCAGGGCTAACATTCACGTCTGCCCTCTCAACACAGATTGTCTGGACCATTGATAAGTTTATGATCAATAGTAGACAAGGCTTGGGCGATACTGGAATTTATGGAACGGCGTCTTACTTTGCTACCGTCATTGCGATACCAGCAACCACCTTATACAAGGTTTCGGGAACGCTTATTGCTGAGTCGTGGAAAACAAATGACCTGGATAATATTGCCAGTATTTACCGAAAAAGTTGCCTGAATCAGCTTATTGCAGGCTGCCTGGTCTTTGTGGGTGTAGCAGCCAATTTACCCAGTGTCTTTCGATTTCTACCTCCCGATTACGAAGCTGGTTATTACGTCATTCTGTGGCTGGGGCTGGGCAAACTGATCGATATGGCCACTGGAGTAAATGGCATCATTATGAACACTTCACGCTATTACACCTACGACTCATTGTTTTTTGTCGCACTTGTTTTTATTACCATTGGCGCTAACCTATACTTAATACCCCGTTTTGGCATCAATGGTGCCGCTATGGGAGCCGCGCTGGCAACAATGCTCTTTAACCTGGCCCGGACACTGTTTGTCGGCTTTGCGTTTCGAATGCAACCCTTTACGTGGCGAAATCTTGCTGTTATTCTGTTAGGCCTTGCCGTATGGTGGATCGCCATTCAGATTCCTTACCCTGATGCAGATGCACCAAAGTGGCGATTTATCCTGGATATTGGCTGGCGTTCAACAATGATTAGTGCCTTGTTTGGTGGAGCAGTCATTGGCCTAAAACTCTCTACCGATATTAACCAGACGGTAGAGGGATTAAGAAAACGGTTTTTAAACTAGTTTGACGTTTGATGTCCAAAGTTTGACGTTCCTAATAGCAAGACCATCAATAGCTATCAACCTCAGACTTCGAACATCAAACTTCGAACATCAAACCAGTTCACCCATGTGGGTTTTTCGATTTTTATTTACTGAAACGGCCCGGCTCCTGCGCTCGGAGGAGGGTCGTCGGTTATTGGGATTAGCGGTCCGTTACGGCGACAGACCACGGAATCAGGCCATTGACGTCACGTTTGGACCCTATCGATTTAGGGTGCCTGACCCACTGTCGTTTATCTGGCAGTACCGCGAAATTTTTGTCGATGAGTTTTATAAATTCACGACAACGAGCCCCAACCCAGTTATTTTCGACTGCGGCACTAACATTGGTACGAGCGTTGTGTACTTCCGGCAGAACTACCCAACTGCCCGCATCGTAGCATTCGAGGCAGACGAACATATTAGTGAAATTTTACAACAGAACCTTCGCCAAAATCAGATTTCGGGCGTTGAGGTAATTACAAAAGCGGTTTGGACGAATGAGGAAGGAATCTGGTTTGGCAGCGACCAGGCCGACTCGGCCTCTATTTTCTCACAAACCGACCGAAAACTGGTGCCCTCTGTTCGCCTACGTGATGCCCTCCTGCGCGAAACCCGCATCGACATGCTCAAGATGGATATTGAAGGAGCGGAAACCGCCGTACTCACCGATTGCCACGATGCACTGGCCCACGTTCAAAACCTGTTCGTTGAATTCCATGCGTACCTCGACCATCCGCAAACCCTGGCCGACGTTATGAAAGTCCTTGAAGGCAGCGGATTTCGGTATTACATTAATACTAGCCAGTACCGTCATGCCCCCCTGGTCAACCAGCGTTACAAAGGCAACGACAGCATGGACCTGCAATTGAATATCTTTGCATATCGAAACTAGTAGAGAAGTGAAGTAGGTGAACTAAGTGAAGTGAGTAAAGTCCATGACGCACTTCACCTACTTCACTTAGTTCACCTACTTCACTTACTAACTAATAATGATTGACAAAATCCTTTCCCGCCCTGAGTTTCAAACCGAACCGCCCGTACTGGTGGACATTGGTGCGTCGGGACAATTGCATGGCCGTTGGAAGTCGTTTGCCAAATACGCTGTTTGTATCGCCTTCGACGCCGACGATCGTGACTTTGGCTACGTCGAAAGTGAGTCCAGCCATTTTCGGAAGCTCTACACGTTCAATAATATTGTTACCGGTCCAGACTCGCCTAAGGACGATACGGAAACGGCAAATTTTTATTTAACAGTTTCGCCCCACTGCTCCAGCCTGCTGCGGCCCAGACCCGACTTGATTCAGGAGTATGCGTTTGCACCCAAGTTTGAACCAACTAAAGTCGTTCAACTGAAAACGCGCAGCCTTCGGTCAACGCTCGATAGTCTGAATATTAAGCAGGTAGACTGGTTTAAAACTGATTCGCAGGGTACTGATCTCCGACTATTCCGTAACCTCGGCGACGATCGTGCGAAGCGCGTGTTAACAGCTGAATTTGAGCCCGGCATTGCGTCGATCTACGATGGAGAGGACAAGCTTTACCAAGTCCTGCAATTCATGGAAGAAACCGGCAGTCACTGGCTAGCCGAGCTACTGCCAAAAGGCTCACCCCGTATCACGCCCGCTTTGCTGGACAGTTTCACCAATCAGCCGTTAGTGAAAAAGTTTGTTTTGTTTTCCCTCAAAAATAGCGCGGTCTGGGGCGAAATGACGTACCTGAATCGCTTTGCGGATGAAGCCACGCTTACGCAACGAAATCTGCTTCTGGGCTGGGTTTTCGCTACAACGCTGAAACAACACGGATTTGCGCTTATTCTGACCCAGAAAGCAAAAAGCCTATTCTCAGACCCGATTTTTGCTGAGCTGGAAGCCTATTCCCGTAGGCGTATTTGGGGGCGTGTTTTCGGACTTGGCTTCTGGCCCGAGGTTGTCAAAAAATTCGATAAACTACTGGGGCGGTGAGAGTTACGCACCTTAGCAACTACCACTTATTTGGCGGGGCAGCTGTAGCGGCCAATCGGCTTCATCGGGCCTTAGAAAAACAGGCCTGGTCAAACCATAACGTCGAAAGTACAATGCTTGTTGGCGTACCCAACCGATTGGAAACGCATCGGCCAGAACCGGGTGTTGTGTACCTGGCCAATAACTTTCTGGCCGAGCAAACTGCCTTTGGGCGATTTGTGGCTGAGCGGTTGTATTTTTTACCTTACGAATGTGATAACTCCGTTCGATTTCAGTTTTCACCGGCCCGGTTCGGCGCTACGCTTGACTTCCATCCGGCCATTCAACAGGCTGATGTTCTGCACCTTCATTGGATTAACTTCGGGTTTTTATCCATTGATGGCCTGCGTTCTCTGTTCAGCTTAGGCAAGCCCATCGTCTGGACGCTTCATGACCAGTGGGCGTTTACGGGTGGATGCCATTACGCGCGTGGCTGCAACCATTTTCTGACCCATTGTCGCCAGTGCCCGTACCTAAAAAAACCGGGCGAACATGATTTATCGGCTCGGGTTTTCGAGCAAAAACAGAAGCTGTTTGGCAATGCCCGTGTGCATTTTACGCCCCCGAGTCATTGGTTAGCCAGTGAAGCGCAACGAAGTGCATTACTTCGCGGTTTTCCGTTCACGGTCATTCCCTATGCTATTGACCAGGCGGTTTTTTGTCCGGTTGATCGTGCAGAAGCAAACACACGTCTTGACCTTCCTGATACCAGCAAGCCAAGGCTTTTATTTGGTAGCGCGAACGTAACGGACACTCGCAAAGGATTTAAGTATTTCGCTGAAGCCCTGACGCTTTTACATCAACAACATCCTGACTTAGCGCCCGAGATTTTAGTGTTCGGCAAAGGCCGCTCGTATCTGCTTAACGAATTACCTTATCCTGTTCGTCATCTCGGTTTATTAACCACCGAAGATGATATTGTGGCGGCCTACAACGCAGCCGATGTGATGATTGTACCGTCTCTGGAAGATAACCTGCCCAACACCGTAATTGAAGCCATGGCCTGTGGAACGCCTGTCGTGGGCTTCCGAACGGGCGGCATTCCTGAAATGATCGACCATCAGCAAAATGGTTACCTGGCCGATATTGGGTCTGCCCAGCAACTCGCCGACGGGGTAGCCTTCCTATTGACCCACCTGCGCCCGGAAACGTTACGCCAAAACGCCCGCCAATCCGCGGAAGCCCGTTTCTCCGAAGACGTAGTAGCTAGACAACATATTGAGTTATACTATAAATTATTGAATGAGTGAATTGTTGAATGATTGACAACCTCCAAGTCATTCTACATTCTACATTCTACATTCTTAAATGCCAACCGTCTCCATCATCACCATCACGTATAATGCCGAGCGGTTCCTGGAACGCACGATTCAGAGCATTGTGGCTCAGCAGACAACAGACTATGAGTATATCATAATTGACGGAGCCTCAACAGATGGAACACTGGCGATACTAAAACGATACGAAAGCCACATCACTACCTGGATTTCGGAACAGGATTGTGGGCTTTACGATGCCATGAACAAAGGCTTGCACCAGGCCAAAGGCCAGTATGTCTGGTTTATGAATGCGGGCGACGAAATTCACGATCCGCAAACATTACCGAATCTGCTGGCGCGGATTAAAGCAACAGCGGCCGATGTGTATTACAGTGATGCCTTATTTGTTAAAGATGATGGCGGTCGGCGCTCCGGATCGCCGGTGGGGCTACGGAGTGTCGTTACCCCGCACAGCTTACCGTACAAGCTAGTGTGGCGTGATATGGCCTTTGGCATGAAAGTTTGCCATCAGGCCTTTGTAGCCAAACGAGCTATTGCGCCCGATTATCCGATAAACAATCTCAGTGCCGATTTGGACTGGGAAATTCGTTGCCTGAAAGCAGCTCAAAAGATTGAATTTGTACCATTCGTTTTGTGTAAGTACTTATTGGGCGGACTGTCTGTACAGCAACATCGGCAATCACTGATCGATCGATTCAAGATCTTAGTCACCCATTTTGGTTTGCTCACCACACTACGCAATCATGTTCAGATTATACTACGAGCCCGGCGGTTTAAAAAACAATGAATATGTGCGTTTTATCTATGCATGAAATGAATCTTGGGCAACCATGTATAACGTCCGATTTTAAAAATATCAGGGCGTTACCAGTACCATTTACCCCATTTTGTGAAATTTAGATGAAAACAATGGGATAATTACCAGACAGATGCCTTTAGATTGGGAAATGCGGATAAATTTGCGGGGTTTATTTCGCAACCTACCTGACCTTTTTGTGCAATTCCGTAAAAAAATTGATTTAACCTATGAAACGAATAGCTGTTTTTACCTCAGGTGGTGATGCACCAGGTATGAACGCCTGTATCCGGGCTGTTGTCCGGGGGGCGGTCTATCATGGTCTCGAAGTATTCGGCATCCGCCGGGGGTACAGCGGAATGATAAATGGCGATATTTTTCAGATGTCTTCGCACTCGGTCAGTAACATCGTGCAACGTGGAGGCACCATCCTAAAATCGGCCCGCAGTAAAGAGTTCATGACGCCCGAAGGCCGGGCTAAAGCCTTTGAACAACTTAAGAAATTCGACATTGAAGGCCTGGTTGCCATTGGTGGAAACGGTACGTTTACAGGGGCCACGCTTTTTTATGATGAATATGGGATTCCAACCGTTGGCGCGCCAGGCACAATTGACAACGACCTCTACGGAACTGATTATACCATTGGATTCGATACAGCGGTAAATACGGCCTTAGAAGCCATCGACAAAATCCGGGATACTGCCGACTCGCACGACCGGATTTTCTTTATCGAGGTGATGGGCCGCGACTCTGGCTACATTGCTATTCAGTCGGGTATTGCAGGCGGTGCCGAGATGGTCATGGTCCCCGAAGTCCTAACCCCTATCTCCGAGGTTGTCGAAATACTAAAATCAGGTTGGAGTCGTCAGAAATCCTCGTCCATCGTTGTTATTGCCGAAGGCGAAGAAGCTGGTATTGCCACGGAGATTGCCGAAAAGATTCGGCAACAGGTTGACTCCAACATGGATATGCGCGTTACAACACTCGGACATATTCAGCGCGGGGGTATTCCAACCGCCTACGACCGTATTCTGGCCAGCCGACTAGGACTTGGTGCGCTTGAAGGGCTCATGAACGGCGAAAAGAATGTTATGGCCGGAATTGTCAATAATGAACTGGTGTATACGCCCTTCCGCGATACCATTAGACTACCTAAGCCAATCAACGAAGATTTGCTGAGGATGGTGAAGATTCTGAGCGTGTAAGTAATGAATAATGTATAATGAAGAATGGATAATGAAGGAAGCAGCCCCTTCATTATCCATTCTTCATTATACATTATTCATTTTGTGTAGACTATACTGAATATGGCAAGCGTTTTGTAGTCAGTGTACTTGTTATCAACTACCATAAGTTTGACCCTATTTCCTTCGAAGATACGTACCACCCTGTATGAAAAATCTACTTCTCACGGCTCTGTTCAGCTTCTTTTTACTACCGGCTGTATGGGCACAATCAACCACCGGAACGCCAGCTGACGGTTTCCGTATCACTGGTCATATAAAAGGGCTAAAAGATACAACCTGTATACTAGCTCATTATTTTGGCGCTACTCAATACATTCCGAAGGATACGGCCCGTGTAGATGGAGCCGGGAATATGGTTTTCGAAGGCAAAAAAAGCCTGCCGCAAGGTCTATTCCTCGTTGTAGTTCCTAAAAAGGGATACCTGCAACTGCTGGTTACCGATGATCAGCAATTTTCGTTTGAAACCGATACCACTAACATGATCAAAAACATGAAGGTGACCGGTTCTAAAGAAAACGAGTTATTCTACGCCTATCAGCAACAGCTTAGCAAACTCTCGGAGGAAGCCCAGGTGTTAAACATGCAGAAAAAGATTCGGACTGACGCCGTTTCAACTACGATGCTGAATAAGCAAATGGGCGATTTGCAAAAACAGGCCAATGACTACCGGACTCAGTTTCTGAAAGAGAATCCAACTATGTTCGCAGCCAAGTTACTGAAAGCAACTGCCGAACCCGAGGTACCGCCCGCCCCTAAAGCATCCAATGGGCGACCTGACTCCGTTTGGGTGTTCAACTATTTCAAAAATCACTTCTGGGATGACTTTGACTTCGCAGACGAGCGTTTTGTCCGCACCCCGTTTCTACAGGGGAAAATAGAGCGGTACATTAAAGAACTTACTGTTCAGGTGCCTGATTCGCTTATTAAAGAAGCTGACTTTTTGGTAAACAAAGCGATTGCAGGCAAGAATAGTGAAGTGAAGTATTATACCATCTATTACATCACCAGCCAGTACGAACAACCAAAAGTGATGGGTACCGATGGGTTGTTTGTGCACATGTTCGAGAAGTATTATAAAACGGGCATAATGACCGTATCCGACTCCTCAACGCTGAAAAGCATTGGCGAACGGGTAGCCACACTAAAACCTAATTTGGTTGGTAAAATCCTGGTTGCACCCATCATTAGTGATACCCTACGTCGAGCAATTAATTTTCCAGCCATTAAGGCGGATTATACGGTTGTATTTTTCTACTCACCAACCTGCGGACACTGTCGTGAGAGTGCCCCTAAGTTGAAGAAGTTTGTCGATGATTATAAAGGCAAGGGCGTGGAGGTTGTGGCCATTGCCATAGATCAGAGCCCCGAAGAGTGGAAGAAATTCATTAAGGAGTTTAAGCTCGGCAATGCCATAAACGGCTACGATTTCAGCTACCGTACCGATTATCGCCATCAGTACGACGTCTGGACTACCCCGACAGTATACATGCTCGACAAAAACAAGAAAATCCTTGCCCGAAAGCTACCCGTTGAGCAAATCGAAGATTTTATGCTTTTTCACAAACGGCAGCAAGCCGCCCAGGCTACTAAAAAGCCAGCCGCTGTAGCTCCAGCCAATGCGAAAGCGAGTGTGAAGAAATAAAGGAGAAAAGGGAGGAAGGAGGAGAGGAAGAAAAGCCGGTTAGAAATACGTTTGAGTATCTTTTGCCCCTTTCTCCCTCTCCTCCTTCCTCCCTTTTCTCCTTTATTTCATTTTTGTTCGCTTCACCAGATACGATGTCAGAATCTGATCGAAGCCCTGGGCGATGTCGGCTTCGATGAAGTCGATCTTGTATTGCCCACAGCGCATTTTCAATTCCTGAAAATAAGTCTTCACCGCTTGCTGGTACGTTTCTCGCACCTGCCCTGGCTGTAGTTTAACCTTCTCGCCCGTTTCGAGGTCAATGAATTCATAAGGGCGTTCGTCAAAGGCGAATTCTTCTTCTGTTTTCTTATCCGTAACGTGAAACAGGAGCACCTCATGCAAATTATGACGAAGGTGTTGCAACGCAGAAAATAACGCATCCGCCTTTTCGCTATTATCGAACATATCGCTAAAAATCACCACCAGCGATCGTTTGTTAATTTTTTCAGCTACCTGATGAATCACATCAGCGGCTGAGGTCTTACGCAGGGGCTTAGGCTGTAACATCAGCAGATCCAGTTGCGTAAAGAGTTTATGAACGTGCGACGGGGTCGATTTAGTAGGTGTTTGCAGGTCAATCTGATCGGCAAAAGTGGTCAGGCTCACGGCATCTTTCTGCCGTTGTAACATATACGCCAAGCAGGCAGCTGCCATCACACTGAATGTCATTTTTCCATAGTTAGCCTCTGGATAATACATCGATGACGACGTATCGATAAGCAAGTGGCAACGTAGATTCGTTTCCTCTTCATACCGTTTAACAAAGAGTTTCTCGGTCTTCCCAAACACTTTCCAGTCGATGTGCCGCGTGGTTTCGCCCGTGTTGTAAAGGCGGTGCTCCGCGAACTCGACGGAAAATCCGTGAAATGGCGATTTATGTAGTCCGGTAATAAAGCCTTCGACCAGTTGGCGGGCCAGAAATTCAACGTTGCCGTACGAGCGTACCTGGCCCAGATTAAGCGGTTGTTTCATTGGATGTAGTTTGAAGTCTGTAGTTTGAGGTTTGAAGTTGGCTGCTGTAGGCATAGCTGACTGCACCGGAGGGCCGCAGTAGCCGGCTTCAAACCTCAAACTACAGACTTCAAACTACATCCAATTTAACGCAAAAACCGAACCGTTCGACATCTCCGGCAGGAATTGCACAGGGAAATGGCGAACGGTTCGGTAAAATGCAGCCTAAAGAGGTAGGTTACAGTACAGGTTCCAGCATAGGCTGGTACGCAATGGGGGCATCAAATGCCGAAGGGGTCAGCGAAACGGGAAGACCCTTCCCAACAACGCGGAGCGATACATTGGCAATTCCTTTCGAAACCATGCCAAGTGCATGAGCAGCCGCATGCGTAAGATCAATAACGCGGCCTTTGGAAAAAGGCCCCCGATCATTGATTCGTACAATTACTGAACGTTGGTTATCCAGATTTGTCACTTCAACCAACGTGTTAAGCGGCAGGTGACGGTGGGCACCTTCAAGGGCTTCGGAACTAACTCGTTCACCGTAGGCGGTCTTACGACCATTGAACTTCTTGGAATAAAAAGACGCTTTGCCTTTCTGTATGAGGCTCGGAAGAGCCTCCGCCGGGTTTATGTTGCTAAAAAACAACATAATGGACATGATTAAACTCATACAGCTTTTGGTTACGTGAAAAAAATAGACGAATAGCATGAAGGTTACCTTACCACATACCACCCGTCCCCAAAAAGTGCAATTCCTGTAAAACAAAGATAGCACACAGAGACTTAACTACCAAGCGTTTAGCTAAAAAACTGTGGAATCCTCTCCACAACTGCATTTGATTTTGTGGTTATTCTACCCCAAAATATATTTATACGCATTCTTTTTGTTCTTTCCCTAATGACCGTACTTTAGCGTTTGTGAACCTATTAAACCTCACTGATTGTGGACGAAAGAGACCGGGAGAAAATCTATTCAAGACGAGTTCGGGCGGGTAAGCGAACGTATTTTTTTGATGTTAAATCAACCCGTACGAACGATTATTACCTAACCATTACCGAGAGTCGCCGGCATCCGCAGGGCGAGGGCTTTGTGTATGAAAAACACAAGATGTTTCTCTACAAAGAAGATTTCGATAAGTTCGTAGAAGCGTTGCAGGAAACGGTAGAGCATGTAAAAACCGAACTCATGCCCGAAGTAGATTTTACGCAATTTGTTCAGCGAGAACGCGACGAGCAGGACGATTTCGCTAGTGAACTTAAATGGGAATAAATGGAGTGTTGATTTACGACCGCGCGGGCGGCCCCGTTACAAGTTACGATTTTACTGAATGATTTAGACTCTACTTCCTTACTTGCTACAAATAACAGTTAGCCCTCGGCACCAATGCCGAAGGCTTTTTTTGCGGTCCGCCGTAGCGGTTGTATTTTTGCAAAAAACAAAGAGCGAAAGAGTGCAAGAGCGAAAGAGCGGGCCGCCTAAGCGGTAAAGAGTACCCAAACGGGCTACTCTCTCGCTCTTGCACTCTTTCGCTCTTTCATAATTGAACTATGGGACTTCAATGTGGAATCGTGGGTTTGCCAAATGTGGGTAAATCGACACTATTTAATGCAATTTCGAGCGGGAAAGCCGAAGCGGCCAACTATCCGTTCTGTACAATAGAACCTAATGTAGGGGTAGTAACCGTACCCGACGAACGCCTGGACCTGCTCGAAGGGCTGGTAAAACCCCAGCGCGTGGTGCCAACCATTATCGAATTCGTTGACATTGCCGGTTTAGTAAAAGGCGCTAGTCAGGGTGCTGGGTTGGGCAATAAATTTCTGGCGAACATTAAGGAAGTCGATGCCATTGTTCACGTGGTTCGGTGTTTCGACGATGATAATATCGTTCACGTTGAAGGCAAAGTCAACCCAGTGTTCGACAAGGAGATCATCGATATCGAATTACAACTAAAAGATTTAGAGTCAGTTGATAAGAAAATTCAGCGTATCGACAAAGCTGCCCGTGTAGGCGATGCCAAAGCCAAGGCTGAACTGGAAATCCTGAAACTCTATAAAACAGCGCTTGAGGCAGGTAAAAGTGCCCGTACCGTACAGGTGTCGCCCGAAGAACGAGAAGCTGCCATTGGCGATATTTCACTCATGACCGTGAAGCCCGTTATTTATGTGGCGAATGTAGACGAAGGCTCACTACCGAATGGGAATGTGTATTCAGATGCGCTTCAGGAAGCGGTAAAAGACGAAGGCGCTGAAGTAATTATTATCAGTGCGGGTATCGAATCGCAGATTGCCGAAATGGAAGACCCCGAAGAACGAGAGCTATTCCTGGGCGAGTACGGCCTTACAGAGTCCGGTCTAAGCAAACTGATCAAAGCCTCTTATAAACTATTGGGTTTGATTACCTACTTCACCGCGGGCGTGAAAGAAGTTCGTGCCTGGACAATTCACCGGGGTTGGAAAGCCCCACAGGCTGCGGGCGTTATTCACTCGGATTTCGAGCGGAAATTCATCCGGGCACAGGTCATGAAACTACCTGATTTCTCGCAGTTCAAAACCGAAGCGGGCGTTCGTGAAGCGGGTAAACTGGCCGTAGAAGGCAAAGAATACGTTGTTCAGGACGGTGATATTATGGAGTTTCTGCACAGCGCCTAGTTGGTGGCTGGTGGAGTAAGTGAAGTGGGTGGAGTAGTTGAGTGCGTACCTATGTACCCATTCCACTTACTCCACCAATCACCAATCATTTCCGTTTATTCAACCCTATTTTCCGGTACGCAATTAACTGATCGGCGCGGGAAGCGGGTGGGCGATGGTACACAAAGACTTCATAGTCATTTTCGGTGGACGAATAGCTGCCTTCCATAAAATGCTCATCTACTTTGGGTGGTGAACCCGTGGTTTTCCCAATATAATCGTAGTTATATACGCCTTGTTTAAGCAGGATAGAGGCCCGATAGGCCCCCAGCAAGGCATCGAACGTCATGCGGTTACGGTCATTCAACTGCCAGAAATTGAATGCGCCATTCACGTATACATCCCAACCCTGTATTTCAGGTGTTTTAAGCGTAAAAACTGTCTCGATATAATCAGCGCCCGTAGCCCCATTGCCGGTTTCGCGATGGTCGATGACAAATTGACCATTGAAATCATCGCTCTGGATGTAAGGCCCCTGATTACGCGACCGATCGACCTGTACATAGACCACATTTCGGTCGGCAAGTCGGTCAATCCGATCAATATAGTTAGCGCGGGATAATACCGTTCGCGTATCAAAAAATCGGAATTCATTCCCCCCCGGCATGGTGTTACTCAGGTCAATCAGCCGATATTCAAGTGTCTGATCGAAGGCCTGTACATTGGTGGGGCGCAGTCCCCGTAGTACGCGATCATCGCGGTAATTCTGGCGAATAACTACCTTAAAATCATCCTGTGGCGAAATCACCTGATACCCCCGGTAATTAATATTCAGGTCAATTTGCTGATCGGAGAATTGGCGGGACGGGTCTGATGAGAATCGCGCTTCGGCAGCTACTGTTACCCGATTCTGGTACGTACTAAATCGCCGGGTAAAAATGATATTGTTTCGATTACGCTCGTCGTATACCACCAGCAGGTAATTACCGGGCAGTTTGACGCGGGGGAGCGTAAACCAATAATGGTAATAGGGAATTTTGGTATTAATCGAGTTCTGGTATTCCGTAATGGGGCTATCGTTGTACTCGTAGGTAAACTCAATATCGTTCAAAATAGAGCGCTGCCAATCGGCATTGCAGTGAACAAGCCGGGCACGAAACGAACGGTAGTTGGCCGTCAGGTCGTCGAATTCGAGTTGAAGGGGCACCTGTTCATCCAGCGAAATAACGGGCGGATTCAGCGTTAGGGATGGTGATGCGGCATTCCGATCAAGTTGGTTGGCACTAACCTGCGGAAACAGCAGCACCGTTTCAACTTTAGGATCATAAATATGGTCAATCGTTTCAAGTTGCTGGCCCCTGAGCGGAGCCGTTAGTATCCCCAAAAACAAAACGGCAGATAATCTGGCAAGAACACGCATCCAATCTAATTTTAGCACAATGAAGTTAAAATGGAGTTAATAAGAAAACGCTATGGAATCCACTTGATTATACAAAGTTGTCAATGTCATCGGATTTAACCGTTGTTATCATCAGCAAAATCACGTATGATTATAGTCTACTCAGCAATACAGGCATATGGTCAATTATAATCCCAAAGACTGGTTTCGGTTTATCATTACGTTTAACCGAGCCGATACAGTACGCAAGCTACTGCCAATCTTAGTAGCCGTTGGCGTTTATTCATTCATTATTGTCCACTTGCTCGAACTATTTGATTTGAGCGAAAACCCGCACCTGAAGAACTTCTCGCTCATGCACACGCTGCTGAGTTTCGTTATTTCGATGTTGTTAGTCTTTCGCACAAACACCGCCTACGACCGCTGGTGGGAAGGACGAAAATTGTGGGGCTCATTGGTGAATAACTCCCGAAATCTGGCACTGAAACTAGACCAATTGCTGGAACCTGACCAAGTTGAAGCGCGCGAGTTTTTCCGGGCTATGGTTCCCAACTTCGCCTTCGCGCTCAAAAACCATCTACGGCAACAGCCATTCGAACGCGAGTTTACGGATGCATCTTCCTTTAGCATTCAATCGCTACGCTTGAATGAACACGTTCCTCAGCAGATTGCGCTGATTATCTTCGGCAAGATCAACGAATTACAGCGCCGGAATATCCTGATTCCCGAACACCTGATACTGCTGAATACAGAAGTCCAGTCGTTGATGGATATTTGTGGAGCCTGCGAGCGGATCAAAAACACGCCTATCCCCTTTTCGTACAGCTCGTTTATCAAGAAATTCATTTTCATCTATTGCCTGACACTACCCATCGGATACGTGTCAAACCTTCATTATCTGGTCATTCCGCTGGTCATATTCGTTTTTTATGTACTGGCCAGTCTTGAGATCATCGCCGAAGAAATTGAAAATCCATTTGGTACCGACGACAATGACCTGCCCCTCGATACCATCTGCAAGGGCATTCATAAAACTGTAACGCAGTCGTTTGATCATAAACTTACGCTGGAACAGGCCGAGCAAATCAGCGAAAAACAAAAAGGATTTTCGTACGAGAAATAACGCGTGTAGTGCCGACCGTCCCGGTCGGCACTACACGCTACTCAAACAACCCCAATTGCCCCGCCGGACGGAACAAAGCCGTTGTAAGCTGTGGAGGCTGGCGATCACTAAGGAATTTCTGACAACCGATCCGGTGTAGTTGGGCGATATGCTGGGCATAGTTTCCCTGCCCCGACATGCGCGTTTTGAAGCGGGAATCGTTTAGTTGTCCCCCATGACAATCGGCAATCTGATTCAGAACGCGCTCGGCACGGTCGGGAAATGCTTGGTTGAGCCAATCGGTAAACAGAGGCCCAAGTGCTCCATTGAGTCTGACAATCGTGTAGGCAGACCAGCAAGCGCCTGCATCAGCTGCCTGTTCAATTAGTTTGGGAATTTCATGATCATTCAAACTGGGAATAATCGGTGCTGTCATAACCCCTACCGGAACTCCAGCCTGATGTAATATGCGCATCGTTTTAAATCGTTGAGCTGCCGTAACTGTTCGTGGTTCCATCAACAGCCGCAGCTTTTCGGTTAAGGTGGTAATGGAAATGGCTACATTCACCAAGTTAAGAGCAGCCATGGATTTCAGAATATCTAAATCGCGGAGAATCAGGGCGTTTTTTGTAATGATCGAAACGGGGTTTCGGTAGTGTAGGCAGAGCGCCAGCATGCGTCGAGTAAGCTGGTACGCACGCTCGGCTGGCTGGTAGCAGTCGGTGTTGCCTGAAAAATGAATGACTACGGGTTTGTACGAACGCGACTGAAATTGTTTTTCAAGCAAATCAGGTGCGTTTTTCTTGACCATGATTTTGCTCTCAAAATCTAACCCGGCAGAAAAGCCCCAGTATTCATGGGTTGGGCGAGCATAGCAGTAGATACAACCGTGCTCGCAGCCTTGGTAGGGGTTGATCGACGCCGAAAAGCCTATATCAGGGCTATTCGGGCGACTAATAATCTGCTTAGGTTTTTCTTCGAAAAATTGCGTTTTTAACGCCGGATCGGGGAAATCATCATCGCCAAAATCAGCCCCTTCTTCCAGTTCATAGCGATGAGCCGCAAATGAATTAGCGGTATTGAACTGCGCTCCCCTGCCTTTTTTGTAGTCGCCCATAATCGTACAAATAAAACATAATTATAGTTTACTTGTACGATATTACTGGTTTATAGTTTACGGTATTCGGTTTACAGTAGGCTGACGCACCAGTATCTTCTTGCGTCAGCCTACCGTAAACCGAATACCGTAAACTATAAACGATAAATCAACTTACGCTAACTTCTTCTCCCATTCTTCAGCTTCGAGCATAGCCATTTCCCACTCATCCTGCAATTGATTGATTTGGGCGGTTACGTGTCGGTACTCGTCGTTCTTGGCCTGCATCAATTTGTCATCGCCATAGGTGGCTGGATTGGCAAGCTCGGTTTCAAGCCATTTTTTCCGTTCTTCCAGTTGGGCAATTTTGGTTTCCGATTCCTGCGCCTGGCGATTCAGGTTCTTAAGCGTCTTTTGCCATTCTTTCCGTTCATCGTCCGATGCCCGGCCATTGGTGGCCTTCCCATTTGTCGATTGCCCATTTGCAGTTGGCAATGGGCTCGTTACAGGCTGCATCTTGGAGTTATCGACAGGTTGCTTCGATGGACCTATACCCTGTGCCTTACGCTCTTCCTGCCACCACTCATATTCATCGTAGGTTCCAGGATATTCTTTAATCTGCTCGTCTTCGATGTACCAGATTTTGTTGGCAATCTGCGATACGAAATACCGGTCGTGGGAAACAACCACATACGTGCCTTCGTATTGCTGCAAGGCCTGAATCAGGATATTTACCGACTGCATGTCCAGGTGGTTGGTCGGTTCGTCAAGCAGCAGGAAGTTTGCTTGTGAGAGCAATACCTTCGCCAGTGCCACACGCGATTTTTCTCCCCCCGACAATACTTTGATTTTCTTGAACACGTCATCGCCCGAAAACAAAAAGCAGCCAAGTACCCCACGCAATTCCCCATCCGACTTGGTCGGGTTTGCCTGTTTGAGTTCTTCAAGCATTGAATCCTCCACCCGAAGCGACTCTAACTGGTGCTGGGCGTAAAAGCTGAACGAGACATTATAGCCTAAAACGCGTTCGCCATCAATGGGTTCTGAACCCGAGATGATGCGCAATAGCGTCGATTTACCGCGTCCGTTAGCACCAATTAAGGCCACTTTATCGCCCCGTTCGAGACGGGCTGTTGAGTGAGTCAGGATTCGTTTTTCGCCGTAGGCCTTCGAGATATCGTCTAAGTGTAGAATATGCCGACCGGGCTGCTGCGAGAAGTTAAACTTAAAATTAACCCGAGCATTGCTATCGATCACATCATCGACAAGCTCCATGCGTTCGAGTTGTTTAACCCGGCTCTGGGCTTGTTTAGCCTTCGAGGCTTTCGCCTTAAATCGTTCGATAAAACGCTCGGTTTGCCGAATTTTAGCCTGCTGGTTTTCAAAAGCCCCCTTCTGAATCTCGTTTCGGAGGGCCTTCTCTTCCATATAGTACGAGTAATCGCCAGCATAATAATTCAGTTTCGCCCCCGACACTTCAACAATCGTATCGACCACATTATCAATGAATTCCCGGTCGTGAGAAACAACAATTACGGATCCTTCGTAGTTCTGAACGTATTTTTCAACCCACTGAATGGAGGGTAAGTCCAGGTGGTTGGTCGGCTCATCAAGCATAAGCAACGACGGTTTTTCCAGCAGCAGTTTTGCCAGCATCACGCGCATTCGCCATCCCCCGGAGAATAACTTCAAAGGCCTATGCAGATCATCTGTCGAAAAGCCAAGCCCTTCCAGAATCTCTTCGGCTCTGGACTGGATGGTATAGCCATCCAGCGCATCGAATTCCTCCTGCGCCTTGCCTAATTTATCTACCAGATCGTCGGTATAATCAGTCTCCATTTTATGGAGCAACTCCTCAATCTTAATTTGCAATTCATTTTGCCGGGCAAACGCCTGCATTGCCACGGAGAGAATTGATTCGTCGGTCTGGTATGAAAGCAGATCCTGGTTCAGGAAACCGATCGATACATCTCCTGCTTTGGAGATTGTCCCCCCATCGGGCTGGTATTCGCCATTAATAATTCGAAGTAGTGTCGATTTGCCGGTACCATTGAGGCCGATCAGACCGATTTTCTGGTTGGGCTTGATATGAAGCGAGGCATTATCGTAAAGCGCCCGGCTTCCGAGGTAATATGAGAGGTTTGTGATGGAAATCATGGATGCAAATTTACCAAAAAAAGAACGGATACTTGCGTTCTTAAATTCCAAACGGTTATATTTGCACCGCACCGGCGGCCCGGTCGCAAAAGCCACTAAAGGCAGTCATAAGCCTCCTTAGCTCAGTTGGTAGAGCACTTCATTCGTAATGAAGGGGTCGTAGGTTCAAGTCCTATAGGAGGCTCAACTTTTGAATCAAGCACTTAACAAATACGTTAAGTGCTTTTTTTTGTAAGATTGCAAAACATTTTGATGGGTTGATTTCAGACTAAACAATCGCCTGCCAAGCAAGTAGATTTATTAAAAACGAGTGGGCAGAGCCAACAAGCTTACTCACAATTATGATAGTAAAGGCTATCAAGATATTTCAGCCAATGCTTGTTGGCTTAGTCAAGCCGCTTGGTCTCCTCGACGCTATTGCCATTATGTTTTAACTAAAAAGTTCGGAGTAGTTAAAGCCCATGACAGCGACAATTAATATATTGGCACTTATACAACTAGTTCGTCATGCTTGACACTCTCAAAAAGACGACACAATTAGATGGAGATGCTTGGTTGTCATTCAGCAATATTGTGACTCACCAGCAATTGATGAAAGGCGAAACTCTAGTACAGCCTGGCCAAATTTGTAGGCATATATTCTTCCTGCAAACTGGACTTATACGGAGTTTTTATCTTAAAGAAGGGGATGAACGGAATGTAGCGTTTAGTCTTGAAAACTCGTTTCTAACGGACTTGAAAAGTTTGCGTAATCAGGAGCCAAGCGAACTAACTATCCAAGCACTTGAGCCCTCACTAGTGCTGAAAATGGCCAAAATAGACCTGATTAATCTGTATCAGCGTCTCATCAGATTGAAGCTTTAGGCAGAAAGTTAGTAGAGTCTTTTTTAGAAGAGCAGGAGGAATACGCGTCTTGGTTTACCTTGTATTCGGCTAAAGAACGCTATGATTTGTTAATTCAAAAGAAGCCTGAGTTAATTGAAAGACTTCCGTTGGGTCAATTGGCATCTTTCTTAGGAATTCGCCGGGAAACATTAAGCCGAATCCGTCGCTTGAAGTAATGCTTTTTTGACTTTTGTCACACATTTTTCGCTTACGGGCTGTCTACTTTTGCTTCCATTAAACTATAGAAGCAATGGACATAACTCAAACGAAGCAATTGGCAATCAACTTCATTGAAGAAATTTGGAATCAACAACAGTATGCTAAACTGGATGATTATCTTCATCCTGACTATGTTGACCACTCCCTACCAACGCCCCTAGCCCCCAACAGAACTGGCTTATTAAAGTGGATTCAAGCCACCAGTCAATCATTCTCGCATCAGACTGTTATCGAGGATCAAGTTACCGAAGGAGACAAGACAATTCTAAAAGTTAAACTGTTGATGACCCATATTGGGTTATGGCGTGGTATCGAAGCGACCAGGGCTCAGGTCAGCACTACAGGGTATCGATTCTACCGATTAGCCGATGACAAGATCATTGAACATTGGGCTGCCATTGACGGTACAGTGTTAGAGGCCCAATTGAAACATAAAGCAAGTGAAGGTTGCAAAATTCCGGAATAATGTATTACTATACGATCAAGCCTATTGTAACTAATAGTCTGATTTCTCGTTTAATTCACTTTCCATAAAGTGAGTTCTTCAACGGCTCTAGGAAAGGGGCAAAGTTAGCCAATCCTAAGTTTTGTACTTTTCCAGAGGTATTATATCATTTGCTTGACCATTATACGGAGGAGTACTATGAGCAGCAAAACGGTATCGAGAAAAAGGTTAGGGAGTTGAGTTATACAAGAACTACAGCCAAGTGATGGGTCGGGGACATGTTTTGAATACCACCTATAGAGTCAATAGTTGCCTTCTAAAAGGAGTAATGCTAACAACCCCTTTATAAAACGATGAAGCGATCCATTCTGCTGCTTACCCTGAGCCTTGGCCTGCTCTCCCTATCCCAGGTACAAACCTTGTATCTTTTTTGTCTTACCCTCTTCGAATACGTATTTTAGTGAGGCCATAAAAATGGCTAGCAGCTTCGTTCTCTACGATCAATTACGGGATAGGTCGGGGAGCGAAGCCTATTCGTTTCACGATATCGCCTGGGAACTCTCCGCGCTAGCGGGTCGGTCCATCGCTTACCAAAGCAGCGAGCTGGCGTCCTACATCGCGCAGAAAGTTGCCGCCGGATTCCCCGACTTCGTCGCCAACTTCTTTGCCCAGTGGGGTGCCGCCACCCAAAACGGCATGCTGGCCGGGACAGATGATACCGTCGAGCGTCTGCTTGGCCGCAAGCCAACTTCGTTGCGGGAGTACCTGAAAACGACTTACTTCTCGGGTACTTAATCGCTCATCGTGGCGGACAATACCCATGTATCAATTTATCCAGGCCAAGAATATGGTTTGTGTATGCATGTGCGATCCCGTATCGGCATGGCCACCGCTCGGGATCGCACTTCGCGGATCAATCATAGTACATTTCTTAACGCTGATCTGCTTTCCTGTTCATCCAGTAAATGGGCTAGATAGTGAAGCCCTATACCCTGGTTGTGGACAAGGGAGGGCGATCGTTTAGTTGCCTCAGGTTAAGTAAATTTAAAGACCGCCAGGATAATTATGGCTAGAAACACCAGCAGTTGAACCGTGTGAAACCAAGTCAGTTTTGTTAGGGTGGGTTGGATGGGCAAACTTAGGCCACTCCCTTCAGCAAACAGGTTGTTTCTTAACCACTTCATCTGGGGGTTGCCTACGAGCAGGCCATTCAGGGGAAGCAGCAAGATTAATATAAGTTTTACTTGAAGCCAGAACTGCTGCAAGTAAACGCCCTCGGTTAATATCATCAGACCAACTCCGGAAATGACCAATAACACCCCACCGGCTAGTAAGATCGGACCCAGTCTCGACAGGAGTCTAAATAGACCAACGGATGCTTTATCCTGCGACTTTAACAGACTTACAAACCAGCGGAATGCCACAAACTCGCTAACCGTAGTGCCGGCCATGAGCACCAAGCCGGAAAGATGCATAACCAGCAACACTTGTTGTAAAATGAATGAATCCATCAGGTCGTTGGTTTGTAACTATTTCTGAATAATAAAAAACTGGCGATGACCATGTAAACCGCCGTACCGCCATGGACCAGCAAGCGGGGCAGGTCCACTCCGTTCTGTTGGTAGATCAGCAAACAGTCGGTAAAGGGGATGATGATGGCAGCCGTAAACACGTACGCGGTCGCTTTTTTCATCCGGGTCAACCCCAAAGCCAGCAGGGCTAGGCCCGAAAAAATATCGCGTATCCCCTTTATGCGGCCGTAGGTAAGGGCTGAATCCGTCAGGGGTCCTATCCCAAAATCGTCCATGCTAAGCTGGGGAGCCAACATAAACCGGAGACCGATGAGGAGAATTGCCAGTGCGATGGACAGAGTCATCCAATAGGATGCCGACCGCCAGCCCCAGGGGGCCGGTACATGTTCTGTTTTCATAGTGTGCTTGTCGTGATCGATTCTGACCACAAAGCTCTCCACTAAAAAACAGCCGCTAGTTCACCCAGGTTAATTAATGGGTCTGGGCCATTCGTTTTCGAATGCGGCTCAGGGATTGGGGCTTGATGCCTATGTAGGAGGCAATGTAATACTGGGGAATGCGCTGAGCTATATCGGGAAACTTTACCAGAAAGGTCTGGTAGCGCTGCTCGGGAGGGTCGGTGTAGAGGGAGTTAATCTGGTGGATGGCACTCACAAAAACCTCGCTGATGGCCAGCCTTCCAAATCGTTCCCCCTCTTCAACTTGTCGATACAACAGGTCCATATTGGCTTGGCTAATGCTATAGACTATCGCGTCTTCCAGGACCTGAATGTTGGTCTGAGAGGGTTGCTGGGGCAGAAAGCTGGCGTAATCACAAACAAATTCGCCTTCTTTGTTAAAGTAGCTGGTTTTTTCCTCCCCATCGATACTGGCATAATAGCGGACCAGGCCCTTCTCAATAAAGAAGACGTTTTTGCAGACCTGCCCGGCCTGCAGAAGATGCTGGCCTTTAGTAAGATTTAGTTGTCGAACTAAAGTGGCAATGATGGCTTCATCGGCGGATGAGAGGGGAATATAGTGCTGAATGGCTTTGAGCAGTCGATCCATGTTCAAAAATAAGCATGGAATCAATTTGTTGAACAAGCAAAAAAAGAAGTATGGGTATGATCGCTGCGGAGAAGGCCTTAGGTGGCAAACGGGGGCGTCGAGCGTTTTAAACGCCATTTATCTTATTTCTTTCGTTTAAGAAGAGCCTGCCTACCAATAATTAGTTTATCCAGGTTCGCTTTAGTGTTAGTCAGGACCACACAGCCACTTCCTAGCTCAGGGAAAGCTGATATATGCGTGGGAAGCCCCGGTGTACTCCTCAGCGATTAAGCTATCGCGATTATATCCGTGCTGTAACCAGTCTCCAGGAGTCAACCAAAAACAGGATTAAGATCCAAACCATCTTTAAAGCGATACTTCAGCAGGCTAGCCAGTTGGCTAAGTCTTCGGAGTGGGTGGAGCGGGACTTGCGGTTTGAAGCGCTGGCCGAGTTCATCGAAGATCGGCGAGAATCGTTCCTGCTGGATCTGGCACATGGGGGTGTAGTGGATGACGGGGCTTTAGATCTTTATAATGAACGGGCAAGCCGTTTTACCTAAAGTTGACTCAATCGGGCCACTTTTCCAGGCCAGCAGCAATACGTAGTGCCCGTTGCACATCTTCCCAATAGTATCCGCTGTCATAACCGGTAGACAAACGGTCACAGATACTCAGAAAATCACTTGCCGCTTCAACGCGCTGTTTCTGGGTTGCTACTGGATCGGGTTGAGGAGATACTTGATCGAATACGCCTTCCATGCCAAAGATTAAGCGTTATAGACCATAAAAATCCCCATCGGTTGACCCGTTGAGGCTGAAGAAGCATATCAGTTATAAAACGGTAGTTCGGGCGATTTATTGTGATCCCTGAAACGGGAGAGGCCCTATTTATCACTTTCTTCCGGTGATTTATCTAATGGCTGCTAGTTGGCTTTATTTCAACGACCGTTCGTAAAAGGCCATAAACTAAAAATGAGCTATCAGGTCAAATAGATATGCATAGCTTGCTATAAAATAACCAATCCTAACTATGAGAAAGCTACTGCTGCTTTATCTGTTATGTCATGGCTGGTCCAGTCAAGCTCAGGCTCGACTGAATCTACCTATTGACAGATCTTTGCCCTTTAGCCGCCATACTTGGTTAGCAGGCTTTCAAATGGGGTATTCAAAGGGCACTTATAGTAATGAGCGGTATTCGGCTACTCACCTGTATGGAAGCTATTTTGTAGTTGATAAACTAGCTATTGGCTTGGCTGCCAGCCGGGGTCAGGAAAACCTTGGGGCCGCTCAGGATGTAGCTATTTCTGTAGGGCCTATGGTACGCTATCAATTCACGCGCACTCGTTTATCGCCGTTTCTAGTAGGCTCTTATCAGTTTGGGCAAGCTACTGTTTCCGGCATACGGTATAAAGTTAGTCCCTCGGGTACGACTACATCGGCTGACACGCAGAACAGACCGATTCAATCTCGTTATGTTGGTCTGGGTCTGAGCCTTCGAGTGATCAAGGCCTGTCGGCTTGATTTACTGCTTACTTGGCAAGACAAACCCGGTGCTACCGAATTAGGTTTTAACGGACAGTACAACTTATTGCAAACCCAGCTTGGGGTTAATTATTTACTTGACCGGAGACGATAGTTCTGTCGTTTGTGGATTGAACCCAAGCTCTAAAAACCCGTGTGCTACGGGTAGTCGTTGCCAGTTGTTCAAACAAGCTGTTGCGTTTAAAGAGTTGGGATATCAAAGCTCTTTTCGTCTCACTTGGGAGGGTTCTGTGAGCCCTTTGTAACTGTCAGTTACAAGATCAATTTGAGCAACTAATCTGGCAGGGGAAGCTATGCCTACCACTTTCTATACGCCATCTTTTTTACCGTACTAATTCGGCCAGATACCCTTTGGCATTTTCGTTCGTCGGATCTTTTTCAACTGCTTCCTGGTAATAAAGAATCGCCAGTTGTTTCAATCCTTGCTTGGTATAACAGTCGGCTATTAATTGATAGATATACGAATAATCGCTCAGTTTGCCGTTTAAGGTTGCGCTCAATTCGAAAAGCCGAATGGCGTCATCGTAACGCTGCCGACGCATGATGTATTTTCCTGTATTCACCAAATCCCCGATTTCGAAGCTGAGGTCATACCGATCCTGCTGATGCTCCCTGACAGCTCGGTAGAAAGCAAGTCCCTGGTTGAAATCAGCCAGTACTTTTTCGCGAAGATCCAGGTATAACGACCGTCTTGGAACCATATAGGGTTGACCCTTCAGAATAGCGATGATGCTGTTGGTCAATGCATGTACCTTAAATTGCTGGCTGTTTGTCATCAGAATAACAACGATATTGTTCTCCACATCATGCGTCATTAGCGCTTCGTAGTTGTAGTTAGAGCCATGATGCTGATGCCAGCTCAGTTTGTCGGCCTTAAAAACAGCATGGCCCAGGCTACTTTCGTTGCCGCCAAGATCGACTGCCAAGGCTTGCATGGCCGCTTTGTTGACCAATTGATAGCTATCCAGCTTAACGAGCCAGCTATACAAATCATCAATGGATAACCGGGGCCAGCCGCTCATTTGTTGATCGTAGGTGCTTTCTTTAAAATTACTGTCAAACGCCCGCGCCATTTCCGGCGCTGTTACCGGCAGATCCATGAACGTATGGTTCATCTGCATCGGTTTCAGTAGCTGGTCGGTTATAAACGCATTATACCCCTGGCCCGAAACGACCTCGATAACCCGATGTTGAAGATACACATTGCTATAGCTATAGGCATAAGCTTTCCCCGGTCTAAAGGCTAATGTTTTCAGACTTTTCAGTTCAGCAAGTAGCTGCTGATCGCTCGTAGCCCCGCTAATGGGCAGTCCACTCGTGTAGTTGATCAAGTGCTTGAGTTGGATGCTGTCGGCCCAGGCAGGTAGACCGTTCAGGTACTGACTGAGCCGGTTGTTGAGCGACAGTTTCCCCTGTTGTTGCAAAAGCAATAGGCCTACGCCGTTGAACTCCTTGGCAATGGAGCCAATGTCGAATAGCCTATCGAGGGTCATTTTTTTGCTTCGACTGCCATCGGCATAGCCAAGGCTGTTCCGGTATTGGATCGTTCCCTTATGAACAACCAGTACGTTCCCATTGAAAACGCCCAACTGATGAGCCGCCTGCATGAGTGAATCGATCCGGGTGCTGAGCTGATTCTGAGCGAACGAATGGACAGAATATAGCCCCCAAATGGACAGATAGAACAATTTTAAGCGGTAAGCGCGCATAGACATAGGCGTGAAAATCAATCAATAATACGACGGATACACGTGCTTGAACTGGTTAAACTTGCCAACCGCACGACCCGTTTGTCAACGACACCTGAACCCATTTCGGGACGCGTATCTTTGCGCATTCGCCAACGATCATGACGAGACTAAAAGGGTTGATTTCCTGGTTTAACCTGGTGGGTTTGCTCGCGTTGGCGGGCTGTCAGCAGGACTGGGCCAGACCGGAACGTATCCGCCTAAAGCTGGGAGATCAGCCGGCATGGGCGGCTTTAAACTGGAATGGCCAGGGCTGGGAGGCTACCAACGGGACATCCCACCAACAGATATTCTGGCTACGATTCCGCATTCGGCTGGATGCTGCAGGAACTGCACATAAACCGCTGGGTCTGAAGATTATCTCGCTGGGTTCTTTCGAGGCTTTCTGGGACGGACGATTGATCGGCCACAATGGTCAGGTTGGTCGTACGAAAGCCTTAGAACGCCCCGGCCATCATGCAACCTGTTGGCTCTTACCTGATTCCGATGCAAAACCTGGCCTTCATGTGCTGGCCCTAAGCGTGTCTAATTTCTATGCCCGCACGGGCTACAGTTTTTATAATAGATCGGGTAATTGAGTGCTTTGAGCTAAGGCGGATATCATCTCTTCCCCACTATCAAATAGCTGAGTGGAAATCGAGTGGCTTAAAGTTTTAAAAGCATCCAAAAATAAGTATTGGTCGTCCTCATTATTGTCGGCAACCCAAATTTGGGGTGGGTTATTAGTAGGCATAAAGCCGATTCATTTCGATTGAGCATCCGCTAATTTCGTTAGCTTTGGTGTATCTTCAAGTGCTCTCAATAATAAATGGTTTAACACCAGGACAATTCAAGATAACTCTAATCGAAATGACGTTTATTTCACAAGATTTGCAGCTGCTGACATATGGATTCTAAAAGACCCAGATATCATATATAACGGTGACGACGCTGTATGGGATTATACTATTACTGTGAGCATATCTCAAGAAAATTTAAACAACACAATAGCAGGGCAAGGGGCCAACCTGGTCCACAGCCAGCAAAGTATCCGTTTCAGGAAGTCTATTGTAATTATGAATTTGAGTATATTCTTTCAATCAATAAAATAGTCTCAAGTTTTCAGAAGCAACTAGATAGAAATATATGCAAGGTGGTTGTGCTTAGAAGTAAGCACTTCGATTCTAGTGACTTTCGTATATAGCCTATCGTTAGATTTAATCCAGGTCCAGATTTTGCTGATGAACAGTTGGTTGAGGGAAATGCATCAAATAAAGGATACGAAACCAGATTAACACGCAAGGGAGAGCTTTCAGGCTGTAAGGTACTACAAAATTCATTCGTATTGTGGCGGGAAATATATCACTTGGGGACATAACGGTTAAAATAAAACAACTCAACAATAAGATCCAGTCAAGGCTCGATTTTGGACAAACAAACCACCAACATAATACACCAGTAACAGCAATGATGTAAGCAGGTGATTCTGCAACTGGGTTGAAAACTACCTGGAAAACTAAAATAGATGCCAAAAGCAAAATTCGAAAGTTGTAATCGCTATAACGTTGGCGATGTATATAGACTGTACAAAAAAGTACCACACCAATCCCAATTATACTGGCCGTCGCTATATTGGGAGATATAGACAAATGTATTAGACGATGAATAGAAATATTAAGCCATTTGTCACTATCCGTTTTTATAAATAATTCTCTGATCCATAACTCATACTGCCAGAGGAGTTTAGCTGGCGAAGTTAGTAATAGAGGTAATAGCCCTAAAACAACTGACCATAGTATCATAGACGCAATGAATACACCTTTTTTAGGATAAAGTATGAACAAACCTGCAGCCACCAAGCTGTAAATCTTTATATTAAATCCAATCATAATAAAAAAAGCAGCCCAAAAGGGCTGCTTTTTTTCGAAACTAATAAACGCAAAAATTGATAATGCCGTGATTAACGGATTTGTCTGACTGTTCACAATCGAGGTAAATAATTCGTGAAGGCCAAACCAATAGGCAAATACTTTTTGCTGATTTGTAATCGGCAACTTTTGGATAGCATAGACCCATACTCCTGCAAATAATAATTGCCAAAAAAATAAGCCAACGGAATAAGGTAGAGCAAATATTGGAGCAAATATTGCAGCGAATGCCGGGGCATAATGATAATGATCTTCATATTGAGCTGGATATAAAGCGTATAAGCTTTTTACTTCTAATAGATGATAAAGAGAGTAATAAAAAATAGAATAATTATTCGAGCCCTCCCATCCTACAATACGAATAGTGGCAAAAAGTATTAATAAAAAATAGATCCCATAAATAAAGCGAAAGTCACTAAAAATTGATAAGCTAAAAAACGACTTTGAAGTTGAACTGAGCATTTGGTATCAAAAAATAATAGTTAGCATTACAAAACAATTTATTTTATTGGTTCCTCATTTATTGAAAATTTTAAAATTTAGGAAAATACTAATGAAATTTTCAATCATGATTGTTTACCAATGGTCATTAATTTAGCCTATAGATTATTAATCTCAGTTTGAAAATTAATAATCTATAAGCTAAATCATTAAAATGACATAACTTGGACAGATTATTAATTATTGGCGAGCGTAAATAGAGGTATATTGGTCTTGGAAAATCCGCTTAAAAGCACCAATCCGCTCTGGCACGCTAGATGGGATTTCATAGCTCGCATTTTTAAATCCGTCACTGACAATATATTTTACACTGTCTCTATCAGCCATCTTAAAAAAGGCTGATAAAGGAATTGGGCCATATCTCCTTTCCATTAAATGGTAATAGGTTAGACCATGTATCTGGTAGTTACTTTGCTGCCCCCAAAAAAAGCTGATAGGAGCAATGATTTTTGTGTGTAACTGAGGCATGTGTTGCGCTAATTGAGTATTATATGTAGGTATGTAAACCTCTATATAATTTTCTTCTAATACTTTAGCAACGCTAAATAGAGAAAAAATGAAGTAACCCACCAATAACCATTTACCGGCTGATTGATACCTAGGTGATAACAATGGTAAATAAGTTATCAAATAATCAGAAACTAGCAGGACCATCCAAGGCACAAATAGAAGGAAGTAAAAGTCAAAATTACTTTTAGAGAGAACCCAAAATATACTAACTAACAAGACCAAGTACAAAAGGACAGGTTGTGACAACCGAACGTATCTTCTAAATATCAGTAGACAAAGTAGAGCTAAAACTGATAATGGGACCTCGCCATGGCTATGAAAGAATAATTGATGATAGTTGAGCATAACACTCAACTTATCACTAAGTTTTAAGCCAGCCTGAGTCGCAGGATCATTTAAAAACTGCATAATCATCCTGTCAATATTTCCATCTAACAAAGCATCTAATCCATATAAACTCAGTGTTATTCCACTGGCTATGCCAAACCAGATAGAAGACCGCCAGCCCATACGTATAAAGGCCCACAGGAGGCCTGCCATTAGATAAATCAAACCATTCAAATGGGTGAGTGCTGCCATGCCAGCCAAAATACCTGCCAGACCTAATCTAGTGGGGTGCCCCTCTGATCGGTCAAGTGCAACATAAGATGCAAAGCCTAGAGACATACACATTATTTCGGGGCGGTTGACAAAAAAGTACCGTATAAGTGTACCGCAACCAAAGTAAAGAAGAACTGCTAGCCAGCGTTGCTCAGCAGATTGTCGACGATTATAATACCAAATAAGAAATCCGGTTAGGCATCCAAATATAGGTGTAAGTAATTTACTGAAAGCCAAGGTAAAACTTGTGGCACTCATCCATAAAGCACCTGCGTAAACGAATAGCTTATGAAATACATAAATTCGGTCTTCCCAGCCATTATACCCTCTAAAGAATTCTGATCTAACCCAGCCATCTTTAGCTAACCAATATGATTGTTCCGCAAACCAAGCATCATCGAAATGAGCTGTACGGTGATAGTAAGTTAGGCCAAGGCTGCCCAATAAAACCAGAAGCGCATATTGATATGTACGTAACTTGAAAAGAAAAAACGGTGTCATGGAATTGAGAATAACATATTTTTGAACAAACGCTCGTCATCTGACTATTAACACGTCCAAACGTAGTAGAGATAATTGTGTAAAATTGAAGAAAAGAGTTGTAAACGACTTTATGTTGATGATTAAAAGCTTTTTCCCGTGGCAGAAATTTATCGTTTTAGTGGAATGTCGGTTGATCGTTGATACTGTTTAGGTATCTAGGTAGGAGAGTATTTGGCTTCGGTAAAAAGATATTATATGCTGATCTATTAGGCTATGAATTAGAATTAGACAGATCTACTGAAAATTGTACTATATATATTTGATATATAAATAATATAATATATATATTCTTTGTAAATAAAATAGTTTACTAATAGAACTTTTTGAAAATAATACCGCAAGACAGATGTCTTGCGGTATTATCTAGACAATTATGTTGAAATATAGTTAACCTGCAAGTTATATTTCACTTTAAGCGGCTCCTGCACTACCACAGAACAGAGCTTGAAACGGTATAAGTAGCCGGTTGCCCTAAATCTGTGGTGTATCCTGGATTGCCCTGAGAAATACTTCCATCGATTGAATAATTCCAAAGAACAGCATCGTCATCTGCACTTAGTGAGCCGCCAAGATTCTCATAGTATAGATCAACCGCTGCTAAGGTTGTCAAATATACTTGAGTTGTATAGAGACCAGCTACAATATGCTGAGTAGGAAAAGTATGACTGCGATATAAGCCGGCCACGGTTGGATTTATTGTACCATTCACTCCACAATTTGCATTCAAATAGAAGTCATAATCTATTCTTCTATAATCTGCACTTTGTCTCCAAACCCAGTTGCCCCAAAAATCTTTGGTCTCATATTCTAAATATATACCAAAATCCAATGCCGTAAATTTTTTACCTGTACTTGGATAACCTGACACATAGCTCTCAGTAAAAATCTTAGTACTATATATATGTCTTCGTCGTTGAGGAACTCCGACAAGCGTAAGGATCTGCATATATTTATTATCACGATCTTGACTTTCCATCCTGCTATAAGTTGTTCTAGCCGACTTATCTTTAACATTTCTCTGTTCAATAATGCGAGCGCCGACTGAATACTTATTTTTCGAGATAGCTGGATCGTGCTTAATTGATTTGAGCTCTAATTCACTTGAAGCCTCATGACGGAAACCATCACTATACCAAAATATTCGATTCCCAATCTGGTACTCCCCATTAAGGTTTATGATCATAGCAAGAGCTATTGGAAAACCAAAGCTGTCCATCATTTTAATAGCGTTATCGTCAGTACCTTTTAGATAAGTAGCACCAATAGATTCCAATCCTGTCTTTTCACCCCATTGTAATAACTCAGTAGGAGTTTTATTCACTAAGCCATTTCTAATTTCAGTAAACGAAGAAACATCTTTGAAGACAATTCTCCCATTTTCTACTTTGTACTTTTGTGACGACGCTCCGACAGCTGAGTTAGTTGGCTGAACATCATTAGGCTTGATGCTCTCACAAGACATGGCTAATTGAGAGGCCACCAATAAAATGGCTGCTAAAGCGAGCCGATAGCTCGCTGTAAAGAAATAATTCATAAATTTGATTGTTTTAGTATAATTAGTTGAATTGATTACACCCCACTTCTGTCGCCAAACTGTCGTGGGGTTTTTCGTTGGCAATTAGTCAACTATTTTTAACTTATTTTAACGTCAAAAATAGCATTCTTGAAAAGTTTATAATCTAACAATACGGTAACATATAGTTTATCATACTATTAGTTTGAGTAATATTTTCGCTCTTTCGCTAAGTATATATACACTGGTTTTCTAGTAAAGTATTATCCGTAGGATTTATTGATAATTTTTTATAATGTAATTTTAATATGAGTTTTTTCTCAAAGCACATCCATATTTTCTGATCATTTACCGATGGCATTGAATAAATTCTTCTAAAATTTATATTATTAAAAAGAAGCTTATACATTAGTCTACATAGTATTTTCCATGTACTAGACCACGGGAGATTTACGGTTTTTCGTTGGGAGATTTCCCGTTTTTAACGAGCTTATTAGAAGAGAGCAGAAGTCTTACCCTTTTTTTACATCTGGCTAATTTCTCAAGAATTGAGGTGGGCCGATTTCGCCGGACACTTTTAATTTAGAGTTTGATTTAAATTAGCTTGGTAATACTGCTTCTCAAAATTAATTGGTGATTGATAGCCTAAGGCTGAATGCAAACGCCGAATATTATAATACCCTTCGATATAATTAAATAGCCGCACAGGCGGCCATGTCATCATGAGCATCTTGTAAGTTATCAAAGCAGCCGCACGGGCGGCCCCGCATCTTCTAATAATTCGGCTTTTAGACGGCTCCACAATGATTCCGCATGGGCATCGCTCCGGCGACCCGGTCTGATACGGATTGTCTTTCTCAGCCATACTCTGCCGACAAGCCCATTTGTCGAGCCGCTTTTGGAACACTTTGCCGAAATACTGTCCACCCTGATCGGACCGGGTCGCCGGAGCGATGAATAATTAAGCCGGGCTGAGGCCGCCGTAAGGCAATGGCTTGACCGAAAGCTCTAATAATCAGGCTTTCTTCCATCGTCATGTCAACGCACCAGTCTACAATTCGTCGCGAAAATAGCGGGGCGGCCCGTGCCGTCTAACCAACTCGCTAAGTATGCCCCGTCACCACCCGTAATCGGGAGATAACGGGGCCGCCCGTGCGGTTATATCGCCCCCCCAAGCCTGATCGGCTCGCACAGGTATCCCCAACTCAAGCAACAAATTAGGGCAAGCCTGCAGACTATGACGCGAATCCGTAGTACGAGGCACAAAACTACGGGGTTGAATGGCCTGCCAATTTTGCTCCTCCATGAGCCGTCTGATGCGATGACGACCTATCTCAATGCCTTCCTCGAGAAGTGCTTTTTGCACCCGTCGACTGCCATACCGACGGTGATGTTCCCAGAAGATCTCCTGAATAGAAGTTGTCATGTGCTGATCAGCTGGTGAAGATTGAAACGTTTGGCCTGCCCGGTACGCATAGTAGCTACCGCTCCGGCGGTCCGGTTTCGCTGACTTCCAGAGTATTACACAGTAATCTTACCGGAAAACTGGCTTCTTCCTGCTGAATGAATTGGTAAGTTAGTCTCAGGTCATGCGGCCGCTACGGCGGCCCGTTGAAAATGGCGATAGCTTTTTTTTAAATATCGCGTTCCATCCCAGTTTGGCGAAGTTGTCGTCGTAGTGAATCGACTTCATCTTCCAAGACGGAGGGCTGTTTCCCTTCCCCTTTGTTCTTTTTTTCAGCCGCTCGCCAAGCATGGATAATGCTATCGCTGATGCCCATTTTGCGGGCTACGCTGAGGATGGATTCGCCATTAGCAACCAAGCGGAGGATGTCCGCTTTAAACTCAGGCGTGTACTTTCGTTTGGGAACGGTCCGCCGTGGCGGTTGAATGTTTGGCCATTTGGCACAAGGTTAAAAAAGTTTCGTGTCCGGATTTTTAGGACCATCTCATCTAACCAATCTGCAACGAACAGAAAGATGAAACAAGTAACCTACTAAACCAGCCTCACCACACCAACGGTGTAAAGAATTTCCTTAGTAAGCCCTAAAATTCCATTTAGAATTATCGCTCCTAAAATCAAAGGCTGCCAAGGTCGGTGTGCTGTCTCCGGATGATACCAGCGCAAACTTTTTTCCTGAAGTTGGCACTACCTTAGGCATTATTCGGTAGGTGCCATCCGTCAATTGATCAATTCGCCATAGCTGTTCAGGCGCTCCGGTAAATGCTGGTACGGTTAGTACTTCCGCATCGGCAGTAGCCGCTAAGGCCCGATCGGTTCCGGCTAATACAATTTTATAGTAGGGTCCGCCTAAATACCCGGTGGTATCAGGCGCATCGGTAATCGTCCATCTTTGATGGGGACGAGACATGTAGTCACCAATTCTCACCTGAATAATCCCGGTTGGCCAGGTTTTTATGACATCAGCCAGCTGCTGGGCCGCAACGGGCTTTATGGGGTCGTTGTCGGGCTGGTTAAATCTCCGGGGTGCCACGGCCATTCTGGTGAAATCAACGGCCAACTCTAAGCCATAGCCTCTTCGTACAGATTCAATTTCGTATGTGCCCTCCTTAAACCTTTCTCCAGCAACAGGCCAGCCATCCTTCCAAACCACCGGCAGAATGCCTAACACACTTCGACCACCCTGCTCCAAATCGGCTTCATAATGAAGGGACATTTTTTCAACGCCTTGTTCAAGTATGATGTGCCCAAAATGACCGGGGCCAATTAAGCCTCCGCGTGTAGCCACCACCAGTTTACCGCCCCCTTCCAACATGCTTCTGCCTACATTATCGATATAGGGACCGGTTATTTTTTTGGATCGACCCACCACCACATTGTAGGTTGAGTTGGCCCCATCGCAACAACTGCCATGAGTGGCCAGCAGGTAGTACCAGCCGTCGCGGTACACCAGCGTGCTGGCTTCACAGACGATGGCGACATCGACGGGTGTATTGCCGGCTTTGAGTTTTCCGGTTTTGGGGTCTAATTCGATCAGCCGGGTGTGGCCGAAATAGGTGCCATAGGTTAGCCACAGACGTCCGGTAGTGGGATCTAATAGTACGCCGGGATCAATGGCGTCATTCTCTTCATAGCCATCCGACGTTGCCACCACATTCGGTTCAGAATATTTAAAATCAGGGGATTTTGGGTCCAATGTTTTGTTCCACATGGTTAGAATGGCTCCTTTGTGGTTGGGTGAACCACCGGTGGCGCCATAGACAACCAGGTACCGATCCCCAATTTTGAGGACATCAGGAGCCGCTCCCCCACCCGGTCTCACCCCGCCACCATGCCAGGTCCAGCCATCATTGGAAATCAATCCGCCACCGCCGGTGCCGAATGTGTAATACTTGCCTTCACATTCAGCGATGGTCGAGGGATCATGGATAAAGGGTCTGCCAACCTGGGCCAATACGGTTTGAGTTACTAATAGGGCTACCAGGAGTATTAGGTGGGGGACTTTCATGCTTTTCATGTACTAATTCGTTTTAATCCGCTTGAGCAGACTACTACCTATTATTCGTAACTAATACGGAGGTTTTGTACAGGCGTTCCTTTTTCATCAAGAAAACGAACGCAGAAATTAGCCATACCCGGTCCGTTTATGACGCCCCCCCGGATGATGTTTCTTCCCTTTTTGAGCGTCAAACGGGCAGAGGTCCCATTATCGGCAATCATATCCCGGTCACCGGAAAGCAACAAGGCTTCCTGACCATTCAACCACCACATGCTGCCGGAATTACAGCCGACAGCCATCCGTACATTTTGGAGTTCGTCAGGGCAATCGATGATCGTAACCAGCCAGACTAGTATGCCATATTTGGGCTTGTTGATGGCATAGGTAAACTGGTATAAGTTAACATTGAAGGCCTTGCTGTCCAACGCATACCACTTCAGTGTCTGGTTGCCCACGTTTACCGTTTCGCCATTGCGGGGAACGGTGGTGTAATCGCTGGAAAAATTATCGGCCGAAAATGTGGTTCGGAGATAGTTGTCCGTAAATATATTATTCCGGACAATATCTTTCTTGACGGGTTCCAGCACCATCCAACGCTGAATAAAGCCCTTGGCATTCGGGGATTTCTGGGCGGCAGAGGCCAACGTGAAGTGTTTGGATAAGGTGTGTGTCGTATCGCCTTTTAGAGGTATAGGCGGGAGAGGTATTCTTTGTCCGGGCCCTTGGGCAAAAGCAGTAAGGCCACCTAGTTGTACTCCTGATAAAACGATAACCGATATCAGTGGCAATAGGTATTTGTATGTTCTGTTCATCGCCTATTCCTTATGAAAGGAGTATTGTTGCTACATAAAGCGTAGAAAATGGAAACCTACTAAACAAAGCGGTGGAAGCATAGTCAGGCTGGAGAGGGCATATCTAGTGATTGATGACTAGTTCGATCATCAGAACAGGTCGTGTACTATCTGTACGTCGCCAACTGAAGGTGGACAATACTGAGCACAATGTATTTTCTGGTTATTATGGATCGGCCGACCAAAGTCGCCAAAGAGTTGTTGGGGCATTATTGTTCCCAGTACAACCGCACGGTCGGCCCAGTCCCCAGCAAAAATGGGAAGAAACATAGGGAGCTTATCACACAACAGCAGCGGCTGCCGCCTGTTCAGACTATATCCGTTCAGGAAAACCCTTGGCCAACTGCACGCCTACTCTTGCCCGGTAAGATAGATTGTTATATTCATTTACGGCTTGAAACAGTTCACGAAAACATTGGAATAAAATCAGGACAGAACGCGCAGCACTTGGTGATACTCCCTGGTCAACTGGAGCAGGTGATCAACTATAGATGACCCATCAAACGCTTCGACGGGTAAGTCGAAGCGTTTGCCCTTTTCATCCAGCAGGTAAGCCGATACCAGCACGTTACCATTGGCAACAAAACTGTTTAGGACTTCCAGTTGTATCTCCAGTTCCGCACAGCAAACACCAGGGCTATGCAGGGTACCATCCGGAGCCTTTAGAGAAAAATAAAGAGTCATGGCCTTGCTGGTAGGGAGAGGCTAGAACGTAATTTTATATAAGGTCCCGTCGCCCAGGCTGGTCAGATAAGCCGTGTGGCTATCAACCACTTTCAAGTCCGTTGGCAGGTTCAGCTTGTCGAGCAGTACATCGCTACTGGTTCCTTTTGCCCGGAGCAGCCGACCCGTTTTCGGAGTCCAGCCCATGGGCCCAAACACGGCAAATTCAAGCGCTAAATAGTTGCCACTGCCATCGTTTTCCAGATCAACCAGGCTGTTAAAGGTCTGCTGAAAGACACTGATTTTCCCAGCCAGATCCATCCGATAAATGAGCGCTTTGCCCGCCGGAAACGGGAAACCAAGCAAGGTACTGATGGCAAACTGCTTCCCATCGTACGTAATCCCTGTGGGTACCGATTGAACAAAAGGTGGCCCTGGAGGAGGGCCAGCCGGATTGGGATTGGCGATACCCGGCACGGCCGTTACGACACCTAATTGCCCGGTTTTAGACCGGCGAATAATGGCGTTGGCGGCTGCATCGGAGAAGTAGAGCGCTCCATCTGGGCCCAAGGTCATGTTATATAAATGGGATTCGCCGGTATCCTCGGTGAAGGTATAGTCAATGACGAATTTCTGAATGTTTTCGGGCGTCAGACTAGACGCCGGAATGGGCGCATCGCCGGTTTTGTATGCGCTGATATTGAACGTATAGAGGCCTTTGGCATTCAGAATGTAAAGCACACCATCGGCGGCCAGTAGGTGGTCCGTCGCGTCCAGCTCATTATCGGGGCGTGTAAAGGAATACAATCCGGTAATGATCGGATGCACTTTCCCATCCGGCGTGATTTCCGAGACGCGGCCATCATTGTTACCCGTGCCTTGTTCCGTGACGAAGACTCGTCCAGTGGCATCAGTCTCTACGCCAATTACTCCCACTAAGCCGGTTGCCAACGTGGTCATTGTGGGCTGAACTATCGAGGGAATCCGGTGATCCTGGCATCCTGTGAGTAGGCTACCCGCCAGAAATAAACTTAAAAGGGGTCGTTTGTAGTGCATAACTTGAGTTGTTTAGAGAAAAAATAGGTAGATTGAAAAGTTAAGTCAGGCCAGCGCGGCCTGCACGTTCGTGAATCGCTCGGCCGATAGCTCCTCCTGGGCCAGTTGCCAAAAATGATCGTATACTGCCTGGGGAGCCCCTTGTTTTACGCCCGACAGCCAGGCAATTACTTCCTTATCGTTGATGGATCGCATCATCCAGCGGCTCTCGGCCATCAGCGTCTGAGGGGGAATTGACGCTATAATCGCCTGTTCCATCTGCCGAATCTCAGCGTCGGAATAATGCTTCCAGAGTAGTTCGATCAAGACGGTCTCTTCCTTATTCATATGGTAGAGATTAAAGGCGATAAATTCATGGAAGGCAAACAGGATCTGCTGGCCAATGGCTTCACGCTGGTTGCCGGAGGTGGCGGTTTCCCACGCCCGTATGTGATCGAAGAGCGTCTGGGTCAGTTGGTGATCGATCTCGTGATCTTTTTCCAGTTCATCAATGAGTTGCGCCTGATAGTGGCGAATGTAAGGCAGAATAAAGCGGTCCTCATTCTCGGCGTGTTCATCGAAAAACAGGAGTAACTGATGTAATGGCTCAATGGCCTTGCTGGCTTGTGGCCCAGAAAAATCGGTTTGTTGTAAGCGAAGCGCTGTATCATACAGCATGCCCCGCAGCCCTTTGTGAATTTGGGTGAAGACGTTGTGTCGTTGATCTTGCATGGGTTTTAACAGGTATGTATTGGTCTGATTAGTTGACAATTGAGTTGATTGCTCATTGGGTACGGCCCAACTTACAAGGCTTGAATAATGCGGGCATACACATTGTTGAGCCGATTCACATCGTACCCTCCGCCACTGTCGTCGGCTACGTTCACCGTGATGTTGGACACACTCCCCGAGTTGGCACTCGTTCGGGTGATGCGAACGCCCAGACTCACCGTACTGTTAGCTCCCACCCCCTGGCCCTCATTAATCATCAGACTCAGTTGCCGACCCATCACCGAACTGCCTTGATGCCACCGGGCATTATCGACCGCCACCGGGTTGGCACTCCCCCCCGACACGCTGATAGTAGTCAGCGTGTTGTCGAAGTTGACGCTGTAGCCAGGGGGGACGCTAATGGTCATCACGATGGCCCCACGGGCGGCTGTCCCGTTGACCTCCTGAAGCTGGAGCAGCAAGCCCTTGGTTTCTCCCGCCGAAAAGTTGGCATCGGGCAGACTAACGATGGCCGTCAGGTCGGGACCGCTCAGGGCCGTCACGCTCACCAGGGCACTTTGGCTACAGTTCCCACTGGTGGCCACGACGGTAAACGTTTGCACCCCGGCCGTGGTTAAGCGGGCCAGCACCGCCGAACTCGTGGCGGGGCTGGTCAGGGAGGCCGAGCCAGGGGCGCTCCACTGGTAGGAGAGTGGACCGGCGGCTCCACTGGCCGAAGCGGTCAGGCTGACCACCACACCTACATTGGCCTGAGGCAGAGATGCCCCCACCGTGAGGGTCAGTGCCGATTGGCAGTCCGATTGGCGCTCACTCTCGTAGGCCCCCATGTCGATGGTCGTTTGCTGAATCCGGCTATTCCCCCCCAGATCGGTGGCCGGTCCCCCCGCCGTCTGGTAGGCCCCGTTGTCGCCCGCATTGATGGCTGGCGAGCCCGCTCCTAAAAGCAAGCTGGTGGGACTGGCAAAAGGCGAGCTGGCCGTGGTTCGGTTATTACCAGCGTCCGTGTAGCCTGTGACGGAAGCCTCCAGCAGACTGTAGCGGGCCGACAGGGTCACCTCACCCGTGTTGGAGAAGGTAGTGGCTCCCCCATTGTCAAACAGCACGCTGTTGGCCAGCGTTAGCCCGATGGGGCCACCAGCTGGAGCCCCCCCCGGTATGGAGGTTGCATTGTAGAGAGCGCCACCCTCCCCCGCCCGGTTGCCCGAAAACGAGCAGTTGGTGATAAGGGCATTGAGGACACTCGCCAATGCCGTGGCTTGCCAGATGGCGCCACCCTGGGTAGCGCTATTGCTCTGAAAGGCGCAGTTGGTGATCACCGGGCTTACGGTGTCCCCCTGCGCAACGTTAACGATAGCTCCGCCCCATTGGGTAGCACTATTGCCCGCAAAGAAACAGTTGGTGATCACCGGACGGCTGTTGCCACTGGCCGTAAGGTTGGCGATGGCTCCTCCCGCGGAAGCCGTCGTGTTTTGCTCGAAGCGACAGTTACTGATGACTGGACTGGCCGCACCACCCAGCCCATAATTTAGGATGGCTCCGCCTATGCTAGCCGAATAGTTGTTAATAAAGAACAGGTTGTTCAGCGTGGGGCTACTGCTGCCTGAATTGGCAATGTTCGACAGCCCTCCCCCGACGACAGCGCCTGCATTACCCTCGGCCCGGCCACCGGTGATGACAAAGCCATCCAGCACGGTGGTGGGAGCGAGGTCTATCCCTGCAACGACCACCTGACTGTTATCCAGGGCGTTACCCGGCTGGCCAATATCCCCACTCAGAGTGCTGCTGCTGGGCTGCGATGCCCCACCCGAACCCATATTGGGATTGACTGAAGGGCGCTGGGAGAGGATGGTTTCGTTGCCCACAAACCCCCCGTAGAGGGCCACCCCGGAGAGCAGTGAAAAGTAAACATTGCGGTCACCGGTGGGAGTGGGTTTGTAAACGCCCCCGGCCACCCAAATTTCCTTGAGATTATTCGCGCAGGCGTTGCCCGCACTGAGAGCAGATTGCAGATCGGTAAAGGCATTGGCCCAGTCCAGGCCCGTGTTGCCCCCTGTAGCGCTGGCGTTGACGTAAAAACGGGCGGGCACCACGGGCCCAACCGTCAGACTAAAGGCGGTACTGGTCAGACTGAGTCCTCCCCCGGTAATCACCACCACGTAGCTACCCGCATCCGTGGGATTAGCCGAGGCCAGCGAGAGGGTAGCCGAGGTCTGGCCCGAAACCAGGGTGTTGTTCTTGTACCACTGGTAGGCGGTGGGTGTGCCCGAAACGCCCACGCTCACACTGACGGAGTTGTCCGCACAGACCAACAGGCTGGCTGGGGGCTGGCTGGTGATGCTAAACGGAGCCACATTGATTACGTAGGGAGTCCCAATGCCTGTGCAGCCATTGGCATCGGTGGCCTCAATGACGACCGTAAAACTGCCGGTTTGGGTTGGGCTTCCTGACAATCGGCCATCAGCCGACAGACTAAGGCCCGGCGGCAGACTCCCGCTGACGACGCTAAAGCTGCGGGGAGAAACGCCCCCCGAGGCCGTGAAGGCTTGACTCACCGCCTGATCCACCAAAAAAGATGACGTGGCCGGATTGGCAACGGCAATCCCAAGACTGGTCACCGTCGTGGTGGCCGATCGAGTGCAACCGTTCAGTGAACCCACCACTGCATAGGTGCCCGGACTGTTCACGACCAGCGTGTTACTGGCCGGATCACCAGCTATCGTTAGGTTCCCTGTAGTAAAGGTATAGGAGGTCGCTCCCGATGCCGTCAGGGTAACACTGGGCTGGGCGCAGGTAAGCGGACCGTTATTGGTTAAACTCACCGTGGGCCTCGGGTTGATTGTAACACTAGCCTGACCACTCAGGTTACTGACCGGGGCAAAGCCCTGGTCATCAAGCAGTGATTCAATGGTCAAATACAAGTAAGAGCGGGGAATATCTATCGTGCTGACAGGGATCGAGAAGGTTGACCCGCTGCCTGTGCCCACTGTACCATTGCTGAGCACGATCGTCCAGTTGCCTTTGGCGTTAATGGTGCCCTCTATGTTCGCGGACGAGCCATCGCAGATCGCCAGACTGGTGGTTGTGATGGCTGCAGTAGCTGTGTTTTGGCTAAAGTCAATGGTGGCTATGCCATCCCGGTTCCGACTGATTCCGCCGATACCCGGCGTTACGCTGGTGTTACTGCCAGCGGGACTCACATACGAATAGCCTCCCGTGGCTCCTCCATTAGACGGAAACACACTATCTCCGCCATGACCCCCACCATAACCTCCGCCCCCGCCACCAACCGGTCTCAACGGGGATGCGTCACGTCCGCCTATGGCCCCACCACCCCCAAAACCACTACCGCCAAACCCATTAATAGAACCGTCGTTATATGTCCCGCCGACACTTAGGGCCGTTAAGCTGGCGGCTCCACCGCCCGTGCCTCCCGGACTGTAGCCGCTGATCCCATTGCCCCCTGGCCCATCCAGGCCACCACCGCCACCGCCACCACTGTAATTACCGTCAGCGGAAATACCATTTTGCCCCCCCTCTCCACCGGTACTGGGACCAAGGCCCTGGCCACCACCACCCGGCGTTATGTTTCTTCGCCCGCCACCGCCACCACCGCCAGCAGCCACCAGGAGCGTTTGGGTACCGCTATGAGTCAGCACCACCGCCGATCCACCACCGCCACCGCCACCGCTACCGTTACCATCGCCCCCGAGGCCCAACTTACCACTCTGACCAACCATCACTGTTAAGAGATCGCCACTCTGAACCGTATAAGACCCCTCAACACGGGCCCCAGTGCCGCCGATCGAATACGCCCCCCCATCTCCGCCCCGGGCCGTCAACCAGACTCGGTAAGGACCACCAGCCGGGACAGTGTAGGTGTAGAGACCGGGGGTAGTGTACGTGGCGACCAAACTCATGTCGATCGGCTGCGTTACATTCACTTCGTACGGAGCACCAAGGCCCGGGCAGCCATTGGCATCGGTGGCCTGAATGACGGCCGTAAAACTACCAATCTGGGTTGGGCTTCCTGACAACTGGCCATCAGCCGACAGACTCAGTCCCGGCGGAAGACTCCCGCTGACCACACTAAAGCTGCGAGGAGAAACGCCCCCCGAGGCCGTGAAGGCTTGACTCACCGCCTGACCCACTACGAAAAGCGTCGTGGCCGGATTGACAACGGTCACCGTGGCAACACTAGTCACCGTTGTGGTGGCCGAGTTCGTGCAACCGTTCTGGGAGACGCCCACCACGGAATAGGTGCCCAGACTGGTCACGACCCGGATGTTACTGGCCGGATCACCAGCCAGCGGTAGGCTTCCCGTAGTAAAGGTATAGGAGGTCGCTCCCGATGCCGTCAGGGTGACACTGGACTGGGTGCAGGTAAGCGGACCATTACTGGTTAAACTCACCGTAGGCACCGGTTTGATTTCAGTAACACTAGCCTGACCACTCAGGTTACTGACCGGGGCAAAGCCCTGGTCATCAAGCAGCGATTCAATGGTGTACGTGGTGGGGCTGGCCGGGCTGACAGGAATCGAGAAACTGGTCCCGCTGCCCGTGGTCGTTAGGCCGTTAGTCAGCACCAGGGTCCAGCTGCCTGTGGCGCTAACGGTGCCCTCTATGTTCGAGGGCGTGCCCTGGCAGACCGCTAGGTTGGTGGTTGTGATGGCTGCGGTAGCCGTATTTTGGCCAAAACCAATGGTGGCTACGCCCTCCCGGTTCCGACTGGCTCCGCCGATACCCGGCGTTACGCTGGTGTTACTGCCAGCGGGACTCACATACGAATAGCCTCCCGTAGCTCCATCAACCGGAGCTCCATTATCTCCGCCATGACCACCACCATAACCTCCGCCCCCACCACCGACTGGTCTCCCTGGGAGTGAGTCACCTCCGCCCACGCCCCCACCACCCCCAAAACCACTACCTCCAGCCCCATCATCAGAACTTCTATACGGCCCGCCGGAACTTGGGGCCGTTAAGCTGGCGGCTCCACCGCCCGTGCCTCCCGGATCGAAACCGCTGCCCCCATTGGCCCCTGGCGCATCCAGACCACCACCACCACCGCCACCACTGTAATTACCAGTTGATCGGCCACCTACTCCACCGGTACTGGGGCCAAGGCCCTGGCCACCACCACCCGGCGTTATGTTTACTTGTCCACCACCGCCACCACCGCCAGCAGCCACCAGGAGCGTTTGGGTACCGCTATGGGTCAACACGATCGCTGAACCACCACCGCCACCACCACCGCCCCTACTGAAGAGCCTGCCACTCTGGCCAACAATCACCGTTAAGAGATCGCCACTCTGAACAAAATAAGACCCCTCAACACGGGACCCAGTGCCGCCGAGCGACTGCGCCCCCCCATCTCCGCCCCGGGCCGTCAACCAGACTCGGTAAGGACCACCCGCCGGGACAGTGTAGGTGTAGAGACCGGGGGTAGTGTATGTGAGGGCCGGACCTGTGAAGGTAGACTGGGTTACATTCACTTCGTACGGAGCACCAAGGCCTGGGCAGCCATTGGCATCGGTGGCCTGAATGACGACCGGAAAATTACCGGTCTGGGTTGGGCTTCCTGACAACTGACCATCAGCCGACAGACTCAATCCCGGCGGAAGACTTCCGCTGACGACGCTAAAGCTGCGAGGAGAAACGCCCCCCGAGGCCGTGAAGGCTTGACTCACCGCCTGACCCACTACGAAAAACGTCGTGGCCGGATTGACAACGGTCACCGTGGCAACACTGGTCACCGTTGTGGTGGCCGATCTGATGCAACCGTCCAGGGAGCCCACCACGGAATAGGTGCCCGGACTAGTCACGACCCGGATGTTACTGGCCGGATCACCAGCTATCGTTAGGCTTCCCGTAGTAAAGGTATAGGAGGTCGCTCCCGATGCCGTCAGGGTAACACTGGACTGGGTGCAGGTAAGCGGACCATTACTGGTCAAACTCATCGTGGGCGAAATTATGACAGCAGCCGTTCCCGTTAGCTTGTTAGCATCGGCCAATCCCTGTTGATCGGTTAGGAAAGCAATGTTGTAAGTGGTTGACATGACCGGACTGACCGGAATCGAGAAGGTTGACCCGCTGCCTGTACCCACTGTCCCATCGCTGAGCACCAGGGTCCAGCTGCCCGTGGCACTGACCGTGCCTTGTAGGTTGGTCGAAAAGCCCGGACAAATACTCTGGTTGACCGGGGTAAGGGCTGCGGTAGCTGTGTTGTTGGGAAACGAAAGAATCACTAAACCGTCCTTGTTTTTACTGGCACCATCGGCCCCCGGCGTTACGGTGGTGGCACTACCTGCAGGACTTACAAACGAGTAGCCACCCTGGGCATTCAAAACGGCTTGTGGGGTAGAAAAGGCTCCCGCCCCATTTCCCCCTCCATACCCACCACCGCCACCCCCGGCAGCTTGGGGAGGGTGTGAGTCATATCCGCCCACGCCCCCGCCACCCCCAAAGCCACTCCCGCCAGCTCCATTTGCACCGGAATTGCCACCGGGACTGATGGCCGTTAAACTGGCGCGCCCCCCGCCAATACCACCCGGATTAAAACCTGCAGTACCATTGCCCCCCGGCCCATCCAGTCCTCCCCCGCCACCACTACCACTGTAATTGCCACCCGTTGGTCCACCTGCACCGGCAGAACTCGTTCCAATGCCCCGCCCGCCCAAGCCTTGTATCGTTTCCATAGGAAAATTTCCTCCCTGATTAGTTCCTCCCCCACCACCACCCCCAGCGGCTAGTAACAGGGTGGGGGTTCCATTATGCGTCAATATCACCGCCGACCCACCGCCACCACCGCCATTTGCTGGATTACCAGGATTACCAGTAACGGGCACACCGCTTTGGCCAATGATGAGGGTTACTACATCTCCACTCTGAGCAGTGAAGGTTCCACCAACACGGGCCCCACTGCCTCCATTTCCATCTCCTCCCCCGTCTCCGCCCTGGGCCGTTAATTTAATCTGGAAAGGGCCACCCGCCGGAACGGTGTAGGTGTAGAGACCAGGGGTGGCGTAGATGCCACCGGACTGGGCCAGCATGGGATGACTGGACAGCATAAAAGCCAGCCCCACGAGCAGGGAGGTGGCCGAATAAACAAGTCGCTGAAGAGCGGGGTGAGTGAGCCGGAAAGGTAGTTTCATAAACGTATGTAGGGAAAGAAATGGGATGTACTCAACTAAATCGGATGCCGCGCCCGCGGCTTTTAGGCTGCGGGTGGAGACGTCGGTCGGGCCAGGTTCCTCCAGGATGCAAGGCGGATCGTCCGCGTCTAAGGACAGGCCAAAACTAGGAGGCAGACACCCCGTCAGACGATAACAAATGGTCCAAATCCGATAAGAAATGATCCAAAATGATGCCTAGAGGGCTGTCAAGACGGGTTAAGTGAGCGCAGTTCAGGATTAGTATAGGAAACGATCGCCAGGCCACTTACAAGCCGGTAATAATACGGGCGTACACATTATTAGTCGGGTTACCGTCATTTGCTACGTTGACCGTAATATTGGACAAACTGCCCGAGTTGGCACTGGTTCGGGTCATACTAAAGCCCAGAATCAACTGGCTATCGGCACCAATGCCTTCTCCCGAATTGATGGTTAGGGTGAGCTGCTGATTACCTATGTTATTAGTCACATGAAACTTGCTATTCTGGACAGCAATGGGGGTATTGCCGCCCCCTGACACCAGAAGGCTGGTAAGGGTGTTGGAAAAGGCCAGACTATAGCCCGTCGGGGCAGTTAAGGTAATGACCACCGTCCCGCTAGCCGTTGGTACGTGTCCCACTTCATAGAGGTTGATAGTAAAGTTGCGGGTAGCCTCGGGTCCACTGGCGGCAAAGTTGGCCTGGGGCAGCGTTAGGGTGGGCGACAGATCGGGGGTACGTACGGTGACCATCGTGGTAGCAGTGCCCGAACAGTCTCCAACGGTACCAGTCACGGAGTAGGTGCCCGCCGTACTGACCGAAATACTGGCTGTCGTTTGTCCGGTTGACCATCGGTAACTAACCGCTTCCGAAGCGGTCAGGGTAGTCGTCTGTCCCTGGCTGATGGTCAGAGAGGGATTGACCGTCAGAATGGGACCGGCATTGGGCCCACCTCCTGGGGTAGTGGTCAGTATGCCTGTGTTATTGGCAACATCAAAATAGCCCCCATTGAGGTTTCGTATTACCCCTGAATTATTAGTAATTAGGCCACTACAGCAAGGCGCATACTCAATGATGAAACCGGAGTTGTTAAACTGGGTATAGTTATGGTATTCGTCTGGCCGGTTAGCCCGGCGTACAAAATAGTGGCTTACGTTGCCATAGCTCTCTATATAAGCGTCACAACCGGTGTTGTAAAAATTGCCTACATTACGAATACCATTCAAGCCGACTTGTTCGATGGCTCCGATAATAATCTGACCCTTGTTGGTAAACTCGGCATAGGTATCGATGCCAGGGCCAGCGAGCTGTGGTATACGGTCAGGATAAGGATATATATCATCAGAAGGATCACTTAAACCAATAGTCCTGTTATCCTCGTTCTTCAAGGCAAGGTTGGTTGTGCGGTCAATGGCGATAACTCCGCCCGGATTGTTGTTGAATGTAGTCTGATTATAGAGTCCCCAATAGGCTGCTTGTGCGACCCTGCCAATCGTAATTCTGGCTGCGTTGTTAACGAGGCCAGTGTTCCACATACCAAATTTGGACGTTCGGTCAATGCTGATAATTCCACCCGCACTATTGTCCAGAGAGCCCAGGTTATAAAATCCAACGAAACCCACCTCTACAGTGGCTCCGATGGAAATCTGAGCCGCGTTATTGAATATATAACTGTTTTCCAGGCCGTACCATGATGTTCCGTTAATGGAGATAACACCCCCTGGATTATTATCGAAGCGAGCCGAGTTTGCCAGGCCTATGATTCCCACCGTTGTGTTAGCCCCGATGATGATTTGCCCTGAGTTGGTGAATAGCTTTCCTGTAGTAACACTGTTTTGCAAACCATAGCTGGTTGATCGGTCGATAGCGATGCCCCCCCCGTTTCGTTGGAGAAGCTTCCCTTGTTTATAAGTCCATACCGACCTACCGCTGACGTGTTGCCAATAACTAACTGCCCCGCGTTGGTGACCGTGCCACTCGTGTAGAAAGCCGTTGTTTGGCCGCTACCAAAGTCCCTGGAGCCGTTTAAGGTTAGCTTACCACCACTGGTAATACTCAGTGAAGCTCCGCTCTGTACTTCTACCGAACCAGCTAGAGCCGAGACAGTTAGAACGGGCTGCTTAGTAGCACTAGCGGCAATCACTACATTGTCGCTGGCCGTAGGAATGCCAGCCGGGCTCCAGTTGCTGGCTGTGTTCCAGTTCGTCGTCGTCCCGACCCAGTTTTTTTGCGCCTGCGCGTTTAACCCAGTCAGCAGTAAAAGCAAGCCCGACAGAAGACTGCCCAACAAACGTGCATAGACGTGTCGTGGTTGACGGGTAAATGTGTACTGTTGTTTCATAGCGTGTAAGCGGATAAAAAAGGGTGGTTAGTTTTAAATAACGTAGTTGGTCAGACCAGGATTACGGCTCTCCTGATCATCGGTACTACTATCAGTCAGGCCAGAGATATTGGCTGGAGCGTAGCCGCTTACAAAAACTGCCGTTCCATTCTGGCCGCTCTCCACGGCTTCCAGATAAGCGCTGGCTACAGTGGCCGCCGTTGGGTATTGGGTGCCATCCAGACCAAATAAACCAGCCGTTTCGGCCACAAGCGGGGGATGAACAATCACCAGTCTTCGGCCCTGGGTCATGTCCAGGGCAGCCGCCCGGACAAAGCCTTCCAGACCGGCATTGACCATGGCCACCAGCGACGTTCCGGGCCAGGGCGTATAGGCCAGCATGCCCCCCGTCATCACCAACACACCTTTGGGCCGCAACCTGGCGATTCCTTTACGTACCATGTTAATCTGGCCCATCAGCTTGCTTGATAGCGTCAGTTCTATCTGGGCATCGGTCAGTTGATCCAGGGGACCAAAGGCCGCATCACCACCCGTAATCACTAGGGCATCCAACTCGCCGATCGGCTCGTAAAAGGCATCGATACTGGCCAGGCTGGTAAAGTCAACGCCGGGCTGCGTAGAACGGGATGCTCCGATAAGTGTAAACCCCTGCTTGGTAAAGAGTTGAGCGACGGCTGTGCCAATGGTGCCCGAGGCTCCGATCAGTAGGACGTTCATGATAAGATAGATGAATGAGATACCGATTAAAATACACCCGGTCGGTCTGCCAGCAAGCGGCCGATGGGGCGATAATCCGTGAACGCAATGTTGGGGGCGATATAGCCGGGTCTGATGGGTTCTTTCCGAACCAGGTCGGTGCTTAGGTATTTTTTGTTGCAATCGCACAGAACCGTCACCACACGGGCTTTTGGGCCCATTCTCTGTTGTAGCTTAATGGCACCGACCAGGTTGGCTCCCGACGAAATCCCTACGGCGATACCCAATTGGCAGGCCAGTTGCTGAGCCATCAGGATAGCGTCGCCATCGCTGGCCTGCACCACATGATCCAGTTCGTCTAGCTGTAGAATACCGGGAACGAACTCATCAAAGAAGCCCTGAATCCGGTGCGTTCCGGTTTTGTAGCCGACCGATAGCGTGGGCGATTCAGCGGCTTCGAGCGGATGAACGCGAATGGCCGGGTTTCGGGATTTCAGGTAACGGCCTACCCCCATGACCGTCCCCCCCGTACCGACCCCGGCCACAAAGGCATCCGGTATAACGTCTACGCTTTCCAGCTGGCGCCAGATTTCGTTGCCTGTGGTCAGGCGGTGGGCTTCCGTGTTATCGGTATTGGCGAACTGGCGGGGCAAAAAAATACGTGGGTCGCAGGCGGCCATCGCTTCTGACCGGTGAATGGCGCCCATAAACCCGCCTTCTTCTTTGGTGAACAGCACGACGTCGGCTCCCAGACTTCGAATGATGTCAATCCGTTCCTGGCTAACACCGGCGGGCATGATAATGGTAACAGGGTGCCCCAACGCCTGGCCTATGGCCGAGAAGGCAATCCCTGTACTGCCGCTGGTGGCTTCCACAATCCGGTCGCCCGGACGGATCCTGCCTTCCCGATACGCCTGATACAGGACATGAAGCGCCATGCGGTCTTTCATGCTGCCGGTCAGGTTGTATTGCTCACATTTAACGTAGAGCGAACGAGGCTGCCCCTGATCCGTGTAAAATACTTCCAGCATGGGCGTGTTGCCGACCAGGTGCCAAAGCCGTTCAAACTTTTTCTGAACAGCGGGCGTCAGCGTCGTGGCTGGTGACGAAACGTCATCCGCAACCTGCGTAAACCGCTGAGGATATTGAAAAATGGTGTGCATAGATCGGTGTCTGGGTTGGGTTAGGTTCATCTTAATTTCAGTTTACTTCATGCAGAAACAGATAAATAGCTTTCAATTCATCGTCGGAATACGTGAAGGATTTGACCGGCATATACGGGCTTAGTACACGGCCCTCAGGGGTTCTCCCATTATGAAACAACTTGACAAAGTCCTGCTGTGTCCAGCTGCCCAGGTGGCCGGTCGATGAAATGTCGGGGATAGGCGGTTGTTCGGGCGAACGGGAAGGCGCTCCTTTGTAACTGGCCGTATGGCAGCCCGTACACGTCACGGCCAGGTATTTCCCATAATCGGCATTGATGGCCGGTTTTACCTCGTCTACATATGTAGCGGTATGATCAATTTCTTTGGCGGGCAACAACGGAAACTCACCCAAAAACGTCAGAATCCGCCCCAGTGGCTTGATTGATTTTGGTGGAGTCGTTTTATCGACTGGTGGCTGCTTTTTAACGTAACTGATCAGGGCGGCCATATCCTGGTTCGACAAGCCGCAGATCTCATGCGAGGGCATAAACCAGAGTGATCTGTTGTCTTTTCCCAGGCCATGCCGGAGCGCCCGAATCCAGTCCTGATCGGTGTACTGAATTCCCCCCTTGCCACTCGTAATATTCGTGGCCTGGATGTAGCCGATTGGTGAATGTTCATCGGCGAATACTTCACCTGTTGCCAGATTAGCCCCGTGACAACCCAGACAACCCCGGATCTCGGCAATGTGTCGGCCAGCGATATACTCGGCTGAGTCGTCGGGAATAGGGAGCGGCTGGAGGGTTACCGCATACACTTTATGAATATCCGCTTCGGTTTTGGCATAGACAATACCATAAAAAAGCAGGAGCAGCAGAACCAGACTCCCCAGGGCAAGGCTGGTCCATTTGAGGATTTTTTTGACCATGGTGATCGCGAATGAACACGTGAAAACGTACTGGTTATCGTTTCTGAAAGACCAGGTCAAAAGTAGAGGGCGGGTGGTACGGGGAACGATAACAAATGGTCCAAATCCGATAAGAAATGGTCCAATTGGCACCAAAGCATAAAATGAGTCAGTTCGCTGAACTGTGCTTCATACGCCATATCTCGAAGATATGGCGTATGAAGCACAGTTCAGCGAACTGACATTCAGGCTTGAGCGGCAAATTCACTGGGGCTCTGCTGATACAGTTCCCGAAAACATTTACTGAAGTAGGCCGCACTCTCGAAGCCCACCTGATAGGCAGTTTCGCTCACTGAAACATTGGAGCGTAGTAGCTGGGCGGCTTGTTTCAGGCGGTAATTGCGGAGCAGTTCATGGGCCGTCAGTCCCGTCAGGGCTTTTACTTTGCGGAACAGGTTGGTGCGGCTCATGCCCAGTTCACGCATCAGTTGGTCGAGGCCAAAGCCCGAATCGCTCAGGTTGGCCTCAAACAGGGCGTATAAGCGAATCAGAAACGGGTCTGTGGTTTCGGGAGATGGCGGAGGGGAAGCCGGATCAGGATTACGCAGACTGGCCTGTACCCACTCCCGTTGCCGCTGTTTACTCACCAGCTGATTGCGCACCCGGAGTTGAAGCTCCGTGATCTGAAAAGGCTTGGTCAGGTAGTCATCGGCCCCCAGCGAGAGCCCCGCCAGCCGATTCTCCACCGACGACTTGGCCGTTAGCAGAATAACGGGAATATGGCTGGTACGCAGGTCGGCTTTCAGTTGATTACAGAGCGTGAAACCGTCCATCAGCGGCATCATCACATCCGAGAGAATCAGATCAGGCATCTGCTCCAAGGCTTGCTTCAGGCCATCCTGACCATTGACGGCCCGCTGGATGCGGTAGTTGCGGGGCAGACTTTCGGCAATGAAGCGAGCCAGCTCATCATTATCCTCCACCACGAGCAAGCGGGGATGATCTGATTCATCCGAGGCTTCCCCGATGTCGTCGCTGGTTTCCCGGTGCCAGTGGGTAGCTCCGTCCGGTGCATTGTCCGACGCATCAACCCGGCGGTAGGGCAACTCCACCACAAACGTAGTGCCCTGGTTTAGCTGGCTCTCGACTGAAATGTGCCCCCCCTGTAACAGAACCAGTTCCTGCACCAGCGCCAGACCAATGCCCGTACCCGGCGTAGCGGTTGTATCGCTTGCCGAACCGGTTCCGCTCTGGTCGGGGCCAACTCCCTGGACGGACCGGTGAGATACCCGATCAGCTGTATTACTCACTTGGTAAAAGCGATCGAAAATGTGAGGCAGGTCCTGAGCCGAAATGCCAACGCCCGTATCGGCAACGGTCAGTCGGATAGGCCCCGACGCTTCTGTCAACGTTACGGTAATCGTGCCAGCTTTGGTGAACTTCAGCGCGTTGGCCGTCAGGTTATAAACAATCCGTTCCAGCTTTTCGGCGTCGAACCAGTAATCGCCCGTTACCTCAGACGTAAATGTCAGATGGAGTCCCTGCATGGCGGCCTGATCAGTTAAAGGATTGAGCCAGTGCTGGACAAACTCAGTGAGGTTCCCTCTCGACTCGTGGATGGGCATGACGCTGGCTTCCAGCTTGGACAGGTCCAGCAGTTGATTGATCAGGCCCAGGAGTTGATGGGCGTTCTGTTCGATCGTTTGCAGTCTTCGCCGATTTTTAGGGCCCGGATTCTCGCTGGCCATCTGTTCGGTGGGACCCAGAATCAGCGCCAGGGGTGTCCGAAACTCGTGGGTGATGTTGGTAAAGAAGTTGGACTTCATCGTATCGACGGCCCTGAGCTGGTCGGCTTCCTGCTGGCGGAGCTGAATGGTTTGGTTGAGTCGGATTCGATTCAGGTACACCTGAAGTAAAGCCCAGGCCATGCTTAAACCGATCAGGGCGTACAACCCGTAGGCCCACCAGGTGGCCCAGAAGGGCGGCTGAATGGTAATGGCCAGTTTGCGCACGTACCGGCTCCATCGATCCGAGGTGTTGGATGTATTGAGCAACAAGACATAATCGCCCGGTGGCAGGTTGGTATAATTAGCCTCGGGCCGGTTCGTCTCCTTCCAGGCATCTTCCAGACCTTCCAGGCGGTAGCGATACCGGTTTTTGGCGGGTCGATTAAATTGCAGGGCGGCAAATTGAACGGTCAGGTAATTCTGGTTATGCGCCAGAGTGAGCTGGCTAGTAGCCTGGATAGGTAACGTACCCAGTACGGAGGTTTCCACTAAGGATCGGTTGGCGGACGTCGTGGCGTCTGTGCCGTCTGGTTCTGGCAGATCAGGCTGAACAATCTGATTGTTTACCTGAAGCTCGGTTAATTCAACTCGTGGCTCAAAAGTATCCTGACCGATCTGGCGGGTATTGAATAGGGTGAATCCTTCCAGACCACCCATCAGGATGTTTCCCTCGGGGAACCGGACGTAGTGGTAGCGGTTAAACTCGTCGGCCATAATACCGTCATCCCGCGTAAAGGTTTGGGTGGTAAAGCTCCGGCGGTTCATCCGGCATAAGCCTTTGTTGGTACCCATCCACAAATACCCATAGCGGTCGGCCAGAGCCGAGTAGACGACGTTGTTGGGTAGACCCTGAGCCTGGGTAAACCGGCGAAACCGCCCCGTTCGTTTATCGAATAGACACAACCCACTACCAAAGGTACCAATCCATAGCCGATTGCCATCAGCGGGATCGGCCGACAGGCAGTACAAGGTATTACTGCTCAGGGAGGTGGCATCGCCGGGCCGGTTGACAAATTGCCGGATCTCGCCATTGTGGCGGTCGAGCCGCCAGAGTCCCCCCACCTGACTGGCCAGCCAGAGCGCCTGCTCATCGACCACCAGTTCGGTAATGGGACCCGAAGATAAGCTGATAGGAATTGGGTAGGGAAACCGGTTCCAGCGCCGGGTCGGCTCATCGAACCAGAACGCCGTGGAGTGATACACCGCCCAAACGCGGCCCTTTGGATCGGTGGTCATGGGGAACGGGATCATTGTACTCCCGTCCAAGTAGCGCAAGCGGATAGGCAAGGGGAAATGCCCGGCCTGGCCCGTTTCCCGATCCAGCCGGTAGAGGTCCGAGGTGCCTACATTGAACCAGAAACAGCCGGCCCGGTCGAAGGTCGATCGAAAATTATAGTTGATCAATCCCCGCAGGCTGGCCAGTACCGCTGGGGGAACGGGGGGTAGTCCCAGCGAATCGCGGGTGAGCAGGTCCCAATAAAATTCATGTTGATACCGGTGCTTCTGAAACGGGCTCGGCTGAAGATTGTAGGTGCGGATACCAGCTCCCGTGGTGCCCATCCATAAGACATTGGTCCGATCAACGAGCAAACTCCGGCACTCATCGTTGGGCTGGTCCCAGTGGGCCACGAGTTGGACACCCTGTTGGTCGGTAAACCGAAACAGGTTCTGTATCCGACCGAAATAGACCGTTCCCTGCCGGTCGATGGCCGTATGAGCGCCTAGCCAATCGTTCCCCTGGGCGGGTAATCGATAGGAACGCAACTGGCCTGTACGGGGCTGTAGCAGGGTCAGATAGTACCTGGAAAAGAGCATAAGCTCGCCGGTCGGTCGAAGCCGAACGGCGCCTAACGAATCTTCGGGCAGCGACTGGGCCTGGCCCGGCTGGTGTCGAATGTGGGTAAACCGATGGCTGGCTTCTTCGAATCGGTCGAGCCCGTTTGACGTAGCCAGCCAAATCGTCCCATCCGCTCCTTCCAGAAGATCGTTTACCGAGTTGGTAATAAGAGAAGCAGCTTGCCGGGGTTGGTGACGGAACCACTGCCCCTGTTTTTTGGCCACATCCCAGCAAAGAATGCCAGTGCCAAACACTACTAACCAGAGCCGATCCTGTCGGTCAATGCGAAACTTATACGCAGTGCCGGGTTTGACCAGTCGGCGAAAGGCGGCCTGCCGGGAGATATTGGTAAAAGTTTCCGTCCGTGGGTCGAAGACATCGATATCCATCCGCTCGGAAAGGATCCAGATGCGTCCGTGCCGATCCAGTTCAAGTTGGTTGAGTCCGGCAAAGGAGAGCGAGGGGCGTCCGTCGGGGTCGGGTTGAAAAACCTTAAACCGCTGGCCATCGTAGCGACAGAGGCCATCGCGGGTGGCGACCCAGATAAATCCCTGTTTATCCTGAAGAATGGAGGGCACAAAGGCCTGGGGTAGTCCCTGGCGGTCGGTAATGACCTGAGGCTGGGGTAAGCGAAACGACTGCGCTCGCAGACTGCCCGATGAGGCCAGCAGGCTCATCAGACAGACCAGTGTACGTATAATTGACGGTATGGATAGAGTCATACCCGTTCAGCAAGCTCAGGCTAAATCGTCTGCTGTGACGTGTAGCCTACAGGCATCGCTAGTTGTTTATGGGTTAGTTGAGTAACGCTTGAAACAAAGCTAACTTTTTTTGCACTACACTCGGCCTTCCTGAGCTTAAAAATGAGTGAGAGTACATATGTACGTACGGTGTCTACAGGTAGGCGTATTTCGCATGACATTTCCTGGCTATGCTTGCCACTGACTTATCCTGAGTAGTCCCAACTATATATTAAATTAGATAACAACCCCTTGTATGAACGATTTAGGCTTAGAATAGGCGTTGATTGAAAAGCATTCAGAAAAACGTCCTTTTGTGGACAATCCACGCCATTGACATCGCCCAGGTGCCCCGGCCGGTTTTTGCGACAATCTCCTCCATAGGTGCTTGTTTCAAAGCCACGCTGTCCGATTGGCAAATGAAGTAAAATCCAGCAGGGCGGCCTATGCGGTTTCAATCATAGCTTTGCTGATGATCGCCATTGCTGTGTTTATTGAAAGTTCGCACGCCACGGGTCGCCCCGCTCAAAATTCACATGGCTACGGGGATTTTTCATGAAGTTTAAAACAGCTTCATCTTTATAATCAATAAATTCATTCAGGAAACCCACCGATAGTTTTCCTGACAACACATATTATCAACGCGTATTGAAATTGCGGGATAACTCCAATGACGACCAGGGGGCAAGATAACGATAGTCCTGGCCATCAACTGTTAACGCATCAAAAGAGCTGTCAATAAAAATAATGACAGCTCTTTTGATTTAATCTTGACCTAACCTATTGATTCATTATGAATTAATAAAAGCCAGTAGGTCCGCATTAATGGTATCCGCTTCAGTGGTGGGCATACCATGGGGAAAGCCCGGGTACGAAATTAATTTCCCGTGTTTTAGCAATTTAACCGCTTTTGCCCCGGAAATGGGGAACGGAACGATCTGGTCATCTTCGCCATGCAGGACCAGAACTGGTATATCCACACCTTTTAGATCTTCCGTAAAATCGGTTTCTGAAAAAGCCTTGATACCATCATGATGGGCTTTTATGCTTCCCATCATGCCCTGACGCCACCAGTTATCCCGAATGCCCTGCGAGATGGTTGCCCCCTCCCGATTGTATCCATAAAATGGAATCGTAAAATCCTGGAAATATTGGGGGCGGTGTTTAGCCGTTCCTTCCCGTATTTCGTCAAATACCGACATCGGAACACCGTCAGGGTTGGCTTCTGTCTGGACCATTAGGGGTGTAACCGCACTTATCAGCACCGCTTTAGCAACCCGGCCCTGTCCATGTTTGGCCACATAATGAATCACCTCGCCACCGCCCGTTGAATGGCCAATGTGGATCGCATCTTTTAAATCAAGAAATTGGACCAGTTCTGCCACATCGGCGACATACGTGTCCATATTATGACCCTCAGATGTGTGCGATGAACGGCCATGCCCCCGGCGATCATGGGCAATCACGCGAAATCCACGCGCTACGAAGAACATTAATTGTGTGTCCCAGTCATCGCCCGATAAAGGCCAGCCGTGGTGAAACATAATAGGCTGTCCTGTTCCCCAGTCTTTGTAAAAAATTTCGGTACCGTCTTTTACTGTGATCTTGCTCATGATTGTAGGATTAAACTATTGAGAGTAGATAAAAATTAGCGATTGGTATTCTTGGTTTACAAAGCCATTCCCCTTCATTGATCAGGTTAACCGGCAGTTAGTATTGCCTTCAATCAAGGAGTAGTTGGGTCTTGACCTGGTTATTTTCGTCAGAACAAAACTACAGCCAGAAGTCCTTTAGGCAGCGGTACAAACAGATGGTATTCCAGTAAAAAGAGAGGATCATAAAACAAACTTTTCAGGTATAATCTGCTATATGATCCGGATCACAAAGAATTTCCGAAAGCTACCAGGAGTCTTTTTTAAATGGTAATCTTTTATGCATCAGCTCGTTGCAACTGTATCTCTTCCCGATCCAGTTCGTTTTCTAATTCATGGAACAAGTCTACATCAATCAATTGGTCGTCCCGTAAGGATAATAACTCAGCCCGTTGCGCCTGAAGGGATGATAAAGTCAGTTTTTGACTGAGTTGATGCTGAGACAACGTCTTAGCGGAATCGCTTCCTTCAAGCGCATCAACGCGTTCCTGATGTCGGTCAATGATTTCCTGGACAGTGTCTCCGCTAAGCCCTTCCTGATCAATTACACGATGAATCACCGTCAGCGCTTTACGGGAAAGCCGTTTACGGATCTCCCGGCGGGATAAATAGTCGGTGGACGGCTGACCGAATTGTAAAGCCCGAATCACAACAGGTAGCATACTCCCCTGCCCGACCAGCGTAAAGAGGATCACACAAAACGTAATAAACAGGATTAGATTCCGGCCGGGGCATGGCAGGCCATTAGGAAGTCGTTCAGGTATCGACAGGGCAGCCGCCAGGGATACAATGCCCCGCATGCTGATATACGCCAACAGCGTCGTGTGTTTGTAAGACGGAAACACAGGCGCAAGGTGCAACACCTTTCGTATCCGGGTAGAAACTGTATCCGCAATAAAGATTCCCAGGAAGCGGATTGCCACAGCGGTCAAACTAATGAGTAATCCGAACCAGGCGAGTTGCCCCAGCGACTGCCCTTTGATTGAAGCCACCACATGCGGCAGTTGCAACCCAATCAAAATAAAGATTAGCCCATTCAGCAGCACAACGACAAAGTCCCAGACCGCTACTGCCTGCATCCGTGTGGTTGGGCTATGTACGCTTGACTGCTTATGGCCTAACAATAATCCCGCCGTAACCACACTAAGTACCCCGCTTAACTGAAGATGTTCTGCGGCAATATAAGCCGAGTAAGCCGTCACAAACGTCAGCACTGTTTCCAGCGCGGGCTCCAGATTGCCGTACTTGTGCAACCAGAACGATAAATAACCAATAACAAGTCCGGTACCAACTCCGCCCCCGGCTAACCAAATGAAATCCAGTAGCGAACTGGTCAATGAAAAGCGCCCGGTATTCATGGTGGCCAGAGCCAGTTGAAAGAGTACTAATGCGGTTGCATCATTAACCAGACTTTCGCCTTCGAGAATAGCGACAATTTTTCGGGGAACTGCCAGCGTCTTCATAATCGCTGTAGCGGCTACGGCATCGGAAGGCGAAACGATAGCTCCCAGTAGTAAGCCCGTAGCCAGCGTAAAGCCGGGAATAACCGATTGCGCTACGTACGCTATACCCACGCTGGTTGCCAGCACCAAGCCCAGGGCGAGCACAACGACAGGCTCTAAATTTCGGCGAAAGTCGCTCCAGTTGGTATACCAGGCCGCACTGTAGAGAATGGGTGGTAAAAAAACCAGCAGCACAACCGAGGAATCTAACCCTACGTTTGGCAGGCCGGGAATAAAGCCAATAAGCAAGCCGCCTACCGTCAGTACTATCGGAAAGACCAGATGTAGTCGCCGGGCTATCAGCGCCAGCCCGATAACAAAAATCAGTAGCAGTAGAACCGTTTCGAGTGGATGCATGCCTGGTTTAAGTAGGTGTGCTAGGTGTTAGGGCAGGTTGCTCCCGTTCGCCGTACTATGCCCGTTTGGCGGGAGATTAGGGCCTCTATTCGCCTGTTGCAATCGGTTGAGGAGTTTGGCAGAATCCCAGCTAAATGCCCTCAATTCAACTACCCGATCATCTTTTATTTGCCAGCAGTGGACAAAAGGAACAACAGCGGGTTCGTTGTCTGCCAGAAGTTTACCTTCAAAAAAACCGGTCGTAATAACAGCGTTTTGTTGGGGATCATTTTCCGGCATGAAATACACGAGCGAATGCACGCTGAGGTTTTCACAAATTGTGTAAAGGCTGGACATCATAGTTAAAAAACCACTTCTGCCATGGTATTCATTACCGGCAGGGCCATTCTCAGCGATATATAGCACAATTTTCTCATCCAGCACGGGCAGTATTCGGCTTAGGTTGTTGTCCGAAAAAACACCGTAAACTACTTCGATTAAATGCCTGGGAATAGCCATATCAACAAGAGGTAAGCTTCATGACTATAGGCTCTATCAAGGTAAGTGCCAGCCTTTGACACCTGCGTAAAATAGCAATTTAATGGGGTGAGGAATTCCAAATTCCTCATTATCAACAGGCAGTAATCCTTTTTGGGTGTTGATCGGTCAACTGGCCTGATTTTTCAATTTGGAGAACTCCAAAAAAACTGGAGTTTTCTATTTTTTCCGTAGGCCTAGTTGAATCAAGCCTCCGGTTTCAGTTTGAGTAAGCCTGTTATGCAATTAATTTTTACTCAATTTATGAGCTATTTATTCCTTCTCTTAATCGCTATACTAAATAAAGTAGTTAGTTTAACAATCGTTTTCATGCCCTTTGCGCTTCTCAGGCATAATTGGGACTAATTCTTGTAAGCAGATGAAAACGCGGTCTGTGTATGCAATCCTTTAACCCATTTCGGACTATGCAATCACCAGTCAACCCTCCTCTTTCCTCACCGTCTGCCTGTAAAATATTAATCGTTGAAGATGAATACATTATTGCGAATGACCTGGAGCTCATTTTACAGGAAGCAGGCTATCCAGTCATTGGCGTTGCCGACTCTGTTTCCGAAGCCGTGGCAATTATGGATCAACAAAAGCCCGATATCGTTTTACTGGATATTTACCTGAAGGGAAGAGAAACCGGCATTGATCTGGCAAAGCAACTGGACGATCTTGGCATTCCCTTTATTTACATATCAGCCAATGACAATAAGAGTGTGCTGGAAGCGGTAAAGGCCACACAGCCAATTGGCTATATTGTCAAACCGTTTCGGGAAAAAGATATACTGACGACGCTGGAAATCAGTCGATACCGCCATGCGCATAGTGTTGAAATGAAACTCCGGGAAGAAAAGGCGCTTCAGATTGCCCTGATGGATGCCCTGTCGGCTCCCGAAAGTTGGGAACAGAAGCTGCTGAAGGCTGCGATGGTTCTTCAGCAGCATGTGCCGTTCGATTTCATGTCGATTCAATACCAGAAAAACGGCACAATCCAGCATTTTAATTACTACCGGGTGGGCTTTGAGGAGTATCAAACGATACGTCTGGCCGATTTCCAGCAGATGACGAACACCCCCATCGATCAACTTCTCCAGTTACAAGTTGACCAGCTACCTCCCGGCCCTGTTCGCTATACTGACGATTCGTTTAGCGTTCTCTGCAAACAGAGTCCGTTTAGGCAGTTACTGGCTAAAACATTCCGGTTTGAGTCGGCATTAACGATACCGCTACGGGTAGGGCCAGTTGATACATTCAGTATTTCGTTCCTGAGTCGTAAATCCGATGCTTACCTGTCCCGGCACGTTAGTTTACTGGAGCGGCTGGAGCAACCGGTTGTGTTAATGCTGGAGCGGGTGCTCGCCTTTGAGGAAGTGGCCCGCCTGAGCGAACAATTAAAACGGGAGAATAACTACCTCCAGGAAGAGGTCAAAACATTAGCCAATTTTGAAGAGATCATTGGCCGGAGTCAACGCCTGTTACGGGTTTTTGATCAGGTAACCCAGGTTGCTAATACCGACACAACCGTACTTATTCTGGGTGAAAGCGGCACTGGAAAAGAACTCATTGCCCGGGCACTCCATAACCTGTCGGCCCGGAAAGATAAAATTCTGGTCAAAATCAACTGTGCAACCCTACCGGCAACGCTGATTGAGTCTGAACTTTTTGGCCATGAGAAGGGGTCGTTCACGGGGGCCTTCGAGAAGCGGATCGGTAAGTTTGAACTGGCGCAGGGAGGCACTATTTTTCTGGATGAAATTGGGGAAATGCCCCTCGAATTACAAGCCAAACTACTGCGCGTACTGCAGGAAAAAGAGATCGAACGAGTAGGCGGCCGTACCCCCATCAAAACGGATGTACGCGTGCTGGCTGCCACCAACCGGTATCTGGAAAAAGAAGTAGCCGAAGGCCGTTTTCGGATGGACCTGTATTATCGGTTAGCTACGTTTCCCATTACCTTACCAACGCTACGGGAACGGCCTGCCGATATACCGCTCCTGGCCCAGTTTTTCGCCCAACGTTCGGCCCGTAAATTAGGGAAACCCTTTCGAGGCATTAGTGAGACCGTACTCAATGAGCTGATCAATTACAGTTGGCCGGGAAATATCCGGGAATTGGAAAATGTGATTGAACAGGCGGTTATCATCAACGATGGTCATACACCGTTAACGCTGGGCCGCCCCCTGGTGAACAGCCTGTTTTCCAGGACTATGGCTGGCCCCACGCTTCATCCAGACACCAGTTTGATTGGGTATGGTCAATCGGGGATGTCAACGCCAAAAGATTTGCAGGATGTAAAACAGATTCAACAGGAAACAGAACGGGAATACATTCTGGCGATTCTGAAACAAACGAACGGGCGTATCCGGGGCAGCGGTGGAGCTGCTGAATTAATGAACTTAAAACCAACCACACTGGAGTATCGGATGGAAAAGCTGGGTATCCGAAAAGTACTTTCCGCTCAGCCACCCACTTCCTCATCTGGTATCAATTAAGGTATTGGACATAATGAAGCAGTACATTTTTCTGGCCGTGTGGACGCTGTCAACCTTATCGGTCAATGCGCAATGGTCTCCGGCTCAAATTGATAGTCTACAACGCTTATTGAGCGTTCGTAAACTGGATACCAACCGGGTGAACTTACTCCTTCAATTGAGTCAGTGTTACGTCCTTAAACCAGGTGAAGATGCTCATGATCTGGACACGGCGTTACGGATGAGCCAGCAGGCCACGGCATTAGCTCAATCGTTGCATGATCAGACCTGCCTGGGTGAGGCTGCTTATACCTCATTCCTGATCTGGCTGGAAAAAGGAGATTTTTCGAAAGCCAGCCTATATGCCGAGCAGGCAGGTGAATTTTTTCGGCGCCATAAGCAATGGGATCAGCTTGGGTATGTGTACATGAATCAAGCTCGTTTTTACACGCTCGAAGGCGATGAACTGCCCAAAAAGATTCATTTCTACGAAAAAGCACTCGCTTGTTTTATCCAGGCCAACGATAAAGTTAAACAGGCTGACATGTATAAGGAGTTATCGGATCTCCATCAGATACAGGAAAATTATGCGTTAGCCCTGACTGAACTGCAAAGTGCCCTTAGGTTATTTCGCGCGATTGGTCATACAGATTTAGCTACGGTATATGATCTGCTCGGGTTCGTATCGGCAAAGCTGGGCGATTATAAAGAAGGACTGGCGTTTGGTTTGATGGCTGTTCGGGCGGCCGAAGCGAACAAGGATAGCTCACTGACACTCTGTACTATTTATAACCGGGTGGGCCTCACGTATTATGGGATGGGTCAGTTCAAACAGGCGGAAGTTTATTTTCAGAAATCGCTGGCCATTGCCTTAAAACATAAAAACAATGCCTACATCCTGCATCTGGTGGGCAACCTGTCTGATTTGTTAGTTCAACAACATAAATCGGAGCAGGCCCTTCGCTTTTTACGGGAAAAGTCCAGACAATATCCACCAACGACAGCGGAAAGCCAACTGCTGGTCGACTTTCGTTTTGTTACGATTTATACGGCACTAAATCGGTTTAAACTTGCTCAGACCTACTGCAATCAGGCATTGGGACTACTGGCCAAAGGAGGCATTGGGAGTTTGGGCCACGCCCGCATTTATCAGGCGGTTATCAACTTTTTTATTAAGAGCGGGCAGTTTCAGCAGGCCCGGCAGTATCTGGCCCTCAATGAATCGCGCTGCCAGTTAAACGGGTCGATCATGGCGTTAGCTAAAAATCACCTGCAATGGTTCAAGCTGGATTCGACCCAAACCAGCTATTTTTCCGCCATTCGGCATTATCAACGCTACAAAGGACTCCAGGATTCTTTGCTGAATACCACAAAAAGCCGGCAGATCGCCCAGTTGGAAATTGAGTTCGAAAGCGAGAAGAAAGATCAGAATTTAAAGCTCAGTCAGCAGAATATTCAATTTTTAACGAAGCAAAGCCACTTGCAGCAGAATCAATTACAACAGGCCCACACCATTCGAAACGGTACTATTGTGGGCATTATCATGCTGATTTTACTGTTGGGGCTAAGCTACAATCGCTACCACCTCAAGCAACGGAGTAACCAGCTCCTGGAAGCCAAACAGCTGGAGATCAATCAGAAAAACAGATCCCTCCAAAAGGCAGTCGATGATCAGGAACATTTATTACGGGAGCGCGAATGGATGCTTCGGGAAATTCACCACCGGGTAAAAAACAACCTGCAAATCATTACCAGCCTGCTCCATTCTCAATCTACCTACCTTACAGATCAGGCCGCGCTGGCCGCCATCCGCGAAAGCCAGAACCGGGTTCATGCGATGGCCCTGATTCACCAGAAATTGTACCAATCAAACCGGTTGTCCAGCATTCCAATGGCTGAATACATCAATGAAATTGTTGAGTACCTGATGGGTACGTTTGACCTTAAGGGGAATATAAAAAAGCAGATTGCCGTTACGCCGGTCGATCTAGACGTTACATTGGCCGTTCCACTGGGGCTGATCATCAATGAAGCCATTACAAACTCCCTGAAATATGCGTTTCCGATGGATCGAAGTGGAACTATACAAATTGAGCTTAACCAGGTGGATGATCATAATTTCTGGCTTTTAATCGGCGATGACGGTATCGGTTTACCAACTGACCTGAATCCTTCCCGAAGTCGCACGCTGGGCATGAGTCTGATTCGGGGGTTGAGCAAACAGCTGGGGGGCAAGCTGCAAATCAACCAGATGAATGGTGTGCAGATTAGCCTGCTGTTTGCCGAAGATAAAGTAGGTCAGTCAGCGCTGGTCAGTGCGTAACGTTCATCGATTGCCGATGTGGATGCGTTTGGACAGAAAAAGGATTTTTAATACAAACAATCGATGCGAAATTGGGCACGACTTTTTCAACGAGTGAGACAATTGGCAACAGTGTATGCTACAAAAATTGCCTGGTTAAGCCTGTTTAATATTACGTTTCATATTTTGGCTGCGGCCTCGTGCAATGGCCAAAATAGTACACGAAAAATGGTCAATCAATTATTGATCAAACTACAGAAAAGTGAGTTCGATACAGCCCGAATTTCTACCCTGATTAGCTTAGGAAAATTTCACGTATATAAAGCGGGGGAGGCTAAAATTGACCTGGACAGCGCGCTACTTTATTTACATCAGGCCGAAGAGTTAAGCAACAGGCTCCACGTTTCAAAAGAAAAACACCAGGCCGAAAGTATATTGGTTATTGCCTATATGGAGCAGGGAGATGTCCGGCTTGGCGAGGCCGTTTTTTCTAAACTCATTACAGATTGCCGCAGAACGGGTGATAAAGAAACGGAAGCCGATGCCCTATACCGATTCGCCACCGCCCAGCGGTATATCACCCGAAATTATCCCAAAGCGTTTGCTGGATATCGTCAGGCCGCATCGCTATATAAAGTGCTCAGAAATCCGGAAAAAGAAATTCAGCTATATGAGCACATTGCTGGTCTCCATGCCGATCTGGGCGAGCTGGATCTGGCTGAAAACGAGTTTCTGGATGTGCTGAAACGGTATAAAGCGATCAACTACGCGAAGCTTCATTACACTTACAGTTGGTTGGCCAGTGTTAGTCGATTAAAGGGAAATTTTGAGAAAGGCCTTTATTACGCGTTGCAATCCCTGGAAAGTATGAACAAAACCCAGGATACATTGGCTGCTGCCAGCTTTTATGGGACTATTGCCGAGGTATACATGGAGCTGGGCAAACCCGATCAAAGTACGTACTGGTTTAAGAAGACACTTCAGCAATGGCGGCAGGAAAAACTACCGAATTATTCGCTGTATTATGCGGCTAGTTTTATTGTGCAAGACTTAATCGGACATCATAAAACCCAGGAGGCCCTTCGATTAATCAAAAACCTTATTAAAGAAATTCCGCCCGTTACGATTATTCAAAAAGGATGCATCGCGCAAATATTCGCATACTGTTATAACGACCTGCAAAATTATTCGTTGGCCGAGAAATATTACCTGGAAGCAATTGCCTGGTATAGCCAGTCGGGTAATGACTTCGAAATGGCCCAAAAAGCACCTAAAGAAGTCGGCGAATTTTATTTAAAACGTAACGATTTAAAAAAAGCAGGCTTTTATTTACGAAAAGCCCTCGCCTTCTCACCCCAGAAAAACGCCCCATCAACTGTAAAGGATATTCACTTTATGTTATTTAAAGTTGATTCTACAGAGGGAAATTATTTGTCGGCCATTCGTCATTTTCGACAACACAAAGCGTTAAATGATTCCATTTTCAATGAAGTGAAAAGTCGGCAGTTTGCGGAGTTGGAGGTTAAGTATGCAACCGCCAAAAAAGTGCAGCAGATTCAACAACAGCAGAATGAACTGGAAAAAGAAAAAACAACCCGCAATGGAATACTGGCGGGAACCGTTCTGCTCCTGGGTTTACTAGGTGTCAGCTTTAATCAGTACCGCTTAAAGCAGCGGAGTAACCAACTTCTGGAAGCCAAGCAGTTGGAGATCAATCAAAAAAACGAATCCCTTCAGCGTATCCTGGACGAGAAAGAAATCCTTATTGATGACAAAGACAACCTGCTCGATGAGAAAGAAGGATTGTTGGAAGAAAAAGAGTGGATGCTTAAAGAGATCCACCACCGGGTCAAAAACAATCTTCAGATAATCAGCAGTTTACTCCATTCACAGGGCGTTTACCTGAAAGACAAAGCGGCCCTGTCCGCTATCCGCGAGAGCCAGAGCCGGGTGCATGTGATGGCCCTGATCCATCAGAAGCTTTACCAATCGGACCGTATATCAACGATTCCAATGGCCGAGTATATTGACGAAATCGTCGATTATCTACTGGTTACGTTTGCCTGCCAGGATTCCGTTACCAAACGAATGGCCCTTACCCCCATTCATCTGGATGTAATTCTGGCGGTGCCACTGGGCCTTATCCTGAACGAAGTCGTTACTAATTCCCTAAAATATGCTTTCCCCGCTAATCAGCAGGGGAGCCTATACATTGAACTTACCGAAGTGGCTAAACGAACCTATCGACTCACCATTGGTGATGATGGGGTTGGCCTCCCCCCCGATCTGAATCCGAACCGAAGTCGAACATTGGGTATGAGCCTGATTCGGGGATTGAGCAAACAACTTGGGGGCAAATTGCAAATCAGCCAGCCAAACGGGGTGCAGGTCAGCCTGATATTTTCTGAAGAAAAAGTTGGCGTGCCCGACGTCGCGAATGTATAATCCCTGGTTCTTACCTAAAGGAAGACTGTAAATAAGCATTTCTAACGCGGGCAGGAACGAACAAACTTCGTCGGTACTCCGTGGGCGTCGTTTGATAATACCGTTTGAAGAGCTTGTTAAGGTGGCATATATCAGTAAACCCAAACTCGTCTGCTATCTGCGAAATGGTCATACTACTCAACCGCAGCCTTGTTTCTACCAATTGAAGTTTATACCGAATAATGTATTGGTTGATGGATTCGCCCGCCTGTTGTTTGAATAGAGCGCTCAGGTGACTTTGGGAATAATTGAACACATCAGCCATCTTTTCCATGCGCAGGTGATCCGGCATGGTAATATGCTGGCAGATGTACACGCCAATTCGCTGCATCAGTGAGGCCGCGCTAACAGTTGATGAATTTAAGCCCTGCTGTTGAGCGAGTTGCCGATCAATTAAACTCAAAATCGTTTTCATTAGAGCCTCTACGATTTGGTTCGAGATCAGTGGCCGGTGGTTTTTCTGTTCCGTTAACAGGATGTCGACCAGCGCATTCAGATTTTGTTGTTCGATACGGTCTGTTACGATACTACCCACGAGTTGACGACTAGTCGTAAGTGCTCGCTCTTTGATTTGTAGCCAGCCGTCTGTCCCGGGCGTCGTCAATCCAGTCATATAAAGTTCAGTGAAAGAAAGACAGCAGAAACAGGTCATTTTATCAATTAAAAAATAATGGCTGTCTAAATGTCCCAGAAAGAATATATCGCCGGCCTGATAAGCGAATCGATTGCCATTAATTATATGCTGTCCACTGCCGGTTCGGATCAGGATGAGTTCAAAGTGATTGTGGTTATGAACTGGGTAAGACCATTGGTTAGTTTCTACGACCTGAACCGTCAGGAGTTCATGCTGCATGTTGCGTTTCATACGGGGAAGTGTTCTAGATAGATATGTTGACTCAACCACTTCGAACAACTTTGCCAATAAAATGCCAAACTAAAAACGCCCTTAAGCAAACAAAAAATTTATCATAAAGCGTTGACAATCAAATATATATAAACAAACTAGACATAGAGGCTACCTCCAAATAAATTGGAGAGTCCATTATATTTGGAGGTAGGCACTGGAGTTATTGCTTCGTTCTTTTGTTGCCAGAAAAGTTCAAGCTCACCTCGCTAGTTATGGCCGTCTGAATTGTGTCTATTTAAGATGTGTCCGCAACATCCAGGCTATTTTTTCGTGCTTTTCCAGTATCCCTGTCACAAAATCGCTTGTTCCGGCATCCTGATGGGCCTCCTGGAACTCGTTGATATTGGTGCGAATAAATTCGATGATACTTCCTTGGTCACTCAGCAATTTCCAGATCAGGCTACCGACCCTTGTTTCACGAATAGTAGCTTTATAAGTTGATCAGATTCGTTCAGCCAGAAATGCGGCAACTTCAGCCAGGCGATTCGAAAATCCCCATTCGTTATCATACCAGGCGGCTACCGATAATAGGTTACCTTCCTTGGCTGTCAGGGGTAAGTCAATAATGGACGAATGCGGGTCGGCCACAATTCGGGACGAAGCCCACTCATCCTCCAATACATCCAGGACCCCTTTAAGCGGGCCTTCCGCAGCGGCTTTTCGGAATGCATCATTGACCTCCTGTACCGTGCACTCTTTTTCAGTGATTAAATTCAGCTCGGCAATGCTGCCCGTGCGCGTTGGGACGCGGTACGCTTTACCCGTAATTTTCAGGTCTTTCCAGATAAATTGCAAAGCCCTGGCCGCCCCCGACGATGAAGGAATGATATTCTCGGCCGCAGCCCAGGAGTCACGACGATCTTTCATCGGCTGGTCCGTTAGGGACTGGGTATTGGTGTACGAGTGTACCGTCGAAAAAAGGCCGTACTGGATACCAAAATTTTCCCGAATCACCTTGACCACCGCTGCCAGCGCATTTGTTGTGCAACTACCCATGCTGATGATGTGGTGGTTAACCGGATCAAAGGTATCCAGATTGATGCCTTTCAGGAGTACGGCATCACAGTCGGCCAGGGTTTTGCTGGGCGCACTGATAAGCACGTACTTAGCCCCTCGGTCAAGGTGTACCTGCGCTCCGGCACGGGTTGTGGCCCGCCCCGTGCAGTCGACAACTAAATCAACGCCGAGCGAACCCCAATCAGGTACTTCTTTCAACGAATTGATGTAGGGAATTGTCTGTCCGCCAATTGTTAGCTTGCCATCGCTTCCCGAAACAGGTTCCGGCCATCGACCATAATTGGTGTCGACCGCAAACAGTGCAGCCAGGGTTGGCTCGTCCCGAATGTCGGCAATAGCCGCTGGAACAAACAGGTTGTGCTGTAATCCTATACGCAGGAATTGCCGCCCGATGCGGCCAAATCCATACAAAGCTATTGTAGCCATGTGGTGTATTTTTTAGAGGAGATCAGTTAGTCAGGTTACTGAAGATGAACGAGGTAACGAACTTAATTTCATCTTTAACAATTGCATACCCTTTATTGTTGAGTGGCGGTTTATATCCGTTATGAATTGGGTTGCTTACCGGGATGCCAATACGGGAAGTGCTTTTTCAATACGTGTCCTGGAGGATTCGTACTGCTTCGGAAGTTTTAGATGACTGCCCAACTCCTGTAGGGGCTCATCGACAGTAAAGCCGGGATTGTCGGTTGCGATTTCAAACAGGACACCACCTGGTTCGCGGAAATAGAGCGAAAAGAAATAATCTCGGTCAATTTTCGGGGTTATCTGTAATCCTTTGCTCTGGATTTTCTCCCGGAATTCCATCTGGATAGTCTCATTGGCGACCCGGAAGGCTACATGATGGTTAGTGCCAGCGGCATTTCTGCCTATTGCCCCTGCTGGTTCTTCCAGCAAATCGACTATTGCTGCCGTAGCAATGGCATCGGTCACGAACCGGTAGCGATTGCCTTCCTGCGCTTGTAGCGTATACCCAAAAATGTCGGTCAGCACACGAGCAGTTGCCTCCATTTTTTGCAGGCTTAACGTTACGCTATGAAATCCCTGGGTCGCCATGTCTTGCTTGATATCGCCGGTTTCCCAGGCGGGTCGATCATCCGAATGCTGAATGAGGGCAATAGCCAACCCATCGGGATCCGTAAAGGGCAAATAAGTTTCGCTAAACCGCTCCGCCTGTTCACCCATAGATACGCCAAACTCTCTGAATCGCCCAGCCCAGTTATCCAGGCTTCCGGTCGGTACGGAATAACCTATTTCGGTAGCCATACCCACACCGTTTTTGCCAGGCCCAATGCCTTCCCAGGGAAAAAAGGTAAGAATGGTGCCGGGGGATCCATCTTCATTGCCGTAGTAAAAATGATACGTGCTGGGGTCGTCGAAGTTGACGGTTTTTTTTACCATCCGCAGCCCCAGCACGTGGGTATAAAAATCGTAGTTGCGCTGCGCGTTGTTAGCAATCGCCGTGATATGATGAAGGCCTAAAATTCGGTTGTCCATATCTGATAAGTGAATAGTTGTTAGTAGAGCTTCGTAATGAATCTAATCGGGCCTGATGCTTCCAGGTTAGTCTAAAAATCGCCTACTTATTGTTCATGTATCTGATTTTCACGCCATCGGAAGCGATAAAAAACACACTTTAATTGCATCCGCAATCTGGTCATATTCGTCAACATGAACTGGTTTTTTGATAAAGGAGTTTATCCCTTTTGCATAGGCTGATGTTATTAATTCTGGCTGGTCACTGGTTGAGAGCATGACAACCGGCGTAGAAAATAGTTGGTTTTGCGCCCGAATGAATACCAGCGTTTCCAGGCCATTTAATCCGGGCATGTTCATGTCCAGGATGACTAACTGAATAAAATTTGTTTGCAGCAGAGCTAGCGCTTCTTCACCATTTTTGGCCTCCAAAACAGCCAAATCGTCGATGACCCGCTCAATAGCCTGACGTAGAAAGTAACGATCATCGTCATCATCGTCTGTCAATAAAATGGTAGTATGTCTTTGGTACATAGTCAACTACAGTAATCTATGAACAGATTCTTCGCAAAAGCTCAACCGGATCTACCATTCTTAAGCTAATTCAGCTCCTATTAAAAGTGGGCGCCCGGTCCTTATTCACATTGTCTTTACTTTGCTGGCAGCTTCTAAAATAAACGCAGCTACTTTCTCTGGCTGAGCCAGCATGGCAACATGGCTGGATTTGAGTTCAATCGTAGTAGCCTTGAGTTTTTTGGCCAGCGTTCGTTCCATATCCGGATTAATCATTCGGTCATTAGCCGCTACGACGTACCAGGAAGGTTTGCTTTTCCAGGCTGCTTTGGTGATTTTTTCTTTCAATGCCGTGAACGCTTGTGGGCCCTGCGTTGCTACTAGTAACTTCCGTTCCGATTGGGGTAAATCCTGTGCGAAATCTTCATTAATTCCTTTAGGCGACATGCTGACAAATCCATAGGCATCGGGTTTTATTTCATCATTGCCCGGTGTGGAGGCTGCGGTCTGCACCAGTTCCAGAAACGACTGGCCTTCATCAGGAGCAGCTGCAGCTACGTAAACAAGCCCAGCTACCTTGTCATGGTTACCCGCTTCGGTAATGACCACGCCCCCCCAGGAATGACCCACTAATAAAACTGGCCCATTCATTAATTCGATGGCTCGTTTGGTAGCCGCCACATCGTCACCCAGGGAGGTAAGTGGGTTTTGTACGGCTATTACGTTAAATCCCTTAGCTTCCAGCAACGGAATTACCTTGGACCAGCTTGAGCCATCAGCCCACGTTCCGTGAACCAATACTACATTTTTTACCCCGGTAGCTAATGCCTGAGCCGAAACGTTCTGGGTTGTTGAAAGAATTAGGGCAATACTAAGTGATGCGCATAAAACGGCGCGATTAATTGTCCACATGGTTGTTGAGGATTAAGAATTGGTTGATTTAAATACAGGTCTTGTACAACTGATGGAATCAAGGCGGTAGTAGGTTGCGTGCGTTATTCATCGCTTATATATGGATAAATCGATTGATATACCGGATAGGAGTTCAAGAACTTAATGAAGTTTAACGTCCGGCTTTTGTCGAAACAAACCTACCAGAAGAAGGGCCGGGAAAAGCGGTACAAACAGATGGTATTCCAGTAAAAAGAGGGGATTTCAACCGTTGCTAAACAACGAACAATCAATGAAATACCTGAAATGATGAAAACGGGAAAACAAAACCCTAGGCCCTGCCTTAGCAGTCGCTCATGTTAATGAATCGCTCACGTTAATGACTCATATAAGCTAGAGTTTTGCATCTTAGACTAGTATTGCCGAGCAAATCTAAAAGCATACGAAAATCAATATGTCGTGGGTAAAGTCAGTTCAGATAAGGAAATGCACAGGTAGAGGCCCTAATTCTCCGGTTCAACTAAGCTTGCATTCTTCTACCTGATCTCTTTCGCCAATTTTACTTCCTAATTAGCCTAGCCAGGCAAAACGGATCTATTAGACAACTTTAGAAAATGAATTATAAGCTGATTATTTTCGATTTTGACGGAACACTAGCCGACTCATTTCCGTATTTTCTACAGACCATGAATGCATTGGCAACTACTTATAACTTCCCTAAAATTGATTCCCAGGAGGTAGATCGACTGAGGGGGCTAGATGCTCGCCAAATGATGAAACGTGCTAAATTGCCAGCCTGGAAAATGCCACTCATTGCTCGCTCGTTCATCCATCTTATGAACCGCGATATTGATCAAATACAACTGTTTGATGGCATATCTGAACTATTGCGAACGTTAGCTACTCAACAAGTTAAGTTGGCTATCGTCAGCTCTAACAGCGAGGAGAATGTGCGTCAGGTACTAGGTATTGAAAATGCTTCATTGATTAGCTACTACGGATGCGGCACATCGCTTTTTAATAAGGGTCATACGTTCAAACGAGCTATGACAAAGCTGAAAATTAAGCCTGAGGAAACGCTTTGTATAGGCGACGAAGTGCGGGATATTGAAGCAGCCCAAAAAGCAGCTACGGCTTTCGGTGGCGTTGCATGGGGATATACCCGTTCAGATGCATTGGAAGCCAACCCAGGTGTTATTATGTTCTATACCCCTAAGGAAATCTTAGAAGCGGTTTTAAGGGTTTGACTATAGACCCTATCCTATCTATTCTTGATACACTAACTAACTAAACTGCTTACCCAGCCAACAGGAAAGATACTAATTTGAGATTTGCGGCAGTAGCCGACCAATAGAACAACAAGTAGTACCATGAAACCTTTGCTTCCTTCTCCACTGCCGCTCAACTGGCCGATGAAACCCCTTGTATCGGCACGCACAAACTTTTCGGTGATGCCCTACGGCAGTTACGAACTGACTATTGAACACGAACTTATACGGCACGTCACGCCGACAATGCTGCTGTGGTGGTTCAGGCACATTGGCGGCACAATGACGGTTGAGACGCATACTTACCCCCGATACCGGATCTGGCACCCGCTCGATCATATCCACTGGTCAATGACCAACCCCGGCCCTGACGGTGCCGCGCAGGTCGGTTCGCGGTTCCGCATCGTAGAAGCCTTCGGGTGCAACCCTGACCACTTCGTAGACAGCGTGGAGGCCGTAGTTAAACTGGACATAGAAGGTATCCGGCTGGTTCGGCGTGAACTGGGTCAGGAAGTATTCAGCCTGCAACACTGGTTCGAGACGGCTTCGGGTGGAACGCACTATCGGTCACGCATGCAGGTAGGCGCGGAAAACACGTTTGGTCAGTACCTACTCAATCCCTTGATTCATCGCTTCCTGTTTACACCCGCGATGGGCCATGCGTGGCTGAAGCATAATGTAGAGGAAGTAGGTAATTTTGAGCATTTTCTACCAAACTTGTATCAACAACAGCTACATATTGAACCAGTCGGGTAACGTACCTTCGGTAGGAATGCGCGCCTGTCAGTTATCGCCACTCCGAATTAACAGCTGTGGGGCCGATGTATGTAAGTTACCCATTTTTGCTGATGACCACGCTCCAACCAGTTCAACAATTAGTTATTGGCGTTTTCAAGGGGCTGAGCCGTTGGCAAAAGGGGTAGCGTTACCCGAAACCAGCCTTCCTTTTCCTTAATAAAAGGTAGGGGGTAGCCCAGTAGCCGGTATTTATCAGCAATATTATTGAGCCCCACCCCATTCGATTCGACTCGGACGTTTCGATGCTGCATATTGTTTTCGACTACTAAGTACCCTTGCTCCGTTGTGCAGATGCGGATGGTCAGCGGCTCATCAGACAGGACACGGTTATGTTTGACGGCGTTTTCTACTAGCAGTTGCAGGGTCAGTGGGGGAATTAAGGCGTCGTAATAATTGGGGGCGATGTTCAATTGGGGGCGGATACTATCACCGAAGCGGGTCTTGAGCAGGTGAACGTACGACTGGATAAATTCCATTTCGACACCTAGAGTTGTCAACTCCTGGTCCGCTGACCGCAGCAGGTAGCGGTATACGCTGCTTAACTCGTCTACGTAATCAGTGGCCTGACGCGGGTTTTCGTCGATGAGCGCGGAGAGCGTGTTAAGCGCATTAAACAAAAAATGCGGGTTAACCTGACTTTTCAGGGCGCGCATCTGCGCTTCGGTATGTTGTTGCTTGAGTTGTTGAAGCGCGAGGTCGGATTGAAGTTGCTGTCGCAGGTGTTGTTCCCGTTCGCGGATGAGCTCCTGTTCGGCCCGCATTTGTTGCATAGCTCGCTGCTGTTGCCTGTACGAGAGGCCCAGTGACACGCAGGCGATGTCTATAAGGATGCCAAACTGAATAAGAAATCCGGGATGAATCGGTGACGGCAAATCAGAAAAACTTAGTATTCTCTCCTTAGCCGCATAATAACTGATAATGAAAACACCAATGCTTTGGGTAATCCATAAGGCCAGGGTACCTATTATAAAAAAGAGGGCAAGCAGATCACTAAATCGGACGTGCTTGATTACCGTGTAAAGAATCATCAGATAGACCACCGAAACAACAAGCACCCTCATACAATTGAGCTGGGTTTCGTGCCACTGGGTTAGCCAGGCCGACGAGAATAAATTAAAATATACTTCGGGCAACGCCACAATCACTATACCTTTCTGTATAATCCGATACCCTTGCAACAGGTCGGGCCGGGATTTTAACTGTAGAAACGTTATGGCTATTTCGAGGTACAACCAGGCAAAAATGTGCACATTGACGGTGTGGATAAAAGCGGTTAAAGGTGTGACAGGAACGTTATCTAAGCCAAATGCGAGTAGTAACAATAGAAGGTATAGTGTATAAAGTCCGTAAATCCGCTCCCGGCGCACAACCCATTGGATTAGGTTAGCAGCCAGAATAACCATAGTAGCTCCAAAGTAGAGCAGTATCCATTGATTATAGGTTGGTAAAAAAGAGGGCATAGTTCAAATGGTTCGGCATTGACGAAGTTAATTAATTAGCGCTTCAGATGACGCTGTTCCTACTGAAAGTGAGTAAACCCAGCACGTCGCCAATGCGCTAAAGTTCTGGCTGGCCTGTAAAACATTAATTGCGGCTTCACAGGTTTTTTTTCGTTCCACGCGCCTTCCGCTTCCCCGCGAACAGGAATGTGAACATGTGGACTACCCTGTGTGACAACACCAAAAGGCTTATCCAATTGAGCGGTTAGGTAAGATCGTCACGCTGTGCGACTTGATCTATACAGAGCCCCGGGGAGGGACAACGTTCAGGCCCTCTTTAGCTAAGGGGCACCGACTGATCGTACAACGCCTGGTGTAGCAAATTCAGTAGTTCGTTCAGATAAAGTCCATTGGCTATCGGAAGCGGATATGAAACTTTACCAGTTGTTAACCTGCATTATTCCCATGCATTTAAGAGGCAGGATTACTGAGCCAGTTAGAGTCGATGGAAGCCTACCCTTTATAAAACGTATCGGATCACTTTATCACTACTCACTAATAGCTGTTGAGAAAGAACCCTGTTTCTGTCGCTGATAGTAGCGCCGGGCTTTCTGCTTGGTGCCGCAGGTTTGCATATCGCACCATTTCCGGCGGTGATTCTTGGTTTCATCCAGGAAAAACCACGCACAGGCATCACATTGTTTAATCAGGCGTTGGTCTTTAGTGGTTAATAGCTCATAGGCCGACAAACTAAAGACCCAAACGGCTTGCATAAGTTCTTTTTCAGGTCGTTCCCAACTTAGTTCCAGTTTGGCTCCTTGTGCAGAAAACCCTCGCTTACCAAGCGCTTCCTTGATATGCCCGTTAAAGGATGCCAAGACCTGGGCCGTAGCCTGTGGCAGCTCTCCTTTTACCAGGGCTGAGAGTAGGGTTAGCATAGACTGCCGGACCGTACGGGCTTCTAACAAAACACGCTCTGCCTGCTGCGAATCTTGTTCCGCTAATCGCTTCAGAGCAGCAAGCGTGTCCGTATCCAACAGCGATAAGCGCTGGATTAGTGTCAGCAGATCGGTATAGCTATGGAGCCGCTCCACTAACAGCTCATCGTTGAGGACGGTGTTCACAAAATCAAGACAGGCGGCACCGCCTGCCAGATCCATTTCGGCAATCGTACTGACCTTTCCCATATCCTAAAGGCGAACAAATTACATAATCGCTAAAACAAGTTTAGTCGGTTATAGTTTCTCTTTCAGAATTCATACCATTATAGTTCATTTTAACGGTTATATTATGAATAAGGCAATCGGCCCTCGTTTTTGGTTGGTTTTAGCTTTTATAGCCATCTATTTCATATGGGGAACGACCTATCTGGCCAACCTATATGCCCTCAAAGCAATTCCGCCATTTATCATATCCGCGCTTCGTTATCTTCTTGCGGGCTTATTGCTGGCAGTCCTGGCCTATAGCAAAGATCAAGTTATTCCGACTGGGAAACAGATCCGGGATTTGGCGATTAGTGGCGTCTTAATGCTAGTGGGTGGCTCTGGCCTGGTCGTCGTCGCTGAGCAGTATATTACCTCTGGCTCAGCCGCTGTTATCGTAGCAACCGAGCCATTTTGGTTTGTCCTACTGGATCAGCCTCGCTGGAAGCTCTATTTTAGTGATAAAAAGATTATCGCCGGTCTACTGCTTGGCTTTGCCGGTATCATCCTGTTTACCCAGTTTTCGCCAGCGAGTACCTCCCATGAAGGCCAATCTGCCAATCAGCTGCTAGGGACAGTAATCGTTCTGGCAGGTGCTGTTTTGTGGGTAGGCGGAACCTTATTTGCTTCGCGGAGGATAAAGCCGGGTAGCTACACACTTTGGCATACCACGATTCAGCTCCTGGCAGCCGGGCTTTTTGCGACGTTCCTTGCGCTGGTCAACGGCGAGTGGAACGGTTTTGCCTGGCAAGCCGTGTCAATGCAAGCCTGGGGCGGGCTTGCCTTCCTAATTATATTCGGTTCCCTGATCGCCTATCTGGCCTTTGCCTGGCTGGTCACCATCCAACCTCCCGCCATCGTTAGTACCCATACCTACATAAATCCACTTATTGCTGTGCTTATTGGATGGATGGCCGCTGGCGAACAGGTTACTGGACTTCAACTCATCGCGTTAACGGTCGTCTTGACGGGTGTGGTGCTAACACAACTCAGCAAAACACAAGTTGGGAGTTGACACCTGCAGAATACCTTGATTGACTTGGTCATTTCGGGCCCGCATTGATCTTCTGAGCTTGTTATCCGTTTACAAATCGCGTAAGCATATATACAGTTGATGCGCTAGTTGACTCATCTCAGTCGGGTTCTGATACTGGTGGCTTGTTGGTTAGTGCACTTTTGTGGCGAAAGAACGGCACGAAGTCGCTCTAAAACTTTTCGTAAACAACGCCATGAACGTACGTTATTACCTTGTTTTTAGCTGGAGCCTGCTTGCAACCCTATTGGCCTGCAAACATGATCAGGAACAGATTATTCCTGGGCCTGAAGAGCCCGTTAAGCAGAATTTCATCCGCCCTAAGGGAACGCCCAATGGTCAACTCGTTCAGAAGACCATTGGCCCTGAAGGCGGGACGCTGGTATCCGCCGATCACCGCCTGATAATGACTATACCTGCTGGAGCGGTTAAACAGGTAACTAACTTCTCTATCCAGCCAATTACCAATACCCTGTCGGATAGCGCCAGTAGCGCGTATCGGTTGCTGCCCGAAGGAACCACGTTCGAGAAACCAGTCACACTTCAGATGCCTTATACGCAGACTGATTTGCTCAACACCTCCGCTCAGGCTCTGTTTCTGGCCTATCAGGGCAGCGATGGGGTATGGAAATACCTACCAAGCACCGAACTAGATGAAGCGAACAAAACGCTGAAGGTGCAGACCCATCACTTCAGCGATTGGGGTGTTTTTGCTGAATTTTATTTGTCCTCCAACACTGGATATCTGAAGGCTGGAGAAAGCGCCGACGTTCACTTATTGACCTTCGATTTCGGGAACATAACTAGCCTAGATAATCCAGAGGTAGAAATTGCCAAGCAAAAGACACTGAACAATCCAGCTAATATTCAAAACTGGAAAGCTTCGGTTGGTACACTGGAAGTACATAGTTCAAAAACCCTGGCTTCTTACACGGCACCAGCAGAGGTACCAGACTATGGGTTAACTGCACTGATTACCGTAGAGGTGGCCAACTTTATTCCCCCTGGGCAGGTCAAACGTATAGGAGGCACCGGCCGCGTTACAATGCTCACTACGATTATCATTGAAGGCCAAACGTATTTTCACCTCTTCGAAGATGACGATTCAAGACTGGATGTGACCTATGGAGCCTTTATTTCGGCAGAAGAAGGGGGTGTTATTACCGCATCCATGCGCAATGACCAGGCTTTGGCCATCGTGATCTACGCCGATCCAAATGATTATAGGCGCAGTTATCCCTACTATTTCAGCGAACGGGATGCCACTAAGAATCACAAGGCCGAAATCAGTATGGGAGCACCGGGGAGTCCAGAAAATTGGATAAGTCGCTACGAGGGTTGTACATCAACTGGTGAATTTGACCCGCACGTATCGCCCGGTAGCGTTCAAATTACGGGGCAGGTTGTCCTGAATGGAAAGATGTACCTGACGGGCAGCTTTACAGCTACTCTATATTTAGAAAATGGGGTTTGCGGAAAAAATTACAACCGACAGGAGCGATCGGTGCATGGTGATTTCAGGGTGCAAGTACTTAACTAACTATCCTTTTTTGAACGAACAACATGAAAACAAATCACATTCTCCTGATAGTCTGGGTGCTATTGGCTTCCCTCACCGCCTGCAAACATGAGCCCGACGTTCCACCGAATCCGATTGATGAGTTACCTGACGAGCAGCCTGGTACTGAGTTTATGGCAACAGCGAGTATGGACAAAGGCTTAGCGGTGAGCCTGACCTGGGATGCCCAGATGGGAAATCCTACCTATCGAATTTTACGAGCGTCGGCCAACGATATATACAGTGATCCAACGACAATGACTTACCAGCAGGTAGGGGAAACAAAGGAGCATTCGTTCAATGACACGCAGGTTAACCCGAGTTCTGTTTATTACTACAAAGTACAGGCGCAATACAGCGCGTCAACGGTAGTGACGAGCATCGTTACCGTTGGGCGAACCACAAAACCGTCTTACGAAGAATTAGCCGATGTACTTTACACCCGACTCGGTGAAGGTACGGGCGGTAAACGATACGACGCCGATAGCCCCAATGCTGTTTTAGCAACCATTTTCACCATCATACAGGAACAGGCGGGCACTAAGGGGGCCGATGTCGTGATTCTGCTCGATGATACAGGTAGTATGGGCGACGACATTGATGCGGTGAAAGCGGGTCTGAATAAAATCATTAGTGCACTCCCCCCCTCCACCCGATTGGGCGCAGCCACCTACAACGACCTGAATGAACTACCGGATAGCTGGTATAACTGGCGGGATTTAACCACCGACTTTGCGTCGATCCGAACATTTATTAATGCAGCCAGAGCATACGGGGGTGGCGACCGGCCAGAGTCTGTCTATGATGGCATTTACGAAACCTTAACGCGGGTTAGCTGGACTAGTACTAAACGAATTATGATTGTAGTAGGTGATGATCCCCCGCTGGAAGGCAGCAAAACCAAGCATAGCTATGACGATGTGGTGGCAACCTGCAAACAAAAGGGTATTGAGGCCAATCTGTACCCCATTCTGATTAAAGAGGACAATAACAAGAGCAACTAAGAGGCTATTATTTCCCTGCTTTCCAATGGCATAATTAGCGGTAGACGAACAATGAAGAAGCCATCCTCTTCCTCAACAACAGGGGCTGGTTGCTCAAGATTACGAAGTTGGCTGGCAATGGTTGATAAGCCAACCCCGTTCGATAATACCCGTACCTGTTTACGCTGAAGGTTGTTACGTACCAGTAGATATCCATCCTCATCGGTATAAACCCAAATGCTTAAGGGACGCCTGGGCAAGGTCACATTATGTTTGACAGCATTCTCCACCAGGAGTTGTAAGGTCAGTGGAGGTAGTAATCTCGTTAGGTGGTCGGCCTTGACCTGAATCGTCAGGTCAAGGCCGCTGCCATAACGGGTTTTTAGTAAACGATAGTACGATTGAATAAAGTCTAATTCGTCCGCTAAGGTGGTTAATACCTGATCATTCGCTTTCAATAAGTAGCGGTAGACTACGCTCAGCTCATCAACGAACTGGCCTGCCCGCTGGGGCTCGTCGTCAATTAACGACGACAGTGAGTTAAGGCTATTGAATAGAAAATGTGGGTTAACCTGCGCCTGTAGGGCTCGGAGTTGCACATCCTTTTTTTCTTGTTCCAATCGCTGTTGGGTAAGCTCGGCTATCAGACTCTCGTGCTGACGCTGTTCACGTTCGTGGCGGAGTTGCTCTTCCACGCGCGTTTGCTCAACGGCACGAGCCACAGCTAGCTGTCGCTGACGGAGCAGCAGACATAGCGAAAAGCTCAGTAACTCAAAAATAATAATGACCTCCATGGAGAGTAATAACCAATTGGCCGTTGCCGATGGGGGACCTATCGGCGTAGCCCAAATTAATCCGCTGAAGGAAATAAGGGCCCGCGCTTCATCCAGAAATACCAAAAAGCTACCCAGTAGAAAAAAACGTCCGACCAGATCCCGGCGCTGGGCCGCCACCCACATGCTGAGCGCGCAGCACCCCACAAAAAAAGCACCCGATAGGACGGTCAGGGACCATACTATCAGATTATGATGTCGGTCGGCACCAGAAAGGTCGATTACAAAATCGACTATCAGGAGACCAACCAGCACCCGCTGGACAATTAAAAACCAATGATGCAGGCGGGAATGTTGTTCTTTAAGGTTGAACAGGCGGTCGACCAGGGCGATATAACAAATGTGTATTGCCGTCAGAGTTACATCATAGATAAGGTTTCGTTCCAGATTCGTTAGTACCAAATTGAATACCACCGCATTTATTAGCGACGGGAACATTTGAAAGGTGAACAAACCATAGATTGAATCCCGGGAAATCCCCCATTGAACAGCGTTGAGTATGACAATAGACCCAACCGATCCTAAGTAGAAAAACATGACTTCTTGGCCAGCCATATAAACGATATATGTAATTGCACGTATGATGAAACGTTAAAACTACACCAAAAAACATACTAGGACCAGCTCTTTCGCCACTCAGTAAAAATCTACCTATCGTCCGATGCATTACCTATACGAAAGAACTCCTGAACTGTAGGCTATGGGTTGATTTGTCTCAGACCAGTTCCTTTCCTACTCAAAATCGTTTTTAAGACAAGCTAGTAACGTTATTACTTAAAGACTGAAAAAGCATTACGTCCAGTTAAAGTCAACGACTTTGCCATTTAGTTTCCACTTCTGAGGTAGTGGGTTCGTTAGCCAATCGATCGGTTCGGCTAACGGTTGTGGGTTGGCTGCCTGGGCAAACGCTTTTTTTACGGCTATTTTTTGCGCTTCACCCATAGCTTCCGGCTGGGCCGAAATGAAAAGTGGCGATCCACTTTCAGCTAAGAGTCTCAGCCATTGCTTATTCTTATCCCAGGCTATGCTGGTTGTCAGGCCAACACAATCGCCATCTACGGCGTAAAACTTATTGTGCTGGGGTAGCCGAAACGCCAGTGTATTCACCCCCATTTTCAAGGTGCGGCTCCATTCCTTACCACTGGTATCGTCCCCAATCCGGCAAAGCTCAACCAGGCCTGCACTCAGGTGGCTCATGGTATTACAGCCAATTATATAGATGCCATTACCTGCCGCGTCTCGGATGGATTGGTAGAGGTGACCTATAATCTCAGCATTGGTTTTACTACGGTCGTAAAAATTCCACCCGGCGGCCGTAAGGCTTTCATTCATCGAAAATCCCCATCGACCCAGTATATCATAAGTCGTAAAATCGTGTTTTACCAGCTCAAACCCCCACGTTTTATACGAATCGAAATTGCGTTTTATCCGCTCAATGTTTTCTGGTATGGTAGGATCGAGAACCGGCATTTTGGGGTTATTACGACCGGCAATTTGGGGCGCCAGCAGACTGGCTTTCTCATCATGGCGCGCACAGAGTGGCCGCATCCACAACCCCGGCCGCATGCCTTCTTTCCTGATGGTATCGGCCATCAGGTGCATATCTTTAAACTTAGCATTCGGTCTACTGAAATCATCATTCCAGCCCCCATCACCAGGCAACAAGGGCGAGTACGTTGCCCATCCGGCATCAATGACCGAGAACGGCCTGTTATTCACATCAGTTACCAGTTCGGCCATCAGAGCCGTTGTTTTTTTGATCAGCTCAAAGCTATTTGCCCCGTACGCGAAGTACCAGTCATTGATCCCATACACAGGTTTTTTAGGTAACCGTGGCTTGTCGCACATCAGCCCACAGAATCGATGGTCGACCTGATACGGGCTTTCACCCGAGCGACTTTGCATAGTTACCACATCAGCCGCATGTAGCGTACGCTCACCCAGTAACACGCCGTTGCCGCCCGAAAGTGTATCACAAGTAAGTTCCAGACTCGTGTTGCTCAATTGCCACCAGCAGATACTGCCAGAGCCGGTTTTAACCCCAAAACAGGCCGTCTGCTTCCCGTCGTAAATGAGTATATACCAGGGATTTCGGTTAGCTTGTGAAAGGGGCTTCCAGCTCAGATCACCGTAGGAACGCTCAAAATGATCACCGACGAACTGGACGTTGGGTTTCGGCGAATAACGCCAGGATAACCGAATAGCCTTTATGGGTTGCGAAGGCGATTGCAGATAAATCCCACTGGCATTTCCGTTCGTTTTAACCGTAACGACCACATCCTGATCGCTGAATGTATCACCATTGGTGCGTTTCAGACTGATCCATTTATCCTCAAGTTGAGCCCAAACGGCATCGGGTGCATTTAATGCGATTGCCTGAGATACAGAAGCATACGTTAGCCTGCCCGATAAAGCCGCTACTGAAACTGTTGAAGAGAGTTTAACAAATTGTCGTCTGTGCATACTACTTAATCTGTTATTAGAATACCTACGACCGTGTCTTATCCATTACAAATTCTATGATCCTAAACGGAGTAGCCGTTCGCTTGTTTATGCCGCTACGTTTACACGTCTGATTTAAAGGCTTTTTCTTTAGGTAGTGCATTGAAGCAAATATTTCATACCCGCCGGGTTATTGTCGATGGTCTCAAAAACTGCTTGAATATCTTCCAGGGGAGAAATTTGTGTGATAAGCTGACCGAGCGGCAGTTCGCCGGAAGCGGCTAGCCGGATGGCTTCATCGAAATCCTCGGGTTCATAAACACGTGTGCCAATGAGCTGTAGTTCCCGCCAGAAAAAGCGAAAGAGATCAACCGGCTTAGGTTCACTATGAATAGCCACCATGACAATCCGCCCCCGCGCCCGCGCCAGCTGCGTCATAACCGCAACCCCCGCAGCCACGCCCGACACCTCAAAAACAACGTCGGCCATTGCGCCATTCGTAAACGTTTCTACTGCGTTCACTAGATCAGTAGTCACAGGATTCACGGCAGGCAAATCCAGTTGACGACACAAGGCTAGCCGGGTGGCATTCGGCTCGGAAATGAGCACATGAGCTCCTTTGTGCCTGGCGACAAGGGCAATCAATACACCAATGGGACCACCCCCAATAATCACCACATGTTCACCCGGTTGCAGTCGACTGAGTCGGACGTCGTGACAGGCAACCGCCAACGGTTCGGTTAGTGCACCTAGCTGTAGCGGCATTGTTGCGGGCAAACGGTGTAGTGTATACGCCGGAACATTCCAATACGTCTGCATCCCGCCGGGGGTATCAATACCGATAAATTTCAGGTTTTTACCAATATGCTGCTGGCCATTATCCGATGGATCGTTGGCACCCGGCTGTAACGGCCTCACGGCAACCCGATCGCCCACCTGCCATCCTGAAACACCCTCGCCCAGTTCCGCGATTTCAGCCGATACCTCATGGCCAATTACCTGCGGCATCTGAACGCGCTGATCCATTTTACCATGATAAATGTGTACGTCGGTGCCACAAACACCGCAGTAAGCCACTTTAAGCCGAACCATACCCGCTGGAATCGGCTCAGGGCGCATGGGCTTCACTTCAAACTGCTGATTACCAGAATAATAGGCTGCTTTCATACGTAATGAGAAAAAGATTTACTTAATAATGTCGTTTATGACTGGATAGGGCCACGTTCCAGAATTTGAAGCATGTTGCCTTCTGGATCAAAAAAATTGCGAACACGACCTCCGCCAATGGCGTTGGTTAACTCTCCTCCCCACTTAATACCCTGCGAATCGAGCCAGGCAACGGCCTGATCAATATTTGCTACACGCAGCGCTACGTGCGACCATCCGGGCGTCCACGTAGTCCGGGCAGGACGTAGCGTCTGATCTTTCGGCATGATTTCCAACAGGGTTTGGTCGGGAGCCAGCAGCATCCAGACCGGCTTGTCGTGGCGAAACCAGCGTTGATAGCCCAGCACCTGGCAGTACCAATCGGTTAGGGATTCGACATCATCGGCGGCAACAGCGGGGTGATCGACGCCCAGAAAAAGGGATTCGTTCATAGTAGGTAAGGTTTCTGAATGTTGAGAGTTCTGCTGATCCCGAATGGTCAGCCAGGGGTAAGGGTAAAACCGATTTCGTTTTCAGTTAACGTGTAAATCGTTGTGTTGATAGTCAGCGAAAGCGATAGTTTATTGGCGTAAGAACCGGTCAGTTGGCTGGTAAATCCCGGCTTGCTGATTGTCCAGGTTTGATTACCTGTCTCTGCTTGCCAACGGTCAATCGCTGCCAGATCGTCGGCGGCCAGTACGTGAAGTTGATGGATGGATGTCGCTTTTTGCGCAGCCGTGTGGCGAAACACTAGACCGCTTCCGGGCTGCCCTTCGCCCTGTTGAGCTGGCTCAGGATGATAAGCATCGTGCAAATACCCGTAAACGGGGCCAGCTAGTGTACCCTGACCGATATGCCAGAGCTTGAGTCCCGTCTGGTGGCGGTAGAGCGTCAACCTGTTCCCATCGGTTTGTACAATCGATTCGCCGTCCCGATTATTCAGTAGCCAGTTCCAGACAGTACGAACGGGTTCGCTCGCCCGTATACGGTCAATCACGAACGTAAGGTGGGGGCCAACCTGAATCCAGCAGCGCGTAAATTCCTGAATGGGGTAGCCATAGGAAGCGGCTACTTCTGATACTACCAGCGATACGTCGTCAATTCGTTTAACTGTAATCAGTTGACCCCCTCGTTCAACCGGTGAGCTGATGGAGCCGTCGGGGTGAATTCGCCGACGAGCCAATACATTCCGCTGTTCCAGCAGCTTGATTTTCGCCAGATCTTCCTGTAAACCCAACGTGTCCTGCTCCAGCAGAAACGTACAGGTAGTATGCGTTTGCGTAGCGCATTCTAGTCCGTGAATTAGATTTCGGTAACAACTGTGACCGGGGTCGGCCAGCAATCGTTCGTGATTATGCACGAGCATAAAGCTATTTAAATCACCCTGCAAATGACCGGGCGCGTATACGCCATCGTTGTTCCCGCCCTGAATAGCCAGCACCGATTGACCGTTCCAGGCATCGCGTACCAGTGTATTTCCATTTGAAAACGATACGGTCAGGGGCAGATTTGCTTCCGCTGGCGACATTGCGTTTTGGGAACGTAGCAACAAGGGCAATGTTAGAAATCCCCAGTCATTCACCATGCCGAACGTAGCGAGATCGTGCGGTCCCTGCGTTGGATCAGGTTCGTAATAGTCCTGAAATAACCAGCGGGCTAGTCCGGCCTGGCGTGGGTCATTCGAACGGGCCGCTACATGAAGGAGCAAATCGCCAGATGGCCGAAAAAGGGCTGCGGAGTCATTGAAGTTGACCGCTCTGGCTCGTGGAGAGTCACCCCAGTTGCTCATCGGTTTACGGTACAGCATGCTTTGTGCCATCCAGCTCATCCCACGTCCGTAAGCATCCACATCGAGTTGCTGTGCCAGATCAGGATAGGAACGTATCAGTGATTCGTAAGCCAGCATCAAAGCGTTGGCCAGGTAATTGCCGTATTGCAACGACTCACCATACGAGCCATCCGGCTGGAATGCCTGCGCCATACGGACTACGTCTGGAAGTAACGCCACGAGCAATTCTTCATCGCCCAGAGCCGCCGACGCCACCAGTGCACCAGATGCCATAATACCCCGCCAGTTGGCCAGATGGCTGTTTTTGGCCAGCCAACGCTGACAGAGGAGAATACCTTTTTCGTACAGCACCTGACGTACCTCTTCCCGTTCCGTTTCGGTAAACACCGCACCTGCTAACGTCAGCACAGCCGCTACGCCCCAGCAAACATGCGCTGTTTCCAGATGCCCCATAAACGGTTCTGCGTGACTGCGAAACCACGGGCCAACCCAATCCGTTACTGGCAACCGGGCAATATGGAGCGTAGTACTTCGGAGCCAGGATGCCAGAGCATTGGTGGGTTCGAGCGCATAGTGCATAGCTGCGTCAGATAGATACTCGGCCGCCGGATACCACCAGCCAAGCGTGGCCTGACCAAATGCCGTACTGTCTGCCTGAAGGCCGGGTACGGCCAGACGCTGCGTGACCCGAAGGGCAAGCGCCCGCCGAAACCGCCGGATAACCGTATCGTGGCTGGACAGAATGGCGGTTTTTTCAGCTTCTGTCAAAAATAAGGCCGTGGCTCTGACTACCTCCATCAGAAATAGCCGCCGTTTTTAACCACTTCCGTTGGCGTCATGCCACTTTCAACCATTTCCTTAATGCCTTCTTCTTTGTGTACAATTTTTTCGGCGGCTACCAGCACATCGTAGGCAATGGCCTGTGGGATAGCGATAACACCGTCGATGTCGCCGAAAATCCAGTCGCCAGGTTGTACGATCACTTCGCCGATTTGCACCGGTTTCTGGTAATAATACATACGGAATCGACCGAGCATTCCCGTGCTGGTTTTGTACTTGTGAAAGACCGGAAAGTCCAGAGACAGGATGGCTTTGGTATCCCGAATACCATTGACGAGCGCTCCCCGGCAACCGGCTTTGAGCGCTGCCATCGTCATCACCTCGCCCCACTGCGAGGTAACTGTGTCGCCCGTACAGTCCCAGATAACGACTGAATCCTGATGCAGATCTTCAAGCATTTGCGCCCGCAGCTCAAACTCGCCATCGGTCGTAATATCAGGGCCACCTTTGACGGTGAACGCCATACCCGCCATTTTCATTTCTTCCCGAAGCGGGGCAAAGGCAGCCGGTAAACTGGAGGCATGCATGTTGTAATTGAAGCGCAGTACATCGTTGATAGCCCCCGTAAAGAGCTGCATGTATCGGATCCGCATTTCCGACACCGGAATCGGGAAGGGAAGAACAGGCTGTTTGCCGTCCAAATGGTGTTTTCCGTTGGATTTCATGATTGTGCCAGAAATTTCATATTGTCAAAATTGATTTCCCGAATGAGGACATACTCCGGCTGGTTGAGCACGAAGAGAATAACCCGGGCTACGTCCTCTACTTTCAGAAATTTTTCGCGCGCTACGTTCCGATCGCCCCAGTAGTTGCTGTCGGTTGGTCCCGGATTCACGTCCGTTACCCGAATTCCTTCTTTCAGAACCTGATCGGCCAGACCACTGCTCAGGCCGCGGGCCCCGAATTTGGAGGCACAGTAAACCGGAGCGGTTGGATTCGTCCGTTGTCCACCCATCGAAATGACGGTTACGATATGCCCTTGTTTACGGGGTTTCATCTGCTTCAGTGCTTCGCGGTTGCAGAGGAATACACCCCGCATATTGATGGTAATCATCCGTTCATAGGTCTCCAGATCGGTCGTGGACAAATCGGTGGTAGTCAGACCGATGCCGGCGTTATTGAGGAGAATATCGACTGGGCCAAAGGTTTCCTGGCAGGCCGTAAAACCCGCTACTACGTCAGCTTCCTGACTAACATCTCCTGTAAACGACCGAAGATTTTCGTGGCTTACGTCGTCGGTTAACTGATGCGTTCGGCTAAAATCAAAGACTTTAGCACCTTGGTCCAGCAGCGTGATGGCGGCCGCTTTCCCTATTCCACTCGATGCGCCGGTGATGAAGACGACTTTGTCTTGTAAATAATTCATAGTCAGATTAATTCGCGTGTGTCGTTCATTTTTTAATGCTCATTGACCGTTGTGCCCATGGGTGTTTGGCGATGCGTTGTGTTTTTGATCGGTGCGCCGGGAATCGGTCGGCTGGCTCGATACCAAATTATTGCTGAAAGGACCAGGCAGAGTAGTCCGGCACCCATAGCGACCCGGCCACTGGTTTCGCCCAGCGAGGGTAGGCTCATGGCCATAAATAAACTACCGGTTACGACCAGTGCGACGGCATATAACCGGTTCATGGTCTGCATAAAGCCTGGATTTTCGGCGGGCTTTTCGGCTTCAGTCAAGGGTGTGCGAAGGCGACGAAAGAAGGCTTCGACACGCTGGCGATAGGCATCATTTTGCGAAACGACGACGCCCGAAAGAAGGAATACTACTACGCAGGAAATGATTTCGATCAACGTAGCCCATTCCCACGAAACCTGCGGCATAGCGTTGAGTACCAGCCCTAAAGCCACACCAACAACCAGGGTAGCAAACGCGCCCCAGGGTTGCGGTCGTTTCAGGACAATGCCCAGCACCAGCGGCAAAGTCATTGGAATGGCGAACAGGCCTGTAAAGAGTTTATTCGCTTCAAACGCACCGCCGAAGCCCCCTACATACAACGCACCCAGTGTGACCAGTGCGCCCAGAACCAGCGTCATTAATCGCCCTACCCAAAGCATTTCGTTGTCGGCCGCTTTGGGGTTGAACAGTCGCTGGTAAATATCCCGCGTCAGAACGCCCGCCGTTACGTTGTATTCGCCACTCAGGACAGACATCGTAGCGGCAAACATGGCGGCTACCATCAGGCCCATGATCCCTTCGGGCAACAGTTTCAGGCAGACACTTACATACGCCATTTCCGGGTTTTCAAGGTTCGGTATCAGGGCTTTAGCTGCAATGGATGGGAATAAAAAAATGACAGGGAACAGAAAGAAAAATACGGCCGTCAGCATCCCTTGTTTCTGGCTGGCACGTTCATCGCGGACGCTGTAAAACCGCTGAATAAACGTCCAGTTGCCACTGTATTTAACCAGAATCATCAGGTAATATACCATCAGGTACAGTGGCATTCCCTTCGGCCCGTTGAACCAGGTGAAATGATCGGGAATAGCGGCCATCATACCAGGCAAGCCACCAGCCGCCTGGATCGTCAGCGGGACCAGAATCAACGTAGCAACGATCAGAATGATAAACTGCACGACATCCGTCACGACCACGGCCCATAACCCACCGACCACCGTATAAAGCGCGACAATGATTCCGCAGGCCAGGATGGAGCTTTCCAGCGAGAGGCCCGTGGCTGCTTTCACAAACAGCCCCAGCGCATACAACCGGACCATGTTGTCCAGAATCTTGAAGAGCACGCCCATCCAGGAAAACGTTTGCCGGACAGGCGCATTGAAGCGGGTTTCCAGAAACTCCATGGGGGTCATGATCCCCGCCCGTCGCCAGCGTTTGGCAAAGATGGCTACGCCCAGTAAGGCGGGTAAAACGGTGCTCCAGATCAGCGTCAGGGCCACGAACCCGTGTTGGTAGGCAATCCCCGCATAGGCCACGAAGATAAACGTACTGAACTTGGTCATGAAGTTACTGATGGCCCCCGACACCCACGGAATGGCATTCCCCCCCTTGAAATAATCGCCGATGTTTTTGACGAATTTCCCTAAAAACAGCCCAATGCCCGCCATCAGGAGCATGTAAATGGCAATGGCCCAGTAATCCAGTTGTTGTAGCGTTTGCACGGTTAGTTTGATTTAGGCATGTTAGGAGAATTTCGAACGTTTTTAAGCTGCACTACTTCCGTAACAGCCGGGCTTTGCTTCGCTTTCAAACCATTGACTTCCAGCGTATCGACGTCCTCGGCGAAAATGGCCGGGCGGTTTTCCTCGTCAGCGTAATCGAGCGTAAGATTGTCCAGAACTATATTCCTGCCGTGCCGGATGTAAAAACCGTAAGCCGGTAATCGGCCGAACATTTCACCGCGTGGGTAGGCATCCGTTTTTTCAGGGACCACCTGATTAACAGGCGGTGGCGCGATGGGTACGGGTTTGCGGGTATCATCGTCGCCCAGTAAAGGTTTGTTGCTTCCATCAAACCGAAGCCGGATTTGTTTCAGGGTTATGTTTTCGACGGGGAAACCCGGAATTCCCGTAATAGAACAACCATAGCCGCCAATCCGGGTCCCCTGCACATTCTCGATCAACACATCTTTTAAGATGCCCGTGGCCGCTTTGGCATTTTTTCGATACGTCCGGTTTCGGGCACCCAGTCGAACGAAAATGGCAGTGCCTTTTACGTTACGTACCGATATGTTCGAGATGTTGATCCGTTCAATACGGGCACCGTCTACGGTCATTAGGCTGATCGCATCGACGCGGGTGTCGAAAACCGTACAATTTTGAACGGTAATATCTTCAAAGGCTCCACTTGTTTCCGTGCCGATCTTGATGCCCGACGCATTGGTACTAACAATGCAGTTGGTAATGGTAATATCGCGGCAGCTTTCGCCGGGTGATAAGCTTTTCAGGCAAATGCCGTCGTCGCCACTGGTAATGAAGCAGTTGGAAACGCGCACAACCTGGCAATCAACCAGATCCATCCCGTCTGTATTTCGGCCTTTGGCGTCCGCATGACGGGATTTTTCGATGTCTTTATTTTCCCTGCTGTCGACTGTAATTCCGTCAATGACCATGTTCCGGCACGACTGGTAAAACTGCACCCACGATCCCGAATTGCGCAGCGTAACCTCCCGAACCTGTAGGTTATCACAGTTCCGAAAATGGAGTATACGGGGTCTGCCACTAAAGGAAGGCGACAGATAAGGCCCGTTAAACTCATCGCCCCGACCATCTATCGTCCCTCGTCCGGCAATTGAAATGTTGTGCGCGTCTTCCGCGTAAATGAACATTTTATCCGTCACCAGCTCCCCTCCGTAGGTCGGATAGTTTGAGGGAATGCTTGGGTAATCCGCTACGTTAGCGCTCCCCAGCAAGGTAGCCCCCGCTTCGACGTAGAGCGTTACGTTACTTTTCAGGTAGATCGTACCCGACAGAAACGTGCCGTTGTGCAGGTACACTTTTCCACCGCCCGCTTCGTGGCAGCGGTTGATAGCTAGTTGAATAGCCTTCGTATCCATCGTTTTACCATCACCATTGGCCCCATACGCAAAGGCATCCCATACACCGGTGGGTTTCTGGCAAAAACCGGCCGTCGTGAGCATCAGGCAGAAAAAAAAGATAGTGGCTAGGCTATTCATGGAAGCAGGGAAGTTTAACCGATTACTGGATGGTTCCAGATTCTTTGACGGATGCTTTTAAGGATGGGGCTTCTAAAAAGTACATTTGCGCTGATTGCCCCAACTGATTATTTATCAAGGCAATAGCGGATGATTTATCACCGTAAATCGATAGAAATGAGGTAACAGCTGCCGTTGGTCGCGAATCGGCAATAAGCGTTTTACGGGTATTGATAAGTCGAATCAGTTCCGGTGTTTGCGCTACACTCTGCGCTTTTAAGCCCCTAATTTCCAGCTCTTCCGTATCATCGAAAACCATCGCCGGTCGTTGATCTTCGTTCGCGAAGCGCAACTGTACCTGATCGAACGTAACGTTTCGGGCGTGCCGAACGTAAAACCCATACGCAGGCAACGTAGTACCGAACATCGTTCCAACCGGGTAAGCATCTGATTTTTCAGGTACCGCAGTTGGCTTAAACCCAGTAATTCCCCCTTCGAATTCGAAGTTCAGATTGCGAAGGGTCACATGCTCAACCGGATAGTCGGGCAGGCCCGTAATTGAACATCCCAAAGCGGCCAGTCGGCTCCCTTGGATATTGGTAATCAGGATGTCTTGCAAAGCCGGTGTATTGTTGGTTGTGTTTGTACCGAACTTCTTGTTGCGGGTGTTGAGTCGAACAAAAATTCCGGCGCGTTTTATGTTCCGCAGGCTAATGTTTGAGATTGTTACACGCTTTATCTGAGCGCCATCTACCGTCATAATCGCCAGACCATCCCCCCAGGTATCGAATACGGTGCAATTCTGAATGACGATGTCCTCAAAACGACCAGCGGTTTCGGTGCCAATCTTGATGCCACTAGCCCCGGAACTGACGTGACAATTCGTGATGCTGATATTCCGGCAAACTTTGTCGGGCGAAAAACTTTTGATACAGATGCCATCATCGCCACTGGTAATAAAACAGTTGCTCACGCGCACAAGCTCGCAATCGACCAAATCCATGCCGTCTGTATTTCGGTGCTTAACGGCGTGTTCGCGATTCGGATTCTCAACGTCTTTGTTCTCCCGGCTGTCTACCGTAATGCCATCAATCACCAGGTTTTTACAGGCCTGATAGGTTTGCACCCAGGAAGCCGAGTTCTGTAGCGTTACTCCTTTGATCAGGACGTTTTCACAACCCCGTATGTGAAGGATTCGCGGGCGGTATTTAAATGATGGGCGCAGGTACGGATCATTGGGACCTCGGTTGTCGAGTATATCACCTCGTCCGTCGATGGTTCCTCGCCCTTCGATACTGATGTTTCGACAGTTTTCTGCGTAGATTAAGGCTTTGCTGGTCAGCGGATGTTCGTCGTAGGTTGGGTAATCGGAGGTCTGGTCTGGAAAGTCAGCGACTTTAGGGCTTCCTAGTAACGTAGTCCCTGCGTCGAGGTAAAGCGTTACATTACTTTTCAGGTAAATCGTACCTGATAGAAACGTACCATTATGCAGATATACTTTCCCTCCTCCGGCTGTATGGCATTGATCAACAGCCGTTTGGATAGCTTTGGTATCCATCGTTTGGCCATCACCTTTGGTTCCATACGCCAGCACATCCCAAACCCCAGAAGGTTTCTGAGCAAAGGCGCTGGTCGTAAAAAGCAGGCAGAATAATAAGTGCGTTGCGTATGACATTTAGTTTTGATGGGTTTGAATTTCACCCCTAAATCCCCTAAGGGGACTTTGTCTATGAGCGAACCAAGTCCCCTTCAGGGGATTTAGGGGTCGCGGGCGACTTTGGGGGTTAGGTTACCCAGTTACGTTACTTTTTTCCATGATTAGCATAGGATAATCGTACAGCGGAAGCTGACGGAAAATCTGGGCTTCGGCACCAACCCGCCATTTGTCATTGTCGAATAGCTTCTCCTGATTCGGAATTTCGAGGATTTCACCGGATAGTGGGTCAACCAGAACCGGGTGTGTAAAGCCACGATCTTCCCAATCCCAGAGGAACAGGTGAACGCTGTCGGCGGGCGGGTTGTCGGCCGCTTTTTGGTCCGACCAATAGGCCAGCACCAGACCATTATCGGTGTTCAACGTAGCGGTGCAGACGCCTTCCAGACTCTTTTTCGTTCCATTGCCAAACGCCTGATATTCTTTCTCCGTTGCGGATTCCTTTCCCGACAACGTATTGACCGTAGCACTGCGGGTATGTACGTCACCATGTACCAGACTACCTAAATGTTGTAGCGCCTTATAAGCGATTTTAGGCTTGATTTCGGGCTTCTGCCGCAGAATACCTTTGTAATTCGTGTTGCCTGATCCTTTTGGGTAATCGTGCAGATCGACGATCAGGAACCACAACGTCATCGGCAAGTTCAGCGAGCAATCGGTGAGCAACCGACGTAGCATGACTTTGGCCTGAATAGTTTCCGTCCAAGGGCCTTCGCCCGAAAACCCGGTGCTATTCGGATCAGATGGGAAGCCGTTTTCGCCCTGCCAGATCTTGATGTTCGGATTATAGCGGTCAATTAACTGGCGTAGTCCTTTCGTCCGCTCGGTATAAGCTTCGGGCAAGGTTGTGTAGGGGTGGAACGAAAAAATATCGATCAAGTCCGCTAATCCTGCTTTAAATAATTCCTGCACGTACAGAATGGGCATTCGCGAAACCACACCGCCGACAATGATGGCGTCCGGGTTATTTTTTCGGATCAACGGCGCCGTTTCCCGTACTAATTGCACGTATTTTTTAGGGTCGGGCTTATCTGGTTTCCAGAAACCCGACAGGTTCGGCTCGTTCCAGATTTCGTAGTGCTGTACTTTTCCTTTGTAGCGTTTGGCAACGGCCACCACAAATTTCTGCCAGGCGGCATTGGCCACGGGGTTGGCCGTTGATGGATAGAAGCCAACTTCGCCCTCCTGATAATTCGTGTTGCCATACCCCACGTTAAAGAATGGCTTTACACCCCGGCTCACCAAGCCATCCACGCTTTCGTCCAGCCACGCCCAGTCGTACTTGCCTTTTTCGCGCTCTACCCGTGCCCAACCCGTCTGCAAACGTCCCCATTTGACCGGCAGATCGTCGATCCAGGGATAGACTTCTTTCGGTTTCCACAGATCCCGATCAAGTGTTTCGCAGCCGATACCGAAGGGTGAGTTTTTGATTTCGGTTGGTTTTTTCAAACGAACGGTGCCGATTTTTTTCAACGGTGCAGACGCAGAACCATCGCTCACGGGCATTGTTGACTCGGCCAATCCTGATGTTGGATCGGTTAGTGAAGTCGATAACGGAAGGACGGATAAGGTCTTTAGAAAGGTACGGCGATTATTATCCATGATTGGTTTCGGTTTTACCCCTAAATCCCCTGAAGGGGACTTGGCTCGTGCTTAGACAAAGTCCCCTTCAGGGGATTTAGGGGTAATTATTCACACCACGTTACTTTTTTCCATAATCAGCATGGGATAGTCCTGCAACGGCAATTGCCGAAATACCTGAGCCTCCGCATCCACTCGCCATTTGTCTTTATCGTATATTTTTTCGTGTTCCGTCAATTCGAGAATATCACCCGAGATTGGATCGACCAGAACGGGTTCAGTAAAGCCCCGGCCTTCCCAGTCCCAGAAAAATGCGTGAATCGTGCGGGCCGCTGGTTGGTCGGCCGCTTTGGCTCCCGACCAGTAGGCAAAAACGGTTCCGTTATCCGTATTCAGAACCGCTGTACAAATACCGTCCAGACTCTTTTTTAACCCATTCCCAAACAGGCGATACTCTTTCTCGGTAGCGGGTTCATTACCGGCCACGGCGTGTACAATTGAACTGCGGGTGCGTACGTCGCCGTGAACCAGGCTGCCCAGGTGTTGCAGCGCTTTGTAGGCAATCTTGGGTGTAACCTCTGGCTTTTGCCGCAGGATGCCTTTGTAATTCACCTTCCCGGAGCCTTTTGGGTAGTCATGCAGATCAACAATGAGAAACCAAAGCGTCATGGCGATATCCAGCGAACAATCCGTCAGCAACCGTCGCAGCATGATCTTGGCCTGAATGGTTTCCGTCCAGGGCCCTTCTCCACCATAACCCGTGCTGTTTGGGTCGGATGGAAAGCCGTTTTCGCCCTGCCAGATTTTGAGTTTCGGATTGTGCTGGTCCAGCAATTTGCGTAGCGCTACCGTACGCTCCGAATACGATTCAGGGATGGTTGTGTAGGGGTGGAACGAAAAAATGTCGATCAAATCGGCCAGACCGACCTTCAGCATTTCCTGTATGTAGTAGGTCGGCATCTGCGAAACGACACCCCCTACGATAACCGCTCCAGGGCAGTTTTTTCGGATTATGGGTGCCGTTTCCCGCACCAGTTGCACATACTTTTGCGGATTGGGTTTATCCGGACTCCAGAACCCCGCCAGATTGGGTTCATTCCAGATTTCGTAATGCCTGATCTTGTTCTTGTAACGTTTGGTCAGGGCGGTCACGTAGCGTTTCCAGGCCTCGTTTGCTTCGGGCGAGTCCAGCGGATGATACCCAACCTCCCCCGCCATGTAATTCGTGTTGCCGTAGCTGACATTGAAGAATGGCGTTACACCCCGACTTATTAAGCCATCTACACTCTCATCCAGCCAGGCCCAGTCATACTTCCCCTTTTCCCGTTCAACCCGTCCCCAGCCCGTTTGCAGCCGTCCCCATTTGATCGGCAAACTATCGACCCAGGGATAGACTTCTTTGGGCTTCCACAGGTCCCGATCAAGTGTTTCGCAGCCGATACCGAAGGGTGAGTTTTTGATTTCGCCTGGCTTTTTCAAGCGAACCGTCCCGATTTTTTTCAAGGGGGCAACGGCTGGATTATCACTCGCAGGCGTTACTGATTCTGCCAAGCCCGATTTTATATCCGTTAACGAAGTCGATAACGGAAGCACTGAGAGTGTCTTTAGAAAATTACGGCGGTTGTTTTCCATACGTTGGTTTAGGTTTGAGCATTATCCCTAAATCCCCTGAAGGGGACTTTGCTTATGCTTGAAAAAAGTCCCCTTCAGGGGATTTAGGGGTAATTCAATGGTTCGTTGAACACATTGCAGACGTGTAATGAATGACTGTTAAAGTGATACGGGCCTTCATAGCCGGTGTCGCCGAGCAGGTGGCTTACCAGCGCGATGGAAAGTGGATAAAACCAGGAACCCAGCATAATGTGGGTGCGATTTGGGTCTTCGTCGCGTAGTTCCGCCCGGGCAGACGTTTCGCCTTCCTGCCAGATCCAGTGAGGGCGCGGCACCCAGTCTTTTGGCTGGCTATCCCGACGATGCAGCAACCAGCCAACGCCATCCGGGCTTTCATGCTGAAGCGCATGGGCCAGATAACGACGACAAGCCGCTTCAACATCGTCCCGACGATAGTCAGTCAATGAGGCTAGATTAACTAATTGATAGGCCCCATCGAAATCGGGGCAGTCAGAGCCACCTGGCCAGAACGAACCATCGGGTAACTGGCAAGCCAGTGTTGAATCGATGGAACGTTCCAGGTGCCGAAGTGGCCAACCTAAGGCGAAATAAATGGGCACGACGTGAATGGTACCAAATAAACCATTCGCGCGATCTGCACCGAACTGCGTCCCCCAGTAACCGGTCTGGCTGTCCTGCAATTCTTCGAGCGCCGGAAACATCGCTTTCTCCATCAGCGAATCCACTTCCGATGCCCCAAACCAATCCCGCAGCGCAAACAGAGCCGTAGCGGCAGCCAACACCTGGTTACCTGCAGACCATGAATTACGCCAGTCGTAGTGTTTTACCCAGCGGTACAGCCGGTCGGCATTGAGCAGCGGCTCCAGGAAGCGAAGTTCCCGTTCGGGCTTACGATCGAGCATGCGGAGCGCCCAGATGTTCCCACGGGTGTAATGCCAGACGGGTTCCAGTTCGTCCAGCGTCCGGAAACGATTGAATTCCGAGGCTTTTCCTGAGAAAAAACCCTGTTCGGTCTGCCGACTCTGGAATTGATTCGCCCAGCTATCCAGATCGGCGGCTGGTCGGTTCTGTAATTCACCAAATAAATCCAGCACATGGGCGGCATGATAGGAGCCGTAAAAGCTTTCACCTTCGTCCTTTTCTTTGCGGTACACACCGGGTTTATCGCCAATTTTCATGGCGTTGACGAAGTTCAGCGATGCTTCCTTAATGCGTTGATAACCGGGCGTTTCCATCTTATTGTTAGTTGTATTCGGACTATAGTTTACGTATGTCTTTTCCTGATCAGGACCGATGTAAAAAGCCTCGATTGCGCAGCCAGATTTCCAGTTGCGTCATCCAGGAATCGGGTAGGTCAGGTTTGATGCCGAAGCCGTGACCTCCTTTTTCGTAGAGGTGTAGTTCGGCAGGTACATTCACCTTTTTGAGCGCTTCGTAAAAACGGATGCTATTACTGAATGTCACCGTCGGATCATCACCAGCATGGACCAGGAATGTCGGAGGTGTAGCGGCTGTTACGTGTTCTTCAGGTGAGTAATCGGCCAGTTGCCCGGCGGCTGGATGATCGCCCAGCAGGTTTTTTACCGAACCCTGATGGGCAATGTCGGGCCGGAAGCTGACGACAGGCCAGCATAAGACCAGAAAATCGGGCCGTAAGGCGGTAGTGTCTTTCCCCAGCTCAAACACCTTTGAAAACTGAGTTGCTGCCATAGCGGCTACGTGGCCACCCGCCGAAGAACCCAGGATACCGATCCGCCTGGTCTGAAGCTGCCATTCCGCTGCCCGCTGACGCACTATACGAAGTGCCTGCTGAGCATCCTGAAACGGTCCCACTGCCCGATCCTGCATCAGGCCATCGGTGGGTAACCGATACGTTAAAACGAAGGCTGTAATGCCCCATTGATTGAGTCGCTGGGCGATGAACCGGGCATTTTCGGTATTCAGATTCCGGTAGCCACCACCCGGACAGATGATCAAACCTGTCCCATTGGGGGAGGCAGCCCGGTAAACGATCAATCGCGGAACAAGCACATGGGATACGGCTGTCAACCGTCCAGTCTCATCGTATGTCCGTTTTTCGGGCTGTGTACTGGCCACCGAGTTTGGAACACCGTTTGGATACAAGGGCACTTCTGGCTCTTGCTGGGCCATCATTCGCCCAGGCAGCAGGAGGGCTGCCAGCAGAAGATAGGGTATTCGTGCCCTTGTTGTGTTCATGACGCGTTAGAACTTATTGGTTTTCAGACAGGCTAATGATCGATCGGTCGGCAATCAGAATGGGTGAATCGTAGAGCGGAATCTGACGAAATAGATTCTCCTTTTTCCGCCAGCTATCTTTCGGAATTTCATACACAGTTCCGGCAATCAAATCCACCCAAACCGGGTTTTTGAACCGGGCATTGGCAAAGGTGAGATCACACAGGATTTGCTCGTTGTTGTTGGACGGTACGTTGTCTTTGATCCAGACCGTTACGGCCTGAAGCTGGCTGGCTTTATCCGCAAAGGCATATACTGATAGGCTGCTGTTATCCTCTTTTTTAGCCGAATACGGATACGTATCTAAGCGGCCCAGGCGGTCGTCGAATACCGAAATCAGATTCTGAAACGCGTAATAAGCGGGTTTGGCATAGGCCACGGTCATATCCTCTTTCGCTTGAAGCAATCCTTTATGGTTCCATTCCTGCGGGGTTTTGGCATCCATGATCGTAAAGCAGCACGACTCTTTATCATGGCCCAAATCGGTTAGCAGTCGGCGCAGAATGTGTTTTGATTGTGTCAGTTCCGTCCAGGGATAGTTGTTCATGGCGAAATTTTTATTCCACTCCGACGGGCAACCAGCTTCACCCTGACGAATCCGGATTTTCGGAAGACCAGCGCTCCGATTGTATTTGGCCACAACCTTCTCCAGTTCGATCTCGGGTTCCCGGTTGTCGGGATTTGCAATGTGCCGGTGATGACTGATTTCGTCTACTAAATCGAGCTTGCCTTTTTCCTTAAGGATTTTCAGTACGTTATCGGCGAATTTGTAATCGACTCCACTGCCGAGGGCAAACGCAATAATACGTGCCTTAGGTTGTATTGATCGGACGGTTTCGGCGCTCGTAATAAAGAAGTCGGCATAATCAGGAATGGCAATCTTATAGTTTGGTTCGTTCCAGATTTCCCATTCAGTTACCTTATCGCGATAGCGATTGACGATAGCGGCCACGTAATTCTTCCAGCCTTCCAATGCTTCGCCCGAGTAGGGAATTGCTGCATTCAGCGTAGTACCACCCCCGCCCGAATAAATGGGATTGCCGTACGACAGATTGATCCAGGGCGTTACGCCTTGTTTCACCATGTCGTTCACAATCTCATCCAGCCACGCAAAATCATACTGTCCCTTCACCTTCTCGCACTTTGCCCAGCCCGACTGAATGCGCGCTTTTTTGACACCGAGTTTGCCCAGATAGTCTTTCCAGTTGGCGTAAACCGTGTAATCCCGGTCCATGTATTCGGCCCCCACCGACCAGTTAGACGAACGAATATCGCGTGACTGTTTTGGGGTTAGTTTTCCCAGATAGTTAAAGTTCGGATTGGCCGATTGACCCGTAGGCGTTGTAAGCGATAACGCCGACTTTTCGGCAATTACCAGGGGATAATCCACCACCGGAATGGCGGTAAATGTGTAGCTATTGCCCGATTTTTTCCAGCCGCTTTTCGGGATCTCATACACACGTCCTGTGATCAGATCGGCCAGAACAGGCGTAATAAATTTCCCTTCAATCGTTACGTCGGTCAACTTCGGCTCATAGGTTTCGGCGGGTCGCGCTTCACCACTCCACAGCGTAATAAGGCTGCCCCCATTTTTCCGGTGGCGGTACTGAAAAGCGGATACGGTTGCCTGGCTGACAGTCGGTCTGGCTTTATCAAGAAGCTCAAGCTGGTCATCGAACGTAGTAAATACATGTTGGGCCGCTTTGTAGGCTAGTTTAGGCCGGTCGATGGTTTTGTCGGGGTTGGTTTTTAGCAAGCCTTTTGTATTGACACCCGTCATATGGTCGCCCGCTGCGTAGTGAATATCGCTGATGGTAAACAGGTTGGTTGCGATACCCCGGCCATGATCGCCCAGCATTCGGCGTAAATCCCATTTGGCCTGGCTAAGTTCGGTCCAGTCGTACTGTCGTAGTGCCCCGATAGTGACGGCACTTGCCGTTGACGGAGCACCGTTTTCGCCCTGCATGAAAATAACGTTTGGATTATACCTCCAAACCAGTTTGCGCATTTCTTCGATCTTTGGGTACGATTCATCAGGATTCGCGGCATAGCCGTGATAGGTTAGAATGTCGATCAGATTGAGCGCGTTTTCCTTTTTGAGCCTGTCCAGGAAAGGTTTCATGAACGTCTCGCGTGGCACCCCGGCCATACCCAGCGCAATCAGTTTGGCATTGGGCTGAATCGACTTCACCAGCCTGGCCGTTCGGATGTAAAATACAGCCACTTCGTCGCCGGTATTCTCTTTATTCAGATCCGGTTCGTTCCAGATTTCCCACTCTGGCACCTGAGCTTTATAGCGATTCACGATGGCTTTCACCCAATTATCCCAGGCTGTGAGTCCTTCCTCCGACGTTGGAATCCGGCCGCCTAACTTCGGCTCGCCACCACCCGCGTAAAGCGGGTTGCCATACGACAACTCGACCCAGGGTGATACGCCCCGTGCGTGAGCATCCGGGATAACGGCATCGAGCCAGGCAAACTCATACTCATCCTTTACTTTCTCGCACTTGGCCCAGCCGCCCTGCAATCGGATACGTTTAGCGCCTAATGGCCCCAGATACGGTTTATAGGACTGATAATCGGTGTAATCGCGATCCAGGGTTTCGCCCCCAATGGACCAGGTTGAGGCATTGATTTCTTTCGCTGATCGCGGACGCAACTGCCCGATCTCCCGAAAACCTTTGGGTTCGGGAGGAGCCTGGCCAAAAGCTGTTGGCAGGCTTATACTGAGAAGACTTACAGCGAGAATAGAGTGATTGAGTAGGCTCATTTTCGTTTAGGCGTTAAGGGAAGCAGGCCTTGTAAAAAACCAGCGATGTAGCCCGCCTGTAATTGCATAGCCGAATCATCGTAGTGCACATGATCCACGAAATGCTCGCTGCCCAGACTCCGCGTGAAGGTGTACAGGTCAATGATCGAAACGCCATGTTTCCGCATTACGTCATCCGCAATGGCATTGTAGGCATCCAGATCACGGGCATACCGTTTGAACGCTTTCGAGCGGGTGTTATGCCGTTCGTCCTCCACCGAAGTGGTACGCATCCATACCAGCCGGATATTCCGTTTATGAAGCAGTTGATAAATGGCTTCCAGGTTTTTGCGATAACTGGCCGAATCTACCTGAATCGCGTTCGTTTCCGGATTTCGTTTAATGTCGTGCAGGCCACAGTTCAGGAGCAATACATCCGGTTGAAAGGACTTGTCGGGCGCTTTCAACTTCAGGTATTCCAGTACCATACGGGAATCCCCCCCGTTGGCTCCGACGGGTACGTCCAGATTTTTGGCGGCCTGTCCATCATCACTTTTCCGATCGTACTGCCAAACGCCCTGTACGTATTTTTCCAGGAATGGCCCGTATCGCATCGAAATACTGTCGCCAATGACGTATAACTTCGGCAACGATGGAGCAGCACCGAGGAGCAAATAAGCAAGCAGAACAATGGGTATGATTTGGGAAAGTTTCATGCACCAAAAGCGTTAAAATCGTAATCAACTGTGACCTGATTAAGCATAAGCTCAGTAACCCGGATTCTGCTTCAGGCTTTTATTTAGATCAATCTCCCGCTGTGGAATCAGAAATAGCGTGTTGAAGTCCTGAACTTTAAGCCCTTTCGCGTTCATAACTGTAACGTACCGGCCCGTCCGAACCAGATCGAACCAGCGCTGATTCTCAAAGGCAAACTCAACCCGCCGTTCCTGCTCGATGGCCAGTCGGAAACTGGCCTGATCCGCGGCTTTCGTATCTGCCAAACCGGCTCGCTTACGGACCTGATTCAAATAGGTTACGGCCTCCGGATTAAAGTCCACTTCGTTGAGCGCTTCTGCATACATGAGCAGTACATCGGCGTACCGAAGCACGGGGAAGTCGATATCGGAATCGCTGGCTAAGGCACCGAACTGAACGTATTTGCTGACGTAACGCTGATTAACAAGTTGCCCGGTAGCGTCGAGATAGGACGATTTCATCGAGAAGCTTTTGCGCTGATCACCAGCCTCGTAAGCCGTTTCCATATCGGCCGTTGGGTACCGCATACTACCGCCGGTAATGCGGGCTCCTTCGCTGGCCTGCACAGGTCCGAAACCGCTTCCCTGACCTGTATTGCCCGATTTATATTGGACGTTGAACAGGATTTCGGCGTTGGTTGGGGTAGCATAGCTGAACACATCGGCGTATTTGGGCAACAGCTGATACTTGCCCGACGTGATGACTTCTTTTAGTTTAGCAGCCGCCGTAGCCCAGTCTTTACGCGTCAGATACACCTTACCCAGCAGGGCCTTGGCTGTGCCTTGTGGCACCCGCCCAATATCCGCAGTTCCGTAGGAAATCGGTAGCGCTTGTTCCGCACTTTGCAGGTCGCTGATGATCAGCTTATACACGTCCTCGGCTGGTGTCCGGGTTAAACTGCTGGCGCCATCGGGGGTTGTAATTTCAGTAGTGATCAGCGGAATATCCCCAAACAGGCGGACCAGGTCGAAATAGAACAGGGCTCGTAAGAACTGCGCTTCGCCTTTGTACTGCATTTTCAGGTTATCCGCAATTTTGGCGCTTTCAATCCGGGTCAGGATAGCATTGGCGCGGCTGATACCTCGGTAGTGATCCCGCCAGGCCGAGAAGATAATGTCATTGAGCGAGGTATACGTATGATCGACGAACTGAAAATTATCGACGTTAACAGCCTGTCGGGTGTTTACGCCAAAGTCGGTGTTATCAGTCGATACTTCACCCATCCAGTACAAGGATGTGCCGTATACGCCCGACAGTTTGAGCGCATTATAGGTACCGACAACCGCATTATTAAAGTCGGCGGCCGTCTGATAAAAATTGGTGGTGTTCCGATCCGTTTCCGGCGTGAGCGACAGAAAATCGTCGTTACAACTGGCTAGCGAAAGCAGACTCAATAGCGGTATAAAAAGATGCTTGATTTTCATGATAGATGGGCTGGCTAGAAGGTGAGACTTAAACCAAGCGTGTAGGAACGAGCGGGTGGATACCCCAGGTAATCAATGCCGGAAGCCAGCATATTGTCGCCCGAGTTACTGATCTCGGGATCGTAGCCAGGATATTTTGTGAAGGTGTACAGGTTGTTGGTGGTCAGATAAACCCGTCCACCCTGCATCCCAATCCGTTTCGCCAGATTTTGCGGCAGATTGTAATTCAGCGTTACGTTCCGAATCCGCAGATAAGATCCGTCGAAGTTGAAAAAAGAGCTGTAACGCAGGTTGTTATTCAACGCGCCCCGGATAATGCGGGGAGAATTGCCATCGCCGGGTTGCGAGGGCGATTTGTAGTAGTTTTCGATGACTTCGGCGAGGTTGTTCTGTACGCCATGATACCCACGCACAAACACGGCACCCGCCCAGAATACGTCTTTGCCCTGAACACCGTTCATCAGAATGTTCAATGACCAGTTTTTATAGGTGAACGTATTGTTGAAACCGTAATAGGCTCTGGCCTGCGGATTCCCCAGAATAGTCCGGTCGGCGTCGCTGATTACCCCGTTCCCGTCGATGTCTTTGTACATGAAATCGCCGAGCTTAGCCCCCGTTTGTTTAGCATGCGTTGATAGCTGTTCCTGGGTCGTGAAAATACCTTCAACCTGGTGGCCGTAGAAACTACCGATGGGTTGTCCTACCTGCGTGATGCTGACATCGCCCCGGCCACCGTCGGAGAAGAGCTGTTCACCTTCCGTACCGAGACGTAGCACTTTGTTCCGGTTGAAGGTGATGTTGAAGCTACTGGTCCAATTGAAATCACGCGTAGCGAGCGGTTTGCCCGACAGTGCCAGTTCGACGCCTTTGTTTTCCAGTTCGCCGATATTGACCCAGGCGGAGGTATAGCCCGTTGTCGACGGAATGGCTTTATTGAGGAGCATATCCGTGTTCCGACGATTGTAGTAATCGCCGGTGAATTGCAGACGACCATTGAAAAAGGCCAGGTCCAGACCAATATCCACCTGCTTGCTGGTTTCCCAACCCAGGTTATTATTTGTGAAACTTGCTTGCGATAGTCCCGGAACCTGCGTGTTACCCAGCACATAATTGGTTGCCGACAGTAAGCCCAGGTAGCGATAATTGCCAATGGAGTTGTTACCGGAAAGCCCATAACCGGCCCGAATTTTGAAATCGTCGAATAGATTCAGGCTTTTCAAAAAAGGCTCTTCTGATAAGCGCCAGCCGACGGAGAACGAAGGGAACGTACCCCAGCGATTCGCCGAACCAAACCGGGACGAGCCATCCGAACGAACGGTCGCGGTTACCAGATAGCGGTCATTATAGGCATAGTTGACCCGGCCGAGATAAGACATCAGCGACCACTGTCCTACGCTATAGCTACCACCCGTAATCTGTCCACCATTGATATTTTCGAGGAGGTCATCGGCAAAGTTCGTGGCGTTCGTTGTGGTTGCGGTTCCGGTTGATTTCTGGATGGTGAAGCCACCCAGCGCATCGATGGAGTGAGCGCCAAAGTTTCGGCGGTAATTGAGCGTATTTTCATTCAGCCAGTTCACATCCGACGAATTGACGATGCTGGCGGTGGCTGGTGATACGGAGGCACTCGTCGATAAGGTCGACGGTTTAAAACTATTCGTTGTGAAGTAGTTAAAATCCGTTCCTACGCTCACTTTGAACTTAAGGCCTTGGATAATCTCATATTCACCAAATAGATTGCCCAGTATCCTGAATTGCGAGTTGGTGCTTTTATACTCGTTAGCGGTTTGAACCGGATTGGGGATAGCCCCCATCCCTAGGTTTGTCAGGGCATTGGTATTGCCATAGGTACCGTCTGGATTGTAAACCGGAATCATCGGAGGCATAGACAAAGCCTCGGCTACAATATTAAAATCGCTGTAGTGGCCTGACGATGGTACGTTGTCGGTGGCCGTATACGTAGGTGCTAAATTCATGCTGACCTTTAACCGGGGAGTAAGCTGACCGTCAAGATTGATGCGGGCTGAAAAACGCTCAAAACCGGAGCTGATAAGAATCCCTTTCTGGTTGAAATACCCGCCTGACATAGCATACCGTAACTTATCATTGCCGCCCGTGGCGCTGATCTGATAATTCTGGATGGGAGCTGTACGAAAAATGACCTTTTGCCAGTCGGTATCCACCTTTGGGAGATTGTTCAAGTCCTGCCATTCTTCCGGTATCCGGTAGGAAGTAGACCGTACGCTGTTAGGGTCGGTGATTTTAGCGTTAGGACCGCCATTGTCGAGCCACCCATTGTTATGCCCTTCAATGACGAATTCAGCAAATTGCCGGGTGTTCATCATCTTTAGCAGTCGGGCGGGTTGCTGAATACCGGTATAGGCATCTACTGTAATCTGCGCCTTGCCTGATTTGCCACGCTTGGTTGTCACAATAACGACGCCATTAGAGCCCCGTGACCCATAAATAGCAGTGGCAGATGCATCTTTTAGCACTTCGATAGATTCAATATCACCCGGATTGATGGTGTTCAGCGGATTCCCCACGCCCGCATTGTTGATTGGAAATCCATCGACGACAAACAAGGGGTCATTCCCACCGGACACCGAACCTATACCACGTACCAGAATATTCGTATTACCGCCTGGTGCACCCGATGTGGAGGAAATCTGTAAGCCAGGAACCTGCCCCTGCAACGCCTGATCCAATCCCGAAACGGGCAAACGCTGAATGTCTTTAGCGGTTACCGAAGATACGGCCCCGGTCAGGTCTTTTTTCTGCTGTGTACCGTATCCCACCACCACCACTTCGTTCAGGGCTTTATTGTCTGGTGCCAGCTGAACATTAATGACTGAACGATTATTAATAGCAACTTCCTGACTCGTATACCCAACATACGAAACAACCAGCGTTGCATTTCCAACCGGTACCGATAGTCGATAATCACCTTTGGCGTCGGTGGTGGTACCATTACTACGGTCCGCCGATGCGGTATTCTTGACAAGTACAGTAACACCCGGTAGGGGCTGCCCCGATTCGTCGGATATCCGCCCTGTAACTGTGTTGTTAGATTGGGCTAGCAATTGGCTTATGGTCAGAAGCCAGCTCAATCCTAACAGCCAGGCTCGACTTCGATAGAGTGAAAGGTTATGCATGAGAGTTTAGTTATTATTCATCATTGATAAATTAATATTTATCAATGCAATACTATATTCTAATAGGGTATTTGTCAACTTTTTCACTTATTATTTTTTTTATAGAACTATTCTCATTTGACACACTACTCGAATAATTATAACCTACTCTATTTTTACCGCTAGTAACCTCAATTTGTACTTAGAAAAGTACAAATAGCTCATCTTATACTTAATTATACTCTTTGTAATTCCACTTTAATCATGTAATCTTGCGATTACTATCACAATGATACAGTATGAGTATTTTGCAATCTTTTGATTTATCGGGTAAGACAGCAGTAGTTACAGGCTGTAAACGAGGAATTGGCCGAGCTATGGCAGTAGCCCTGGCCGAGGCAGGCGCTGATATACTTGGCGTATCCGCATCGCTCGAACTTGAAGGCAGTGCCGTTGAACAGGAAGTGCGGAAACTGGGTCGATCGTTTCGGGCCTATCAGGCTGATTTGAGTAGTCGGTCGGGCGTGTATACGTTCCTGAAAGCCTTGCAGAACGATGGCGCAGTGGTTGACATTCTGGTAAATAATGCCGGAACCATTCTACGAAAACCTGCCGCCGAACACCCCGATGACTATTGGGATACCGTCATCAATACCAATCTAAACGCTCCCTTTATTCTGACTCGCGAAATTGGTCGGGGTATGATTGAGCGGGGTTCTGGCAAGGTCATTTTCACGGCTTCCCTGCTGACCTTTCAGGGCGGCATTACCGTACCTGGCTATGCGGCTAGCAAAGGGGCTATTGGCAGTTTGGTAAAAGCCTTTGCCAACGAATGGGCGTCAAAAAATGTCAATGTCAACGCCATTGCACCGGGCTATATCGCAACTGACAACACCGAAGCCTTACGCCAAGACGCCGAACGCAGCCAAAGCATTTTAGCTCGTATACCAGCGGGGCGTTGGGGTGAGCCGGAAGATTTTAAAGGGGTTACCGTTTTTCTCGCTTCTGAAGCCTCCCGATACGTTCACGGCACCGTAATTACAGTAGACGGTGGATGGATGGGCCGATAATCCGTAGGATGTATGCTGTATAACGTCGACGTTTACAGCATACATCCTACAGCATACCTCTCATATCTCACATCATACATAGTCAACATGGTATTAGTTATTGTAAAGGCACTGGACATTCTGGAGCTTGTGGCGCAGGATCCTGGCCGGGCACATTCGCTCACGGAGATTGCCGAAACACTGCAAATGAACCAGGCAACCTGTGTTAACATCCTGAAAACACTCGTTGATAAAAACTATCTGGAACACTTGGGCCGGAAGAAGGGGTACCGTTTGGGGCCAATGGCGTACAACCTGACGAACAATCTTTCCTACAGCCAGGATTTAGTGCTGGTGGCAAAAGATATTATGCAGGACTTGACCCATCGGCTCAACGAAACGTCTATTTTGGGGATTATTCGCAATCAGAAACGATTCATTGTCCATTTAGTCAATAGTGATCAGGATCTCCAGGTACGAAGCCGCACGGAACGCAACATTTATGAAACAGCATCAGGGCGATTACTACTGGCCTTCATCTCTGGCAAAGAGCTGGAGAGTCTAATTAACTCTATTGGCTATCCCACCCCTGACATTTGGCCCAATGCTACCACCCCACAGGGTTTAGACGCTGAGTTAGCAAAGATTCGCGTTCAGGAGCTCTCCATGACTCGCTCTCAAACGCATATCATTGGTCTGGCTGTACCCATCCGTCGTCAAAATCTGGTGATTGCCAGCCTAAGTATATTCCTGCCCGAGATTCGCTGTAGCGCCAGTCGCCAGAAAGAAATTGAATTGGAATTACGATCAGCAGCCCAATTAATTAGTCGGCGACTTTCTGTGTCCTAACTCTCGTACGCCAGGGATTAAGTCATCCTCTGTATGCAAGGGTGCCTGCACAATCCGATGGTTTCAGGACGGGTCAACTATAAAACCGTTCAATAAAACTTCCGTATAGTAAGAGCATCAACCTTCTTGCCAAATCTTCCACAATATCTCCTTTAAGACTGTCTCAAATTATTAGCTCATAAATCAATGCCTCACCTTTCTTTACTCAGTTTGTAATACATTGTATTGAGCTGCGGTTTTCTTCTACAACTGGCGTTAGCAGCCCTCATCGCGCTGCCCGTAACCTACCTTTTCTTCGAAAATGGGGTACTCACCCGTTGACTCAAAAAGACTCATACTCAAAATATAAAGTTCCTCTTACAGAATGGTCAGGCAAGGGACTTCGAGCGGTCCGACTGATAGGCAAGCCTGAACTAGTATACGTATAGCTATACTCATTATAGCCATCGGAGAGGATATTATTCCGGCTCAGCGATAATAAATTGGCGATACCGTCATTCTTGGGCGGATAGACAAAAACCGATATAGGAGCAATGGTGACGGGGTCTTGGTTAAGGGTGGCAATAGGCATGATGATTCCGTAAAAGGGGTTTATTTTGGAATCATAGGTAAACGTATATTCGAAAGATTGACCGCTCGGGACAAAGGTTACATGGGCTGTTGTTAAATTATTATTGGAATATAGGTACTTGCTCGTAAATTGAACTGACTCATAGCCATTATAACTATCAACCTGATTTCCATCTAGTTGATTGGCTGCATCATAGTGGGGTTTACATAGAAAAAGAAGACCATTGGCCGCATTATTGACATACCGTATTTCCGCAATTTGGCCCGCCCCTGTATAGCTAAAAGTATAACTGTCGGTTTTCGTTATTGGCGGTTCCTGGGGTAGTACAGGTAGTATAATCTGGATAACCCGTTGTATCTGACCTAACCGATTTTGATTATCATAGATATAGGTGCTTTGCTCCCACCGAGCTGAGTCTGACTTTTGTGTTTTAATGCCGCTTAGCCTTCCTTGTTGGTCATATTGAAACTGACTAACCAACTGTAAACTACCACTTTGTTCGGTAAGGGTTTTCAGCCGGACTCGACTTGGACTTAATCCCGGAAACCGGTGGTCATTACAGGCAAAAAGGGTGGCTATCAGTAGGAAACTAATTAACCTCAACAGTATAGGATGGCTAAACATGATCGTGAAAATTGGTTTTGAATCAGTCATTGATTACCTATACAAAGAACACGTTTGGGAAGGTGGGCTACTATGATGATTATCAGGAAGTCATATGATATTAATCGAATAACGGCCTTCTCAGGCGATAATCAGCTAGTCAACTAGGAAGGCCGTTATTCGATTAATATCATGTGACACTTTTTTCTACCAATATCTTGATGCAATATCCGAATTTACCGTCTCGCGAGACGCCCGTGTAAGGAAACCATTGGGGCTTTGCATACCAGGAAATCTTTAGCTACCTGTTTAGATAAATTTCTACCTATAGACATAAAAAGGCAAAAATGTCTGGCTCCATATTAAATAACGCCCCTAATACGTACTAATAGAATGAAACAATTATTGACCCTAAGTTTTAGTGCCTTAATCCTGACGCAAAGCCTGTCCCAGACACGCCCACCTGTTTCAAATGAAACAGTCAATTTTGGTAGAAAAGGTGATGGTTATTATTGGGAAAAAACTAAAACAGGCGTTGAGCGGCCCATACGAGTTGAGCCTAATACGAACCGCATTTCAGTTTTTCAGACAATAAAGGAGGTTCGCTCATACACTCTTTCTCCTAAGGTAGCGCCGAAAGTAATTAACCTAACCGACCAAGGAAAATCGGGCTATTATGTCCTTGACTCTTTAGATCATAGTAGTAAGGATAATACAGGAACAGTGCTGGTTACTTCTTCCGGGCTTCGTTACAAACGTCATTATGAAGGCGTAATCCAAGCGGAATGGTTTGGTGTAAAAGCCGATGGAACGACCGACAATTACACAGTTCTGAATCTGATTAGCAAGACCTTTCCTGCCGGTATTACCATTATGCTACCAGTCGGTAACGTCACTTGGTCAGGAACTTGGTCAATTAGCCCTTATATGAAACTTATTGCTCAGGGACGAGGAGCTACTACCTTAACGAATACGAATGATGGTGTATATGCCATTGAGTGCCTGACAGCTCTGATGGACTCTCCCTATGATGTCAATGCCAGCTTGCAGTTGGAAGGCTTTACGCTAGTCAGTAAATATGGAATTCGCCTGAATCAGCCGGGTAACTTTGCTACTGTTTTCAACAAACTGGGGCACATTAAAAAGCCGATGATTCTGAACGTAGATTTTGTGGGGAAATATGGGCTTAAGGGTAACATTGACCCAAATGCAGTGAGTGATATACCCATTATCGAATCCGACCTGGAAGCCTATGGAGTAGGGTTAAAGCTTATAAAAGTTTTTGGGGGAACCTATCAGAACCTCCGCTTTCAGAACTTCGGTACCTGTGCAAGTCTGGACGGCTGTGATATTAATCTATTTAACACATGCCGTTTTGAAGGATCCGGCCGACATATATATTCTTATGGCCACAATACATATGGGAGCCAAACACTGTATTTAAACTGCGAATGGATGCACTGTCTACGGGTAGGTGGATTCTATACCGTTAACACACAGTTTGAGCATATTCAGGGAGGGTATTTTGAGTGCTATACAAAAGCAGCCCAGTACATCAAGACCGAAAACGATCGGGAAACCCTCATAGAAGGCGCTCGGTTTGATAACACACGTCAAACAAATACACCCATTTTCAGTTTTGCCCCTGCCTATGGCCTAATGGTGCATAGCAATAGATATAATCCTAATGCTTATGCACAGATTATTTCATTTGACAATAAATATTACACTAGTGCAATGCCGGTGTTAGCCCAGTTTTCGGACAATGCAATTACGTTCCCCCCAATCAATCATGCTGGCGTACTGACCGATCACTATGTAACCAGCCGAATTTCCCCTACCAATTATACGGTTCTCTATGGTGTAGGCGCGGCTAACTGGCCTTTCAAAACTGGTGTTGGTGGGCGACCTGCTTTTCAAACTACGACTAGTTCTATCATTGTTCAATTTGATGCTCAACGTCCCTTATCCGATTCTCTCCGTTTAGCTATAATGGTTCGTAAAATTGGATCGAAACTTGGCTATTTAAAGGTTAAATGGGGTAATGCATACGTATTTCAAAATCATATATCAATCAGCAATGCAACCATTCCCCAAATGGTGACTATCTCCATTGCCAGACCCAATGGGCAAGCTATAGATGCTATTATTGAGATTGAGATGGATAATACGAGTGCCGAGTTTTACCAATTTGATTTGATCCCTCTGTATTGATAGGGCATTTACTCCAGATATTCTTAGGGAATACCTGGATGTAGCTTAACTAGTTCCATTCATTTACAAGCCACTAATAATTCGAGCGTAGACATTATTTAACAAGTTGCCATCATAAGTCATGGTCAAATCATCGGCTACGTTCACCGTCAGACTAGCTACGCTACCCGAGTTGGCATTCGTCCGGGTGATCTGGAACCCTATGCTTGATTGGCTGCCACCGCCAATAAAGGCACCGTTGTTCATGGTCAAGGTCAGTTGGCGATCGTCCAGCGAGTTGATCAAACTCCACTGCGTATTATTGACCGTCACCGGGTTCTGAGAACCGCCTGAGATATTGATACTGGTCAGGGAATTAGGGAAGGCCAGGGTGTAGCCCAATGGAGCGGTGAGGGTGATGGTGACCTTGCCTGAGGAAGTGGGTAGCCCCCCTACTTCGAATAGATTGACCACAAACTCACCGACTGTGCCCGCTGCTGCGAAGTTAGCCTGAGGCAGGAGCAGAATCAGCGCCAAGTCGGGCCCTGCCACCGAAGCGCTGGTACTAGCAGTGCAACCTGAAGGACCGGTGAGGGTTACTGAATAGACTCCACTGGTGGTAACAGAAATTGTGGGTGAGGTCTCTCCGGTAGACCAAAAGAAGGTGCCGGTTCCTGTTGCCGAAAGGCTGGCCGTTGGGCTGGCGACGGTAAGGATAGAGGAGCTGGGGTTAATGCTCAGGGAAGGAACTGCTAATCCACTGCTGATGGTGATGGTAGTTACACTAAAACAACCGGATGCATTGGTAACCGTCACAGAGTAAACACCAGCGTTATTGACCACTGCTGTTCCGTCCGTGGTGTTCTGGGAAACGATTCCCAGGATAGAGGTTCCTGGTCCGGCAAACTGGTACTGAGTTCCTGATCCGCCAGAAGCATCTGTGGCGGTTAAGGTCAGGCTGGTTTGTGCGCAGGTGAGGGTACTGGTTAGTACTCCGTTCTGGTTGGTAGCAACTAAGTTTGGGGTGGGTGGTGCGCTAAGAGTCACGGAGTTGGTGGTCGTAACGCAGCCGTAACTAGCGGTGACCAGGGCCGTGTACACCCCGGCCGAGGTGGGCGTATATACCAGGCTGGGAGGCCCTTTTTCACACAACACGACACGGCTGTTGCCTTGATCCACTACATACAGCCCCGTCTTTTCATCCATATAGAGATCAGTAGGACTATTTAGCACATTCGTAGTATAATTGTCCTGGAGTACGGTAGTACCACTACTGGCTCCTGGAGTCCACCATTGAATCCGGTGGTTGCCAGTATCAGCTATATAAATCCCATCAATGGGATCAGCATGCACACCATTAGGATGAGTTAGTTGATTGGCTGCATTGCCCGCTCCATTTCCTCCGGCCACAGTGGTACCACTGGTGGCTCCCGAAGCCCATTTCTGAATCCTATTGTTACTCTCATCGGCCACATACATCGCCCCGCTAACATCCACATACACATCAGTAGGGCCATTCAACTGATTAGCGGCCGAACCTGCTCCATTTCCTCCCGCCACAGTGATACCACTGGTGGCACCTGCTACCCACTTCTGAATCCTATTGTTGAGATAATCGGCCACATAGACGGTTCCGGCATCATCGACAAACAAACCACGTGGATAATTCAGTTGATTGGCGGCACTACCGGCATTCCCCTCAATGCCCGCCACGGTAGTGACACTAAAGCCTCCTTCCGTGATTTTTAAGACTCGGGACAGGTTTCTGTCCGATACATAAATTGCCCCACTCGCATTACCATATATGCCACTAGGCCTGGCGGACATATCAACGGATACTGTAAATAGATTAACCAGCGTAGTAGTAGTAGAGGATCCCGCAGCCCTTTGCTGGACACGATGATTAAATTGATCCGCCACATAGATTGTTTCACTGGCATCCACATACACGCCAGCAGGGACATTTAGATTATCAGCTCCTGTACCCGGTCTTCCGCTACTCCCAAATATGGCACCATTCTGATAAGTCAATGTCGAACTGGCTGTATAGGCCAGGGTATTGCCGTTGAACCACTGAACTCGATTAATCGCCTGATCACTGACGACCGACAGACTGGCGACGCCAACACAACTGCCCAAGCTCGTGCTAATGGTTGGAGCAACACAGAACGTGAAACTGGCCGTTGCCCAGCAGCCCGCTGCGGTGGTACCAGTGACCGAATAGATGGTTGTGGTGGTGGGAGCGACCGTAATATTCGTACCGGTTTGACCAGTGCTCCATTGGTAGGTGTCAGCTCCTGATGCGCTGAGGATACCTGATACAGAGCTAATGCTAATGGAGAGAGGATCAGAGATGGTCAGCGCATTAGTGGTGGCTGTACATCCGTTAAACGAGGTAATCCGGGCCGTATAAACACCACCCGCTGTGGTGGGGGTATAGGCCAGACTGGCTGGCACTGTAGCCCACTTCTGAACACTATTATTGGCCGCAGAATAGATGGCCCCGCTACTACCATCAACAACCATACTACGGTTTGATCCAGAAGCTACAATACTCCCTCTGGTGGCACCTGCCTCCCATTTCTGAATCCTATTGTTGCCCGCATCGGCCACATACACGGCTCCGGCACCATCTACATAAACACCAGCAGGAAGATACAACTGATTAGCGGCTGACCCTTGTCCATTTCCTCCGGCTACGGTAGTACCACTGGTAGCGCCTGCTGCCCACTTCTGAATCCTATTGTTAAAATTATCCGACACATACACTGCTCCACTGGCATCTACAAATACACCATTAGGATGATTTAGTTGATTGGCTGCCGATCCACTGCTACCATTAGTCCCAGCCACGGTAGTACCACTAATGGCGCCTACCGCCCACTTCTGAATCCTATTGTTAAGATTATCCGACACATACACCACTCCGGTAGCATCCACAAAAAGGCCTAATGGATAGGCCAGTTGATCATCTCCTGTTCCAGGGGTACCATTTCCGGCCACAGTGGTGCCGCTGGTGGCGCCTACCGCCCACTTCTGAACCCGACTATTGTTCATATCAAGCACATAAACGGCTCCACTGCCATCGACCCAAACATTCGAAGGACTATTTAATTGATTATCGGCCGAACCCCGTCCATTTCCTCCAGCTACGGTGGTACCGCTGGTGGCACCTGCTGCCCATTTCTGAACCCGATGGTTGCCTTTATCAGCTATATAGAGCGCTCCGGTACCATCCAGATATATACCATAAGCTCCATTAAATTGATTGTCGGCCGAACCTGCCTCATTTTCCCCAGCCACGGTGGTGCCGCTGGTAGCCGATTGTGAAGTGGCAGTATAAACCAGAGTACTACTGTTATACCATTGAACCAAGGCTGGTGTTTGGTCACTATTAGCCAACAACATAGTGCTTCCTGCACAATTACCTGGACTGGTATTGGTTAGGTTGATTGAATAGGAAGTACAATTGGTCTGCGCCTGGGCTAGCCAGGGCAGTAAAACCAAAAAGCCTAGAACGATCACACAGCGCCTTTCCAGCATCAGTCGCCTGGCGATAGTCAGTTGCCTGCTTTGGTAGGGTATTGATTCAAGTAGGTGCTCAATTCCATTGAGCAGGTGATATGGTGTAGAAAACAACATAAAGGTTGAGAGATAATTGGTGGAAAAGAAATGAAAAAGAAAAGAAATATAAGTACAAATTGGTATACCGTTACCTAAACTTCTTAATTAACCGAGCTCAGCCAACCAATTCGCCACTACTTTGAAACTTTATACATCATCCCGTCGGCCTTGGTGAACAGATAAAGTTCACCAGCGGCATCCTGCCCGATTCGCAGATCCACTTTATTGGCTTTGCTCAGTTCTTTCAGGGTTGTCTGTTTACCATCCATAGCGATGGAAATTTCATGAATCGTAGCCTGCGAGCCTTCTTTTACCTCGTTGAGATTGACGTAGAAAACCCGTCCCCTCACGATTTCGCCAAAAATATATTTGCCTTTCAACTTCGGTATCTGGCTTCCCGTGTATTCAAAGCCGCCCATGATGGCGTTTCCCTCGTCGTGATCGAATTGAACCACCGGGTAGGTATATCCATAGGTAGCGTCATTTTTAGGCAGGGGATACACGCTGTTGGTTCTGGCAGGCGACTCAATGAGAAAGGTACCCTCCCGATCGGGCCAGCCGTAATTTTTACCGGGCTTCAGCAGGTAAATGGATTCGACTTGCCGTTGTCCTATATTGGAAACCAGTATCCGCCCATCTTTCGTCCACGAAATTCGGTTCGGGTTACGAAACCCTTCGGCATATACTTCATCCAGTCCATCTTTATTAACATACGGGTTGGAGTTCGGGATACCATATTTCCCATTTTTACTTGTTCTGCCCGTGGGGTCTATCCGAAGTACCTTTCCCCAGATATGGTTTTTGTTTCTGGGAATAAACGGGTATCCCTGTTCAACGGCACCACCATCGCCCATGCCAATGTAGAGTAGCCCATAATCGGGATCGGCTGGCTTTGCGTAGGGGCTGAAGGCAATTTCCTGCATGCCATGAATCTGGTCGACTACATTTACCCGAAGCAATTCGCGGGATTTTCCGCTAAAAACGCTCGAGCTGGGGTTGTCCACCGTCCATTCCGTAACTACCCATTGCAATCGGACGGGGATACTGTCGGCATACGTAAAATCTGCTTTTACGGTCGTATTTGGTTCGGAATGGGTCGTATAAAAAAGCCCATTTTTAGCATAGTCTGGATGAAAGGCAAAGCTGCCTAAGCCCGTTGCCAGGCCAGGCGAGTTGGTGAAGTTTTTAAAATGGTCTGTGGCCTCAAAATACACCTCGGGCTGATAGTTGTTAGTCAATCTGTAGATTTTTCCTTGTAGGTCTTCGACCAGAATTTCCTTTGTGATGGGATGAACGCCCATCTTATTGATCCGTGTGCGTGGCTGCGTTTTGTTCGTAAACGGGAACTGGGTTATTTTCTGGATAGTCAGAACAAGATCCGACTTGGCAATCGAAGGAACTATCGGGTTTTCTAAAGCAGCTTTACCGGAAGAAACCGCAGCTTTAGGAGCGGGCTTGTCCAGAATAAAGGCTGTTAGATCATTGATGTCTTTTTCGCCTAACTGCTTAAAATCAGGCATTAATGTGCCAAATTTTTTGAATTTATCTAAAGCCCGGGCAACCCTTGCATCAATCATTGTCCTGGGACTTTTGATAAATTCGGCCATATAGCCTGGGGCCACGATTCCTTTCAATCCACCAAGCTGTGGACCAATACCATCCTGTTTGAAATTATGGCAACTGGCACAGTTAGCGTCAAATAGAGCTTCGCCCTTTAGTTTATTCTGTGCCCATGAAGCGTCAATGCCTACGAAAGCAAGTAGTACATACACAAATAATCTGCCTACAGTGAACTGTAACGAGTAGCTAGGTTTAGTCATAAGTTAAACGCGAGGCTTTGAACTATCAGCCGAATGAATTTGGCATTCATTTGTACAATAACAATCGTTTTCGGGCTGTACTAACTAATTTTTCAGTAAATCTTAGTAGAAAGGCTCTCAATTGGCGGTCATAACTATTCGTCCGGTACTTTTTGGGCAATTCTTGGTACTTTTGAACCATTTTACGCAGGAAAACTAGCAGGGTAGTCATCTTTGATTGCGTATAAGTATTCAGTGTAGAAGTAGATTCTATTGATCGCAATTTATGAAAGCTGCTTTCCTTCAAGCGCCTAAACACATTCATGTACAGGACATTTCTATCCCAGAACCAGGCTTTGGCGAAGTACGTATAAAGTTGAAACAGATTGGTATTTGTGGCTCTGATGTACACCTGTTTTTGGGCCATCGCCAGTTAGACACGCCAACTGTTATTGGCCACGAAGGGCTAGGCTATATCGATAAAATTGGGACGGGTGTCTCGGATCGTTCACTGGGCGAACGGGTTGTTATTGAACCCAATATTCCCTGTCGGCACTGCCGCTATTGTGTATCTGGCCGGGGTAACATCTGCATCAATAAGCGGGTCATAGGTCTGAATGAAGCCGGGTGCTTTGCCGAATACGTTGTAGTGCCCGCCGATTTCTGCTGGAAGGTACCCGATAGCATTTCTGACGACGATGCCGTGACCGTTGAGCCCATGGCCGTAGCCTTACATGCGCTACTAACCTCCAGTGCCAAACCCGGCGATACAATTGCGGTCATTGGCCTGGGTGCCATTGGATTATTGGTTACGCACCTGGCGTTATCTCTTGGCTATCAGGTATTCGTAACCGAAATCAGTTCAACTAAAGTACGATTAGCCGAAAGTCTGGGCGCTATTGCCCTTTGCCCAACGGGAAGCCCGGCTGAGCAACAGGCGGCTTTAGCGGAGGCCTGGCTAGCCAACGATGTGTGCGCCGTATTTGAATGCGCAGGAGCTGCGGCTACAGCATCTCTTGTAACGGCGGCAGCGCCCCGTGGGTCAGAAATTGTGCTGGTGGGTCTGTCGGGACATGCAGCTACGTTTACGCCACTCAAAATCGCCCGCGAAGGTATTCATATCGTTCCGTCCATCATTTATGACCACCCGGTTGATTTTAAACGGACACTCCAGTTGATGGCAGCCCGCATCATTCGTCCAGGCTTTATCATCTCCCGAAAAATTGAACTCGACAACCTGCAATCCGCTTTGGAACTGGCCGCGCTGGGTGAAGACAGCAAAATTTTAATTACTATATAAAAATGATTGTAACACAGAGATATACGGAGAGAAAAGGGGATAAACAGAGTTAGCTATTTTCTCTCTGTATCTCCGTGTATCTCTGTGTTACAACTTTTCTCCAACTATGCTTACCAAACCCGCTCCGCCCGACCTGAAAACACTGCTGGACACCCAGCCAATGAGTTCCTTTCAGATTCTGATGGTAGCCATCTGCTTTATTCTGAATATGAACGACGGTATCGACGTGCTGGTGGTGTCGTTTACGGGCTCGGAGATTGTCCGCGAATGGTCGTTGTCGAAAAGCGAGTTGGGGTATATTTTCAGTGCCGGGCTAGCGGGAATGACGGCGGGCTGCTTTTTGCTGGCTCCTTTCGGGGATAAAATTGGGCGTCGTACGATGTTTATCATTGCTTTATCCCTAATTACCACCGGCATGCTGCTATCATCTCTGGTAGGGGCCTATTACCAGTTACTACTCTGCCGACTCATCACTGGGCTGGGCATTGGCGGTATTCTGCCCTCTCTGGCAGCGGTGGCGGCTGAGTTTTCCAATAATAAACGACGCGATTTCAGCGTGGGCTTTGTCCAGGCTGGTTGGCCAATCGGGGCTATTCTGGCGGGCTTTTTTACGGCCTGGGCTATTCCCTTGTTTGGCTGGCGGTCAGCGTACTTAGCTGCTGGATTGGTTTCGGCACTGATGCTGCTGAGCATTGTCCTGTTCATGCCCGAATCACTGGCGTTTCTGATCGGGCGGCAGCCTAAAAACGCCCTCCGTCAGGTCAATCAGCTACTAACTCGCATGGGGCAGGCCAGCATTAGTGTGCTCCCTCCTACGGCCACCAGTCACGCTGCGGTACCAATTAGCGACTTATTTACGCCGGAATACCGGGCATCGACGATACGCTTGTGGATCGGCATTTTCTTTGGGATGATGACCTTATATACCGTTATGAGCTGGGTACCCACACTGGCTAAAGATGCGGGAATGCCATTTGAACTGGCTACTTATATTGGCACAGCGCTAAATCTGGGGGCCTTTAGCGGGAGTCTTTCGTTTGGGCTACTGGCAGGTCGCATTGGGTTGCGTAAACTGATACTTCTGTTTATGGTCATTGCCTTTGGCAGTATGGTTTTGTACGGCAATCTCTCGATGACCTATTGGCTGATGTTCATGATGACGTTCTTCATCGGTTTTTTTGTGCAGGGCGGCTTCAACGGTTTCTACCCGACCACGGCCCGCGTATACCCGGCCCGCATGCGCACCACCGGCGTAGGGCTGTCCATGGGTATCGGGCGATTCGGTGCTATATTAGGGCCCACGCTCTTTGGGATGCTGTCGGATGCGGAACTCAGCAAATCACTGCTGTTCGTTCTGTTCTCAGCTCCGCTGCTGGTGGCCGGTGTCATGGCCTTTACAATTCCTTCCAAAAACCTGGATTGATGGCTTTTACTAGATTGCGATCTGTCTCTCATCAGCATTAAACCTATATCCATCCGGTTAAATCAGCGCTTCATCCAGTTTCGCTTTTGGACATTAAAACTTGGGGTAACCTTTGTTAGGTCAAAAGCAATCTCATGAAAACGAACGTTCTACTTATCGCTGTCTTTTTACTAACTCTCGGTTTTGTTTCTCCCCTCCGTGCTCAGTTCCCCACAATGGGCGGCTCTACACAACCAAAAGCCCTTCCTGGTACGGCTGGAGATCAGAGCCCCAAAGGGAGCGCCAAAATCATTGGCTCCATCCTTGATTCGACTCAGGCAAAAGGGGTTGAATTTGCCAGCGTCGCCCTCTACAATAAATCAACAGGTAAAGCTGTAGATGGTACGGTAGCCGACGAGAAAGGTAAATTTGCCTTAACGAAACTGGTTGCCGGTGATTACCGGATTCTGATCAGCTTTGTTGGTTTTCGCAATAAAACGATTGAGAACCTGACCCTGACAAATGGTCAAAGCCTCGATCTGGGTGTTATCAAACTGGCTTCCAGTGTAAAAACCCTGGAAGAAGTGACCGTGGTCGGTCAGGGCGCCATGATTGAAGAGAAGGTGGACCGGCTGGTTTACAATGCGGATAAAGACATTACCGCTAAAGGTGGTGATGCTACCGACATTCTACGTAAAGTGCCCCTGCTCACGGTTGATCTGGATGGAAATGTATCCCTGCGGGGCAGTTCCAATATACGGGTGCTGATTAACAACAAGCCTTCTACTATCGTGGCCAGCAGTGTTGCCGATGCCTTGAAGCAAATCCCTGCGGACCAGATTAAAACCGTCGAAGTAATTACCAGCCCATCGGCCAAGTATGACGCGGAAGGTTCGGGTGGTATCATCAACATTATTACCAAAAAGAACAGCTTACAGGGTCTGAATCTGAATGTCGATTCGGGTGTGGGTAACCGGGGTTCGATGCTTTCGCTCAACGGCAACTACCGCAAAGGCAAAGCAGGTTTCACGCTGGGTGGCTTTGGCCGGGCAAGTTACAACACCATCACCAAAACCAACCTCGACCAAACCAGTCAGGTAAACGGTGTGTCGACGCTGACCCGTCAATCGGGCGATGGCCACAGCTCATTCCTGTTCGGGCAATATAACCTGGGCTTCGATTATGACCTGGCCAAAAACCAGAGTTTAACGGCGGGCGTACGGTATGGTGCGCGTAACATGCTCAGTCAGCAAGATTTAGTGACGCAATTATTCACCAACGGAGTGGCTGGTTCAACGGCTTACCGGAACGTGGATGCCAAGAACCTATCAGGCACGGTAGATGCGAACATTGATTACCTGCATACCTTCAAACCCCAGCAGGAATGGAGTATTTCGACGCTCTACAGCCGGAATGACCTGACCAACAACTTCGACGCCGACTTACTGAGTGGTGCCCGTGAGCTAACTGGCCGTCAGCGAAACCTGAACAAAAACGTTAACCAGGAATTTACCCTGCAAACGGATTACCAGACGCCGATCAAGAAAAACCAACTCCTTGAGTTTGGGGCGAAAGCTATTCTCCGGGAGGTCAATAGTGATTACAAGTATTTGCTGGCTGGCCCATCGGGCACGTTCACGACAGAAGCCAACAATACATTGGGCGAGCTGACGTACCATCAGAACATTGCTGCCGGGTATAGCTCATACACCTATACGACTAAAAACCGCTACACATTTAAGGGTGGATTGCGTTATGAGCACACCTTCATTGATGCCAGCACCCGCGAAGGTGGTAATCTGGGAGTTGGCGATTATGGCGTATTGGTGCCCAGTGTGAACGCATCGAAGACCTTTAAAGGAACTACGTTTAAGCTCGGTTTCAACCGCCGGATTCAACGTCCTGGTCTTCAGCAGTTGAACCCTAACTTCAACGCTGCCAACCCGCAGAACATCACTATTGGTAACCCAACCCTACGTCCTGAATTAACTAATAACTTTGAACTGGGCTTGAGCAAAACCATCAAAAAGACGTTCATCAACGCTACGTTCTTTGGCCGGGTAACCAACAATGCCATCACGCAGATTAGCCGGCCTTCCGATACCCTGGCCGGAGCCATCGTCACGACCTATCAGAACATTGGCCGTCAGTATACCTATGGCACTAACATCTTTGGTAATGTGGCGGTGACCTCAAAAATTAATGTCGGCGTGTTTTTGAACACGTTCTACACCAGTCTTACAGGCCAAACGGCGGGTGCAGACGGTGTATCTACAACGCTGACCAATACAGGGATTAACATAAGTGGTGGTTCCTTTGCGTCGGCTCAGTTTAAAAATGGCTGGGGCGCACAGGCCTTCGGATTTTTACAGGGCTCGCAGGTGCAGTTGCAGGGACGCCAGGGTGGTTTCGGCTTCTACACCGTTGGGGTTAAAAAGGACTTCAACAGTAAAAAAGGTAGCGTTGGTATAGCCGCAGAAAACTTCCTGAATAACCGGTTCAACATTCACACGGTACTCAATTCGCCCCTGTTCAGTCAGGTCAACGATGTGTATCTGTATAACCGGGGTATCCGCCTGACGTTTACTTATAAAATTGGTAAAATGACCATGGAAGCTCCTCGTAAGAAAGCTAAGTCTGTCAATAACGATGATGTCAAAAGTGATGGACAAACACAATCAGGCGGTACAACCACAGGTGGAGGACAACCTCGTCAGTAGATTATAGGCCATTCTTATTTCTTACCCTAACAGTTAACTTAATTAGGCTTACCCGATGAAAATCAACACACTTCTGGCCTCAACCCTGGCCATCTTCGTCTCGATCAGTGCCAGTGCTCAAACCGTGGACGAAATCATTGACAAACACGTTGCGGCCCTGGGTGGCATGGACAAACTGAGCGCCGTAAAAACGCTCTATACCGAACGGTCACTGTCGGTACAAGGCATGGAAATCCCCAGTAAATCAACGGTTTTGGTCGGTAAAGCATTGCGCACCGAATCGTCGGTAATGGGCAACTCAATGATTCAGGTGGTGGATGGCACAACAGGCTGGATGATTCGTCCGGCCATGATGGGTGGCACGGGCGATCCTGAGGATATGCCTGCCGACCAGGTTAAACAGCAACTGGGCCAGCTTGATCCATTCGGGCCGCTGATAAATTACAAAACCAAAGGCAATACGGTTGAGTTGGTCGGCAAAGAGAAAGTAGACGGCAAGGATGCCTACCATTTGAAAGTGACCACCAAAGAAGGCCAAACGTTGGATGAATTCATCGATGCAACTTCGTATCTGGCGAGCAAAATCAAAATGACGATGAATGGTCAGGCTGGTGAAATAAACTTTTCAAATTATAAAGATGTAGATGGGATCAAGTTTGCCAACACCATGGACATGACGTCGGCACAGGGGAACCTCACCTTTACAACCGAGAAAGTGACGGTTAATGGCAAAGTAGACGAGTCTATTTTCAAGAAACCAGCCAAGTAAGCCAATCTCTGGTAACGATAAGAACGTACTTCCTAGTGACGAAGTTAACCGGGTTAATTCGGTTAACTTCGTCACTATTTTTTGTAGATCAAATCAGCTATTTACAACTAATAAAGTAACTAAAATCGATTCGACACACCTGAATCTGACAACTTCGTAAACATTTTCCCTTTTGGTTTGTCTAATTTTAACTAGCCATACCTCGCACTCTTGAGAACATTTAATACCAACTATAACTATCCTTTTCTGAGCGGAGGTGGTGAACTGGGTGAACTAATCCGAACCTACGATTGGTCAACATCGCCCCTGGGTACACCAGACCAGTGGCCCACCAGTCTGCGTACGCTAGTCAATATGATGCTTACCTCCCGCTTCCCAATGCTCATTTTCTGGGGACCGGAATTGATTACCTTTTATAACGACGCCTTCCGGCCCAGCCTGGGCGACAATGGAAAGCACCCTTCTTCTTTAGGGCAACGGGGCGAACAAAGCTGGGCTGAATCCTGGCCGGTTATCGGCCCTATGATTTACACGATCATGGCCGGTGGAGATGCCGTATGGTTTGAAGACCAAAAGCTGCCTCTATATCGGGATGGCCAGATGGGTTATGCTTACTGGACGTACAGTTTCAGCCCCCTTATTGGCGACACTGATTCGGTGAATGGTGTTCTGGTCACCTGCTCGGAAACCACCAAAGCGGTAGAAAGCCTGCAACAACTCAATGAGACAAATGCGGAACTGAAACAGTCGCTGGAGCAGAATATTGCACTACGGGAGGAGCAACATGCCTCCCAGCAACAGACAAAAGAAAGCGAAGCCAAATTCCGAACGCTGGTTGAACAGGCGCCCATAGCGGCTTGCCTGTTTATAGGCCGGGAACTCCGCATTGAGATTGCCAACCAGATCATGCTTCGGTTCTGGGGTAAGGACGCTTCTATTCTGGGGCTACCCCTGGAAAAAGCTCTACCCGAGTTGAAAAGTCAACCGTTTCTAAAAATCCTCGACGATGTTTTTACCAGTGGAACGACCTATGAGGCCTGCGATACCCGCGTTGAGCTAATGGTCGATAATCATCTGGGAGCATACTACTTCGATTTAACGTACAAGCCTCTATATGATGCTGACGGCAACGTTTATGCCATTATGGCCATGGCCATTGATGTTACCAAGCCGGTTCAGTCCCGAATTACGTTAGAAGAAAACGAAGCCCGCTTACAGGAATTGTCGATGGATCTGGAGCGGCAAGTTCAGGAGCGCACTCAGCAACTGGAAAACTCGGTTCAGGAACTGAAACGATCCAATGAAAACCTCCAGCAGTTCGCTTATATTGCCTCCCATGACCTACAGGAGCCACTGCGTAAAGTCCAGCAATTCGGGGATTTGCTAAAGAATCAATATATAGATACGCTGGGTGATGGGGCTATCTATTTGGAACGAATGCAGTCGGCGGCCAGCCGCATGTCTACCCTGATTCGAGATCTGCTCAGTTACTCGCGCATTTCAACCCGCCAGGATCACACAACGTTAGTGTCGTTGCAACAGGTGGTTACTATGGTCCTTGTTGATTTAGAACTGCGCATTCAGGAAACAGGGGCGCTTGTGGAGGTGGAGGGCTTACCCGAAATTTATGGCGATCAGGCTCAGCTGGAGCAGCTTTTTATGAATCTCATCAACAATGCGCTGAAGTTTCACAAACCGAAGACCAGACCCGTTGTGACTATCCGTGTTCAGACCTTACCCTCTGTAAAGCTCCCGGCTTCGATTAAATTGGCGCGCCCAACCCTGGCCTATCACCGCATTGATATAGCAGATAATGGCATTGGGTTCGATGAAAAGTATCTGAACCGCATTTTCCAGGTCTTTCAGCGCCTACACGGCAAAAGCGAATTTGCCGGTACAGGTATCGGACTGGCAATCTGCGAGAAAGTAGTATTTAATCATGGTGGCGCCATTACCGCCCGTAGTAAGTCTGGTCAGGGAGCCACCTTTAGCGTGTACCTCCCCGTATAAGATCTCAGTTTTTATTATTTATTGTTCCACGAACGCCCGGGTAGTAAGCCGGGCGTTCGTGTTTTTGAGCGGCCCAAAGCTCGTAAGTCAGACCTCTATTGATGCGTTCGGCTTACCAGAATGAAAATCAACCCTACCATTTTGGTAAGATTTTCTTCCCAGACAATTTCCCCTCTCTCGTAGAAAAAATAGGCAATTACCTGAATTTCATAATATTAAGAAATCAGTAACCGATGAATTCAACTACTGGACAGCTTTTTGGCATACTGAGTTCGAACTAAACAGTATCACTCCAAACTATGGGTACGCTTCTGCTTCTAATCGGTTCGGCACTTTTATGCTTTGTCATTTTCTACAAAGCCATCGAGTGGTTCGAGCACATTTAACTAACCATCAATCACCATGATTACGCTCGTTTTTATTGTTGCGCTGCTGGTTTTCGCCTACATGCTGTACGTGCTGATTAAACCGGAAAAGTTTTAACCTATTTCTCTACTACACAATGACAACCGAATGGATAGGCGTTATCGTCATGTATGGGCTCACGGTCCTGCTGGCAATTCCGCTGGGCAAGTATCTTGCTAACGTATTTAAAGGCGAACCCACCGCGTTCGACTTTATGAAGCCGCTGGAACGGCTCATTTACCGCATCGGCGGTGTTGACGAAACCGCCGACCTGACCTGGAAACAGAATTTAGCCGCCCTGCTGACCATTAACCTGGTGTGGCTGGTGCTGGCGTTTGTACTGCTCCTGACCCAGGGAAGCCTGCCGCTCAACCCCGATGGCAACCCCTCGCAGACTCCCGATCTGGCCTTTAACACGGCCATCAGTTTCATGGTCAACTGCGACCTGCAACATTACTCCGGCGAATCAGGCTTGACGTACCTGACGCAACTGGCTGTAATCCTATTCCTGATGTTCACCTCGGCAGCCACCGGGATTGCCGCAGCGGTACTGTTGTTCAGGTCGTTCATGCCGAAGATGACCGAAACGGTCGGCAATTTCTACGTCCTGTTCACCCGCTCGATCACGCGTTTGCTGTTACCCGGCTCCCTCGTGATTGCCCTCATTCTGGCTTTCAACGGCACGCCGGCCAGCTTCGACGGGAAGGATACGATTGTGACCCTGCAGGGCGATACGGTTGGGGTTTCGCGCGGGCCAGCCGCGGCTATGATCGCGATTAAACACCTGGGCACTAATGGTGGAGGCTGGTTCGGCGCCAACTCCGCCCACCCACTGGAGAATCCGAACTACCTGACCAATATGGTCGAAATGATTGCGCAGATGCTGATTCCAATCGCCATGATCTTTGCGCTGGGCTTCTTCATCAACCGCAAACGGTTTGCCTGGGTGATTTACGCGGTAATGACCATCGGGTTTCTGATCCTGGTCATCCCAACGATCTTTAGCGAACTGGGTGGCAACCCGGCCATTGCCCACATGGGCATTGCGCAGCCAACGGGAGCTATGGAAGGCAAAGAAGTGCGGTTTGGCCCCCTGGCCTCGGCCTACTGGAGCATTGCCACAACCATTATTTCGACTGGCTCAGTCAACTCCATGCACGACTCGTCGATGGCGATGTCGGGGATGATGGAACTGCTGGGGATGATGGTCAATGCCTTTTACGGCGGTGTCGGTGCGGGTCTGTTGAACTTTTATTATTTTCTGATCATCGCCGTATTTATTTCGGGACTGATGGTGGGCCGAACGCCCGAACTGTTTGGGCGAAAAGTAGAAGCGCGGGAGATCAAGATCGCGTCGATTGTGGCCTTACTGAGCACGTTGCTGGTAAAAGGGGGGACTGCCCTGGCGACCTGGCTATTTATCAATCATGGCGATTCCGCCTGGGCCGTGCAGCCCTCAGCCTGGCTTAACAACCCTGGCTTTCACGGATTTTCGGAGATGCTGTACGAGTTCACCTCGGCCAACGCCAATAACGGCTCAGGCTTTGAAGGATTGGGAGACAACAACTTCTTCTGGAACTTCTCAACGGGTATCGTCCTGATTCTGGGTCGGTTTATTCCCATCATTGGCCCCGTGGCCATTGCGGGCCTGCTGGCCCGGAAGAAGTACGTTCCTGAATCCTCGGGGACGCTACCGGTCGATACACCCACGTTTGGCCTGATGATTTTCGCCGTCATCTTCATTATCACGGCTCTGTCGTTCTTCCCGGCCCTCGCGCTGGGACCACTGGCCGAGTATTTTAGCCTGAAGTGAGTTGACTGGCAATGAAAGCAAGCACCTTATTCAATGTCATAGGTTCTGACGATTGTACGTTTTCTTCGGAACCAATGTGCTGGTGGTGAGGTGAAGTTGGCAAATTTACTTCGTGAGCATTATCCCAACGCATGAGTAGCTGATGATTAGAAGTTTGCCATTGATAGGCATAATCAATCCAGCCTGATGATAAAATATAATTCTCGCGAACGTGTAAAACAGATTGATCTATAAATGTTATGCGACTCCGAATTTGGGTAACCCCCGGTCGAAAGACTGGCTCAAAAGGACTAGAGAAAGCAATGATTGACTGGAACGGGCTAAGATCAAAAATCATACAGTTAACCGAACAAGGCGTTTTTCAACAGTGCGAATCACCTCTAGCTCGGCCCGCCAATCCATACTATCATCCTCGCGTTCAAACAGCCCAAACTGGGTCAGTTCATTAAACTTCGCAGCAAATTCAATGTAGCCCATACCGTATTTTTTCTCGAACCTGTCTACGGCCTCTAAACTGATTTTTAGTTCTCGCAGCAGCTCTTCACGGGCTTTCTTCACGGCATAATCTGCCATCGACGTATAGCCCATTTCCTGAAAAGTACTCTCTAAGGCCACCTGTTCAACTGTCATAACGAATCACATTTTTTCAAAGTTAACAAAAATGGCAAAGCAATCATCCTCCCCTAGTTTGTTCCAGCGTGAGCTTGTTGGAACGGCCATTCGGGAGTCATTTATCAAATTAAATCCGGCCATCCTGATCAAGAATCCGGTGATGTTTACCGTCGAAATTGGCACCCTCATTATGGTGTTCGTAACGGTTTACATCGCGTTTTCGGGCGATACGACGCAGGGATCGCTGGTGTATAATAGCATCATTACCCTGGTTCTGCTCATCACGGTACTATTCGCCAACTTCGCCGAAGCTATTGCCGAAGCACGGGGCAAAGCACAGGCCGAATCGCTCCGCAAAACCCGTCAGGAAACACCCGCTAAAGTCATTCGGCGGGGCGGCCCTCCGTCTGTAGGCAACTATAAACTGGATGAAGTACAGCTCATTTCATCGGCTCAACTGGTTAAAGGCGATGTGTTTCTCTGCGAACCGGGCGACATTATCCCCTCCGATGGCGAAATCATCGAGGGTCTGGCCACCATCGACGAATCGGCCATTACGGGCGAATCGGCCCCGGTGATTCGGGAAGCGGGGGGGGATAAGTCGTCTGTAACGGGTGGTACGAAAGTGCTGTCGGATCGGATTAAGGTACAGGTAACCACCCAGCCCGGAGAATCCTTTCTTGACAAAATGATTGCGCTGGTGGAAGGGGCTACCCGGCAGAAAACGCCCAATGAGATCGCACTGACCATTTTACTGGCAGGCTTTACGCTGATTTTTATCATCGTCTGCATTGTTCTCAAACCCTTTGCCGACTACGCCAATACGCCCATTACGATTGCCGCGCTGATCTCGCTCTTCGTTTGTCTGATTCCAACCACCATTGGTGGGCTGTTATCTGCCATCGGGATTGCCGGTATGGACCGGGCTCTTCGGGCGAACGTCATTGCCAAATCAGGCCGTGCGGTAGAAACAGCGGGTGATATTGATACCCTACTGCTGGACAAAACGGGAACGATTACCATTGGTAACCGGAAAGCAACGAGCTTTTATCCCGCACCGGGCATTGCCATCGACGACATGATTCGGGCATCGGCGCTGAGTTCACTGGCCGACGAAACTCCGGAAGGAAAATCCATCGTCGAACTGGCAGGACCGAAAGTAACCACCCGACTCTCAACGGAAGGCTCGACGCTGATCAAGTTCACCGCCGAAACCCGTTCTTCGGGTATTGATATGCCAACGGGCAAAAATGGCTCGATGGTACGGATTCGGAAAGGGGCCACGGACTCCATTCGGAATATTGTGACGCGGGCCGGAAACGCATTCCCTTCCGAGACCGAAGAGCAGGCGAAGAAGATTGCGGCTAACGGTGGAACACCGTTGGTGGTCTCGGAAAACGAGGTGGTCAAAGGCGTCATTGAATTGCAGGACATTATCAAACCCGGCATTGCCGAACGCTTCGACCGACTGCGAAAGATGGGCGTTAAAACCGTGATGGTCACGGGCGACAACCCCCTGACGGCTAAGTTTATTGCTGAGAAAGCGGGCGTCGATGATTACATCGCCGAAGCCAAACCCGAAGACAAAATGAACTACATCCGGCATGAACAAACCGGTGGCAAACTGGTGGCCATGATGGGCGACGGTACGAACGATGCCCCCGCGCTGGCCCAGGCCGATGTAGGTGTCGCGATGAACTCGGGAACACAGGCCGCTAAAGAAGCCGGTAACATGGTAGACCTGGACAACGACCCCACGAAACTGATCGAAGTGGTTGAAATTGGGAAGCAGTTGCTCATCACGCGGGGTACACTGACAACCTTCTCGATCGCCAACGACGTAGCCAAATACTTTGCCATTGTACCGGCCCTGTTCACGCTGTCGATTCCGGCTCTGCAAGCCCTGAACATCATGGGCTTACACTCGCCTGAATCTGCGATTCTATCGGCCGTAGTTTTCAACGCGATCATCATCCCGATGCTGATTCCGCTGGCCTTAAGGGGTGTGGAATACAAACCAATTGGGGCTTCGGCCCTGCTTCGCCGGAACCTGTTCATCTATGGTCTGGGCGGCATTGTTGCCCCCTTCATTGGCATTAAACTGATTGATCTGGTCGTCGGACTATTTGTATAACAACACAACAACAAAATCATGAAAACTCACATTGGACCAGCCATTCGACTCACCTTGGTCATGCTGGTATTACTAGTCGTTATTTATCCCTTGGTTGTGGCCGGTATTGCCACGTTAGCCCCCGGTGGCGGCAAAGGAGAGACCGTTACGGTCAATGGCAAAGTCGTTGGCTATAAGCTGATTGGCCAGAAATTCACGGAAGATCGCTATTTCAACAGTCGCCCTTCGGCGGTAGAGTACAACGCAGCCGGGTCGGCGGGTTCCAACAAAGGGCCTTCTAATCCGGATTATTTGAAGGCCGTGCAGGCTCGTATCGACACCTTTCTGGTACACAATCCAGGGGTTAACAAAGCCGACATTCCGGCTGAATTGGTAACGGCATCCGGTTCGGGTCTTGACCCCGACCTTTCGCCCGCCGGGGCTACCATTCAGGTGGCCCGTATTGCGAAAGTCCGTGGTATCTCTACCGAACGCCTTACGCAGTTGGTTGATCAGCAAACAGAAGGCCCATTGTTAGGCATGTTCGGTCCTGCCAAAGTCAATGTGTTAGCCCTGAATGTGGCACTCGATCAACTGAAGTAAGACGTACGAGCTAAACTTTGTCGATTCTACTGGATGCTATGGATTCTATTGATGTTGGTTAGCAGGTGTGTAGCGGCTACAAAATCTACAGTATCAATCAAAAATCCACAGCATCCAGTTAAGTCGAATGACAACAAAACCATGCTAGTGGTGTCGGTTACTTTTAACCGACATCACATAAACCAGCCGCAGGAATGAAAACAAAATCGAATACAACAAAACCATAAACATGAAACGAGTTTTAACGACATCGGCCTTTGTGGCTGGTGTTATCACCGCATCGATGGCGCAGATTACCGACACGACCAAGATCGCTGCGCCCAGATCGGGGCTAACCGTATCGGGTTATATCGAAGCCTATTATAGTCACGATTTTACGGCACCGAAAACCAGTCAGGAACGTCCCGGCTTTTTGTACAACCACAAGCGAAATCGCGAAGTAAACGTCAATCTGGCGTTCCTGAAAGGTGCTTATACCAGCGAACGTGTTCGCGCCAATCTGGCTATTCAGGTCGGTACCTATGCGCAATACAATTATGCAGCCGAGCAGGGATTAATGAAAAATATCTACGAAGCCAACGCAGGTGTCAAACTGAGCAAAACGAAAGATCTGTGGCTCGACGCGGGTATATTCTCTTCGCACATTGGCTTCGAAAGCGCCATCTCGAAAGACTGCTGGACGCTGACCCGGAGCATTCTGGCCGAAAATTCGCCGTATTATCTGTCCGGTGCCAAGCTGACCTATAACACAGCCAATGGGAAATGGACACTCCTGGGATCGGTGTTGAATGGCTGGCAACGCATAGCAAAATTACCGGGTTACAGCGGCCCTGCCGTAAGTACGCAAGTGCAGTATCGCCCTTCATCGAAAGTAACGCTGAACTGGAGTACGTTCATCGGCTCCGACCGGCCGGATTCGCTGAAACAGGGACGGTTCTTCAATAACTTTTACGCCGTCATTAACCCGACTGGAAAATTTGGGGTGATTCTGGGCTTCGACATTGGGGCCGATCGGAAGCCAATTGATCAAACTGGCAACCGGGTAGGCACGGGCAGCTATATCTGGTATTCGCCCGTGGTCATCGCTCGGCTTGCTACCAGTGATAAGAGTTACCTGGCAGGGCGGATTGAGTACTACAATGACAAAAACGGGGTTATCATCAGTACGGGTACGGCCAATGGTTTCCAGACCCTCGGCTACTCACTCAACTATGATTATGCCATTTTACCCAATGCGCTTTTCAGAATCGAAGGCAAGGTTTATAACAGCAAAGACGCCATTTTTGAAAAGGAAAATGGATTGAGTAAAACCAACGCATCACTAACAACGAGTTTGGCCATTAGTTTTTAAGTGATTTGGCTGTAACCACGGGCTTTAGACCGTGTTTTATTTTAAATACGGTCTAATTGATTTGTATCAAAGAATCGCCGTTTTGATTTCAGTAACTGTCCTACCCCCTAAAGGGCATAGCTGTTAAGTGCTGAATTTAGGTTAGTGAAATTAACTTTTTAAACGCCTGTCCATTACCCCCCACCCCCTGAAGGGGGAGAAAATCCACTTCGGAGTACTCCCCCTTCAGGGGGTGGGGGGTAAAATAAGACAATAAAAGAGGCTGATTAAGTAAAGAAAATTCAGCACTTAACGGCCTGCCTTTTAGGGGGTGGGGGGTAGAGCGACTAATTCATTTCGGCGTTTAGATTTTTCAACTTAATAAGCCCTTGGGTACATAAATACGGCCACCTACTACTATGCAACCCGACGACCGCGATCAATCCGCCGACCACTTCCTCCGGCTCATTAAGGAGTCCAGGCGGGGTAAGTTCAAAATTTATATTGGTATGAGTGCGGGCGTAGGCAAATCCTACCGCATGTTGCAGGAAGCCCATGCGCTGTTGAAAAGCGGCATCGATGTAAAAATTGGCTTTATCGAAACCCATAATCGGGCTGAAACACATGCCCTGATTGACGGACTACCCATCATTCCCCGACGAACGCTATTTTACAAGGGTCGCGAGTTAGCCGAGATGGATGTGCAGGCCGTCATCAACATACACCCGGAACTGGCCATTGTGGATGAGCTGGCGCATACCAACATCCCCGGCTCTAAAAATGAAAAACGCTGGCAGGATGTACTGGAAATTCTGGATGCGGGCATCAACGTCATTTCGGCGGTCAATATTCAGCATATTGAGAGCTTGTACGATGATGTTCACCAGATAACGGGCATCGACGTAACCGAGCGGGTGCCCGACCGGGTGCTGCACCTGGCCGACGAAGTGGTGAACATAGACCTAACCGCCGATGAGCTCATCAACCGACTTAAAGAAGGGAAAATCTACGATCAGGCGAAGGTGGCCACGGCGCTGACCAATTTTTTTCAGGCCGAGAAAATCCTGCAACTGCGGGAACTGGCCCTGCGGGAAGTAGCCACCGCCGTTGAACGAAAAATTGAAACCTCGCTCCCACCGAACGTACAGACCAAGCCCGAACGATTCCTGGCCAGCATCAGCTCGAACCCCGACATTGCCCGGCGGGTCATTCGAAAAACAGCACGGCTGGCGGCTTATTTTAACTCCCGCTGGTATGTACTGTACGTACAAACACCCGCCGAATCTCCGGATCGCATTCGGCTGGATGTTCAGCGCCATTTGATCAACAACCTGAAACTGGCAACAGAATTAGGGGCGGAAGTGATTCAGGCCAGGGGCGACAATGTGGTAAACTGCATCATGGAGGAGGTTGAAAAACGGAAGGTAACAACGGTCTGCATTGGTAAACCCCATTTCAACCTGATTCAGATTATTCTGCGCACATTTGCTTTCAATCAGCTTCTCTACCGGCTTTCTGAGTCAGATACAGACCTTATTATTCTTTCCTGATTAAAAATGGCTTCTTTAGATTCTATTGACTCTCGGATGCCTAGAATCAATAGAATCTAAAGAAGCCACAGAATCAATAAGAATCCGCATAACCCTCATTACCTATGACGCTCAGAACCAAAATATCACTCTCACTGGTCTTTCTCTTTAGCATTATTCTGATGCTGGGCGGATTAGGAGCGTTTTACCTGAATCAGTTGGCAGAAGACTCCAGGGCAATTTTGAAGGATAATTACATCTCGCTGGAGTTCGTCAGCACTATGCAGAAAGCCTTAACTACGCTCGACGACCCCGATGCGCTGGCTGATTTTGAGTCAAGCTTAAAAAAACAGGAAGCCAATCTCACAGAGGTCGGCGAATCTCAGGCCACCAGAGCAGTGCGCCGGGAGTTCACTCGGCTACGGGCGGGCGCTACCGATCTGGCCACCATCAACCGTATCCGAATGCATCTGTTTGCCATCGATGATGTAAACCGACAGGCCATTGTCCGAAAAAGTAAAACAGCCGAACAAACGGCAAAGGATGCGTTGCTCTGGCTGGGCAGTATCGGTACGTTCTGTTTTCTGATTGTTTTTTCGTTCGTCATTAACATTCCCAGTTACATTGCGGGTCCGCTTCGGGAGTTAACGCGCGGTATCAAACAGATTGCCAGCCGCAATTTTGAAGAGCGATTGCATTTTAGCTCCAGTGACGAATTTGGGGAACTGGCTCGCTCCTTCAACTCTATGGCCCAGAAGCTGGATGAATACGAACACTCCAATCTGGCCAGGGTGCTGTTTGAGAAGAAGCGGATCGATACGCTGGTGGAGATCATGAGTGAAGGTATCATCGGTCTGGATGAGAAACGTCGGATCCTGTTTATCAATCCGGTAGCCGAGCGCTTGCTGGGCGTAGAACGAAATCGACTCATCGGCCAATACGCCCCCGACATAGCTACCTCCAACGATTTGTTACGGGCGCTTATTCAGGACATTATGCCCGACTCGGCTGCACTTCACGCCCAGCCTGCATCCGACCTGCTACGGTCTGAAACAGGGGGCGATCTGCTAAAAATCTATGATCCCGGCCTGAATGGCAAAGGGAAGGAAAGTTATTTTACGAAGGAGATTCACGCGGTAGAGGTAACCCCCACCGGCGAAACCCAGACGGTGCAGGCGGGTTACGTGATTATGCTGCTCAACATTACCTCCTACAAAGAACTGGATCTGGCCAAAACGAATTTTATCGCCACGGTTTCCCATGAATTAAAAACGCCTATTTCGGCCATCAAAATGAGCCTGAAACTCCTGGCCGACAAACGATTAGGCACCCTGAACAGCGAGCAACAGGAAATGGTGAACCACGTGGAGGAAAACACCGACCGGCTATTACGATTAACCGGCGAGTTGCTGAATATGGCCCAGGTGGAATCAGGACAAATTCAGCTCCAGATTCAGGCTACCAACCCGGCCGAACTGGTACGGGTAGCCACCAGCGCACTCCGAACGCAGGCCGAGCAGAAACAGATCAGGTTTGCCCTGAACCTGCCCGCCGATTTACCCGCCGTGAAAGCCGACTCCGACAAAGCTTCCTGGGTCCTGATCAATTTCCTGTCGAATGCAATACGGCATAGCCCTGAACAGGCATCTATCGATATTACGGCTCGTCAACTGGGTGATCAGATTGAATTTACCGTGCGTGACTACGGCCCCGGACTCCGGGACGAACACCGCGACCGCGTTTTTGAGCGCTATTTTAAAGCGCCGGGGCTGAATGGCCCCTTTAGTGGAACGGGTCTTGGACTAGCCATTTCCAAAGAGTTTATTCAGTCGATGGGTGGGCAGATTGGGTTGCACGCAGAGGTATCTCCAGGGGCCGCATTCTATTTCCGGCTGGCCATTGCCTGATGGCCTAGACAATTACCGTCCCATAACCAGCCTTGTTTGCGCAGGAGAGCTCTCCGCATCCTGTAACTGAATGCTCAGCGGATCGTCTTTATGTACCGATCTGTCAATAGCCACCGTAAAGGTGTGAATCCCTTGGGACAGATCGACCAGTAGGCCACTCCCAGTCAGTTTGACTGGCTTTTGATCCACCCAGACGGTTAGCCCTGCCGTTGTGTTCAGCGCCAGACTTACATTTCCCTTGCTAACTACTTCAATGTCAAACCGAACAATGCTGTACGGTTTGTTCGCGTTTGTAACGATGACGGGCAGTTCATCAATGGGCAAATCACCCGAAACTTTACTGTAGGCGGGTTGTAGTGCTAGTTTGGTCGACTCCTTCACAACAGTGCCCACGCCTTCCTCTTTGAGCTTCCGGGCCAGTTCTTTTGTGCCCGAAACGGTGTTCCAGCGACGAATAAAACGGGCGGTGGGTACCCGAAACTTGCCCGATTCGCCCATTTTGGAGAGGAAGCCTAACAGGTTGATAAACTCTTCTTTATCCAAACTGGCCGTTAATCCCGCAGGCATCAGTGAACCTGGTACTTTTTCAATGCTGTTGACCTGACTTTTAGGGATGGAAACCTCTAAACCTGATACGTCACGTATCACCAGTTCAGACGTGCCGTTACTCACCAGATAGCCCAGTTGTTCGCTTCCATCTTTTTTCACCAGCCGTTGTAGCTCGTAGCCTTCTTTGATGGACAGGTTCGGGTAAAGAATGGACCGGGTGATGGTTTCGATTGGTGAGCTTGTACCAAGACTGCTTAAGTCGGGTCCGATACGCCCCCCGGCTCCGCCAATGGCGTGGCAGGTCAGACAGGTCAGGTTGCTTTTCCGGAATACCAGTTCACCTTTCACCGGATCGGCAGTTTCTTTCACCACTTTGGCCAGGCTGGTTATTTCCTGCGCCGTAAGTTCCTGCGGCATTTTTTCAATGGGCAAAACCCCACCAGAGGCTTCCAGTGCCTTCGCCAGTAGTTTAACATCGTCGCTGTTACGCCGATTAAAGGGCACACTGCGCTGCATAATCTGCCGACTGGCGATGGCCATTTTTTCAGGTATTTTCCGGGCCGTCAGTTCGTCGGCAAGCGCCTGTACCCCTTGTTTGCTGGTTAAAAAGGCTTTGAGCAGTTCAGTCACATCGGTTTGTTCCGGTACGGTTCGTAACAGGTCAGCACTGATCCGGGCGGCTTCCGTGGCATTTACGGAAACGAGTTGCGATGCAGCCGCCAGTCGTAATTCGACCGGATTTTTAGCCGTTGTCAGGCTAATCAGCGAGGCTTTGGCTTTATCGGTCTTTAACGTTGCCAGTGCGCCCAGCGCGGCTTTCTGAACGCTTTTATCACCCTTTTGGGCCAATCCTACCAGCGTTCCGGTCAACTCGTCCAGATGCCATAAGCCGATCAATCGAATGGCGCTTGTTGCTACGGCCTCGTCGTCGCTGTCGATAAAGTCCGTAATTCGGTCCAGTTGTCCGGCTGGTTTGACACCCCGACGGGCGGCTTCTTCCAGCGTACTGAGTACCATAGCAAGCTCGTTAGCCGTACTGCTTTTAACCTGTATCTCTTTTCCAAACAGACCGCCCATGTCAGCCGCACTGCCGAACTTCGCTATCGACCCGAGCACGTCCTTCCTGTAGTCTTCCGGCACTTTACCCTGCTGATACAGTTGCCTCAACTGCGTCACCGCTTCCGGGCTGCTCACCGATTTCAGTGCGAAAACGGTTTTGCGGGCATCGCCAAAGAAGTTGGGATCGGTTTTCAGGCGGCTTGCCCATAGGGGTTCTCCTTCGCGAACGGTTTGCCAGAGCGCATAATCCAGGAACTCGTCCATTGGATTGTCCAACACCGATAAAGCCGTCCGGACAGCGTCGGGCGTTTTTACGTTTCGTAGCGCAATAACGGCCTCCATCCGTACCTGTGGATGTTTATCTGCTACCGCCTTGGTAAGCAGTGCCGGTACGTTGGATAGCTTAGGATACCATAACTCCAGGGCACGTAAGGCCGCAGCCCGTGCTTTATGGTTTTCGGCATTCAGCAACCGTAGCAAAAGCGGTTCGTTCACCACCTCAAGCGTTTGATAGAGCCAAAGAGCTTCCAGCAGATTATGTTCGTAGTCGGGGTTCGTTTTGTCCAGTTCCTGAACCCATTTCTGAAGTGCGGGAATTACGTCGGTAGCGCCACGCGCTTTCAAGACCTGTTTCGCCTGCCCACGGGTCCAGTCTTCGGGTAGCTTTAGGGCGTCTAACAGGTCGGGAACACTGGCTTTTGTTAACGCGGGCTTTTTGACCAACGGGCGATTTTTAGCAACAATTCGCCAGATTCGGCCGTGCTGCTGATCCCGGCGCGGGTCGTGAAAATCTACTTCGCCGTGCTGAATGATTGGGTTATACCAGTCGGCTACGTAAATGGCTCCATCCGGCCCAACGGATATATCGACGGGACGAAACGCGACATTATCCGTCCACATCAGATCCTCCATCTGCTTGGACGCGTATCCACTCCCCTGCTCTTCCAGCTTAAATCGGTTAATCCGATTGGCCCGGAAGTCGTTGGTAATGACGCTCCCCTGCCAGGATTCCGGCAAATGCCGACCCGAAATCATTTCCAGTCCGCTGTGTTTGGGCTGTCCCGGATTTAAGCCCCTGAGAATGCGGGCGGCACCCGGCGAGGTGAGAAACGTAGCCCCCGGAAACGCATAATTGATCCCTTCGAAACCGGCTCCATCGGTCAGGAAGGTTTGCCCCCAACGGTCAAACTGCAATCCCCACGGATTGACCAGACCTTTAGCATAGATATCCAGTTCGAGGTGTTTGGGATTCAATTGCCACACGCCACCCCCTTCCAGCCGTTTGATACCGGAGGGAGTTTCCACGTGGCTATAGATATAAATAGACTGGTTGAAATACAGCAGACCTTCGGGTCCCCAGCGGAACGTGTGAATCAGATGGTGGGTATCCGCAGTACCGAATCCGTTTAAAATCCGGCGCTTTTTGTCGGCTTTCCCATCGCCATCCGTATCCATAAAATGCAGGATTTCGGTTGAGTTAGCTACATACACACCGCCATCGCCCGGCAGGATTCCCGTGGGCGTTAACAAGCCTTCGGCAAAAATGGTCGATTTGTCGGCCTTGCCATCGCCATCGGTATCTTCCAGAACAAAGATTTTGTCGTTCGCCGTTTCGCCCGTTTTCAGGTGCGGGTACGCGGTGCTGCTTACTACCCATAAGCGGCCGTCGGCATCCCAGTTCATCTGAATGGGTTTGGCCACCAGCGGTTCAGCGGCAAACAGGGTCACTTCAAACCCATCAGCAATCTTGAATGACTCCAGTTCACGCTTCGGGTCGGGGTCGGGATTGTCTTTTCGATTATCCTGGTTGATGGCCGAGACACTCAGCAGAACGACAGAAAACAGGATAAGTCTACTTATTACGTTCATACTACTTCAAAAAGGAAAGTTGATACACGCTGGATTTGGGCTTGCGGGCTACGGCAATCTGTCCTTCCAGCCACTTAATGAGAATACTTTGTTCTTCGAGGCCTTTCACATGACGGCCCTGCTCATAGGAGCGAAATCCAAGAATATAGGTCGTGTTTAGTGGGCGATACTGGAAGAAAAACAACTCATTCTTTTTCAGGATCATCTGCCGGAGTTCACGCACCTGTTCAAAATTACTGCCCTGCCGGATCGCAACGCCTTCCTCCCATTGTTTCGCCGAAGCGGTTACTAGTTCCTCGTTATCGGCGGTGAGCGTATAGAACCCCTTTTTCAAACCCGTTAGTTTAAGCACCTGTGCCTGATCGGGTAGCCCTTTTGCGTCTGCTGGCGTTGGGAGCGGGAGGGAGCGTTCGTCGATGGTGAAGCGCAGGTTTTCGTTCGTATTGCCAGTGCCCAGCAGTTTAGCCGGTCCCGAAGTCTCCGCAGTTTGTTTTGATATGCTGATCGAGATGGGAGCCGTTCGGGCTCCTAGTCCCAGACTTCGTTCAAGGATCATGGCCAACTGATAGTAGCCGGTTTCGTTCAGGTGAATACCGTTATCGGTCAGTGGCGTTTGTTTGCTGATCTCCTGAATCGGCTTAAATATGTCGATATAGCGTTTGCCGCGCGCAGAAGCCATTTTTTCAATCGCCGACGCATAGACTTCCAGCATGGCATTTCGCTTCGCCAGGCTTTGGGCGGAATCAGCGGCCAGGATTGGAATCGGCGACAGCAGAATCGCTTTGGCACCTAGCTGATCAATTTTGTCGAGCAGCTTGCCTAATCCTTCGGTAAAACTGGGCAGACCAGCCTCTCCATCCTGCGCTTCAATGCCACCGTAGGCAACAAAAACCAGGGTTGGCTGTGCCTTGGTAATGTGTTCCATCAGCAAGTCATAGCCCGTGGGTGGGTTGGTAATCGTGCTACGAGCTACACCATATACGTTGTCGCCAGTCCAGCCAAGATTTCGGTAAGTAACGTCACGATCGGGCCAACGGGTGGTGAGGGCTAATTCCAGATAACCGTATTGAAAATCATTTTCGAAGAGTGAGTTTCCCAGAAACACTACCCTGTCGCCATTTTTAAGCTCAAACGGGGCGTTTGCCGATTCAGTACCAACTTGTGGCTTATTCTGAGCAACGGCCAATCCGAAGGGGAGGAAAAGGAACACCAACAAACGATACCCAAGCGTGGCCTTAATCTTTCTCATACTTTTTTAGTCGACGTCAAGAGGGTTTCGATTTGGTTGGCGGTGTCAGATACACCATACGCCATATCTTGGAGATATGGCGTATGGTGTATCTGACACCGCCAACCAAATCTATTTTTACTCCGAAATATCCCTTTCGGAAGTGCTCTATAAAGAAGAGAATACCGGTACGGTCTTACTCTTTCTTTTTCTCCTTTTTAACGGTTGCCCAGGCTGTTTTCCGTAACTGTTTAGAAAAAGCCGGATCAACCCCTTCGGGACTAAATGTCAGTTTAACTGGTGATTCGTTATACAGAAACCCATACCATACCAAAGCCCCTAAGTAGCAACCCGCATCGTTCGCATGGTGCGAATCAAAGGCCAGTTTCCCGTTATCCCAGCGATACCCCATATGCAGGGAATGCGTTTGGTCTGGTAGGTTTGGCGCTTGAAGCTGACGGAAGTCAACGGTATTATCCGCCTGGTACGCCCATTTCTTCTTCGCATTCATCTGATAAAAAGCATCGCCATTGGGAATGACCGGAATCCCCAGCTCGTTCGCAATCGTGTGATAGGCCGCTCTTGATTTCTCCCACATTTCCTGTGCACTCTTTGCCGAATCTCCTTTCGAAATTTGACTAAAATCCTTTGAGTCGGCCCGGTACGCCCAGGTCTGATGAAAGACTACGTTAGCCCGAGGCTGTAGTTTTTTCACGTACTCATACAACTTACGAGCGTAGGGTCGATACGTTTCCACATCGCCGGAAAGGATGGAAGCCTGCTGAATGGTAACCACATCCCAGACGCCGTCTGACAAGAGCATCTTCAACGATTTTCCGCCATAGGGTTTCCCCTCGGGGTCATCGGGATTCCGTTCTGCTGCTTCGGCATGGTTCCAGTGCCGCTGTAGGGAGCTCCCACCAATTTCGGCACGCCCAATCACCAGGTTATGTCCACCCTCTTTGCTTAGTTGCGGCAGGTATTTCGTTGCGTTTTGCGAAAAACTATTACCAATCAGAAATAAGCGCAATGGCTGTTTCCCACCGTTGGTAACGGACTGCGAGAAGGCAGTTCCGACAATAAAGAACAGTATAATAAGGAGTCCTGCCTTTTGTCTGGTATGTCTGAGATCAATCATTTTTGTTATGGAGAAAAGTAGCCAGGACGTCCACGTCTGGGCTAATAAATCAGTATTTGTTCTACCCGGACGTGGACGTCCAGACTACTTCCGTTCTCCGTTCTCGCTTGGCTTTGCCGAGTGAGGGGTATTGGTTCAAGGGCCTCTGGCCGGTGCATTGCGACAGAAACGGGCCAGAGGCCCTTGAACCAATACCCCTCACTCGGCAAAGCCAAGCGAGAACGGGAGCTAATAAGTCCGTATTTGTTCTGCCCGGACGTGGACGTCCTGGCTACTCCCGTTCCCAACAGAATCCAAACCTGCTTAAATACTTATAACCTTGGCGCAGTAGGTTTAATAGGTGCTTCCCAGGCATTGGCGCCTTTGACATATAGTTTACGTTTGTACACCTTATCACCGCAAGTTGCGTAGAGTATATCGAAATTCGATCCGCCAAAACAGATGTTGGATACGTTTCTGTTGGGAATAGGCAGGATGGCATTGACCCGACCTGCCTGATCGCATACCTGAATTCCCAATCGCGAGGCAACGTATAACCGCCCGTCGCGGTCCGTTTTGAGGCCATTCGCCCCAGCATCATCGGCGGTATCTGGTGCGTGAAGCCAGTAATATTTCTGCTTATTAGCCAGCGTGCCATCCGGCTTGATTGAAAAACTATAGACCCAGTGCGAGCGATTGTCAGCCACATATAACAGCGTTTGATCGGGTGAAAGCGTCACGCCCGTGGCCGACATAAGACCCGTATCGACCTTGCTCTTTTTGCCATTGGGTTGAATCAGCCACACGCTACTCGGCTCGTTGGCATGCTGAGCCGGGCTGGTGAGGTACCCGTTTCCATTGCTGGCTACAACACTGAAATTCCCCTTGAGTCCGTTGGCGACCGAGCTAGTTTTACCATCATCCCGGCTTAGTTTATCATCCAGGCCTACCTTCCATAGTTTTCCAGCCGACCCATCCGAAAAAAATACCTCGCCTTTGGCGTTGGCACTAAGTCCTTCGGCGCGTCGATAACCTTCGCCAACCAGTTGCCAGCCTTCATTGGGCAGTAAAATATCGGTAAGCATCTGATTTTTAGAAGTCCCTGTTTTTACAGGCTCGGGCCATCCTTTCCACAGATAACGCATGGCATCGGGAAAAATAGCCGTTCCATGTTTGCCATTGTGAGCTCCTTCTCCCCAGACGTGCTGTACCTCATAGCCCGAAAATGTGAGCGCGCGTTCCATCGTCTGGTTCGCCATCCACCAGTCGCCAGCGTAGATGTTGAGGTCGTTAGTACCATCTTGTAGAAAAATACGGAGTGGTTTAGGCTCCGTTTTACGGACCAATGTATGTTCCTCATCGGCCCCGCGTAACCCAACGTATGTACCAATCGTACTGAATACCCGACTAAAGGCGTCTGGGCGTTCCCAGGCCGCGGTGAATGCACAAACCGCCCCGCTGCTTGATCCGCCAATGGCGCGATCGTTACCATTTTTAGATAGGCGTATCGCTCGTCCGTCAGTCGTTTTTCTGGTTTCTACGTCGGGCAAAAGTTCGTCCAGCAGGAAACGGGCATAATTATCGCCCAATCCATCATATTCAAAACTACGATTGAACCGATCGAGCGCAGCGTCTGGATTAGCTGCTTTAACCCGCCCATGCATAACGAATACGCCAATGGTAACAGGCATTTCTTTTTTATGAATCAAATTATCAAAAACGGCCGGGGCCTGCCACTGAATACCGTCCTGATTTATATAAACGCAGGCGGGCTGAGAGGGCTTGTATTGGGCAGGTACATACACCCAGTACTCACGCCAGGTACCCGGAAAGATTGTAGAGGTTTCAAACGTAAATTTGAGTACTTCGCCTTTGGGAACACCCTCCTGAGGCTGGGCATCGGGATGAACCGGATACGATTCGGTTGGTTGGCCCCAAAGTAATAATGGGGTAAAGACCAAAAGGCAAAGCAGAGAAAGCGCTTTCATGTACGTAACGTTTAGGCTTATAAGATAAATCCTATGGTTTCTTCTGAAGCACCTTCTACTTCCAGATCGACTTGACCCTATACAGCGTAAAGTCCTTAACATCAATTCGATTTCCCCAAAACAATAGACCTTCTTTATTGCCTGAGACAGGCTTTCTTTCCATCGAATACGAGTAAGCCCCACCATCAATGAAGACTTCTATGGAGGTTCGGTCCACATAAATATCGGCCGTAAGCTCCATGCTGGTCATGTTTTCCGGCGAATAGAATACCTTATTTACCAAGTTGGCATTCAGATCATAATCGAGTATTCGCTGGCCGAAAAGAGACAAGCCCGCACTGGTTGCATGCGACAGTTTAACGGTTGTTTTTATCCTGAACTGGTCGAGCTGATTAAACGATTTCAATTTCTGATTGGCATCATCGGCGCTCAGAGACGCCCCGTGCAGAATTGGTTCAACGAGTTGTTCCGTTTCCTTGACCGGTACGCTACTCAATCGCAGGCCATTTTTGGTTGTGTGAAGCCTGAGTTCAGTGGGTAGAAGCATCATGTGGTTAAAGGGCATTCCGGGCTGCGGAACCCGGCCCCAGCCAATCTGAATGCGTCGGGGATCACGTTCGGGCATATTGGCAAAAGTTTGTGCCGCATAGATGGTCCCGGTTGTATAGTAGTGTTTCCCCGATTCGGGTGTGAAGGTTTTCCCATCGAATGAGCCGATCATATACGTAGTCGATGCCCCATACATGACCCATTTCGTCTTACTTTTATCGCCATCTATGGGTAATTCGAATAAATCAGGGCATTCCCAAAAACCCGTCACATGGCTCGCATACGTCCATTCCTTCAGGTTTCTTGAGGTATAAATCGAATGCCCGTCCCGTTCGTTCAGAACCATTACCCAATGGTTGCCTGGCTTATACCAAAACACCCGTGGATCACGAGTATCCTTGCTGCTCCATTTCGCTTTCGAATCAATCAGTGGGTTACGGTCGTATTTTGTCCAGGTGCGGCCTTTATCCAAACTATAGGCCATGCACTGAACTTGTTTTTCCGGATTATCGACGGTAAAAAAAGCAATCATGGCGGGTATGCTCCCTTTGTTAAATCCAGCGGTATTGTCGTAGTCGATTACGGTTGAGCCCGAAAACATGGTTCCCATACTATCGGGAGATAGGGCGGTTGGCAGTTCCTCCCAATGGATCATATCCTTGCTTACTGCATGCCCCCAGGACATGTTTTCCCATTCCCGTTCGTAGGGGTTATGCTGATAAAAAAGATGGTACTCCCCTTCATAGAAAATCAGTCCATTCGGGTCGTTGATCCAGCCCCGGCGGGTTGAGAAGTGGTATTGCGGACGGTTCGTTTCGGTATACAGCGAATCCTGACCAGCAATTTTATCGTCCTGATAAATTTTACTCAAGCCCTCTAACTTGCCATCGTAATTAATGGTGATGGTTTTCCCCTGAAGAGCAGCCATATCGCAAAACACCCAATAGTCGGGCTTATCGGCCGCCAGGCGTATCTTAAACGAGCGCTCCTGTTTGTTATTGATCAGGAACTGCATCGTTCCCCTAGTTTGAGTTTGGGAGACCGGCAGATTGAGGTATCGTTTCGTGATTGTTAGGGAAAGCGGTTGTGCCAGAAGTGAACGACTGCCGGATATAATCAATACGGCTAGAACTATACGGGTAAAAGCTAATTTCATCTGATCAGGGTAATTATAAGCTTGAAGCAGCTACTAAGTCAGTTATACTTTTTGAGGTGTAGATCGTCCTTAAGGAATGGAAGTTAGTTGCTGACTGGGAAGACCTTTGTTGCACAGGTTATCTGCTAACACACCTGATTACTCTACAGAAGTTGACATAGTTCATAAGCTTTTCCAGCTTTGCGTAACCCCATTAAATTATTTAGATTTTTTCTAAATAAATAGGGCAATTATTTGGAATGAGTATAAACAAGAATTACGTTTGTAAGGAATTAAGCGGGTGTGATTTATTTTCTGCCCAGCTTGATCGAATAACCGTAGTCCACTGGAATCCACATCAACCACGTATTCAGTTTTTAATGCCTTCGACCAACCTCAGATTTAGCTTTTTGCTTGTGAGCTATCTGGCTTAAAGCAATTACTGAGGGATGCTAGTGTAATTGTACACTAGCGGGAAGTCCTGAAAAAACTCGGAACTAAGTACGTTTCAGTTCTTCAATAAAACTCGATTGAGTACCCAAGCCCTAAGCGTGGCGGCTGCTGTTTCAGATTAATGCTCACATCAGTCGCCCGCTCAGGCACAAAACCTGGTAATCATGAATAACTGGATGAAATGCCCTTTACAACTGGCCAAAACACAGCATGGGGAGGTTGTACTCCACAACGATGCCGAATTTCAGTATGCTTTCCGCTTTGGCTCTATACACCGGCTACTCACCGCTGAACAGTTTCACCTTCTTTATCATTCTGCATTGAGCATTGACCTTAATCCTGTTTCAATGCCACCCAACCAACCGGATAGCAGAATGGTATCACCCACTACAGCCATGTTTACACTGTTTGGCCCATTGACCCATGTTGAACTTTTAGAGTTAAAACCCTGCTAGGCCAAGCAACTTTGTTGATCACAAGCTTAGCGAGAGCTTACGAATCCATTAACTAACAATTGGATAAAACAGGACAGCTATGTGAACTGGATCGGCTCCTGGAGCTACTGTTTCTTCTAAACTAACCCAGTATGAACCAACGAAAAGAACCTCTCTTTCAAAGTTGTTACGGGCAGGCTACAGTTTGTCGTCGTAGTGGTGGATTCTGGCTTGATTTCGGTGAAACCCAGATTTGGCTTTGTCACGAGCGCTTACGGCAATTAGCCCGCAAGGTAAATCACCTGGTGAACGTTTCGGAACGGCCACACGGCCAGGCATTTTCCCAGCAACTATTGTTGTGTCTACCTGGCTCGTATGACACTGTGTCGGTTTTCTCCTTTGACGAATTGCTGGATTTGCAGGCTTTAGTCAATGGCTCACTAGCGATGGTAGATCTGTACGATTTCCTGCACGTTAATCAACTCCATATTGCCAGTTGATGTGCGTGCAGGAGTCTGGCTCGGGTAACTATCCGCACCAGCCAGAGTAGCCTGTATCGGCAAGTATAAATACTTATACGTATATAGATACACGGTAGAAAAAGAACGCTCAGCATATAAACCTGAAAGTAGTATCGCTATTGACTAAACCTGCGGAGACTACTGATAGCAATACCGATGTGCTTCTATTGATAGATACCAATTGATCTGTACCCGCATCTCTACCTATACACGTAACGAGTATGAACTATCAGACTGGATTGGCTAATGAGATAGCCATTGATCCGCAGGAATGGAGAGAACGGTTAACGAGTTATTATCGTGAAACAGGCACCAGATCGTCCGCAAAGCAGATATCGGTAGCCATGGCTCTTGGCGAACAAATGGCCTATACAAATGCAGATACCTTATGGCTGTTTATGCGTAGACAAAAAATTCAGATTAGTAGGGCAACTGTTTATAAAACCCTAACGTGGCTGGTTGGGGCTGGTTTTGTTCATAAAAAGGGGAATGGCCATCGAACCGCCCTGTATTTAGTGAATCAAATACAGGCCAGATTTTTAGCTACAGAATAAATTATTCAGAAAAATTCTAAATAAGGCTTGTTTACAAGCGCGGCATCCCTACATTTGTGCATTATTTTTAATTTGTCTAAATAAAAACCATTATTGATTGGCGCATGCCTTTTGCCAAACAGGTGCCAACTCTGAATGCTACGCTGTTTGCCAAAGTACTGATATTCAGGAAAAAGGTTCGTGAATTAGATACTAGTAAGCCGATTGACTCCCCGCTATTTTGACATAATTACTATGAAAAAGAAGTATACCCGTCACCTATATACAGCATGGTTTCTGTTCCTACTCATGAATACAACCCGGCTCTGGGCGCAACAAACCGTTGGCAGCATAGAGGGCACAATTTTGCTGGCTGATGGCACACCCGGCGCATTGGCTACCGTACAACTTAAGGGTATCAAAAAAGCCACAATGGCCAATGGAAATGGCCAATTCACCATAACTGGCCTGCCGGTCGGCAAACATGAATTGCAACTATCTATGGTCGGCTATGAGTCTGTTAGCCAGATCATTCAGGTTGAAAACAACAGGCCGACCAACGTGACCATCCGCCTGAAAGCTGCCAGTAATGCACTCGATGAAGTGGTTGTAACCGGGCAATATGAGCCGCAGTCAATAAAAAAATCGGTGTATCAGGTTCGGGTGATCAGTAGCGAACGCATCCGTTTACGGGGCGCGCTGAACGTAATGGGCGTATTGAATAATGAGTTAGGCTTCCGATTCTCCAATGACCTTACGCTAGGCACAACGGATGTTCAGCTAATGGGTATGGCCGGGCGTAGCGTGAAGATCCTGCTGGACGGGTTGCCGATGGTTGACCGGGGCGATACGCGGGAAAGCATCAACCAGATCGATATCAACAGCATCGAACGGATTGAGATTGTCGAAGGGCCAATGTCGGTTTCGTATGGCTCAGATGCGCTGGCAGGTGTCATTAACATTATCACCAAAAAACCAGGTGCCGAACGGCTGGGAATCACGGCCAGAATTCAGGAAGAAACAGCTGGCTCAGACTATAATCTATTGACCAAGCAAGGTGTTCACCTGCAAAATGTAGGGGCCACCTGGCAAAAGAACGGCTGGAACGTATCGGCTGGCGTGACCAACAATACCTTTGGGGGCTGGCAGGGGCTATCGGAAGGACGCGTAAATGACTGGTTACCCAAAGATCAATTGTTTGGTCATGGCAAATTCGGTTACCGGTCAGCAAGAGCTAACGTGTACTATCGGCTGGATGCCCTGAAGGAAAATCTGCTCAGTCAGGGAGCCGAAAATGTTAACACAAATCAGGCGCGTGACCAGAAATACATCACCAACCGCTATGTACATCAGCTACAGGGCGACTGGAAAGTAAACGACCGATTCCAGCTTACCGGGCAGGCTTCTTACACGGATTACCAGCGCCGGACACAAACCACAATTCTGGATGTAAGCACGGGCTTACGCACCCTATCGCTCGGTACGGGTGAACAGGATGTATCGAAATTTACGAGTCAGACATACCGGGCCACTACTCAATACACGGCATCATCGGCATTTTCCCTGCAATCTGGCATCGACATCAACCTGGATGGAGCGTCTGGTGCCCGGATTTCAGGATCACCTACCATTAACGACTATGCGCTTTTCGTTTCGTCAACCATCAGCCCTACGGCCCGCATCAGTATTCGTCCGGGTTTGCGTTTCATCAGGAACTCGGTCTACGACGCGCCACCGGTCATTCCGTCCCTTAACGCCAAATTCGCACTGACCAGCAAGCTTGACCTTCGGGTAGCCTATGCTCGTGGCTTTCGCTCCCCCGCCCTGCGCGAATTGTATTTCAACTTTTTCGACGCCAGCCATTCGATTCGCGGGAATCCGGATCTGAAAGCCGAGACCTCCAACAGTTTTAACGGATCGCTGGCGCTGCAAACCAGTTCGAAAGTCAAATCGACACTCGGCTTTTTCTACAACGACTTCAATAACCTGATCAGCTACGGTGTCGATCCAACGAACCCGAGTATCTCGATGACCATCAACATCGACAAATTCAAAACGACGGGTGCCACCCTGGAGAACGTCTTTACCTGGAAAGATCTGCAAGCTACCGTGGGGTTCTCCTACATCGGTCGTTACAATAGCCTGCTGTCCGACACCACGGCTTATGGCTCGTTACCCACGTTTATCTGGTCGCCGGAGGTCAATACGAACCTGACGTACAGCCTGAAAAAGATTGGTACGAAACTGAGCGTTTTCTACAAATACACCGGCAAACGACCCAGCTACACCGCTACGGTAACCGCCGACAATCAGGTATCGGCCACCTTGACGGAGATCGCGGCTTTCCATTGGGCTGATGCTACGCTCACGAAAACGCTCAATAAATTCCTGATCCTCAACGCGGGTGTTAAAAACCTGCTCAACATTACCCGCCTGGCCAATACCTCAACCGATACAGGCAGTGCGCACAGTACGGCTGGGCCTGTGCCCTACAGTTATGGGCGTTCTTATTTCCTTGGGATCAGCTTTCAATGGTATAAAAACTAAATAATGAATAATGAATAATGACAAAACACTGACTATCAGACATTATCCATCCTCCATTATACATTATTCATTATAAATCAGCTTTGCCAACAAACCTCCTCCATGTTTTTTAATCCTTCAAATTCCAACAATCAAATGAAAAGAGTCTTCATAATCATGTTCGCCCTAGCGGTAAGTACACTGAATGCCTGTAAAGAATCCGATCCCCCACTTCCAGACAATTTAGTGCAATTCGAAAGCGCGGAACAGGGTCTGGATGCAGCCACTAAAGAAGCGACCATTAAACTCAAACTATCACGGGCGGTTGATGCCGCTACACCCGTAACCATACAAGTGACGCCTACGGGCATTGCCAGTGGAACCCAGTTCACGACAACACCAGCGCTAACCTCGAATACATTGTCTCTGACAGTGCCAGCGGGTGCCAGCGAAACCTCCTTTAAACTGACCAAAGCCGACAATATTTTTCTCTCCGGCACGGAAACCATTGCATTCGCCATAGCCTCGGCAGGTAGCCCGGTTTTGGTTGGAACGACGAAACAGCTGACGGTTAAGTTCACCTCCATTGTATCGGCGGGCACGACACTGACGCTGGATGGTGGAACGGGGGGCTCCAGTGCCATCAATGCCGTATTCGTCGATTTGAGCAACAATACCCAAAACGCGGTGAAGCGCGCAAGCTGGGATTTAGGCTTCTCTTCGGGCACTGACTTCCGGGTTATTATCAACAATATGACTGGTGCGGCTGCCATTGCCCTGACCAAAACCGATCTGACACAGGTAACGGCTGCCGATACCGTTGGTCTTGTACTGAGCACAAGTGATTTCAGTCCAGCCGGATTGAAATTGATAGACGATGTATCGGGGGATCTGACGAAAACAGTAATTCCGGCTATCTCGGCTACCGACGCTGACAACAAAGTGTACATTCTTAACCGGGGTACAGGTGGTGCAACACCCGCCAAAGGTTGGATAAAGCTCAGAGTATTGCGGAATGGCACCACGGGTTATACGCTTCAGTATGCAGGGATTAAAGAAACGACGTTCAAGACCGTTTCAATCACGAAAGACGCGGCCTATAATTTTAACTACGTATCGTTTGATACCGGAGCGGCTGTAGCCGTTGAACCGGCCAAAGCCAAGTGGGATATTGAATGGACCGGCGGCATCTACCTAACCAGCGATGGCACCAACAACATCCCCTACTACTTCTCCGATCAGGTCTATATCAACTTTCTGGCGGGTGTAACAGCGGCCGAAGTACTGACCAGTACAGTTACGTATGATGCGTATGTCGAAACCAATATTGCAACAACCACCTTCAAAAGCGATCGCTCTGTCATTGGGTCAAACTGGCGGGCAACTACGGGAACACCCATCGGCGTAAAAACCGACCGGTTCTACGTGATTAAGGATGCTGCGGGCAACGTTTACAAACTGAAATTCATCAGCTTCATCTCCAACGATGGTGGCGTACGGGGCAACCCGAAATTCGAATTCAAACTGGTTAAACAAGGTAGCTAATCAAGATAATCATGACGAAATCAATCCTATCCACAACGGGGCTTATGTGCCTTTTGTGGAGCCTGCTGATCGGAAATCATCCGATATATGCAGCCAAACCGCCTAAAGAGGAACCGGTTCGTATTGTGTCACTTGATGGCACAGTCAGTGAAATTCTGTGCGAATTAGGCTTACAATCCCATTTGATCGGGGTCGATGTAACGAGTACGTATCCCGAATTGCTGAAAAGCCTGCCGAAAGTGGGCCATAACCGCAGCATTTCGGCCGAAGGCGTTATTTCGCTAAAGCCAACGCTTGTACTCACGACCCAAACTGCGGGAACGAAACCAGAAGTGATCGACCAGATTAAAGCTGCGGGCATCAAGGTTATTTCGTTCCAGCAGGAATACAGTGTTGCCGGAGCTAAAAAACTGATTCAGGATGTAGCCACTACCTGCCAGGTTGGTTCGAAAGCCAAGTCAATACTCAAAAAACTGGACGCCGATCTGGCGCAGGTCAGGAAGGCACCAACCAGCCCAAAAGTGCTCTTTATTTACGCTCGGGGTACGGGTACCATGATGGTATCGGGCCGGGGCACGCAGGTTGCCAAAATGATTGAACTGGCGGGCGGTGTCAATGCCACACCTGACTTCGAGAATTACAAACCCCTCACCGCCGAAGCCCTGGTGACGGCCAATCCCGACGTGATTTTGCTGTTCGACAGTGGACTCGAAAGTCTGGGGGGTAACGAAGGCTTATTGAAAGTGCAGGGTATTGCCCAAACGAATGCGGGCAAAAACGGCTGGATCATCGATATGGATGGCCATTTGCTGAGCGGCTTTTCACCCCGTTTAGGAAAAGCATTACAGGAGTTAGCGCAGAAACTTACCCAAAAACCCAAAGCGTAAGCAGCATGACCAGCACCACGATCGATCCGCCAGAAACACTAAAGCTAACCCAGAAATCAGTGCTGAGAACAACCCTCAATCCGTGGTTGCTGCCTACGCTGATTGCCGTATTGGTGGTAACGGTTATCCTGTCGGTAGGGATTGGTGCCGTGCAGGTAACGCCCTATGAAATCGGGCTCATTCTCCGCAAGGCGTTGGGAGAATCGGTGGACGTAGATGGGACGAAAGAGGCCATTCTGCTGGTCATTCGGTTGCCCCGCGTCTGTCTGGCTGTGCTGATCGGTGCAGGATTGGCCATCTCTGGAGCCGCTATCCAGGGGTTGTTCCGGAATCCCCTTGCCGACCCCGGTCTGATTGGGATTTCGGCAGGCGCTTCACTGGCCGCAGTCACAATGATTGTGCTGGAAGTGAAATTCTTCCAAACCCTCACGGGTGTGTTGGGCATGTATGCGTTGTCGGTGGTGGCGTTTGCGGGGGCCTGTGTAACGGCTTTTTTCGTGTACCGGATTGCCCGCATGGCGGGTAAAGACCTAATCACAACCATGTTGCTAACAGGTATTGCCATCAACGCACTGTCGGGCGCGTTAACCGGCATTATGACCTATCTGGCGACCGATGAACAACTTCGCAACATTACGTTCTGGAGTCTGGGTAGTCTGGGAGGGGCCAGCTGGACATCGGTACTGGGAATTTTACCCTTTACGGTTGTGGCGTTAGCGGGTATTCCACGCCTGGCAAAGTCCCTCAATCTGCTGGCTCTGGGCGAGAGTCAGGCCAGTATGCTGGGGGTGAATTTAAAAAGCGTCAAACGACAGGTCATTATTTTCGCCACAATGGCCGTGGGTACATCGGTAGCGGTTGCGGGCATCATTGGTTTCGTTGGGTTGGTCATTCCGCACCTGATCCGGATGGGCGTCGGTTCCGACCACCGCCGGGTACTAACCGGCTCAGCTTTAGGTGGTGCCATCGTACTGACGTTAGCGGATTCGCTCGCCCGAACGCTGGTTGCCCCGGCAGAACTGCCCATTGGCATCTTGACTGCGCTGGTCGGAACACCCGTTTTCTTATGGATTTTGTTTCGGGACAGACGCAGGACAGGTGCTTAACTTATCATGACTCACGTTCTCGCTTGGCTGTGCCGAGTGAGGACTATTAGTTCAAGGGCCTCTGGCCCGTGTGATAAAAAATAATCTCTAAAACGGGCCAGAGGCCCTTGAACCAATACCCCTCACTCGGCACAGCCAAGCGAGAACATAGAAGCACATAGGGAAGGCACTTAACGTATCACGACTATGCTAGAGGTCAACAATTTGTCGTATCGAATTCGGAATCGGAAACTGCTCGATGGGGTTTCGTTCCAGGCTAAACCGGGTGAATTGCTGGCCATCGTTGGGGCAAATGGCGCGGGGAAATCAACCTTGCTCAAGTTGTGCACCCGTGAACTAACGGCTTCGGAAGGTGGAATCCAGCTCTACAGCCGGGCGATTAATACATATTCCGAAAAAGAGCTTTCCCTGTTTCGGGCGGTATTGCCGCAACAGAACTCGGTGGTGTTTCCGTTTCTGGTCAGCGAGTTAGTCCTGATGGGTCGGTATCCTCATTTCGAGTTTCATCCGTCTGAACAGGATTATCTGATTGCCGAAATGGCGCTTAAAAAAGTGGGTATGTGGGCGTTTGCCAGCCGCATTTTCACGACCTTATCGGGTGGGGAACAACAGCGGGTACAATTGGCGCGGGTGCTGGCCCAAATCTGGGATGTGGAGCAGGGAATTCTATTTTTAGATGAACCCACCACCGGTCTCGATCTGCTGCATCAGCAGCAGATGCTGGAACTCGCCCGTGAATTCACCCAACGAGGCTTTTGCGTCGTCGTGATTTTGCACGACCTGAATCTGGCCGCACAGTATGCCGATCAGATCATTATGCTACGGGCCGGTCAGGTGGAAGCCGCCGGGACACCCCGAGATGTTATCACGGAGGCCACAATTCTCCGCGTATTCAACTTGAAAGTATGGCTCCTTTCACATCCCGAAATGGACTGCCCTATGGTAGTCCCTCAACATCACCAATTCTCTGACAATCAACTTTAACATTAACAGATCAATACGCCATGACAACAACACAAAGTCTCAAAGAACGCTGGGCTGCGTTCAACCTGGAAAATCCAAAAACCAGAATCCGCGATGCGGCAAAACAACTGGGCGTCAGTGAAGCTGAACTCCTACAAACGCAGGTTGGCGAAACGGTGCAGCGACTGGACGGTGATTTTCGCGACTTACTGAAAGGGGTGACAACCCTGGGCCATGTGATGGCGCTGACCCGTAATGACAACATCGTTCACGAACGCAAGGGCGTCTACGAAAAAGTATCCTTCAACGATCAGACAGGACTCGTTCTCGGGCCAGACATTGATCTGCGCCTGTTTATGTCGCACTGGCATTTTGGGTTTGCAGTCGATGAAAACGGCCGGAAGAGCCTTCAGTTCTTTGATCTGGATGGCACCGCTGTGCATAAGATCTATCTGACGGATAAATCCGACACTGCTGCCTATGATGCCTTGGTTCAAAAATACCTGGCGGTTGACCAGACGAGCCCGATTGTTACGGTAGCCTACCCCGAAAAAGAAGCCGGTATATCCGACGCGGACGTTGACGTACAGGCATTTCAGGAAGCCTGGTTGGCGATGGAAGATACGCACCAGTTTTTCGGCCTTCTGCGCAAACACAAACTCGAACGGGAACAGGGACTTCGGCTGGCTCCTGAAGGGTACGCGCAGTTGATATCGGCAGAGCAACTACAAAAGCTATTCGAAACCGTGGCTGAACGGGCGCTCCCCATCATGATTTTTGCCTCAAGCCCAGGGTGCATTCAGATTCATACCGGGCCGGTTAAGAAGTTAGTCACCACAGGTCCCTGGTACAATGTACTAGACCCCGAGTTCAACATGCATTTGCGTTTAGATCAGGTTCACCATATCTGGGTAACCCGCAAACCAACGAAAGATGGTATCGTAACGGGACTCGATTTATTCGATAGCGAGGGCAACAATATTGCGTTAGTATTCGGGAAACGTAAACCGGGCGTTCCTGAACTAAAAGAGTGGCAGGAAGCTGTAAGCGAAGTGGTTAGCGCATAGCACACTCCCTGTATTTTGTGATGTTTTTGTGGTGTCAGATGCTTTCATCTGACACTTTTAGGTTTCTCAAAACCTACTAACACTAGGTTTTGAGAATCGCAACCGGTACGCCGGGGCGGGCGAACCGTCCTAAGTTGTCGGTTATCAGTAACCGACATCACGGCATGCTATATCGGTTACCGAACTCGCTCCTTTTTAGGGCCCGTTGGTTTGATCACAAACCGGGCAATTACAAGGAGTGGAATACCGAGGGTGAGCCAGGAAAGCGCATCCCAACTACCGTCGCCGACCAGGGCCGATATAAGCCCGACGAGGCTGCTGATTCCCAGTAAAATAGGTATTGTCCAGGTATGTCCGAATGGCTTAGTCACGGTAGTCTCCCTCCTGGGCATTTAGGGTTAAAATTTCGGTTTCCTCCAACTGCTGACTGGTTTTAGCCGTTTTGGTTTTCTCCATACGCGCCATCTGCGCTTTGGTGGCTTTGTTTCGGGCAAACCACAAATACAGCCCACTGATCAGGACCACAATCGTGATGATATCGAATATAGCCCAGATGATTTTCAGGGGCAGTCCGCCGTAATCGCCGAAGTGCAGCGGTTGCGAAAGAAATACGGCATTGACGTACCAGGGCATACTTCGCATATCGGTTAATTTGCCCGTTTTAGCGTCAATCAGAGCCGGTTTAGCCAGCCGTTCGGTTAGGGGTGTGCTCCCTTTCATAAAAACGGCGTAGTGGTGCTGACTGGAATATAAGGTGCCCGGATAGGCCACAAACGAGGGTTCCATATCGGGAGCGGCTTGCTGGGCCACCTTAAGCGCCTGATCGAGCGGGCTCAATTTACCTTCTAACGGAGCGGCATCTTTGTAGGGAGCGACCATCTCGGCGAGTTGCCCCTGCTGCCATAGTCCCTGTACCACTTCGGCCAGGGTGTTTACTACCCCCGTGAAGCCAACAACCGTGGCCCAGACGACTGTTACCACGCCAAGCAGGTTATGCAAATCGAGCCACTTCAGCCGGGTTGATTTTTCAGTGCGGACCATCCCGAAATTAAACCGACGCATGATCGGACTGTAGAGCATGAGTCCAGACACAATCGCGACCACAAACAAAAGCCCCATCAGACCAAGAAATAGCTCCCCCTTGAGCCCCATGAACATATTGATGTGCAGTTGCAGCATCACGTACATAAAGCCTTCCTGCAACTTGGGCACCTCCAATACGCGAGCCGTCCGGTTATCAAAAATCACCAGCTTATAGTTATCCGCCGGAGCGGTCATCGAATCCGACAACGTAAAAGTGGTGGTATTGGGCTCGTGCTCGTCCCAGTACACAAAGCGGATAACATTTTTTGGAAATTTCTGACGAACCGTTTCCGCCAGTCGCTCCAGTGGTACAGATGGCGTTCCCGCGGGCATGGCTGGAGCCAGCGGGGGCTTGCCTTCCAGCCGCTCAATCTCTTCCGTAAAAATTAGCGGCAAGCCTGTCAGGCAGAGCATGAGCAGGAACGCCGTGCAGATCAGACTTGTCCATTTGTGGATTTGAAACCAGGTTTTGACTTGTTTGGCGGTACTCATACTGACAGGTGATATAGGCTAAACGAACGAATTAAGCCCCCGGCATGTGCTTACCGGGGGCTACTTTTCTAGAATTTATACGCAACACTGCCCACAAAGCTCCGCAGTTTCTGCGCGTTCATGGTGGTATAGCCAATCCAGTAGTGCTGGTTGGTCAGGTTATCTACTTTAGCCGCCAGCCGGAATTTCCGTCGGTCGTAAAAGGCCGATGCATTCAGAACGGTATACGCAGGCAGGATGAATTCACCTAAACTGACACTATTCTGAATCTTGTTGTCGCTGGCGTAGTTACCACCAAACCCAAAACCAAGGCCTTTGACCAGGTAATCCGGCAATCGGTAGCTGAGCCACAGGTTCGCCCGTACCGGCGAGGAAGCCGTACTTGGCCGGCGACCATTCACATCCGCGTCTGCATTGGTCAGCTTCGAATCGTTGTAGGAAAAACCGGCTACGACATTGAAACCGGTAAACGGATTGGCAATAACGTCCACCTCAACTCCACGGCTCAACTGAGTCCCATCCTGTGTCTGCGCAAAACGAGCGGCTGCCAGTGGATTAGGATCGGTGCGGAGCAGGTTCTTCACCTGAATATCATAATAGCTGACAGTTGTGCTCAGTCGCCCACCGAAAGCATTCAGTTTCACCCCCGCTTCGAACTGGTTGGCCTGTTCAAGCTTGGCGAATCGTTGCGTCAGGCTATCGACTGCCGTTACGTCGTAGGCATTGTAAATACCCTGGTTATTGAAACTGTTCTGGTAGTTCGCGAAGACTGACACCTTGTCTTTAATCGGTTGATACACCAGACCCAATTTGGGCGAGAACGCCGTTTGGTTATAGCCAGCCACTTCGGAACCAACCAGGCCGCCCTTATTATGGAAATCATCGACCCGTAAAGCGGCCAGGATGCTGAGTTTGTCGGTCAGGTTCAGCACGTCGGAAACAAAGGCGCTATAGGTATCCCGAATTCCGGTAAGGGGATAATTAAAATCAGGGGCTTTGCTGGCATACAGAGCGGCCATAGCTGCCCCGTTGAATTTGCTGTAATCGTATCCCGTTGTAAGGGGCACCGTATCGTAGGTACTGCCGTAGAACAACTGGTTCGCGTTAGTGTGCAGGTAATCCAGGCCCACAACGATCCGGTTACGCAGGCCACCCAGTTGGAAATCGCCGTTGAACAGTTGCTGAACTTCGAACACATCGTTGGTACTGTTCCGGGTCGATTGATCGGCGCGTACGAGTAGGTTTGACCCTAACGTCTTTCCATCCGGAATGATGTAGAAGTAAGGGCCATTCCCGTTCGAGTAGCTGTGACTCGAACTGAAATTAGTCGATGACGTAAATGAAGGTGAGATACGGTAGTTGACCTGACCAAACAGGTTCGTACTGCGTGACTTCTGCGATAGACCGCTACCCATGTAGGAGTTGCGGTAATCGACGTTCAACTGATCGGCACGGGTAGCACCGAGCGTATAGCCGGGCACATAGAAAAAGAAATTCTGCTCAACCACATTCTCGATCCGATAAATCTCGGCATCGAGCAAAATCGACAACCGCTCGGTGGGTTTAATTAACAAACTGGGGGCCAGCGCAAAACTCTTATTGAAGCCTTCGGTCTGAAACGTTCCTTCGTGACTGGCGGCTGAGTTAAGGCGCAGGAGTATGTTACGGCTTTTGTTGAGGGGCGCATTCACATCCACGCTCACCCGCTGGAAATCGTAGTTACCACCCGAAACGGCGACTTCGCCCCCGAATGTTTCATAGGGCTTCTTGGTCACCCGATTGACCAGGCCACCGTAGGAGGTTAACGCACTTCCGAACAAGGTCGCCGAAGGGCCTTTGATCACTTCTAGTTTTTCCAGATTGACGGCGTCGATACTGCTCGTGACGTTTCCGGCTAATCCATTGCGAAGCTGGCTTTGCACGTAGAACCCACGGGTGTTGTAATACGCGCCACCATCGCCGGAACGGCCCGTAGCGTTCCACATCTTCTGTAGACCAGGCGCATTTCGCATGGCATCATCCACCGTAAAAATGACCTGTTCGGTCAGCAATTCCTTGCCAATCGTATTGTATACCTGCGGATTTTCCAGGTTTTTTAAGGGCATCTTGGAAACATAGTCGCTGGACGACCGCGAAAAGCGGTTCGTGCGGCTGCCGTTTACGATCACCTCATTCAACTGAGCGGCATTTTCCTGTAAGGTAAAATCGATCGTTATCGGTTGTGCATCCTGTACCGTAACGGTTTGTTCGGTCGTTTTCAGACCCACCGCCGACACCTGAATCTGATAGGTACCTACTTTAATGTGGCTGATCGTAAAATCACCTTTGGCATTGGTGACGGCTCCTTGTCCTTTTCCTTTCAGGCTGACCGTAACAGCCTCCGCCGGATTCCCATCCGAGGTTTGTACATGGCCCCGAATAATTGCCGTTTGTTGAGCCAGAGCGGGCAATGTGGTTAACAAAAATAGGAGTCTAAGTAGAGATTTCGTTGTATTCATTTGCACTAAACTATTTAGATTTATTCTAAAGAGTTGCAAAAGAACAACAGAATCCGATCAGATAAAAATTATTTTTATTAATTCTAAATAAAAACCCTTCCATATCTACCTAAATGGAAGGGCAATTGCTGTAGTACCGACCGGGACGGTCGGGCGTGTATACAACGGCTTCCCATCCGACTGGGACGGTCGGTGCTACAAAAAATCAATCTTAGAGCAGCTCAAACAACAGCATCACTTCGCCCCCCAACTCAATCTGGTCTCCGCTTTGGAGTGGGTAGCTCATACCCGCAATATCAGCCCGCTCCATCGTATCGTTCGGATGGATGAGTTTCGTTTTATTGCCTCCGGCGGGTAGTCCGCCCGGGTCGACAAGGAGGGCGTACCGTCTTTGAACCATATCATAGCGGATCGTTGCATGCGCCCGGCTCACAGCGCCATTGCCAGCCCCTTTTTGAGAGTCGAAACCAGGATCATCGTCATTCAATAGGACAATATCGTTGGTCCGAACCCGTCCCGATGCCGTTTGAGTCGTATGCCCGCGACCGATGCAGAAGGTGGTCTGTTGAGCTGAATCGAGGATATACTCAGTCTGCTCCATCTGGCCGACCAGGGCAACGATTCTGGCTAAACGTGGTGAACTTTCCGGCTTCGACTTATCGACGACGACCAGCCCCAAACTCCCTTCCCGATAGGTGCTTTCGGGCAAGTCGTCCGTAAAAAAGGCATAGTCGAACTGCCAGTTTTTAGGAAGCGTAATGTAATTATCGGCCAGTTGGCGACTTAGTTCAGCCTGAAACTTCCCCGGCTGATTTGTCCATAAAGCGACCCGGTACAACTCTTCGTCCTCAGGGCTGGTGCCTAAAATAGACAACCGAAGTCCCACAGGCGCGGTATCCGGCTCATTCTGATAAGCCCGAAGCTTACTCACCACAAACCGTATGACCTGTTCCCGCAGCTGAGCAGCGGGCGGAGGACCGGTTGGGGTTGGGGTAACAGGAGATGACTCACTGCGTTCATTCGCAGGCGTAAACCCAAATAAGTTCTTGACCTTTTCTAATAAGCTCATGGTAAGTTGGTTTAAAAGCTGTTTAAACTTTTAGTTTTCTAGCTAGGATTTGCGCGATTTTTGTCATTCCGACTTTAGGAGGAATCTCAAGCTTGACTATTACGGAAGCTTGAGATTCCTTCTAAAGTCGGAATGACAAAAATCGATTTAGTATCAATAGAAATTAGAAAGTTTGAACAGCTTCTTAATGTAGCGTGGATATCCCACCCGCGCTACGGTTAAAAGCTACCCAAATAATTCCGCTGTTTTAAAATGGGCGCTACTACAGTGTTCGCTAAGTTGACCGCATCGGCAGAGGATTCGCCCAGCTCGATCCGCACCGTAACTACGGTATGCGAACGGCCATCGGGTGTAGGGGCGAAAAATACGTACCAGCCATCGTTCCGCTGAACGCCCTGCACGATCCGTTCGGGGGTGCCGGTTTTACCCGCCACCCGCGCTACACTAATCTTACTCCGCCCCGCCGATGGATTCGACTGTTCGATCATAAACTCCTCTAACTGCTCCGCATAATCAGGCCGACGGGCAATGGGTTTCCCTGCACTGATCGACTTGAGTTTCCCGCCCAGATCCAACACGTAACGCGACGGCTGCAAGACACCTCGGTTAGCAATGGCACCCGCCATTCGGCCCAGGGCTGCAGGAGTTGTAGTCAGTTGCCCCTGCCCCCATGCCAAGCCCGAGAACTCACTCCGGTAGCGTCGTGGATACTGCGTGCTCTGGTACAACTTCCGACGAACGACAAACGAAGAATCACGCCAGTGCTGCCGAATCTGAACACGTTCGGCGTCGGTATGGGTGTCCGAAAAAGAGTAGCCACCAATCAGATCGACGTTCATGCCCGTGGCCAGATAGAGATCGGCCAGTTCGTTATCCAATGCATTATCGTTCGCCGTTCGGATAAAATAGACGTTGCTCGACCGAACAATCGCCTTCCGCATATCGACCAGTTCTCCACAGGGTTCCGATTCCCGCGTGCCTCGGCGAATGATCTCCTGACACGAAATCGGGTAGCGAACCGCCGAGGCCGACGAGCCCAGTTTATTAAACGCAGCCATCGCCGTCAGAATCTTAGCCGTCGAGCCGGGCGCCGTTGGATAGGTCATACCCAGATCGCGTTCGGTTACCAGGTAGGGTAGTTCCAGCCGATCCCGATCCGAGAGCAACATGACTTCGGGCGTTTTAAGGTTCGGTAACGGGTGAATCGCCGACGCCAGCACATCGCCCGAAGCCGCGTCCAGCACCACTACCGAAAGGCGTTTGTTGTTATATTTAGATTGGGCCAGTGCCTTCTGCAACGTCACTTGTAGCTCGGCATTTACGCTTAGGTGGAGATCACGATTTTTAGCTTTCCGTTCGGCAACTTCGCGACTGTCGATCCCGGCCCGCAAGGCCGGAGCGAGTTCGCTGTAATCATAAACGGATAGCGTACGCGTTTGCTGAACCGTCGGACTGAACCGATCGGCCTGGTAATCGGTGGCTACAAGGGTCGTTTTACGCGGGCGACTGTTAAATCCCCGCAACTCGCTGAAGTGTGTAGCCTCGGCATAATAGCCATTGCTTTGCCCCCAGAAAAGTTGCGTATTCAAATCGCCGATCCAGAAAAACAGGTGTTCACCGAAGGGGTAATAGCGTTGAAGCCGCTTTTGGGTGAGCGTTTGAAGCTGATCAGCAGTCAGGCCACTTTGCCGAAGCCGTGCTGACTGCTGCGTAACCAGTTCGGGCGAGCTTGTTGCCAGCACAAGGCCGTTCCGGTCGTAGACGGTGCCTGCTGCCAGCACACGGGTCAGCCGCTCGATTCGGGGATTGTAGCTGTACACAGGATCGCCGTTGCGGGTCACTACCCGCGCGGGCCGTACAATATACTCGCTGCCCTTCCAGCCAACAATCGGCAACAAGCGACCAATCAAAACCACTACGCCGATCAGAAATCCGGCAATACCGGCCATCAGCACCACATAGTAGTTCTTCTCCAGGTATTGCCGTTGCTCTGGCTGCCCCGGCCGATGCGCCACACTGAATACAACGCCCATCGCCATTAAATTGATAATCAGCGAGATTTTTCCGTAACTCAGAAACGGCACGCTAATTCCCGTTAAGGGCAACAACCCAATAGAACCACTGGCGATGATCAGGAATTGAACGCCTGTCGCAATGGCGATACCTGCCACCAAGAAAAAACTGAACGGCTGCCCAGCCCGCCGGGCGTGCAACAAGGTCCGGTGCAATAGTATGCCCATGAGCAGAAAAACGACCACTACACCCAATCCGCCCAGTTCTTCGCCCACGCTGGGTAAAATCATGTCGGTATGGGCGGCTGGCATGGCATTGGCATACCCTTTTCCAAGCCCCTGTCCCGTCCAGCCACCAGCGGCCAATGCCCAGAAACTGTGCGCCAGATGATCGCCCCCATATACATCGTTATTCCAGGGATTGAGCCACATGGCTTTCCGGTCGGCCAGACGGCTCCCCACGAACGGCAACTGATCGCCAAAGGCGAACATCGCGATCACCAGCAGGAGCAATACGGGGGCTTCGGTCAATAAAGCGGCCCAGCCCAGTCCGGTTCGCGAACGAGCCTCGCCCTGCCAATACATATACCCGACCAGCACGACTAAACTGAGCAGTGTTGCGATCCAGCCGGGTAATAGCCAGAGTGCGATGCCATAGCCGAGACCTGTTGCCAGGGTCAGGGGCAGGTTTCCCCGAGCGATGCTGTAAAACAGCAAAAACGTAAAGCAGACAACCAGCGACGGCCCCATATCGCCCAGCAGGAGGTAAAGCAGCATGAGCAACCCCGCTCCGGCCAATGCCCCAAAGCTCACCCGAAAGCGCCAGCGAAGATCGGGCAGTTGCCTGATTTGCTGCTCATTCGCGGCAAAGAACCCCGCAAAGAAAATCAGCAGCAGGTATTTAGTAATCTCGCTGGGTTGAAATGTCAGGCCCAGGATGGACAGGTTCACCCGTACACCACTGCCCTCCGGCCCCGAACCGGCGAGCAAGGTCAGCGTAGCCAGACCAACAGCCAATACCAGCCATGTCCAGCCCGAAAGCCGGACGGAAGCCCGGTTACGGAACGTGAACAGCCAGTCAAACCGCCAGTCGGCATAAAAGCGACCGATATTCAGTTGCGATAAAATCGTCATCCCCGTCAGACCAAGCGCAATCCCTTGCAAGGTTTGCCAGGCGTAAAGCATATCCTGCAAGGGGTCCTGAATGGCCAGAAGTGTCAGCACCGATATACCCGTCAGTAGCATTAGGATGGGCAATAGCAACGGATCGGGTTGAAAGCGACGGATGTCCCAAACACCCTGCACGGCCCAGAACGCCAGCATAAACAGCACCAAAACCGCCCAGAACTGCATTGTAAACGCAGCTGGCGTGCGAACGGCAAACGCATGATCGGTCTTGAGCTGCCCGTACACCGTTGAGCCAATGAGCCGCAACTGATGCCGACGGGCGTTAAAGGTATAATTCTGATCACTGGTCAGATGGCTCGTTCCCCGGCGGCTACCAAATTCGAAACCGGGCTTAAGCGGTACAACGCTATAACCGGATCCACTCGGCAGACCTGTGAAGGAAAACTGCCCATCGGCATCCGTTCGGGCGTAGGTGAACCGGTCAGCGAGTGTATCGGGTTGGGCGGTGGCAGGATGGCGTTTAAGCTGCACCAGTACATCTGCCATCGGTTTTTCGTCACGCATAACCCGGCCCGAAATTTCCTCCGTTCCGCTTCCTGCGCTAACAGACGATGGGTATGCTTTGGGATTGTTTAGCTCGCGAACATACAGCACCGAGTCGAAACCCATTTGCTGACGGGACAACTGCAACCGACTCTGGAAATCGCCCCCCCCAATCCGACTACGCCAGGGAATGGGTGCCAGCACCGAAAACAGCCGTTTGTTTAGTCCTCCCAAATTATCGGGCGCGCCGTTTTGCCGAAGCTTGGTCGCCATTGAATCGGCGACCAATGCCCTGTCTTTCGGGTCGCTATAATAATTGCCGCTATTGAGTAATCGCTGGATTGCCGCTGATTTCAAACCAGCGTTGAGCGTCAACGCCTGACCATTGGCAAAAGCTTCTTTGGCCTGGCTCAGTGCAGGCAACAGGTTCATATACAGCCGCCCAAACAGCAGTAGTAACAGAACCGATGCGCCTACTAAATACAATCGCCCGGACGGGACGGAGGTTACTTTCATGTGTTGGTGGTATTCAACCCTTGAAGTTAATCCCAACTGTGATGTCAGTTTCTTAAAACTGACAAGCGAGGACGGTTCGCCGTTGCGATTCTCAAAACCTCGTTAAGTTGACAGCCTGTCAGATAGGTTTTAAGAAACTGACACCACACAGGTTGACCGGCTCCAGGGAATTTAATTTGCATTATTTAAAACGTCCTCGTCGTATCAACAGCCGCATTCGATGAATCGGGTACAGTTACCGGCGTGTCCGGTATGGGTTCCGAATTACGTTCTGTTGTGGTCGAATCGGTGGTGTTTTCCATTGGGTAGTCTGATGAGGTTTCTGTCGTGTCTTCTGTCATCGTGTCGGTAGTCGACGAATCTGGCATTGTTAACGTCGAATCTGCTACTATCTGGGCTTTTTTGTTGGCTTCGTCCTGGTGGTTCTTGTACAGAATAGCCAGCCCAATCAGTAAGGTCACGATAAAGCAGGCCAGCCCGATCGTCCAACCGTTCGATCGTTGCTCAGGTTCGTCATCAGGTAGCGGGGCAACGGGTGCCACCGGCCTCGGTGCCTGTATCGGGGCCGCCATCGTCCGCGACGAAACGGGTGCCCGACGGTCCATAGATCGACCAACCTGTAATTGCTCCACATTCGCCTGCCCCAGCAGAAACACGAGTTCGTTGACATCACTCAGTCGTTCGGCTGGATTTTTGGCTAACGTCCATTCCAGAATCGTATCCAGACTTGGCGGCAGGTTGTTTCCCGAAGGCAATTGCAGAGCCGGCGGTGGTGTTCGCAGCACATGGCCCATGAACGTGGCGATTCCGGCACTGTCGGTCATCGAAAACGGCACTCTCCCCGACAGGCATTCATACAAAACGACGCCCAGCGAATAATAATCCGTGGCCTCATCGACTCCCCGTGGATTGTCGAACTGCTCGGGCGACGCATATTCGTAGGTCATCAGCGATTGACCCGTCATCGTTTGCGACTGTTCGCGAATGCGGGCAACGCCAAAGTCTGTCAGCAGAAAATGAAGTTCGCCACTGGGCAGCGGCCGGAAGAGAATATTCTCGGGTTTGATGTCACGATGAATAATACCCCGTGCGTGAATTGCCTTAAAGGCTTCGGCCATTTGCAGGCCCAGTCGAATCGTATTGGGTACATTCAGATACCCCTGTTCGCCCAGTAGCGTACGCAGGTTTCCACCCTCGACCCATTCCATAACGATAAACGGCATGGGCATATCCAACTGCACCTCCCGCACACGCACCACGTTCGGATGCTGGATGTCGGTCATTAGTTGCGATTCGAGTCGAAACCGCCGGAGCGTATCGGCATCCGTATTGAGCGTAAAGTGTTTAATGGCCACCAAATCGCCCGTTGCCAGATGGCGTGCCTTCAGGACACGAGCGTTCGAGCGGCCCAGCTCACCGATAATTTCGTAACCCGGAAAATGCGTATTGACGCTTACGGTTGGCATGAGTCAATGAATGATATAGAACGCTGATTGTTATGATTGTTAAGATGGAATATGATTTTCTGCATTCGTCAACTAGTATTAGATGAAAATTCAAAACAATCTTAATAATCATACTAATCTGCGTTCTATTGTGTTGAATCAGCAGTCATAAGTGAATCCAACGATGGAGCAAACTGATGCTCGACAATTTTGTACGTAAGTTTAGTACCCCGGTCGCTGTTGGGTGCGGTCTCGATTAACGACGATTTTGGCCCGATGTCACGGAAATACACTTTCTCCGATTTATACAGACCTCCGCTTTCCTTGTAATAATTCACCTTAACGGCCACCGACGAAAACGTGACCTGACTCGGGTTCGTCAGTTGAAGTTGTACGTTTTTGATGCCCCCAAATAAACCAACCCGGTAATCGTTTACTTTAACCGTCAGCCCCTCAACGGCGGCAAGAGCCTCCTGCCGGAGTTGTTCCCTTTGTATGGCTTCCTCCGCTTCCCGTTGATGGATGGCAGTCTCTTCGTTCAAATCAGGTCGCCCAGACGTATCGGCATTGGTTATTGGTGTATCGGCAAGCGCCGTAGGATTTCTGGCTTTCTGGTTGAGAATGGCGTAATACAGGCCAATGCCTCCAAGCAACAGGACAACGACAAGCAAAGGCCAGTTTATGCCCGCCCGTGTGGGTTTACGGGGACCTCGGCTCGGTACAGACGTAACCACGGGTGCCTCCTCCGGAACAGCGTTTACAACCTCAACCTCGTTTTGTACGGGTTCACTGATTACTACGGCCTTCATTGGTTCTGGAGTTGAAGGCCGTGTAGAGGTGGCACGATTAGCCTGCAAATAGTTCAGTTCGGCCTGTTTGAGCAACCAGGTTAACTCATCCGGATCGCTGAGTCGGTCAGCGGCTTTCTTTTGCAATAAGCCCTGAAGCAACTCGGCGAACGCGCTAAGGTACTGTTCGGTGGTGGTGATCGTCAGCGCGGGTGGGGCTTCCGTCAGCACTTTATTCATGAAGGTTACGATGCCGGTATGGTCGTCTAACGTAAAGGGTACGCTTCCATGCAGGCATTCATACAGGACCACCCCCAGCGAGTAATAATCCGTTGCGACGCCCACGCCTTTCGGATCGTTGAACTGCTCGGGCGATGCATATTCGTAGGTCATCAATGATTGGCCCGTCATCGTATTCGAATGCTCGTGCAGGCGCGCCACACCGAAATCAGTCAATAGAAAGTGGAGTTCACCACTGGGCAAGGGCCGGAAGAGAATATTCTCGGGCTTAATATCGCGGTGAACGATGCCCTGCGGGTGAATCGCCTTAAACGCACTGGCCATTTGCAGGCCCAGGCGAATGGTAGTTGGCACGTCAAGCTGGCCCTGCCCGGCAATGAGCTGGTGCAGGTTGCCGCCCTCAATCAGCTCCATGACAACATAGGGCAATTCAGCCTCCAGTTGTACCTCCCGCACCTTCACCACATTGGGATGAGCAATGCTGGTCATGATAGCCGATTCCCGCTGAAACCGCCGGAGGGTTTCGGCATCGGTGTTGAGGGCAAAATGCTTTATCGCCACCAGATCGCCCGTTGCCAGATGACGTGCCTTGAGAATGCGCGCGTTACTGCGACCCAATTCACTCAGCACTTCGTAACCCGGAAACCGCGTGTCAAATCGAATCGTGGACATTACTAGTGTAGTGTTTTTTTGGTTGAATCAGGCTGCTTTTGTACCGAAATCGTAACAACGGCGTTGCGGAAGGTATCCTGCCGAACAGTCGCGTTAATGGGCAGCCCCACGTTTGTAAAGTACACGTTCGAGAGCTGTACCTTCGTATCCCGGGTTGTCTCGATACCCGTCCGGAACCCATTGATCACGATATTTTCCAGCTGCACAGTGCCTGATCGGGTAATTTGAAACGCTACGGATGCCTGTGCCGAATCGGCGGGCATCAGGACCGTCAGCCGGGCATTGCCCAGGACACGTTGCAGCGAATCGGTGAATAGCAATGGCCTGGTAAGCCGGAACGTATCGGCGGGCAACACCAGCCGGTGGTCTTTACTTCGGTAGGCGATTTGTAGCAATGAATCGAGTTTGGAAAGCGTTTCCGTTACTGCCGATGTCGCATTAGGTTGGCTACTGATGGGCAGGCTATCAACCACGGACCTGTCGGATTGGCTGGCTGGTTGATATTGATACCACACAATTGCCGCAATCAACCCGATGGCTACCACACCAAACAGCGCCCATAATCCAGTCGAACTACGCTTAACCGGTTTTGTTGCAACCGACGCTGTTTTGTTGGCCTCAGACGTAACGGGAACGGCGGGCAGTTTCGGCGCGGGTGCCTTTTCGGGGCTGGCAGATGTGATCGACTGGTCGGGGGCTGGCGCGTTGTTTCGGGCGAGCACGACGGTAATATTATCGTTGCCCCCCTGTTCATTAGCCAGTCGAATCAAGGCGGTTATCTGGTCATCAAGGCTTATTTTTTGATCCAGAATCGCTTTGATCTGCGCCTGCGTGATCATATCCGTCAGGCCGTCACTACAGAGCAGCAACTGATCGCCCGGTAGAAAATCGGTCTCCCCCGACTCCAGAAAATCAGGATCATCGACCCGGTGTTCTGTGGAGCCAACATCCCGCAAAATTTCGTTCCGGCGCGGGTGTTGCATGGCTTCGGCCTCGGTTAGTTCCTGGGCATCTTCCCGAACACCAACCAGCGAGTGATCGTAGGTAAGTTTTTCGAGAACTCCCTGCCGATACCGATACAAACGGGTATCGCCTACATGAACGAAATACAACTTCCCCGACTGGCTATCTGCAACAGCGGTGGTCAGAACGCAACACATCTGCGCTAATCGCAACTCCTGCTGCCGCTGCGTATTGATTTGATTATTGGCGAACACGACCGCTTCGCGTAACATCGACAAGGGGTTGCCGTTGGGCGTGGCCATGTATTGCTCGATCGACTCCTTCGCAATAGCCGCAGCCCGGTCGCCACCGGCATAACCGCCAACGCCATCGATCACCGCCAGCAACGCGCTGCTCTCTGCCCAAATCGTTGAGCAGACAAAGGTGTCCTGATTATCCTTTCGGCGCTGACCCACATCGGTCTGACCGGCAATTAGTAATGAATTCATTCAGTTCTTTTTGACAGGATTAACAGGATGTACAGGATTGGCTTTGTCACAGAAAATCCTGTACATCCGACACGTCGGCCCGTCTGTTAATTCTGTCTACTATATTATCGAGGTAAATCCTGAAAATGTTTCAAGACCATAAACACGACGAACAGGAATAGTACGAAAACAAGGAGCGCATCGATCATGGCTAGGCAGTCCGTTGAAAGTGTAGCGTAACCATACTATTGAGCAGAATCTGGGCCTTGTCGGGTAAGGTATACCACTGCGGACTGGCGGGTTCACTACGGGGAATAAGCTGTTCATTCACGCGGGTTTCATTTCGGCTGAATGACGCGAGTTGAAAGCTCTCCGTTGCATCGTCATACCGAATGCGGGCGTGTGGGTTCGAAACGTAGGCCGACTCCAGAAGCAGGTAATTTGGGAAATGCTGATTATCGGCTTCTTTCCGCGCCACCACAATCTCCCGGTCGCGCATCAGGTACGAATCCTCTCTGTTTAACTCGGCAATGTAATAGTTGATCTCGGCCAGTCCGGCGGCAAGGCTACGCGGTAAAACCGTCGCGTTTCGGGTGGCGGAGCCCGGCATGGGTGGCCGTTCGCTCAGGGCGGGCGACGAATCAAATTTAAACTTTACCACAAACGCACCCGGCTCACGGAAGTCGATATGCTGAAACATGTTCAGGTCAACATCTACTTTTTCATAGCGGTTGGTTTGCTTTACCCGGCGGGTTACGTGTAGTTTATCCGGCGACTGGCGCTGTTCATTGCCAGGCAGAATACCCGTCAGGGCACCCACAACGTAGACATCTGTCGGGCTGACGTCTTCTCCACCAAACTCCCGGCCACCGCCAAACTTAACGAACCAGCTTGAGGCCACCGGCGCTACCCGTTCATACTGCCCTTTCTGCGACTCGATAATGGCTTTAAAGGATTTCACGGCTTCATCGACAATAACCGGAAAGGCATTCTGGCGCTCCTCGTAGGTGTCCGGATGCAGGATAACCAGAAAGTGCGCATTGAACAGCATACTTGTCCCAACCGATTCCCGATGGATGGAGTCCTCGAAGGAAGCCACCAACTCATCCAGAATCCGTTTGTTGGTCACCGTAGCCACAGGGCGGGTTTGAGGTTGGCTGGCGGGTACCAGTAAATTGCCTAATTTATGAAGCCAGTTGGGCTGATCGGCCATGAGAGAACGTGACTAGGTGGTTGCTACACCCTTAAACGATAAATTTCAGCGTTTTCTTTTGGCCGTCGTTAAGTTGTGAGCAACTGAGCCTGTTTATTAACTCAACAGACACTAACGAACTCAGGAAAGGCTTTTTTTTATTGTGTTGCCCGTGCATATCATTGTTTCACAATGCGGCTTTCCCAAACTCCCTTGTCCGTTTCACATCGAATCAGGTAAACTCCGGCAGGCCAGGATTGCGTAGTTAATTCAAGGTTGCCGGTGGCCTGGGGTGGTCCAGCTACACGCATGACAACAACGCCTTGCATAGTAATCACCTGTACGGTTCGCATCTGAATGGATTGATCGTACCGAATGTTTAAAACAGACGCTACCGGATTGGGCATCAACTGTATTGCTGGTTCAGTAGCTGGCTGGCTAAGGGCGGTTAGTAAGCCAACTTGAACAGATGCTGGCGTGCCAAGAGTACCTATTCCACAGGAATTCGAAACACTTACCAGGCGATAGGTGGTAAAGCGATTTGGAAATACATTGTGGATGAGAGGGCTACGACTGGTTGCTAAATAAACTGTTTGTAAGGAATCAGTTAGTCTTATGGACCAGGGAGCGCTTCCCGTCAGATTAATAGTCAGACTAACAGGCTTACCAGACTCGAAATAAGGAGGGCCACTCAGCGTTGCTCCCGCTGGGGAACGAACTGCAATAGGAAAAGGACTGGCTGAGCTTACTACATTTGTTTCGAGTACCCGAACACGTAGCCGGTACGTGTTGCCGGATGGCGTATTCAGGGGAATCGTTGCGGTTAAGGAACTGGCCTCACCAACGGTTGGTATATCCTGAAATGATAAACCCAGGGGATCTGACAACTGAACACGATAAGTTTGTGATCCTCCGCTTGATCCGCGAATAGTAAGTGGCACACGCACCTTCTCGCCGGCACAAATGCTCGTCAGAAAAAATCCAGCCAGGGATAGAGTAACTGAGCTAGGTGGCAATACATCTACAATTGCACTACCGGATACTTGTCCGCTTCCGCAGGCGTTTTGCACTGATTTCAGCGTAAACGTAGTTGACTGACTGGGTTGAACCACAATATTTATGTCACCCTCCTCAGTCGAGTTGCCAGTCTGCCCAGTCGATAATTCGTATTGATAAGGGCCTCCACCTGACAAGTTTAGTCGGATATAGGTTACCTCACCACTATTAATGATTGTATTACCCTGTAAACTAGCCACTGCGGGTTGCACAATCCGAATTGATTCAACATTACTAAACACATTATCCGGGCGCGTACTAATCACTTTGATGTAGTATGGGGTTCCGGCCAATAAATCCGCCGGGAGCCTAACCTGTAGCGGGCCAGTTATTGAGTCGAAGCGAGCCAGTTCACGGTCATCCGATTTTAGGGCTGCCTCAGAAGAGGTACTCAACAGGATGCGTAGCTGATTGCCAGAGTCAAAATCGCCGGAGCTAACTGCCGTTAGCGACAGTAGATTACCGGGACAAATACCCGTTGTATACGTATTAACGATCCGCAGGTTGATTTTTGCTTTGACCGTTACGGTTACCTGCCCGGCCGATGTTCCATAGCCACATTGATTAAACGCCGTTCGTAGGCTATAGGTCGTTTTATGTTGGGGTGTTACGCCGATTGATCGAACGGTTTCATCACTATCGTTATCATTGGAAAACTGCTGATCCACTTCGCTATCTCCCTCACTAGCATACGAACGATTGTCTATATAAGCAAAAAAAGGCGCACTTCCTTTGGCCCCAATTCTCAGTTGAACAGCACCTTGAGCTGGATCATACACAGTTTCGCCAGCGGCTGATAAGGTAACCGCCACGGTTCGACGCATATACACCTGCACCGGCGCTACCCCGCCAACTACATCCTTGTTTTTAGACACAACCCGGATGTAGTACGAATTATTGGGCATTGAGCTACCACCGAGTCGGATATTGGAATGTTGAAGCGTATCGGGTAAGCGGACAAGCAACTCGCCCGGATAAGGGGATGGCAGCGAAGGAATATCATAAAAACCACCGGTTCGTCTACGGCTTATCTGAACTGAAAACGCGGCATCTGCTGGCGCGTTCCCCTTCGTTGTAAAGGGCACATTTAGGAGGCTGCCCGCACACAGGACGCCAAGGTCCTTTAAATTTGTCGTGATGCTGAAGGGTCGAACAAACAGCGTATCCGTTGATCGGATAGTGCCAGCACCACAACCATTTTGAACCGACTCCAGGTAGTAGTTGCCAGGTGCGGAAATCTCTATATTGGGAAAGTTGTTGTTTTCATAACGAAAGATCTTCCGAAAATCTCTTCCATTGGTAAAAGTTATGTCAAAAGGTTGGCCACCTGAAACGCCCAGATTCATAGGATATTCAATCTGCTCGTAAAGCAGGGGAACAGTTCTCCCATTTGGGTAGTAGGACGCAACAGCTGGCTTTTGCACCGAAAACCGTTCCGGTTCACTTACTGCCAGTGGGTCGGTGGTCACGATCCGAATAAATGTTTCGGGAAGCGCATCCTTGCCCAGGGTTATCTGTATAGGGCTTTGAGAACCTGAGCCAATCGTCTGCTGTACAACAAACCGACTGGTCATGTAATCGAACGTACCCAACTCAACTGAATAGACTGTTGCTGCCGTTGATGTACCGGTTACATCAAATGCAATACTGGCACTGGTTCCAACGCATCCCGATTTGGGATTGGAATCGCTGAGTCGGATGCGAAGCGGGTTCGGATTATCGTACTGAATGGGCTGTTGACTGACAACACCTATACCACAAACGTTGGACATGCTTAAGACACTGAAGGTGGATGTTGGATAACCTTTCAGCGGCAGGATATACCCAAATGCACTCGCTGGTGGCATGGCAATATCAGTTCGTCCGTCGTTCAGTCTGAACGTAACGGGAATGGTTCCGCTAAAAACCAGCCGCAGTGATTTCTGACCGTTCGACTCATCGATCTGAAACGTCGTCAGCCGAGGAGCCGTCTGAACCGAAAGCGTATTCCAATCAGAAGGTGATAACAGATCAGTGCCTTCAATACGAAATTTAGTTTGGCCCGATATAATCGTTGGTATCACAAGGCGTAATACTCCGGCTGAAAGTGAGGCTGGAACCAACAGCGTATCTAATCGGTAAGGCCATTCCTGCTGCCCATAGGCTATTCGCACTGAAAGGCGATTGGTTGCCGGTATCGTACCCCCAATTGTTACGGGCACTTGCCATTCTGTACCTGCACAAGCGGTTAAATTATCCGGCGAACTGATTTTCAGCCCTGGCCCTACCTGCACCGTAACCGCTCCCGTTGCAGGCCCGCTGCCACAACCAGTTGAAAACGATTGGACTCGGTACGTGGTGGTCTGCATAGGTGAAACGGTATACGAAAACCGGTTCTCAATGACCTCATTCGGATTATATAGGTAATCCCATTGCTGCTGATCCAACACGGTCCCATCGCTTAATGTAATCGCAATGGGATCTTTACCGGTTGCCACCATTGGCAATTCTGCCGTGGCCCCCCACATGATGTTAATGGTGCTGTTTGTGAGCTGAATAGCTGGCTTTCTGCGTACCACCACGAAGCCATTCAACCGACTGACCACGTTAGGTTTATCTGCGATAACGGTGAGATAATAATAGTCAGATGGAGGTATCGATTCTGGCATTACGGCCGTCAGCCCATTGGGTGTCGCTTCGGCCGGAAACTGGGCGGCCAAACTATCCTGATACGTACGCACCTGAATGGTAAAATGGTTACCCGTTTCAAACGATCCGCTGGTCGAATACGCGATATTGAATTGACTACCCGCGCATACCTGGGCGGGTAGCACCGACAGCAGCCGAAGTCCAACCGGGCTAACGCGCACAGCCGCTGCTCCGCTGCCAATGCCATTACCACACGCCTCTGTCGTAACCGAAGCAATGGTGTAGGTAGTACTCTGGGCTGCTCGGACTAAATAGTTGCGGGTAGTTTTCGGAGGAACATAGTTAAGCCAACTAAGTGGAATAATTGTGCCATCGTTCAAGGTGATTTTAGCATCAGCGGGTCCACTGTACGTGTATTCAATGGGTATTGGCTCAAACGGCCCTACTACGTCTTTCTGAACGGCCCGGATGCTGGCCGTTGGCCTTGGGGCTATCAGGAAGGGCTGACTGAGAGGAGAGGTCAACGCCGGATTCGACGAACGGAGCGTCATTCGGTACTCACCGGGTGGAATGTCATCTGGATATCGCAACTGAAGCCCGAAATCGGAAACCGCCGTAGCGGATAGTTCCCGGCTAACGATACCATTGGTGCTTTCTAGTTTGATGACAAACTGATTATCGGAAGCAAATTTAACGCCATTGGCCCCAAAATCGGCGGACACCAATGCGCCTGGACAGTTGCTCCGTCTCGGATTTATGTAAATCGACTGAGCATAGCCATTGCTAATCGACAGAAGGCTAAAAAAGGCCAATAAAAATCTAACCATCAGTATTTTATCAGGCGATACGTCAATGTTGTTTGATTAACATTAACCCGAAGAAAATACATACCAACGGGTAAATCATGAACGGGCAGCGAGGCTGCTTTAGCGGGCTGGTACGTTTTACGGCGAATAAGCCGACCATCTGTAGACCAAAGCTCAATTTCCAGTGGCACTATAGGTAAGTTTTCGATAAAAATGTCCTCACTTACCGGATTAGGGAAAACCTGAATGGAAAGTCCGGTGGGTTCTATAGCGGTTATCAGCTCTAACCGTACAATACCAGTACCCTGGATGAGGCCAGGGCCGCAGTCATTCTTAACGCCCAATAGCCTAAACGTGGCGGGCAATGAACCAGCTGGCAGGCTTACAATTGTTACAGGCTCAGTGACCTGCCAAATTCTGGTAGCGCTCCCATCCTGCCCCAGCGTTACCGAAACCGGTACAGAGCCGGTCACACTAAGCGTGAGATTGGCAGGTTTACCGGGAGCGGTGAACGGCGGCCCTAGAATTGATCCTGTTGTTTTTTCCAGAATCGTTACCGGCGACAGCATTACGGAACTGGCAACTGTCGGATCAGAATTCGTAACCCGGAAGCGATAATTAATACCAGTCGGTAAACCCATAGGCAACACGGCTCGCAATGGGCTGGTCTGGCCAATCGTGGGCACAGGAGCGTATTGATCACCGTTTCGGTCGGAAAGCTGGACTGTCAGCGTACTGGTAGCGATTCCCGCTGCCGTATAGTCAATCAGTACCGTATCGCCCCCGCACAGCCTACCGCTTACCCGGTCCGTTGTAATGAACCTGGAGCTTGTCGGGTTGACCGAAATCGTTAGTGAACCGCTAACGAAACCAGCACCACACACATTACTGGCAGAAGCAAGCCTGTATGTACCACTCTGGCTGGGTGTTAATTCAATGACGGGTGCTCCTGTTTGCCACATACCAACAGACCCGTTAGACAGACTGTAGTTTATCGGAAACGTTCCGCTAACCACTGGTTTGATAACAAGTTTCTGACCAGCATTGATCACAAGATTACCCGTCAGTTGGGCCGTTACAGGAGCGGCTATGCGTAGGGGTACCGATGTGCTCAGTTGAGGGTCAGCCGACCGAAGCCGCAAAGTATAATCACCCGGCAATAAATCTGTGGGCAGTGTAAGCGAGAGCGTTTCCTCACGGGCGGTTGTACGGCTTAGTTCCCGACTGGAATTATCCGCGCTAACGAGTTCGGCCACAACGTTTATGCCATTACTCCAGTCGCCGGTGGTGTTATAGGCAACGGCCAATGTTTTCCCGGCGCAGGTCAGTTGCTGCAAACCGGGTGTAGGTGTGGTTATGTTGAGCGTTGGCCGTACGGAGACCGTCGCTTCTCCGGATACAGTTCCGTAACCACAGCCATTACGCACAAACGCCAATGAATACGTTGTTTTGTGACGGGGAACCATAATGTACAAGGTTCCATTGGGATCCGTAACACTGTCAAAGTAAGTACCCGAATAGTCTGGTTCATAATTACGAATGCCGTAGGTCGTGAAATTGTCGGCATTGGTTACGCTTACCAGTATGGTTACGGTTGGGTCGGCAACGGGCGAACTGCCTGGCTTGAGGGCGATCGTTGCCGTTGGCGGTTCAAAAACTCGAAAGAAAGGTGATGTCTGACTAATGATGCCCGTCTTCCGACCAACAACACGTACCTGGTAGTTACCATAGGGATTAGCCGTAAATGAATCGGGCAAACGTCCTACCAGCGGGTTACTGGTCGAGGTTAACGATAACGTTTCAAACGGAGCACTGTTTCCCCTGGAAACCTGGAGATCAAAGACTTCGTCGGCCGGTACACTCCCGATTGTAGCGTACGGCACAGAGAGTAGTCCGTTTCGGCAAGTGGCTACCTTTTGCTCCAGCGTTGTTGTGGCATAGTTGCCCGGATTGCTTGGTGTCGTAATATAGAGCCGATACGGTACCACAGTTATCGTTCGTTCATCGGAGAGGGCCGTTGTGCCACAGGCATTCGTAATCGATTTCAGCCGGTAGGTCGTTGTTTTATCGGGTTTAACCGGTATAGCCACCATTCCATCGAGATTAGGCCAACCAGCGTCATAAGCAGTAACCGGGTAGGAGTCTCCGTCAGCCGTCAGCAACGTGTAAGGCCTACCTCCCTTTGCGCCTACTGATAGCGTTGCCGATTCACCGGCAATGATTTCTGTGGAACCTGGAGAGATGGAGGCAGTCGGCTTTTTATGAATCGTTAAAAATACGTCCCGACTGGTCAACGCTACGTTTTCGGCTTCTATCCGCAGGGAATACGTACTTGCTTCTACATCGGGCAGTACGACTGTTATTGGACTTTTCAGGGCCCGGCCAATGACCACAGGTACAACTGAATTGGACCCGTAAATACTATATCCATATAGGGTTACGCGATAGCGAACGGAGTCGGCAATGGCGCCTGTAGTCTGAAAAGGGATTGAAATAGATTCCCCCGCACAGAAGATTCGATCTGGCAGGGCATCCACTAATATCTGTCGATTCTCAGCCTGTTTGATAACCACTTGTTTAGACTTATCTGAAAACCGACGCGTACCACATTTATTACTGACTTCCGTAAGCATATAAGTCGTGCTTTGCGTTGGCATATCGCCAAACACAGCGTAAGGGTAATCACTCGAATTAGGCAATTGATTGGCGGGGAATCGCCATTGTCGACTACCTTCGGCCACACTGATTGTTATGGGCAGGTTACTTTTCGCATCGACCATAATCCGAATTGGCTCCGGTTTGTTAAGGGTTGATGGATACCCTACATCCCACCTATCAGCACCCAGTTGCGTAAACAAGTTGATATTAGCCAGCACGGGTACATAACCAATCGCAAAGCGGCTGGGGCTGATGGTACTAACAATGGCAGGATTCTGCGTTACCACGCGTACATCCGAGCTAACGTAATACGTACCGTCTAATCCTGGCGATACACCAAGCGACTGACTTGTCAGCGTAGCCACTACGGTGTCTTTCTGCAAAACAGCAGGTAAGGAAATCCCTCCAATCTGTACCTGAAACGTAGTCTGCGCCGTAAATTGGGCATTGGTCTGTATGGGAACACGAATAGTCTGGTCAATACAGGGACGCTCATCCGCCAGTTTACCGGCAATGATACCGTTTGTAACCTCCACCCGCACCGTACCTGTAGTTTTTACAGGGCCACAGGCGCCTGTTGCAGAGCGGATAGTGTACGTAGTGGATACACTGGGCTTTACAACTACTTCGTACTGTCCGGTCACTGGCTGATAGGCACCTGGCTTATACTCCAATTGTGTACCCTCACTTAGCGTACACTGCACATTTTGTCCCGTTAATCGAACCACTAATGTTGCGGTTTCTCCAAAGCGAATGGCTTTCACATCCGTTTCCAGTATTGCCGATGGGGTTGGATACACTGAAAGCGCACGGCCACTATAAAGCCCACCTAATGGGCTGCTCACTAAGGCGGGAGATGTTGATACGAGCCGGATATAATTTCCCCAGCCTTCAGGTATACTGGCTGGTAGGGTAATCTCCAGCGGACTCCGATCACCTTTTGTTGGCAAGTCAACGTAGTCACCTTTTTCATTCGTGACCTGTACCGTAAATCGGTTTCCACTGTCAAACGTACCATTGGCACTAAAACCGATCTGCACTGTTGCAGCAGGGCATGGTGCTTCTGGCGCAATGGTGGTTAGCTGTAGACCGAAAGGAGTCACAGTAACGGTTTGCTGACCAAACGTGGTGCCTTCTCCACAGGCGTTTTCAACTTTAGTTACCCGATACGTAGTCGTTTTAGTACCCGGATAGGCAACGAAGGAGGCAGCTTTGTCTTTACTAAGCATCAGACTATCATTGATTGTAACCCGATACGGATTGTAAGCGGTTATATCCGAGCCAAAAAGCTGAATGGGAATCGTAACACTTTCATAGGGCGCAACTGTCAGCGGACGCTCAACAATTCGAGCAGTTGGCTTGCGCTGGGGATAAAAATAGGTACTGGCAATCCCTATCGTTTTCGGGTTCGACGCCAGCACACGTAGCCGATAAGCACCTGGCAGAATTGTGTCTGGTAAGGTAATTTCAAGGGTAGGTGCATTACCCTTCGTCGGAAGATCCTGATAAGTTAGGGCAGTTGCACTACCGCCAATAAGCTGTATAGTGAAGACATTATCGGCGCCATATGTGCCCGTGGTTGTGATTGGTACCTGGATGGCCGTTCCACCACATGTTCCATTATAAGGCGGCTGCACAATATTGACACTGTTCACTTGAGCACAGACTGTAACACGGCTACCAACTAACCATAAAAAAAAGCAAAAACGTCTTAGTAAAAATTTCCCCATACTATTCACATTGTGTGCAGACATAAAAACTGCTAAAACCTATACTACTCAAAAATCACACATAGTACGTATTTTTTCTCCTAAAACGTATATTAAATTACAGAAAGAATATTTATTTATACACCCAAAATATCTCTTAGGGACAAATATAGCACCACTTTCCCTATTCAATTCACCAACTGATAGCGATAAAAACCGTAGCTCAATGCCTTTGGCAGGGTAAATCGCGCATGTCCGGTCGAATCTATTTTCAGCTTAACGGTTTTCCCTTGCCCCATTAGGTGGGTAAACTGATACGTTCCCGGTGGCACATCAGTGAGTTTCAGCCGGGCCGTATTGGATTTGTTTTTCTCCCGGAACACCAGTACATAGCCTGTTGCCTTCTGATCCAGAATGGATTGAAAACCCGTCCAGCTTGTTCCCGACGGCTCATCACCGATCGGAAAAATCTGGCCACTATGCCACTCCTGCCACTGGTTCTTATAGGCTTTAATCAAGTCAGCAATGGCAAACGCTTCGGCAGGCAGGTTTCGAGCCTCCATCCAGGCCAGTGATTGGGCAGGTATGGTACTGGCAAATAGGTAGTCGAAGGAATAGTGCGTCGGACTGAAGTTATCCCCTTTCGGGTAGCGATCCTGATTCCGCCATTTATTCAGAAACTCAATCTGTAACCGCTGGGGTGGTACATACCGGGCCAGCATCCATAAATTTCGCAGCGTGTAATGCGGGTAGTAATTAGCCCAGTCGGTGTAGCGGTTCTCTAAAAACAGGTTGCCGTATTCATAAAAGTAATGATAGCCAAACCGCCGACCAGCCGTTACATCCAGGTTAAATACGGCTTCGCCATGTGTGCTGGCCATAACGGTATCCAGCATTTTCCGGAAATTAATTTCGGCCTGCTTATCGGCAATTCGAACGCCATCAATTTTCCACATGCGGATCCCATACGTATTGTATTGATCGATCATGACCTGGGCATCGCGATCCCAATACTTGAAACTACTATCCACACTCGGGTTAAACCATGTGGATAGGGTAATACCCTGTTTTTTACCCGCTTCCATAATCTGGCTAAAGCCCATCGGGAATTTCTTTGGGTCTGGCAACCAATAGTCGGGTTTGCGCCAGATGTCTTTAAAGCTACCGCCCTGGAAGGCCGAATTGGCACTTTTCCCCTGTTGCCAACCATCGTCGAGCTGAAAATGAGTGATGCCCAGCTTAGCGCCTAATTCCAATTCCCGGAGAACAAATGACTCGTTAATGTTCTTATCCTGGCCCCGGTCGCCCCAGGTATTGAGCAAAATCATTTCATCCCGATTTGGCTTGCGCACCCGCAAATTTTGCTGATAGGTACGTAAAGCAGCCAATTGCCCCTGTTCGCCACCCGAACTAACCCCCAGCACCAGACTATAGCCTCGCACCCACTCATCCGGTCGTAAATCGCCGGGGCCCATTCCAACACCTGCGGCACGAGCCTCGCCAATTTTCAACGAGAAATCGAAGCCCGGATAGGCCAGTTGTACACCCGACACAGGCGCTTCCTTGAGCCAGAACAGACCTGCATCGGTTCCGACTTCGTTCAGAAACAGCAAGTTTCCACGCATCCGTACTTCCTGTCGATACGCTAACCGGCTATATTCCTGAACGAGTGTATTGTTCTGGTCGGTGGCGTCGAAAAACTCGACCGATTTCCCTTTCCAATGTGGCCCCGGCAACGCCAGTCGGTCAATAACAACCGTGTTTGATTCCCCCTCTTTTTGAGCCGCCTGCGATTCGATATTCCGTAAATCATAGGCTTGCTGAACCTGCTCCTGCCAACCCGATGCGCTGCCTTTCAGGTAATAATCGCAGGCAATAGCGGGGCAGTTCGGGTAGATCCGAAAGACGCGCTTCACCCATACGGTACCTAGTGCAACGAGTACTTCAGCTTCCAGATGCGCCGGTGTACTGGGCGTTTCAGCCAGCGTTTTAACCGTGAACTCACCACGTGCCGGATCGCCGGTTTTAGCGGGCAAAGCAAAATCTACGCCCTTGCTGGCCAGCCCCCATGTCTTGCCCGTTCGTTTATCGGTAATGGATAACGAGCTAAGATTCCCGTTATGAAACAGGTACGTTCGCTGGATCAGCGAATTACCCAGAATCAAGGTATCTCCTTTGCGGATGGCCTGACAGTTACTGAGATCAGACTGGCTCTGGCTGGTCAGGCAAATGAACCAGAAGAAAATGAAGAGTAATGGTTTCATAACTACTGTAAATTCGGGATTAACCACGTGCCCCCAACGTTCCTGCTTGGCTTACCGTTCTCCCCGTTCTCGCTTGGCTTGCCGACCGGGCTGGCGTACCAGTGAGGACTATTTTTTAAACGGCCTCTGGCCGGTATTGATTTTCGACAAAAACGGGCCAGAGGCCCTTGAAATGATATCCCTCACTCGGCGAAGCCAAGCGAGAACGGAGACGGGTCAACGCATCAGGCAAATAAAAAGGGAACAGACAGAAGTTGTTCCCTTTTTATTGAATAGAATCTTAGAATTAATACCCTGGGTTTTGCTGAATTTTTGCCTTGTTGATATCAATCTGGCTTTGCGGAATTGGATCGACCAGATTGTTCTCGGTGAGCACGTTCACCAATCGAATTTGATCTTTTTTGCTGTTCAGAACCGGAATAGCGCGATCCGTCCGGACAAGGTCGTACCAGCGTTGACCTTCAAACGCAAACTCAACCCGACGTTCCTGCTCCATAGCTAAGCGGAATGCCTGCTGAGTAGGAATATCGGCCGCCGTTTTACTGGCCAGCCCCGCGCGGTTCCGAATCCTGTTCAGGTTGGCAAGCGCATCGCCAGACGCTTGATAGCCAACTTCGTTCAGGCTTTCCGCGTACATCAGCAGAACGTCGGCATAACGAATGACCGGAATGTTGTTCCCGTTATCGCCATTGGTAGCGGGTGTATCGTAATATTTTTTTACGAAGTTGTAGGGAATCGTCTGGCCGCTGGCGTTCACGTAGGATGTAGCCAGTGAAACAGCTTTCCGCACATCGCCTGCTTCGTACGCATTTACCATATCGGCGCTGGGTTGGTTGTTTCCTCCGCCCCCAAAGGCAATGACTGCATTCCCGGAGTTTTCGGGCGCAAATGAATTAGGCCAGGAATTACCTTCGCCCGATCCACCCGATTTGAACTGCACATCAAACACCGATTCCTTATTGTTTTTGTTGCTCACTTTAAATACATCGGCATAACTCGGCAAAATGTCATAGATGCCCAGGTCGATCACTTCTTTGAGTTTGGCGGCTGCCTGAGCGTATTTCTTTTCGGTCAGGTACACTTTTCCGAGCAGCGCTTTGGCCGCACCCTTTGTGGCGCGCCCAATCTCAGCCGGTGCGTACGAAACGGGCAATACCCCTTCGGCATCGGTCAGGTCTTTCTCAATCTGCGCATACACATCAGCTTTCGGTGATCGCCCATAATCGTAACCTTCATCAGGATTGGAAACGGATTTCAATATCAACGGCACATCGCCGAAGGTGCGCACCAGGTTGAAATATACCAGTGCCCGGAGGAATTTTGTCTCGGCTATGTAGCGATTTTTCAGTGTCTCATCCATCTTGACCCCACCAATTTTGTCCAGAATCGTGTTGAAGCGGGCAATTGCGGTGTAGCTGTCATTCCAGCGTCCGGAAATAAATGGGTTGGTCGTTCGGATATAAAACCGGTCGAACTCATCCTGATCGGTTACGGAGCCGGAAGCCGGTGGCACCGTATTGTCAGAGGCCACATCGCCAAAAACATAGCTGTTTCCAAACACACCACCCGATTGCAGCGACGCATAGGCACCGTTCACGGCATTCTTGAAGTCGTCGGCAGTTTGGTAAAAGTTGTCGGCAGTGGCCGATGAAATTGGTTTTAAGTCCAGAAATTCTTTGCTGCATGAGCTAAGGAACAGACTCACCAACAGGGATATATATACTTTAGATGCTTTCATTGTTTTCGTTGTTTAGAAACCCAGGTTAAGACCAACGGTGAATGTTTTTGCTAATGGATAATAGCCGTAGTCAACTCCACCGGTTAATGGGCCTTCGTAATTACTCACTTCGGGGTTGTAGTTCAGGTATTTTGTCCAGGTGTGCAGATTCTGGGCCGATACATACACCCGAGCCTGCTGAATTTTGGCTTTATTCAACAAGGCTTTTGGTAACTGGTAGCCTAAGCTGATGTTCTGAATACGCAGGTACGAACCATCTTCAACCCAGCGCGACGAAACGGCGTTGTTGTTTCCCGTTGTGCGGGCATTGGCGCGGGGTGTTACGCCATCGCCCGGGTTACTCTCCGACCGCCAGCGGGTCAGTACCGTTGTGATCTGATTGGCATTCCCTTCCAGATTCTCGAAGAAGCGACGACTCAGGTTCAGCACCTGTCCGCCCTGCGTGCCCTGAAGGGCGATATTCAGGTCAAACCCTTTGTAGCTGAAGCTGTTGGTCATGCTGTAAATGAATTTGGGCTGGTTGTTCCCAATAATGGTCCGGTCGTCGGCCGTGATTTTACCATCGCCATTTACATCTTCGAATTTCACATCGCCCGGTTTGGCCGTTGCATCGTGCGGATAGCTGTTCAGATCGGCCTGGCTTTGAAAAATGCCGATTTGTTTGTAGCCGTAAAAACTGCCGATGGGTGATCCAATCTGGGTAATGTTCGTCTGATCCACACCACTATTGCTCCGAATGGGATCGCCTGTGGGTCCGAGTGCCAGTACTTTGTTCCGGTTAAACGACAGATTCGCGCTGGTATTCCACACAAAAGCACCGGTAATGTTGCGCGTATTGAGGGCAAACTCCCAGCCTTTGTTTTCCATCTTACCAATGTTTTTCACCGCCGAAGAAAAGCCCGTTACGGTTGGCACATTCACCGACAACAGCAGGTCTTTGGTAATTCGCTGGTAATAGTCGACGATCAGGTAGATCCGGTTGTTGAGCAAACCCAGGTCAATACCTGCGTCAAACTGCTGGCTCTTTTCCCAACCTAATTTGCTGTTCCCCAGCGAACCAGGGGCTAATCCGTTAGCCAGTGCGTTATTATAACTGTAGTTATCAGATCGGAGCGTAGCCGCATAAGGATAAAAATCGTTGCCAAACGCATTATTGCCGGAGAATCCATACGCAACCCGAAGTTTACCTTCCGATAAGGCGCGAATTCCTTTCATAAAACTTTCTTCGGTAAAGCGCCAGCCTAATGAGCCAGCGGGGAACGTACCCCAGCGATTTTCGGGCCCGAAGATGGACGAGCCATCCCGACGCACAGACACATTGGCCAGATACCGGCTTTTATAATTGTAATTCAGACGGGCAAAATAAGACGTCGAGGCATTGGCCCGTGCACTAGATGTAATGGTAGAGGTGGTTCCATTGGCACTGGCATTCAGCGTTTCAACAACATCATTGGCGTACGAGCTACCCGTTCCTAAGCTGTACTGATATTGGTAACGAGTGGATTCCATACCAACCAGCACATCCAGATTATGGGCGTCATTAAAGGTTTTGCTGTACGTCAGGGTTTGGTTAAACAACCAGCTCAGGCCCTGCTCCGACTCCGCTCTACCCGTGGCGGCATTGGGGGGCAGCAACTGGTTAAGTGGAATGCGGGAGGTCCGGTACCCGTTCCGACGATACCCTGTGTAATTGATATTTCCCGATGCCCGGTATTTGAAAGCCTTCAGGAAACTGTATTCCACATAGGTGTTAGCCAGCAGGTTGGTTTGCTGATACTGACTATGGTTTTCGGTGATGTTGGCAATTGGGTTCGTGATACCCGGATAGTTGTAGGGCGCGGCCAGTTCGGTTTGTGACGAATAGGTCGTTCCATCGGCCGCATAAATGGGGGCCATCGGCATAGCCGACAAAGCAGCATTGATGATCCCGTTATTGGCCCAGTGTCCTTCGGCCGTAACTTCCTGCTGCTGCTTGAACGATGGGTTAATGTTCAAACCCACCCGCAACTCAGGCGTGATATTGACATCGACATTGGCCCGCAACGTGTACCGGTCGAGGGTCGAGCCCTTAATGATTCCGTCCTGTTTGAGGTAGCCACCGCTAATCAGATAACGAGCTTTATCAGTACCGCCCGATACGCCAAGCTGGTAGTTACTGATCTTGGCCTTTCTGAAAATCATGTCCTGGTAGTTATTGTAGGGCAGATTCGCAACTCGGGTCGGGTCATCGAAGTTAAACCAGTCATACAGGTCACCTCTCGGGTAACGATAACGCAGGTAAGACGTTGGCCGAACACTGTTTGGATCATTGATACTGGCACCCGGTACATTTTCGATGTAGGCTGTGTTCGATGATTCCTTACCAAATTCAGCAAACTGCTGAGAATTGAGCAGATCAAGCTTTTTGGTCACCTGCTGAAACCCGGTGTACACGTCCAGGTTGACATTGGTTTTGCCGTTTTTACCGCGTTTGGTCGTGACCAGAATGACGCCGTTAGACCCCTTGGAACCGTAAATAGCGGCCGAGGAGGCATCTTTCAGGACATCGATACTTTCGATATCGTTACTATTGAGCAGGCTAAATACATTGGCATCCACAATGTTTCCATCCACAACAATCAGCGGTGAATTGCCCGCGCTAATAGAGCCAAACCCTCTGACCTTGATGGCGGGCGTGCTGCCAGGTGTACCGTTATTCTGTTGCACAACAACACCGGCAATTTTTCCCTGGAGGGCCGTTGCTGCGTTTGATACGGGCATATCTCTTAATTCGGACATCGGCACCGACGCAATAGCCGCCGTTACCGCTTCCCGTTTCTGGGTGCCGTAGCCCACCACCACCACTTCATTCAGCGTTTTATTGTCGTTCACCAGCTTGACGGATAGCTGATTACTATTTCCCAGCGGCACCTCCTGGCTCTGGTAGCCAACAAAGCTAAACACCAGAACAGGCGTTCCTTCTTCAGGAACGGTCAGTCGATATTGGCCCTGGGCATCGGTTGTGGTACCGCGCTGGCTGCCTTTCACCACGACACTCACGCCGGGTAGTCCCTCACCGGTATCGTCGGTAACGGTTCCGGTAACGATGCGGTCGGCGGTTACGCTCATTGGCACCTGACTGGTCTTGAGAGGCTGGATCATTTCCGGACCGGCCGAGTTCAGCAGAATACGCTTGCCCGTTAGCTGATAGCTCAGCTGGAGTGGACGCAGGAGTTTTTCAAGTACTGCCGACAGTCGTTCGTTGGCAACGTTTAGGGATACTTTTCGCTTGGCCTGAATAAGCTTGTCGCTGTACATAAATTCAACATCGGCCTCGCGCTCAATGGTTTTCAGGATATTTTTGATGGTCACATCCTCCAGTTGCAGGCTAATCTGGCGATCTAATGGCGATTGGGCATCAACGGTTGTGGCATACGTCATGCCCGCAAAAAGCAGCAGGAGTATGCAGCCCTGAACGAGCGGAGTTTTCATAAAGACCAGAGCAAGCGTTCGTAAAGGTCTAGTTCGTTTCATAGAATTGATTGTGAGTAAAAGGTAAAAAATAGCGTTAGTAACACCCGGGGGCGCTAATAACAATTTGAGCATCAACGATTTGATAAGAGGCTTTTATGGTTTGGCAAATCAGGTTAAGTTTCTCCAGCAGCGGTTCATCCTGAAATTTTGCCGTTATCGTACACTGTTTCAGTAGTTGTTCATCGAAGACGATATCGATCCCGTAAGCCTCTTCCAGTTGGGCAAAAACCTTGGTGACGGAGGTTTCGTCGTAGACAAACACGTCGTTTGCAAAGCGGTGCCTGATAATGGTTGGATCGGGCATAATGGTCCGATGGAAATTACCTTCCTGACGATTAAAAACTACCTGCTGGTTGGGCGTCAGGACAAGGCCGGGCACATCGCTGTTCACTTCTTTTTCAGCACGCTGCCAATCGCTTCGGGCAAAAACAGACACCCGCCCCGTACGAACAGCGACCTGCACATTGGCCTGATTTTCGAAGGCTTTAACCGTGAAGCTGGTCCCTAGAACGCGGGTAACCACTTCGTTGGCATGGACATAAAACGGCTGTAGCGGATTTTTCTGAACGTTAAAAAATGCTTCGCCGGTTAAATAAACCTCCCGTTTAGCCCCCATAAAGTGCTCACTGAAACTAATCCGGCTGGCAGGCTGAAGCAGTACCAGACTACCATCAGGCAGCGGCACCGACAAGGGCGCATTGGTGGTATTTATTTTTTCAATAAGAGCAACTGGCGACGACTTAATCAGCTGTGTATAGATGGGTTGTTCAACTGGCTTACGAAATACCCAAACCGACCAGCCAAGGCCTGCCGTCAGCACGAGCATGGCCGCCACTCGCGCCCACCACATAAACTGGCTGGTGGAAGGCGAGCCCAGCGTGCGCCGTTGATGCGTCTGTGCCCGAATCTGGTAAACCTGATTCTGTACTTCCTCTTCTGAAATATCCCGGTACGGTTTTACATCCAGACCAACAATAAGTAGCCTCGCCTGCTGAGCGATTTCCTGTTTATCCGGATGCCTGTGAAGCCAATCCTGCCAGAATTTCCATTCCTCCGGGGGGCTTTCCTGCCGCGCCCATCGGTTGAATGACTCATCTAACAAAAAATCGTCGAGTTGAAAATCCTGGTAGTTTTTCATGAAGGAATAAGCTAAAACCTAGCCTCTAGTACCAACATGCAGTCGCCCTACCAATCCTACTGGAAAGAATGTGTGTTTTTTTGAAAAAATAGCACTGGAGAGTGGGAATCCCTGATAATCAGGAATGCGCAGTCACAACATCGAGTAACGCCAGGAAGAAAGCCATATCGCCCTGCCAGGTAGTCCGCAGTTTTTGAAGAGCCTCGTGCAGAATATTGTACACCGATTGGCGGTTGAGAGACATGACCTCCGCAATCTGCTCGTGGGTCAGGTTCTGGTAGAACTTAAGAAAAATGACTTCTTTTTGCCGACGGGAAAGCTTATTGAGCAGTGCTTCCAGTTGCTGAACCTGATCGCGGGAAACTTCCTGGGTAATAAGTTGAGCCTCGATGGAGAATTCTACTTCAAAGAAATAATTTTCCTCCAGAGCTTCCCAGTTGGAACCCCATTTGGCCCGCCCCCTGAAGATCCGGCGACGAAGCGATTTAAGCAGATAGAACTTCACAAACTCCGTTTCGTTAACGGTATTCCGGCGTTGCCAGAGTTCAACGAACACATCCTGAATACAATCTTTAACGTACTCATCGTCAGCATCCAGGCGGATACCGTAGCGAAAAAGTGTTTGATAATAGCGCTGAACAAGCTGGTCAAAAGCAATGGTATCGCCCGTTCGGAAACGTTGCCAAAGTACGGTATCATCCACTAGGTCGGCTTTCATGGGCAGGCTGTATGCACTTTTACCGGAAGCAAAATACGAATGAATCTACTCTAAAAATAAGTGAGTAATCAAGCCACATTAAGTAAGATTAGAGTCTGTTGATTCTAGTACAATAGAATTAGACGTTCTTATAATTAATCTAAGTTGTATGTCACAAGTTTGTTTCGAGGGTATAGGCTATCAAAAACAACACGATTTTAATAAGGAAACCGGCTTCAGTAACGGCATGAATTTTCTTAGGAAATCGCATCGTAATCTGGCTAAAGGCCTGCTCAATCCGTTGGCGAAGTTGCTTTTTGTAAGCAGCTTCCCAAGCTTGATCGGGGCGTTGGCTATTACTTTTTCGTTGTATTCTTAAATTAACCTCCTCACCCTCAGCATACAAATCCTCTTGCTCGTAATCGGTGTAGCCCGAGTCCCCATAGACTTCGCTACCTGCTGGCAACGTCAAATGCATCATCTGAAGCGCCGTCACATCCACATACGAACCCGGCAGAATAAAAAACTGAACCGGTTGCTTGTCGCGGGTGGTGATGAGTTGAACACGAAAGCCAAAAAAGAATCGACGCTTCGACGCAATCTTCCCTCGATATTCCTCCCCTTTGACTAACCGCGATCGGCCAATGCGGATGTTGTCACAAACTGCCACAGGAAACGAATCGATCAGGTATTCTCCGCTCAGATTGAGTGCTTTGAAAAAATCAGCCAGATAGTAGAACAAGGCACTCAGTGTGGTCGCCAGGCGGTGAAGACGACGATTGAACGCCGATTTCTCAAGCATGACAATACCTTGCTTATCAGCCATGTAGAGCATAGCCGAGGCTTGATTGCCACCAAAGAAAGGGGCCGATATGATGGCGGTTGTCAACACGATACTGTCGCTAACTTTAGGAGTTGTCTGGGGTTTTACACTCCCCTGATTTTTGCCCACTTCGATGAAATAATCATCCAAAAAGCAATAAATTGCCACTACTTTCTCAGACATAGCTGGTTAGATTTACCTCTGTTTTCGCACTTCAAAGGTAGTCTGGCTTGTGCTATGTCTGTTTTTTTAAGGGGTTTGCCTATCAAATCAATCGCCTTTCATACAACTTAGATTAATTAATCATCTATCGGCTAATAACCTTAACCAAAGCGCCCCTTTTTACCCGATCATCGGCTTTGAGCCCATTTAATATACCGGCCTCTTCGACTCGATTAGCAGGCATTCCCAAAGCGGTTACCACTTCACGAAAGGAACCATCGCGGGGAGACGATTTTACCACTATACGTTCTGCCTTGCGATTGAGTTTATCAGGATCGGAGAGCGAGCGGAAATTTTCGGCTACCTGTTTAAACGTACTAAAACTGCTGTTGAAATCGGCACCAGTCGCCAATCCATGCAGTGCATAAACGGCATTGTTATACTGAATCAGCCAAGTGCCAATCTGGAGTGCCGTTTTAGGGTCTTGTTGCTGTTGCTGCCCCTGCTGCTGTTGTTGCTGTTGCCGTGAAATGAGTACATAAGCCGGATTGCCGTTAATTGTGGTTTTACTAGTTTCCAGTACGTTCAGGCTTAGTTCTTTTACTAAATTCTGAGCAGCCTCGTCGAGTGAGTTCCCTTTCGCCAGCATTAGAATCATCGCGGATTTTCCATCTTTAGCCGCCATTTGGAACTGGCTTGGTGAATTTTGAGACTGCCAGCTGTTGGGTACAGGAAATTGAAACCGTAGTTCAGGATGATAAAAATATCCGTTTTCAACAAAACCCTGCTTAGGATCTTCACCATACATAATGCCATCAATCAGTCGCAGATATCGGTCGCGATCTACCTGGTAAGAAGCTGGATTCTTGGCCTGGTAGTCTTTTGCCAGTTCATGTACACGCGTGAAGCGATTACCAGGATCGGGGTGAGTCGACATGAACTGAGGTATGGCCTGACCTGAGTTGTCGGAAAGGCGTTTAAGCGTTCCAAAAAAATCAGCCATCTGGTGTGCATCATAGCCAATCTTACTGGAGTATTCTACCCCGAGTTTGTCGGACTCCGATTCGTGGTCGCGGCTGTATTTTAGGGATAAAAGGCCCAGTCCCTGTTGAAGTGCTTCGATATTTTCCCCAACAACCTGAGGAGCCAGTACGGCCCCGCCAATTAGCGCAATTGTACTGAGTAACTGGCTTTTCTGAGAACGGGCCGCGTGCTTGGCCGTTATATGACCGATTTCGTGGCCCAGTACACCGGCAAATTCAGCTTCATTATTGAAGTGAGCCAAAATACCACGCGTGAAATAAACATAGCCCCCCGGTACGGCAAAGGCATTAACAATCGGCGAATCAACGATGTAGAACTGGTAAGGAAGATCGGGCCGATGCGAAACTTTGGCCATTGCTTTTCCTTTTTCGTTCATAAAAGCCTGAAGGTTTTTGTCTTCATATAAACCCATCGTGGCAATAACCGACGGGTGCGATTCTTTACCAATGGCAATTTCCTGCTCGGTCGACATCAGACTTATTTCGCGCTTCCCTGTAACAGGATTACGAGCGCAGGCAAAACCAAATAAGAGTGCAATGAAAATAATAAGTTGTCTGAAATTTGTGAGTGTACACATGGTAGGAAATATAGAAACGTGTAGAGCGTCGTTCCACCTAAAAGGTCAACCAGATCGTCGCTAAATCCAATATAAACACAAGATAGACCTCTATTTGTTTTAATGTCATTTTAATAATGAAGCTATTTAACCGTTGGTAATGTTTAAATTTTTCAAAAACGATGTACAATACACTTTTAGACTGTAGTACCAACCGTCTTGGTTGGACGGGAAATAAGTAGCTTCACTAATGATTGGAACGGCTAATAGTTCGTAAAAAAAATACCCACATTTTCAAGGGAGACAAGGCCGTTTTAAGCGCTTTGCGGCTGGTACACCTGTTACTCATGCCCTAGTTTACCGACCAGCCTATTGAATTAGAAGCTGCTATTTTTTGCAATGGGAGCCCTTTTTAAAAGAAATTCGCTATTTTTTCAAAAAGACACTACGGGTAAAATTGTCCAATTAAGTCTTTGATTCGTTTTAGCATTTTTCGAGTCAATGGCTATCTTTACAGTAGTGTCTTCTACCCCTTCACCCGACCCCTGGACTTCGCCATCCCTAAACGGAGAAAAGCCCATGTCGACGGTATACGATTCAGAACTTTTCCTGCGAAAAGCGTTTGAACAGGAGCCCCGTAAGGGATTTGAGTTACTGTTTCGCCAGTATTATACGCCTTTATGCAGCCACGCCGTCCGGTTTGTGTATTCGCGCCAACTGGCCGAAGATCTGGTCAGTGAGGTATTTTATCAGTTCTACCGCACAGAGGCTTATCGAAAAGTACGCTCCTCCTTCATCAGTTATCTGTTCACGGCCGTTCGGAATGAAGCGTATACGCACCTGCGCAAAGAATTCGGCAAAACAGACTCCATCGACTCCACTACCGAGAACCATTTACAGGGAAGCCAGCCCCAGCCCGATTCGGAAGTTCACTTCAATAACCTCTACCTGGCCGTTACGGAGGCCATTAACCATTTGCCCGCCCAATGTCGCCGGGTGTTTCTGCTGAGTCGGTTCGAGAACAAAAAGTACGACGAGATCGCTGCTGAATTGCAGATTTCGCCCCGAACCGTTGAAGTCCACATTTCCAAGGCGCTGAAACACCTGCGCCAGACCCTGCGCGACGAATGGACCCTGCTGCTGTGCCTTCTCAATCTTTTTTTCCAGTGAACTAAGGGGAAATACAGCTTTCGGAGTCTCTCGTCCAAATTCCACGACTATGAACCATTCGCTTTCAAAACAGAACCTGTTCGCCTATCTGGCTGGGCAGGCCACTCCCCTCGAACGACAACTGGTGGAGGAATGGCTGAAAAATCCGGCCAATACCGAAACCTTCCATACCTGGCTGCTTGAATGGGAAATGCGCTCCCTGCAATTCATACCGGATCAGGAAGCAGCTTTTGACAAACTAACTAAACGCCTGGAGCAGGCCGACGCGCCGGAACCGGTTGAACCGGCTGCACCGACCCGGCAACTGCCCGTTCAGGTATGGGGATGGAAGCCTTACCTGGTGGCAGCAACGGTCTTACTGGCGCTGAGTCTGGCCTTCAGTCCCGTACGAAACAAGCTACTCTACCAGACCTACCAGACCGTTTCGGGTCAGATGCAGGCGATCCGGCTCGACGATGGAACCGACGTTACCCTGAAACCCAACTCATCGCTTCGGGTGCCCCGCTTTGGGTTTCAGCGCGATATCCGACAGGTGACGCTAACGGGAGAAGGCCGTTTTTCAGTAACACACAAGCCCGATCATCAGCGCTTTGTCGTTAAAACATCCGATCAGTTTCAGGTCGAAGTGCTGGGTACCGAGTTCACGGTGTATGCCCGAAAACAGGGGACGAATGTAGTACTGGACCGGGGTAAAATTCGGATCGATTATAAAACCGCTACGCAAAAAAAGCAGGTGGTCATGAAACCCGGCGAGATGGTTACGCTGAGTGAGCAGGGAACCATTCAATTACGGAAACTAGCTCCCGTCAAGAGCCTTATCGCCCAAAAAGAAACCCTGTTTCTATTCCGAAATACGTCGTTGTGGGAGGCCTGTTACCTGATTGGTGAACATTTTGGGCTTAAAGTCGAAATTACGGATGACTCGCTGGCCCACCGGACCTTCTCCGGCAATTTTCGGGCTCGCTCAGCCAATGAACTGCTGGATCTACTAACAGCAACGTCCAACCTCCGCATCGATTCTACCGGCAATACCCTCCTCCTGAAAGAAAACTAATTAGTCCTACTCTTTTTTACCATTAACCTCAATGAAGAAAACTGTACACCGCCTGGGTTTACTGGCTGTTTTATTGACGGGCTATCCCGTAAGTAGCTTTTGTCAGACGCTCGCATCGGCTCAGGTACTGCCACGCTCGGGGAGCCGAAACGCACAGACCCAACTCAAAACCGTTTTACTCGATTTGCAGCGGCATTACCGAGCCGAAATTGTTTTTGAAGACCAGATCATGGTGGGGAAAATTGTCGCCACCGATGCATTGAACCTGAACCTGTCGCTGGAGAAAAACCTGAACCAGTTGCTAAAAAATACAGGCTTACGGGTTCGAAAAATCCGGAAAGACACCTACGTGATTACCGAAGCCCGACGCGAAAAATCAACGGTCTCAAACCGGGAAGCAGACCCCACAGAATCCAGTACGCCACCTACGGCAACCGACACCCGAACAACCCTGACGGTACCAGAGCAAGCGGTGTCGCACCTGGCGAACGTGGCCGACCTCAGCGTGGCAGGCACCGTAACCGACGAATCCGGAGCGGTCTTGCCGGGGGTGAGCGTTATCGTGAAAGGAACAACCCGGGGTACCACAACCGACAGCAAAGGGTTTTACCAGGTAAATGTGCCCGATCAGACTGCCGTGCTGGTGTTCAGTTTTGTCGGATACCTGTCGCAGGAAGTAACGGTTGGCAATCGAACAACCCTCGGCATCAAGCTCGAAACCGATACCAAAGCGTTGTCGGAAGTGGTGGTTGTGGGCTACGGAACCCAGAAAAAAGTGAACCTGACGGGGGCCGTATCGTCCGTTTCCAGTGAGGAGATCACGCGCCGTCCCGTTGGGCAAACGTCGTCCGCGCTACAGGGGTTGATGCCGGGGGTAACGGTCACACAACGATCAGGCCGACCCGGTGCCGATGGCGGCTCCATCCGGATTCGGGGTATTGGCACTTTGGGGACAGCTGATCCATTGGTACTCATCGACAACATCGAAGGCTCGATGAACAGCATCGACCCGAATCTGATCGAATCAGTTTCTGTCCTGAAAGACGCGGCTTCAGCTTCGATTTATGGATCACGGGCGGCCAATGGAGTCATTCTGATCACCACCAAACGGGCAAAAGGAAGCAAGATTTCCGTCAACTACAACAATTACATCGGCTGGCAAACGCCTACCAATTTACCCAAAATGGCCAACGCCATCGACCATATGCTGCTGACTAACGAAGCGTATGTAAATGTGGGCCGTTCGCCCTTGTATTCCGACGATTTAATTCAGAAATACCGGACCATAGGGGCAACTAACCGTGATTTATATCCCGACACCGACTGGCAAAAGGCCGTATTAACGGGCTCAGGTCTGCAACAAAGCCATTTTCTGAGTGTCAATGGCGGGAGCGATAAAATCCGCTTTTTGACCTCAGTGGGCTATTTTGATCAGAAAGGAGTTATTGAAAATTCTACCTACAGGCGCTATACGCTTCGGAATAACGCGGATATTCAGTTCTCTAAAAAATTCAGTGCCCGCCTTGATCTTCAGCTTGTGGCCGCTACAACGGTTGAACCGGGCAGGGGCGCGGAAGAGGTATTCCACTGGATGAACCGGATTCCAGCCAACCAGATTGGCATTAATTCAAACGGCACCTGGGGCGATGGCTGGAACGGCGACAATCCAATTGCGATTGCGCGCGATGGAGGCACCAAAAAGAACAATAGTCCCTACGCCTTTCTGAATGCAGCCCTGGTGTATAAACCGGCACCCTGGCTAACGGCCGAAGTGGCCTACGCTCCGAAATATGCCCTGTCGATCGACAAGAATTTTAACAAAGCCGTTCAGACCTACAAACCCGACGGTACGCTCAGTTTCCTGGCACCTGCGAAAAGTACACTGACCGAAGGCGACAGCCGCTCGTTGTACACGACCTTACGCGGAACCTTAACGTTTGATAAAGCCTACGGCGATCACGGCTTGAAAGTACTAGCCGGTTTCTCCCGGGAAGATTTCCGCAATGATTACACAACCGCGTACCGGGAAGGCTTTTTATTGCCCGACTATCAGGTCCTGAATGCCGGAGCGGCCGACATTCAACGGACTACCGGCGGAGCCTCCGAATGGGCGTTACAGTCCGCATTCGGGCGGATTAACTATGATTACAAACAGAAATATCTGGTAGAAGCCAATGCCCGATACGATGGATCGTCCCGTTTTGCCAAAGGGCACAAATACGGCTTTTTCCCTTCGGTATCGGCAGGCTGGCGGATTTCTCAGGAGTCGTTCATGCAGCCGCTGACGAATATCGTGAACGAGTTTAAACTGCGGGCATCCTGGGGTCAGCTTGGGAATCAGTTAATTGGTAATTATCCCTTTATGTCGTCGCTGCAATTCGGTTCGTATACGTTCAACAAACAGATTGTCAATGTAGTAGCGCTCAACACGCTGGCGAATGCGGATATTTCCTGGGAAACTACCGAAATGACCGATGTGGGGCTGGATATGACCCTGTTTTCCAACTTGTCGATTACGGCCGATTATTACTCCAAACGTACGAGAGATATTCTGCTGACGCTGGATATCCCGGCGATTATCGGGCTAGGAGCACCTTCCCAAAACGCGGGTATCGTTGATAACAAAGGCTGGGAATTGGGCATCAATTACAAAGGGGCAGCCAATACGTTTCGGTATGATGTAGGATTCAATATTTCGGACGTAAAAAATACGGTAGTCGATTTACGGGGCGTAAACCTGACTGGCCTGACCGTTAACCGGGAAGGCTATCCCATCAATTCGTTATACGGCCTACAATCGGAAGGCTATTTTCAGACGACCGACGAAGTTGCCGGTCATGCCCAGCAGTTTGGCGTAATCAAACCCGGCGATCTCAAGTACAAAGATCAGAACGGCGATGGCATTATTAATAACGATGATAACGTCGTATTTGGCAGCACCATTCCCCGTTTCACCTACGGAACAACCCTAAATGGCTACTACAAAGGCTTTAGCTTAAACATTGTGCTACAGGGTGTTGGCAAAGCCGATGGTTATCTGAATGAGCAGGGCATCATGCCATTTTTCCTGGGCGGTACGGTGCAGGAACAGCACAAAGACCACTGGACTCCGGAGAATACGAATGCGGCATTTCCCCGCCTGGCGTTCAGCGAAGCCAACAACGAGAAGAACTCCAGTTTCTGGATGCGAAATGCCGCTTACCTGCGCCTGAAAAACATTCAGCTGGGCTACACGCTCCCGACAGCGCTGACCCAACGGGCTGGTATCAAAACCGCCAGGGTATTTGCCAACGGCCAGAACCTGCTCACCTGGGATAAATTCTGGGATGGCTACGATGTCGAATCACCGGTGGGTACAGGACGCAGTTATCCGCAGGTCAAAATGATCAGCTTTGGCATCGACGTTAGCTTCTAAAACCGGCTGTCCTAAACCTTTTTTAACGAAATCATCACAATGAAAAAAATACACTACTTGCTTTTGTGCGCTTGCCTGCTGCTGAGCACAACCTCCTGCGAGGACTACCTGGAACGCTATCCGCTGGAAGGCCCCGCCGATCAGTCGTATTTTGCCAACGCCAGCGAGTTGGAACTAGCCGTCAATGGCTGCTACAAAGGCATGACCTTCTCCCCCAGCGATGGCATGTCGACTCAGCTTTTGCTCGACGACTGCACCGATATTGGCTGGGACCGGAACAATAGCACCTTACAGCAGATCGGCAAAGGCAGCCACGATAGCAACAACGGTTTTTCGAAATCGGTCTGGACCGAATCCTATAAAATTATTGGTCGCTGTAATTTCATTCTGGATAATATAAAGAAGCTGGATGGCAAAATGGACGCGGTTCTGTACGCCCGTTATCAGGCCGAAGCCCGTTTTGTGCGTGCCTATATGTATGGGTACCTGATCGAGTTATTTGGTGGTGTTCCGCTGGTTACTAAAACGTTGGGCTTATCCGATGCGCAGGTTCCGAAGAGTACTAAAACCGAATGCGCGACTTTTGTCCTGAATGAACTGGACGAAGCGGCCAAAGCTTTACCCACCAGCTACGACGCTAAGAACACAGGCCGGGCTACCAAAGGGGCAGCGTTGGCAGCCAAAGCCCGGACGGCTTTATACAACGAAAAATGGGAGGTTGCCTCTACAGCCGCCAAAGCCGTAATGGATCTGAATATCAACAAACTGCACCCAAATTACGGCGAGTTGTTTTCGTACAAAGGGCAAACCTCCAGTGAAATTATGTTTGCGTTGCAGTATCTGAAAGGAACGCTGACCCACAGCACACCCCAAAATTTCCTGTCGCGAAATGCGCAGGGAGCCTCCAACAAAGTGCCGGGACAAACGCTGATCGACTCCTATGAGTGTGCGGACGGGCTATCGATTGACAAATCGCCCCTATACAATCCTAAAGATCCGTTCAAAAACCGCGATCCACGACTGGACTTTACGGTAGCCGTACCGGGTTCCAACTATTTCAACTTCAAGTTCGAAACCCACAAAGACAGCGTTAAAACGATCAATTACGCCACCGGCGCACGGGTCGACAATCAGGATGCCATTCACGCGTTTGCCACCTATACCGGCTATTGCTGGCGGAAATACACCGACCTGACCGATAAGGACGACCGGAGCAATTCAGAAATCAATACCATTCTGATCCGATATGCCGAAGTGTTATTGATCTACGCCGAAGCTAAAATCGAAGCCAACCAGATCGATCAGTCGGTCTATGATGCCATCAATGCCGTGCGGCAACGGCCTACGGTGAACATGCCCGCCATCAAATCGGGCAAAAGTCAGGAGGAACTTCGATCAATTATCCGCAAGGAACGAAAGTATGAACTGGCCAATGAAGGCTTTCGCTTAATGGACATCCGTCGCTGGAAACTAGCGGACAAATTGCTGAACGGGAATTTCCTGGGCCGCATTCCGAAGGGATTACTGGCCACAGCACCGGTTATCGATGCCAATGGAACACCCGATTACAGCACGGTTCCCAATAAAGCCGACATGCGGGTAGTCGAAGTTCGCATTTTCAAACCCGAGCGGGACTATCTGTGGCCGATTCCGTATATCGAAACCGTGACCAACAAGGCCCTTGTACAAAACCCTGGCTATTAATAGATTCTGTGGATACTTAGCGTGGTGTCAGTTTTCCGTGGTGTCAGCGGGGCCGCCCGCGCGGTTCTTAAAACTGACATGCGAGGTTTCTCAAAACCGAGTGCAGTAACCAGCTTGACAGATTAGGTTTTAAGAAACCTAATCTGTCAGTTTTGAGAAACTGACACCACAAAGTGGTTAATAGATTTACTCAAGTACGTTAAATCTTCGTTGCCGTAAAATGCCCACAACCCGACGAAAATTCCTGAAACTGTCCAGCCTGAGCGGCCTTGCCCTCACTACAGGCCTCCCTGAATGGCAAGCAGGCCGAACAAGCCCACTCGCCGAAAACGAATATGATCTTATCATTGTGGGTGGTACGCCCGGCGGCATTATGGCAGCCGTGGCCGCTTCCCGGCTAGGCAAGAAATCACTGATTCTGGAGCGGACAGCCCACATCGGTGGGTTACCCGCCAACGGCCTGGGGGCTACGGATATTGCCACGCGGGGTGCCACCGGCGGGTTATTTATTGAGTTTGTCCAACGCATTAAAGCGCACTATGTCGAGAAATACGGTGCCGATTCGCAGCAGGCGAAGGACTGTTCGGATGGCTACCATTTCGAACCATCGGTAGCGGCCAAAATCTTCGATGGGTTCCTAAAAGACAGCCCCAATGCAACCGTCTTGACCATGCGCCAATTCGACTTTGAGCCTGAGAATCTGACGATTCAGAACAATCGGATTCAGGGCATTCGGGTAACGGATCGAAATACGAAAAAGACGGAAACCTACAAAGGGCGCTTTTTTATCGACGCCACCTACGAAGGCGATCTGATTGCGGCTGCGGGTGTACCGTTTTTTCTGGGACGCGAAGGCAAATCCGATTATAACGAAGTCGGTGCCGGACGAGTCTATAAATACTGGGCAGGGTCGGAAGGGCCAGGTTCAACATTCCAGGGCGATAACGCCGTCCAATCCTACAACTACCGCCTTTGTGTGACCAACGACCCGAAAATTCGGGTCAAGATCCAGAAACCGGCTCGGTACAATCGCGAGGAGTATGTGTCGATGATTGGTGATGTGACAACGGGGAATTACACCGGTGTGACCATGATGAAAGTGACCGATGCCCAGAAGGCTGAAAATCTGCGCCGGGCCAAAGGCGGATTGCCGCCCGACGTACCCGGTATGCCCAAAGGCATTGCCTGGCTAACGAACATGGTCAAACTCCCCAATGGCAAAAACGACGGCAACAACCAGCACCATTCGTTTCTTTCGACCGATTTGCCGGAAGAAAACTGGCCCTATCCAACCTCTGGCTGGGAATGGCGCGACCGCTTTGCCCAACGGCTTCGGGAGTATACCGAAGGCCTGTTCTACTTCGCACAGAACGACCCCGAACTACCGGACTGGTTCCGGAAAGAATGTTCCGAATGGGGTTGGGCCAAGGATGAATACACCGACAATGGCCATTTTCCCCGGCAGCTTTACGTTCGGGAAGGCCGCCGGATGAAGGGTAAATACATCTTCAAAGCGCAGGATGCCCAACCCGTCAAACCCGGCGAACGTCCCCCCCTCCACGCCGATAGCATCACGGCCAGCCACTACGCCCTTGATTCGCACGCGGTTCGAAAGCGGGAAGCAGGCCGGATTCATCTGGATGGGTTCATCAGTTATCCGTCCGCCGTGTACACCGTTCCATTCCGGGTAATTGTGCCCGATTCGCCATTGGAAAATCTGCTGGCTCCGGTTCCGGCATCGGCCACGCACATTGGTTTCTCCACACTTCGGATGGAGCCTTGCTGGATGGCGCTGGGTCAGGCCGCTGGAACGGCTGCGGCCCTGTGCGTACAAAAATCGCAATCGGTGCATGCGTTAGCCGTTCCCGAATTGCAAAAAGCGCTGCTTCAGCAAAAAGCAATTCTGGTCTATACAAAAGGCATGACAACTACCGATCCGAATTTCGACGCCAACCAGTTGGCTGCCTTACATGGGAAATGAGTTATTGGCTATTGGTTATTAGTCGTTCGACAAATCTCTAATAATCAGCAATTAATAGCCAATAATGAATCACTAATAACCAGTAACCAATAACTATGCGATACGCACTCACCCTTTGTCTTAGCCTCTTACTAACATATTCAACTAGTGCCCAGCAGCAGGTCGACATCTGCGTATATGGTGGCACATCGGGCGGGGTCATAGCGGCTTATACCGCCCGGAAAGCCGGGAAAACCGTGCTCCTGATCGAACCCGGCAAGCACCTGGGGGGCATGACCTCCGGCGGGTTGGGCCTGACGGACATTGGCAATAAATACGCCATTACGGGCATCTCCCGCGATTATTACCGACGCATTGGCCAACATTACGGTAAGTTTGAACAGTGGATCTTTGAGCCGCATGTTGCCGAAGATCTGTTCAAGGATTACGTCAGGCGCGGCAATGTCGACGTATTGTTTTCTCACCGGCTGTCGAGCGTAAAGAAAACCAGTGGACAGATTCAGGAAATCGTTCTGGAAAATTCAGACAAACCGTCGGCCAAACGGACTATTCGGGCCAGAATGTTTATCGACTGTTCGTACGAAGGTGATCTGATGGCCAAAGCCGGAGTTTCCTATACGGTTGGCCGGGAGGATAACTCTAAATACAACGAAACCATCAGTGGGGTGCAGTTGATGACCGGCCACCAGCTTCCCGATGGGATCGACCCCTACAAAACGCCCGGCAATCCGGCATCGGGTCTGGTTTGGGGCGTCAGTCCGGCAAAGCTGGAGCCTAATGGAACGGGCGATGGAAAGGCCCAGGCCTACAATTATCGTATTTGTCTCTCGTCTGATCCAGCCAATCAGGTCCCGATCACGCGTCCGGCGGGCTATGATTCCACCCGCTACGAATTGCTCGTACGCCTGATGGCGGCCCAGCCCCAGAAACAATCGCTCAATGACTATTTCATCTGGAGTGGCATGCCCAACAAAAAAACCGACATCAACAATCGGAATGGTTTTTCGACTGATATGATCGGGATGAATTATGCGTATCCTGATGGGAGCTACGACAAACGGGCACAAATCATCCGCGATCATGAGCTGTACACCAAGGGCTTACTGTATTTCGTCGGTCATGATTCCCGCGTACCCCAGGCGCTTCGGGAGCAAATGCTGAAGTGGGGTTACCCTAAAGATGAGTATACCGATACGGGCAACTGGTCATCGCAACTCTACATTCGGGAAGCACGTCGGATGGTAGGCGCTTATGTGATGACGCAAGCGAATTGCCAGGGGAAAGAAGTCGTGACAGACGGGGTTGGCATGGCGGCTTATACGATGGATTCGCACAATATTCAGCGCATCGTGATCGAGAAAGACGGTAAGAAAATGGCCAAAAATGAGGGCAACGTGGAAGTTGGTGGATTTGGTCCGTACCCCATCTCCTACCGGGCGCTGATTCCCAAAGAAAGCGAATGTCGGAATTTGCTGGTGCCGGTTTGTTTATCGGCGTCGCACATTGCGTACGGGTCGATTCGGATGGAACCGGTGTTCATGGTGCTGGGCCAGTCGACAGCGTTGGCGGCAGTGATGGCAATCGACGCAAAAACCAGCGTGCAAAAAGTGGATATTGCGAAACTGCAACAGGAGCTAAAAGCCAACCCACTGGGTGATGGTAGCACGCCTGAAATTCTGGTCGATAATGAAAACCAGACCCTGACGACGGTAACCGGTCCGTGGCGCGTGGAGAGCAAAAGCAAAGGTGGGTACGGCCCTTCCTACCTGATTTATGAAGGTCAGGGGGGCGAAGCAGCTTCCGTCCGCTTTAAACCAGACATTGTAAAAGCGGGCAACTACAAGATTTACGCCTACTTCCCCCGATTAGCCAAAACGGCCTCCGAGTTGGGCATTACGGTATCGGACGGAAAAACGAGCAAATCCCATCCGATCAAACCCGCCGATATTGTTGTGGTTGGGCAAACATCCGGCGAATGGGTTTCGCTGGGCGAGTATACGCTACCTAAAGGCCAGACCTCATCGGTCGATATAGCCGTCAAGCAAGCCGATGGCCCGACAGTGGCCGATGCCGTTTTATTCGTTCCAGCGTTCTGACGTCTGGTTTATTTTCAATTAATGATAACGTGCTATTTTACAGGATCAGGTAGAATGGCGATTCTTACTTTACGATGTCAAGTTTGAACAGGATTATCAACCTCAAACCAGATAATGTACTCGATACTGAACTCCTGCGTACAAATGCCCAAAAAGTACCCCAGCATTTCAGTAGTATACGAATTCACTTCCCGAATAGCTGTTTACGGTGATTAACACCCCAGGCATGCAGTTCCATCATCACCCGTTTCAGCGTACGTGAATACTCCGTAGCGACATATTCAATTAAAACAGGCGAGCTGTCATGGACGATTCGCTGGATCAGCTGATGCTCCTCCATATCCTTCAATTCTTTGGAAAGAACCTTGGGATTGATTTTGGGAATACTTGCCTGTATTTCCGTAAAACGCCGGTTTCCCTGCATGACGGACGTCAGGATCAGCACTTTCCATTTGCCGCTTATCACATCCAGCGCATCACGGATGGGCAGCATCTGGCCAATACAATCAATAGTCTTTGTGTCACCCTCTGTTAAAATCATGCTGTCGCTTACGTTCAGGTAACTGCCGCATCGGCAGTCTGACTACTTTTTCAAAAGTAAAAGTACTGACCTTTGCCAGACCAACCAACTATGTATTAATCAGTATGGCAAGTCAGCAAACGCCCTCCAAAACTCTTTCTATTGCCTTGTGGATCGTCCAGGCACTACTGGCCCTCGTCTTCATCGGCACGGGATTAGTTAAGTTAGTAACCCCTGTTGCTACGGTGGCCAGGATGTGGCCATGGGCGGGCGAATACCCGAACCTGCTTCGGTTGACAGGCCTCTTCGATTTATTGGGCGGCATCGGTGTCGTTTTGCCCGCACTTACCCGTATCAGGCCAGGATTGACAGTACTGGCGGCATTGGGTTGCGCTGCACTCATGGGAAGCGCCATTGTCTTTCATGTATCTCGTGGAGAGGGGGCCAACACACCGTTCAACGTTGTCATGCTGGTACTTGCTCTTTTCGTTTTCTGGGGACGCCGGATGAAGGCCCCGATAAACACCCAGGACTGATTAAGACTAAGGGTTTGTGATTGATAAGGCGGCTTGACTGGCTACTTCTTCCGTTTCATCGAACTACGCATTGAGAATTGTTGCCGGAGGGATGACCTTTGAGCAGGTCAATAAACCCTCAAACACAACAAATACAATGGACTTTACGTACCCGCACACGATTAAGAACTGCATTGGAGAGCAGCTAATTTTCCAGAAAGTAGTGCATGAACCGGATGGCGACCGGCTACTCGTAGAAAATTTTGTGGCACCCGGCAGCGGCCCACCTATGCATGTGCATTGGCTACAGGATGAATGTCTGACGGTCGTTAGCGGACGGATCGGCTACCAGGTTGAAGGGCAAACCGAACAGTTTGCGGGAGAGGGAGAAACCGTTCTGTTCAAACGTGGTGTACCCCATCGCTTCTGGAACGCGGGTTCCCAAACCCTTCATTGCACAGGCTGGATCAATCCGGCCAACTCGGTCGTGTTCTACCTGTCGGCCATCTATGCGGCTCAGAACAAATCGGGGAAGGCACAGCCAGAAACCTTCGACGCGGCTTATCTGCTGACGCGCTATGCGAGTGAATATGACATGCGGGGAATCCCGGGTTTTGTCCGAAAAGTTATCATTCCACTAACCTATCAGATTGGCCGGGTGCTGGGTAAGTACGCACATTTCGAGGGTGCCCCGGAGCCATTGCGCGTCGGTGGCAATGGCTAAGAAGTAGTAGATTATGGCATTTGTTTGTTTAGCTACGTACGTAAATTGGCGATTGCCATACTGTCTTAATTTAGCCGAACACTAATGAGCAAATCCAACCCACCCGCCTATTTAGCACGAACCGGCGACAGCCAGAATGTACCATTTAATGGAGCCGAAGTTTCCCTGATTGCCTCCCGTAGTCAAACCGGAGAGTTGATTGAAGTGGCGGAGGTTTTAGCCCCGAAAGGCTTTAAGTTACCGGCCCATAAGCATACAAAAACGCATAAAAGTCTCTTTGTGCGATCGGGCGAATTACTCCTGTCTTTCCCGGATAAAACCTATCATCTCCGGGAAGGCGATTTTGGGCATATCCCTAAAGGGGTAGCTCACCAGATTGAATGCATCGCCCCGGCAACCAAAACGTTGTACTTTTCGGGGCCAGGTGGTTTGGTTTCGCTAGTCACCGAATTATCGCAACGAGAAAAAAACGGAGATGAGTCTGTCTTTACTGTTTCCTCAACCGTAGATTTTCAGCTGGTTAATGGCTTTGACCCTACGCTTCCCGTTGAGCAGGTTACTTCTGTAGAGCGACCCGATGGTCCCATACCCTACGTCATTCGGAAAGGCGGGGGCGAGCATTTGATCGTGGAAGATCAATTACAAACCTTTCTGGTCAGGCAAAACAATACGGAAGGTCAGTTTCTGGTTGTTTTAACCGAAGGGCCCAAAGGACACGCCATTATTCAGCACTATCATAAGCTCCATACCGAATGCTTTTTTTCGCTGGAAGGGAGTATGACCATGTGGAATGAAGGACAGACGGTATCACTGAATCCCGGTGATTTTTTGCATGTTCCCCCTTACACAAAGCACTCCTACCGGCTGGATAGTCCGTACACCAAATTTATTGGGATGTTGAGTCCGGGTTTGTTTGAGCCCTTCTTCGATGCCCTATGTACACCGTACCCGGCCCAAATCCTACCCGATAAACCGGGTCCTGCCCGTTTCGACCGACTATTAAAGACGTACGGTAGCCTGGATTTATATTTTGTGTCGCCCCCACCCGATAACTCCATGAATCCCCTACAGGCAACCATGGTTCGGTTTTCCTTTTGGCTGGCCGGTAAACTCGCATCAAAAAAATAAGGAAAGCGCTTAGCAACCAATGGAAAATCAGCCCTACCGACTCCATAAAGACCTCCCCTACCTGCCGAATGGTCATGAACGTCAACGCCTGGATTTATATCTGCCTCTGGCAGGAAGTTCATTTCCGCTGATCATCTGGTTCCATGGCGGGGGATTCGTTCGGGGTGCCAAAGAGCCCAGTCCGAAAAATCAGATTCCGTTAGACTACCTGGAAAAAGGGTTTGCCATAGCTGCCGTGGGCTATCGACTGAGTCCCGATACTCGTTTCCCGGGGGCGATTCATGATGCGAAGGCGGCCGTTAGCTGGTTAAGGCAACAGGCGGAGGTATACCAATTAGATAGCCAGCGATTTGTAGCCTGGGGGCATTCAGCGGGTGGTTACTTAAGCACGATGGTTGGCCTTACAGCCTGGTGCCAGCACCTGCTAGGCGTAGACTACACGCCCCTGGACGCGCAGGTTTCAGCGGTAATCGATGAATCGGGGCCCATTAACTTTTTGACCATGGATGATCAGAAACTGGACGATGGGTTACCACACAATACGCCGGACTCACCAGAATCTCTATTCATGGGCAACCCAATTCAAGAGATACCCGAATTAGTCAAAACCGCGAATCCGATTCAGTACCTGAATGCCGCCTTTGTGCCCCGGTTTCTGGTGGTTCACGGAAATCAGGACAAACATGTGCCCTACCAGCAAAGTGTGGAACTGGTCGATGCGCTAAACCAATGCGGTGCATCGGTGGCTTGGCAACTGCTCGACGCTGTGGGCCATTTTGATATTGACCGGACTAAGAATACGTCGCTGATCGATTCATTTCTGGGAAAGCGCTGAGTTTTGCTAATGCTGATAGAGTAGTGCATATATCATCAGATTGGGCGTATTATAAAAAAATGGTGTGGATAGAAGTCAAAAGCGTGCAGACTCGCTACTTTTCTAATGCATCAAAGGTGGTCTGTTATCAGTCTATGCGCTTTCATATTCGGGGCAGATGTCGTCGAATTCGGGACAGTTTGGGCGCGGGAAGGGAAAAAGTACAGGAATTAGGCGATTTTCTTCTGGTAGGTAATGAACTCGGGCCAAACTAGTTGTTGGGCTTTATGACCCAATGTCCTAGACCGGGGCTGTTATGGGCGCCTTCCTTTACGATGAAAGCCCATTGGTAGCCCGATCCCACTGAGATGAGCAAACCGTAGACAGCGTCAGTATCCTGTAATGATTCAGGCGGTGCATCAATCACTGGATCGGCAGGTTGCTGGGGGAATGATTTACTCAATCGGCTGGCCTGCAAAACCGATGAACAGGCGACTAAACTGCTGAACGAAGCCAGTAGTAGCGAACGAGACAGTACACTAAAGGATGTTTTCATGGTTGAAAGGGGTACAAAAAGAGGTTGGGTAATACTAAACGTACATCGGAAGGGAAATAACAAATGTCGTCCCTTCTCCTTCCTGACTTTCCACCGTCAGGCTTCCTGCGTGTCCCTTAGTGATAATGTCATAACTCAATGACAAGCCTAGCCCCGTTCCTTCACCCGTGGGCTTGGTGGTAAAAAAGGGCTGAAAAATCTTGGCTTTGACCGATTCGGGCATGCCCATGCCGTTGTCGCTGACACGGATTTCGATCCGGGGGGCGTCCACTCCCGTGACACGTGCGCCTATCACGCCCGTTCCCATCACACGCGCTCCCATGATATTCGTTCCCACGACACCCGCGCCCGTTCCCAGCCCGTTGGACTGGGCTATAGATGTGCCCCCTTCAGGGTGGTTCGACGGTTCGACTTTTTGGCGGATGAGTTGGGTGCTGATGATTAGTGTGGACTGGTAGTCAGGTGGGGCAGCTTTCTGTTTTTCTTTAACGGCGTAAAAGGCGTTGTTGTAGAGGTTCAGCAACACCCGCCCGATCTCTTGTGGCAAAACTTCTATTCGAGGTAAGTCCGGGTCGAAATCCGTTTTCAGTTCGAAGGTCAACTCTTTGTCTTTACCCCGCAAACTCTGGTAGGCAACCTTGAGGTATTCATCGGCCAGGGCGTTGAGGTTGGTGAGTTGCTTATTCCCGGTTTCGGTACGGGCGTGTTCTAACATGCCGCGTACAATGGCCGAGGCACGACCGCCGTGATGCGCGATTTTCTGAAGGTTTTGTTTCAAGTCGACCAGGATTTCAGTTTCCAGTTCGGTGTCTCGGTCGGGTTTTAGTTGTTCCTCTTCGAGTTCAGTGACTAGCTCGGCACTCACTTCCGAGAAGTTGTTAACGAAGTTGAGGGGATTCTGAATCTCGTGGGCGATGCCTGCCGTTAACTCCCCTAGGCTGGCCATCTTCTCTTTTTGGATGAGTTGGGTTTGGGTGGCTCTGAGTTCTGTAAGGGCGTTTTCGGCTTTGGTACGTTGGGTATTGATTTCCTCTTTTTGCCGCTGCAAAACGAGATTGGCTTTTTGTTTCTGAGCATACCCATACACAATGAGGCTCAGCAAAGTCAGCAGCAATCCAACGCCACCCAGCAGATAGGTTCGTTGCTGTTTCTGCTGTTGGAGCTGGACGGCTGATAGCTGCTGCTCATAGCGGAGGGCCGTTTCTTTTTTGTCGAAATCATATTGAAGAGTGGCTGCCGCAATATTGCCGGTGTTTTGCTGGTTGATGATCAGCTCTTTGGTTTTGATAAAGTCCTGATAACTGGCTAAAGCGGCCTGTGGATCACCCAGTGCGTCCTGGATCTGACTCTGGGTTTGATAGGCTCGATATAAGGCTATTAAATCGCCCCGTTCTTTGGCCAGCACTACGGCACTGTCGGCATAGGCGTTGGCTTTTTGTAACGTATGAGCTTTATCATTTCTTAGTAGCGTCGTTAAGAAGGTGGAGTTGCTGTCAATAGCAATTTTTAAATACAGTTTACCAAGGTTGTTATAACTTCTTACTAATATTTGTTTATTTCTATTGGCTTTACTCAGCTTCAGCCCTCTTTGCAGATAGGTGAGCGCTTTGGGATAATCGGCTAAGTTGAGATAGGCCTGTCCCACGTTGTCGAAGTTGTATTCACTGGCCGGACCTTGAACCCTGCTTAGTTTCAACGATTTTAGCTGGTAGTCCAGCGCTTTGGCATACTTACCTTGCTCGCTGTATACTTCACCTATAAGATTTAACCAAAGTACCACTCCGCTTTTATTTCCTAATTCCTCATGACCTTTCAGGGCTTTTTCATAATAGGTTAAGGCCTGCGGATAATTGGCCAGGTTAGAATAAAGGTAACCTATATTGCCTTTTATGCCAACAATCTGGCTTTTATCTTTTATTTCTTCCGCTATTTTCAAGCCACTCAAGTAAGCCGTCAGGGCTGGAGGATTATCAGACTTAATTGCGTAAATATTTCCAAGAACTTTATACGCGACTACCATGCCTTTTTTCCACATCAACTGCCTGGCCAGCGTCAAGGCTTGATTAGCATAGTTGATACTTTCGTTAAAGTTACTGTTACTATAACCATAATAAGCATAGCTTATATCGATGAGGAGATTGACGCGATTGGTGTCGGGTTTGGCACGGGGCAATTCGGCCAGTAGCGAATCCAGCAGAGCTTGGCCTGCTTTGGGTTGGGCAAAGGCGGGAGCTACGGTTATAGTGCATAGCAGGCAAATCAGTTCAAGTCGGGACATGGGTGGAGGTTACGTTACAGGAAGTGATCTGGCCTTTTTGAATCGAGTGCTTTAGTTGGGCAAAGATGGGTTCCTCACGACCGATGCCCTGTCAGATTGGGGGCAGATGTCGTCGGATTTGGGGCATTCTGGCAATGGAAATGAAAAAGTGCGAATCAGGCCTTTGTCACGCAACTGGCCATGAATTCGGTCGGCGTTTGCTGGTAGAATTCATTAAAGACAGTCGTGAAATGAGAAGGTGTGTTGAAACCAACCAGGTAAGCCGTTTCGGCCACGGTATAGCCCGCACCCAGCAACTTGACGGCTTTCTGTAGGCGAAACTGGCGGATCAGCTCGGTTGGCGAGCTTTGAATCCGGTGCTTCAACTGGCGATACAGCGTTTTTCGATTTATACCCAGTTGGTCGGCCAGCCAGGCAACATTGACCGAGGGATCTTCCAGATTTCGCTCAAGCAGGCCATAAATCCGCTTGAGAAAAGCCGTTGGGCTTCGGCTAGGTGGCATACGGCCAGCAGCCATCACCAACGACGGGCGATCGTGATGGCCAGTTTTCAGTCGACGAATCATTTTTGTAAACTGAGTTAGTTGGTGGCCGGTTTTACGTCAAGCAAGTCCACCTCAAAAACAAGGGTACTGTTGGGGTAAAACCAAGAACTATTCGTCGCTATATTGTAGGCGTACAAAGACGGAATAACCAGCTTGATTTTGCTCCCAACCCGGCACAAGGGTAGGCCAAGCTGGAACCCTTTGATTAATTTGGAGAGTGGATACGTGGCAGGCTTGTCGAGTTGCTGCATAAACAAAGCCTTGTTATGAAACAGATACCCATTAAGGAACACGACAATAGAATCTGTCAGGCTGACCTGTTTGCCCGTGCCTTCCCGCATGATGGCGTAATATATACCGTCTTTATAGGTAAGCTTTTCTGATTTACTTTCGGCAACAGCGTTCTCAATCTGCTTCGTTTCCCGCTTGTACTGCTCATCGCTGTCAACGTAAGCATCCTTGAAGGTAATTACGGGTGCTGGCATAGCGGTACTCAACAGATTTTTCCAGCTACGATTGGTCCGCCGGAGCCATACCTCTGTGAATCGGGCTACTGAATCCGTTTCGTCGTTACCTGAAGCAAAGGTGGCTGGTTTTTTAAGGGTAGTGCGTTGTCCGTTAAGCAGGCAACTACCAATTAGTTTCCACTTATTCTCGTCCGGTAGAAACAGGTAGCCTGAGTACAGCATTTTTTTGTCAGTCGTGTCAGAAAGGGCTACTATCAGCATGAGTTGATAGGTAGTATTGGGCTTCCAGGCGAAATTCCAGGATAGTTCTCCCCGGCCTGATTCCTGTACATTGATTCCTTTGGCTACAACCTGCGCGCCAACCGGAAAGCTAAAGGAAACGTTTTTCTGTTGACCGCTGCCCTTTAATGAGAGAGTGCCTAAGGTGGATCGAAGGCCAACTTCAAGAGGTTTGCGACTCTGAAAACCGCCAACTGATACTTTTGCCAGTAAATGGCTAATTTCAACACTGTCTGGCTGGGGATACTCAGTCACTGACGGGTTGGGCTGCGATTGGGCCACCAATTCTGTAGTTAGAAAGGTGAGCAGACAGAGGGTAGCGAGTGTAAATGATTTCATTGGGTTTGTGGCCACAATGGTCAGCACTAAACTGGTCTGCCTGATTAATCGGGGAATGAACATGGTGATTTGGGAATAACTAGTGATTTGAGGGTAAGAGGATGCGAAATGAGCGCCGACGCTATTGATTGGGCTTAACGACCCAATTTCCGAGGCCAGGACAGGCACTTAGTGGCTTACCAGACCTTGATCCGCTGATCGGGGGCCTTATACATGGTCTGGCCCGGTTGCACATTGAAGGCTTTGTACCACGCATCAATGTTGCTCAGCGGGCCATTGCAGCGGTATTGAGTGGGTGCGTGGGGGTCGACCAGTATCTGCTGAGCCTGGGTTTCGGGTAGTATATTTCTACGCCAAACCTGCGCCCATGACAAAAAGAACCGCTGGTCGGGGGTGAATCCGTCAATCTCGGTTTTACCTTGACCCTGTTTGGTTTTCTTAAACGCATCATAGGCAATGGCCAAACCACCAAGGTCGGCGAGGTTTTCGCCCAGTGTCAGTTGCCCATTCACTTTCAGCGAATCCAGTACCTTAAATCCAAAGAACTGCTCTTTCACTTTATCGGCGCGTTGCTTGAAATTGGTCGCATCGTCTGTTGTCCACCAGTCGCGCAGGGTTCCGTCGGCATCATATTGGCGGCCCTGATCGTCGAAGCCGTGGGTCATTTCGTGGCCAATTACAGCACAAATACCGCCGTAGTTAATGGCATCGTCGGCTTCGGCATCGAAGAATGGGAACTGCAAAATAGCCGCCGGGAATGCAATCTCATTTTTTACCGGGTTGTAGTAGGCGTTTACCGTGGGTGGAGTCATGCCCCATTCCGTTCTGTCAACTGCCTTCCCAAATCGGTTAAAATTGTCTTTATACCACCACTTATCGGCGGCCTTCATATTGCCGTAGAAATCGTCGCGCCGGATGGTTACACCGTCGTAGTTTTTCCATTTATCGGGGTAGCCAATCTTGCGTTTGAATGAGGTGAGTTTGGTCAGTGCACGTTTTTTGGTGTCAATGCTCATCCAGTCGAGTGCGTTGATGTGCTCTTTAAATGACGCTTCGAGATTATCGATCAGGACAAGAATTCGTTGTTTGGCTTGCGGCTTAAAGTACTGCTGTACATAGAGTTGGCCTAATAAGTCACCCAATGATCCGTCGATCAGCATACTCATGCGCTGCCAGCGGGGCGTTAGTTCTTTCTGTCCCGACAGCACTTTGTTGAATGCAAAGTTTTGGTTCACAAACGAATTGCTCAGATATGGAGCTGCGTTTTTAAGCAGATTCCAGCGCATATACGTTTTCATATCCTCAACCGACGTAGCGGTCAGCAAACTATCCATAGAGCGGTAGAACGCAGGGTTTTGTACGAGCACCGTGTCTTGTCCATGAATACCCATTTTAGGCATCAAGTCACTCCAGTTTATACCGGGAGTCTGCTTCGAGAAATCGGCCACCGTCAGTTTGTTATACGTTTTGATTGGATCACGCAATTCCACTCGGGCCATTTGCGCGTTGGCCAGTGCCGTTTCAAGCCGCATAATCAGGTCAGCGTTTTGCGAAGCCTTGCTGGGTTGCTCGCCAATCAGGCCAAATAGTTTAGTCAGGTAATCGCGGTAGGCCTCCCGGACTTTCTGGCTACGCGGGTCGTTTTTGAGGTAATAATCACGGTCGGGCAGCGTAGTACCTCCCTGAACAAATTGACCTATATATTTGGTGACGTTTCGGCTATCCTGGTCCACAAAAAAAGGAAATAGCATACTGTTACCCTGAGTGCGCTGGTAGGCAATTTCGTTCAGTACATCCGCTTTGCTATGCACCTGTTCTACGCGGGCAAGATCGGCCTTGATTGGATCGAAGCCTTTTTGCTCAATAGCGATACTATCCATCCCGCTGGCGTAGAAATCGCCTACCATCTGGTATAACCGTCCTTTTTTGGTGTTTTGAGTAGCCTCTTCGAGCAGTGACTTCATGGCATCGAGGCTTTTCTCACGTAAGACGTTGAGGCTACCCCAACTGGTTTTTGAAGCCGGTATGAGGTTTTTCTTTAACCATTCGCCGTTGGCATACTGGTAAAAATCATCGCCGGGTTTCACGGCGAGGTTCATATTCTGCCGGTTGATGAAGGGCGTTTTTGGTACTGGGGGTTTAGGGTCAGGTCGGATTGCGTTTGGCTGGGATACGCTTGGCTGGGGCAGTGGTTTAGCTAGTTTGCCTGGTGGGGGCGTAGCGGCCATCAGGCAACTCATTAACATGACCGAAGTAAGGAACGTAAGTTGTTTGTTCATTGGAAAATCTGGAATGAGTCGGCAAGTTTTGCCAGCTCAAAAGTCTCTCAATATCTGCGGATCCCCTGTCAGATTGGGGGCAGATGTCGTCAGATTCGGGGCATTTTAGGCGCAGAAAGGGGAAAAATGCAGAAATTAGGCGTTTTTCACGCGGCTGGCCATGAATTCGGAAGGCGTTTGCTGGTAGAACTCTTTAAACACAATGGTGAAATGAGAGGGTGAATTGAAGCCGACCAAATCGGCGGTTTCGGCTACATTATTCCCCAATCCCAGCAATTCGGTCGCTTTCCGAAGTCGATACTGACGAATCAGATCGGCGGGGGATAATTGGATGAGTTGCTGCACTTTTCGGTACAGCGTCTTTCGGTTCATGGCCAGTTGGTCGGCCAGCCAGTCGACACTGATCGAGGGATCGTCCAGATGCTGTTCCAACAGGGCATAAATCCGCAACAGAAACGGATCGGCTACCACTTCCTGGGCTTTTACATTGGACACGGGGCTACTGACAGGCAAAGCAAACTGCTGCCGATAGTGCTCACCCAGTTTCTGCTGACGGGAAACCAGATTACGCAGGCGTAGATGCAGTTCGTCCAGACTAAAGGGCTTGGACAGGTAATCATCGGCTCCCTGCTGTAGCCCGTCAATCCGGCTCTGGGGGGCCGTTTTAGCCGTTAACATCACGACCGCAATATGGTCGGTATCGGCATGGCTCTTGATCAGGCGGGTGAGTTCAATCCCATCCCGTCGGGGCATCATCACATCGGTCAGCACCATATCGGGTAGTTCGGTTTGAACGAGCGCCCAGCCAGCTTCTCCATCTACTGCCTGGAGCACATGGTACAACGATGCCAGCTCCCCCATCAGGAATTCCCGCAACTCGTCATTATCTTCTACGATCAGAATACTCGGAAGCGAAGTCCCCGCCACAGAAAGCGAACTACTAAGCCGGGGGGCCAGTGACGTTCGTTGATCGAGGGTCTCAAGTTTAGGGGCTACCAACCTAATTTTAGGGTTCTCGCTCGTTGCTGCCGATACAGGCTGCACAGGAAGTAGCAGGTGAAACGTAGTTCCCACTGTCAACTGACTCTCTACGGTAATGGAGCCACCCAGTAAGCCAACGAGCTCGTGAACCAGTGCCAGCCCAATACCTGTACCTTCATAAGCGCGGGTACTGGAGGTATCGGCCTGATAAAATCGGTCGAAAATATGGGGAAGCGGCTCTGGCGCAATCCCGATCCCCGAATCGACCAGCCGGATAGCCAGCGTATTCATCTCACTGCCTGTCCAAACGGGCGTACCCGTAAGCGTTACCTGGCCACCGTCGTCGGTGAACTTGAGCGCATTCGACAACAGATTGGTCAGAATTTTTTCCCACTTATCGGCATCGAATACGTACTCCTGAGCCGGTAAACCAGCCACCTCACACGTGAGGGTTACCCCTTTTTGCTCCGCCATCCGCTGGAATACGCCAACAATCGGGTCAATAAACTCCGATACGTTCCCCTGCATAAGCGAAACAGCCATGTAGTTCCCTTCCAGCTTAGACAAGTCTAAAAGCTGGTTGATGAGCCGCAGCAGTTGCTCGGCATTACGGTGAACCAGCGTCAGCATCGGTCTATCAAACCGATTTTCCTGAAGCAGTTTTTCCACCGGCGATAGAATCAGGGATAAAGGCGTCCGAAACTCATGGGTAATATTGGAAAAGAAGCGAGTCTTCAGTTCATCGACAGCTTTGAGTTGCTCAGCCTCCCTCCGATTGAGCTCAAGCTCCTGTCGTTGCCGGAGTCGATTGGTATAAAACCGGATGTAGCCCCAAATAGCCCCTCCGGCCAACAACACATACAGCCCATACGCCCACCAGGTAGCCCACCAGGGAGGCATAACGATCACCTGAACCGACGCTTCATTTTTGGTCCAGAATCCACTGCTATTAGCGGCTTTTACCCGAAAAGTGTAGGTGCCTGGCGCCAGACTGGTATAGGTAGCTACGCGCCGGTTTCCATTCTGAACCCAGTTCGGATTGACCCCAACGAGTTGGTAGGCATACTGGTTTTGACCGGGCTGCTCATAGGCCAGAGCCGAAAACCCAATCGACAGCATGGTCTCGTCGTGTTTCAGGCGAATTATGTTGTCAGTGATGACTCGGGGCTTATCCATGACGGTCAGGTCGGTGATATAAACCGGGAACGGGCGGGTATCCGTCAGAATTTGATTGGGATTGAATTGAACGATACCGTTCTCGGTCCCAAAAATCAGTTGGTTGGCTTGCCGAAAGACGGCGTTATGCTTGAAGTCATTACTGGGCAATCCATCCGAAACCTCATAACTATGAATGGCTCGGGTTATGGGGTCAACCTGACAAAGTCCCTCATTGGTACTCAGCCAGAGTTTGCCCGTCCCATCGCTGGTAATACCGACAATGCTGGTTCCCGGTATGCCCTCTTCGCGAGAGATTACCGAAAAGATACCCGTCCGCCAGTTAAACCAGTGCAAACCGCCCAGATGGGTACCAATCCAGATGGCACCTTCCTTGTCTTCGTGAATGGACAGCACGTCGTTGGTGGTCAGTTTGCCTTTACCCCCCGCCATATAGCGAATAAGCTGACCCGTTTTCGGATTCAGCCGACAGATACCCAACCGGTTAACCAATATCCACACCTCTCCGAACTGGCTTACCATAAGCCCATAAATTGCCTTATCGGGAATGCCGCCCGTATCACCGGGCTTGTATTTATAATAGGTGTACTGATGCGTGCGCGTGTTGAACGAGGCCACACCGCCATCCCCCCCGATCCAGAGATTGTCTGCTGGCTTACCATCAAGATACTGAAGATCAATAAATTGGGTCGGGATGTCGGATGGATACCGGGTGTACTGACCAGATGTCTGATTGAGGTGATATAGCCCGTCGTTAGTACCGAACCAGATGCCATCCGTCCCGTCAGACAGGAAACTAGTTACGGGATTTGTATGGGTTCCAACCCATCCCAGCTTGTCCATCTGGATACGGTCGAGCTGCTGCCGATTAGGCGATAGTCGGTAAACAGTGGATAAGTTGCTAAACCAGAGCTGTCCCCGCTTGTCCCTGAATACCGCGTTGGCTCTGTTCTCAGGCATCGTGGCCATGCGCTCATTTGGCCTTACCCGATACGTCTGAAACGGTTTTGTGTTGACCGCCTGCCGGTCAATTCCGTTATCGGTCCCTACCCAGAGCATGCCCGCCCGGTCGTGGTATACAGCCTGCGCGTTGCTGCTGCCAAGTCCCTTCAACAGGTTTGGATCGGTCTGGTACGTAACAACTTTATCCGTAGTGGGATCAATTCCCTGAAGGCCATTGGTGGTACCCACCCACACAATCCCCGACGAATCCCGATGGATTGTATTTCGCCAGATATACGGGTTAAGCTGTCCCCCCGGATTATAGGGAACCGGGTGCCAGGGCTGGTTACGAAGGTCCAGTTTAAACAGACTGTACCCCGCCGTGGCCGCACCAATCCAGAGTACGTCTTCTTTATCGAGGTAAAACGAAAGAAACGAAGGCTGAGGGCCTGCCAGCCCAGGAACCGGCACCAGCGTATAACGCCCGGTTGCCCGATCAAGGAGGTACAGACCCTGATGGGAGGCTACCCAAAACCGATGCTGTCGATCTTCAAATGCCGTTTTAATCGGCATTTCTGTTTTGGGTGAAGGATATAATCTGAAGTTATGGCGTGCAGGATCATAGCTGGCCAGCCCTGCAAACGTCCCGATCCAGAGCAGGTTCCGGCTATCTTTATAAATGGTAATCTGGTTATTCCATTGATTGGCCCTTGCCGCTCTAATAGGATGTGGCGTAACAAGCCCGGTTTTCGTGTTTAGTTCATGCAAGCCTCCCCCTTCCGTAACCGCCCACAACTGGTTGGAATCGCCCTCGCACAAGCTCGTAATGATACTATTTTGGAAACTATGGGCTGGCTGTTGGGGATTGGGTTGAAAGACGGTAAAGGTAGCGCCGTCGTATTTGGTCAGGCCTTCGTGGGTGCCAAACCACATGTAGCCAGCCCGATCCTGAAGAATACAGTTTATTGAATTACTGGGTAACCCATCTTTACTCGACAGGTGCTCAAATTGGTTAGCGATGGGGTATTGAGGTAACTTCTTATAATAGCTATCTGGAGAAGGATAGGACTGAGCAAGTGCCTGCATAAGTGGAATAAGCAGGAACGCAAGAAAGTATGGGCGCATTTTAAATGTTAACGAGTGGGTATGCTCCTCTAAAGCTAAGTATATTTACTCAACTACCATATAGACTTATAGTTATTTATCAATATTCTATAATTTATCCAGTATAGCTTTATATAATATGCGTTCATCGATATATAGTACACTTAATATATAATCCAGTTCGGGACTGGCCTTATGGTAACTACCTGCACCAGACTTGAATGGTTGGCACATCAGATCCTATTAACTACGGTAAACGTTTCCCAAAAAAGTCTTTTCATCAATAAGCATGCGGCATCTGTTCAGGAAAAATCGGCTCCGATGCAGTTGCGAATGCCATTGGCTGAGATTTTGTACGATTCCAGCCTATTCCAGAACCCCGACAACGAAGCCATAGTAGCCTCATAATCAACGAAATGAAAAAATCCGTTCTGCTAGTACAAGCATTCATTATCACAGTAGTAATCAGTTGGGGCTGCCAAAAACCCCTGTCAACGAGCGTTCAATCTTCCTCAAAAAACAGCTCGACGGGGGCTCCCGAATTTCACCAGAGGGGCGGCTTACCGAATTTTTTTCAGAAAATTAATGAAGGGCAGGACGCTAAGGTAGCCTACTTTGGGGGCAGCATCACCGAAGCGGGCGACGGTTGGCGGAGCCTTACCTTTAACTGGCTCCGCATCAACTACCCACATACACCATTCACCGAAATCAACGCAGCTATTGGGGGTACGGGCTCTAACCTGGGCGTCTTCAGACTGGAACGCGACGTGCTGGCCCAGAAGCCCGATCTGGTCTTCGTGGAATTTGCCGTCAATGATTTCGGGCGGACCACTCAGCAAATTCAGCAGTCCATGGAGGGAATCGTTCGGAAAATCTGGAAAGCAAATCCTACTACCGACATCTGTTTTGTGTATACCGTAGCCGAAAACGTATTACCCGATCTGCTGGCGGGCAAATTTCAGGCATCAGCCCAGGCCATGGAAGCCATAGCCGAGCACTACCAAATTCCCTCTATTCACATGGGCGTGGAAGTAGCCCGGCTATATAAAGAAGGCAAGCTGGTGTTTACCGGAAAGCCAGACGAAAATCCCGGAAAAATTGTGTTCACAACGGACAAAACGCACCCCTTGTCCCGGTCAGGCCACCCCATTTACGCGAGTGTGGTACGAGGCCATTTTGAGGAAATGCAACGAGTTTCTGGTGCAAAACCCCATGCGCTACCAACCCCGCTGGTTGCCGATAATTGGGAAGGCGCTCAACTGATTTCGCTCTCTGAACTGCCTTCCTCAGCGCATTGGCAGAAACTCCCGGCGGAGAACGAGCTTGCCCGATCGGTTTCTAAATTCATGCCAGCCCTCTACAAAGCATCGTCGCCAGATGCGGTCCTGCGCATTAAATTCAAGGGAACCACCCTGGGATTTTATGATGTGGTAGGGCCGGGCGTAGGGATTCTGGATGTAACACTGGACGGAGACAAAAAGGAAGTTCAACGCTTCGACCAGTATTCTCACTATTACCGAAAATTTAGCTTTTACCTGGAAGGACTACCGGATACAACCCATGAAGTAACCATCCACGTATCGGGCAAAGCATTCGACAAAGCAAGTATTCTCCAAAAGCGAAACATCAAAATCGACGACCCCAGCCGCTATGCCGAAACGAGCTGGTATCTCAGCAATTTACTACTGGTGGGTACGTTAGAATTCATTCAATGGAATTGAGTGTGGTTCCTTAAACGGCTACATACGCCATATCTTGGAGATATGGCGTATGTAGCCGTTTAAGGAACCACACAATAACTAACTCATTTTTAATAAATTATCACCAAACCCAATACTCCTCCTCATGCTTTCACCTGCACAGCTCTTTCCAGTATCGCTTAGCCGATTTAGCCGAAACTGCTCGGTAATTATCGGGTTGGCAGGCCTTCTTATTGTCCTTCCTGGCTACCGAAAACCCGCAAAATTCCCACAGGCGGTGGTGCAAAATGCCGAGGTGCGGCACTCCGATGTGATCATTTACGGCGGTACATCGGCGGCTGTGATTGCGGCTGTCCAGGTGAAGAAAATGGGTAAATCAGTTATTGTAGTTTCGCCCGATAAACACCTGGGCGGACTGTCGGCGGGTGGGCTTGGATTTACGGATACGGGCAACAAAGAAGTTATTGGCGGCCTATCCCGCGAGTTTTATCAGCGACTCTACCAGCACTACCAAAACGACAAATCCTGGCCGTGGCAGCAACGCAGTGAGTATGGTAACAAAGGTCAGGGAACGCCCGCTATTGACGGCACCAACCGAACCATGTGGATTTTTGAACCCCATGCTGCCGAGCAGGTATTCGAGGACTTTGTGAAGGAAAATAAGCTGACCATTTATCGCGACGAATGGCTGGACCGCTCGGCAACAGGCATTCAGAAACAGGACGGTGCCATTCGTTCGTTCCGAACACTAAGTGGTACGGTATACGAAGGAAGTGTATTCATCGATGCCACCTACGAAGGCGACCTGATGGCGGCTGCGGGTGTTCGTTACCACGTGGGTCGGGAGGCCAACAGCGTGTATAATGAGACCCATAATGGTGTGCAGGTAGGTATTTTTCAGCACGGCCACTTTTTCAAAAAAGATATCAGCCCTTACAAGGTGGCGGGCGATGCAAAAAGTGGACTCCTGCCCGAAGTATCGGCTGATGAACCAGGCCCGAACGGCACGGGCGACCACAAAATTCAGGCCTATTGTTTCCGTATGTGTCTGAGCAATCATCCTGACAATCGGGTTCCATTTGCTAAGCCTGCGGGCTACGACCCCAATCGCTATGAACTGCTGGCGCGTGTTTTTGCCTCGGGCTGGCGCGAAACCTTCGATAAGTACGATCCCATCCCCAATCGTAAAACTGACACCAACAACCACGGCCCGTTCAGTACCGATTACATCGGCAAAAATTACGATTACCCCGATGCTACCTACGAACGCCGGAAGGCGATTATTCGGGATCATGAACTATATCAGAAAGGGTTGCTCTATTTTTTGCAGAACGACACACGCGTACCAGTCGATGTCCACGAAGCCATGCAGCAATGGGGATTACCTAAGGATGAGTTCAAAGACAATGGCGGCTGGCCGCACCAACTCTATATCCGCGAAGCCCGCCGGATGCTGGGTGAGTTTGTCATGACCGAAGCAGACGCACTTGGGAAAACCAATGTACCAAATCCGGTGGGCATGGGCTCCTATGCGCTGGATGCTCATAATTCCCAGCGATTCGTAAAAAAGGACGGCTTTGTCCAGAATGAGGGCGACATCGGCGTTCATCCCGACAAGCCTTATTCCATTGCGTATGGCTCTATTCTGCCGAAGGCAGCGGAATGTACTAACCTGCTGGTACCGGTTTGTGTATCGAGTTCACATATTGCCTACGGTTCCATCCGCATGGAGCCCGTGTTTATGATTCTGGGCCAATCGGCCGCAACAGCCGCAGTGCTGGCCATTGACGGTAAGACTTCCGTTCAACAAGTCCCTTATGATAAATTGAAAGAGGTGTTGCTCAAAGAAGGTCAACGGCTTACTTTGTGAAGAAATCAAGTATTATTAACCACAGAGCGGTCCGCCGGTGCGGCACAGAGTACACAGGGATTGAAAAATTAATAATAAAGAACCTGTTTAAACTTATTTTCTTATAGCTCTAAGCTTTTGCTTAACCGCAGAGAACGCTAAAACAACTCCGCAGAGGTCTCAAAGAAATTCACTCAACTACTTCGCGCACTTTGCGGAGTTACCTTTGCGGTTAAATTGAAAAGTTTAAACAGACTCAACTATTCATATCCGCACTGGTGATCCAGTCTGTGTTCTCTGTGCCGCAACGGCGGACCGCTCTGTGGTTAATAATTTCACCAAACAACTATGCAAATTCACTCCCATTTCTGCCGTACCATGAAATTCAGTTTTTCTATTTTCCTACTGACAGTAGCTGGTACGGTTACAGCTCAACAAATTATCCCCTTGTATTCAGGAGCCATCCCGAACGCTACGTCGTATACGATGAAGGAAATAGCGTCGGAAAAAGACGGTAAAGTTTCCTGGTACCAAAAAGTGTCGAAACCCACAATGACTATCTTTTTGCCTCCTAAAGAAACAGCCAGTGGCGCGGGGGTGGTTATTTTTCCGGGTGGGGGTTATTCGGGGGAAAGCTACGAGGGAGAAGGCATTTTAATCGCTGAAACCTTTGTCAAACATGGGGTTGCTGCCTTTGTGGTAAAATACCGGTTACCCAGTGACTCGATCATGGTCGATAAAAGTATTGGCCCGCTCCAGGATGCCCAGCGAGCCATAAAAGTAGTGCGGGAGCGAGCAACAGAATGGGGCCTTAAACCCGACAAAATAGGGATCATGGGGTTCTCGGCGGGTGGCCATCTGGCGTCTACCGCCGGAACGAAATTCGGTGAACCGCTTATCGACAATACCAACAAAACCAGCTTACGACCCGATTTTATGATTCTCATTTATCCCGTCATTTCCATGAACGAGACCCTAAGTCATAAAGGGTCAAGAACGAATCTGTTAGGGGCCAAACCAACTGCCGGGCAAATAGAACGATTCTCCAATGAACTGCACGTAACCAATCAAACCCCGCCCACCTACCTCACCCATACCGGTGATGACAAAGTTGTGGATGTAGACAATAGCCTAACGTTTTATGAAGCCCTCCGCCACCATAACGTACCCACCGAGCTGCACCTATACCCCACCGGCGACCACGGCTTCATCCTAAAACTCCCCACCGAAGAATGGATGCAACCCCTGTTTGTCTGGATGGTCAAAAACAGCTGGGCAACCCGATGATCTCCCCTAAAAATAAGCAGACCGAACTGACGTCAGCCTAATGCTGGGCCGTGAATTGATACCCTCCCGAACCAGCTTCCAGCTGTAAATACCCGTCTTTAAACTCCTTTACGGTAATACCTGGGCTCATCTTTATTGCTTTCTTGTTGACCAGAACGGTAGCTGGATTTGTGGTCGGGATGAACACGCTGGCAATGGTATTTACGGGTATTTTAACGGTCAGCGTAACCGTTTTTCCGGACTTTTTCCAGGCTGATTCAATCGGCCCGTTGATCGAGTGATAGGTAGCTTTTACGTAAGTCAGGCCCGTGTTGGCTATTTCCGGTCTGATCGTGAATGTTCTATACCCGGCTTCCCCAACTTTGAGGCCTGCCGCATTACCAAACAACCATTCATTTACCGCGCCAAAAGCGTAGTGGTTGAACGAGTTCATACCGGCATTATTTTCAAACCCTTTTCCCTTGATATAGCTGTTCCAGCGCTCCCAGATTGTATTGGCTCCATTAACCACTTCAAATCCCCAGGATGGGTATTCTGTGCTCAGCAGTAATGTATAGGCTTCATTGCTATGTCCCGTACTTGATAACGCTGGCAATAAGGGTTTTACGCCCAGAAAGCCCGTTGAGAGTTTGTTATTGTTTGTCTTAATGAGATCAACCAGCCAATTGCCCGCTTGCTGGTACTGATCAGGTTTGAGCATATGCATGTAAATGGCATTGGCATAAGCCGTTTGAGTATGCCCCTCAAAGCCCATTTCCCCATCTACATAGCCGTTTCCATCGCCGTAGGCCGCGCTATTCGTTTTGAACTTCCCGGTTGCGTCGGTATAGTGGGCTAAACAGGCCTGTTTAACCTTGCTAAAAATGGCTTCGTAATACGCCGATTCCTCCTGCTTACCAATCGCCTTGGCCATGTCGGCCATCATGGAAGCCACATAGCCATAATAGAGAGTTGCCAATAGATCGGGCGGTGTTTTTTTTCCAACAGAGAGCCAGTCGCCAAATCCACCTTTCGGTGAAATATCCTCGAAACTGGCCTCTTTATATACATACTGGCCCTTGCTCTTGTCCTCCATGAACTTCAGATAGGCAACCATATTTGGCCAGAACTCCCGAATCACACGGGTATCTCCATACGTTTTGTAAATCGTATAGGGACAAATGATACCAGCCTCCGACCAGCCCGGCGAGTACGTATCCGTTTTCCGAACGTTGGGTGCGGGCGCATAAATCGGGTACGACTTATCAGCGCGTTGGGCATCATTCAGGTCGACCAGCCATTTTGTAAAAAAGGCCGAGATGTCGTTGTTGAAGGTGGCGGATTGAATATAAGCCTGTGCATCGCCTGTCCAGCCGAGCCGTTCATCCCGCTGTGGGCAATCTGTAGGCACATCGAAATAGTTGGACCGTTGCGTCCAGACAATATTTTGGTAGAGTTTATTCACCAGTTTGTTATCTGTTTCGAAAGCACCGGTTTCGGGGGTGGCCGACGTTAACACGATACCCATTATCGCATCCAGGCTGGGGGCTGTTCTGAACCCGGATACTTCCACGTACTGAAACCCGTGATAGGTGAATTTAGGCGTCCAGGTTTCACCCTGTTTGGCTCCTTTCAGTATGTAGGTGTCGGTGGCTCTGGCTTTCCGAAGGTTCTCCGTCATGATGTCTCCATTCGGGAATAACACCTCGCCAAACCGCAGTCGAATGGTATCGCCTTTGTTTCCTTTTACCTTAAGTTGTACGATGCCAGCAAAATTCTGGCCCAGGTCAAAAAGGTATTTTCCGCCTGATTTTGGCATAACGGATTTGGCTTTTAACGCCTGAAAAACCTGAATTGGATTACCAGGATAAGCGTCAAGCCGACGGTCTGCCTTATCGGGGAAAATGCGGCTCGTCTTCCAGTTCGAATCGTCAAATCCAGCTTTACTCCAATTGTCAAATTCCAGATTGGCGTTATAGGTTTCGCCATTCAGGATATCCGCTTCAATGATCGGTCCGTGATTCGTTTTCCAGCTTTGGTCGGTCGCAATCGTTTGTTTTTCGCCATTGGTATACTCAATGTCCAGTTGAGCTTTCAGCAGGGGAACAGTACCATAGAAATTTTTCACGACCGGGTTCCCCACCAGCAACGCATAACCCAGATAGCCAGCGTACCAGCCATCCGAAATAATGGCTCCAAAGGCATTTTCGCCCGCTTTTACGTCGGCCGTGACATCATACGTCTGGTAATAGACTCGCTTGGTATAATCGGTCCAGCCGGGCGTAAAGTAGTCGTTTCCAATGCGCTTGCCGTTGATCTGAAATTCGTACAAACCTAAGGCCGTCACGTGCAATCTCGCTCGTTTAATGGGGCCTTTTAGTTTCGCTTCTTTCCTGAAAAAAGGGGCAGGTGGCAAGTGATAGGTTTTCCCTTTCCCCAAGGCAGTCAGGTCATTACCTATCCATTCGGCCTGCCAGTCAGCTTTGTTCAGCAGACCCATTTCCCAGCTGGCGGTTGCACTCCATGGGCCAGGCTGGCCGCTTTTATCCCAACTCCGGACTTTCCAATAACACATTGTTCGAGAGGAAAGGGGCTTTCCGGCATAGTCGATTTGATTGGTGGCATTCCCAGGCACTTTCGCTGAATTCCACAGATCGGCCTTGTCGGAAGCCAGCAAGTTCGGTGATGACGCGACCATGATCTGATAGGCCGTTTGTCGTTGACCGCTTACAGTAGAGGTTAGCTCCCAGCTTAAACGTGGCTTCTGGGCGTCAGTTACTGGATTTACTTTATATTCCGTCCGCAGGTTAACTGGTTTTATATCCGCTGAACGGGCAATCGATTGGCAGCAGGTGATGAGCATACTAAAAATTACCAGTGACAGCACTTGGATGGCAAACGGACTAACTTTCATAGAGCAGGTAGTGATTTGAGTAGAAAGACCTTTTCCGGTAAAGTCTAACGGGGCAATGCTCCACGAGCAGGCTATTTCAACATGTTGCTTAAACTTTTGTTACGTATCGTACTACGGTCCACGGTCCGGCAAACGTTTACGATCAAGCCTGTTTTTTCAAGAAATACGTTATCCGATCAATATAAAAATATACTTGTGGTCTTTACCCATTCGTAAACTCATCGTCTAGTCCGTTGGATACGACAACTGGTTATCGGGATTTAGCTCCTCAGGAGCTGTGGCAACGCTTCAAAGCCGGCGACGAACGGGCTCTGGGAGAATTAGCGCGGAAGCACTACCCGAGCCTGTATAACTATGGCCTTCGCTTGACTACGGATTCCGAACTGGTTTGGGACACGATTCAGGATCTGTTTCTGGAATTGTGGGACCGTCGGGAAGCGGTGGGTGACGCTGTTTTCGTAAAAACCTACCTCTTAAAAGCCCTTCGCTACAAATTATTGAAAATTCGGGGGCATCATCCCTCCATTCATCTGGACGAGTCTGAACCGGCGCACATGCCATTTACGGGCTCAATCGAGGAAGAAATTATTGACAATGAGCTGCACTCGGAACAGGAACGCCTGTTACACCAGTTAATGGCAACCCTGACCAAGCGCCAGCAGGAAGTGCTGTATCTGCGCTTCTACCAGAATTTAGATAACCACGAAATTGCCCAGATTATGGGCATGGAGCGACAAAGTGTGGCTAATCTGCTGCACCGAACGTTCAAAGAACTCCGAAGCCAATGGTCGTCTGATTTGCTCCTTTACCTATTGGTCTTTGTTCTGCCGAAACGATAGTTAGCAGAAATTGCACTATAGGCGAAAAAATTTTTCCTTTTTTTTGAGTATTGCCAAACGAAGAATAGCACTATAAGAGTAAAGGTCCTCCTCTGCTAGTTGCTTCGTTATGAATTACAGGATTTACAACGCCGAAGACTTTCTGTTCGACGAGTCATTTCGCCAGTGGGCAAGTGGAAGTTCTCCCCAGTCGGCTGCTTTTTGGGAGCAGTGGCTGATACAAAATCCAGATCGGGCGGAGGTGGTCAAACAGGCCCAGGAGCTTGTCCGTGCCCTGAATGAGCACTACCGTGATGACGCCACCGATGCCCGCTTTACCAGTGAGCTCAACCGGCTGATGCAACTGGCGGCCGAACATCGGGATGCCGAGCTGGAAACCCCAGTCATTCCCCTTCAGCAACAATCCTGGTGGCGATGGGCTGCGGCTGCGTCCATTATTCTGGTGGCAGGTCTGGGGATCTGGCTCTACAGGTATACAACTACCTCAACGTCAAGTCCCGAATCGTATGCTCACCTAACGAAGACGGCCTCCCTGCCACTTCAGGAAAAAGTCAATACCAGCAACCAGCCCATCAATGTCCTGCTCTGCGATGGAAGTCTTATTACGCTACGGCCAAAGAGCCGGGTAAGTTATCCGAAACACTTCGCCAAGACCAGCCGGACAGTTTACCTGAACGGAGAAGCTTTCTTCGACGTGGCTAAAAATCCAGCAAAACCGTTCCTGATCTATGCGAACCAAACCGTAACCAAAGTATTGGGCACCAGCTTTTTGGTTCGGGCTTTTGAAGAAGAAAAGGCGGTAACAGTAACGGTGCGAACCGGGCGTGTATCGGTGTACACGCGACAGGATTTTGAAAAAGCGCAGCAGTCAGGTTTGCGACGGATAGAGGGAATCATTCTGACGCCCAACCAGCAAATGACGTATAATCTGGAGGAGAAACATCTACTGAAGGCACTGGTAGAGAAACCAACCGCACTCATGCCCGAAGCCGTCAGTCGCGAGCAGGTGTTTGAAGATGCTCCTGTTACAAAAGTCTTTGCCACCATTGAACGAACCTATGGTGTGAAATTAATTTACAATGAGGATGATCTGTCGGCTTGCCTGGTCAATCTCACCTTTTTAAATGAAAATCTGCTGGAGCGGCTGGATATAATCTGCCAGACTATCGGGGCCTCGTATGAGGTACTGGATGGGCAGATCGTCATCAGCAGCAAAGGCTGCAAATAACCCATTGCCAAGACAGTGAATAATGAATAATGTAAAATGAACAATGTAATTACCTCTTGGACTCACCATTATCCATTATCCATTATCCATTATCCATTTACTTATTTAATTCCTAAGCCCACTTTTCTACCAATCGCCTATGCCACAATAAACCGCTTTTAATAAAAAAAGTCAGTGATGATTCCGGCATCACTGACTTCACTCGCACCCTTGTTCGATACCCTCATCCAGGATGAGGCAGGGGGTTTTTTGTCCATTTCTAAATCCAAACAGTCAAAAAACAAGTAAAAGTATGAAAGAACTTCGACAACCGCTTAGCCTGTTGCGCAGCCTTATGAAATTTACTGTCTATCAGTTACTAGTGGTGGCTCTTGTAGCCGGTCTGGCAACCGCCCGACCGGTTGACGCGCAGAAAGTCATGGATCAGCGCATTACGCTCCGCGCCGATAACCTGACGTTAAAAACCGTCCTGAATCAACTGGGACGCCAGGCCGACGTACGCTTTGCCTACCGGTCAGCTTTGGTTCAGTTGAATGACCGGGTATCGCTGAGTGCAACGAACCAACCTTTGGTGGCTGTATTGGATAATCTATTAAGAGCCCACCAACTTACGTATCAGGTAAAAGGTCGGCAGATTATTCTCAATCAGGAACCCCCACCACCAATCATTGAATTACCTTATAATACAGACCTAAACTCTACCGACCGGAATCTGTCAGGAACCGTTTCGGACGAAGGTGGAAACCGACTCCCCGGTGTGAGTATTGTGGTGAAAGGCACTAACCGGGGTACCACCACCGATGCCAATGGCCAGTTCCGGATGACCTTACTCACGGGCGATGATGTACTGGTCTTCAGTTTTGTGGGCTACCTATCCCAGGAAATTACGGTAGGTAATCAGACCGCAGTCAATGTCAGTTTAGCCGTCGACACCAAAAACCTCAACGAGGTGGTGGTAGTTGGGTATGGTACGCAGAAACGGTCGGACCTAACCGGGTCTATTTCTTCCGTAAAAGCAGAAGAAGTGAAGAACCTGCCCGTTCGGAGTGTGAATGAAGCCTTACAGGGCCGGGCTGCGGGTGTTCAGGTAACCCGGAATGATGGCTCGCCCGGTGCCAGTTCCGATATTGTGATCCGGGGGGTTGGCTCCATTGGTGGCATGTCCCCGCTGTATATCGTCGATGGCATCCGAATGTCGGCGGGCAACAACTTCAACCTTCAGGATGTCGAGTCCATTGAGATTCTGAAAGATGCCAGCGCTGCTGCCATTTACGGTGCCCAGGCTGCTGGTGGTGTTGTGCTCGTGACCACCAAGCGCGGAACCAGTGTCGATAAAATGAAGATCAACTTCAATGCCTATTATGGCGTTCGGCAGCCCCGTAATCTGTATAAAATGCTGAATACGGCCGATTACATCACGGCAAAAAAAGCCTTTGGCGTGAACACAAGTGGCTGGGGCGACCCCAGCACATTACCCGATAATGACTGGGCAAAGGACTTGTTCACCAACGGATCGGATCAGAGTTATTCCTTATCCTTATCAGGGGCTACAACTAAAACCAATTATTATGTTTCGGCCAATTACCAGCGGGAAGGAGGCACCCTGATCGACAACTGGTTTGAGCGGTACGGAATTCGGTCGAATGCCGACTTCAGGATCAATAAGAAACTGAAAGTAGGCGAAACGCTCTATGCCTGGAAAACCGGAACCAATCCCGTTGTTACCAGTACGTTCCCCTTTCGTTCTGCGCCTGTTGTTCCTATCTACGATCCCACCAATTCGTTTGGGGGCTGGGCTAAAACAGGCACCTTTTTTACCGGTCCCAATCTCGTAGGGCAGGAATACCAGAACCACATGCAGAATGAAACCTACGCATTGGAAGGCAACCTGTATGCCGATTGGGAAATTCTGAAAGGGCTGAATCTTCGTTCCACCTTTGGGGCGTCAATCTATAACGTACACAACTACCGATTTACGGAAGCCTACGACTACGGTACCGTTGCCAATCGCAACGCCTTTTTGAGCCGGGACATCAACAGTCAGCAAAACCTGACGGCCAACTTTGTCCTGACGTACGCCAAAACCGTTGGTGAGCATGAGTTTAAGGTATTGGCAGGTTATGAAGCGTATAAATCCGATTTGAGTACGCTACATGCCGAAGCCCAGAGCTTCCCCTACGTTACCTATAACCTGGCTCTGAGCAGCAACCCAAGCAGCTACGTAGCCGCCGGTGCCGAGTTACCTCAAACCCGGTTGCTTTCCCAATTTGGGCGGATCAACTACACTTATGCCAACAAGTACCTGCTGACGGCCACCGTCCGTCGGGATGGTTCGGACCGATTCGGCCCAGCCAATAAATTCGGCGTTTTCCCGTCGGTGTCGGTCGGCTGGAAACTGAACGAGGAGGCCTTTATCCGGGATAATCTGACCTACGTTTCGAACCTGAAGCTCCGGGCCAGTTACGGAAAGCTGGGAAGCACCAGCAACATTCCCCAATATACATACCAGAATTCCTACGGCGGAACGGGTGGCACAACCAGCATGGGTCTGCCTGATGGTTCCCGTTTCAAAGGCTATGCCCTGACCGCTCAACTGGCGAATCAGGACATCAAATGGGAGTCTGTGCTTCAAACGGATATTGGTCTGGATATTGGCCTGTTGAATAACGCCCTGAATATTACTGCCGACTGGTACAGCCGCCAGACAAACGACATGATTTACCAGGTTCCGGTTGCCATGTCGGCTGGTTTTGGTAGTACCACCGTGTTCACCAATATTGGGCAGATGAGTAATAAAGGGCTTGAGCTGGCGGTCGATTATCGGGGCAAAAAAGGTGCATTCACCTACGGCATTGCCGCCAATGCATCGTTTAACCGAAATCTGGTCAAGAAGCTGGATGGCACCAACAACAACCCGATCAACGACGGTCCCGCCGGCGATTACCTGGAAAGTGTTGTGTCTCGCACCCAGGCAGGACAGCCCTTGGGTCAGTTTTATGGTTACAAAACCGATGGAATTTTCCAGACCAATGCCGAGGTACAAGCCCTGAACCAAAAAGCGCAGGAAGCTGCGGCAGCAACGGGTGGCGCCACCACGGGCGTTTATTATCAGGCAGCTGCCACCGGAGCGGGCGACCTGAAATTCCAGGATTTGAATGGCGACGGCCGGATTACCTCCGCAGATAAAACCTTCATTGGCAATCCCTGGCCCAAAATGACCTACGGGGTTACGCTGAACATGGCCTGGAAAGGACTGGATTTTTCGGCACTGTTTCAGGGCATTGCGGGTGTGGATGTGTTCAATGCCAACAAATACTACACCTCGATTTTCGTGGGTGACTACAACACCACCCGCGACATTTTCAATACGTCTTACTTCAATGGCAATGGGCTTACCAACCTGCCTCGCGTAGGGTACACGGATGCGTCGGGCAACTACGTTCGCGATCCGAATGCCAACTATACGCGCATTTCAGATTACGCCGTCGAAAACGGAGCCTTCCTCAAACTGCGTACCATTCAGATTGGGTACACGCTTCCGGCTTCGCTGATGAAACAGTGGAAAATGTCGGGCATTCGGGTGTATGCGCAAGGGCAAAACCTGCTGACATTCACCAAGTATTCAGGGCTTGACCCGGAAGTAGTAGGACGCAGCAGCGGCTCAAATGCAGCCTCTACCGGCCGGGGAATCGATACAATTTATTCCTATCCGCGCACGACGCTTATCTCCATGGGCATTGATGTGACTTTCTAACCTCATTTACTGGCTTCAGTAATACAAAACGATATTCGATCATGAAAATAGTAGTCAAACTTTCCCTATTTGTCTTACTCCTGAGTCTGGCAGCCTGTAAAGAGAGTTTTGTGAATGTAGACAATCCCGGCGCTATTTCGACCGCCAGTTACCCCGGCACAATCGCTGACCTGGAACAACTCCTGGCAGGTGCTTATTCAACCCAACATGCCCCGAATTTATACGGGCATAACATGCTGGCCAAAAACACCTACCTCTGGGACCATACTACAGATTTAAGCTGGCAGGGAACCACCACCTGGATTCAACTGGCGCAGAATAACTCGCAGGTCAATGATAGTTTCCTGCAAGGGACCTGGCAGGATTTATGGCGGGGTGTCCAACGCTGTAACACCTTGCTGGCGGGTATTGAAACCTTCAGTGCTAAAGCGAATGCTGCGGATGCAGCATCGGCAAACCTGATTAAGGGACAGACACTTTACCTGCGCGCCTGGTACTACTTCTATCTGACTTCTCAGTGGGGAGAAAGCTTCCTAGTTGATGGGCAGGGGGGCGATAAAATGGGCGTACCTATTATCACCAAAACGTCTAGTAGCCTCCCCGAAACACAGGTGGCACGGGCTACGGTCAAACAGTGCTGGGATTTCATTATCTCGGATCTGAAAGCCGCCGAAACGATATTAAACGGAAAAACCTGGACTGGCGCTACGGATAAATACAAAGTGGGCGGCTGGGGCGTAAAAGCGTTTCTGGGTAAAGTGTATGTGTACACGCAGGACTGGGCCAATGCGAAAACGTACCTGGCGGATGTAGTCACCAACAGCGGCAAGTCGCTGGTGCCGTTCGACACTTATAAAACCATGTTCAACGCCCAAAGTGAGTTCAACTCCGAATCATTGATTGAGCTTAATCTGAATATTGACATGACCTACCGGGGTACAGACGATCGATCAATGGGGTCCAGTATCGGGATGGTGATTGCGCCAACCTTTGTTGGGCCAACGGGCGGACAGGCAGCATCGGCCTGGTCCAACGTGTTTCCACATGCCAAAAACATAGCCCGGTTTGGCTTTAATCTGGGGCATTATTTCCCGGCGGGAACCGCCACAGCCAACATCGCCAATGTCGACAAGTCATACATCACGAAATCGGTGGCGGCCCGAACCAACAAAACCGTGGACCCTCGCTTGTGGGTGTCCTGCCTGCAACCCTACGTCGATTCAATGATTGTACTCGGCGTTAAGCAGCCCATTTCGCACTATCTGGACATTTCGGAAATCGATATGGAAGCCTGGAGTTTCCGAAAATACATTAATCTGGCGGGTACAGAAGGCGAGGTAAACATGGCTAATGGCGACAACATTCTGTGGCTCAGGCTGGCGGACATCTACCTGCTCTACGCCGAAACCCTGACCCATACCGGCGACAATGCCACCGCGCTGGAATATGTCAATAAAGTCCGACGGCGAGCGTATGGCTATGCCGTCAATACGGCTTCAGCAGTCGATTATAAAACCCTGACCGATCAGACCAGCGCACCCGACGCGGTGCTCAAAAACGACCCACTCAAGTATGAACGATGGGCCGAACTGTTTGGCGAAGGCCATTGGTGGTTCGATGTCTGTCGATGGAAAATCGGCGATAAAGAAGCCGCCTATTACCAGCGGGTTCGTGGGGGTGCCATTCAATGGGAACCAACGGATTACGCCCAACCCATCCCGATCAATGAGATCACCTCAAACGTTAGTATGAAGCAAAATCCGGGTTATTAAGGTTGATTGTCATTTGGTGGTCATTGACAGTCATTGCTGGTCATTTGTAGTCATTGACAGTCATTAATTGAGAATTTATCACCTGTCAGAATTTTACCGCAAATGACCACCAAGACAATCAATGACCACTAATGACAATCAAATGACCACTAATGACTATACTCCTTATGAAGCAGGCATTCGTAATTCTTGGCGTTCTGCTCGGCCTGACCAGCGCTGTTCGTTTGGCTCCATTTCCTCAGGCAGATATCTCCAATGGGGTGATTCAGGCGAAGCTCTACCTTCCCGATCCGGCGCAGGGCTATTATCAGGGCACTCGGTTTGACTGGTCGGGTGTTTTTGCCAGTCTTGATTACAACGGACATAGCTATTTCGGCCAGTGGTTCGATAAATACGATCCAAAACTACACGACGCCATCAGCGGCCCCGTTGAAGAGTTTACACCGATTGGGTATGAAACTGCTAAACCGGGGGAGGATTTTCTGAAGATTGGAGTGGGTTCACTTCGAAAAGCAGCTGATGCACCTTACCGATTTGCTACGCCTTACGAGACCATAAATCCCGGAAAATGGAGTGTTGCCAAAAAAGGTAAAGATGCCATCGAGTTTACCCACGAGCTGACCGACGCTGCGGGTTACTCATACCGCTATCGCAAAACGGTAAAACTGGTCCCCGGCAAACCAACCCTGGTACTCGAGCATTCGTTAACGAACACCGGCAGCAAACCTATTGAAACAACAGTTTACGATCATAATTTTTATGTGATCGACAAGCAAACAACGGGTCCCGATTTTTTCGTAACGTTTCCCTTTCCGTTGCAGACCAAAGGCACACCCAGAGGCATGGGCACCCTGTTTGAAACACGCACGAATCAGATTACCTACCTGCGCGAACTTGCCAAAGGGGAAACCACGCATTGCTACCTGACCGGTTTCGGCGACACGGCTAAAGACTATGACATACGGATCGAAAACCGAAAAACCGGCGCTGGTGTGCGCATCACGTGTGATCATCCCATCGTACAACTGGCTTACTGGTCAATGCCCATTGCAGTGTGCCCGGAACCTTACATCCAGATCAAAGCCGAACCGGGAAAGGAGTTTAGCTGGAAGATCCAGTATGACTACTATACTAAATAGTGAAGGATGCAGTGATGTCAGGTTCTTAAACCTGACATCACTGAAAGAATTCGACACCACAGAAATTGGTTACGAATGGTCAGTTATAATTAGTGTTTTTGCCATTACTGGAATTACGTACATGACATTTTTTATTCCATGAAGTACATCATCTATCTCGGATCGATTGGGGTATTAGGGTTGCTGTTCGCGGCCATTAGCCCTAATCAAGACGAGACCTATACCGATCAGCCGGGGAATGTCGACTGGGTTCATTATGGGGGCAATAAGGCAGGCAACCGCTATTCGCCCCTTACCCAGATCAATCTCGACAACGTTAACCAATTACAGGTAGCCTGGACGTTTGACGCGGCTGGACTCGACGGAAAAACCGGCCGTCAGCCTGAAATTCAGTGCCAGCCGATTGTGGTCAACGGCGTTCTCTATGGCACCACACCGAAGCTTACGTTATTTGCGGTGAGAGCTAATACGGGTGAGAAACTCTGGGCATTTGACCCCTTCAGCAACAAACAAGCCCGCTTTAACCCAAACCGGGGAGTTCTTTATTGGGCAGATGGACCCGACAGACGGATTCTGTTTACCGCAGGCCCTACCCTCTTCGCCATTAATGCGCTAACGGGCGAACCGGTTGCGCAGTTCGGCAAAAACGGGGAGGTCGACTTACGGGAAGGCATGCTGAATGACCCAGCGTTTGATCTTAAAAAACTATCCGTTACGGTAACCAGTCCGGGCGTTATTCACAAGGATTTGCTGGTCATGGGATGCACGGTTTCCGAATATGGCGATGCGGCACCAGGTCATGTGCGCGCTTTCGATATCCGTACGGGCCAGATTCGCTGGACGTTCCATACCATTCCGCAACCGGGAGAAGCGGGGTATGAAACCTGGCCTAAAGATGTCTACAAAAAAATAGGAGGAGCCAACAACTGGGCGGGTATGGTGCTTGACGAAAAACGAGGCATGGTCTACTTAGGCACTGGTTCGCCAGCAGTCGATTTTTACGGAGGAAGTCGGGCCGGGCAAAATCTGTATGCTGATTGCATCCTCGCCCTGAATGCCGAAACGGGCAAGATGAAGTGGTATTACCAGACCGTGCATCACGACCTCTGGGATCGGGACCTACCCTGCCAACCCAATCTGATTACGGTAAAGCACAACGGCAAATTAGTCGATGCCGTTGAACAATCCACCAAAGATGGCTTGGTGTATGTGCTTGATCGTGATACGGGCGCGTCCCTCTTCCCTGTCGAGGAAAGGTCCGTTCCCACCTCCGGCCTTCCGGGCGAACAGCCCTGGCCCAACCAACGCTTTCCGCTAAAACCCGCACCCTTTGCCCGGCAGGTATTCACCGAAGCCGACATTACCGACCGTACTCCCGAAGCGCATGCCTTCGTGAAAGAGCGATTCCAGAAAACGCGGTCTGGCAGTAAGTTTATGCCGCCGAGCCTGGAAGGTACGCTGTTTTTCGGTATTGGCGGTGGCGCAGAATGGGGTGGCAATGCGGCCGACCCCGATGGCATCCTGTACCAGAATTCCAACGAAATGGTCTGGGATTTAACGATGATGGATCTGGCCGCACGAAACGCCGAGATTGCCTCGAAAGGAAAATCGCTGTACCAGGCTAATTGTGCCGCCTGCCACGGGGTCGACCGGAAAGGGAGCGGTCAGGCCTACCCTAGCCTGGTCGATATTGGCAAACGACTAACGGGACAGGATATTCAGGCTATTCTGAAAACGGGTCGGGGACGGATGCCCTCCTTCGAGCATATTTCCGAGCAGGACCGCAGTACACTTGTCCGCTTTCTGCTCAACACCGAAACTAAAGCCAGTGAAACGGGCGATCAGCATAGCGCCGGGGCGCCTACAGCTGTTGTGCAGAAAGCCGAATTCCCGTACATCCCGCCCTATATCAATAACGGCTGGACGCGCTTCGTAGACCCCGATGGTTACCCTGCCGTGAAACCACCCTGGGGCACGCTCAACGCCATTGACCTGAACACGGGCGAATACCTCTGGAAAGTTCCGCTGGGTGAGTTTCCCGAATTAACCAAAAAGGGAATACCACTTACGGGCACCGAAAACTATGGTGGCCCCATTGTAACAGCCGGTGGACTGGTCTTCATTGCCGCCACCTACGACGAACGGATACGGGCTTTCGACCGAAAAACGGGCAGGGTTGTCTGGGAATATCAGCTTCCGGCAGGCGGTTTTGCTACTCCCATTACGTATCAGGTCAATGGCAAACAGTACGTGGTTATTGCAGCTGGGGGCGTAAAAAACGGCCACAAACCCGGCGGGTCTTACATTGCCTTTGCCTTACCTTAACCCTTCAGTAAATTATGTTTAGGTTTCATGTTCCATGTTTAGGATAGGTTGGTATTGAGTAGTTCGCATAAACATGAAACTTCAAACATAGATAGCCCGCAGATTTTTATGATCTATATGAGTTAAGTATGATTTTAATCCATTGGCAACCTAATACAAAAATCATACTTGTTCTTATTACTCATAAAAATCTGCGGGCTATAAATAAATCAGAAACCCTTCAATCCTCATTTCATGAATACAAACCGTGAACCCCACGAAAAGCAACTCGATCACACTCGCCGTAACGCGCTAAAAATGCTTGGTTTTGGCTCATCAGCTGGAGTGTTAGGGCTGTTTGGCGGCATCTCCACCGCCGAAGCCCGCGAACAGCAGGGTAAGCCTCAGTATGCCGTCGGGATGGCTCCCGTCAAGATCAAAAGTGTAAAGGCCATTGCTACCGCTCCACAAGGTTCCAACCTGATTGTCGTGAAAGTGGAAACCACCGAACCCGGTCTCTATGGGTTAGGCTGCGCTACGTTCACCCAGAGGGCCGCCACCGTGATTGTAGCCATCAACACCTATCTGAACGAGTTCTGTGTAGGCAAAGACGTGGACAATATCGAAGACATGTGGCAGGCGGCTTATGTCAGCTCCTACTGGCGCAATGGGCCCGTGCTTAACAATGCCCTCTCCGGACTAGATCAGGCACTTTGGGACATTAAAGGCAAACGCGCCAACATGTCCGTTTACCAGCTATTGGGCGGAAAAGCCCGCTTCGCCATCCCCTGTTACACCCACGCGGGCGGAAACACTCCCGAAGCCGCTGCCGACAGTGTAAAAAAATTAATGGCCGATGGATTCAAATACATCCGCATTCAGCAGGGCGGCTATGGAGCCGTGGGCGCCACCGCCGATAAACCCGACTTTAAAGTAGCTGGCTTTGGGGGTGAAACCGACAACTACATGAACGAGCGGCTCTACCTGAAATCGGTACCCAAAATGTTTGAAATCGTTCGGAAAGAGTGCGGAGAAGAAATCGAGCTACTTCACGACATTCACGAGCGGGTACAGCCCATCGACGCCATCAACATGATTAAGCGGGTAGAAGAATACCGCCCGTTTTTCATCGAAGACCCTTTCTCGCCCGAGAACATGAAGTGGTTCGCCAATCTCCGCCAGGCAACCTCCGTACCCATTGCCATGGGCGAGTTGTTCAACAACATCAACGAGTTTAAGGAGCCGATGGTCAACCAATGGTTCGATTTCATCCGGATTCACGTCTCGCAGATTGGGGGCATCACGCCAGCCATGAAAGTAGCCCGATTGGGCGAGTGGTTCAACATCCGCACCGCCTGGCATGGTCCGGGCGATGTCTCGCCGGTGGGTCATGCAGCCCATGCACATATCGATCTGGCTGTCTGGAACTTCGGCATTCAGGAAGCGGTGCAGTTTTCGGACAAAACCAAAGAAGTGTTCAGCGGTTGCCCAACCATGAATAAAGGGTATATGTCGGTCAATGAAGTACCCGGGCTGGGCGTTGATATCAACGAAAAAGAAGCGGCCAAGTATCCAATTACGACTAAGTCTAACTGGCAGGTCCGTAAGATGGACGGCACAATTATTAGACCATGAAAAGAACAGTAACGCCCCCTCCACCACGTGTTCAGCCAAAGCCCATCAGCAAAAAGCGGCTGTTGCTGTTTAAAGGAATGGCGTTACTGTTGCCTTTTTTGCTGATGGCCTTAGTAGAAGGGCTTCTCCGACTAGTTGGCTATGGCCATGATCTACGTTTGTTTGTGGAAGATCCGCAGCAGAAGGGGTTTCTGGTCATGAATCAGTACACGTCGGAGAAGTACTTTTCGGAAACGGAGAATGCCACGATTGGCAACTTTGAACCGTTTCCAGCCAAAAAAGCTGAGGGTACGTTTCGAATTTTTGTGCTGGGTGAATCAACCACCATTGGCTATCCATACATGCACAACGGTTCCTTCCATCGCTGGTTGCAATACCGATTGATGCACACCTTCCCGGATAAGGAATTTGAGATCATCAACCTGGCACTCACGGCCATTAACACCTACACTGTCGCCGATTTTGCGAAGCAACTACCCGATTATAGCCCTGATGCAGTGTTGATTTACACCGGCCATAATGAGTACTATGGAGCCCTGGGTGTTGGATCGACAAGTGGCATTGCTCATAACCCATTGTTGATTCAATTGCTGATCAAGCTTCGGAAATTTCGGCTGGTACAATTACTTGCCAACACGATAAATGGGATTCGGAAGGCGGTTTCCGGTCATAAAATTGACCTGCGCGAAAACCTGATGAAACGAATGGCGGCCGACCAGCAGATCGTTTATCGCTCCGAGACTTATCAGGCTGGCATCGATCAATTCAAGACGAATATAACTAGGCTTTGTCGGCAACTGAGTGAGCAGCATATTCCGGTTTTCGTTAGTAATCTGGTCAGTAATGAAAAAGACCTGAAGCCATTTATCAGTAGTCCTGGTAATGGAGAAAGTTCCGCCCAATCCCAGTTTCAGCTGGCAACCGAAGCCTATGCAATGGGTAATTTTGCTAATGCAAAAAAGAAGTATGTACAGGCCAAAGAACTGGATAGGCTTCGGTTTCGGGCACCGGAGGCCATGAACCAACTCATTCAGTATGTCACGGCTACCTATCCTGGCATTACCCTGGTAGACACAAAACGCACGTTTGAAGCAAATTCACCACACGGCATTTTAGGGCAGGAGACCCTCCTGGAGCATGTTCACCCTAATTTATTTGGCTATGCGCTCCTTTCCGATGCGTTTTATGAGGCCTTGAAAAAAAGCCGGCTACTCCCCGATGATCGCACGCGGGAAATCTCGCTCGATGAATTACGCCAACGGATGCCTATAACGACGGTTGATTCACTCAAAGGCGTTTATGAGATGATGATTCTCAAAGAGGGCTGGCCGTTTAATGTGCCAATGCCCCCCGAAGAGAAACGGACCAAAACAACCGAAGAGCAACTGGCAGGGGCATTGGTGGTCAAACAAATTGCGTGGCCCGATGCCATGAATCAGTTAGTCAGCTATTACCTGACGCAGAAGAATTTCAGCAAAGCATTACAAGTAACAGAAGCCCAATTGCTGGAGTACCCGTACAACGTGGCTCTTTATGACCAGGCGGCAAAGCTTAGTGTAGCCCTGTCCAGGAATGAGCAGGCTGTTACATACCTAAAAAAAGCGTTTCGGCTGGAGAACAGTTTTGAGCGGGCCCAACCGCTTTTTATTACGTTACTTAAACTAGACAGGCCCAACGAAGCCCTACCTTACCTTCAGTATGCGGCTGCTCACAATTCATCCGGATTTAGCCTGAATGAATTACAGACGTTCGTTCAACAGTTAATTGCGGTAAAGAATCAGTTTATGAAGGACAGCACCAACATCAATCTGAGCAATCAACTGGCCGCTGGCTACCTCAAATTTGCGAATACCGCTGCTGCCACGAAGTATATAAACAACAGCTTACGGCTCGATGGACGCAACGCCCTTGCCTTACAATTGAAGCAGCAGATTCAGTCTATAAAAAAATAAGCAAATCAGCCGAATTGGGTTTGTCATGCCAACCGTCCCGGTCGGTCGTGACACCAACTTGTTCCTTACCGACCGGGACGGTCGGCACGACAACGACTCCTCCACTGACGACTATTGCCACCAGTGGAGGAGTCTATTTATAAAACCCCTGCCGCGCATAATCTTACCCGAGCTTTAGCGACTAACTCACGGGTTGAGAACAGCTTGGGCAGCTATAGGTCGGCTCCAGGATCAAGACCTTTCTGAATAGCTACCTCTTTGCTTTTGGCACTCAGAAAATCACCTTTGCTAATATTCGGACGATTGCTTCATAAACTGCACACTTCATAGCCATCTACCTGAGGCATCATTACATCCAGCAGCAGCAAATCAGGAAGCTCCTGACGAATGATGCTGAACGCTTCGGCCCCATTGTGGGCAATGAATACCCAATACCCTTCTTTCTTTATCATATACTCCAGCGAGAGTAGACTATCCGGCTCGTCGTCAACAATTAGTACTTCCATAAGTAGCTGAACGGGGAAGGTAGTGCTTTCTCATTCCTGATTCAACACGAAAGCGCTACCTTCCCTTCAACAAATCAATCTAGTTGTATGGGCAACAAGCATACAACTTGTGCGCCCTGTCCGGGTGTACTGATAACGCTAAGTTGCCCATGATGTAAGTCAATTATTTTTTCGAGATCGCCAAACCCAGACCGCTCCCTTTTGGTTTGCGAACGGTTTGACTAGTTGCCTGATAAAATTTTTCAAAAATCAGTTGCTGCACCTCCGGTTCAATGCCAACCCCGTTGTCGGTAGCACGAATATCGGCCCAGGTGTAAACATACCCTGACGTGCCCTGTATTGGCGGGTGAGAACTTGATCGCATCTGACAATGGCACAAGTTAGCACCGATAGATGTTATCATACGGAAAATACTTACAAACCTTACCAATTCCAGTAAGTAATTGGCAGAATATTAACAGGTTAGCCTTTTCTACATCTTACTTCAAGCCTACTATTCTCATAGATTATCCTACTCTTTGCTCTTTTACGTCCCGACTCTCCTGCTTTCTATTATTTTTTAATATCCCGTTAACCATCTTTTAATTATTTTCTAATCTACATGAGTAGTTATTAACTGCTGAGTAGTTTTTCAGTATAATCTGACTGGTGTCTTATTTTTTTTCCGTTCAAACCTAAACGTTCACTCCAAAGTGATCATTTTATGAAAAACAAATTACCTCTCCGAGTCATGTTCGGCAGGTTACTCAGTGTATCGAGTATGCAACTTCTGCTGGCATTCTGTTGTCTTAGCGCTAGTTACGCTAAGAATCCATCGAACTACAATCCGCGAGAAAACAGCCCCGCCCTGACCGCAGACCGAACCCTGACCGGTCGGGTTACTGATGAAAAAAGTGAAGCTTTACCGGGTGTAAGTGTTATTCTGAAAGGAACGCAGCGTGGTACCGTTACGGATGCTGACGGTCGATACAAACTGGACGTACCCAATGGTACATCTACACTCGTATTCTCATTTGTTGGCTATGTTTCGCAGGAAGTGAGCATTGGCAACCAAGCATCTGTCAACGTTAGCCTAAAGGCCGACAGCAAGGTGTTGGATGAGATTGTCGTTATCGGTTATGGTACGTCAAAAAAATCGGATTTGACGGGTGCTGTTTCTGGCGTTAAAGAGGCTGAACTGTTGGAGCGGCCAGCCCCTTCGCTGAACCAGCAACTTTCAGGTCGACTACCGGGCGTACAGGTAAACAACAACTCAGGTCGTCCTGGAGGGCGTACTACCATCCGGATTCGTGGATTCAGTTCGATTAACTCCTCGAACAACCCACTTTATGTAGTCGACGGTGTTATGCTTCCACAGGGTACCGGCGATCAGTTCAGTAATCCAATCGACTACATTAACCCGAACGATATCGTGAATGTTGAAGTATTGAAAGATGCTTCTTCGACGGCTATTTATGGAGCACGGGGCGCGAATGGTGTTATTCTGGTCTCGACCAAAAAAGGGAAAGCCGGTGAAAGCCGCGTTACTTACGACACGCAGTTCAGTGTAAATACCATTGGTCCAAACAAGCCACAGGTGTTAAATGCAAAACAGTATTTAGCTACTGAAGATCTGGCTTATGCTAACATGGCCAAATTCGATCCTGCAGGTTGGGCCGCTGGTAAATATACACAGTACGACCCTATCGTAAGACGGAAAGCATTCAGTGCCGCCCACCCAGGCGTTTTTGATGCCAATCTGAATCCGCTATACGATACCGACTGGTTCAAAGAATCATCACAGAATTCAATTTCCCAAAACCATCAATTGGGTTTCAGTGGTGGTAATGAGCGTACTCAGTATTCGCTCTCGCTTAACTATCGGGACGATCAGGGGCTTATCAAAACATCGTACATGAAACGGTATTCTGGCCGCTTCTCTATTGACGATCAGGTAAAAAGCTGGCTCAAAATCGGTGGTACGCTGAGTTACAACAACCAGTCTGAAAATCTGGTGGATATCAATGACGCCGTTGCCCGGCAAATTGTGGAAGACTTTCCGTTCCTGCCTGTACGCTATCCAGATACAGGTATCTTCGCTGAAAACCGCGATTATCCACTCGCAGAGGGAACAATGAGTTCAGTTCACCGCCTGATGGATCGTAAGTACATTCAGAATACCCAGACGACCCTGGGAAGCTTATACACCAACATTAGCCTGGCTAAAGGACTGGAAATGCGGACCGTTTTAGGTGCAAACGTCCAAACACAGGAAGTCAACCAGTCGCAAACCCGTACGCTAAACATTGGCGGCAACGGTAACGCGTCGACTCAAAACACCCGGACTTCGTTCTGGTCGCTGGAAAACTACCTGACCTATAACAAGCAATTTGGCCAGGATCACTCATTTACCGGCTTGTTGGGTATCTCATGGCAGGAAACGAACGCGTTCAGAATGAATGGTGCCGTTAGCGGCTTCGCTACCGATTACTTTGGCTTCAATAACTTAGGCGCTGGTGCTACCAACCCATCTGTTGGTTCAGATGCATCGCGTTTTGCCTTTAATTCCTACTTCGGTCGGATTAACTACGGCTACAAAAATAAATACCTGTTTACAGCAACAGGTCGTGCCGATGGTTCGTCTAAATTCGGGGAAAACAACAAGTTCGCTTTCTTCCCATCGGCGGCTTTAGCCTGGCGTATTTCGGAAGAAGACTTCCTGAAAGGCAACGCGGTTATCTCGAACCTGAAATTACGTTCCAGCTATGGTCTGACAGGTAACTCGGAGATTCCACCTTACCAGTCTCTGTCATTGCTTAGCTCCACCTACGCGACTATTTATAACGACACACGAGTTAGCGGAACCGGTATCAACCGCCTAGCTAACCCCGATCTGCGCTGGGAAAAAACGGCACAGACGGACGTTGGCTTAGAAATTGGCCTCTTCAAAGGACGGGTTAATGTAGAAATGGATTACTACTACCGTCTAACAACCGACATGCTGCTTGATGCACCTGTTCCACGCACCAGCGGTTATGCCACTATTCGTCGGAACGTGGGATCGATGCAGAATCAGGGCTTCGAGTTTAGTGTGAATTCCGTGAACGTTAACAAGGGGAATTTTACCTGGAACACAACGTTTAATATCTCCCTGAACCGCAACAAAGTGCTGTCATTGGCAACACCATCTGACATCTTCGGCGTGGGTGGTCCTAACTTCACGAACCAGACCAATGTCATTCGGGTTGGCGAGTCTGTTGGAGCGTTCTGGGGTCTGACCCGTTTAGGTACATGGAGTGAAGCCGAGCGCGAAGAAGCAGCTAAATTTACCAGCTATCGGGGTGGATTTACCATTCTGCCAGGCGATATCAAGTACTTAGATGTAAATGGTGACAAAGCGATTACTGATGCTGACCGGAGCATTATTGGTAATGGCAGCCCCAAAGGCTGGGGTGCTTTGACCAACAATTTCAAGTTGGGCAATTTCGACGCTACGCTTGAACTGCAGTATATGTACGGCAATCAGGTGATGCTCATGAACCTGCACCCAAGTGAAGACCGGCAGGCGCTGGCGAACAGCTATACATCTGTACTGAATGCCTGGACGCCAACCAATCAGAATACTATGATTGCTCAAGTTCGGGGTACCCAGGCGGGCTATATTACCAACGTAGATAGCCACTGGGTTAAGGATGGCTCATTCCTGCGGGGTAAAAATCTGCTGCTGGGCTACACCATACCGCCTGCGGTCACAAGTAGGTTGAAGCTGAACCGGCTCCGTGTATATGCCTCGGCGCAGAACTTCTTCCTGTTGGTCGATGATCCAATTATTGGTGATCCAGAAGTAACGCCTACTAACCAGGGGAATGATAGTAGCGCCTTCTCGCAGGGTCAAATCTGGCACAACTATCCAAAACCAACTACCTATCTGGTAGGTCTTCAGATTGGCCTGTAATACAAAAACGCATTTAACTTACTGATTTTCATCGTATGAGACATACACTTGTAAAACATATAAGCCGGGCCTTACTTTGTGGATTTGCCCTTACCGGCCCTATTGGCTGTACGGACTTTCTGAAGGAAAAGGCTCCATCAAACCTGACGCCTGAGAGTTTCTATACCATTCCTGACCATGCCGAATCGGCTCTGGCATCGGTTTACGCCAGCCTGCGATTTATGGGCGACGGGGCAGGTATCTTCTCCAGCAACTGGCAGTTGCTGGAAGCCATAACAGGAACTTCCACAACGGAAACCGCACAAAACTCTGACCTCAATAACCTCTATGGGTTAGTACACGATGGCAATACGGCACACGTGGTTAACTACTGGAATGGCCTGTATCGGGTAATTGCCAATGCGAATCAGGTGATTGAAAAAGTACCTGGAATTACCCCGATGGATGCGGCTCAGAAGACTAAAATTCTGGGTGAGGCACGGTTTCTGCGGGCTTCGGCCTATTTTACGGCCGTTCAATTATGGGGCGATATCCCCCTGATTACGAAGCCGCAAACGGCCGTTTCCACCGATTTTCAACCGGGCCGTACGTCTAAAGAAGATGTGTATAAACTAATCGTCGACGACCTGGTTGCCGCTGAAGCGGCTGGTCTGGCCTGGATGGACGTAAGCGGACGGGCTAACTTAGCCGCGGTCAAAACGCAGTTGGCTAAAGTGTATCTGACGATGGCGGGCTTTCCGCTTAGCAAAGGAGCATCGCACTACAAGCTAGCTGCCGATAAAGCGCTTGAAGTGATTACTTACGCCAATGCGAATCCCGGTACGATCAACCTATTTACGACCTATTACGATGTCCATAGCGAAAGTACCGAGAACCGTATAGAACATCTGTTCCAACTCCAGTATAACACGACTGTAGCTGGTAATCCAATGGACAATTTCTACCCGAACTTTAAACCAGTAACCTATAACGGTCCTGGTGGAACGGGTAGCTCAGTTCCAGTGCCTAGTTTTTACAATTCATATGAACCAGGCGATTTGCGGGCTAAAGATCAGGCTGGCTATTTTTATACCACCTACTATACCAACGGGAACGGGGCACCATTTGCTTTAGGAGCGCCTTATGTGTTCAAGCACTTCAACCGGACCTCAAACGGTACGTCGGGCGTGGCGGGTTCTCGGCAGAACAACCTGAACGTGCCACAGATTCGTTACGCCGAAACGCTGTTAATTTATGCCGAAGCGCAAAACGAAGTAGGTGGACCAACGCAGGCCGCTTATGATGCAATGAAGCGTATTCGTGATCGTGCTACACTGACGACACCTGCTTTGGGTACCTACACCCAGGCTACGTTCCGGGAAGCCGTTTGGCGGGAGCGCTGGCACGAACTGTGCTACGAGCAGATCACCTGGTTTGATATGGTTCGTCTACGGAAAGTGTACAACGATAAAACCAATGGTTTCGATGCTTTCGTTGGACACATAAATCCTAGTTCAAATAATCAGCCTTTGCAGGAAAAGCATCTGCTGCTTCCTATTCCTAGGCAGGAATTGTTAAATAACCCCAATCTGAAAACTCAGAATCCGGGTTACCCAGGTGTTTAATTAAGTTAAGTAAGACAAACACAACTCCCCATCTAGCTTTAGGTGGGGAGTTTTTTTATGATTACCCTACCAACGCTTTCCGATAAGCACTTGGCGTTTGGCCCGTTATGGCGCGAAATGTCTTGTTGAAATGGGATAGGTTGTTGAACCCTACGGCAAATCCCACATCCGCCACTGTCCTGGCTGAATATAACAGTCGACGGGCCTGATTAACCCGGTATTCGTTAACAAAATCTGTAAACGTGAGGTGAGTCATGCGTTTGAAATACCGGCAAAAGGCCGGCACTGTAAGGCTGGCCAGATCAGCTACGGTATTCATATCTATAGGTTCGGCATAATGCAGTTCCACATACTGACAAACCCGATTGATACGGTCCTGCTCCTTCGGGTTCAGATCGAACCGAACACCATTGGCATGCAGGGGTTCCGCGTCGGGAGCATCAGCCAGTTCATGTAATACCCGTAGCAGTGTCAGGAAACGCTCAAAGGGTGGCTGGCCGGGCAATTCCTCCAACCACGGCCCTACCTGCTGTTTAGTACCGGCACCAAATGTCAGACCTGTATGCCCTCGCTCAAACAATCGTTTGACGGCAGCTAATTCTGGTTTTTGCAGAAATGATTCTCCCATAAAATCGTCGCGCATTTGCACCACAATTTCCTCATATTGACCTTCTTTACCATAGCTGAAATTGAGGTGTGGTAAATTAGGGCCGATAAATGCCAGTTCACCTAGTTCATAACAGGATACATTTGTGCCTACCCGTCGTTGGCCGTTACCAAATGGAATGTATACGATTTCATACTCTGGATGATAGTGCCAGTATACACGACAGGTTTCCGGCTCTGTATTATGAATCACCCGAAAGGAACTTCCAGCCTCGGGTTCTATTTTTTCGAATTGAAGTTTCATAAAAGGGTCTTGCCACAACTTCTTTATCACGAATGTATCACATTTCACCAGAAGGAAACCGCGGAAGGTTTTTCATCGTTTATACAGTAACAGTATCCAATCCGAAAATAGCATGAAACGAATTCATTTATATGCGCTTAGTCTGCTCCTGCTGGCAGGTTGCGCACAAGGTCAGTCAAAAGACTATACGCCCGCTAAACTCCCTGCCCTCAAACCCGGTGAGGCCGTTGCTACTTTTGCCGGTGGCTGCTTCTGGGCTTTGGAAGAAGGCATGAACCAACTCAAAGGCGTCCGGGAAGTGATTTCGGGTTATGCCGGTGGTAACGTTAAAAATCCAACCTACGAACAGGTAGGAACCGACGAAACCGGCCATGCCGAATCGGTGCAGGTCTATTACGATCCGAAAGTAATTAGCTATTCTCAATTGCTGGATGCCTTTTTTGCGGGTCACGACCCCACCACGCTAAACCGTCAGGGGCCCGATGTTGGTCGAGATTATCGGTCGGTTGCATTCTACCGAACCCCGGAAGAAAAAGCTGAAATTATGGAAGCGATCAAGCGTACGAATGAATCGAAACATTACGCGAATCGCGTAGTAACAGAAGTGACGCCGATTACTGTTTTCTATCCGGCCGAAAATTATCACCAGAATTATTTCGCGCTGCATCCTAACCAGCCGTACATACAGAGCGTATCCTTACCAAAGGTTGAAAAACTACGAAAAGCTATGGTTGGTCATCTTAAAAATAATACAGCGTTAACTATGATTGATTAGATGCTGACCTAAAAAAGTCAATACAGCATTAATATCAGCTAATAGATTGCAAAAATAGCCGGTCTCGACCGGCTATTTTTGCATTATGAATACAACTGCTTCCTTAAATCGGCTCAACCTGAATCACTTTGTACAGCACCTGCTCGCATTTTTCCAGAATCGACAGGCGCTGGCTGTTGGATTAGTATTCGCTTGCGACAGCATCCTGTTTGGTAGCTGGGTGGCACACATTCCGCATGTAAAAGAAAAACTGCACCTTTCCGATGCTGAGCTGGGCCTGACACTTTTTGCCATGCCCGTTGGATTACTTATTATGAATCCAATGACGGGCTGGATAATTGCCAAGCTTGGTGAAGCACGCGCCTGTTTTTGGTCGGCGGTAGGAATAACGCTGGCCGTTTGTATTCCTATTAATGCGCCCAATACGGTCGTTATGGCTTTTGGCCTATTTTTATTGGGACTATCCAGCGCCCTCATTAACGTAGCCATGAATACCTGTGCTACAAATGTTGAGCGTACACAAGGTATTGCCATCATGTCGTCCTGTCATGGGATGTGGAGTTTGGGAGGCTTGCTCGGTTCTGGTATAGCTGGTGCTGTGATTGCGCTCCATGTATCGCCCCAAGTGCATATGGGGATTATGGCTGGTCTGGTACTGCTCGCTACATTTCTCCTTCAGCCATCTCTAACTGCTATTCCCTCAAGTAGCCGAACCGAATCGGGAGAGAAAGCAGGCTCTTCGTTTGTTCGGCCCAATCTGGATTTATTCCTAATGATTTTAATTGGGCTGGCCGTGGCCATGGGCGAAGGCGTAGCACTGGACTGGAGCGCCGTGTACTTACACGAAACGATTGGTGCCAGCAGCCAGATTGCGGCTTTAGGCTTTGGCGCTTTTTCATTAACAATGACCAGCTTACGCTTTTTTGGTGACGCCATCATTCCCAGAATCGGTGCGAAACGCTGGCTTCAGTTGGGGAGTTTACTGGCTGCATCGGGCCTTGTCTTCGCAATACTTCTGCCCTATCCGCCAACGGCACTGATCGGGTTTGCCTTGCTGGGCGCTGGGTGTTCATTAGGCGCGCCCATTCTCTATAGTGCGTCTATGCGCGTACCGGGTATTCCGCCAGCCGCCGGTCTGGCTACGTTTGCTACGTTTAGTTTTATCGGCTTCCTGGCAGGTCCACCCGTTATTGGGTTCGTATCCGAAGCCTTTGGTCTTTATTATGGGCTGGGATTTGTAGCTATTATTTTACTGATTTCGGCAGGATTATCACGCGTAGTAAAACTGTTTTAAAATGCGTAGTATTGTTAGCCAAACATAAGCCTCAACCCATGACAGTAGCCGTTGCAACAGCACCGAAAAAGCGTACGAAATCTGGGGTGCCTACCTATCTGATTTACAAAATGCTAAACGGACGTTCCCTAGTTCAGCCTTACGTTTACCTGTTTATTGTTTACCTTTCTCTGCTCCCCAGAAAATAGCATTCCGAAAGATTTTCACAAACGCGTCATTCTTAAACAGACCAGGATGATGCCCCATGAAGATGTAGACATTCCGGGCCTTCATGTGTTCGTTTGACCAGATCACGGGGTGATCGCCCCCCATTTTTATCTTTGAATCTGGTTCATAAGTTGCTTCGTCAACAGTAGCCAGCACCTTCACATTCGGGCGTGGACTCTTGTTATAAGTATACCATTCTTCTTTCTCCACTTCAAATGTGGCGGGTACTCCTTTCAGACACTGATGGTTTTTTGCTTCTACCTGAACGGTTGCTTTCGCAAAAGTGGCGATGTAGTTCTTGTAACGAATGCCACCCATAAATTCTGAAAACCAGGGCCACATCTGGTAGCCATCAAACTCACCCAGTAAGGACGCGTGGTGAAAACCAATCCACCCACCTCCTTTTCCTTCTACGATGTATTTCTGAAACGCTTCTTTAGCGGTATCCGTCCACATGTAAGGCGGGTAATTCAGCTGAATAAATAACTGGTAATTCGCCAGAAAAGCATCATTGATCGGTTCGGTATTATCGATATAATCAATCGTAAACTTGTTTTCTAAAGCGAGCTGATCTAACCATTTTTTTGCTTCGGCCACAAAAGGCGCATGAACGCCCCCGTTCTTTTCGGCAATAGCCACAACCCGAAATCGAGGTTTATTTAGTTGCCCAAACGTGGAGTAGCTTAATCCAACGAATAAAAAACTGACTATAAGAACGCGAGGAAAATAGTTTACGAAACGGATTTTCATTTGACTTGGCGATTGGGCTGGAGCGCTTAAGAAGGTTAAAATTGTAGCCTGAAAAGTAATTGGTTTCGTCAACTTACGTCTAATAGACATCAGGTTTTTTCATAAACAGGTTAGTCGTAGTTTCCAGCTATGATCAGCGAATCAGGCTTATAGAACCCTGTTTTTGGTCGGCTTTAACTTTCCGTCCATGATGTAAATCGTATTGAATACTCCAGGCATATACACCAATTTCGCTAAGCTGTCCCTTATAATAGCCGTCCCACTGAAATGGCGGAGTAGTCGTTTTGAAAATCACCTCTCCCCACCGATTAAAAACAGAGAGCGATGTAATAATAAGATCTCCACAGCCATACGCCAGAAAAACATCATTCATTCCATCGCCATTGGGTGTAAAGCTATTTGGTGCATAGAGCAGACATTCGCAGGCTCCATAATCAATCTCAATCGAATCAGTTACGGTGGCACAATCATTCTGAACACTGGCCCAGAACACCCCGGATGTATTCACTGTACGGTCGGTATTGGCAAACTGGTCTTGCCAGGCAAACTTCCCCTCGGCAACCGTGGGTTTTATGGTAAATGTCTCGGCACCACAAAGCTCTTTATCAGGCCCTAACTCCAGTTGAGGAGGCCGAATGAACTTTACCTGAATCGTATCGGTAGCTACGCAACTCGCCTGCGTAACGGTAATACTGTACTGGCCTTGCTGCCTGACGGTGTAGGCCGTTTGTGCTGATCCATCCTGCCAGCGATAGGTAGCTGCGGGAGCAGGCGGAACCGTCAGTAAAATTTCCTTCCCATTACAAAGTGTTGTATCGGCTCCCAGGTCAAAATCAAGTGCATAATCAACTTTAATGGAATCCCGAAGCGTTTTACAGCTTGTAATTACCGTAACGGAGTACTTACCCGGCTTAGTAACCTGGAGAGTAGGCTTAATACTGCCATCATTCCACTTATAATCAGAAGCGCCTGGGGTTGTTGCATCCAGCAGCAAGGTATTTCTACGGCTGCATAGCGTTGTATCGGCTCCTAAGTCAAGATTGATAGGCTTTAGCGCTACATCATCAACAAACAGGTAATAATAACCCAGAAAGGGAGGTGTTTTATAAAAGCTCCCTATGGTCAGGTATTCCTCCCCGCCTTTCGCATTTACAAAGCCGGATATTTTCTGCCATTGCAACTGAGAAACACTTGCTTTAGGCGTCCTGTCAAGAATTTGTGGATTGACAGACAGCATATCTGTTGTAGTACCCGTCAGGGGCTGCTTCGTGAAGGAAGCCCCAATTGTCTCGGTAATGTACTTGGCGGGGGTATCCGTCGCGATATACATCTCGAAGTAATAACATTCGCCAGCATTGAGCGGTTTGGTCAGACGCACCCCCAAATACTCTTCCCAGCCCTGATCAAAGAACAAACGCGCTACTCCCTGACCCGAATGAGGAGGCAAAATTAGCTGGCCAAAATCAAAACATCGGTTATAAAAATCGGGGGTAGCTCTATTGGGATTATACCAGGGCGTGGCTTCTATGAGCAGATTATCCTGATGAGGGCAGTTTCGGTATTGTTCAAAGCTCCCGTTCGGAACAAGATTCTGCCCTATACCAACTCCAGGCAGGCACGTCATGAGCCAGAATAACCTCCAAAGAAGTCCTCTTTGCATAGCCTTGCGTACTACGTATGAGTTTAGGAATTGGTTACTAAAAAAGGGGTATCGAATATACGAACTTTTCAGGCAATACGATTGCTAATCAGGAAAGGTTGCTCCGCTAATACAGTCGTCAATTCGCGACAGGCGATAGCCGCTAGTTTTAAGCTAATAGCGTTGTGACTTGATCTTCTGTCCTTGTGCACTATCACTGATTAATTCATTCAGGCGCTTACTGACGGTTTCTGCTTGTTTGGCACTCATCACCCAGTTGATCGCTACCTTGCGATACGAAGGTGCCTGTTTCTGAAAATACGCCCAGGCCAGTTCATTTGCCTTGAACGCGGCTTCAAATTCGTCAGACAGGCTTACCTGTTGTTGCTCGTAAGCATAAATTTTCGACTTACTCTCTTGCCGTTTGGCAAACGCGGCCAGGCCTGCCGGTTGCATCAATCCCTGCTTCGAGAGTTCATCTATTTTAGCAATATTTACGGCACTCCAGATACTCTTCGACTTTCTGGGTGTGAATCGAATACAATAGCTATCGGGATCGACGGATCTGCGTACCCCGTCGATCCAGCCAAAGCAGAGCGCTTCGTCTACCGATTGCGACCAGGTCATACTCGGTTTTCCCGATCCAACTTTATAAAAGCCGACGAGTAGCTCCGTCGCTTTATCGTGGTTTTCAGTCAGCCAGTCTCGAAAGCCGGCTTGTGTTGCAAAGAAAGTTGGGGTCATTGGGTAAGGCCTACGCTGGTTGGTAAGCCATCGAGGCTCACTAAATTTTTTTCCTGAATATAGGCCTGAAGTCCTGCCTCTCCTTTTTTCTCAGCCCAATCGAAATGAATAGCCCGCTCGCCAACGTACTTGAACAGGGGCACGCCGAATCCGCAGGACGTTTGCACTAAGTCGATCTCGGCCACAATGAGTTGGCGTGTGCTGGGGTAAATGGTAAACTGAGGAGCGTACTCGTTCCACAAGTCGGTACCAGGGAGTACAGTAAACCCTTTCCCATACAACCTGAGTATGTTCGGAGACCCGTCAAATGAGCAGAACATGAGCGTGATCCGCCCGTTTTCAAGTGTATGTGCCGAGGTTTCGTTGCCACTGCTGATCAGGTCCATATAGGCTACTTTGGATTCCGATAAAACCCGGAAACAGTCGAGCCCTTTGGGCGATAAATTAACATGTCCTTCCGCACTCAGTGGAGCTGTACTGACGAAAAAAATATGCTGCTCTTCAATGAATTTCTTGTGAGCAGGCTTAATGGAATCGTGAAACGTCCCCATGGCTTTTATTTTAAGATTAACCACAGAGCGGTGCGACGTTGCGCCACGGGGAACACAGAGTTATTTAAATGATATTTCTCTGTGTTCTCCGTGGCTCTGTGTTTAATAAATTATCTATTTCCCCAAGTTATTAAAATCGAACCAGCGTTTTAGGCGCAGGTTGATAAACCGTTTTAGGTACAGATCATTCAGGAATGTATTGGACCAGTTGTCGAATCGCTCACACTGAACGCCGACGTAAAAGAAGTAAATACTTTCGGCCAGCATCGGCAATAATCGCATTTCCTCATCACTGATTTTCGTGATTGACTCGTAGCCTTGTAGAAAGCTTTCTTTCTTTTTGGTAAACTCCCCCACCTCGGCTTCGGTGCTGTGAATTTGCAAAATGTAGTAGGCGATGTCAAGACATAACAAGCCGTTGCCGCAGAAATCGAAGTCGAACAACGTGATTGTCCCATCGCTGGCAATGTTCAGGTTGTCGAACCAGATATCTAAATGCACGATACCTCGGCGAATTTTGGACTGATCGATACGCGCAAATTCATCCAGCATATACTGCTGTGCCGATAGCATAAACTGGAACTCTGGCGTTTCTTCTGGAAGAAATGGTTTTAGCTTCTCAATGGGATCAACTAAAAGAATCTGGGCTGTATACGTCTCTCGCTCTAGTGTTAAACCCAAGGTAAGCTGATGAAAACGGGCCATAATTTGCCCGAGTTTATAATGTAATTCCTCCGAAAACGTAAGCAGTTTTTCTCCTTCGGCAAATGAGAAGAGTACGCCAAACCGCTTACCTTCAGGTGCATTCAGTTCCTGAATGTATGTCCCGCTGGCATCGGCAACTGGGTAGGAAACAGGCAGTCCATTTTCCTGCAATAGAGTCAACAATCGAATTTCCTCGCCGATCTCAACTTCGGTACGCCAGTCCAGGCTATACAGGCGAAAAATAGATTTTGCCGAGCCATTGGTAACCAGATACGAGTGATTGACACCCGCTTTTAATAACTTACAGCTAGCCTGTTGATTCAAATTATACTTGTCTTGTAAAAACTGGGCAAGGTGGGCTGTCGATAAAATTGACGAAGAAACCGGGAAGGGTTGCATGAATGCATGGTTAAAAGGGCGCAGAGGAGTTTCGCGCCCAACAAGAAAATATCGTAAGTACGTATTATTTAGCCGGATCGTACCGGGCAGCATCAATAATGGACCAGAGGTGAATGATCCACCCCATCAGGAAAAACCAAAGCGCACCAGCCAATACAAACTGTAAAATAGCCATCAGCAACCGGCCCTGTAAGAGTTGCCCTAAACCGGGAATGAAGAAACTACAAAGAGCAGCCAACACGTTGCCACCCGAACCTTGACCTGCCATTAGTTTTGTTAAGTTTTATAAAACTGAGACCTAATCGCAATAATATATAAAAAAGTAATCTTCATTCAGATATAAAGCCCTTCTTTTTCCTAAGTTCTTCTAAATCTATTTTTTTTAGCTCTGACATTTGCCACAGTATAGGATCAATACTCCAGTCTCGAACGTGATCGAACATTGTCTGCCAAAAGAATATTCTAAAACGAATTAAATTATGAATTTTATTCGCAAGTTCAACCAATACTTTCATCTCATCTAATGATACAGATTGGGTTCTAGGGCTATTATCTATGTGGGCGTAAACTTGATCCCTCAAACTAACAACTCGACTAATTAGCTCCTTATGAGTATTTATTAGAATACGTACTTCAGCTACCAGGCTTACAATATCAGATTTTGATTTTACCTCTTCCGTCAATTTATTTTTATTATCTTCCATCAAACTTCTCAAAGTCAATCCATATTCTGATGTTTCTAATTTATTACATAGTTTATAAAAACTTCGTTCTTCATTCTTCTTTGAACTAAATAATTTAGAGAGCTGAATAATAGATATAAATTTCAATTGATAAATGTGATGCTTAAAAAATCCATATTTTTTTATTTGGTCTTCGAAATCATATTTTTCTATCATTAACCTTCTCATATTTCCTAGAGAAATATTTAGGTCAACTATTAAATTACTTTGATCTTCCAAGAAATCTTTTAGCTGCTTAGTTTCTAACATTACCGTATAATTTATTAATATTAAAAAGGTGTCGGGTTTGAGAACCCGACACCACGAATAAAATCACAAATACAGTTCTATTACAACCCTAACACCTTCTTATTAAACGCATCATCAGCACCGGTTCCGGCGAAATCGTCGAAGGCCCGTTCAGTGACGCGGATAATGTGGCTGTCGATGAAAGGGGCTCCTTCCGCAGCGCCTTGTTCTGGATGTTTCAGAGCACACTCCCATTCTAATACAGCCCAGCGATCATAGTCGTACTGTGCCAGTTTAGAGAAGATGCCCGAGAAGTCAACCTGCCCGTCGCCCAATGACCGAAACCGACCGGCCCGTTCGACCCAGCCCTGGTAACCACCATACACGCCCTGCTTACCCGTCGGGTTAAACTCGGCATCTTTCACGTGGTAGGCGTAGATACGATCGTGGTAGAAGTCGATGAATTGCAGGTAATCCAGTTGTTGCAGTACAAAGTGACTTGGATCGTAGTTGATGCCCGCGCGTGGGTGGTTACCCACTTTCTCCAGGAACATCTCGAATGTAATCCCATCGTGTAAGTCTTCGCCGGGGTGCAACTCGTAAGCCAGATCGACACCCGCTTCGTCGTAAGCGTTCAGAATCGGCAACCAGCGGTCGGCGAGTTCTTTAAAGCCCGTTTCGACCAGACCGGCAGGACGCTGCGGCCAGGGGTAAATAAACGGCCAAAGCAACGCACCCGAAAATGTTGGACTGGCGACCAGACCAAGGTTTTTACTGGCTTTGGCAGTCATCAACAATTGATCGACGGCCCAGGCCTGTTGGTCTTTAGGCTTGCCCGCCAATTCTGCAGGACCGAACCCATCGAACATTGGGCCGTAAGCTGGGTGAACGGCTACCAGTTGCCCCTGTAAGTGGGTAGCGAGTTCGGTAATTTCGACGCCGATGTCTTTGAGTTTACCTTTCAGCTCATCGCAGTACGTTAGGCTCTCGGAAGCTTTTTTGAGGTCGATCAAACGCGGGTCCCAGGTAGGAATCTGGACACCTTTATAGCCAAGATCGGCCATGTATTTCGCGATGGACTCAAGGGAATTAAAGGGTTCGGCATCGCCCAGGAACTGAGCAAGGAAAATGCCGGGGCCTTTCATTGTCTTCATAAGTTCTAATTGGTTAAGCGTCTATCAAAAGTTTAAACACAAAGCATACAGAGGTTTTCACAGAGCGCACAAAGTTTCCTCCTTTCTCTGTGAGGAATCTCTGTGCGCTCTGTGTTTAAAAATTAAATCTCCACCCACGCTTGCTTGCGATTCGATTCCAGAATCTTCTCGCAAATTAACAGCTCGCGATAGCCATCAGCGAAGGTTGGGTAAGTTGGGTTCTCCGGCTGCTTTCCGGCTTCAATGGCTGCGTAGACTTCCTTGAACAGCTGTTTCGATGTATCGGGGAAGCCTTCGTTATGACCACCGGGGAATGAAATCACTGAACGCGCTTCTGGGTGCGCTAAGGATGGGTCGCGCATGAACGACTGGTTCGCCCCATCGCGGTTACCGATCCACATTTCGTTCGGTGCTTCTGAATTCCAGGCGTAGGTTTTCTTCGACCCGGCAATCTCCAGTTTCATCTGGTTTTTGCGCCCTGCCGATACCTGCGATACTGTAATGACACCCCGGTTACCATTGTCGAAGCGAAGCAATACGTTCGCATGATCTTCGGTATTGATGGGCACATCCGCGTAATCTTCTGGCTGAAGCATCTTCCCTGAATACGTTTCAACGGGTTTTAGGGGCTTCTTGCGGAGTTTATGAACTGTATTGAAATCAGCCATAACGGCTACTGTTTTCAGGCCGGTGATGTATTCCAGGCTGTCCATTAAGTGCGAACCGATGTCGGCAATGGCACGGGAATCCCCCGATTTATCGGGTTCTAGCCGCCAGTTATAGTCGGTATCGTAGAAGAGCCAATCCTGCAAATACGAGCCAATAATCGAATAGACTTCGCCCAGATCATCCTGCTCCCGCATCACCTTCATCTGACGAACCAATGGATAATAGCGTAGATTAAAATGGACGGCGTTGACCAATCCTGTTTCCTTGGCCAGCTTCACCAGTTCTTCGGCTTCGTGCAGATCTTTTGCCAGTGGCTTTTCGCAGACAACGTGCTTACCGGCTTCCAGAGCCGCTTTTGATTGCGCATAGTGCAGGAAGTTAGGCGTACAGATATGTACCACTTTGATGTCGTCCATCTTCAACAGTTCATCAAACGTACAGGCGCGTTCGATACCCAGTTGATCGGCTTTCTGACGAGCCAGTTCGGTTGTTACTTCGCAAAGGGCGAGGACATTTGTATTCGGCAGGCGACGCAACGCTTCGATGTGCGCAGGGCCGATGAATCCGGTGCCAACGACACCAACATTAATTTTTTGCATTGGTTTGGGTTTTGTAGTATAAATTTTAAACCGCACCAGCGGACCGGCAAAGGACGCAAAGGTATACGCAGAGAGCGCAACGGTAAAAGCAAAAGTTCTTAGCGTTCTTTGCGTGTACCTTTGCGCCCTTTGCGTTTAAATCTTAGGCCACAAACTTCGTCCACTTCTCGTCGCTCTTGTTCGACGCGATGACGGTATCAATGAACGCGAGCCCACGAACACCATCGGCAGCTTTGGGGAAATCGTAAATAGGATCAGGATCACGGCCTTCCATATGCGCTTTTACAGCGTAGGCAAAGTTGCGGTACAGGTTGGCGAAGGCTTCGAAGAACCCTTCGGGGTGACCAGCAGGCATACGCCAGTGAGCGGATGCTGACGCCGACAAGGTGCCTACGTTGGGGCGGATGATGCGCTGGCCTTCCTGAGTCTTGTATTTCAGCGTGTTGGGTTCCATCTGATGCCATTCCAGACCACCGAGTTCACCATAAACGTAGATTTTCAGCGCATTCTCTTCGCCATTGGCAATCTGGCTGGCATGCAAAACTCCTTTGGCACCACCTTCAAAACGTAATAGCACATTGCCATCATCGTCAAGTTGACGACCCGGCACGAAGGCCGTAAGATCAGCACAGAGCTCAGAGATTTGCAAGCCCGTTACATACTCGGCCAGGTTTTCGGCGTGCGTACCAATATCACCCATACAGCCAGCGGCTCCTGATTTAGCTGGATCCGTACGCCAGATCGCCTGTTTGTAATCGGTATCTTCTTCTTTCTTCGATAACCATCCCTGCGGATATTCAACAACAACTTTCCGGATTTTACCCAGCTTCCCGTTACGAATCATATCGCGGGCTTCTTTCACCATTGGGTAACCGGTGTAGTTGTGGGTCAGTCCAAACACTAATCCCGACTTTTCGACGATTTCTGCAAGTTCTTTAGCTTCTTCCAGAGTCAGCGTCATCGGCTTGTCGCACATGACGTGAAAGCCATTTTCAAGCGCCATTTTAGCGGGAGGAAAGTGCATGTGGTTGGGGGTTACGATGGACAAAAAATCCATACGCTCGCCTTCCGGTAAGGCCTTTTCGGCTAAGATCATTTCCTCAAACGAGGTATAAACTCGGTTTTCGGGTAGGTAGAGCGCGTGACCGGCAGCCTTCGATTTATCGGGCGATGAGCTAAAGCAGCCACACACTAATTCGATTTCGCCATCGAACCCAGCGGCCCGACGGTGAACGGCTCCAATGAAGGCATCAAGGCCTCCGCCAACCATACCCATTCGCAATTTTCTGTGCATCAGTGTTTAAGTTGAGTTCCGTAACGGATAATTTACAATTGATTATGAACGTTTTAGTAATAGGTAGTATCATCGGTTTAACAAAATCAGGCCACTCCTGGAAAGGCTTGCCCCTGCTTTATCCGAAGGTTATTTCATCAAGGCGGCTCGTTGCCGAACCTACTCACTTATTTTACGGCTGGAAATTAGTTGTTTTCTCTTATTTTTCGGAAATTTTGCACAAAAACGCTGGTTCAGCGGGGAGTTTATCCCCCTTGCCGCCTTTTGCTTTTTTAATCCAAATAGTAAACTCACTAAATCCCCTCTCTTTCAGAAAATGAATCAAACCGTTAATCCTTCACGGCTATTCCTGGCAAGCTGTCTTGCCATTATTACCACAGCCTTTTCGTTCAGTATACGGGCGGGTATTCTGCCTCAACTAGGCACTGAGTTTGGGTTGACTGCCGAGCAGTTGGGCTTTATCAATTCCATGTTCTTTTTTGGGTTTCCTATTTCGATGATCATTGGTGGTATCGTTTACCATACAGTAGGTCCAAAAATCATTATGCAGGTTGCCGTTGTTGCGCACACACTGGGAATTTTACTGACTATTTATGCAGGTGGCTACACAGGCCTGTTATTCTCGACATTCTTCATCGGTTTTGGGAATGGTTGTACAGAGGCCGCCTGTAACCCAATGATTGCCGATATGTATACCAGCAGCAAGCTGAATAAAATGCTAGGCCGGTTCCATATGTGGTTTCCAGGAGGAATTGTTATTGGTAGCTTAATCTCCAAATTCATGACTGAAGGCGGTTTCTCCTGGCAGGCTCAGATCTGGGTGCTTATGCTTCCTACCGTAGTCTATGCATTCCTGTTTTTCGGGCAGGCTTTCCCAAAGCCAAAAGTGGAAGGCGTTACGTCGTTAGCGAAAAACTTCCAGGCTATGCTAACTCCTTTATACATTGCCCTGTTCTGCTGCATGGCGCTGACCGCTATCACCGAATTTGGTCCTAACCAGTGGGTAGCTGTTGTGTTAAGCAGTAGCGGAGCAGATGCCATGCTGGTATTAGCGTTGACATTTGGTGTCATGACGGTTGGGCGGCTTTTCACCGGGCCGGTTGTGGCACAATTTGGTCAGACAGGCGTATTACTTGGCGGTGCAGTCTTAGCCACCATCGGTATTTATATGTTTAGTACGGTTACTGGTCCAATCGCTTATTTAGCTGCTGTCATATTTGGTCTTGGCGTATGCTTTAACTGGCCAACCATGATTGGCTTTGTTGCGCAGCGGGTTCCCTTAAGCGGAGCACTGGGCATGTCTATTATTGGTGGTGTAGGTATGCTATCAACGTCTATCTTCCAGCCTATCATCGGCCGGTGGATCGATTCAGACCATGCAGCAGCAGCAGCCAAAGGCCTTAGCGGATCAGCCCTGGAGTTAGCCGCCGGTCAAGCTACCCTGTCTACCATGATGACGTTTCCGATTATCCTGATTTTTGCCTTCACAGCCCTTTGGTTTTGGTTACGCAATAGCAAATCTGGGCTTGTCGATGAAACCGTTGTGCTGGAACAACCTCAATTGTAAGCTCGATCAACTCCCGAAACGTTAAGCGTTTCGAGAAGTTTTTTAATTTCAAGACGCCCCATAGTCATCTGGCTATGGGGCGTTTTTGTATGTAAACAAATTAAATATCAATTAATTAAGCTATATTGATTAAACCCTACTGTGCTGTTTATTGTCAGTCTTCAATAAACCTCTGAACCCGTAAAATTACTTATGCCGTGGCTCTACTCGATGCGTATACAAAACCTCTGACGGCAGACCAGGTAGCTTACCTGCTCCGAAGGGCTACGTTCGGCCCTACTTCTGGCCAAATCAAGACGTTTACTGGGCAAACTGCGGCTCAGGTCGTACCGAAACTCCTGGCCGATCAGCCTGCTCCTGCCCTTCCACTCGATCTAAAAACGAGCAGGACATTTACGGATCAGCCATTCGACACAACGAATCAGGGCACATTTGAAGCGTATGTAAAAATGTGGTGGGCCAATCTGATGCTCAACCAGCCAGTATCGCTGATCGAAAAAATGACCTTGTTCTGGTCCAACCATTTCGTCACTAACGATTCAACCGTGAATGACTACCGGTATATGTATCGGTACAATACGTTGCTTCGGCAATACGCACTGGGGAATTTTAAAGCATTTACAATAGCTATTACCCAGGACCCGGCTATGCTTCGGTTTCTGAACGGCAATCAGAATGTGGTGGGTACAGCCAATGAAAATTACGCCCGTGAGCTACAGGAACTCTTTACCATCGGGCGCAATGGTGGGTATACCGAAGCAGATGTCCGGGCTGCGGCTAAGGTGCTAACGGGTTGGGCCGATACGGGTTATCGTGATGTGACTACCGCCACTATTGGTAATACTTTTAGGGCGAATCGGCATGACACGACCGACAAAACGTTCTCGTCAACGTATCAGAATACGGTAATTAAAGGCCGTTCAGGGGCTAACGCGGGGCTGGATGAACTGACCGATCTGGTGGATATGATCCTGAAGAACGTGGAAACGCCCCGGTACATCTGCCGAAAACTGTATCGCTGGTTTATCAACTCCGATATTCCAGACGCCGTTGAAACGAATTTTATTCAGCCACTCGCTGATTTATTTCGCAAAGCTAACTTCGAAATCAAACCCGTATTGACGGCCCTTTTCCAAAGCCAGCATTTCTTCGATGAAGCCCTAAGAGGAGCGGTCATTAAGTCGCCTACCGATTTAGTGGTGGGAACTTTACGTTTTTGGGGACTACAGTCGCCTGACCCAACCCAGAACATAACTGCCTACTACCAAATTGGAAACTACATAAATGCCCGAATTAAAGAAGAACAGCAGGATTTACTGAACCCGCCCACAGTTTTCGGCTGGACGGCCTACTACCAAACGGGCTATTACCAGCAATGGATTAATTCCACTACGCTGGGATTACGGGGCAATTTTGGGGATGTACTTACCAATGGTGCTCAGAAATTGAATGGCAGAGTGGTCGTTGACGGACTGACGTACGCAAAAACAATGTCGGACCCGACTGACCCTGCGAAGTTGGTTACGGAGATGACAGCGCAACTGCTTTCCATTCCACTGGATCAGGTGCAGAAAGATTTCCTGACCGATACGGTTTTACTCGGCTCCATTCCACGCTATGAGTGGACCAGCGAGTGGAACGACTATGTGAAGAACCCGAACGATGCTGCCAAGAAACAGGCGGTTCAGCTAAAGTTAACTACGCTCCTGCAATACATTTTCCGCATGGCCGAGTACCAGGTAATTTAAAACTAAAGAGCGAAAGAGTGAAAGAGTGGCTAGCGCGTCTTTCCTTCACTCATTCGCTCTTTCACTCTTTCGCTCTTTAAACGCCATGAAGCGTCGTAATTTCCTCCGCTATGCGGCTTCCTCGCTGGTGCTGCCAGTTCTGATTGATGGGTACGGGGCTAAGGCCTTTGCTCGTCCATCGTCGTTCATTCAATCGCTGATTAGCCTGGCCGACCAAAGCGATCGGGTGCTGGTAATTATCCAGTTGCAGGGTGGCAATGATGGACTGAACATGGTCATTCCGCTCGATCAAATGAGCGTGTATACAGCACCGAACTTTCGGGGCAACATTGCTATACCGGAAGCGAAAGCCCTTAAGTTAAAAAACTACGCCGGAACCGGTCTGCACCCCGCCATGACGGGTATGCAGCAACTGTTCAACGAAGGCAAGCTGAGTATTGTGCAGGGGGTATCCTACCCAACACCGAACTTCTCCCACTTCCGCGCCAGCGACATCTGGATGACTGCCGTCGACTCCAACCAAACAGCCACTTCAGGCTGGACAGGCCGGTACCTTGACCAACGTTTTCCTGGCTTTCCAGATAAGTACCCCACAGCCCAAATGCCTGATCCGCCAGCTATTCAGATCGGCTATGTAACGGCAACCTCTTTGCTTGGGCCAACGAATTCAATGGCAGTTGTACTACAAGACCCTGAAACCTTCGCCCGCTTAGTGGGGGATAAACCGAACGCGCCCGCCACCAACCTGACGGGTTATGCCGGTCAGCAAATTGACTACATTCGGCAGCAGCAGGCCAGTTCGGTGAGTTATGCGGGGCAGATTAAAACGGCGGCTGGTAAAGGAAAAAATCTGGCAACCTATCCCACCGCAAATGCCCTCGGTGACCAACTGAAAATCATTGCCCGGCTCATTTCGGGTGGGCTGCAAACCAAAGTTTATTACGTAACGCTTGGCGGTTTCGACAACCATGCCGCTCAGGTAGTTGCTACTGATACCACCACAGGCACTCATGCCAACCTGCTCAAAACGCTCTCCGACGCCGTGTCGGCTTTCCAGAACGACCTGACGCAGTTGAAAGTAGACGACCGGGTGGTAGGCATGACCTTCTCGGAGTTTGGTCGACGGGCAATTTCAAACGGCAGCTACGGAACCGACCACGGTACTTCAGCTCCGATGTTTGTCTTTGGCACAGCTATTAAATCGCCAATGGTGGGTAAGAATCCAAACCTGAGCGATCTGGACAACAACAACCTGAAAATGCAGACCGATTTCCGGCAAGTCTACGCAGCCATCCTAACCGATTGGTTTGGTACCGACGCCAGTACTGAAACAGCTACCTTGTTTAAAGACTTTCCAGTTGCTACCGTGTTCCGCGCACCAGCGGTGGTTACCGCAATTGATCCCGGCGCAACCGAAGCAAAGCTCTTTCCAAATCCCGCTTCTGCAGAAGTCGTACTGGAATCAGACTGGCTGGTACAGGGGGTAAAATCTGTGCAGGTGGCCAACATGCAGGGGCGGTTTTTATCGATAGATAGCTCGCGTCCAACGCCAACATCCGTGTTGTTAAATGTAGGAAGTTTACCAACCGGCGATTATGTATTACGGGTTGAAACGGCGCAGGGATTACTGACAAAACGGATGGTTATAGCGCGTTGAGGGTTCGTTCACTTCTTTAGCTTCTTAAAATCGTCCAGCGTGCCGGTTATCGTCGACACGAACTTGCTGTGCTGAATCATGGGGTTGTTTTTTGGATCGATGAGTTTGCTTCGGAACTTAACCTCATAAGGGGTGTCCTTTTTATCGAACAGCATTTTGGGTAGCACACTCAATGTTTTACCGGGCCGGGCTGTCACAGGAAAAATAACGGGCGTAGTAGACTGGGCTTTTATCAGGATCGGCTCCGGCTGATAGCCATCCGCAATGGTCTTCCCTGCAATAGTGACGGTATAGTGCGCATCCGTAATATTGAATGGAAATTTATTCCTGTTCGTAATACTAACTTTAGCTGCGATATCAGTTCGTTTTAACCCCAATTTTCCGAAGTCAATATCATCGATTTTAACCTTTGGTAAATAAAAAGTCGGCATTCGCTTGTCAACGGTTGTCTCGAATGTTTTTTGTCCCAGAATGGGGATATCCAGGGCAAATTTTGTCCGCATTTTATAGTTGGTACTATCAATATCCTTTCGGTCAAGTGTTTCAAGGACTTTTGTTAGCTTCTTCAGCAGCAATTTAGCTGGCAACATCACGACTGTACTATCACCAGCTTTCACCTCAATGGGCTTTTTATACGCATCAACCATCACTGGCGTATTAGCGATATAGAATGTATAATCCATATTGGGCGACTTAAAGCCAACTGGCAAAGGATTATCAATCAGCATATACAGATTCATTCGGACGGTATCCTCACTAATATCTGTAATCGCAAAGCGGGTCATCTCTAACCTGGGTTTCAGCGTATTATCGTACGCACCACCTTCGGCAGCAGCCTCATGCTTTAAACGACTATACCATATATACGCTCCCAGTGCCCCTAGTAACAACAGAGCCAGTGCAATAATCCATCCTTTTTTCATAACGTTCTGTCTATAAGACAATGTAACTTAGGGTAGAATCAGACTGTTCATAAAACCGTTTTATACTGAGAATCAGGACTTATTCCATCAACAAGTCGAAAGTCTGTGACCAAACAGCTTTTCTGATCGTATTCACGACAAAGTATGCTTTTATGAAACTAAACTTTTTCAGGCAACGGGTGTCTTATTGAAAAGAACTCTGATATAAATAGCCATGCGAACGCTCCTGGTTGGCCTATTATTCCTGACAGTAGCCTGTCGCCGTCCTTCTACGCAGTTGGCAGCAATGATGACCCCTGTCAATCAACCCTCCGACTTCAGCCAATACCTGAAAGCAGGCGATGAACTCATTGCCCAGGGTAATGATCCCTCCTGGTCACTCACGATCAATTCCTCTAAAGGTATTTTACGCTTTAAAACATTGGCGGGGGATAGCCTGGTAACCTCCGTGCCGGAACGTCAGACAGACTCGGATGGTACTTTCCGATACAATTCCGCAGGGGGTACCGAAAAAATCAGTGCGTTGTTCCGGTCGGAAAGTTGCGTCGATAAACTATCGGGGCAGCGGTTTGATTACCGGGTTGAAGTCAATTTCAACCGAAAGAGCTATACGGGCTGTGGGGCTTCCTTACAGCAACTTGCTTTACTCAACGACATATGGGTATTAGCGAGTTTTCAGGGAAATCCAATTGCCGCTGGTGGTCCTCGCAACGAACTGCCCCGCCTGGAAATATCCCTTTCCGAAGGTCGCGTTACGGGTACAACAGGCTGCAACCGGCTGAGCGGAACCATTAAAGCCGATACCCAAAAAATATTGTTCGGCCCACTGGTTACAACCAAAATGGCTTGTATGGGCGAAGTGGGTCAGTTTGAAAGTAAGTTTCTACAGGAATTTACAGAACCGCTTGCGTATCAGGTAAATGAGGGTAAGCTAACCTTACTGCGCGGAGGTAAATCTATCATGGTATTCAGGAAAGTAGATTAGTGTCAATTTAACCTTTATTTTAAGCGAACGGCTACAGTGTAGCGTTCGCTTTTTCGTTACTTTTGTTTCCCAATAAAAGTCTATTGAATCATCAAATAAGTTAAGCGGCTAATTGGCTTGTAGCCGTAAAAAAACCAATCTGCATAAATCCCAATCCTATGAAAAACTTACGGCTTCACTCCCAGGCATTGTTGCTGATGGGCGTGCTGGCAACTGCCGTGTCTACGCCGACAAATACGGTCTGGGCACAAACAACGGCCAAACGAACAGCCAGTAAACCGGCTATGGCTTCGGCAGACAACCCTATGGCCCTGAACCGGGTATTGGTCTTTTCGAGAACGAAAGGGTTTCGGCATGCCTCTATCCCTGTTGGAAAGATGGCCATTATGAAACTCGGCCAGGAAAACGGGTTCGGCGTTGATACCACCGAAGATGCCACGAAAATTAATGAAGCAAACCTTAAACGCTACAGTGCGGTTATCTTCCTAAGCACTACGGGCAATATCCTCGACGATGTCCAGCAAGCCGCTTTTGAACGATACATTCAGGCAGGCGGTGGCTTTGTCGGTATTCACGCAGCCGCAGACACCGAATATGACTGGCCCTGGTACAACCAGTTGGTGGGTGCTTATTTCTTAAATCACCCGAAGCAGCAAAACGCCGAAATTGACATCATCGACAAAAGTCACCCATCAACTAAAATGCTGCCGGACGTATGGAAGCGCTGGGATGAGTGGTATAGCTACAAGAGTATCCAGCCTGATCTGAAAGTCCTGGGTAAACTGGATGAGAAAACCTACGAAGGAGGCAAAAACGGCGACAATCACCCCTTTATCTGGCATCACGATTTTGATGGTGGGAAGGCTTTTTACACCGGTGGTGGCCATACGGATGAGTCATACAGCGACCCACTCTTTTTGCAGCATATTCTGGGTGGTATCAAATCCGTAATGGCAACCAGCCTGAAATTTGGCCAGGCTAAAACGCAACCCTTTCCTGAGGAAAACCGCTTTGAGCAACAGGTGTTGATTCAGGGGATGGATGAACCAACGGAATTGGTTGTATTAGACAATGGCAAAGTACTGTATACGCAGCGCAAAGGTGAGCTGACGGTGTATGACCCCAAGAAGAAATCGAAAAAAGTAGTCGCTAATTTCCCGGTTTTCAGCAAGTTTGAATACGGCCTGATGGGTCTCAACATCGACCCAAACTTCAAGCAGAATAAGTGGATCTACGTCTATTACTCCCCATCAACCGGAAAAACCGTTGCCGATACAGCCCAACACTTATCGCGCTTTGTATATGATGATGTGAAGGATACCGTTCTGCTCAATACCGAAAAAGTACTGCTCACCATTCCTGTAAAGCGTGACGGTTGCTGCCATACAGGCGGTTCGATTGCCTGGGATCGGAAAGGCAATTTGTACCTCTCGGCAGGTGACGATACCAACCCATTTAACTCCGATGGCTATGCGCCTATCGACGAGCGGGCCGGTCGCGGTGGTTGGGATGCCCGGTTGACCTCAAGTAACACGAATGATTTGCGAGGTAAAATTATGCGGATTCATCCCGAAGCTGATGGCACATACACCATTCCCGAAGGAAACCTTTTCCCCAAAGGAACGCCAAAAACCCGGCCCGAGATTTACGTAATGGGTAACCGCAATCCGTATCGTATTTCGGTGGATCAGCGCACGGGGTTCCTGTACTGGGGCGAAGTTGGCCCGGATGCCGGTAACAACAGCACTAAATACGGCCCACGTGGTCACGACGAAATGAACCAGGCCCGCAAGGCAGGCTATTTTGGCTGGCCGTTGTTTGTGGCTGATAACCGTCCTTATAATCAGCGCACCTTTGCCGATAGCACAACGGGCCCTCTGTTTGATCCGATGAAACCGATCAACAATTCGCCCCACAATACCGGCCTGACCGAGTTGCCACCCGCTCAAAAAGCGTTTATCTATTACCCCTACGCAGAATCGCCGGAGTTTGGCGAAATTGTTGGCAAAGGCGGTCGTAATGCGATGGGTGGCCCCGTGTATTACTACGACGATTATCCGGAAACTGCGGTAAAATTTCCCCGTCATTTCGATGGCAAATTCTTTGCTTACGACTGGATTCGCGACTGGATTCATCCGGTTACGATGAAAGAGAACGGCGATTTCGTGAAGATGGAGAACTTCATGCCCAGCACAAAGTTTTCACACATCATCGATATGCAGTTTGCCAATGACGGCTCACTCTATACGATTGAATACGGCCAGAAATGGTTCGGCGCCAATGCCGACGCCCGCCTGTCTCGCATTACCTACAACGCCGGTAACCGTAAGCCGGTTGCGGTGGCTAGCTCGAACAAAACAGTTGGTGCTGCTCCGTTAGTGGTGAAGTTCGATTCGAAAGGATCCATGGATTATGACGGCGATGCGCTGAAATATGAGTGGTCATTTGGAAATGGTGCGCCAAAGCAAATGACGGCTAACCCAACGGTTACGTTTAGCAAACCCGGAACCTATCCGGCTACCCTGAAAGTGACCGATGCTGCTGGAAACGTAGCCACGAAGTCAATGGAAATAAAGGTCGGAAACGACGAACCTAAAGTAGAAGTCGCCGTTGCCGGAAACAAGACCTTCTATTTCGCTGACAAACCGGTGAAGTATGCAGTAAAAGTGGTTGATAAAGAAGACGGAACCCTTCAAAAAGGAATCAATGCCGACGATGTTACGATGACAATTGACTACCTGGAAGGCTTCGATAAAACGATGCTGGCACAGGGGCACCAGGCTAATCTGGGCACGTCTACAGGCAAGCGGCTGATGGAGTTAAGCGACTGCAAAGCCTGCCATGCTATTGACCAGAAGTCGATTGGACCCGCTTACATCGAAGTGGCCAGGAAATACAAAGGTGCTCAGGTTGAAGGAAAACTGGCGCGGAAGATTATTTCTGGTGGTGGCGGTGTTTGGGGCGAACAAGCCATGAGCGCTCACCCACAGTTGAAAGAAAGCGAAGCCACGGATATGGTTCGCTACATCCTCTCCCTGGCCGATGAGAAAAAGGCAAATCGTCAACCTATTGCAGGCGATTACGTACCCGCACAGCAGAAAAAAGACGGTTCCTACATCCTGACGGCCAGCTATACCGATCGGGGTAACGGTATTATCGGGCCCCTCACAGGCTCAACGTCGTTGGCATTGCGGTCGCCAATGGTAAAAGCGATTTCAGCAGATGGTAAGCAGGATATTTTCCAGTACGATATTCCAACGCTGGGCCCAGCGGCTATCGGTACCAAATCGGGTAGTTTTCTGGAATTTAACGACATTGACTTAACTGGTATTCAGGCGCTTACACCTTCCGTATTTGCCTCAAATGATCAGGTTGCTGGCGGTAAACTCGAAGCAAGACTTGACTCCCCTACGGGCACGTTACTAGGCGAAGCCGATGTAAAACAAGGAACAGCGGGCCAGGTTAAACTTCCCTTCCGGCAGCCGGTTCAGGGAGTACATAAACTATACCTCGTATTTGTAAACCCAAGTGCCGGCCCAAAAGCACTGTTTGCGGTCGATAAAGTACAGTTCAGCACGCAGGGTATGTAAATTGTGTATGCTTGATAGATAGATAAAAAGCCCCAGCCGAAATCGGCTGGGGCTTTTTATTGTCGAAAGTCCAAGAAAATAGCCGTATTTTTATACACAAAAGCGACTCCACTCTTATGCGATTTTACTGTCTGGTTTTACTTCTCAGCGTTAGTTTACTCAACCGTCCCGCATCTGCGCAAACGCTCACCTCATCCAACCTGCCTATTTTGATCATTAATACGAACGGGCAAACTATTCTGGACGAACCAAAGATTGTAGCCAGTCTTCAGATTATTGATAATGGCCTTGGTAAACGAAATAACGTGACCGACAAACCAGCATTCATCAGTAAGATTGGTATTGAAACGCGGGGAGCTACGTCGCAACAGTTGTTTCCTAAAAAGCCATACGGGATTGAATTGCGTGATACATCGGGGCTGAACTCAGTAAACGCGTCCATCCTGGGCATGCCCTCCGAATCAGATTGGGTTCTCAATGCCACCTATAACGACAAAACGCTGATTCGGGAAACGCTCACCTACGATCTGAATCGGCAACTCACTAAGTACTACACTCCTCGTTATCGCTACTGTGAGGTAATCCTGAACGGTAGCTACAACGGCATTTACATTCTGTTCGAGAAAATAAAGCGTGACAAAAACCGCGTTGACGTTTCCAATATCAAGAAAACCGATGTATCTGGCGATGCATTGACGGGTGGCTATATTTTCAAAATCGATAAAACAGAAGGCTCTGCTTCACGTACCTGGAATTCGCCCTACAAAAGCAGTGGAAAAACAATTCCGATTCAGATTGACCGACCCAAGATAGAAGACCTCGCCGAGGAGCAATTCCAGTATGCTAAAAAATTCGTAACAGATTTTGAGAATACACTTGCCGGGCCTCAGTACCAGGATTCCACGGCTGGTTATCGAAAATACATTAACGACGATTCTTTTGTAGACTACTTGTTGCTGACTGAAGTTTGTAAAAATGTGGATGGCTACCGACTTAGCTCGTTTTTCTACAAAGACAAGGATTCAAAGGGAGGCAAGTTAGTAATGGGTCCCATCTGGGATTATAACCTAACCTACGGCAATGCGAACTATTGCAACGGCAATTCGTATCAGGACTGGGCCTATAATTTCAACCGCGTCTGCTCGGACGATGGGTATCAGATACCCTTCTGGTGGGATCGTCTCCTCACCGACCGTCGATTTGCCAATAATGTGCGTATCAAATACCAGGCGCTTCGCAAGACAGTTCTGAAAACGGAGCGAATTCAAGCTTACGTCGATTCAGTAGCAAACGTGCTCACCGAAGCCCGCACCCGAAATTTCCAGCGCTGGCCGGTTATCGGTGTGTACGTCTGGCCAAATGGCTACGTAGGGCAAACCTACCAGCAGGAGGTCGACTATTTGAAAACGTGGGTTAAAAATCGTCTGGAGTGGATGGACACCGCCATTATACCTTTCGGCTCCGAAATCCTGGCCACCGAACCAACCGATCCGTTTAAACTGACTATTAGCCCAAATCCGTCATCGGGAGGTGACATCCTGGTACAATACCAATTACAACAACGCGCCAACGTTCGCCTAACCATAACTGATGCCACCGGACGAGCTGTGCATGCACTCGCCTGGCCAAACCAATCAGCAGGCGACCATCAGGAACTACTACCAGCCCGTTCGTTACCTAGCGCGTCGGGCGTATATTACCTCCAATTGGATGCGGATGGGAAACCCGTTAGCCGCAAGATCATACGATTTTAAGGACGAAATCTACCTTATCTTTACCGGCTCGTAGTCAACTCGACCCGTTTCCATGAAAGTAGCCGGATTCAGCTTTATCCGAAATGCCATTCAGTTCGATTACCCCATTGTAGAGGCTATTACATCAGTCTTGCCACTTTGTGATGAGTTTGTGATTGCCGTTGGCGATTCGGACGACGACACGCTGGGGTTAATTAAGGCCATTCCGTCTGATAAAATCCGAATTATACGTTCGACCTGGGATGATAACGCCAAAGCGGGTGGACGAGTCTTAGCCCTAGAAACCGACAAAGCTCTGGCGGCAATTTCACCAGACGCCGACTGGGCGTTTTATATTCAGGGAGATGAAGTATTGCATGAGCAATATATTCCGGTTGTGAAGGAAGCCATGCAGCAGTATTTAACCGACAAAAACGTTGACGGTTTACTGTTCAAGTACCTGCATTTTTACGGTTCATACAGCTACATCGGCGACTCCCGGCGGTGGTATCGGCGAGAAATTCGGGTGATTCGCAATACAGGGAATGTGGTTTCTTACAAAGATGCGCAGGGATTTCGGACAAAGGATAATCGTAAGTTGAAGGTCAAATTGATAGATGCCTACATCTACCATTACGGCTGGGTAAAGCCTCCCGAAACGCAGAAAAAACGGCTTCGAAACGCCAATCATTTCTGGAACAGCAGCGAAACCATTGCCCAGGCCAATGCCGGTGTCGACACATTTGAGTACAGCCACATCGACTCACTGGCCCACTTCACGGGTACGCACCCTGCCGTTATGCAAGCCCGCGTTGATCGGCTCAACTGGCCATTCACCTTCGATACCAGCCAGAAACGCTACTCGCCAAGAGTCCGGTTTCTAACATTCATCGAAAAGCTAATCGGCTGGCGGATTGGAGAATACAGGAATTACAAACTATAAAAGGAGTAAAGGGGAGAGGGAGTAAAGGAAATGCAGTATTAATCCCTTTACTCCCTCTCCTCCTTCCTCCCCCTACTCCCTCTTTTTAAACATCACACAAAACCACCGCTTCTTTCAGGCTTGTTAGTGGATCACGTTTGGGAATGAACTCCTGGGCGACAAAGCCTTTGAAACCCGTGTCGACAATGGCTTTCATAATGGCTGGGTAATAGAGTTCCTGGGTTTCGTCGATTTCATTCCGCCCCGGATTGCCGCCTGTATGGTAGTGGCCAAAGTATTTATTATCGGCACGGATCGTACGGATAATGTCGCCCTCCATGATCTGCATGTGATAGATATCGTACAGCAGTTTGAAGTTATCAGAGCCTACTTTTTTGCAAAGCTCTACACCCCAGGCGGAGTGATCGCACATGTAATCTTTATGATCTACTTTGCTGTTGAGCAGTTCCATAATCATCGTGATACCGTACTTTTCGGCACTAGGCATCAGGCGTTTTAGGCCAACCGCACAATTTTCCATGCCCTGCTCGTTGCTCATGCCCCGGCGGTTACCCGAAAAACAGATAACTTGCGTCAGGCCCGCTTCTTTCATTTTCGGAAAGATAGCCTCGTAACTGGCAACCAGTTCGTCGTGAAACTTCGGGTCGTTAAACCCATCAGGAATACCTTTCCCGGCACCCTGGGCCATCGAACAGGTCAGGCCATATTTTTTCAGGGTAGGCCACTCGGCTGGACCGGTCAAGTCAATGCCTGTGATACCCATGTCCTTAGCAGCTTTGCATAGGTCATCCAGCGAAATTTTACTGTAACACCACCGGCAAACCGCGTGATTGATACGTCCTTTTAATAGTGAGGCAGCTTGTTCAGATTGAGTCATAGAGCTGGCAAAGGAATTAGTCAGAGCAGGGAGTGCCAATGCACTGCCTGTTAACGTTTTAAGGGCCGTTCGGCGGGAGGATGATTTCATACAATTTTGACTAACAGAACGATGGAATGAGTGAATGATAGAGCAATGAACCGACAATCGTATTCGATCATTCACTCAGTCTATCACTCAAAATTATAACTCACGAATCCGAATATTACGATACCAGACTTTGTTGCCGTGATCTTGCAGGGCAATGTGCCCAGTCGAATATTTACCAAAGCCTTCCCACCCCTTAAATTTACTCTCGGATACCATTTTATCCCATTCGGGTCCGCTGGTTGGATACTCGGCTGTCTTCTTGCCATTCAGGTATTGCTCCGCTTTACCGTCTTTGATAACCAAACGGGCTTTGTTCCATTCACCAGCGGGTTTGGCGGCTCCCAGGTTAACCGGCTTTTGTAAATCATATAGCGCGCCAGCTGTCCGGTTATTATCCCGACCTTGCTTTGCATCGGGATGCCGCTCATTGTCAAGAACCTGCATTTCGGGGCCCGTCTGATAAGTCGCCTTGTATTTAGGATCTTCGTGGACGTGATAGATAATACCGCTATTGCCACCTTCCGCAATTTTCCACTCCAGTTCCAGCTCAAAATCACCGTACTCTTTATCCGTTACCAGATCACCTGCCCCACCGGCTGTCAGGTGGATGGCACCATCATTAACGGTCCATTTTTCTGGAATGGGTTGTCCCGCTTTTAAATAGGTATGCCAACCCGTTAATGTTTTGCCATCGAACAAGGTCTCCCATTTCCCTTTTTTCGGCATAAGCTCATGCAATTGTGTAGCAGGAGTGTTACCGGGATTGTCAGATGCCAGTGTAAAATTGTAAGTACAGGTCATAGCCAGTGCCAAAAGACCAACAGTCAGGGGTTTGCTGACCGTAACATGCGCATTGTTCATAGTTGAGAAACGTTTGGATTTTGCCGGGGCAATAGTACTAAAAAAAAGTACATATCGAGCGTTTACTAAATATTTACGTTTGATCTTAGTTTAACGCAATTTTAGTGATGAAAAATCTGTTTGTTTATAGCGCTATAACCTCACCCAACTCAATCAACTAAGTTTATGGAAGCAACAACGCTGGTACCTTCCGAAAAGCAACGCTATCAGAAGCACCTGAATCTCCCTGAAATTGGCTCTGTAGGCCAATTAAGGCTCAAAAACGCCCGTGTACTGGTTGTGGGCGCAGGTGGGCTGGGGTGCCCGGTATTGCTTTATCTGACAGCCGCTGGCGTTGGTACCATTGGCGTTATTGACCCCGATGTTGTTGATCTAAGCAATCTGCAACGTCAGGTACTTTATACAACCGATGAGATTGGCAAACCCAAGGCAAAAATCGCTGTTAATCACTTAAACCGGCTCAACTCCGATATCACCTTCGATACCTACACCATGTCGCTGGATATTAGCAACGCCCGCGCCATCATCGAAGCTTACGATATTGTCGTTGACTGCACCGACAATTTTAAGGTACGCTATTTAGTGAATGACATATGTGTCACGTTGGGAAAACCGTTTGTGTACGGTGCCATTCATCGTTTTGAAGGTCAGGTAGCAGTGCTGAACGCCGATCTCGGCGACGGCCGACGCGGCCCAACCTATCGGTGCCTGTTCCCTGAATATCCGAATGAAATTGAAATTCCGAATTGTAACGATACCGGCGTATTAGGCGTACTACCTGGCGTTATTGGTACCTATCAGGCCAATGAAGTCATCAAGCTCATTACAGGCATTGGCCAGTCGCTAAATGAACACCTGCTGATGGTTGATCTATTAACGATGGTCCAGCAGAAAATCAAAAACAAACGTCGGGCTGATGCCCTCGAACTTGCTAAACAAGGTTTAGCAGCAGCAGGATTGCGTCCTACACTCAGCGAATCAGGCCCACAGAAAATGTCGGTTCAGGAATTAGCAGAACGAATGGCGCTGGGTAACGATATTTTCCTGCTGGATGTTCGCGAACGGCCAGAATATGACCTATGCCACCTTGAAGGTGCGGTGTTGATTCCTGTCGGTATGATTCCGAACAACCGGAAGCGTATTCCAACCGATCGGCCGGTGGTTATTTATTGCCATCATGGTATCCGCTCAGCCAACGTGGCGCAGTATCTGTATGCACAGGGCGGCCTGACCAATCTGTATAACCTCGACGGTGGTATTAACGCCTGGGCACGCGACATTGAACCTGAAATGGCCATCTATTAGCTTATAACGCAAAGCTGTTACATCCATATCAACGAAACTCCGTTACTTTGTAGCGGAGTTTTTTTGTTAACGCTGCCCAAAGGCTGCAATTTTTAGTACTCTCAGCGCGGCTTTCCATCGGAACGCCGAACCGACCGCATTACACGCTATATGAATATCAAGAATATTCTCAAATACCTTGTTTCCCTATCTATTGCCGGGGGATTACTTTGGTTTACATTTCAGCAAAGCCACCTTGATGCTGCCGGTTTGTGGCAAAAAATCAAAGCCGCCGATTATAGATGGGTGCTACTGTCGGCCGTTTTTACAATTATCGCCCACTGGAGTCGGGCCGAACGCTGGCGTATACTACTGGAACCTGTTGTTCCACAACGGCCTACTTCGCTCGATACAACGGTTAGCGTTCTAACCGGTTATCTGGCTAATATGGCCTTGCCCCGAGCTGGTGAATTTGTTCGCTGTGGTACACTTTACCGCCTGTCAGGCGTACCCGTCAATGTCAGTTTCGGTGCTGTAGTAGCCGAACGACTCTTCGATTTACTTATGCTGGTGTTGCTTCTGGCGGCCACATTCATACTGGAGTTTGATCGTATCAGTCAATTCTTTCTGGACTTTTTAGGCGGCAAGATGCCCAAAGGCTCCAGTGGCTCAGGGGTATTAGTACTGGTAGGCGCTGTACTGCTAGGGCTAGCGCTATTGAGTTGGTTTCTATTCAATCGTTACCGTGAAGCATTAGGTCGCCATCCATTGTATCAAAAGGTCAGCGGCTTTCTAAAAGGGCTACTGGATGGACTGCTTAGCGTTCGAAAAATATACAGACCAGGGGCATTTGTGTTTCACACGCTGCTTATCTGGACAATGTATTACCTGATGTCGTATACCTTGTTTTTTGCTATGCCCGCTACGGAAAACCTCGGCCCACTGGCTGGACTAACGATTCTAATGGTTGGCACATTGGGTATGGCAGCTCCTACGCCGGGCGGTATCGGTTCGTTTCACTTGCTGGTTGGGCAGGTCGCGTTGCTGTATGGTCTTACCAGCCAGGATGGGCAGATTCTGGCCACATTCATTCACGGTGTTTCTACAATTATGATTATCATTCTGGGAATTCTGGCTTTACTATTCGTGCTGCTCCGGCGCAATAAGACAACCAATTTACCCGATGTACTGGACGATCCTAAAGCCGTAAAACTGGAACCGTAATCACGTATATTTGTAAAAACAGAACAGCTATGAGCGTCGCTGAAGAATTACATAAAACGATAGACGAACTTTCTGAAGAGCAGCAGCAGGAATTACTGGAAACGGTTCGTCAATTTCTACAGGAACAATCGGTGGTTAAAGAAGATAATTCTACTTATCAGACATTGCTCAAAGAGCTATTGACAAAGCGGTATGAACAATACAAAGCCCATCCTGAAACGGGTATTTCAGCAGAGGATGCCTCTCAACGTATCCGCCTAAAGTATGGATGGTCCAAATAAATTTTCAGTTGTGTTAACTGAACAAGCCGACTTTGACCGTGACCGAATTATTGATGAATTAATCGCTCGTAAACCTACCCTAGGGCTTCAATGGCTGGATGCTTACGAGTATACGGAGTCTCTACTTGCCAATAATCCCTACATATATCAGGAGCATTTTCTGTTTGTCAGGAGAGCACATTTGCGAAAATTTCCTTACACAATTTACTATGTGATCGATGAAATTAACGCCATCATTTTAATAACGGCAGTCCTTCATCAGAAACAAGACCCTGCCATCATTCTTGAGCGGCTCAATATTGAGTTTTGATTGCATTACATGACTGAATCCAAAATCCTCACCCGTGAAGAGGCCATCCGTCAGGCCAGCCAATGGCGCGCCGAAGGGCAGCAAATCGTTTTCACCAACGGTTGCTTCGATATCGTTCACCTAGGCCATATCGACTACCTCGAAAAAGCGCATGCCCTCGGCGATCGCTTGATTCTGGGCCTTAATACCGATGCGTCGGTGAGTTGTATCAAAGGTCCACTACGTCCTGTTGTGAACGAATACGCACGGGCGCGGCTTATGGCAGCCCTCGAATTCATCGATGCCGTTGTCTTATTCGGGGAACCCACCCCTCTCGAACTAATCGAAGCCGTGCAGCCAGATATTCTTGTCAAAGGAAATGATTATAGCGTCGCAACCATTGTCGGCGCTGATTTTGTGCTAGGCCGGGGTGGCCGTGTCGAAACGGTCGAACTTGTGCCGGGCTACTCCACAACCAAACTGATTGAACGAATCAAACAAAGTTACTAGGCTCTATACTACTAAGGGACTCTAAACCTGATTACCAAGTAATCAGGTTTATTACTTGATCATTTAATCTACTATGTTTATGGATTTAGAAATATATTCATTAGATTTAGATTCTGTTACGAAACAACGTTAGCCACTACCTGGATTGCCGGAGTCGTTTCAGTTGATTTTCACCTTATAAATCAGCGTCCTTAATGACTTTATTACGCAGCCAACGTTATTTTGGGGGCTTAAGCCTAGTAGTACTCCTCTTATGGCCTATCGCGGTCAAGTCATCGGCAGATCATACCGGAGACCAGATTCTAGGACGTTGGCTGTTTCCGGCCAGAGGCTCGAGCGTAGAAGTATACAAGTCTGGTGATCGTTATTTTGGTCGCATATTCGCGGTTAGTCCCACCGGTAAACATCAGTTTGGCGTGGCCAAAAATCAATTATTAATGCAAAATTTATCATTCGACGGAAAAGGCTGGTCGGGTGGCGAATTGATTCATCCGAAAACGGGGAATCATTTTGATATTGAACTTCAACTCCTCGATTCGCAGACGCTCACTGCCCGAGTTTATAAAGGATTCAGATGGCTGCATAAGGAATATGTGCTAACCCGGGCTCCCCAATAACCGTCTTCTTTTTTAAGTTTTACATTCGGCTCTACCCATTGAAGGAGTAGAGCCGAATGCATATTGGGCGTTTAAATGGCTCGCAGGGTTGATAAATGGTCAACGTGCGGGGATACTTTTTTGGGCTAACTGTTGTTTTACTACTAACGACCGAATACATTGGCCGTTTAATTGAAACCACAAACCTGACTAATTGACGATGATCTGGTTAATTATGATTCTCATCTTCGGCGCTAGCGCATTCGTGAGCTGGCGACTACGAAGTAAATTCAATGAATATTCTCAAATTGGCCTTAGTAATGGCTTAAGCGGTGCAGAAGTGGCCCAGAAGATGCTAAACGAAAATGGCATTTACGACGTCCGCGTTGTTTCCGTTGAAGGTATGCTCACTGACCACTATAACCCGGAAGAAAAAACCGTGAATCTCAGTGCCGATGTCTATTATGGCCGGAGTGTGGCAGCTGCAGCTGTTGCTTCTCACGAATGTGGACACGCTGTTCAGCATAAATTAGCCTATGCACCCCTGAAATTCCGGTCGGCCATGGTACCTGTTCTGACGGTTTCGTCGCAGTACATGCAGTGGATATTGCTGGCTGGTGTTTTGCTCCTCCGGACAACGCCAATTCCACTGGCTATTGGGGTCGCTTTATTTGCGCTGACAACGCTGTTTAGCTTTGTAACCCTACCCGTAGAATTCGACGCCAGCCGCAGGGCACTGGCCTGGATTCAGACACGAGGCATCGTGAACCAGCGTGAATACGGTTTCGCAAAAGATGCGCTCTGGTGGGCCGCTATGACCTATGTAGTTGCAGCTCTAGGCTCTTTAGCTACCTTGCTTTATTACGCCAGTCTCTTGCTGGGTGGTCGCCGTAGCGACTAATCAGTAAACAGTTTTTACAATTAAAAAGCCGGATCGTAACTGATCCGGCTTTTTTTGTAACGCCGACCGTTCCGGTCGGTGCTACACATCAAACTAATCTCAAATACGAAAGTGCCATAACTACATGCCCGGATTCAACCATTTCTGGCGTTGGGGCTGAACGGTCAATCAACATACCTGCTACAGCGACAGACACGGCAATCACGAGCGCGGGCCAGAAACCAACGATGGTAAAACTGTCCATAAAATTGTCGATCAGTTTCAGTAACAGCGCCGTCACCACGATCCGAACGAGGCCTGTCAGCAGAAAAAACGTGACCAGATTGAGTGGAAAGCGAATCAACCAGCCAACAAAGAAGTTCAGTAAACCCAGCAGCAGCGCGATTAGAACGGCTGTTCCAAAATTTTTGACATCAACCTGTGGCATGAGGTAAGCCAAGCCGAAAATGACGGCCGCATCAAGTAATACGTGTAAGATAAGATTCATAAAGTGATCTAATTGGTTAAATTGAACAACCGTTTGGGTTTGAGATGGTTTAGAGACTGTACCCAATTAACGTAGCTATGCAACGGCTCTGGATTTTATGTTTCGTATTAATTTTGGGTGGTGGTCCTGGCTTTTCTCAACAACCAGCTACCTCCTCTCCAGCCTCTTCAGCAAAGGTATATAACCTCAGGAAACCTAGTCGAGACGGGACCGGCAAAATTTATCAGGGCCGAGAAATTGCGCAGGTCATGGGGCACCTTGGTGCGTCGTGGCTTGAACGGCCCGAACGGGAACAGGAAGAACGTACCGATCTATTATTAAAAGCATTACAGTTAAAACCCACCGATGTGGTGGCCGATATTGGCGCTGGAACAGGCTATTTCACATTCCTGATGGCCCCTAAACTTTCCAAAGGGAAAGTGCTGGCGGTTGATATACAACCGGAAATGATAACTTACCTAACCGAAGGGAAAGCAAAACACAAAGTCAGTAATGTAGAGCCCGTGCTTGGCACTGAATCCAATCCTAAATTAATGGCGAGCAGTATCGATATAGCCATTCTGATTGATGCCTATCATGAGTTTTCGTATCCACGCGAAATGATGGAGCACATTACATCCGCACTAAAACCAGGCGGACGGGTAGTACTGGTCGAATACCGCGCCGAGGACCCATCCGTACCGATCAAAGAACTCCACAAACTAAGTGTAGCTCAGGCAACAAAAGAAATGAAAGCCGCTGGCCTGAAACTATTAAAAAACGACGATCGGCTACCCCAACAGCATATCATGTTTTTTGGGAAGTGATTAGGTTGTACCACCAGTCAATTTTCTTCAATAAATTACAACCATTTGACCTGTATTAGAATCTCTCAGGAAACTGCTATTCATTATTGGTTCGTATGCGCACTTTCTACCTTTTTGCTGGAGCGATCATATTTCTGCTAGGTTGCCAGGATGGCAATAAAGTTGACCCCTTTAATGCGCCAGTGCAATCCCTGGCGGATTTACCTGCCGATTATCAGCCAATACAGAATGGCAGTTCGGTTGCTGGCCGACTAAAAAGTGAGGTTCATGCCGGACAATTAAGTGGTGAATGGCTATACAATCAGCAGGGCAAGTTAGTTGAAGGGAGACGATATCTATCCGGACAAATCACGACAGCCGATCAATATCGATATGATGCCGCTGGACAGTTACGGTATGTGCAACACTTTACGAATGGCTGTGCCTTTTCAAGCCTTTCCACTTGCAGTGGACCTATTACCTGGATAAGTTATGATGACATCAATACAGACAATCTTGGCCGTATTCGGGAGAGTCATACATTTTTGAAGCAGTCGGGCCAATGGGAATTACAAAGTATAACTGCCTATGAGTACGATAACCAAAACAAGCCACTGAAGATATTGCGTTACGATAGCTCGCGCAAATTAGGCTCAACTCAGGAATTCACCTATGACAATAAAGGCAACATCATTTCGCTACGGGAGCTAAATACGACAGGAACACCCGATCTCGCTGACCGTACATTTACCTACGACTACGATCAGGGACTAAACCCATATGCGGGTACAGTCCACTATATCTCTCCTTTTTTCTCAAGCCGACACATGCTACGTACCGCTGGTGCAACCTACGAATACGCACCGAACGGGTACCCCGTCCGAATTCAGCAAAACAATCTGGTAACGGAGTTGTCATACTATTGATTGTCGAACCAGCTACTAGAAACGCGTCTATAGGGTTCTATTTACCGGCCAATTTACTTTTCCTGAACCCGTATGAGAAATAAATCACAAGCCCAATAACCAGCCAGATACCAAAAATTTTCCAGTTGCTGGCACCTAATTCCGTCATGAGATAGAGGTTGGTGAGTACGCCGATTACGGGTAACAGGGAGAAGTTATACCGAAAACCTTGTACGGCTAATAGTACCCATACGCCCCAGAATACAATTAACAGCGGCTTATCCTCAAGCGTTTGGATCAGGTTAGCACCCGTCAGCGCATAAGCCACTACAGCTAATAGAACAGCCCCAATAATGTATTTTCCATTGATGTAAGGCACCTTGAACTTCGATTGTGCCGTCAATCCCTGGGCATCTAAATACAAAATTCCGGCACAGACGAGAATAAATGCAAAAAATGTCCCTACGCTGGTCAGATCTACGAAGAATTTCAAGTCCATAAACAATGAGGGAACGGCCACCAGAAAACCCGTAACTATTGTAGCAAATGAAGGCGTTTTATAGGTAGGATGAATTCTCGAAAATCGCTTCCAGAGCAACCCATCCCGGCTCATGGTCATCCAGATACGCGGCTGCCCAAGTTGGTAAACCAGCAACGCACTTGTAATGGCAACTACCGCACTGACAGAAATCACACCAGCCACAAAATCAAGGTTTACTTTCTGAAACACATAGGCCAGCGGATCACTCACGCCCAGCTCTTTATAATTAACCATTCCCGTTAGCACGAGTGTGATCAGAACATACAGAACTGTGCAAATTCCCAGACAGTAGAGCATGGCGCGCGGCAAATCGCGCTGGGGGTTTTTACATTCTTCGGCCGTAGTTGAGATAGAATCGAACCCAATGAAGGCAAAAAAGACAGAAGCCACTCCGCTCAACACGCCCGATACCCCATTTGGTGCAAACGGCGACCAGTTGGCAGGTTTGACATAAAAAGCACCTACGCCAATCACCAGGCCTATTACGGCTAACTTTAACACAACCAGAATATTACTCGCCGTACGTGATTCTTTTATACCGATATAGACCAAGGCCGTAATCAGTACCGTAATGGCACCTGCGGGCAGGTTGGCAATTAGTTTGAGATCGCCAAGCATGGGAGCATTGGCAAACGCATCGGCTAGTACGCGTGTGTTTTCGGGTAACGTAGTCAGGCTCGTTCCGGCTTGCTTCGTCTGTTGAACCAGATCAAAAGCGCGAGACGCTGAACCGTAATCAGTAGCAAAATATTTGGGAAACGTGATGCCAAAGCCACTGAGCATAGACGTGAAATACTCCGACCACGAAATAGCAACGACCATATTACTAACGGCATATTCGAGAATAAGCGCCCAACCAATGACCCACGCAAATATCTCCCCAAAGGCCACATACGCGTACGTATAGGCACTGCCACTCACAGGAACCGTGCTCGCAAACTGTGCGTAACTTAGTGCCGTGAACACGCAGGCAATGGCCGTAAACACAAACAATAAGGACACAGCCGGACCACCGTTATAACTCGCCAGACCAATCGTACTGAAAATACCGGCACCAATGATAGCGGCAATGCCAAACGAGGTGAGGTCACGAACACCCAGCGTCTTGACCAGCTTGCTGGATTCACCCTCGGCAGCATCACTTAAAATTTGAGTTACGGTCTTTTTGCGTAAAAGGGACATAAGTTGGCGGAAGAAAAACAGTGTCTATTGATGTTAAACAGCTAAAATAGAAATTCTTTCCGGTTTTTAATCTCTTAGGTTTACATTCGCCTTATGCCAATTAGCCATCGGCTGTCGTTCATTGTTCAGTATTACCTGTAAACTATGTCCATTCGGGTTCAGAATCTTACGAAAGTATATAATCAGCAACGAGCTGTCAATCAGATTTCACTCCAGGTAAAACCGGGCGAAATTGTTGGATTTCTTGGCCCCAACGGTGCAGGAAAATCGACAACCATGAAAATTGCTACGGGCTACCTCACTCCTACCGAAGGCACCGTAGAAGTGAATGGCTTTGATGTCAGAACCCATTCCATGGATGTTCGCCGGAGCGTTGGTTATTTGCCGGAGCACAATCCGCTTTATCTGGACTTATACGTGAAAGAATACCTGCGCTTTGCGGGTTCGCTACACGGCCTGCGTGGGTCTGACCTGAGTCGGCGTATTACAGATATAATTGAATTGGTAGGTCTGGGACGTGAGCAGCAAAAACGAATCGGGCAATTGTCCAAAGGATATCGGCAACGGGTTGGTTTGGCTCAGGCACTGTTGCATAACCCGCCAGTATTGATTCTCGACGAACCAACAACCGGCCTGGACCCCAATCAGTTAGCTGAAATCAGGCAAGTCATTCGAAATGCCGGGCGCGACAAAACGGTCTTGTTCTCCACGCACATTATGCAGGAAGTTGAAGCCATCTGCGACCGCGTTGTCATTATCAATCGGGGGCAGATTGTTGCTGATGGGCCACTAAGTCAGTTGAGAAGTACGTCTTCGGGAGAAAACGTAGTGGTTATTGCCGAATTTGAAGGTGAATTAGCCAACCCTGATGTGCTCACGGCTATACCCGGTGTGGAGCACGTCGAACCTATAGAACGCGGTCAGTACCGAATTACAGCCAAGCCAAACACAGACTTACGAGCCACTATCTTCCGCCTTGCCGCCGATCAGAATTTAACGCTGGTGGGACTGCGCCAACAGGAAAATTCACTGGAAACGATTTTTAAGGAGTTGACCAGGTAATGTAAAATGAATAATGGGTAATGTATAATGACCGTCTAGGCCGTTATACATTACCCATTATTCATTTTACATTACCTGGCTATTTCGCTGTAGCCATCAAAGGGTACTGGTCAAAAATAGACCGGACAATCCCTTTAAAGTAGTTGTTCTTAAAGTTCTGATTACGCATCATTTTTGACGCATACCCTTTCCAGATCACCTGATACGACTCTGCATCGATGAGTGAGATCATCAGCGTGCCTTCATCGAGGTTATAGTCGATACGTTTGTAGGTAGCATCGTCATCTTCCCGTACCACCCAGTCTTTGATAACGGGTTGCTGATACCCCCGAAAACGAAGGTCAGACCGGAAGATATTATAAGAGATTAGCAGATTCGGACTGCGGTTACTAACCCGATACCCCCGGGCTTCCATTTGGTGCCGAATTGCATCCTGAATATCGGAGCAAAGAAGCGTCGAATCGACGAATTCACACTCCAGAAAATTGAAAGATTCGTAGTTTTTAAAATGGCCTTCGTAGCTATAATCATGCTCGACAAATAGCCTGCTCGACGAACAGCCTGCCATAACAACCGCGGATAGCACAAACAAAATACCAATGCACTTTTTCATACTCCAGTTTGTAAAAGTTTTTAATGATATACCAGGATGCGTTAGTAGTGAGATCAATCTTTGGGGTTGAACCCAAATATAACCGTAATTGTTTGGCAAACAATAGCGTATGGCAAATTTTTAATTCTTATTGAGCCCCCGGTAAAACTCCAGTCCCCGGCGCATTTCGGAAGGTGTAACGAGTACATCAAAGGCACAGCTACCCGGCCCATCGAGCAGGGACATCCGCACCTCCCGGCCACGATTCTTTTTGTCTTGTAAGGTTAATGCCAGAATGGGTTCAATGTCGTCATCTACTAGTCGCACATTACCATATACGGAAAATATGTACTCTTCGGTTGCGTTCAGCAGTTCCTGATCGATCTTTTTTTTCTGAAAGGCAATAAACGCTTCAGCTACCATGCCTACCGCAATTGCTTCGCCATGCAAAAGCCGCTTCCGATGCTGGGTTAAAAAGTACGTTTCGACGGCGTGGCCCAACGTATGACCAAAATTCAGGATCTTACGTAATCCTTTCTCGGTCGGGTCTTCGGCCACCACCCGTTGTTTAATGGCTACGGAATGCGCTACCAAAGCTGGCCAGTCCTGCTCATCCAGGTCACGCCGACGGATTTCATCCCACATACCGGCATCGGCAATCAAACAATGCTTAATGATTTCGGCAAACCCGGACCGGAGTTCACGCTCGGGTAGTGTTGTCAGAAAAGAAGGGTCGATCAGCACCGTGTTGGGCTGTTGAAATACGCCTATATGGTTTTTGTAGCCTCGGAAGTCAATACCCAGTTTACCACCTACGCTGGCATCTACCTGAGCGAGTAGTGTAGTTGGCAGCTGTGCAAAGGCAATACCACGCTTGTAGGTAGCTGCACAAAAGCCCCCCATATCGCCAATAACACCACCACCAAGATTCAGCACTAGTGAATGTCGATCAAAGTTAGCCCGAGTCAGCGCATCCCAGATCAACTCACAGGTGGCAATGTGTTTTTGCTCCTCACCCGCCTTAATCCGAACAAGTGTATGCTTCGGCAACATGGGTTTTAATTCCGGATAGCAAAACCGGAAGGTGTGATTATCGGCGATGACGGCGATGGCCGAGAAGTCGTAAGAATCCAGAAAAGCAGGTAGGCTTTCGGTAATAGGGGCGATGGTTACTGTTGACATACTGTAAAAGTACGGCAGGGGCGGCTTGGGATAACGAGAGAACCAGAAGATTTTTTTCTGACCCGTACTACAGCATCGAACGTTGCCAAACTGGACTGACAACACAGTTTAGCAACGTTCGATGCTGGCGTTCGCTACCAATCCAGATCGAGTAACGTTACGCCTTCTGAAAGGGATTCTTTTTCATACTCGGCGGGGGCTGTACTGAACATGGGCAACTTGCAGGCGGGTGGCATACCCACAATACGACCCGCTTCGTCAAGCTCAAACTTGAGGCAGGTGAAGGCAAAGGGCAGCGGAATTTCTCGCTTAAAACTAATCGTAGATTGGGCAATTTCTTCCACCTTGAGGGTGGCACTGGCCTTGAACAGTTTTTCGATCTCGGCGGCTTTGCCCGAAAAATTGACCTTGTCTTCATCGGCTACGTGTATCCTGAAATTGTCGCTGGTAATGATGCTATCGACCACCAGCAAATCGGAGTTTTTAAAGAAACCGGCTGTAGCTGGGTTCCCTTTATCGATAGTTTGGTATTTCAGAGCATTTCCCAACAGGCCATTATCGAACGTGCATTTGTAAACGTTGCTGAAGCTAAACGATAGCGCAGTGGCTCCCTTCATGATGCTTTCGATGCCGCTGTTTACGCCAAATCCTTTCAGGAAATTATTAGCGATTTTGATACCCACATCCAACCCCGCGCTCCGACTCCGTACCCCCGACAAATCGGCCAGATACTCTTTTTTAACCTCCTCATCACCCACCAGAAACCGATCTGGGTGTGTTAGTAGCCTACGCAGTGTGCCGCGTGGGTGTAATTGTTTGTTCGTACGCTCAATGACCAGTAAGGGTTTAACCTCGCCATTGGGTATGCGTAGGATTTCGGCTCGCAGCCAGTCTTTCAATACCGATACCAACGGGTCAACTTCTTTACAAAATAAGCGTTCCATCGAATTTATTGGGGTTGGTCTTCCTGGTCTTCTTGTAATCGCGCCAAACTACGCAGAACAATCTGCTGGTTATGCTCATCCTCAAACTCCATCAAAATAGCCAGCGATTTCTGGTAATACTCTTTGGCCTGACTCCACTCCCGCTCCTCTTGAGCCACCATGCCCAACTGATGATAGGTACTCGCCTGACCGTATCGGTCATTAAACTCCATCAAAATAGCCAGCGATTTCTGGTAATACTCTTTGGCCTGACTCCACTCCCGCTCCTCTTCAGCCACCCGGCCCAACTGATGATAGGTACTCGCCTGACCGTATCGGTCATTAAACTCCATCAAAATAGCCAGCGATTTCTGGTAATACTCTTTGGCCTGACTCCACTCCCGCTCCTCTTGAGCCACCCGGCCCAACTGATGATAGGTACTCGCCTGACCGTATCGGTCATTAAACTCCATCTTAATAGCCAGCGATTTCTGGTAATACTCTTTGGCCTGACTCCACTCCCGCTCCTCTTGAGCCACCCGGCCCAACTGATGATAGGTTCTCGCCTGACCGTATCGGTCATTAAACTCCATCAAAATAGCCAGCGATTTCTGGTAATACTCTTTGGCCTGACTCCACTCCCGCTCCTCTTGAGCCACCATGCCCAACTGATGATAGGTACTCTCCTGACTATATCGGTCATTAAACTCCATCTTAATAGCCAGCGATTTCTGGTAATACTCTTTGGCCTGACTCCACTCCCGCTCCTCTTCAGCCACCCGGCCCAACTGATGATAGGTACTCGCCTGACCGTATCGGTCATTAAACTCCATCAAAATAGCCAGCGATTTCTGGTAATACTCTTTGGCCTGACTCCACTCCCGCTCCTCTTGAGCCACCCGGCCCAACTGATGATAGGTACTCGCCTGACCGTATCGGTCATTAAACTCCATCAAAATAGCCAGCGATTTCTGGTAATACTCTTTGGCCTGACTCCACTCCCGCTCCTCTTGAGCCACCCGGCCCAACTGATGATAAAGGGGGGCAGAATACTTTTTAAGAGTTTCTGGAGAAAAACCTTGTAGATTATTATTGATAAGTAGAGCTTTTTTATAGGCTTCCTTAGCTTCAGCAACCCTTTTAATCAGTAAAAGTCTCGTTCCAACCTTATCCATTACTCCCGCAAACTCGTAGCCAATTTGGCCAACCAACATTTCTTTTGGATAACTTTCTATTTGAGCTAATATAGTTTGAGCTATTTGTAATCCTGATTGCTGGTCATTGTTGCTATCAGCGTACCTAGATAAGCATAAGAATGAGTAGAAAATACTCACGTGGTTTTTTAACGAAATTTGTAAGGCGTTAAAAATATTCGCGTATTCCATCTGAACCAGTATAATGCCCATTTGTCTTTCGTTGGCTTGTTTTGAATCAAGTAATTCATAGATTGCTTTGGCAAAGCCATCATAATAATTGCGGAAGGCAATGTCTAATTCCTGTTTCCTGGCGGCATCGGCACCGGTCTGTAGTTTTTGCTGCAAAAAATAAGGAAATACAGGTTGTAGACTGAGGATAGGCGAACCAGCACTAACAGGCTCCAGTAATCCCCACTTTACAGCTTCCCCAATAATGTCGGCCCAATGCTCAAACGAGTGCTGCTGGTAGGCAGGTTGTTGCTTTAGCTCCGTAAAGTAATTTTCAAGAAGGGTTAGGTTTATATAGCCCGAAAACGGGGCCAGGCATACCAGCAACTGCTGGGCATCAGCCGATAAGTTACTGTGGGAATACTCGATGCAGCGCAGAATTACTTCCTGCGGATCGATCCCTTTATCGCCAAGGCGTAGGTTCGCCATAATTTCCCCGGCTGTCTGGCGAGCCAGATTGGGCAGGATTACTTCCATCGCCAACGGATAGCCAGCCAGCAGGGCCATTAACTTGCCAAAGTCGGCGTCTTTGGCAATAATCCCCAGCAAACCGATTGGTTCCAGAATAAGACGGGCCAGGTCGGTTCGGGCTTCCTGATCCAAACCGGTCAGTTTATATACGTTTTTATCGAACGTAGCAGAAGCCAGCCAGCTTTCATCGCTTCTCGATCCGAAGATGACAAAGGACTTGATCGACTTCCCGGACTTTTTCCGGAGTCGGCTCAGGAAATCGCCCAAATCGGTTCGATCCGCTTCCGAAAGCGTATTCGGGATGGCCAGCGAAGTGCCTGTAATGGATTCAAAGTTGTCCAGAATCAGGCAATAGGCTTCCGTGGTTAATTTATCTTCGATTTTGCTGCGTTGTGTAACAAGGCTACTGGCCTGAAACTGTGCAAACTCCCATTTATTTAGCAATTGTCGGCCCAGCTCGTTCAGGATTTGTTCGAGTGTGTAGGCGCGTTTGTCGTAGCCAAAATAGAAAGTTTTTTTGACCCAGCCGGTTCGCTCCCACCAACGGGCCAGGTATTCGAGCAGCGTGGTTTTACCGGTACCGCCCATGCCCCGAACCAGCAGCATATTGTGTTTAAGCAGGTGTTTCTCAATGGATAGAATATCCAGGTCACGGCCCACAAACCCATACACGGGTTCGGCCGAGGGGTGGTAGGCCGCTTCCCGGCGTAGGTAATACTGTTCTTCCTCATCGGGTGTAAGTGCCTGCAACGTAAAGCTGACCGGCTGGTTTTGGTACAATACGGGCAGCAGCCAGTCTTCGAGTTCGATGGTTTGATCGAAATAAGCCTGGCGATTTTTGTTCATCGCCAGCTCGCGCCGACCACTGGCTATCGCCCGATTCAGGTTAGCATGATCGAACAGGGCTTCGTAGAGGTGTTGCATTAGCACCCGAGCGGCTGATACAGTTATAGAATAGCTTTGGCCTAGGACGGCCTGCACACCCGCTTCCATCAGTTTAGCGGCCAGACTGGTTTGATAGGGACCTTCCTCTTCTTTCGCCGACTGGCAGGCATTGAGCAGACAAACCGGAATGTTTCGGGCCTTTAATAGTTTCGCCAGATCTTCGGCACTGACCGGAACAGCCTGCCCTTTTTCGGCCCCTTCAAAGAGTAAAAAGGCTTTTTTGCCCTCATAAGTGGCCAGGTCGGATAAGCCCCAATTGGCCTGCATCTGATAGCGACTGCGGGATACCCCCTGTTGTATGTGTGTATACTCAAGTAACGCGCCGTGCGTATCGAAATGAACCAAATGGTAAAAACCGGCTGGTTTGGCATCTAAATGCTCCACCAACGATTGATACGTACCGGGGCGGAGAATATGGGCATCGACTCGGAGTTGAGCCGATTCAATTAATTCGATAACGGGGCGGATAATGGTTCGGTAGTTAACATCATCTTCCCAATCGGGCCGGGCCGTCACAAGTAGCAGATTCAGGACCGTCGACGGACTGATTGGAGCAAGAAAGCTGACGGGCTGGTTATTTTTGCGAAACACATTAGCCCGGCCAGCCGCAAAAGCTTCCGGAAGTTCCGGATCTTTTAATGCTTCCCAATGAATGGTATGAAATCCCGTACTTTTCCCAACAATCGCAAATTCAAGCTGGTCTAACCCCTGGTTTCTACAGGTTCTGTACTCAAAAGCGATGTTAGGTGTCTGAAAAAGAGCCGTGAACAGAGCCTCGCCGTACTGGCGAATTTCCTCTACAACACGTTTGACCCGTTCCCGGTCCAGAAATGGATTGCGAAGTTGCTGTTCAAAGTACCACTCAAATCGTCTTTCCTGATCCCGGTCAACAGGATTGGGCAATATTACTTCATACTGAGAACCATTGTTGAAAGAAATGCGTAAGGAGAAGCGCTGATCAGTGAAATGATCTTCCTGAATCATTATGACATTTGGCATGGTGTTGGAGGCAAGGTATGGCACCGAAATATAAGAATTTATACGCTGTGTGCTATTCCTGATAATCGACAGGGAATCAAAATAATGGCCAATTTATTTTTCCTGTTGTTTGCATCTTTTCATTCCCTTTCTTTGCTTCATCTAATCTTCCTGATTTCCCCTTCCTTCACTCTATGAAAGTCCGTTACCGTGTTCTCTCCGGTTTATTTCTGCTCTCAACCATTACCTACCTCGACCGCGTTTGCATGAACGTAGTGAGCAAATACGTTAAAGCGGACTTACATCTCGACAATCAGCAATTCGGCTGGATTCTGGGCGCGTTCTCCCTGTCGTACGCGTTGTTTGAAATACCAACGGGTTCACTCGGCGATAGCATTGGCCCCCGGCGGGTACTTACGCGGGTGGTGCTGTGGTGGTCGGGGTTTACGGCACTTACGGGCACGGCCTTTAATTTTTTGTACCTCCTGATTGTACGCTTTCTATTCGGTATTGGCGAGGCCGGTGCTTACCCAAATGCATCCATCGTTATTGCCCGCTGGTTTCCGGCCGTTGAAGTAGGCCGGGCGCAATCCGTAATCTGGGCTGCCGGTCGACTGGGTGGTGCCTTAACGCCTTTGCTGGTCATTCCGTTAGTACACTGGGCTGGCTGGCGCTGGGCGTTTGGATTGCTGGGCCTATTAGGTGTATTGTGGGCTATAATCTGGTACATCTGGTTTCGCGATGAACCCGCAGAAAAAGCAGGCATCAGTGAGGCCGAAGTGCAGGAAATTGAGCAGGGCCGACGGATCAAACAATCCGACCATCGAATTCCCTGGACAACCATTATCCGCAACCCCGATTTATGGGCCCTGATGCTGATGTGCCACCTGTTTTTCTATGGCTCGTACTTCTTCACGAACTGGTCGTCGGTTTATTTTCAGGAAGGGCGTGGTTTGAGCGAAGATCAAACCAAAAACTTCATCTCCTTCTCCTACTTCCTCGGCGCGGTAGGTTGCCTGGTCGGTGGTATACTCAGCGATTCGCTGACGAAACGATATGGGCTCAAAATTGGCCGTCGGGCGGTGGGCGTTGGTGGACTGGGGCTGTCGAGCCTGTTTTTCCTGCTGGCGGGGTTAACGACTGATAACGAGCTAGCGGGTTACCTGCTCGCCATATGCGTGCTCACGAAAGATCTGGCCTTGCCCGTGGCCTTTGCCGTGTGTGTCGACATTGGTCAGCGCAACGCGGGTACCGTAACGGGCTCCATGAATTTCGCAGGGCAGTTGGGAGGCTTTTTCATTACCATTCTGTTTGGTATTATTGTTGAGCAAACCAAGAACTTCAACTATCCCCTGTTCATGATTGCAGGCTGTTTGCTGGTGAGTGCGCTGCTGTGGTTGCGTATTGATCCCACAAAGCCGGTAACGATCAAGTAGTACAGCAAGGCTATCTGTTTAAACCATAGTGACATAAGCTTGACTTCTATAAATCAACTACTTCTACTTTTTGCTTTCATTGGCCTACTAGGTTGTGAGCCAGACGACAAGTTTACGGGTGTGGCCGCCGGAGCCAGGGGCCGCTATGTGGTTACAGCATACATTGTATCTGGTGATACCTTATTCTCATTATTGCCCGGTTCTACGGGTTATAAGCCTGGCATCAATAAGATTGGCATTACTAATTTCACGATAGCGATTGATGTTATTGAGTCAGATCAGCTAAGCATAAAAACCGTTTATTGGCGAAAGGGCTTACAATCTACATTCAGCAAAAAGGTAGTTGTCAGGCTAACCAACTACAACTACCAGTTTTCCCTTATCGAAACCAATCCTCCTTCCGCTTACGAAGGAAGTGTAGGTAGATTTTCAGGGTTCTTCTACGAGCGTACACTAGGTGGTGGGCTCTTGATACCCCTTGCCGATTCCTTAACGAATTCCAGTCAGTCACCTTCACAGGATGTTGTTATCATTGCGCAGCCAGTTAGGTGATCCATAAGCTGACTATTTTCAAGAAAGGACATGCGTTCATTAGTGTGCAGGCATAGTAAGATCACATTGACTCGGTATCTGTGCAGGTCTAAATGGTCTACTTTCCCTATTAGAAAATCCTTAAAAAGTCATTAGAAATCTTTAATCTGATTGTACCTGCCTGAATGATTAAGTAACTAGCGTTGAGTTAAGCGAGTAATCGCCTAACTAACTGTCTCATTTGTTAATCATTATTCCACTCGTGGATGCTGTTTCATAGCCTGCATGGAGAACATAGTAATCGTTGAAGACGACCGACGCATTGCACAGACTATTAGCCGGGGTCTCCAGGAAGAAGGCTATTCCACCGAAGTCGTTTACGAAGGTCACAATGGCCGGCAGGCTGCTCTGAAGGCTGGTGTTGACTTACTGATTTTAGACCTTAATCTGCCGGGCATCAATGGTTTCGAGGTATGCCGAAGCGTACGAATCGCTAAACCCCGCTTACCGATTATTATACTGTCGGCGCTGGGCGAAATAGAGGATAAGGAAGAAGGACTGGCCTTAGGCGCCGATGATTTCCTGGTGAAGCCGTTTGATTTTCGGGAGCTGATTGCTCGTGTAAAGACCTGTTTACGGCGATCAGCCATTATGGGCGGCACAATCATCGAAACAGAAAAGGTGTGGCAGGCCGCCAATTTAACAGTGAACACGGTCACCAAAGTTGTTCGGCGGGGCGAAGCCATAATCAATCTCACTGCTCGTGAATTTACCCTGCTGGAGTACTTAATACGCAACCAGGGGCGGGTTCTGAATAAATTAGACATCGCGGAGCAGGTGTGGTCCAGCAACTACGATTCAAATTCTACAGTTGTAGAAGTCTATATTAATTACCTCCGCAAAAAGATAGACCGTGACTTTACCCCCAAACTGATTCATACCCGACTTGGGTTGGGATACGTACTAAAGGAGGAGTAAGCCCTCTCTAATCTATTTCTAATTATTTTCTATAGGTATTATAAGTTTTCATTAAGCCTCCTGTAACCTGCCCAGCAGACCTTTGTAGCCGTACATCATTTAACGCATGCGGCTGCTTTTTTCACTGTTTTTTCTCGTAGTAGGTTTCCATTCTGTACTGGCGCAATCCGTTGCCAGCCAGGATTCCCTCCTGCTTACCCTTCAACAGGCCGACAGTCTGTTCGTAAAAAATAACGTACTTCTGTTAGCCGAACGATTTCGGGTCGACGCCAGTCAGGCGCAGATTTTACAAGCCAGCTTATATGATAACCCAACCGTAACGCTGGAGGTTAGTAGCTATAATAATGAAACCCGGCGGGTCCTGGATGTGGGTGGGCAAGGCCAGAAAACCGTTGCCATCCAGCAATTGCTGTACACGGCTGGCAAACGCAACAAACGAATCGCCTTAGCCTCAGAAGCTGCTCAACTGACTCAATTCGAATTATTGGATTTATTGAGGGGGCTTCGCTTTGACCTGCGCAGCCGCTTCTACTCCATTTATTTCCAGCAAAAAACACTGGCCCGATTTGATCAGCAACTGGCTACACTTCAAACCACTGTCGCGGCTTATGAAGTACAATATAACCGAAATAACGTATCGCTTCGTGAGTTGCTTCGGCTAAAAGCTCTGCTGTTTCAACTAAGCAATGACCGAACGGCTATACTGTTTCAACTGGCCGATGACCAACGTGCCTTACGAACGTTACTGTCAATTGATCAACCAATTAAACCAGTGGTGGCGGATGAAACGCTGGCGCGTTATCGTTTGCCCACCCAGACAGAAGACACACTCCAGCAACTGGCGGTTCGCAACCGTCCCGACCTGAAGGCCATAGAATCCCTCACCCGCCAGGCCGAACTGAATTACAATCTACAGAAAGCGTTAGCGGTGCCGGACATGCGCGTAGGCGGTACCTACGACCAGGCCGGAAGCTACATTCAGAATTACGTGGGTCTGTCCGTCTCAGCCGATATCCCTGTCTTCAACCGGAACCAGGGTGCTATTCGGGCGGCCCGCAGTCAGATTCAGCATCAGGGTCAGCTACAGCGGCAAAAAGCGATTCAGGTAGGCAATGAAGTGGCCACCGCCCTGCAAAAAGTACGGGAAGTGGAACGCCGGGTACAGTCTGTTGAACAGCCGTTTACCGACCAGTTCGACCAGTTGAACCGGGGTGTAGTTACCAGTTTTCAAAAGGGTAACATCACCCTCCTGGAGTTTGTCGATCTGATCGAAGCCTATAACGACAGCATCAGTCAACTCAATCGACTGAAAGCTGACCGCGTGAGCGCCTACGAGGAGCTCAATTACCTGGTTGGCGAAGACCTGTTTAGGTAGCCCCCGTTTGGTACCGGACGTCCTCGTCCGGGTGAATCAGCACTTAGTCTAACTCACACTTACAAAGCCGGGCGGCCCGCTCGCCACCAAAATGAAAATCAACATCTTAGCATTACTCAGCATCATAACGGCCGTTACCTCCTGCGGCCCTAAACCTACCCCGGAAGTAGCCGGGGCCTTTATGCTCTCCGATACGATGATGCACCGCATCCGGCTGGATAGTGCCACCATCCAGCCCATTCGAAGCGAGCTAACGCTGGTGGGCAAGGTGGTAGCCGACGAAAATCGGGTCATCAAGGTGTTCCCGCTGGTAGGTGGTAACGTGGAGGACGTGAAGGTGGAGTTGGGCGATTATGTCCACAAAGGGCAAACGCTGGCGTCTATCCGGTCGGGGGAGGTAGCGGATCTGGAACGCCAGGCGATTCAGGCGCAATCGGATCTGTTACTGGCCGAAAAAAACCTACGGGTAGCCCAGGATTTGTTTGAGACTAAACTTACCTCCCAACGCGAAGTAGTAGCCGCTCAGAAAGAGGTGGAAAAAGCGCAGGCAGAAGCCAACCGGGTAAAGGAGGTATCACAGATTTACGGTATTGGCAAATCGTCCATGTACACCGTAAAAGCGCCCATTGACGGCTATGTAATCGAAAAAAACATCAACCGCGATATGCAACTCCGCTCCGATAATGCAGATAATCTCTTTACCATTGGCCAGATCAGCCAGGTGTGGGTGCTGGCCAACGTCAACGAAAGCGATATCGGCCAGGTACGCACGGGTATGGAAGCCAGCGTGCAAACGCTGAGCTACCCCGACGAGAATTTCAGTGGGAAAGTCGATAAAATCTATACGGTACTGGACCCCAATACAAAGGCAATGACCATCCGGATTCGGCTCAACAACCAGGGCCTGAAACTCCGGCCAGAGATGCACGCTACCGTAACCCTGCGCTATGAAGACGGCGGTCAACTGGCTACTGTGCCCTCAGATGCGGTCATCTTCGATCGCTCCAAGCAGTACGTCATGGTCTTCCGAAGCCGATCAGATATTGAAACCCGCGAAGTGGATATCCTCAAATCGCTGGGCGACCGGGCCTACATCAAGCAGGGCATTAAAGCCGGCGAAAAAGTCATTTCCAAAAATCAGTTGCTGGTTTACAACGCACTTAATAATTAAAAAAGGAGAAAGGAGGAAAGGGAAGAGGGAAGAAAGGGATACAATACCAAAACTGTTTTCTCTTTTCCCTCCTCCCTTTCCTCCCTCCTCCCTTTCCTCCTTCTCATGAATAAATTCATCCGTAACCTGGTCGGCTTTTCGCTCAAGAACCGCTTCTTCATTTTCTTCATGACGGCGGTGCTGATCATTGCTGGTATTTTCAGCTATTTACGTACCCCGCTGGAAGCATTTCCTGATGTAACGAATACCCAGATTATTGTCGTGACGGAATGGAGTGGCCGTTCGGCCGAAGAAGTCGAGCGTTTCGTAACTGTACCGATTGAGGTGGCCATGAACTCTGTACAGCGGAAAAGTAACGTCCGCTCAACCACCATGTTCGGGCTATCGGTCATGAAAATTATCTTCGAGGATGGCGTCGAGGATTTTTTTGCCCGCCAGCAGGTAAATAACCTGTTGCGTAATGTGTCATTACCCGAGGGTGTCGATCCTGAAATACAGCCTCCTTATGGTCCAACGGGTGAAATTTTTCGCTACACACTCGAAAGCAAAAAACGCGATAGTCGAGAACTTCTTACGCTGCAAAACTGGGTTGTTGACCGCCAGTTACGGAGCGTACCGGGCGTGGCCGATGTTGTTGCCTTTGGGGGGCGCGATAAAATGTACGAGTTACGCGTTAACCCGACGCAGCTGACCAAATACGACATTACACCGTTGGAAGTGTATCAGGCCGTTACCCGCAGCAACATTAATGTGGGGGGGGATGTCATCGAGCGTAACGCGCAGGCTTACGTTGTTCGCGGGATTGGTCTATTAACATCCATTCAGGATATTGAGAACATTCTCATCGAGGAAGTGGGCGGTAATCCGGTACTGGTTAAAAACGTAGCGGAGGTCGCTGAATCGAACCTGCCGCGTGTTGGCCAGGTAGGCCTGGACACAAACGACGATGTGGTTGAAGGCATCGTGGTTATGCGGAAGGGCGAAAACCCCAGCGAAATTCTAGGCCGGGTAAAGGCTAAAATTGAGGAATTGAACACTCAGGTTCTCCCATCGGATGTCAAGATGGTCACCTTCTACGACCGGGATAACCTCATCGAATTCTGTACGCAGACTGTCCTGCATAACCTTACGGAGGGAATTGTACTGGTAACGGTCATCGTGTTTCTGTTCATGGCCGACTGGCGAACCACGCTGATCGTATCAATCATCATTCCCCTGGCACTCCTGTTTGCATTCATGTGCCTGAAACTACGGGGCATGTCGGCCAATTTGCTGTCCATGGGCGCGGTTGATTTTGGTATTATCATTGACGGGGCCGTAGTCATGGTCGAAGGCATCTTTGTCTCGCTGGATCATCTGGCGCATCGCGTCGGGATGGAACGTTACAACCGCATGGCCAAACTCGGGCTAATTCGGAAAACGGGTGGCGAGCTGGGGAAAGCCGTCTTTTTCTCCAAGCTGATAATTATTACCGCCTTGCTCCCCATTTTTTCCTTCGAGAAAGTAGAAGGGAAAATGTTCTCGCCCCTGGCCTGGACGCTAGGGTTCGCCTTGTTGGGAGCGCTCTTATTCACCCTCACGCTGGTGCCGGTATTGTGTTCAATGCTTCTTCGGAAAAACGTTCGGGAGAAAAATAACCCTATCGTCAATTTCTTTAACTGGATTGTCATGGCTGGTTTTGGCTGGTGCTATCGTCACCGTCGGATTAGTCTGGTTGGAGCCATTGCCTTCATGATGGCTACGTTTTTCTCTTCCAGCATGCTGGGAACCGAGTTTCTGCCTCAGCTAAACGAAGGGGCGCTTTGGGTAACCGCCGAATTGCCCATGAGTATGTCGCTACCCGAAAGCGTTGATATGGCCAAAACCATTCGCCGGGACCTAAACACCTTTCCTGAGGTCAAACAAGTGCTTTCGCAAGTGGGGCGCTCCAACGATGGTACAGACCCGAATGGTTTCTATTTCTGCCAGTTTCAGGTCGATCTGAAGCCTAAAGAAGAATGGCCCGAACGTCGGGCCGGGCGCAAGTTTACCACCGAGCAGTTGACTGATGAGATGGACGCCAAACTCAAGAACTACGCGGGTGTCCTGTACAACTACTCACAACCGATCATCGACAATGTAGCCGAAGCCGTAGCGGGGTACAAGGCCAGTAATGGCATCAAGATTTTTGGGCCGGATGTCTATGAACTGGAAAAGTACGCCAACCAGGCTATGGACGCCGTTCGGGACGTTGACGGAATTAAAGACTTAGGCATTATTCGAAATGTGGGCCAGCCTGAAATAAGTGTGCTGTTTCACGATCATAAAATGGCACTTTATGGCGTTTCGACCGCCGATGCCCAGGCGGTGATTGAGATGGCCATCGGCGGTAAAACGGCGTCGGTCCTGTACGAAGGCGAACGAAAGTTCGACATTCGGGTTCGGTTCCTGCCTGAGTATCGAAAAAGCGAAAACGACATTATGCGGTTGATGGTACCGACGATGAGTGGCGGAAAAATTCCACTAAAAGAGATCGCCACCATCCGGCAGATTACCGGCCCAGCATTCATTTACCGCGACTTAAACAAACGCTTCATTGGGGTAAAGTTTTCGGTACGTGGCCGTGATTTGGGCGGTACCATTGCCGAAGCACAGCAACGGGTCCTTCAAAAGCTTCAGACAGCCAAAGGGTATTCGGTGGAGTGGGTCGGCGAGTTTGAGAATCAGGTACGGGCCACCGAGCGGCTGGGCCAGGTTGTACCGATCAGTATTGCCGCTATTTTCGTTATCCTGTTTATCACGTTCGGCAACGCCAAAGATGCGGGTCTGGTCTTGTTTAATGTACCTTTTGCGCTCATTGGTGGTATTCTGGCGTTGCACGTAACGGGTATGAACTTCGGTATCTCGGCGGGTGTGGGCTTCATTGCCTTGTTTGGCATCTGCGTCCAGAATGGCGTTATCCTGATTTCGGTCTTTAACCAGAATCGAAAAGATCGAATGCCACTCGACGAGGCTATTCGAGAGGGTGTTCGATCCCGCATTCGGCCCGTGGTTATGACAGCGCTCATGGCGGCTATCGGCCTCCTGCCAGCCGCCGTCTCGACCGGCATTGGCTCCGAAACCCAAAAACCTCTGGCTATAGTCGTTATTGGCGGATTGATTACCGCAACCGTATTAACCCTGCTGATCTTCCCGATTATTTACCGGCTATTTAACCGGCACCACATACACCGGCTTAGCGACTTGGATTAAGCGGGATTAGCAAAAAATAAGTGGTGACATAGCATGTCACCACTTATTTTTTGCCTGTTAACCTACCTTCGTGGCTAGAAACCCACGCGACAAGGGCTTACGAAACCAATTTCAGGCCATCGGCAAATGCCTGCATCTGGGGCATGGTACCCAGCGACACGCGGCACCAGTACTGACCGTCGAATTTCCACTGCCGGATGCTTACCCCCTGCTCCATCATACGGGCTACGAAATCTTCGCCCTTCATCCGGATCGGGAACATCACGAAGTTAGCGCCCGATGGCAGCGGCTCGTAGTTATGCTGTTTCAGAACACCCAACAGATAATCTTTCGATTCCTGCGCCTTACCGAGCGAGTATTTGATAAAGTCTTTATCCTGCAAACTAACACTAGCAGCACGTAGGGTCGTTACACTGATACAGCCTCCACCCGTTGAGAATTTAGTGATCTGCTCCAGCAACTCAGGTTTTGCAATCATATAACCCGTCCGCAAACCAGCAAAGCCGTGTACTTTCGAGAACGTCTTGGTAATGATGACGTTGTAGCCCTTCTTCACCATATCCACCATCGTGTAAGCTTTCGGATCAGGCGTGTAGTCGATATACGCTTCATCGACCAGGATCGGGGTCTTGGTACCAACAGCTTCGCAGAAAGCACGAAGTTTAGCCGGATCGACCGTGATAGCTGTTGGGTTATTGGGATTACACATATAAACCATACCCGTCTGGCTACCTATGCGCTCGTTGAGCTTATTCAGGTTTATGTCGTACCCATCAGCCGCTACCAGTGGAACACGATCCATAGTGATACCATGTTTGATAGCTGCCCGTGGCAGTTGGTCAAAAGTTGGATCGGGAGCAACAATAGTACGGCCAGCGTTTGGCCGATAGGCAGCCCACAGGGAAGCGGCCGTCAGCAACTCGCCTGAACCGGCACCTAACAATACATAGTCTTCAGGAACACCTTCAGTATCGGCAACTAATTTGCGAAACTTTCGGGCCGACTCCATGGCGTAGAGATAGCCATCGGGAGCAGCCTCCGTAATGGTTTTAATCGCCTTGGGCGAAGGACCATACGGGTTTTCGTTCGCCGATAAACGAGCCTTCAGCACACCGTCTTTCGGCAGTTTGAAGCCTACTGGCATTTCGGGTTCTGGTTCACAGAATGCAGCAGGCGCAGCTGCCAAACTTAAGCCTGATAACACACTGGCCCGAAGCCAGTCACGACGATTGAGAGACATAAGCGAAGGTTATTTTTATCGCATGAACAAATGAACTGACGACTAGAATTTAAAGGAAGGAACGGCTTCCAGAAGCACTAGACAGGAAGTCGTAAATGATTATTTTGTTGTACTCTATCGAGTAGACCAAATATATGGCCCAAAATAACGTTTTCAAATTATATTTTAATATAATTGAGTAACTAGTAAAGAAAATTTTAATAAATATAAAATTCACCAAATAAAACTAAACTATTCAAAGTCAGATTAATCCTGTTGAACAATTTGCGTCAATTCCTTCACTTACATATTCCAGGCGCTTTAAAAATAGCCTTATGGAGCCGCAAAATCCATACCATGCCTTTCTCACAAAAAATAGTAACCAATTTTTCATTTTCCGTGAAATAGCCAGTAGATTTGGGGTATGAAAAATGAAGACCGGATTATAGAATTGTTAGCTGAAACGCTTCAGCGAATAGACCGTCATAATGAAGAAATTGCTCGCCTTAACAAAAAATTTGATCGGCATGCTGAGCAGTTTGACCAGCACAACGAGCTATTAGAATTGTATAGCGAGCGACTTGAACGTCAGCAGGAAGAAATAGGGGCCATAATAAGCCAAATTCAGAAGCATCAGGAACGCCTGGACAGACACGGGGAGGCATTCGGCTCCTTACGTGAGCGTACTGAATCCATTCATCAAAGTGCACTTGAACAGCAGAAAGCATATCAGGCAATGACCGAATTATTAATGCACCACAATCGCGCTCTGGTAGCCAAAGGAATTCTATAAATCCAGTTGCGCCAATTCCTCTACCCGAATACCCCAGGCGCACTTAAAATGACCGAGCGGGCACGCCTTCCGCCCATGCAGGTTACAGGGTTTACAGTCGAGCAGTTCCGGCGTTTGCACCACCCGCGATACATCAGCCAAAGGACCAAACCCAAACTCAGGTACCGTCGAACAGAAAATAGCCGTTGTCGGTGCGTTCATAGCTGAGCACAAATGTAAAGGGGCTGAATCGTTGACGTAGTTCATGACAGCGCCCTGCTGCAAAGCCGCCGATTTCAGTAAACTCAATTTACCCGCCAGATTAACCACCTCCGCTCGTTCACTCAACGTTTTTAGTATTTCACAGGCGGCCATATCGGTTGGTGCCCCCAATAAATAGATCGTGAGGTTTTTGGGTAAAGACTTTATCAATTCTACCCATCGCTCAGTCGGGTATTGTTTGGTAAACCAGACCGACATTGGGGCCATGCACACATAGGACTGACTTTGGTAGCCTTTCACAGCTGTATAATCGGCAACGGACGGGTAGAGCTTAGGTCGATGCCGGGGAGGCTCTGCTATTCCTAGTACTGGTAACATTCCGGCATTGCGATCAACCTCATGAACACCCGGCTCAAACCGGTGATCAACCTGATGCGTAAAAAATCGTGCGAATGGATTTTTAGTAAAACCAATGGTAACCTTCGCTCCCGAAAAAGCCGTCAGTAGCCCCATGGTGCCATAGCGTTGCAGATTCAGAACCGCATCGTATTTCCGTTCGCGCACGGTTCGTAATAACCGCCATAAATCCCGATATTTGGTACCCTTTTTCTGCCAAACCAGCACGTCGGTCAAAAACGGATGATTAGCGAGCAGACTCTCATTTCCCTGACGAACCAGCACATCCAGTATAGCATCGGGCCGGGCTTCGTGAAGTTGTTCAAGCAATGCCGTAGCCAGAATCACGTCGCCGATGAAAGCGGTTTGGATAATCAGGAACCGGGGCGGTTTGGTTGCGGTTATCATGAGTACGCTCAATACGTCGTTACGACTGCGTAAATAAATAAGAATGGAAGATTACGAAGTTTATACTCTGCCCAACGGAATTCGGATTGCGCACAAACAAATACCCCATACGCAGATTGCCCATTGTGGCATTATGCTCGACATCGGTAGCCGCGACGAACAGCCTCACCAGCAGGGACTAGCCCATTTCTGGGAGCATATGGCTTTCAAAGGTACGGAGAAACGAAAATCGTACCACATTATCACTCGACTGGAAAATATTGGTGGCGAATTAAATGCCTATACCACAAAAGAGAAGGTTTGCTTTCACGCATCTGTTTTAGACGCTCATTTTGACAAAGCGGCTGAACTACTGGCCGATATTACCTTTCACTCGGTCTTTCCCGAAAAGCAGATCGAGCGGGAACGTGGGGTTATTCTGGAAGAAATGGCGATGTATTATGACTCGCCCGAAGATGCTATTCAGGACGATTTCGATGAATTAGTCTTCCCGAACCATGCACTGGGTGGAAATATACTCGGTACCGCCGAAACGGTTGGCTCCTTTGGACGCGAAGATCTGCAACGATTTATTGCCGAGAATTACGACACCAGCCGGATTGTGTTTGCCTCCGTCAGCAAATTGCCGTTTAAGCAAGTGGTGAAAGTGGCCGAAAAATATTTCCAGGACGTTCCTGCGCAGCACTCGGCCCGGCAGCGCAAAAAACCAACGGATTACGTGCCACGCCAAACGCGTGTCGAGCGCCCCATTACGCAGGCGCAATGTGCCCTCGGTCGTCCTGCTTACGGATTGACCGACCCCAGACGGCTTCCTTTTTTTATGCTCATCAATCTACTGGGTGGACCGGGCATGAACTCCCGACTGAACCTAAATCTGCGCGAAAAATATGGTCTGGTGTATTCAATTGATGCCAGCTATACGCCTTATTTAGACACCGGTTTTCTGGGTATCTACTTTGGCACCGATCCTAAAAAAGTAGATAAGGCACAGTCGTTAATTATGAAGGAGTTGAAACGCCTGCGCGAACAGCCGCTGACAACCCTGCAACTTCACCAAACGAAAGAGCAATTGATTGGTCAATTGGCGATGGCCGAGGAGAGTAACAACAGCTTTATGCTAATGATGGCCAAAAGCTTGCTGGATATTAATCGCGTTGAATCGTTAAATGACATTTTCAACGACATTAAAGCTGTCACAGCAGAACAACTGCAAACGCTGGCTCAGGAGTCGTTTGATGAGAGCCAGTTCAGTACATTGACGTTTATACCTGAAAAATAGTTTGTAGTTTGAGGTTTGATGTCTGAAGTTGGCTGGCTCGTCTGTATTCACGAGCCAGCCAACTTCAGACATCAAACCTCAAACTACAAACCGCACCGGCGGACCAGCTCTACTTATGACTATAAAAGACGCCCAAACCACTGTTGACGACTGGATCAAAACTGTTGGGGTCCGGTATTTCAACGAACTGACCAATATGGCCCAGCTAACAGAGGAAGTTGGTGAGGTAGCCCGCATCATTGCTCGGCGTTATGGCGAACAGTCCGAAAAAGAATCAGATAAAAACAAAGATCTGGGCGATGAACTGGCTGATGTACTTTGGGTGCTTATCTGCCTGGCTAACCAGACCGGCGTTGACCTGACGGACGCGTTTCAGAAAAATCTGGATAAGAAGAATGGGCGGGATGCCACCCGGCATTTGAACAATGAGAAATTGAAGTAACCTGTACCCGCGGACTCAAGCCCGTGGGTATACCAAAAATCCCCGCTGAAACCAGTTTCAGCGGGGATTTTTGTTGGAAGGAAAGTCAATTATTTCTGAAACGATCCAAAGATATAATCCCAGAACGGCGACGATACACCGTAATTGCTTTCTGGATTCTTATAGTGGTGAACACTGTGGTTTACCCAAAGCTGCTTGAAAAAGTTCTTCGGTGGCGCATACGCATGCACAATGAAGTGCGTCGCTAAATAGCCCGAATAACCGACTAAAAAGCCCGGAAAGAACGCATAGGCCGATTCTCCCATCAGTAAAAAGAAAACGCCAAAGAAGAAAGCAGCTACGAAAATAGCCAGTGCGGGCGGCATAGCTAAGCGCGTTTTGTCTTTTGGATACTCATGGTGAATACCGTGAAACGTGTACTGGATTTTGGCACGCTGAGGAGTGCTCGGCGTCAAATGATACAGGTAACGGTGCAGAATGTATTCAAACAACGTGAATCCAAACAAACCCGCTACAAATAATAACCCAATGGTTCCATTGCTCATATTGGTATACGTAAAGGCATACCAACCCAAAAACGCCGACAAAATAAGCCACATGGAAATAGGAACCATGATGTGTGTCCGCGACAAAGCCTCTAGAATCGGGTTATCAAATAATTTTTTGGTGCCGCTATTTTTAGGCCGGGTTTTGCCATGACCGGCCATAGTATGCAGCTTTTCAGTAGTAGATTCCATAAGTTGTACTCAATTAGTAGTGCGAAATTACAACGAAAATTAATTCTATAGACGTAGATAGTAAATTCAGTTTACTATATTTTACTTACGTCTTACTAACCTCTAGCTGATCAGAAAGTTTCTCCTGCATCGCTTTCACATCACCTTTAGGCAGTTTTGGTCGGATAATCAACCGAAGTGAGTTACTATAGGTTACGTAATTAGCCATCCAGTTCAGGAAAATTGCTAATCTATTTTTAACGCCAACAATAGACATCAAGTGAACAAATAACCACGTAAGCCAGGCAAAAAATCCCTGAAACTTCAAAAATGGCAGATCAACTACGGCCAACCCACGGCCAATGGTAGCCATTGTGCCTAAATCCCGATACGTAAACTCCTCTGGCTGTTCGTTACGCACCCAGTGGATGAAATTTTTGGCTAGTTGGCCTCCCTGTTGAATAGCAGGCTGTGCTACCTGAGGGTGTCCGTTCGGCCATTTTTCTTCTGCCATCATTGCTACATCGCCAATAGCAAATATATCCGTAAAGCCCTGCACCTGGCTGTAACGATTTACGATTATGCGTCCTCCACGACCAATTACTTCCGCTGGCAAACCCGCTAATGGATTAGCCTTCACACCAGCCGCCCAGATCAGGTTGTTCGTACGAAGTGTCGATCCGTCATTCATGGTAACCAGGCGTCCGTCAAAATCCTTCACCCTGGTATTCAACCGAACAGTAACACCTAGCTTCTGCAAATAGGCCAATGAATGCTCCTGCGACTGAACCGACATAGGACCCAGCAGTTCAGCGCCCGATTCGATGAGGTAAATGTCCATCATCTTGAAATCCAGCTCAGGATAATCTTTTGGCAGAACGGTTTTGCGCATCTCGGCCAGCGTACCACAAAGTTCAACGCCCGTTGGTCCTCCCCCAACAACAACCACATCCATTAATCCCTCGCGCTCATCCTGTGTTTCAACACTCAGGGCATCTTCAAAATTCTGAAGCATCCGATTTCGCAAAGCGATGGCTTCTGAGACCGATTTCATCGGCAGTGCTTTTTCAATGATGTTTTGCTGGTTGAAAAAATTGGTATCGGCACCAGTAGCCATCACTAAATAATCGTACGTAATCGGTCCTAACTCCGTATCAACTGCTTTATCAGCCGTGCGAACACCCGTAACGTTGGTTACACGAATGTGTACATTTTTGCAATCGCCAAATACGGCCCGTAACGGAAACAGAATAGAGTTTGCCTCTAATCCAGCAGTAGCAACCTGATAATAAAGCGGTTGAAACTCATGGTAATTCTGCTTATTGATCAGGACTACCTGAAACTCCTTTCGACGCGATAGCTTACGGGCCAGTTTCAGGCCACCAAAACCAGCTCCGACAATAACTACGCGTTTGCGGTCGGTTTGAGGTATGTTTGGGTTCATTCAACTTTATGATTTACACCGGGCCGTTGATGATCGGCCGTTGTTGCGCGGTGTGCATTTTTAGTAATGAGCCTTTCCCCGACAAGATTCGGCAAAAACTGACTGTAAAAGGCTGACAATTGTAACATTAAAGACTGATATTTGTTAGGATCAGGTTATGAGACTACCGGTTGCGCGGCTTGCAGCACCCGCTCATAATGGGCTTCGTAGAGGGGCAAGATACGCGATAACTCGAATTCTTTAGCCCTTGCCAGTGCATTTTCTTTGAACGTAGGCAAGTTAGCGTCATCTAACACATAGAGTGCGTTTTTGACCATATCGTCAACATCGCCCACTGGACTCAGGAAGCCCGTAACCCCCTGAATGTTCAACTCAGGCAGTCCACCCGCATTTGATGTAATAAGTGGCACCTCACAGGCGAGTGCTTCAAGTGCTGCCAGGCCAAAGCTCTCATTTTCGGATGGCATAATAAACAGGTCGGCAACCGACAGCACTTCTTCAACCGCATCCAGCTTACCAAGAAACCGGACCTGATCGTAGATAGCCAGATCGCGAACGAGCCGCTCGATACGGGCCCGTTCGGGACCATCTCCTACCAGCAGAAGTTTGGCAGGTGTTTGCTGCTGAATATGATAAAAAGCCATTACGGCATCGTCGATGCGTTTTACCCGCCGGAAGTTTGATGTATGTACAATCAACTTTTCGCCGTTAGGACAAATGGCTTTTTTGAAATGTTCCTTCTGCTGACGTTTGAAACGGCTCAGATCAATGAAGTTCGGAATCACTTCAATTTCGCGATGAACCTTAAAATGCTTATAGGTATCCTGGCGCAAATTCTCGGATACGGCCGTAACTCCATCCGACTCGTTGATACTGAACGTAACAACCGGTTCGTAGGAGGCATCTTTGCCTACCAGCGTTATATCGGTACCATGCAAGGTTGTTACAACGGGTACATTTCTGCCCTGCGAACGCAAGATCATCTTTGCCATATACGCAGCCGATGCGTGCGGAATAGCATAGTGAACATGCAGTAAATCAACGTCTTCATTCAATACCACATTGACCATTGCACTGGCCAGGGCCGATTCATAGGGAGCGTACTGAAAGAGTGGATACGAAGGTATATTTACTTCATGGTAAAAGACATTTTCATTAAAAAAATCGAGTCGGGGAGGCTGCTGATAAGTAATAAAATGAATTTGATGGCCATTTTTGGCCAAGCCCTTACCGAGTTCGGTAGCCACTACACCACTGCCCCCAAAAGTCGGGTAGCACACAATGCCAATTTTCATGCGTGAGAGAACGAGTTTGTACCTCAACAACAAAAGGGAGTAAAAAGAATCCCGAAGCACGTGCAGTAAGTAAAGTATGTGGAGTAAGTTGACCGGTTCTACTCACGCTATATACTTCACCGACTACACACACTTCACTTACTGCACTTATTACACTATTTTTACAGAAAATTCCACCCCAATGGTTGCACGCCAGTCAATGACTTTTTCGGCATTTACATCCGGTTTCCTGCGGCTTATTCGGGTGCAGAATCTGCTGATTGTAGTGCTGACCCTATTACTGGCACGGCTATTTTTAGTAGGACCGCGGCAGGACAGTCTGCGCCTTTTAGTTGATAATGGTATCTGGCTCCTTGCCTTCTCAACAGTCTGTATCGCAGCTGCCGGTTATATCATTAATGACTATTTCGATGTAAAGATCGACCTGATTAATAAACCCGAACGAGTCATTATTGGGCGCTACCTGAAACGTAGGGTTGCCATGGGTATACATCAAGCCTTAAATGTAATAGGCTGTCTAATTGGACTTTACTTGAGTAAGTGGGTCTTTTTAGCCGATGTGCTGGCGGTGTCGTTATTGTGGTTTTATTCGGCCAATTTCAAACGACAACCGCTTATTGGCAATATTGTCGTTTCGCTGCTAACGGCGCTCTCATTTATTGTGCTGGCTATTTATTACCGGCACAACACTACTATGCTGCTCATCTATGCCCTGTTCTCGTTTGGCATTTCGCTCATTCGCGAGATCATCAAAGATATGCAGGATATTCGGGGCGATGCCCGTTTTGGTTGTCGGACAATACCTATTGTGTGGGGATTACGTCGGACTAAATATCTACTCTACGTTTTGATCGGGGTATTTGTCTGTACGCTTTTCTTTTTTGCTGGTTCATTACACAATAGCCGACTCATTAGTATCTTCCTGTTACTCCTTCTACCTATCGGGTGGCTCATTTACCGGCTCGTACTGGCCGACACCCGACGCGAATTCGGTTATCTTAGCAACCTCTGTAAACTCATCATGCTGTTAGGGGTAATGAGTATGATATGGACGTAAGGGGAAGGGGATGTAGGATATATGATGTATGAATTATAGCCAGAAATACATCCTACATCCTACATCCTACATCCTACATCCTATATCCCCTTCCCGTTCCCTCAAGAATTTAGACGCTGACATAAATTAAAATTTACCTTTAGTTTCATATAAACCACTTATCGTTTGTTCGTATGAAAACGTTTGTTTTTTCGTTGCTCGCTGCTGTGTTCACAATCAGCCACACTCAGGCTCAGGATTGTCTGGGTATGACGTTTAAAACGGGTATGAACTTTGAACTTACTCACTTTAATGCGAAAGAAAAGCCCATTGGGAAGGTGCTTTATCAGGTCAAAGATGTTCATAAAGAAGGGAGTTCAACCGTAATGGACATTTCGGCACAGTTCGAGAATGATAAAGGCAAACAACAACCTCCTTATCTTATTCATTACACCTGCACAGGTACCGAACTGGTTGCGGATATGGCAGGGATGATGCAGGCTATGCAGGCAGGGGCCATGAAAGACATGGAAATGAAGCTGAAAGCCAATAAGCTCGTTTATCCAGGTAAATTAAGCGTAGGACAGAAACTAAGTGATGGACAGATGGAGGCCGAAATGAGCAGTGGTGGTGGAGGCCCCATGGCGACTATGAACATGACAATGGCGAATCGGCAGGTAGAAGGCAAGGAGTCAATTACAACACCCGCTGGCACCTTCGATACCTACAAAATCTCGTCGGATGTTAATTTCGAGAATCGGGTTATGGGCATACCTATTCGAAATACGATGCGTGTTGTTACGTACCGAACCGATAACCAGCTGTTTGATATAAAATCGGAATCCTACAACAAGAATGGCAAGCTTATGGGCTACTCGCTGCTGACAAAAGCGAACTGACAAAAAGATATATGATATAGGATGTATGCTATATGCAATCAACTCTACACCCTATATCATATATCATACATCCTATATCAATTCGCAACTTTGTTGCAAAAAAGTGGGTTAACCTAAAGAATCAATGCCCAAGGCATTGTACTTTTGCGCTTGCTCATGAAAACAGATAGTCTCTCTCGTAAAGCGGATTATATTGGTATTACCGGTTCGGTGTTGTGTATTATCCACTGCCTTATTACACCGGTTTTACTGTTAACGACCTCTGTACTACAGGATTCAACCCTTCGTATTGGCTATCTGAGCCTCGATTACGTCTTTATTGGAGTCAACATGGTAGCCGTCTATTTCGCTACCCGGCACTACGCTCCAAAAGCGATCAAGATGGCTCTTTGGGGATTTCTGAGCCTATTCAGTATCGCATTGCTTCTGGAAGAAACCGCTCCCGTTTTTGAATACCTCGCCTACGCATCATCGGCGGGTTTAGTAATCACTCACTTGCTCAACATCCGGCAACATAGAGTGAGTCACACGCATTAGTTCGCGCTAAACGCCCGATTAGTCATAAACGTGTTGTCTGTTAAGGTTAGCAGAAAGGCGATTACCTGCTTCTTTTCCGTATCAGTCAGGACAATACCGGGCTGCCCATTCGCTTTAAGGGCAGGGTCGAGCGTTGGGCTGTCTTTAACCCCAGTTCGGTAATGGTCAATCACCTGTTCCAGCGTTGCGAAACGTCCATCGTGCATATACGGAAACGTTTTCTCTACATTTCGCAGACTCGGCACCCTGAATTTCAGACGATCAGCGTCATTAAGGGTTATGGTGTAGCGCCCCTGATCGTTAATAGCACCAACAGGAAGACCGTTATTCCGGTAACTCTTATCCGTAAATAAATCGGTTGCATGGCAGGTTGTGCACTTCTGCTGGAATAGGGCTAAGCCCGCCAGTTCATCAGATGACAAATCGCCCCCGCTCTCTTTCCGAACGTATTTATCATAGCGCGAATCGGCAGAGACGAGCGTCAGTAAAAATTGCGAGATCGCTTTCAGGAAACGAGCTGTTGTTACGGTGTCGGAACCGAAAGCAGCTTTAAACATGGGCGTATATTTGGGGCTTTTCTGAATGCGATTGAGCGCATCCGAAAATTTCAAATCCATCTCAACGACATTTTGAATGGGTGAAATAGCCAATTCGTCCAGATTCGTTACGCCCCCGTCCCAGAAAAACTCACGATCCCACCCTAAGTTTTGCAATCCCGGCACGTTACGCGTCCCGAATTTACCGCCAATCCCATGACTCAACGGATGATCGGAATGCCCGAAGCCAGCAAACTGCTGATGACAGAACCCGCAGCTAATGGTGGTGTCGCGCGACAGCATCGGCTCATAAAACAACGCTTTCCCTAACGCAACTCCCTCGACTGTGAGCGGATTTTGGGTCAAATCGTAAAGTTTAGTTGGGAAATTAGCGGGTTGCCGAAGGGTGACCGGCGTTGTTTGGTAGTCAATGCCACCACCCGGATTTGTTGGACCAGGATCCGGGTCAGGATCTTTCTGCGTTTGGCAGGCAATGACCAACGCAAGCAGAAGTCCGCTGACCACCAGCCCAATACGCTTTGCCGATATGGTAGTTTGTGGCATCATGGATTGGCGAGAACCCGGTCGTAACTAAACATCTGGACATAATTGTCGGCAATGCTGGTTGAAAAGGGCTCAAACATAACCGACGGATTTTGGGCAATACTCAATTTCGTTGGGCCATCGAATATCTTCATTACGTCTGTAGCAATCCGAATTGATGGTGTAGAGCCTGTCTGTACAGTAGCAACGCTGTTCGTAAATGGTAGCGTTACATTGCGCAGGTTATTAATCTTAACGTTGGATCGGCCAAAGCCACCAATATGATAAAAGAAGGCATTATTTTGTAAGACTGGTGCTACGGTTGATGTGCCTTCCAGTTTCATAAAAATATAGCCTGAATTCCAATCCCAATACATTCCATTATTGAGTGCAGGATCAAGCACCCCGGTTCGCTTACTAATATCGGCCATGCTGCGTAGGCTGTCTACTCCAATCAGAAAGGTCATGGCCGTGTAATCTCCCGTAGGCACGTTCGATAAAGTGATCGTTTGCGATGCTGGCTTTTCTTCCTGAATCAGAAAATAGCTGCTATCCTGCGGCACCACATAGTCACTACCGTCTTGTTTGCGGAGACGGATATTGCTCACAAAATAATTGAATTTCGTCACGGCAAAGGACTCACCGGATGCATTCTGATACGAGCCCGTTCCCAGTTTTAGATCTGAGGCACCCACTGTATTATCGAATACGATACGCATCTTGCCGGTAGAGACCGGGTCAGTGTCTGGGTCTTTTGTATCGCAGGAAAGAACAAGGAAGCCTATAAACAGTACGGCCAATAATCCAACAGTAGTCGTTTTCATAGTGCAGTCGGTATCACTATTACAGAAAGATACACTACTCTGTAACGAAAACAGAGCCTAAAATCATCTAGGCTCTGGATTAAATCTGTATTATGAAGACTACTTTTCCAAAATGGATTCTATTGATTCGAATAGATTCTCTTGAGTTTATTCTGATTAAATCAGTAGTTGATCAGGCAACAAACGCTAGCGAATCAATAGGATCTGGATTTGCCACTTACTTTACAAACTCTTTAAATAGGCAATGCTCTTTGGCACTTGTTGTTCAACTGCTTTACTCTCATCTTCAATATAGAAGTGGTCGATAGACGTCTTACGAGCGGCTTTCAGGACGGCGGGCCAGTCGATTTGCCCCGTTCCTAATACAACCGAATTCTCGTTAGGCATACCGCCTTTATCGCTATGCGGAACGCCTTTCTCCACATCTTTCAGGTGAATAAGCCGGAAGCGCTTGGGGTATTTGGTCAGCAAAGCGGCTGGGTCCTGCCCTGGTAAGAACGTCCAGGTTACGTCCATTTCATAGCCCACGTATTCTGGGTTGGTTTCCTTCACCAGATAGTCGAACAGGGTGCCGTTCTCATAGGGTTGAAACTCAAACCCATGATTATGGTAGCAGAACATCATGCCTTTAGCGTGCGCCAGTTTTCCGAAGCGGTTAAATACTTCGGCTGCTTTCTGCATCATTTCCAACGTGGCTGCGCTCTTATGCGGAATTGAACCAATGCGTATGTATTTAACTCCCAGAGCCTGGGCATTTTGCAGAATTGAATCCGGTTTTTGATCAATGGCATCATAACTAACGCCATAACTGCTGCAATGCAAGCCGCGCTGATCGAGGAGAGCCCGTAATTCGGGAGCTGTTTTCCCAAACAGGCTTGAAAATTCGATATCCGTAATTCCCCAGGCTTTAATCTTATCCAAGGTTCTCGGAACATCTTTACTGAAACTATCCCGCATTGTATACGAGACAATACCAGGTGTTTTCTGAACCAGTTTACCAAAAGGCTGCGCCTGTACAGCCGATGTTCCGGCCAGAAGCGCTATCAAAAATAAGGTTGTACGTTTCATGCTGAAAATAAATTAATGAACTCTTGTTAACGACAATGTAAGTTGATTGTGTTTCGCGAAAAAGCAAAGCGGACACTCGCCAAAAGAAACTGATGTGCTTATTAGTTCACGACCATAAACGCCACAATCCGCAACTTGATACATCCATAAGGAGTGAATGTTAGAGTTTCTACTTTATTGGGCACGCCGACTCTATCAGATGTTCGTTCCATGGGACCAAAGGAGCGCGACTGACGATATAGAGCATGGAGTGGCTTTTGTTGTTCCTGAACTGAAGCAGCTGTCACGGTCCGTAATCAACCCTACTATATAGCCGTGAAGCGCCCTTTATTCGTAGCCTCCTATCTAGCTATGATCGTTTACTACTCCACAAAAAAATCAGCCGCTTACTCAGTAAATCAAGCCGTTAACTCAATATCATCCCTATTTTTCTGTTCAATCTTGTACGTTTGAAACCTTAATAAAGAGCAAGGCAATCCTGGCCCATGAGTAGTCATTTTCGCCATTTTCGAACGAAACAACCTGTGCACGTTTACTTGATTGACCCCCATAAATTTTCCTGACTCTCTGGACAAATCCAGTAACCGACTATCCACTCCACTCTTAAGATTCATCATACATCGACGCTACTATCCTCCCTTTCCATTTATCTATTAGTTCCATCAAAAAACAATGATTATGAATTACAAACTACCTCTTTTAAGCTGTGTATTAACGGGATTGCTGGTTACTAGCTGCCAGGATCACCGAATCCCAGTTCCAGAATCAATCAAAGTAACCACATTGGCTACGGGTTTAGCTTCCCCAATTGGAGTCGATCTGGATGCCAGTGGCCGCGCCTGGGTAACGGAGGCCGGGACAGGAAACAACGACGGAAAGGTATCCATGATTACGTCGGATGGCAAAGTATACCCGGTTATTACAGGTTTTGATTCGCAGGTGTTTCAGCCAGGCGAACTGGATGGCTTGAACCATCTACTGTTTGCCGATGGTGTGCTGTACATACTCGGTTCGCAAAGCCGCTTGTATATTGCCAATGTAGCCTCGTTTAAACCCGGCGATGCTCCCCTGCTGGCAAAAAATCTTACGCTGGAAGACAAGAAGCAGTTTATCCTCGACTACGTGTTTCCAACTGGTCAGGATACGGAAGACACGCACTTATATAACATGAGCGTTGGCCCAAATGGCGATCTCTATTTTGCCGATGCCGCTGCCAATGCCATTGTCCGCCGAACCAAAGCGGGTGTATGGAGTATATTTGCCAATATCCCAAGACTGCCCAATCCAACCCCGGTGGGCCCTCCGTTTATTGACTCGGTACCAACGGGCGTTGTGTTCGACGGGCAGAAATTCCTGGTCAGTACGCTGGTTGGCTTTCCTTTCCCAGTAGGTGCCTCAACCATTTATCAAATCACTCAGGCTGGTGTTGTTTCTGTTTATAAGCCCGGCTTTACCAGTTTAGTCGATATCAATCTGGATACAAACCTGGGCGGTCTTGTACTACAACATGGTGTATTTGGTCCTCAGGGATTCGGAGCTAAAACGGGTGTGTTAACGCAGGTAACCAGCGCTGGAAATTCAATACTAGCCTCTGGGTTAAACCTGCCTACCGACGCTAAATCAGTAGACGCTCACACGATCTATGTCACTAGTTTAGGGGATGGGGCTTTATTGAAAATTACGTACTAATTAGTTTCTGGAACTCTACCCTGTTCATCAAACAGGTATTTCAGCGTAACCCTTCTTTTCTGCCAGGTTTAGTCATCGACTTACCAGGCTGAAAAGAAGGGTTACTCTTTATTATAGTCTAACAGACAGGTGGTTTTTGCACGACCTACACCTAGGCCCGTATATATTTACTGGTTACTAAACGGGTTTCGCCCACTAAAGTGACAATCGCTACAGTCAGGCAAGCTTGCTCAATCTTAGTTGCCTATCAAAAAATAAGTATATTCATTTTTAGAAAGTTGAGAAATTAGCTCGCCATTCCTATGGTCTTCTTTCGTGAATACGCTCCGCATCCGGCCCTGAAGTCTTTTGTCCGGCATTACTGGATCATCCATATCCAGCTTGACCCAAGAATTCCAGGCGAGCAATTACCCAAAAAGCCCTACCCACCCAGCACAGAGCAGTGCCTGTACTTTTACCCCTATGATTTACCACACAGCGTAAAAGCAGGCAATCAGAATCCTGAGGGTGCTACATCGGGTATCATAGTTGGCCAGGCACTTACCCGAATGAATATTACCATCAATCCAAACTATCTGATGCTGAAAGTCAGCTTTCAGCCGGGTAGCCTGTTTCGGTTACTGGGCGTACCAATGAATCTATTAGTCGACGACCACGCCGATCTGGAAGCGATTACGGGCAAAGCGATAAAGGAACTCTATGAACGATTACCACAGGCAACAGACTACACAACGATGATTCGGCTTGTCGAAGAATTTCTCTTAAAAAAAGCCGCTCAATGCCGTCAGCCAGTGTTACCAATTGATAGAGTTGCCCAACAGATGCTTACTCCGGCAGCTTACCACCAACTCGACCAGTTGGCTCACGATGCCTGCCTGAGTATGCGCCAGTTCGAGCGCAAGTTTCGCGAACGGGTTGGCGTTAGTCCTAAGCTCTTCACCCGCATTGCCCGGTTCAGGCAAGCCTATAAACTCCGCGAAGTCGACCCAACCCGCTCCTGGCTCGACATTGCCTATGGCTGTCATTACTACGACCCAAATCATTTAGTCAAAGACTTTCAGCAGTTTGCAGGCACAAGTCCAGGCCAATTATTTGAGGAGGAGTTGGCTCATCAGCAACGAATCGAGCGCTTTCATAAGCGCGGGCACCGATAGTAAAGTTGTCGTTTTTTTACTATGCTCTTCGTATACGCTTTGCTCAATTTTGCTCATAAATCACACGATTATGAAAAATACGAGTAGTCACCTCCGCCGGGCAGCTTTCGCTTATTTATTAGCTGGAATAGGCCTTTTAGCCTTTGGATTCCAATTTTGGTTTTTAGGTGCCGTTGAAACAGAAGCGAAAGGTCGTTTGCTGGCACCATTCATTTTTTTGGCTGATGACGCCTTTGTTCCAACCGAACAGGGAGGCTGGATGGGGCTTATTTCTAAGGTGGCGATGTTCATTGGTGCCCTTTCTCTCTGGGAAGCAGGTGAACCTACCGGCTTCGGCAAAAAACGATCCTTGTTATTCATTCCCATGGCCGGAGCCATTGCGTATGTGCTGGGTCAGTGGATGCCGTTGCCCTTTGCGCCAATGGGTGCTTTCCTGAGCGGGGTTGGCATGATTGTAGTCGGAATTGCCACCCTGAAAGCCAACATCTGGATGGGTTGGAAACGCTACGTACCCCTAGTAGTGGGTAGTTTTCCATTTGTTTTTATGTTCCCAATACTTCTCCTTTCAGGTTCAAGACCGGCAGAATTGATCGGTCTCTGGGGCTTCCCCTGGATAACGCTAGGACTAGCAGCATGGCAACGGGGCAATGAAATCGCGAGGACAACACCTAGGCTTTCATAGCCCAGCTCTACCCAAGCCGTGTACCGGCTATGTACCATAACGCTGCAATAGCTTTCTGATGTTTGGTTCGCAACTCCTCCAATTTAAGTTGTAAGTCGATCAGCTTTGACTCGCGACTGTTCACGAGGAATAATGAACTTTCACCCAATTCAAACTTTTGCTGCTCAGCCTGTAATAAGGTTCGCTGATTGACAACGGTCTGCTGTTGCACAGCCAGTTGCTTTTCCAGTGCTTTTACCTCATTCCAGGCCGCCTGCACATCATTGGCGATCATCCGTCCCGTCTGCTGTTGCTCCAAAGCGAGCTGTTGGGTTTTAACCTGAATTTGTCGAAGCTTTCCCCGCTCTTTCCTCAAAAACAACGGGAAGTTCAGCTCCAGACTGATCTTGTGATTATCAGGCCGAAACGCATAGTAGCTTGTCCAGTCATAGCCCACACCAGCCTGGGGAGTTCGGCTCAGTAAACTCGCCTGTAAGGCAATTTGGGGTTGTACTAATGATCGTTGGAATCGTTCTTCAAGGGCTAATTGACGTCCTTTTGTGGTCAGTTTGAGCAATTCGGGGTGTTGTTCGGACGCCCTTTGCAGCAATTGCTGAAGAACTGATTCATGAACCAAATCAAGCGAAACCACCTGAGGTACTACGGTGTGAGGGATATCCAGTGGTTGTGGTGTTCCTGTTCGTTCATCGCTTTTCCAGACAAATACCGTTAAGCGTAATCGGGCATTTTGTAAATCAACTTGAGCCTGTTGGAATTGCACTAGCCGATCCTGAACCGTAATCAGCGCTTCGGTCGTATCAATGGTGGCCACATCCCCTAATAATGCCCGCTGACGGAGTCCCTGAAACCGGACATCGGCAACGAGATACCCCTCCCGAATCAGCCGATACTGCTGGTGCGCCAGGTACCACTCCCAATAGGTTTTAGCCGCATCATAGAGGGTTTTATTAATCAGCTTCAACCGATCAGCCTCGGCCAGATTAATGGCTAACTGGGCCTGCCGCAAGGCATTCCGCCGGGCATCGATCAGCAGCCCCTGCCCAATGGGTACCCGTACCCCCAGTGCGGCAAGTCCCGATGAAGGTACGTTATCTTCCGGATTTAGGTACTGTCCATAGTTCTGATCATAGGTCATCTTTAGGTCAATACCACCGGGCAACACGGGTATAGTTACCCCCGATTGCCACTTGCTATAATACAGGCTCTGCCCAAATTCCTTCCGATCATAAGCGGAAAACAGTTTCGGATCAAAAGCCCCCCGAGCCTGTAGTACAGCCTGCTTTGCTTCGTCGGTTAGCAAAGAGGCCTGCCGAACAATCGGATGATGCTCAGAAACAGCTTGGTAAAAATCGGCCGCCGAAAAAACTATAGTAGCCGTGTCGGTGCCGGGGGCTTGTTTAGGCTGAGCACCCAGCATCAAGGAAAAAAGGCAACCCATCAACACGCCTATTCCTACAATCAACGCTCTCATTTTGCTTTGGTTTCGGTTGGTTCCTGTTGTAAACTTGGTGGGAAGCCATTCAACTGTCGCCACAATTCATACCAGATCGGGACGTCATCAAGCATTACCCATCCAAACACCCCTGAGCCAACCCGTAGTTGCTTTGGCCATGGCTGATCACCTGTCAACAGCTTCGGCTTAACGAGCAACCGGTATTTGCCATTTACACCGCCTACGGCATCAATCACGGCAACCTCACCCCCAAACGTGCCGACAGCTACCGCTGGCCAGCCCGAAAACTGGATAGCGGGCCACCCATCGAATTGAAGCCGAACTGTTCGCCCAGGCTGAATTAAAGGCACGTCCATGGCTTTAACGTATAACTCAATGGCGACAGTTGGATTTACCGGCTGCAAGGTGGTAATGGTTTCACCCTCTTTGATCAACTCGCCAATACCCGCCTTAAACGTCCGGACTACATAGCCATCCTGCGGAGCCCGCACAACATACAGGCCGCGCCGTACATCCACGCTACTAATCTTGTTCTGTAGTTTGGAAATTTCACCCGTTGCATCGGCCTGATAGGAAACTGCCGAACTACGATCCGAAAGCACTTTGGCTAGTTTTTCCTGATAATCGGCCTGGATGGTGCTCAGATCGAGCCGGGTATTGATCAGTTCCTGTCGGGATACATTCAATTTGTTTTCCTGCGCAATTACTTTCGCATAATCCTCCTGCAACTTCAGCCGACGGGTTTCCAGGTCGGTTAAGGAGAACAGCCCATTCTTGTGCCCTTTCTCAAATCGCTCCAACCGGTCCACAGCGATCTGGTAGTTTTTTCGGACAGCAATCAGGTCGGTACTATCACTAATAACCTTAAATTCACTCTGCCGAACTTTGTTTCGGGCCGATGCTAACTTAACCTGTAAGCCAGTCCTGAGGGCAGCGACTTGTTCATCCAGTGCCGAAATTTTAGCTCCTGTTGCCTGTAAACTACCGCGCTTAGCCCCCAGTTGTTCATTGAGCCGAAGGGGAAGCTTAGGGTCAAAATAGTCGTCTTTGATATCGGAGATAATCAGGAGGGTATCTCCTTTTTTCACCAACTGACCTTCCTGAACGGCCCATCGCTCAATGCGGCCAGCCACGGCATTTTGCACCGTTTGTGGGCGGTCCTGTGGGGTTAAAGCCGTTACGCTGCCCTCTCCATTGATATTTTGCTGCCAGGGCAGAAACAACACAAGGATGCTAATGAGTAAAATGGCCTGCATCCAGCGGCCCAGTCGCCGACCTGCATCGGGTTTAGGCAGGGCGTGGAGTGTTTTAAGGGGGTAGTGACTAAAAAGCTGTCCGTCTACCCGTTGATTTGACAGATTAAGCATGGGTTTCAGTGTCGGTTTCTAAGGGTAAATCCGTTACAGTTGCAATTTTCTCAACCGCCGTCAGCAGATCAAACACCGTATCGATTCCGGAGATCAGCTTTTCTACGGAACTCGTAATCAGGACAATAACCAGTTCAGCCGCAACGAATTGACCTAGCGTCATTTCGCGCCCAACCACCAGGGTTGTACCCAGAATGAGCAACCCACCCGTAACGAGCACTTTGAACGCAACAGCACTGTAAAACAGTCGTTTCAATACCCGAAAGTGATCGGTACGATGCGCTACATAACTAGCCACCAGCTCGTCCATCCGGTCAATAGGCTCCAGAGCGTCTTCACGCTGGCGATAGATCGGCAGATCGCGGGCCATGTCTTCCAGCCAGGCTACCACCTTGTATTTATACTTCGATTCATTCAGGCTAGTTCGTAATCCACGTGGGCCGTAAAACCAGCTGATAGCCACGACGGTGAGTAAAGTAAACAAGCCAAATCCCAGAAAAATAGGGTGGTAAAACGAGAGCAGAATAATTCCGAACAAAATCTGCACGGCTGCCGCCGTCAGGTCTATCAGTAGCTTGGGAAGCCCTTTCTGAATCGTCAATACATCGAAGAAGCGGTTCATCAGCTCAGGCGCATCGCGGACGGGCAGGGCTTTCGGCTCAATTCGGGGAAGTCGGTAGGTGAATTCAAAAGCGGCTTTGGCAAAAATCCGTTGCTGAATAATTTCGACCAATGTCGTTTGACCGACCAATAGCATACCCGAAATAAACACGCCAAGAATAATAAGGCCTATCAGCACATACACAGAGCTAAAAACCAACCCGCCCGATACCAGATTGAAAACAGCCTGAATACCAAGCGGTAAAGACAGGCTTATCAACCCGGTTACCAGCGCATACAGGTAGATGTAGCCAATATCTTTTTTCTCGGTTCCCAGTAACCGGAATAGCCGTTGACTAGGCGATGGTTGTGGTTGTTGATATACAGATGAATTCATAAGTGTATTACTTAATATTTTGATAGTATTACTATCATTATTGCAAACATAACTTTTATCCACGAAAGTTTGTTTCTTCGTTAAGCGATTTTTACAGAAACGGACAAACTAGTCAATAGATGGAATATAGTGTACTTGTACGGATGAACGAGAAGTTATTTCTGCGTGATCCGGAAAGCTCAGACCTGGGGCGTCGAATTGTTCGGCAGGGCGTTTTATTGTTAGCAGAAATCGGCTTTGAAGATATGACGTTTCGGAAGCTGGCAGATCGGATTGGTACGAAGGAAGCCAGTATCTACCGCTATTTTGAAAACAAACACCGGCTGCTGGTATACATGGTAGCCTGGTACTGGCAATGGCTTGAATACCAGTTAATTTTCCAGACCAATAACTTAACTGATCCGAAGGAGAAATTAGAGCGTGTTCTACACATATTGCTTTTAAAGGGTGCTTCGCTACCCACTGGACAGGCGCCTACCGATGCTATTGACATTATAGCGCTGCACAGCATCGTTATCCGGGAAGCCAGCAAAGCGTATCTGACCCACCACATTACGGAAGACAATCGCCAGCAGCTTTTCAAGCCGTACAAAGACTTATGTGGCCGCATCGCCGGTATCATTCTCGAATACCGGCCTGATTACCCCTACGCCCGGTCGCGCGCCAGTTCCATTATTGAAACGGCTCATTACCAGTCTTTCTTTATGCAATATCTTCCCTCACTAACCGACTTTGGGAACCAACCGAACGGCCTGCCGGAAAGCGAAGATCGTTTGGTAAGCTTTCTTCATCATCTTCTTTTTTCCTCATTGGAATCGGGAATGGCATAAATACGCTATGTATGAGAACCAGCCTATCGTGTCAGTTTTAAGAAACTGACACCACAATCTAGCGGATGATGGGCTATCCTTACTTCAGCTTATACAGTTCCTACGGCTTCGCGTGCCGCATTTCCAGCCCAACCGACATGCGGGGTTTGAAGCCGGTCCACGTTCCAGCAGCGCCTGTTTCGGGTAGATCCAGGTACTTCGTATACTCCATTTTCTTGAGATGAATACCCAGAAATGCCGTAACGAAGTGCTGGTTGATGTTATTGATCCGGCGTTCATTCCAGGCTGGTTCGGCATAATGCATGTACTCATCAACAGACACGCCGGGCTGGAGTGAGGCTACGGGTGGTGGGTTGGGTGCTACATTGTGCCGGGCATTTACGTAGGTCAGCAGGTAGCGGTCCGCATTGATGGCTCCGTCATAAATAGCTTTGATGCCTTTTTCGTAACCCGATACATCATCTTTACTCCCCGCCACAAACAGCGTCGGCAAGGTCAAACCCGCCAGCCCTTTAGCATCCCAGACACCGCGCTCCATGCCCCAGGGCGCAAAGGCAACAACGGCCTTAATTCGCGGATCGAGCGAAGCTTTAAAGGTTGGCGAATCCATTGAGCGGCCTTCAAGGGCCGTACTGCCCTGCGCCAGTTGACCGAACAGCTTAACGGCCTGAGGACTGTACCCCGCCCCAACGGCATTGAGTGCACCGTAGCCTCCCATCGAATAACCAACCAACGCCGTATTGTCAGCATTGAGCAGGCCAGCCAGAAAAGTAGTACTGGACTTGGCACTCAGTCGGGCCATTTCGTTCAGTACAAACAGATCATCGAGCGCACGGTTCAGCAGTGTACTTGGAAAACCAGCCGCATCACTGTAGGTCGATTCGGTATGATCAATCGCGACAACAACATAGCCTTTCGACGCCAGATTTTCGGTTAGGTAGGTGAGCAGCAGCCGAGAACCGAGGTAGCCGTGCGACACGATAACCAATGGGTACGCGCCACCGCTGGCATCTGGCTCAGCATCGCGAGCAGCCCGGCCAGCAAACGTGAACGGAATAAGGGGTCGTTTAGGGTCGTTGGCCCGACCAAGCACCGACTCATAAGTAACGGTGGCTGGCTTATTGGCCGAAATACGAGCCGGGTACCAGATTTCAACCGTCAGCGGACGATCATACAGTGGGCTATTTCCCTCTTTCTGGTGCAGCACATCAACCTGATCTTTGTGAACTAGTTTAAGGGTTCGCACGCCAACACCGTAGGTTCCACGAGCTGCGAGTTCGGGGGCATTAGGTAACAGATCGCCATTTATGAAGGTATTGTCAGGGGTTTGGGCGATGGTCTGCCAAGTGGCTACCAGCGTAAAGAGCAGGAGCAGCAGGTAACGAATAGCGGTCGATTTCACAGATTTTAAGGAGTAGGAATATTGCCCGTAAAGCTATCTTAAACTTTCTAAAGTCAAGAGACAGACTTATTTTTTTGTCATTCTATAATTCATTATCCCCTACCTTTGCCAACACAACTTTAGGGGTGTCAGTACCAAATCTGGACTGACTGAGAGAATACCCTCACTACCTGATGCAGCTCGTACTGCCGTAGGGAAAAGTTACCGAGATGCGCTCCGCTCTCCTAAAGTTGCTGTTTACCGAACTCATTAGCAGCAACATGACTCAATCTCCTCAATCCATCTGGACCGATATCGAGCGTATCCGCACGCAGGCTCCGCTAGTCCATAACATTACCAACTTCGTGGTCATGAACAACACGGCCAATGCGCTATTGGCACTGGGGGCTTCGCCCGCGATGGTCCATGCTCCCGACGAAGTTGAAGAGTTTGTTTCGATTTCCAGTGCGCTGGTTGTCAACATTGGTACGCTCGACGCCACGTTTGTGGCCGGTATGAAGCTCGCGATGCGGCAGGCTAAAACCCTTGGGAAGCCTATTGTTTTTGACCCCGTTGGCGTTGGCGCAACAACCTTCCGAAATCGGGTTAGTGAAGAATTGCTGGCCCTGGCCCCACCCGATATCATCCGGGGAAATGCCTCCGAAATTATGGCACTGGCGGGATTGAATGCCCAAACCAAAGGTGTCGACAGTTTATACGGTTCCGAAGCCGCCGTCGACGCAGCAAAGCGGTTGAGTTCTGTATGGGGCAGTGTGGTCGTGATTAGTGGCGCAACCGATTACATCATCCAGGGCGAACAGACGGCCGTTGTAGCCAATGGTCATCCCCTGATGACTAAGGTAACGGGCATGGGCTGCACGGCTACTGCGCTGACGGGTGCTTTCGCTGCCGTTAATACCAATTACTTTCAGGCGGCAACACACGCCATGGCCGTTATGGGCATTGCGGGTGAACTGGCCGCGGAGAAAAAGCTGGCCCCCGGTAGCTTGCAGGTTAACTTCCTGGATGCCTTGTATGAACTGACCGAATCGGAGATTGACGAACGACTTAAGCTGACATGGGCATGAGTCAGTTGTATTTAGTAACCGATAGCGCTATTGCCCAACAGGCGGGCCATACGCTGGCATACGTAGTGGAAGAGGCCTGTCGGGCGGGGGTTCGCTGGGTCCAACTCCGGGAGAAAGAGCTATCGACCCGCGCCTTTCTGGACCTCGGACTAGATTTAAAACGCATTACACAAGCCTACGGAGCCCAACTAATCATCAACGACCGGGTCGATATAGCCATGGCGATCGATGCCGATGGCGTGCATGTGGGACAGGACGACATGCCTTGCGCGTTAGTGCGTTCGCTCATCGGCCCCGACAAGATTATTGGTCTGTCGATTAACAATTTGACCGAACTGGAAGCTGCTCGTGACGCCGATGTGGATTATCTGGGCATCGCCACTATCTTTCCGACGGGTACCAAGCAGGATACATCCAGTCTTTTGGGATTAGCTGGGTTACGGGCCATTTGCCAACAAACCAGCCTACCCACCTTTGCTATTGGCGGCATCAACGCAACCAACATACAGTCCATTCGACAGACCGGAGCTTTGGGTACTGCAGTGGTGTCGGCCATTTGCGGACAACCCTCACCGTATGAGGCTAGCCGGGAACTCATTCGGTTGATGGATGATGCACAAGTGGGGTCGGTTTCTTAAAACCGACACGCGTTAGGTTTCTCAAAACCTAGTGAAATCATACCAACGGTTTTGAGAAACCTAACGCGTGTCAGGTTTAGAACCTGACACCACTCACAATTGAACCTTCATTCTCAATTAAGCATGAAAACCTACACACGAGTATTAACGATTGCCGGTTCGGATAGTGGTGGAGGGGCTGGCATTCAGGCCGATCTTAAAACATTTGCCGCGCTTGGCTGCTACGGCATGTCGGTGATAACGGCTTTAACAGCTCAAAATACTAAAGCCGTTACAGGCATTCTGCCAATATCTCCGGCCTTTATTGCCGAACAGATGAAGGCTGTACTAAGCGATATTGGGGTCGATGCCGTTAAGATCGGGATGCTTCACTCGCCCGAAGTTATTGTGCAAGTGGCTAAAACATTAACCGAATTCGGGGTAACGACTATTGTGCTTGATCCGGTTATGGTGGCCAAAAGCGGGGATAAACTCTTGCAAGACGAAGCCGTCGACGCGCTTAAGTCCTATTTACTACCTCTGTCCTCCGTCATTACGCCTAACCTACCCGAAGCAAGTGTATTATTGGGTCGATCTGTTGAAACACTGGCCGATATGGAACCAGCAGCGGAAGAGTTAGCCAAACTATGCCTAGGGGCCATTCTGGTAAAAGGCGGCCACCTGACTGCCGACGAAAGCACGGATCTCCTGTACCTCTCGGAACATGAACAGCATTTCTTTCCAACCGCCCGCATAACAACAGGAAACTCGCACGGCACAGGTTGCACGCTCTCCTCCGCCATTGCCGCTGGGCTGGCAAGAGGATTATCCGTGATCGATGCCGTTGCTGCAGCCAAAGACTATGTCACACAGGCACTTCAGATGGGGGCTGTCTACAAGCTAGGGCACGGACACGGGCCTGTTCACCACTTTTTTAACTGCTGGCAATAGAGCTACTATGAAATTCACCGACCAACTCTGGCAGGACATCAGTCCTGTTTATGAAGCTATACTCGATCATGGTTTTGTGGGAAACTTACTGGATGGGAGCCTTCCGGGGGCTACATTCCAGTATTACATTCAGCAGGACGCGCTGTATTTAACGGACTTCAGTCGGGCATTGAACCAGTTAGCGGCACGGGCCGCAACGCCCAACGACATGCTTCAGTTTACGCAGTTCGCGCAGAATGCCATTCTTGTTGAACGGGCTCTGCACGAAACGTACTTCACCTTGTACAACATCCAGCCAGAAACCCGGAAAATGCCCGCCTGTTTTGCCTACACCAACTACTTGCTGGCCACCACATCCCTTCAAGCCATTGCCGTAGGTGCCGCTGCCGTGTTGCCGTGTTTCTGGATTTATCGGCAGGTGGGTAAGTACATCTACCAGCAGGCCATTCAGGAAAATCCGTATCGGGCCTGGATCGACACCTACGCGGGCGATGCATTCGACCAGTCGGTAAACCAGATGCTCGCTCTCACGGATGCCTATGCCGAAACTGCCGGACCAATTGAGCTAGACCAAATGCGGGAAGCTTTCCGTATATCAAGCCGACTGGAATGGTATTTCTGGAACGATGCCTATACCCAAAATCGCTGGCTGGTGTGAGTAATCTGGCACGTTACGAATTGGTCGATCAAAAAATGGCTCATTTACGCAACCGGCTATCTAGTGATATGGACGATTGACTGACTACTTCCACCTCCGCAAAGGCAGCATGTTGGGGGTGCAACAACAGATTGTAAGATATCTCTAAGATGACCGAAGGCACCGCCATGGCTAAGCAAAAAGGCGCTTGCAACCAGTCGGTTAGTATCGTTTGGGTTTCGCTCAAGGTGCCCCTCTTCCAATAAGCGGGTAGCTTCGTAGGATCAAGCCAAAAAATGTTGTCGGCTTCGTCAGGTAAACGTAGGGTTGTTAACCACAGTTGAGGGAGTTCAGCTAAGGTTAAGGGAGGCAAATGAACCAACGTTTCCAGCAAGGCCAGTTCTGGTGTACGACTGGTGTAAAGGATACCAATACCTTTTGGATTCCAACGGCCACCATGTCGATGGCTTCCCACCACGGATAAAGGCTCCCGATGATAGGGCTCTTTATGGATACGATATACGTCCATTCACTTACCCGGCTATACCCCATTCAATGCGGCCCAGTACATCTTCGGCCAGTGAGAAACCCGATACCGTATCCAATACAGCTAAGGGTGATTGGGCTACTACGGCGAGCTCATCATTCGACAAAGTAGGGGTCGTTGCTTTAGAAGCTGGCTGAACTGGTTGAGTAAAGCTACCCATATCTCGAAGAGAGCCAAGGGTGATTTCCTGAAGGCTTAGGTCCGTATCTGGCCGGTAAGCCAATTCAGCCAGTGGTGTGCGTAGCCAACGTGCCAACAGCTCAACTCGCCCGTCAAAAACGGCAAGTCCTCGTTGAACGAGTCGCTCCAGCAACAACAGCCGTTCGCTAGCGGCCAGACTCAATCGTGCCGCGTTGGCTTTCCCATGCAGTCCCCTGATGGACATATTCAGGATACGGGCCATTTCTTTATCGGTGAGACCTACCAAGCGAGCGACTTCATCAACGCGTCGGCGCAAAACCCCTTGTCGGGCTTGACTGATAATGCTAGTAACTGGCAGAACCGCTTGCATAAGCTAGGCATGAATGTATAGTGCAAAATTACAAACTATAAATGGCAAATTTGCACTAAAAGTTTCTCCTCCTGTGCACAAACCAAACATAGTAAGCTATCTGTTTCAATCATCTTCTTTTTACCGTTACAATGTGGGTGTTTGACTACCTAGCGGAAAGCCAGCACAACATAGATTCAGTAGCAAGAGCAAAAGCTATATAGGGAAGGGACTAGTTTTACTACGTTAAAATTGAAGGAAGTTAGTGACTATGAACATGGCTGATTTTTACCACTAAACAACCTGGCTTACGAGAAACCTTTGCAGAACAGTCTTAACTAGAACTCGTTATGCAACGCAGACAATTCCTGATCACATCTACGGTGGCCATATCCACGGCGGCCGCATCCACGGTGGCCGCATCCACACGAACAGCGTCGGCCTTTGTAGCTCAGGCTACCCCTAACAGCCAACTTGCTCCGCCCAAGCCCTTTATGGTCAAAGCAGGCGACGCCCGTTTTGGGGTTCATACGCCCTATCGGGGGCGAAACGTCAACGACGTAAAAATATCTGGCAAAGACACCAATGGACAATTAGCTGTTTTTGAGTACATTGGTAAAGAAAAGATCGGTCCTTCACTCCATGTACACCACGATCAGGATGAGCTATTTTCAATTATCGAAGGAGAATACATCTTTCAGGTAGGTACCGATCAGTTTACAGCCAAAGCAGGAGACACTGTGTTTGCCCCCCGTGGCATACCCCACACCTGGATTCAATTGTCAGATCACGGCAAGCAGGTATACATGGTGCAGCCAGCGGGACAGCTGGAAGATTTTTTCCTGAAAATGAATGAATTGAAAGGACCACCAACGGAGGAGTTAAGCCAGAAAATGCACAAGGAACATGGGATGACCATTCTGGGACCACCCCTGGCGTTGAAATAAGCGAATGAATAATGGGGAATGTACAATGGATAATGAGTAATGAATAATAACCAGCCTTTTATCCATTACTCATTATCCATTATTCATTGTACATTACCCATTATCCATTATCCATCACTACTATGGACGCCATATTCGACTACCGACTTCCTAGTCCTGCCCTGCGTGACTACGTGCGAACGTTACAGATCGTAGGTTGTTTATTTCCGGCGTCGATGCCCATTTTACCCGTTAAATCGTATTGGCCACGGGCTGAAAATTCGCTGGCATTTTATCCGAAAGACCCCGAAAAACAAGCCTATGGATTTGATGGTAACTTGCTTGAAAAAACACGCTCAACACTTAACGGCCAATATTCAATTGTGACTAACCGACACGTTGGGCGTAATTTCATGGTGTTTCAGGTTCAGTTTCAACCAGGAGCCTTGTTTCGACTAACGGGGATTCCTTCGCACGAACTGACCAATACGTTTGTGGATGCCGAATCCGTATTCTCCACCGAAATCCGCCGGGTAAATGAGCGGTTGAGTTATACGAAGCACTATCTGGACATGATTCCCATTGTGGAAACCTTTCTGTTCTATTTGATCAACCGAGCCAAGAGCAGGCATCCTCGTCCGATCGACAACGTGAGTCGATTTATACTACAAAACCCCATGACGGTTTCGCTCGATTGGATGGCCAATCAGGCCTGTTTGTCCCAGCGGCAGTTTTATCGGCAGTTTATGGAACGGGAGGGTGTCAGTCCCAAATTGTACGCCCGCATTGCTCGCTTTGAAAACGCTATGAAACTAAAAAACGCACGTCCGTCTCTCGATTGGCTAAGCGTTGCCATCCAACTGGGTTATTACGACTACCAGCACCTGGTCCGGGACTTTAAAGAGTTCACCCAACTGACGCCCAATGCCTTTTTTATAGCCGACACCAAATCGCCCGAGCGGGTTTTTGGTGTGGCAGAGACCTAGGAGACCCTTGCGGTCGCCGATTTTACTCGTCATCCGATAAAGTCCTCTTCAGGGCAGAGCCGTTAAGTTCTAGCGTTCCCTTTACTTAATCAGTCTCTTTTATTGGCTTATTTTACCCCCCACCCCCCTAAAGGGGGAGAAAATCCACTTCGGAGTATTCCCCCTTTAGGGGGGTGGGGGGTAAAGACGATAGAACTTAACAGCCCTGCTCTTCAGGGAATTTAGTCGGGCGGCCGGTGCCGGGTTTTCGGGTTTTCAGGCAACCTCTTAGATTAAATCAGGTCTACCACGGAACCGGATTATCAGCAAAATGGGCGTGTACCAGCAGATAATCCGGTTCCGTAATGATTATGGAGTTAACATTTCCCTTTTTTCCAACTGACGCAGAATTGCCGGTTTATCCAGTAGAGCCTCCCGGAGTTTCTTCTCAGACAGGCGCTGCCAACTATCGCCATTGTGCTTATGGCCCGGCTGGCTCGCGTTTCCGTAGCTGAGTGATACCTGCGCGCGTGGCTTCTCGCCAAATTCGGTCACTGCTACGTAGGAATCTCCGGCAACCGCCCGATTTACCTGAGGCTTTCTGGGGTCCGGCGCAAACTGAATGGTCCGGTAAATACCGTATTGTTCAGAGCCCCCATTTGCAGGGTAGTCCTGTCCAGCCGGGCCAAATCGGTTTACGTCTCCCCAAGCAATGTCCAGTCGACCATACCGATCACGCACCTGTGTGGCTGCTTTTCGCAGTAACTCAACCGCCTTTTTGGGATCCCTGAGGCCATCTGGGGTACTGACGGGGCGTTGCGGGTCCCAGCCAACTGCCACCATTCCGGGATTGAACTGGTCGAACCAGGCCGTAAACAAAACGGCTCCCTTACTATCCCGGTTAGTTGTTTTGTCCCAGGCACTGAGCACGGAAGCCGCCTGTTGCGACAGCGAGTCCGGATAGTTCCCGACAGCCGCCAATAGGTCATCCAGAAATCGGTCGGCGGCTTCCAGGCCTGTATTCTGCTTATACCCGGCTAATTCGTCAAAACGAATCGACTGGTCATCTTTAACCAGATTAATCGACCGCTGGGGGCGTAACCGAAGCGGCATACCCACGGGCGACATGTAAGCCGGAAACGTTTTCGGGTTTAGCACGGCTGGATACGTACAGCTCCAGGGTGCGTCATTGGCGTTCTGCACAAACCCAGACGGTGGATTAAGCACGCGGGGTAAATCCCGGTACGGGTGGGTTTGCGTCCAGATGTACTTCGAGCTGGACCCGTCAATAGCTCCTTGCCAGAAGGACCAGTCGCCTTCGCTACGAACAGGTACGTTTCCGTTAAATACGTATAGAATATTGCCCGCATCATCTGCGTAGATAACGTTGAACATTGGCAGTTGCATTCGCTGGAGCGCTGCCTCAAACTCCGCCAGATTGTTGGCTTTCGCCATCGCATGGTGCTGAGCGGCCGTGGCAGACTTGGTCAGCCCGGCAAACCGGAAGGCAAAGGATTTCCCATCTTTGGTTTCCATCACCGGCCCCTGTTTGCTGTAGCGATAGGTAAGCGTCTGCGGCTTAAGCTGCCCATCTGGTTGTCTGATCTGAAGGGTAACATTTTTCTTCTCGAAGGTCTGTTTAACGCCATCCAGCACATAGCCATCGTCTTGTAGCGTTAGTGCATATCGGTCAGCCGCGTCGATCGTGTTCACGGTATGGGTCCAGCCCAGATGCTGATTGAAGGCAATGTTAAGCACTGGCTGACCAACCAGGGATGCTCCGTAAGCCATGAAACCGGGACCGTTCAGGTGGGCCTCAAAAAATAGGAAGAAGCTTTCCCAGGGTAAATGCGGATTCGCCAGTAGCAGTGCTTTTTTCGAGGCTGAGCGAGTGGGGGCAATGGCGTAGGCATTCGAACCGGGTAACATGACCCGAGCGGCTCCGGCTTCATTTCCCCCAATAAATTCCAGACAAATCACTCGGCTGATATGGGCCAGCACATCCTGGGGGGTAATGGGCAATACCTGGTTGAATTCCGCCCCGATAGCCTCCGGGTGAGCTTTTGCATACGCATTTAGTCCACGAACGAAACTATCTAAACATGGTTTGTAATCGGCGGGCTGTTGGGTATACTGCTTCTGGGACTGCTCGGGTAATCCAAATAGAGTCACGATCTTGTCCGAATCCAGATAGTTGGGGCCCCAGTACTCGGCCGCCCGTCCTCTGGCCTGTCCATATAACCGAAGCAGCAGATCGGCATGGTTATGCATCTGGGCATAGCCAAAGCCGTAGTACATCGCTTCCAGCGTTTGCCCATAAATGTGGGGCACTCCAGCCGTATCCCATAAAATCTCAACAGGGGCTGACTTCCCCGCTATTAAACGCTGACGCGTAGTGGGCTGAGCGCTGGTCGTCAACGTCAATAGGAAAAGACAAATAGGTAGCAGCTTCATAAGCAAGTGAACGAATTAGGTAAAGGAGAGTACGATGCAGGGTGTCAGAACGACACACGAAAGATCGAGCCTGTTATTCGCTTTTTAGATAGTGAATCGGATTGGTACGGACGGCTTTTAGGGCCTGTCGAGAGATGGTCAGGGCAGTTATTAGCCCAGTTATCAGGAGCGTACCCCCTATTAACCAGCCGTTTACCGAAATTCGGTACGTATACTGCTGCAACCAACCCGATAATATCCATCCCCCTAACGGTGCCGCCACTAAAAAGCCCAGACCGAGTAGTTTGCCAAATTCCCGGCCAAGCAACCAGAGCAGTTGTTCCGTTCGGGCACCCAATACCCGACGAACCCCAATCTCTTTGGCTTGGGTCTCACTCAGGAACGTAACCAGCCCGTATAGCCCCAGGCAACTCAATCCGATGGCCACCAGCGCAAATGCCTGAGCCAGCCCTGCCACCAATCGCTCTAGTTCGTCAAAGCTTTTCATGATATCCGGTAACGGCTCGGCGCGGTAAACCTCATCGGGCAACAGTTCATCCCAAACATGCTGAATGGCCTGACGAGTCTGGAGTGAATTCGTCGGGGTCAGGCGTAACATGGCCATTCGGCTGTGCGGACGATCATGAACCAACGTTACCGGCAAAATGGGCTGGTGTAGGTCCCCACTTCGAAAATCCCGCACAACACCAACAATAACCCGGTCGGCATCTTTTACCCGAATGGGTTTACCGACTACGGCGGATGGGGCGGAGATACCCAGTTGTTTCACCAGCGTTTCATTGACCAGCACTTCGCGACCGGTCGTATCGGTGGATCGAATGTTCCGGCCCGCCACCAGCGATATGTCGAAAACAGAAAGGTAGTGTTCATCAGCCGCCCGCAGCCGGGTATCAAAAGGTTCTGGCTCGTTCATTTTATGGTAACTGAACGGACTTGGCCGGTTGTAGGGAGACGCGGGTGGATCACTACCAAAAGCCACCTGCTCAACACCCGGCACCTGCAGCCACCGCTCACGCAATGTAGCCAGGGGTACGGCATCCCGTTGCAGCAGGAAAACAACCAGTGTCGATTCGTGGCGAAAACCCCACTCGGCTCGCTGCATGTGATGAAGCTGAGTCGTGATCACCAAGACACTCAGAATAAACAACTGCATCAGTACGAACTGGCCCAGAATAAGTCCCTGTCGCACAGTTAGCCCGCCAATGAGTCGCGTTGTGGGTTTATTCGCGAGTGCTGTTGCAGGCCTGAAACGCGCCAGCACAAACGCAGGATATAAACCAGAGAGGACAATAACGCCGATGATCAAGCTGAGAAACCAACCCACCGCCCGGGGTTGAACCACATCCCGAATGGACAGATCCGGGCGTAGCATGTCAACCTGAGCCGCCAGCGTTCGGTTAACTAGCGGCAAACTCAACTGAGTCAGCACTACCGCAACGAGCAAGGCCAGTAGTACCACCAAGGTTGTTTCCAGCATAAACTGGCCAATTAACTGGCCCCGCGTACTACCCATCACTTTGCGCACACCAACTTCTTTGGCCCGTTTAATTGCCTGGGCCGTTGCCAGATTAATAAAGTTGACGCAGCCCGCCATGACCAGCAACACGCCCACCGCAATCAGGGCATAGAGAATTGGCCGCGGGGCCATACCGCTTCGCTGGTGATTGAGTTCGGCCAGGGGCAAGACATGGTACTCAAACTGAGCGGCTTGCCGGGAAGGTAGATACTTACGCCGAATTGCGGGTAAGCTTTGGCCCAGCAGGTCAGGGTCGACGCCTTCCCGCAGCCGCACAAAGCACATGGCCTGGAGCCCCTGCCAGTCAGCTAGCGCCGTTGGCCCTTCCAGTACGGGAATTGTCGCATAGGACACGAAGGCATCGTACCGAAGCTGCGTATTGGCCGGTGGATCTTTAACAATACCTGTAACTGTCAGGTCGGTTCGGTTATCTAAGCGCAGCGTCTTACCCAGGGCATCTGCCGTATCGAAATACTTGTGGGCGTAGCGCTCGCTTAACACAATTGTGTTGGGAGCCGCGAGGGCCGTCTTGGGGTTGCCACTCACCCACTCCACCCCAAACAGGTCGAAGTACTGGGGCTCGGTATAGCAGACGGTACGGGCTTCGGCAAACTTTTTTATCCAGCCACCTTTCCCGTTCGAGACACTCAGGGTACGCCCAAAGAAGGTTTCCAACCGGACAGCACTCTCCACAAACGCATAGTTGCGCCGGAGTACTTCAGCTAATGGCCGCGGTGCCGCATCGGTCGGCAGCGTTGTTTCATGCTTGACGTCGGTCACTAGCCAGTAAGTCCGATCCAGGTGTGGATGGTACCGGTCAAAGCTAAACATGTAATTGACAACCAAAAAGAGGATCAAACCACTAGCTAACCCGACTGATAGTCCTAGTAGGCTAATTAGATTGACAGACCAATTTTGCCACAAGTGGCGCCGGGCCACGCTGAGGTAGTGACTAACCATCGGGAAGAGGATTTAGGTTGAAACAGTACGTAGCCCGCTTAGCAGCAAAGCCGGATTTAGACCATCTGTGGGCGTTTTGGGTTACGGAACCTTCGAACCAGCCACCATTGAACGACGAGTATACCCATTAATCCAGCTGCCCCCCAGGCGGTTTGGAACGCATCAATTGGCACGGCCAGGGGTCTGCTGACCACAACGAGAAAACCCATCAGGATCAGGAAAGTAAGCACACTGGAGAGTAGCATGTACTGAAAAGGTTTGGTTTCCGGACGCCGTTTGTACCGTCGTTTAGTCTGGGAAGCTCTAGGCAAAGCTGGCGAAGGCCGACTACTGAACTCCTGAAGATAGAGTTGTTTCAACTGATCTAATGCTTGTGGATTAGCCTGCTGCAAAACCTGATCAAAAGCGTCAGAAAAAGCCTGCCCCTGGTCCATACGTTGCTCAATCAGAGAGGCAATATGGTCTACCAATTCGGCATGTAATGCCTGATGTGGCTTGTTTTTCTGGATTTGCTGCTCCAGGCGGTTGAGTTGGGTAGGAGATAATTTGTTCATAAACGTGTGAAAGGGCAAAGGAGTAAACAGGAGGCAGTCATAATTTATTGTCCGAAAGCAACATCCGGTGAAGGCCTGATGATCAGCCGCATCAGTTGAATAAAGCGATCGAACTCACCAGCTTTCCGAACTGCCGTCTCACTACCTGTTGGGGTAAGCAGGTAATATTTACGCAGGCGCCCATCAACCTCCTGGCTTTGTGTAATCAGTAAGCCTTCATCTTCGAGTTTGTGGAGCAACGGATAGAGCGCCCCAAAGGTGAGGGTTAGTTCACCACCCGTGCGTTGGTCAACGGCCTGGGTAATTTCGTATCCGTACATTCGCCCCTGTTGAGCCAGCAATTGAAGAACAATCGTCTTCAGTGTGCCTCGTAAGAATTCCTGGTTGGCTGAATCCATTGATCTAGTTAACGGTTAATTTTCAAACAAAAATATATAAGAAAATTATATATACAAGAAAAGTCAAAAATTTCTCTACCAGCTACCAGGCAAATAGGAAGCCTTTTACTGTTGCCTGCACTGGCTGGTCTGTAACAAGCAAGCAATAGCCTCCCGGTTCTTCCCGATAAACCACTGATAAGTCAATTGACTCCATCACCAGAAATTCAATGGAAGCCACTCATGGCAAAAACCAGTGGATAAGTGTCTACAGCAGACAACCTATCAGAATAATTAAAATAAATCTGTGAATCGACTAAGGGATAAACTGAATTTTGCGGACTTAGTAGTAAACACGTTCTGTTTGCCTACGAATGGCCGAAAATCTACCCAACAACCCTACGCCTACCAATCCCTTCCGGAAACCGGATGCTGAACCGATTGTGGTGGATGCCGAATTTCTGATCCGGCAAACGTTCGCGGAGGACGCCCGACGGGGCTATGAATTACTGTTTCGGCGCTATTATCGGACGCTGTGCAGCCAGGCCGTACGTTTTGTGCATTCGCGGACAGTAGCTGAGGACCTGGTTAGTGATGTATTTTTCAGCTTCTGGAAAAATCAGGTGCACCAACAGATTACCAGCTCGTATCAGGCCTATCTATACATGGCCGTACGGAAGCGTGCTTATACGCATATGCGGCTGGAATTCCAGCAGAACCCATCACCGTTGCAGGCAGAAACAGAACCCATTGAGTTCGACGGTTCGCCAGATCCCGAGCAATTACTTCAGTATACAGAGCTCTATCAACGGATTGAAGAAACCGTACGCACCCTCCCACCCCAATGCCAGCGGGTGTTTGTGATGAGTCGGTTTGAAGGCAAAAAGCACCGCGAAATTGCCGACGAACTCCAGATCTCCCCAAAAACAATTGAAGCTCATTTAAGTCGGGCGCTCACGCAGCTACGTCAGACGCTTCGAATGGGCTTATTTTTCTGGCTAGCCCTACTTGTTTTTACCAATCCCACTACTCAACCGATCCTCCCAGCATCGGCGAAAACTTCTGCTGCCGAATGAACCAGACCATTACAAAAGGAACCCTGTTCGAGCACTTTGCGGGTCGCTCAACAGCACTGCAACGAGCCATGATTGCCGATTGGCTACAGCAACCGGCAAACCAGTTGCAGTACGTAGCCTGGCTCGATGAATGGGAACGCCAGCACCTTCAGTACGTTGCAGATGATGAAAAAGGCCTCCAAACCGTCCTGAACCGGATTGAGGTCTGGGAACAACAGCAATCTCCACTGGCAGCCGTTCCTGACACGCGTGTACGTCCTTTACCCATTAGCCCGCGCTGGCTAGTTGCGGCCAGTCTTGCGCTCTGTCTGTTAGCCGGACTATATGCCAGTCGGCAACAGCTACTGTACAAAACGCAGGAAACAGCCTACGGTGAAACCCGTCAACTGACGCTGCCCGATGGCTCGCAGGTAACCCTCAATGCACACTCGACGCTTCGGATTCCGCGTTTCGGTTTTGGGGCTAAAACACGGGCGGTCTGGTTAACGGGCGAAGCTGCTTTTTCCATCCAGCACACACCCTCCCATCAGCGGTTTGTTGTTCACACCAATCGGGGGGTAGACGTGGTTGTCTTAGGCACCGAATTTAACGTATATGATCGACCGGGGGGCACCAAAGTCGTGCTGAGTAAAGGGGCCATCCAGCTAACGTACGCCAGCCCTACCAAGCCTGTCCGCCAGCTTCGACTGAAACCCGGCGATGCGGTTAGTGTAGATTCATCCGGACAGCTTACGCAAAGTCACACCACACAGCCCGCCATCAGTACAGCCTGGCGCGATCATCGGTTTGTGTTTAAAAGCACGACCGTTCGCGAAATCGCGGAGCTTCTCCGGGACACCTACAACCTGCGTGTCATCCTGAAAAACAAGGAGTTAGGCAACCGTACCGTTACGGGCTCCTTCCAGGCCAACAATGCCGATGAATTCCTGCAGGTGGTGGCCGAGTTACTGGAAATCAACTACAAACAGAAAGACAACACCGTCACTTTTTTCGAATAACTCCTGACTTTCCTACCCTTACCGCAGCTACTTTATGTGTTCACGTTTTACCCCAACTGCGTTGCCCATTCTGCTCGCTGGAACGTTACTCAGCGGTTTCCAGCCTGCCAGCAGCCAAACCATTGCCATGGCACGGCAACAACGTACCAGTGTTGTTGCGCCGGTCGTGGTTACGCACCGACTGGCCGATGTACTGAACGATCTGAAAGTCCGCTACCAGACCGACATTCTGTTTGAAGACCGAACGGTTGCCAATCTGACCGTTCCGGCCGATGCACTGGCCGGAAGCTCGTCGCTGGAGAATGCGTTGAGTCGACTGCTCAAGCCGTTCAACCTGCGTTACAAGCAGGTTAAACCAGGCACCTGGGTTGTGTTAACCCGGAAGCCAACCCCATCAAGCCGCGATGCTCAGCCTCCGGCAAACCCGGCCTCTGAATCAAGTTCGCCGGAAACGAATCAGCTGAATACGGGCCTGCTATCTACAACAACGTCGGTAGCGCCAGCGCCCGAAGATATTCCGATTAGTGGCACGGTGCGAGCCGCCGACAATGGCCGTACTGGCTCCTCCGGTCCACTACCGGGCGTGAGTGTGGTGGTGAAAGGGACCAACCGGGGAACCACTACCGATGCCAACGGTCGGTATCAGATCAACATCCCGGAACCGGCTACTGGCCCCACATCACTGACGCTGGTTTTTTCGTACGTGGGTTATGTAGCCCAGGAGGTGGTCGTCAATAAGCAATCGGAGATCAACGTCCAGCTTCAGGAGGATAATCAGTCGCTGAACGAGGTGGTGGTTGTGGGGTACGGTAGCGTCCGTAAAAGTGATCTGACCGGTTCGGTAACGTCGCTCAAAGCGCAGGATTTAACCCGAGGGACCAATATCAACCTACAGCAAACATTAACGGGTAGATCGCCGGGTGTGCAGATTTACCAGAAAAGCGGTGAACCTGGCGCCACCATGAGCGTTCAGATTCGGGGAATTACGTCCATAACCGGTAACAATGACCCGCTGTACGTGGTTGATGGGTTACCCGTAAACGATGGTACAGCTATTGGCTCCGCCAGCGCAGGCGGCACAACCAGTAACCCCAATAATAGAACGCCACTGAATAGCCTAAACCCGGCTGATATTGAATCGATTGAGATTTTAAAAGATGCATCGGCTTCCGCCATTTATGGATCGCGCGGGGCTAATGGGGTCGTAATTATTACAACCAAAAAAGGAAAAGATGGCAAGCTAAAGGTGGAATACAATGGCACCTACGGCGTTCAGAAAGTAGCCCACACCCAGCGGTTCATGACGGGGGATGAGTACACCAATGTGATCAATTCCATCATTGATCTGGGCAAGTTAACTACCCCCAAAGTAACCGGCCCCAACGCCAACACCGACTGGCAGCAACTGTTGTTCGAGAATGCCCCCATCCAGTCGCACGATCTTTCGTTCAGTGGAGCCGGGGGAAACACCCGCTACTACATATCCGCCGGGTATTTTAATCAGGATGGTATCATGCTCAAATCGGGTACCCGCCGGTACAACGCCCGCGTCAACCTGGAAAATGGTGTTGCCAACAAATACAATGTGGGTATCAGTCTGACTACGTCCTACACACGGGATTACTACAACGCTACAGGTTTGGGCCTGAATGATAACGCCAGCGCCCTGTATATGGCGCAGAACTACGATCCGACTGCCCCACCCTATAACGCCGACGGCTCGTACTATCGCTCCCCCCTGATGGCCCCGATGGATAATCCGCTTGCCGTTATCAATGGGCAGTACGGCATGGGCGATACCTACCGCACCTTCGGGAACATGTACGCCGAGTACTTCCTGATGCCATCCCTGTCGGCCAAGGTTCGGGTGGGAGTCGATTTAAACGATAACCAGCGTTATTTCTGGATCGACCCAACCACCTTAACGGGTTTATCCTACAACGGTTATGCCGATGTACGCGACGGGAAACGGGGCTATTATCTGGCCGAGGGTACGCTGAACTTTAACAAAACGATCAACGATCACCGGATTTCGGCGGTTGTAGGCTCAACTTACGAACGCTATACATCCAGCGCTTTAATTGCCAGTTCCCGCTCCTTTGCCCTGTCGGACCTCACTTTCGATGCGCTGGGTACCGGCGATAATACCTTGAATGGCGTTGGCAGCGGTCGTCAGGAAAACAAGCTGGTCTCCTTTCTGGGCCGGGTGAACTATGCGTTCAAAGGAAAATACCTGCTTACGGGCGCTTTACGGGCCGATGGGTCGGCGCGATTCGGTCCTAACAAACGATTCGGTTATTTCCCCTCGGCAGCGCTGGCCTGGCGAATTCATGACGAAGATTTTCTAAAATCCAGCCGATCGGTCAGTGAATTGAAACTGCGGGCCAGCTACGGCGTAACGGGTAACCAGCCAACAGCAAACTATCTGTATTTCTCCACCTACTCTGCCGGACGCAATGCCGTTTTCAATGAGAGCAAAGTAAGCTCGTTGCAACCTACCCGCAGTGCCAACCCCGACCTGCAATGGGAGTCAGCGGTACAGGCGGACCTGGGGATCGACTTTGGTTTCTTTAGCGGTCGATTAACGGGTAGCGCAGATTATTACAATCGTAAAACCTCCAACCTATTGTACGACATCCCGCAGCCGTCCAGCACGGGTTTTGGCAGCCGTACCGAGAACGTGGGCAGCATGCGCAATACGGGTTTCGAATTTTCGCTGAAGGGCATTGTTTTGGATAAGAAAGATTTCCGAATCGACGCCGGGTTCAACATCACAACCCTTAAGAACCGGGTGCTGAGTCTGGGCAATGTAACCCAGTCCATCGGCTCGGGTCCGGGGAGTATTGGCCAGGTAAGTATTCTTAAAACCGGCGAGTCCATCGGCTCCTTCTACGGTTACATCGTTGACGGCGTTTGGCAAACGGGCGACGATTTCGGGAAGGCCCAAACCGGTGTTCGACCCGGCGACCTGAAATACCGGGATCTGGATGGCAACAACATCATCAATGCCAGCGACCGCGTTATTCTTGGTAAATCGCTGCCCGACTTTTACTACGGTTTCAACACCAATGTCTCGTTTAAGGGGCTCGCTCTGGATGTGTTCTTTGAAGGATCGCAAGGGGCAAAAATGCTAAACAGCAGCTTGGTCGATGCCTATTACCCTGTTGATTATCGGCGTAATAAACTGGCCACTCCCTACCTGAATCGCTGGACGCCCAACAACCCAACCAACGACTATCCGTCTTTTCTGCCGAATGATGTGCAGGGTCAACGGCAGATTACCAACAAAACGGTTGAAGATGCCTCGTACCTGCGTCTTCAGGCTATCCGATTGTCGTACAAGCTGCCCGTGCCCAAAAATCGCTACATCAGTTCGGCTTCGGTGTTCGTCAACGGCCAGAATCTGTACACGTTCACGAAGTATAGCGGCACCGATCCAGCCGCTAATGCCCTCGGTGATAATATCTTACGAATCGACTACAATACCTATCCGCTCACCCGAACCTTCACAACCGGCCTTAACCTCCAGTTCTGACTTTAGCTTGTATTTCACATGAAAAAGGCATTTATATATCTTTTCTTCAGCGGTTTTCTGCTTATATTTTCGTCCTGCGAACAGGCACTGGAGGTAACGCCCAAGTCTGAATTTTCGCCCAGCAATGTGTTGACGTCCGAAAGCGGGATTAAATCGCTGCTGTTCTCGTCCTACGCCCAGCAACAAACCCAGTCGAACTCGCGCTACGTGATCAATGACTCCGAAGTGTCCACCGATATAGGCTTCAATACGGGTGGTGCCGAAAATGGCCAGTTGATCACCCTCGTCAATTTCACCTGGGACCCGTCCATCGGCACATTCAACGACGATATGTGGACGCCCAATTACCGGACGATCCGTGATGCCAACGGCGTTATTGAGAACATCGCCAATGTTAACACCTCCGACGCCAACAAAAAGCTCTATAAAGCCGAAGCCCGCGTGTTACGAGCTCAGGCCTATGCACTGTTGTATAACTTCTTCGGACCCGTTCCACTCCGTACATCGACTACCCAGGCCGCGGATCTGGCACGGGCCACGGATGCCGAACTGAAGACGTTTATCGAAACAGAGATCACCCAATCGCTGGCCGATTTGCCTGATCCGGGGAAAGAAGAAGCGTTTGGTCGCTTGAACAAGGGCAATGCAAACGGGATTCTGGCCAAGTTTTACCTGAATACGAAACAGTGGCAAAAAGCAGCCGATGCCGCCAAGGCCGTGATTGACCTCAACTATTATGCGCTGAACCCAAGTTTTGTGGACCTGTTTCGGGTAGAGAATGAAGGAGGAAATAACCGCGAAATGCTTCTGGTGTTACAGTGCCGTACCGAAGACCCCTTTGGAAACTGGTATCAGGCAGGGGCGTTACCGCCTTCGTACAAAAGCAGTCCGCAGTTTCCGAACTACGTGTACAAGTCAACCATGTCTAATTTTGCAACCCAGTACCGGCTGCGCACAGCCTTTACCAGCACCTTTGCGCCAACCGACAAACGGCTGCAACTGATTTGTACCAGCTACGTGAACAGCAGCAACCAGACTGTCGATCTATCGACGGGAGATAATGCCCGGAGCTTTAAATACTGGGACAACAATACCGTTGGCAACAACAGCGGCACCGACGTTCCGGTTATCCGCTATGCCGATATCCTGCTCACCCGCGCCGAGGCCTTAAACGAACTCAACGGGCCAACCGCCGAAGCGTTCGCACTGATCAATCAGGTTCGGACAAGAGCTGGAATTCCCAATCTCACGGACACGGATGCCCCAACAAAAGAGGCCTTCCGTACAGCTATTTTCAGAGAACGCGGCTGGGAATTTGTATCGGAAGGGAAGCGACGGGAAGACCTGATTCGGCAGGGCACCTTTATTTCACTGGCTCAGGCCCGGGGAGTAACCAATGCGAAACCGGAACGGGTATTATTCCCCATTCCTCAGTCGGAAATTGACGCCAACAAGTTATGCGTTCAAAATCCGGGGTATTGATTTATTTTTTGAAGCTGTCAAAAACTCACTCGTATACAATTTATCGTTGTCAATTACAATTCATGAAACACGTACTAATCCTAATCATTCTCCTACTCCTTACCCTATCAGGCGTACAGGCACAAAGCACAATCTGGTCTACCGAAAAGGCCAATGCCTGGTATAAAAAACAGGGTTGGGTGAGGGGCTCTAATTTCCAACCCAGCACGGCCATCAACCAGCTCGAAATGTTTCAGGCCGCTACGTTTGATCCAAAAACTATTGACAAGGAGCTAGGTTGGGCCGAAGGGCTAGGGCTGAACGCCATGCGGGTTTATCTGCACCATATGGCCTGGACAACCGATAAAGCGGGGTTCAAAAATCGTCTGGGACAGTACCTCCAGATTGCCAATAAACACGGTATCAAAACCATACTCGTATTTTTTGACGATTGCTGGAATGACGAATACCATCCCGGCAAGCAGCCTGCCCCCAAACCCGGCATTCATAACAGCGGCTGGGTGCGTGACCCCGGCACCATGATCCTGACTCACCCCGACAGTCTGAAGGTGCTGGAAAGCTACGTAAAGGACGTGATGACCACCTTTAAAAACGATGATCGAATCCTACTCTGGGACCTCTATAACGAGCCGGGTAACAATCAGTACTTCGACAAGAGTTTACCGCTGTTGAAGTCCGTATTTGGCTGGGCCAGGGCCGTTAACCCATCGCAACCGATCAGCGCGGGCGTTTGGAACTGGGACGACAAATTTACGGAGCTAAACAAGTTTCAGGAAGAAAACTCGGACGTGATCACCTACCACAATTACCGATACATTGATAATCACCAGCAGCGCATCAATTCCTTACGCAAATACAACCGGCCCCTCATCTGTACGGAATACATGGCCCGCAGAAACGGTAGCCTCTTCCAGACCATTATGCCCATGTTGAAGCAGGAAAATGTTGGTGCCATCAACTGGGGATTTGTATCGGGCAAAACGAATACGATTTATGCCTGGGGAACACCTATGCCGGATGGCAAAGAACCAGAATTGTGGTTCCACGACATCTACAGAACAGACGGAACGCCCTTCAGTGAAGACGAGGTCAGCAAGATTAAGGCATTAACAGGTAAAAAATAGAAAAATAGTGTCCACAGAGGCACAGAGAACACAGAGAAAAATAATGAAAACTCAGTTATTAATCTTCTCCGTGTTCTCTGTGCCTCTGTGGACAATCAATTTTACGAAGTGGAATTTATGAAAAAGGTCTTGTTCGTTGGGTTATTGCCGGTAATGGCCGTCTTATCCATCCTGCTTTTGGGTGGTTTTGAGAAGAAACAAACTGACACAGTACAGCCAAAAGCAGCTCAAAAACCCAACATCATTGTGATCATGGCCGATGATATGGGCTTCTCGGATTTAGGCTGCTACGGTGGCGAAATTCACACACCCAATATCGACTTTCTGGCCGCTAACGGCATTCGCTATACGCAGTTTTACAACACTTCCCGTTGCTGTCCTACACGGGCATCGTTGCTCACGGGCCTTTATAACCATCAGGCTGGTATTGGCAAGATGACCGACGCGGAAGATGAACCGGGCTACCGGGGGCACATGACCGAAAACACCGTTACGCTGGCCGAAGTACTCAAATCAGCAGGCTACCAAACGGCTATGACCGGCAAGTGGCACGTATCGAACACCAACGTACAAAAAAGCCCCCAGGAGCAACTCGACTGGCTGAATCATAAAAAAGACTACGGCGATTTTGCCCCTATCTCCCAATACCCAACCAGCCGGGGCTTCGATAGGTATTTCGGCAACATCTGGGGAGTAGTCGACTTCTTCGATCCCTTTAGCCTTGTCAGCGGAACAAAGCCCATCAGGGAGGTTCCCAAAAACTATTACCATACCGACGCCATCAGCGATACAACCGTAGCTTACATTAAATCCTTTGCGAAAGAATCATCTCCATTCTTTATCTACGTCGCCGAAACCGCCCCGCACTGGCCGCTGATGGCGCTACCCGAAGACATCGCCAAGTACAAGGATACCTATAAATCGGGCTGGGATGCTATACGGAAAGCCCGGTACGAGAAAATGAGCAAACTGGGCCTGATTGACCCAGCTAAAACCAAACTATCCAAACGCTGGCAGGATGATCAGTCGTGGGAAAGCAACCCAGACAAGGAGTGGGATGCTCAGGCAATGGCTGTTCATGCCGCCATGATCGACCGGATGGATCAGGGCATTGGTCGCATGATCAACGCCCTTCGCGAAACGGGCCAACTGGATAATACCCTGATTCTATTTTTGTCGGATAACGGAGCGAGCCCTGAGAACTGCGCTGCCTATGGCCCCGGTTTTGACCGGCCCAACGAAACCCGCGATGGCCGTAAAATCGTGTACGACCTGAAAAAGCAGATACTGCCCGGTGCCGAAACTTCCTATGCGTCGATTGGTCAACGCTGGGCTAATGTAGCGAATACACCCTACCAATTCTGGAAAGCGGAATCCTATGAAGGGGGTGTCCATACCCCGCTGGTGGCTTTCTGGCCTAAAGGTATCACCGCAAAAAAGGGCTCCTACAGTGCGCAGGTAGGCCACGTTATGGATTTCATGAGCACCTTTACTGAGCTGACTGGTGCTACCTATCCCAAAACGTACAAAGGCCATACCATCACACCCACAACGGGAGTCAGTCTGGTTCCTTCCTTTGCGGGTAAGGCATCCGCTGGCCATGAAACCTTGTTCAACGAACATTTTGGTGCCCGCTACGCCCGCCAGGGCAACTGGAAACTGGTTTCGGCTAGCCGCGATACCACCTGGAGCCTGTTTAATCTGGCAACCGATAAATCCGAAACCCAGGACGTAGCGGCTCAATATCCTGATAAAGTTCAGCAATTGGCCAGCTTATGGCGACAGTGGGCTAACTCGCACGAGGTGTTTCCGAAACCGGGCCGGAAAAAGTAAGCCAGGCCATTCAATAAGGAAAGAGCAAATTCATGATTTCGTAAAAGAGAGTTGATTGAACAAAACGTTAGGGGTTGAGTAAGGATGTATCAAATAAACTCAACCGTTATGGATAGTATCAATCAACAGCAGCCCGAAAAGAATCACGAAGATTTGGCAGGCACTGAAGCCGGCAAAAAAATCAGCGAACTGGTTAGTAAAGGCAGCACCTGTTATTTCTGCACAAAGATCACAACCGGCGAACCGCTACGCACAAGGCCGATGTCGGTACAAAAGGTAGATGACGATGGCAACTTCTGGTTTTTAAGTGCTAACGACAGCCATAAAAATGCAGAAATTCAGACCGACGACCATGTTCAACTCCTGTTCCAGGGCTCGGATTATTCCGATTTCCTAAGTGTATACGGCGTAGCTACGCTCTCTACAGACAAGCAACTCATTAAGGAACTTTGGGAACCGATCTTAAAAACGTGGTTTACGGAGGGCGTCGATGATCCGCGTATTACGGCGATAAAAGTGGATACGCAGGAAGGCTATTACTGGGATAATAAACACGGCAATGCCGTGGCGTTTGTTAAGACGATTGCGGGTGCGATTCTGGGCAAAACGCTGGACGACTCGATCGAAGGAAAGCTAAGCGTATAATAATTGTTCATGGGCACGAGCAATTGGTTCGTGCCCATGAACATCAGGCCTACTAGTCCAGCTTATTCACCCGCTTCAGGTTATCGTCGGGCACCCGATCAACGAGGAAGTTGATGGGGTCGATACCGGCTTCAAAGGGTTCTTCCTTCACCACAAAGGTGTATTTCCCCACTTTCTGCTTCATACGCTCGCGACGAACAGCTAAGAGCTTACCCTGCTTTTTACCTTCGGCTGGTTTGCCATATACCCCAACGTCGATCAGATCGTTGAGCGTCGTGGGTGTTTCGCGGCCCAGCGAATCGGCGTAGAACTTCTCGGCCTGCACGTCAATCGTTACCTCATACTGACCGTCCGGGCGCTTTTTAGACGAAGCGGCTGTAGCCCGGTTGTTGAACACGGTGATGCGCTCAAACTGATCGGTAATCACTGATTGCAGGGAATCAGGGGTTTGTTGTCGGAACAGGTCCACCAGAGTATAGGAAACCGGGTAAGGTGGTTGCCGGTAAGCATATTGATCAATCAGTGTATGAAGTGCCTTATTCACGGCGCGTTCCCCAATCAATTCTTTCAGGTAATACATCACCGCGCTCCCCTTGTTGTAATGAATATAGCCCTGATTTTCGACTCGTTCCAAGGGCACTTCCTTGAGTGATTCCGTTCCTCGGGCGGAGAGATAGCGATCCATTTCGTATTTCAGGAACCGCTTCATCCGGCCTTTATCGTAGGCTTTTTCCATGACCATCAGCGCCGAATACTGAGCCTGCGTTTCCGAAAGCAGTGTAGCACCCTGCATATAAGCCCCAATAACCTGGTGCGCCCACCACTGATGCCCCATCTCGTGCGCAACCACATACTTCACCATGTCGATGTCTTCTTCGGGATCAATTCGGGAAATGAAGCCAATGCTTTCTGAGTACGGCATGGTACCGGGGAACGCCTGCGCAAAGCTGGCATAGCGCGGGAACTCGATGATCCGCGCCTGCCTATGACGGTACGGTCCAAAATGTTCAGTATAGTACGCCAGCGAACCCTTGATCGACTCCAGCATATCCCGAACGTTGTAGGGGTGCTTTTTATCGTAATATACTTCAACGTCAATGCCGTTCCATTTCTCACGGGCCACCTCGTACCGGGCAGAAATAAACGAATAGAAGTTAAGCGAGGGGTGATCGAGTTTGTAGTGGAAATAGCGCCGGGGTTGCCCATCGGAACCGGTCTGTCGCCATTCTTTCAACAAGGAACCGGGTGCCACAGCGATCTGGTCAGGTGAGGTACTGATGGTTGTTTCGACCATCACCCAATCGGAGTTGTTACTGATGTAATGATCCATACAATCGCCGGTGCAGTTGCGCTCCAGCTTTGGCATGCGGGCTTTTTCGGGCAGGTCGTATTTCTTGCGGTCGTTTTTGTCGGAAATTTCGCCCTGCTCCTGATAGCCGATCTGCGGGGCAATATCGAAATTATCGAAAAACGAACCATTCTGGCTGATCTGCTTCGTGAACTGCACCTCATTCTCGAAACCGGGCGTTCGCTTCCGGGTCGTAAAACGAAGGTGCAGCGAATCGCCGGGAGCCAGGGCGGGACTAAGTTTGTAAATACGATAGTTCAACAGCGAATCGTCCAGTACCTGTTTTGCCCGCTCCAGATCAATCCTGTACTCCAGCCGGTTAGCAAACACCATATGCACCGAATCAATAGGTGCCGTACTCCGATTCACCAGCACATAATCGCCATTTACGACCAGATTTCGCTCTTCGGGATAGACGTCGATGGTGTACTTTACATTCGCGATCCGGGGTTGTGGACGATGTTCGTATCGTTTGTATTTCTGTTCGTAAGCGACCTGTTGCTTTTCGCGCACTTTGCCTGTAACATAGTGGTTCAGGATATTCGTGTTATAAAAAATGAAGCCCCCCACCAGCAATAGTGCTACGGCCAGCCCGCCAAACACCAGCCGATTCGTGCCATTCAGCGCCTGCCTTGCCGACCGCAATCGGCTTTTCCACGACATATCCTTGCCCCGCGCCCAGAACAGAATAGCGACCATTGCCAGCACGGCGGCCCACAGCGACCAATATACCCGGAACCAGGCAAACGATTTAACATACGGCCCCCAGCCATTCATGTCGGAATATTGGTAATTGGGCGAGGCATTGTATTGAATCAGATTGCTCTGCACATCCAGTGGGGTCCAGACATAGGCGTTGGCAATGAGCAAGGCGATGACAATAAAAAACGCGACGTACTTATTGTTCACCAGCGTATGCGTCAGCATCGACAGCATGATGATTGGAGCATACCGCAACAGGTCGATCAGCAGAAACTCAACCGCATACTGACCTAACTCTACATTCGGGTAACTCATCAGGAGTTGTGCGGTTACCCCGGCAAGGATGCACAGCACCTGAATAATGGCTACAATGCCCATCATAGCCAGAAACTTCCCTACAAACACCGACCAATTACGGTGCGGCATGGTATCGTAAATCTGGTCGAGGTCGGCGTCACGCTCCTTCCAGATAATGGCACCGGAGTAGAAAATGATGATAGCAAACAGAAACAAGGAGATTGTACCCCGAATAAGCTGAATGACCTGATAGGTAACGGGATACGAACTCAGGCCATAAAATTTCCCGGCATATTGCAGGGAGAAACCCATGTTGAGCAGCCCCGCGAATAGAATCACAATAAACGCCGTGCCTTTCACCGTTCCCAGGAAATCGGTTCGGAATACGCGCGTCATCTGTACCCACTGCGCCGACCAGCCGTAGCTCAGGGTTACGCGCGGCAGCGATTGCAACGGGCGAACAACTACTTTCCCTGCCGCAGCGGCATCCTCCACCAGTTGTTCGCGCCGTTTTTTACGAACTTTCTTTATTTTCTCTTCAAACGAAAACCGGACGTACGTAATGACCAGCAACACCATCCCAACACCTATCCAGATAACTCTGTTGATCAGTTCCTGCACGTCACCCAGGCCCACCGAGCGAGTGTTTTTGTCGCTGACGGTCCAGTATTTCGTAATGAGCTGGAATGGGCCGTAACCGAGGGCATCGAAATAGACTGCGAGGTGTTCGTTCTCCACGTCGCCCAGAAATGTACCCGCTATCAGTTGCGCTACCAGCAACACAATAGCCCCGATAAAAGCCGTAATCGAGGAGCGCGTCAGAGCCGCCAGCATGAAAATAAACGCTCCGGCCAGAAAGGTATTGGGAATGGCAAAAATCAGGAAGCTGTTCAGGTGCGCTGACCACACAATCGGACCATACCGCTCGGCGTCGGTAGCACCCGTTACCTGGCCCACCCAGGTCCCGAAAATAATCCCGATCGAGATACCCAGAAACGGAATGAGTGAGACCAGGAACGAGCCAAAAAATCGCCCGGCCAGGTAATCGACTTTGCGGATAGGCGACGAGAAGACTATCTGGCTGGTTTTGTACGTGAAGTCGCGGACGGCGGCACTCTGAACAAAAGCCGTGGTCATGAGCAGGGCAAAAACGCACCAGATACCATAATGGTTCTGAACAACATAGGGCGCGTTTTTATAAATATTCCCAAATGTTCCGCCAATGGTCAGGTCATCGGAAGCCCCTGCCCAGGTAAACATCAGCACATTAACAAGCAGGAAAACATACACCATTGGCTGCCGAAGCCAATAGCGGATTTCAAACGTAAATATGTGTAGAAACATGGTGGTTAGCTGAGTTGGAGTGTATCGGCCTGAATGGTTGAAAAGAAGACGTCTTCCAGATCAGGCTGGGCAGGTACAAACCCTTCGCCCAGCGTGGACTCGCCCGGCGTGGATTCGCTGTAGATGTGTATTAGTGGCTTACCGGCTACCAGTTTACTGGAAATAACGTTGTAATTCTGCTGGTAGGTTAGCAAGTCACTTTTAGCAATCGACTTCTCCCAGATTTTACCGGTCAACCCCGCCACCGAATCCGTTGGCGAACCACTATACAACACGCGGCCCTGATGAATAATGGCCATGTTATTACAGAGCTCCATTACGTCCTGCACAATGTGCGTCGACAGGATCACAATCACATTCTCACCAATTTCCGACAGCAGATTATAAAAGCGGTTGCGTTCGCCGGGGTCCAGGCCCGCCGTTGGCTCATCAACAATAATCAGTTTGGGGTTCCCTATGAGTGCCTGCGCAATACCAAAGCGTTGCTTCATCCCACCCGAATAGCTGCTAACGGCTTTTTTACGATGCTCGTACAGGTTCACCCGGTGTAATAAGGCCTCCACCAGCTCTTTTCGTTCTTTTCCATTGGTAATGCCTTTCAAGACGATGAAGTGATCCAGCAGGTCAGTAGCTGCCACTTTAGGATACACCCCAAACTCCTGCGGTAAATAACCCAGCACCCGCCGAACAGCATCCTTCTGATTCAGAATATCGAGAGTATCCAGCATTGCCGTGCCCGTGTCGGCGTCCTGCAAGGTAGCGAGTGTCCGCATCAGCGTCGATTTACCGGCTCCATTCTGCCCCAGCAGGCCGTACATGCCCATTGGAATCGTGAGTGATACATCATCTAATGCCTTGACGCCATTAGGATAGGTCTTGGATAAGTGCTGGATAATCAGTTGCATAGCGAAGGGAGTTTACGAGTTTAACCAAATATAAGAACCGGTCTGTAAACCGATGCCTTTTTAGGTTAAATGGTTGTAAACCCATCCAACTGGTTTCGAGGCACGCTATTAAGCCGTATTCGTACAGTCTTCAGTTGAACCCCTTGACCCGTAAATCTTCATCCCGAACGTTGACGAGAGCCCAACTTTTAGTTACTAAAAAATAAATAAGTTATGTAATTTCTATTTTAGAGAGACAGCCTATAGGCATCAAATCATATCCTACTTGCCTGTATAAGTGTGTAGACTGCTTTATATGACTACCTCTTATGAATGGCACTTGTATACACCATTAGGGTAAAAAACTTACTATAACACTACTTTTTTTATTATCTTTCAACAGAAATACGCGTTATAGACCCAGTCAGGTCAAGTAATAAAGCATGGGTTAACGCCCATCACATTATTTAATTTTAATCTAATCATCTGTTGTCTATTTTTGCCTGTTTTCTCCTTCCCATCTTTACCAATGGCTACAACAATAACGGAGTTACTAAAAAAGAACAAAGCCCAGTTACTTGACAACTGGCTTCAGAAACAATTAGTGAGTGAAAGTCTTCGGGACGATTTGATGACGAATGACGAATTGCGGGCGCAATCGGAGGAGTTGATCAGTGCATTGGCCAAGGCCATTACAGATGAAAATATAACCCAGGTCGATTCGACAGATTTCGATGAAGTGTTCGAAATTCTGTCGGCCGTTTCAATGTCACGCGCCAGACAGGGGTTTTCTCCCCGCGAAACAGGTCTGTATATCTTCGGTTTAAAAGAGGCCATTATCGACTTGCTCCAGCAGCATATACCCGATAATCCGATGCAGCTATTTACCGAGAGCCAGAAACTAAACAGGCTTCTGGATAATTTCGGCGTCATTACGTTCGAGACGTTTATTAAAGGCCGTGAGGAAGTTATTTTCCGACAGACCGAAGAAATCAGTGATATCTCTACGCCAGTTATTCAGATATGGGAAGGCATTCTGGCACTCCCCATTATTGGCACGCTAGACAGTTCCCGCACACAGGTTGTGATGGAAAACCTGCTGCAGAAGATTGTGGATACCGGGAGTAGTATTGCCATTCTCGATATATCTGGGGTACCCGCCGTCGATTCGCTGGTAGCGCAGCATTTGATCAAGACAGTTAGTGCCACGCGTTTAATGGGAGCCGATTGTATCATCAGTGGCATCCGGCCCGAGATCGCACAAACGGTGGTTCACCTGGGTATCGACCTATCCAACATCATTACCAAAGCGTCGTTGGCCAGCGCCCTCAAGCATGCCTTTAGCATGCACCGGCTGCTGGTTAAGCGGGCAGATACGGATAAGTCTATACGTTAACGCGCGCTACCTATGGAAAAAATACCTATCCTCCGAATGGGTCCCTTTCTGCTGGTCACCATTCAGGTTGATTTATATGACCGGCTGGCGTTAAACCTGGAGACTGATTTGATCGGTATGGTCCACAAAACAGGAGCACGGGGTGTACTGATCGATATTTCGGCCGTATCAATTGTCGACTCGTTCATGGGTCGGATTTTAGGCAATATTGCCAGTATGACTCGGGTGCTGGATGCCGAAACCGTTGTGGTTGGTATGCAGCCAGCCGTAGCTATTACCCTGATCGAATTAGGATTATCACTCAGTGGCGTGTACACCGCACTCGACGTAGAACGAGGGATGAGTCTGTTGCAAACAAAGCTTGGCCCAACTGACGAACTAGCGGATGACGACGATGCTGACGATACTGAATAAAGACAGTATGGCCATTACCCGGGAGCAGGATGTTGTTCCGTGTCGTAATCGCGTAAAAGAAGTAGCCGTAAAAATTGGAATGGGCCTTGTTAACCAAACGAAGCTCATTACAGCCGCCAGTGAGTTAGCCCGAAACATGCTTCGTTACGCCAATGGTGGCGAGGTACTGATTGAAGTGGTTAGCAAAGGGCGCGAGTCGGGCGTACGCTTGACCTTCACAGATAAGGGACCCGGTATTGCCGATATTAGCCTGGCCATGCAGGATGGCTATTCTACCGGAAAAAGCCTGGGTTTAGGGTTACCCGGTACCAAACGGCTGGTGAACGAGTTTGACCTTAAAAGTACGCTTGGACAGGGAACAACAATTACCATTTTAAAATGGAAGAATGGATAACTCCGCATACGTACGATTTCAGGCCCCCGACCGGAGTTATTTAGCTCTATTAAAAAAAGGAATCAATCAAATTGCAATACAGGCTGGTTTTCAGCACCAGCGACTTAGTGAAATAGACTTAATTGTGGCCGAAATGGCGTCAAACCTGATCAAACATGGTGGAGGGGGTGATCTGTTTGTGCAACATTTTCAATCCACTACGCAGTCGGGTATTGAACTCATCAGCATAGATAACGGTCCTGGTATGGCCGACGCCACCAAAATGGTCAGGGATGGCGTATCTACTACCAGCACGCTGGGTCATGGATTAGGGTCTATTAATCGCCTGGCCGATCAGGTGCAGATTTATTCAATGAAAGGCTGGGGCACGATCCTTCTGGCTCGTATTTTCCTGAACCCGACTAATGCGCCTATTCCTGAACGGGCTTCCGGGTTTGATTTTCGCTCGTTGCTGGTTGCCAAACCGGGTGAGACGTTGTGTGGCGATGGCTGTTATTTAAAAATGACGCCCAGCCACATCAAGTTGTTTCTGGGCGACGGCTTAGGCCACGGTCCTGAAGCCTATGCGGCCGTACAAACCGCTATTACGGCCTTCCGCCATTGTCCAGATCACCGCCCAGTCGATATTATACGGTATATGCACCGTTCAGTAACTAAAACCCGCGGATTGGTTGGTTCTGTTGTTGTTTACGATGTAGCTAGCCAGCGATGGAATTGGTGTGGTGTCGGCAATATTTCAACCCGGCTCAGTGGGGCAATGGCCTCCAAAAATTTTCTGTCTTATAACGGAATTATTGGTATGAATTTGCCGGCTACCATGAACGACCACACCCTGCCTTTTGAACGGGGTCAGTTGTTAATTATGTGTTCGGATGGGTTGCAATCGCGCTGGGACCACACCCGGTATCCGTTCATTCATCGGTATGATTTAACGATCCTGGCTGCCGCTTTATATAAAGATTATTCCCGACAAACGGACGACACCTCCGTATTTGTTGGGCGTGCTCATGGAGATCATGGAGGAATTAGTTAGGATTTCGCTCGATAATGAGATGGACCTGATTCTGGCCCACAAACGGGCCATGAAACTGGTGGAACTGGTTGGTTTATCTCTAGCGGCTCAAACTACGTTTGCTACGGCTGTCTCGGAGGTTGCCCGCTATGCCATTGAGCAGGGTACGGGTCCTCTGTTAACCCTATGTACCGACCGATCGCGTGGTCATCAGTACTTAGTGGCCATTATTGAGGATAAGAATCTTCCTGTAGCCAATCCACTCAATCAGAGCCTGTTATATGCTCAGCGATTGGTGGAGAAGATGGAAATAACCAATACAGGCAAAGGGGGTAAAATCATACTATACTACAGCCTGCCAACGTCACGGAAATTAAGCGGAGAGCAAATTGACCAGTGGCGCGCTCAATTCGATGCCAATCAACCGCTATCCGCTTATGATGAGATTAAGCGGAAAAATGAGCAGTTACAGGAGTTGGCTTTACGCCTACAGGCAAGTGAGCAGCATTACCAGCGGGTAACCAACTCGTTGCCACTACTCATTTTTACGGCTAATCAGGCAGGCCAGTTGCTCTACGCCAATACCTGGCTGACCGACCTTACCGGGCATTCGCTCCAATCCATCAATCAGACCAAATGGGCTAAAATTATTCATCCAGACGACTATGATGACTTCTGGGCATTATGGGCTAAGCAGGCGGCCAACTATTTGCCATTTCAGTATGAATGTAGGCTGCGAGATGCCACGACTCAATCATACCTGTGGCATCTTTTTACAGCCCAACCCGTAAAAAGTGAGGCCGATAAAGTAGCGGCCTGGACGGGCTTTGTGGTCAATATAGACGCACAGAAGCTTGTGGAGCAAACCATTCGGCACAATGAGGAGTTGGCCCAGGCAAAAGCAAAATTGGAGCAATCGCAACATGAATTAGAATCGACCGTTCGCGAATTGAACCGGAGCAATGAAGACCTAAGCCAGTTTGCCTACATTGCCAGTCATGATTTGCAGGAGCCACTGCGCAAAATTCAGCAGTTTGGCGATCTCCTCCAGAGCCGTGACAGTGATTTATCGGGCGAATCCCGAACCTATTTAAGCCGAATGCAATCGGCCGCCAGCCGTATGTCGGTGCTGATCAAAGATTTATTGAGTTTCTCCCGCCTTTCTACCCGTCGTGAAACGCCTACGTTTGTAACCCTTACAAGTCTGGTGAACAATTGCCTGGAGAACTTATCCTTTGTTATCGAAGAAACACAAGCCCAAATCCAAGTGCATGCCCTGCCCACCATTGAGGGAGAAGCGTCACAGCTTGGTCAATTATTTCAAAACTTACTGAGCAATGCCCTAAAGTTCCACCGAGCGGGTATTCCTCCTCACATCTATATTAAGTCAGAGGAAATAACAGCTGACCAGTTGCCACACGCGGTAAAACCAGCCAGACAATCGGCGGTCTATCATAAAATTGAAATCAGCGACAATGGAATTGGTTTCGATGAAAAATACCTGGACCGCATTTTTCAGGTTTTCCAGCGATTGCATGGCAAAAATGAGTTTGCAGGAACAGGAGTTGGCCTAGCCATTTGCCAAAAAGTAGCCACGAACCACGGGGGAGCGATTACAGCCATCAGCCAACTCGGCGAAGGAGCCACCTTTCAGGTTTATTTGCCCGTAGCCAGTACTATTAACTAAGGGACTTAGGCAGTATGGCTATCATCAGCCCAGCGTAAACTGGGTAGATGCCCGTTCTGTATTCTCACTTCTGCTTCGTTAAGGCGTATAGCCCTTTATCACCATACTGGCTAACATCTTTCAGCTTTGTTTCGAAGTCACGGGTCTTTTCGGCGTCCCCTTTTTGGGTGTATAGGTTCACTAACCCATAATAAACATAACCACTCTTCGGAAAGCGCTTTAATAAGCTCTGATACGTATCGGCAGCCTTATCCCAGTTACCAGCTTTCTCATAGGTCCGCGCCAGACTTATCGCTACCGGTCGTGAATAAAGCGGAGGCTCTCCGTAGCCTAATTCCAGTTCCTGTTTCTGAGCTTTCTCCAAAAATGGTATCGCCTGATTATATTTTCCCTGATCACGTTTAATACAGCCTTGTAATTCCAGCGATGCCGTGTTCAACGCATTTTGGTAGAATTTATTGAGCGTACTGTCCTTTCCACTCTGATGTTCATTCCGCCATAAAAATGCATCCAGGCTGTTCGAATAGGCAATCGCATCCGGGAGCTTGTTCTTGGCCAGTGCATCCATGCCTTTCACAAAAAATAATAGCCCGTTTTTATAATCCATATTCGCAATACTGTACATCGTGTCTTTGTCCTGCACCATTTCTAACTGCGCAGCCGCCCGATCCCAATAGCCAAACGCCATCTCCATTTTGGCGGGTGCCAGAATTCCCTGACTAAAAAATGTGCCATCATAAATCTTTTTACGGCTTTTGGATATGGGCATATTTTTTAGTTTCTCGGCATAATACAGCCCCTCCTTGTGCCGACCATCGTGCGCACAGTTCGCAATCAGGTAATTGATATTGTGGATGTAATTCCAGTTATCGACCTCTTGAATACCTTCCCTTTTCATATAAGCCGAGTCGGTTTTTACAGCGGCTACGAAGGTATCGTGCGCTTTTTTGTAATCGCCAACCCGGTTGTAAATATGGCCCGGCATGTGCACAATATGCCCTGAGGTGGGCGCGAGCGATGTTAGTACGTCGGCACTTTTGAGCGCCTGCTCAGGGCAACAATGCTCCATCAGGTGAATCCAGTAATGATGGAACGCATGATTTTGAGGCTCCGTTCGCTGCACATCCCGCAACAGAAATTCGCTGTAGAGCTGCCCTTCGTTGGGCTTTAACTCTGTATCGAAACCACTCATCTTAGCCAGGGCCAGAAACAGTTTGGCGTCAATATCATCGGGAAATTTATGGACGATCAACTCATATTTTTTGATGATTTCCGGGTAGGCTTTTTCCTTAAGCGAATCGCCTAAAATGGCCATTTCGGCGTACAGTTTCTCGTGTTCTGTTGCCTTCTTTACCAGTGTTTTTAGCTTTTTGGCCGCTATCTTTTTGTTGGCGGCATAGATACTATCCTCGTCCGCGCCCGCCGTTTGCAGCAATCCCCAATACGGCATAATAGCGGTTGAGTCCTGGTGAATGGCTTCTTTAAACGCCCGGTAAGCCTCTAGATCCCAGAAATCGTGCAGCAAGGAAAGTCCTTGATTGAAGTATTGCTGGGCTTTTTCGGACTTGGTTTCAATCGTCAGTTTCGATTGCCCAACACCGGTCATCAGCTTAGGGGGTGGCAAGTTATGAATGTACACATTCTGCGCCCTCGACGCCTGCATATGGGCGAGGTGATTGTGATTCGTTTTGGTGTCATCCACGTGATGATCATGCTGGGCATAACTCACAATGGATGTAAATAAACAGAAGAGGAAGGATAGATTCTTCATGTTGGTCTCGGTTTGGTGTAGATCAACTCACTTTTTCGCCATCGCTTTAAACGTTCCCTCCGGAACAACGATATGGAGAACGGTCGGTTTATCGCTGTCCATCTCGAAGCGAAAGCTATAGCCTGTTGCATTTTTGATTCTGAACTCAGGCAATTTGGTTGAATAGAGTTCCCCTTCGGGACGGCCCGGAGCGGAAATTTTCAATACCCCATTGCTGACGAACGTTTTCAGGGTCATGCCCACCCCTGCTATTTCGAATTCTCCCGCATATTTCTGCAACTCATCGGCGGTGAGTTTGAGGGCTTTCTGTCCTTGTAGTTCGTCTAGTTTCCCCCTCGTTTCCGGATTCTCTTTCAGGGACAAGGCTTTGGTAAAATTAGCGATGGCATTGGCGGTGTCTTTTTTCGCAAGGAAGAAATCGCCGTACGAGTCATAGACATTGTAGCTACCGGGGTAGTTAGCCACATTGAGCTTAAAAAATCGTTCAGCTTTTTTAAAATTCTTATTCGCCAAAGCCCCGTAGCCATGACCATTAATCAAACTTTCAACGGGGCTTACCTTATAACCCAGTTGCTTTGATACGTTGGCAAAATGCCGTTCGTATTTATCGGCCAACGCTGTAGTTGTATCAGTGTAGTCTTTTTGAGTCAGCTTTAAGTTGTAGTAATTGAAAATAAAATGGAGGGCATCGTATTCGGTAATGAGTGGAACCGAGCCGTGGGAATCATCGCCGTAGTAGTTACTTTGATAACGTAAGCCGTTCTGTTTGCTGGCTTTTACGTGTTTGTCCAGATCAAAAATAGACCGGATATGCCGGGTCGCTGCGGTTGTATCTTTTTGCAGTTTTAACAGCGTCATGCCTTCATTCATGGTATTGGCAATACCCAGAAACAAAGAAACTCCTTCGTATTTTTTAGTAGTTAAGGCTTTCTTCGTATCGGCTAAAAACCGTTGTTTATCATACCACATGCTCGGATCAATAGCCACATAGGCATTAAATAAACCAGTGTGCCTGGTTAAGGCCTGCATGACCAACAAACCGCCAAATGAATGTCCAATGAGCATTTTATACGGTTGGGTTGGATACAGGGAATCAATGTGCGGCATCAATTCTTTCTCGATAAACGAAAGGAATTTTTCGCCCCCGCCCGAGTTTTTCGAAAAATCACGATCCATAAACGGTGGGTCACTCTCCACGTGGGTTGGCGTTAAATCCCGCGTTCGGTCGGTGTTGGGAATTGCCACTACAATCATTTCGGGGCAGATCACATTGCCATTTACAGAACTCAATTGTTCGATCATGCCCACCACCGACGAAAAATGGGCATCGCCATCTAACAAATAAACAACTGGATACCGTTGTTTGGCATAAAAACCAGCAGGACCGCTATCTGGAACATGGACCCATATTTTTCGTTTCTCATTCAGTAGTTTCGACTGGATGCTGTCAATCTCCCCAATCACAATCTTGTTATTTATTTGTGCAGGGGCCACAAAGGCAAAGGCCGAAAAAAGAGTGAGCAAGAGAAATTTCTTCATATAGTTTTGGCTTTAGGAAAAGGACGTACTATTGCTATAACAAACTCATAGCCAGCAGTTTTTTGTGATATAAAAATAAAGAAATCTTTCAACGTTCCTACAGATTTACTGGTCTAAATATTGCTGCAATACCGACCGTCCCGGTCGGGCGAGAAACCAGTTAATCCGCGCCCGACCGGGACGGTCGGTACTACAAAAAAATGCCTGACTAAATAGCCAGGCACCTTCCCCAATTTGCGTTACCGTTAGGCTATTGAAGAAAGCCAATATTTGTAACCAGATAGTTGTACGATTTCGTAGACATCGGTGCAGCATTGAACAGGTTAAACTGTTTCTCTTCAGTTATATAGCCATCCGGGTTGATCGTATAGGAATAGTAGTAGGTCAATGGGGCCTGATTGCCATAGTAGTTTTTCTGCGTAATGAGTTTCACCAGGTGTTTGCTGGGTTTACCGAAAATTTTCAGGTAGGAATCGGGCAGAGAAGTCCACTCGGAGTTGAGTTGATTCCGATCCGTCAGAATCGGGTCGCCAACGGGCTGATCATAGGCGAAGGTGATGTCTTTTAAGGGATTCCCATCGATTCCGGTTGAGCTTGCCTTACTCATATCACCGTCGGCATTGAAGGTGTAGGTTGTTTTCACGCCATTGTTTTTGCTCGTTCGTGTTTTCAACTGACCCAGAGCATTGTATTGATAAACCCAGCCTTGCTCAAGTTCAACGGTGCCGAAGCTGTAAAAGACGAATGTTTTCTCCTTTGATTCAAGGCATCGCCCGTTGGCATCCAGGAGGTAATTTTCTTCCAGCACCACCGTGTTCCCCGAATAGGCGGTTGTTTTGATGGACTGAGCCCCGTAGGCGTAAATCACCGAACTGTAGGGATAGGAAATTGGCCCTGGGCCGTAAGCTGCTTTTTGCAACCGACCATCCCCCATATACGTCAAGGTAACCTGTCCGTGTTTGATCAGTGTGTACTTCTTGGGGACACCCACCACAATGAGATCATTGACGGCCTCGGCCGATGTAGCGACCGGCTTTTCAGGAGCCACCAAACTATTCTCCTGACAGGCGCTTACCGATACGGCTAAACCAACGACTGCAATCAGTCTTTTATACAAAGTGTTCATTAGTAATTTGTTGTTAGGGATTTGCTTTCCGATGCAAAGGTGACAGTAAGACCAACGGCTCTCAACGCTCAACTGGCAGTGAGCTGCTTTGACTAAACAACAAGCGAAACAAGACCGACAACGGGTTAAAACAAGTCGGGATAAAACTCGTTTCTCACAAACAAAAACAGGTAGAAATACGCCCTGCATGCAGGAATGGCGTATTTCTACCTGTTTTTTATTATGAAATGGTGTCGGTTTTGAGAAACCTCCCTATGTCAGCTATAAGTAGCTGACACCACACTCTAACTCACTAGACCACTATCACAGCTACTTCTTCTGTTGCGACAGAAACGTAATAAGTGACGCAAACTCTTCGTAGGACAAGGCGTTGGCCAGACCATCGGGCATCATGGATGTTTCCATTTCCTTGCGGGAAAGAATGTCGCTGGCTTTAATCGTGAACACTTCGCCCGTAATCGTTCGCAGAACGACCCTGTTAGCCGATTCTTCGGTAATGAACCCCGTATAGCTCTTATTGCCTTTGGCTGTGATGAGTACGGTAGCAAACCCCTGCGAGATGGACGCATTGGGTTTGAGAATTGACTCGGCAATCTGCTCCCGGTTCATGATCGAACCAATCTGTCCCATAAACGGCCCTTTCATGGTTTCGCCTTTTGTGATGCTGTGGCAGGCAATACAGCCTTGCTGGGTAAAGAGGGCTTTCCCTTTTACAGCATCACCGGGTAGCTTCGCCATGGCCAGCATGATGTCTTCGATAGACGATTTTCCGATCTGACCCTTCTGATTTCTGATTTTCTCCAGGTCCACTTTGGCTTCTTCCTTAACGGCAACAACTTCTTCAGCGCCAAATTCAGGGATATCCATCCGGTGGCGGCTGTTCAGGTCGATGAAGAACTGTTTTCCGGTCGCATCGGCCTTCGCCCATTCTGTCTTCAGTAGTTTTTCAATAGCGGGCGATGACTCCCATACGATTCCTTTGTAATACGGGCCATGCGTATCAGGGCGGGTACCCCACCACCAGGACCCATCATAGTCGGCTTCTTTTTTGTAAAGTCGTGCCAGGGTAGTCAGAATCTGCTTTTTCAGGGCTTCGTCCTGGGTACGCTGGTAGGCTGAGAGCAAGCCATCTACGGCTTTCGGGTCGTGCATGTAGCGCAGTGCCCAAAGTGCAAGCGTAGAGTTACCCGTTCCTATAGCGCCCAGGCAGGCATCTACGGCGTGCAGACTCACTAAGGTTCGCACAGCAATATGCGCCGGAACAAGGGCCGAATTGGGCGTTGCGTGAGGACCTTCGGTACCTTTAGCCGGTGCCACAAACGAAGATGGAACTGCAACCTGCAACAAAGCCGGAGCCGCTTCTACTTTACCAAGTCGTCCCAGACCAATCATAGCCGCCAGCCGAACCCGATCAGACGGGTCTTTCAGTGCCTGCATAAATGGTTCGATGGGTACTGAAGTTAGGCGCGTTTTTCGGTCGCTGAGCGCCCGTAAGGCGTACTCCCTAAACTCAGGCTCTGCGGTCAGGTTGACCAGATTAGCCGTTCCCGCTTCGCCTGCCGCTTGAGCGTAGGTGTACATACCCGCTATACGTACGTATAGCGGCAAACCCTTGTCGGCGGTGATTTTCCAGGCGGCTTTGGCTACCTTATCGGCGGGGCGGGTGAGCAATTCCTGCTGGGCATACAGGCGGGCCGCAGCACTTCCGGATTTAAGAACCCCAATCAGTTGCTTTATAGATGCCTTTTCAAGCGACTTAAACGCTTTATAGGTCCACTCTGCCGGTACAGCCCGCATTACATATCCTTTAGCTGGATTGCCTGAATACCCGGCCCCATCCCAGGCCGCCAGATACATCCTGCCCGATGCATCTACATCCACATCGGTGATCTGGGGGAGCTTGATAAACTCTTCTTCTTTCTGGGTATAACTAGGGCCATCGGGTGTAACACGGTGAATATACAACTGACTCCGTCCCCAGTCGGCCATCATAGGTACGTGGTTGTACTTCTCCGGCCAGGTGGCATCGTCCATGAACAACGAACCCGTACCGGAGCCCCCGCCCACATCGACCAGAGCCGGAATAATTTCATCCGTAAACTGCTTGAACAGAACGGGATAGCCATACTCGCCCGATTGAATCTGATGGCTGAATCGAATGTTCCAGCCCCCTCCGTCATTGGTGTTATCCCGCGTAAAAATGTTCATGTAGGGATCAATGGCCACATCGTAGATATTGCGCATGCCATGGGAGTAAATTTCCATTTCGGTGCCATCGGGCCGTACCCGAACAATACCACCGCCCAGCATCGTTAGTTTTTTTCCGCTTCGATCTACGGCATCATGGAAACCAAAATCACCCACGGCAATGTAGATCCAGCCGTCGATTCCCATTCGGATACCATTGGTTGCATGATCAGTACCCCGGCTCTGTAGAAAGTTAGGATTGCTTAGATGTTGAATGAGTGGCCTGGACGGTCCATCAGCAACTCCGTCCTTATTGGCATCAGCAAACACCACCAGATCCATATTGCTGGCTTTTCCGGTTTCTTTCGAAAAGGTCGTATGCAGTACAAAAACCTGGTCCCGGAGCGCGATAATACCGCGTGGATTATCGACCATGGCAAATTTGGTGTGCTGGTCTACTTTGCCGTCATTATCCTGATCAATGAGTTTAATGATGTATCCCTTGCCGGGTGTTTTACCCAGCGACCCGATCATGTCCACTCCCACGAACACTTCGCCGGTTGGGGCAACGGCCAGGCAAGCTGGACTCGGTGTCAGATCCGGACCTGCAAAATTAGTCAGTCGAATATCGGCAGGTCCATCGGCCAGCAACGCAGGTCGGTGGCTCGTTTGGGGTTCTGAACTGCCCAATTTTCCAATAAAGCCAATCAGGGCCAGCGCAACATAAATCAAACTCAGTGAAATTCTCAGCATCGGTACTATTTGTTTGATGAAGAAAGCAGCGTTGCCGGATAATTTAACTAGTTGTTCGCAGTTAGGGGGTGTAATTGATAGGTGCAATCACAGCTATAGCTACTAAAAACAGCTCTAAGAATCCATCCTCAACCATATAAGAATTCAGTAGTCAAACTACTTGTTTCATGGCATTTTCTAAACTGTTCGCTAGTTATCAATCGGATCGAGTTAAGCGGCCAGAGGTAGACCATCCAGCCGATTTATATTTGTAGAACCGTAACAACTTACCTGAAACTTCTCCATGAATCGCCTATCCGACCAAGTGCTAATCTCCCTGTATGTAACGACAAAAAATGACCTCTGCTTTGCTCAGCTCTACACACGGCACCGCTATCGAGTCTATCAACGTTGCCTGTTTTTCTGCGACGATCCAGATGAAGCCAATGATTTTACCCAGGAGATTTTTATCCGGCTTACGAGTAAGCTGACGGGTTTCAAGGGCGAGTCCGGTTTTACAGCCTGGCTACAGGTCGTAACCACGAATTACTGTATTGATCAGGTGCGCAAACGGCAACAATATCAATTGAAATACCAGCAGTACCTCAATGAAAACTATCTATCAAACCAGAATTTCGACGATTCTGACGAAAAACCGTTCCGTATTCTAGAGCAAACCATGCAGGAATTGAGCGATTATCAGCGCGATCTGCTTCGAATGAAATATCAGGAAGGGGTAGAAATCAAGACCATAGCCCGGCAACAAAAAGCAACGCTCAGCGCGGTGAAGATGCGTATCAAGCGGGCCCGGGAGCAGGCGAAGTCCCGATATATCAACCTCTACGCGGAGGCCGAATAAACGCTTCAGTTCATATTCCACCTACCCATCGGACAGCTCAACCGGTACAGATTTGCCGAATCCTTCCCGTAAAGCCACTCGGGCTGCGTGGTAGCCGCACATGCCATGAACACCCCCGCCGGGTGGGGTGGCCGAGGAACAAATAAAAACGCCGGGCACCGATGTCTGGTAAGGTGTTAGCCCAATGGTTGGCCGGGTGTACAACTGGCCAATGTCGATGATACCGCCATTGATGTCGCCACCAACATAATTGGGATTCCAGGCTTCTACCTGCGCCGTGTTCATGGTGTGACGGGCCAGAATCCGGTCGCGGAAGCCGGGGGCAAACCGCTCAACCTGTTTCTCAATCGCGTCGGTACGATCTAGTGTTGAGCCGTTTGGCACGTGGCAATAGGCCCAGGCCGTGTGCTTTCCCGCTGGAGCGCGGGTAGGATCAAATAAGCTTTGTTGGGCCAGTAAGATGTAGGGGCGGTCGGGGTGCTGACCGTCGTAGGTTCGTTGTTCCGCTTCAACGATCTCTTCGAGCGTGCCACCGAGGTGAATGGTTCCGGCTCGCTGGCAGTCAGGATTTGTGAAGGGAATTGGGCCATCCAGTGCCCAGTCAATCTTGAAAATGCCCGGTCCGTAGCGGTAGTGCTCCAGTTGTTTCCGATACATCTGATTCGCCAGCCCGCTCGAAAACCGGTCGCCAACAATCGTTAGTAATTGCTTCGGGGTCAGGTCGAACAGTACGACGCGTGATTTGGGCAACTCATTCAGGGAGCGAACAGGTCGGTCAACCTCAATTTCGCCACCCAGGCTTTTAAAATAGGAAGCCAACGCATTGGCAATGGACTGTGAACCGCCTTTGGGCATCGGCCAGCCGCGCAGATGCCCGGCCGTCATCAGCACCAGCGCAATGGCCGAGGTGGTCAGGTTTGTGAGTGGCTGAATGGCATGAGCGGCCATGCCTGCCCACAGCCCTCTGGCTTCGGTCGTTTTAAATCGGTTAGCCACCACAGTGGATGGAAGTAGAGCATCCAGACCGAACTGCGCCAGATCGAGCGGGTGTTTAGGAAAGCGTAACGGTCCCAGCACATCGGCCGCCATGGTAGGCCAGTGCTTCACAACAGAATCGAACAGTTTATGGTAGGCTGGTCCATCAACCCCAAGCGTCCGGGCTGTTTCTTCCACTGAGCCAACAAGCGTGGCTGCTTTCCCTCCATCAAAAGGGTGCGCGGCAGAAATGGGTGGGTAGATAAACTCCAGACCGTGTTCGGTAAGAGGCAAACTCTGAAACAGCGGAGAGCCAGCCGCCAACGGGTGAATGGCCGACCCAATATCGTGTATGAAACCGGGTAAGGTCAGTTCCGCGGAACGTGTGCCTCCGCCAATGGTCGATTTGGCTTCCAGCACTACCACCGACAGGCCCGCCCGCGCCAGCACGATAGCCGCACTCAGGCCATTCGGCCCGGAACCCACAACGACGGCATCATACGCTTGCCCACCTCCTGAATTTACCATTGGTATGCTATTGCCAGTTTCCGGTTGTCGATCAATTCAGCGAGATACGCCATATCTCCAAGATATGGCGTATCTCGCTGAATTGATCGACAACCGGACTAAGCTTTATTGATTTATTGAGTCTCCCTGGTACCAAAGATACCGAAAGCTGAGTTACTACACGTTCCCTGTCATCAACGGGAAACCCGTAACAACTGTTATGGATAGCAAACCAGATAGCTTATTCGTACGTACCCGCCTTCAACGTACTTTCCGAAAGGGCGTATTTTCGGTTTGCCCGGTCCAGCACGACGTAAATCGAGTCTTTGTTTTCGTTGATACCAGTCAGAATCACCCGCTTTCCATCGGTAGTCTGGTAGTGGAGAATCATTCGGTTACGTTTGACCGGCTTCGACTCCGCTTCAATCCCTTTGGTACGTCGGGTCGAGCGGGCGATGGCTGCAATTTTCGGATCTTCGGGACCTATGTTGGCCAGTGCGTCTTTCGGTATCCAATTGTCTGGCACACTCGGTTTCTCAGACGTAGTGCTCTCCCCTCTCTCTCGGCGTCGCCCCCCCGATTGGTTGTTCCGATTACCGCCCAGATCACTGTTATTGGCCAGAAACTCCCGGTTCTCCTGGTTTCGAGCCCCCCGGTTTTTATCCTGCAAATACAGCACATGATTTTTGGGATCGGCTTCATAATAGAACACCCGTTGGCCACCTGCTACACCCGTTAGTTCGAACGTCCGGTTAATATCACGCATTGGCGCACCACCCCCATTCGAGAGATCCAGTTCAACGGGTTTGGCCGTCTTGAAGGTTAAGGTGGTCCATTTTTCGAAGGTTGCTTCCTGCCAGCGTACCGAATCCAATGGAGAATAAGGAAGTGGTTTTCCATTGAGTCTGAACTCCGTGACAGTATAATTCCCCCGCAATTCCTTAATACCCTTCTGTGCAGGTTGCTTGTACGGATCGTACACGAAGTTGACGTATTGCAGCCAGTAGAGCAGCACCAGGAAGATGCCGATAGTGGCCGTTTTCAGGCCGATACGCACGTATTGCTGCCAGCCCGTTAGTGCAGGATAAAAATAATTGGGGATAGTCGGCCGCTCCCGAATCAGGAGATTATAGATGTCCTTAACGTAATAAATCAGCAAAAAGCCCGATAGTAATACGAAATAGGAGCTGTAGCCATGTACCCCGCCGTCGTAAGCCAGATTGACATAAACGATGTCGGCCAGAGCACCAAACAACAGTACTGATCCCCAGAACGTTGTGGCTCTAAAAAACAGCAAAGCCCCGGCCAAAACCTCAACCACCCCGGTAAAGGCCTCATACCAGGGAGCAATTCCGATGGAGAGCCAATAGATTTTCTGAGCTGTCAGATCACCAAAATTCGTATTCAGTACACCCAGCGACGGATAAGGCAACTGCGTGGGCATCAGCTTCGTAAACCCAAACCCGATAATGCCAATACCCGCCCGGTAGCGTACAATTACCCGTAGCCAGTAGTACAGCCAGTTGTACTCACGCGCTTCTTTCCGGCGGAAGCGGGCAATACCTGTCCAGATCAGCCCAACGACCGTAGCGAACAGCAGGGTGATGATCCAGGTTGCGTAGCCGTTCAGCGTACTGCCGAACATTTTGTTACCAAAAAGCGTCAGTCCAGACCCGAAACGGGCCACATCATATAAATCGCGGTAGTGCAGATGCAGCCAGTCTAAGGCAATAACTTCCTTATACCAGTCCACGTTGTTGGGTAGCGACATACTGACAAAAAACACAAACGCGATTCGGAACAAAATCTTCTGGCCTTCCGTCCAGGTATAGCGTTGTTCAGTAGCAGGCACCGGAGCCGTCACAGCCGATTGTTTGCCAGATGGTTGCGTGTCCAGCAGTTCTTCGGGCGATATCAGGCCTAAGTCTGCCCGTTCGGGAGAAATGTTTGGGATTGCCATTGGGTAGAGGAAGTTAGAGTTTGAGGGCACCCCGGCGACCCGCTTTGGCAGCTTCGTCGATAAGGTACTTTTTGTTGACTTTATCCAGTACAGCATACACGGAATCCTGCGTACCAGCTACGCCCGGCGCGGCAACACCCGACAGAATAATCTGCCCGTTACCCACCTGTGTATATGCCAGTTTCAGGGTTTCGGCAGCCTCGTTCGGATTCGCGTTTTTAAGCGTCAGAAGTCGGTTGGTCGAGTCGATGGTATAACGGTAGTAGTGCCGCCCCTGTGAGCCAGCTAGTTCGTAATCACGCTCGCTATCCGCGCCCGCCAGTTGTTCAACATTCGTCGTCACCAGCCTGACCGGTTGATTGGATTTTATACTGATGGTATTCCAGGCCTCAAAAACCACGTCCTGCCAGCGTGTGGGGTCGGTTTTGGAATATGGAAGGGTTTTGCCCCCTATTCTGAATTCACTGACGTTATAGAGTCCGGCCACGCCCGGCAATCCTGGTGTTTGAGGGAAGCGAACCGAGCCTTTTCGGTAGGCGGCATAGGTGCTATATCCATACAGAACCACAGCAAAAAACACAAATGCGACTTTAAACGTCCACCGACCGTACCGCTGCCACTGTTCCGAAAAAATGGGCTGGAACCGATTTGGTGTCGTAGGTAATTCGAGCGACAACAGTCTGAAGAGTCGGATGGCATCAAAGGCAAACAACACCAGTGCAAACGTGATGAGTAAGCCACTATACACGTACTCTCCGCCCTCGTATGCCAGATTCGAGAAAAACACATTCCCCAGAAACGGCAGGATGATCAGCGTGCCAATAGTTGCTGTTTTACGATGCAGAAGCAATAGCCCGCCCAACAGTTCAACCCCACCCAGAAACGACTGATACGACGGAACAATACCCAGTGTGAGTGAAAACAACTTCCAGGCTGAGTGATCGCCGTAGGCTGTATTCAAATTGCTGATTGAAGGCAGTGGGGCCTGCAACGGAAAGAGTTTAATAAACCCATAGGCAATCAGGCCAATAGCCAGTCGGTACCGAAGTGCCACGCGTAGCCAGTAATACAGGCTATCATAGTTCGTAGATGGGTTTGCCCGAAGGGACCATACAATCGTGCCAACAAGGGCGACAAGTGCCACCACCAACCAGTTCAGGAAACTATCCTGAGGACCGAAAAAATGCGGTGCATAACGCGACAGATTGAACACATACCGTGAATATCCGCCTTCCGTAGCTACCAGATTCCGAACGAATTGCCCATCGAGCGGCAGAAGCTGAACAGCAAAATACAGGAAAACAAACCGAAATAAAGTCTTTTCATAAGGTTGCCAATCGGCAACCTGGCTCACCGCTTTTGCGTCGCTACGGGACCGGGGTACATCTAAAACAGCCATGATTTTAGGGGATCGTTAGTCGTGGTTTTTAGGTTGTCATTAGGTTGTCATAATGACTATCAATGACAACCTAATGACCATGAATGACCATGAGTTAATAGCCAGGATTTTGCTCAAGTACAGGGTCCGACAGCAGTTGCTGCACCGGAATCGGCAGTAGGTACCGTTTAGGGTCGGTCACGTTCAGTACGTCTTTTGCCCGGTCAGTCCGGACGAGGTCGAACCAGCGGTGGGGTTCCAGCGCAAACTCGACCCGCCGTTCATTTTCGATGGCCAGTAAAATATCCTCTTTTGTCGTGACAGTGCTGGCAGTGAGTCCGGCCCGGTCACGTACGGCGTTCAGATCGACAAGTGCATCGGACAGCCTGGCCAGTTGCGCACGGGCTTCGGCCCGAATCAGATAGGCTTCAGCAATGCGGAAGATGTAGGATGGATCGGAAGCCGGATTGCGGTAATAGAGGTTTCCGTACCAGCGATTCTGGTTGTCTTTCGCTATGAGCGTACTGCGTGTACCTCCAACAGCCGGATTGTTCAATAAGGCAACCAGCGCATCGTTCGGTGCCCATTGGCGGGTACCGCCGTTCGTCTGCGACTGCCACTGGTTCCGGTGTCCATTGACTTCGGTGGTACCATTGTAGAAAATCTCAAATACCGATTCTGGCGTACCCCGTGCATCACTGGCAAAAAACGCGCTATAAGGCTTCAGAAGCTTGTAATTCGTGGCATCGCTGATCAGCCGGGTCGCATAATCCTCCGCTTTGGCGTAGTCCTTTTGGTAGAGATAATAGCGGGCTTTCAGGGCAAACACAGTCCGTTGGGTTACCCGATAGCGATCAACGGTAGTGGGCAGAAGTGGTTCAGCCGCTTCGAGATCGCGCAAAACCTGGGCATAGGTATCGGCCTGACTACTGCGTTTGATGCCCACATTATCCGTTGGCTTAACGGTTGGATTGGTAATCAGCGGCACCCCACCGAAGGTTCGGGCCAGATCGAAATACGCCAATGCCCGAATGGCGTAAGCTTCGCCCAGATACTGATTTTTCAGGGCCGTGGTCAAAGCCGGATCAGTAACTGCCGGTACCTTCGCCAGCACATTATTGGCTCGGTTTATCGTCCGATAAATCGCAACCCAGACGCTGGCAATCGTCGAGTTGTCGGCGTTCACTTTGTGATTGATAAACTCCTGCACCTGCGACTGTGAGCCCGTCCACTGCACGTTATCGCCCGACAGGTAGCCTACAGATTGAAAACTGGTTCCGTAGTAGTCGCTACTGGCCAGCGCACTGTACACCCCTCGAAGGGCCGTCAGGGCAGAGTTCTGGTCGGTAATAGTTTCCGTATCGGAGATGGATTCCAGCGGTTTCACATCCAGAAACTGCTGGCACCCGCTGACTCCCAGGATCAGGAGCAGCGAAAAAATGGTTTTTATACGATTCATATTTTTTGAGGTTATTAGACCTGTGGTGGTGATGGCGTGAACGTCTACGTTCGTGCCGACTATTCCCTGGCCGATCGACTTGACGTGGTGTCGGGTTCTCAAACCCGACACAGCGAGGTTTCTCAAAACCGAGTGTATTTTCTAATTGTAAGGAGGTTTTGAGAAACCTCACGAGTCAGGTTTAGAACCTGACACCACCTTAAAACTCGGCTTGGATTACAATGTCAAACTTATTCCACCTTGAAGACCAACGGGTTGCGGGGGTGTACCCAGGTCGATACCCTGTGAATTAGGGTCGCTGCTGGCGCTCGACTCGGGGTCAAGACCGGTGTATTTGGTTAGCAGCCAGAGGTTGGTGCCCACTGCATATACCCGAAGTCCCTGAATACCCACTTTACTCGTTACGGATTTGGGCAGCGTGTAACCGATCGTGATCGACTTCAGGCGCACAAACGAGCCATCTTCCAGCCAGCGACTCCCCCCATCGCGATAGTTGTTGACATTGATCCCGTCGGGACGCGGTACATCGGTAATATCGCCCGGCTTCTGCCAGCGGGCCAGGTTCGAGGCAAAAATGATTCGAGCCGCATCACGGGCGCCACCGCCTTCACCAAAGAATTTGTTGTGGTTGTAAATCTTATTGCCGTACTGGTAGGCGAAAAACAGATTCACATCGAAGCCCCGATAGGTCAGGGTGTTGGTCAGGCCACCGAAGAATTTAGGCCAGATGCTGCCGACCAATTGCCGATCGGCCACGGTAATCTGCCCATCTTTATTGACATCTTCATACACAACATTCCCGGTCTGCGGATCGACATAAAGCTGCTTGTATACCCAGAATGAATAGAGCGGTGTGCCCTGTTGTTGCAGAATCAGGTCGCGGCTACCGTAGCGCAGGGGTGTCGCCAGTTTTTCAATGCGATTGACGTTCTGAGCGATATTAAAACTGGTGCTCCAGGTTAATCCACCCCGCTGAATATTCACCGTGTTGATTCCAAATTCGAAGCCTTTGTTACTGATCTCGGCGGCATTACTCCAGTAATTATTGAAGCCAGTTGTACCGGGCAGTGCCAGTTGTAGAAGTCCATTGGAGGTGTATTTGCTATAAACGTTGGCCTCGAAACTGATCCGGTCGTTCAACAGCGATACGTCCACGCCCAGGTTAACCTGCCGGGTGCGCTCCCACTGTAAATCCGGATTGCCCAGTTGCTGGGGCGAAATGCCCGGATTCCCCTGATAGCCGGTGCCGCCCATCCACAGCCCCTGAGCCGCAAAGTTGCCGATGCCGTTCTGGTTCCCCGTAATGCCCCAGCTCGCCCGTAGTTTCAGGTCGCTGATAATCGTATTGTTCCGCAGAAAATCCTCCTGTTTGATCCGCCAGGCGGCACCCACTGATGGGAAATAGCCCCATTTCCGGGAAGAGCCAAAGCGCGACGATCCATCGGCCCGGACACTGGCATCAATGAGGTATTTACCCGCAAAGTTGTAATCGACCTTGCCAAAGAACGAAGCCAGCGTACTCTTCGACCAGTTTTGCGAACTGGCCGTTGTCGACGCCGACGAAATCTGGGTGAACGAGTTATTCGGGAAGCCACGACCCTCGGCATAGGTCCGGGTCAGGTTATCACTTTGCAGCGTATTGCCTACCAACACCCCGAAGGAGTGGCTCGACCCGATCCGTTTCCGATAGGTCAGCGTTTGCTCATTCAGCCAGGTTGTGTACTGACTCACACTTGACGTAGCAAAGCCATTTGGGCTACCCGAAATGAGCAGGGAATTCCAGTACTCTGATTCGTTGTAGTTGTTGTAATCAATCCCGAAACTAGTCCGGAATTTCAGGCCTGGCAGCAGTTGCGCATCGGCGTACAAATTACCAATATAACGCAGGCTGGTTGTATTTACAGCGTAGTTATTGAGCAGCAGCGTTAGGTTATCGAAGCCAGCCCGGCCCACCAGCACACCCTGTTCATTAACCGGCGACAAGTACGTAGGCGTATGCAAAGCCGCCTGTAGCAAGCCTCCGGCAGGCCCATCCCCCGCCCGCGCCTGATTCCGGTACGTTCGGGTAAAGGTATTACTTACGCCTACCTGAATGTTGTCATTTACCTGCTGATCGAGGTTGACCTTGAAACTGGCCCGGTTAAACGTAACCGGCTTAATAATAGCTTCCTGTGAATTGTAGCCACCGCCAATGTAGTATTTGGTTGTTTGCGTGCCGCCCGTCAGCGACAGATCATAATTACGAAGCTGGGCCGTGCGAAACAGTTCACTCAACCGATCATAGGTTTGCTGCTCTTCGGGCAAGCCACGCCCTCCTTCCGCAACAGGGCGGAAAGGCCGATTTTCGAAGGTGCGTTTCAAGGTCGGGTCATCTTTACCCGTGTTGATCCACCATTCATTAACCAGGGTAGCGTGCTCAGGGCCAGTGGTCAGGTCCCACAGTTTAGCCGCTTTGGCAGCCCCAGCCGAAGCATTGACATTGATGGTCGGTTTTTGCCCGAAATTGCCGCGTTTGGTGGTAATTAGCACCACCCCATTCGCTCCGCGTGAGCCGTACAAGGCCGTTGCCTCGGCATCTTTCAGTACGTCGATGCGTTCGATGTCGGATGGATTGATGTCGGCAATGGGCGACGTTGCCTTGCCACCCGTACCGATGGTTTGCAGGCTGTTGTTGTTGATAAATACCCCATCGACTACGTAGAGCGGATCGTTGCTCGCGTTGATAGAGGTGGCACCCCGTACCCGGATATTCACCCGCTCGCCCGGCACGCCCGTTGCACTGGATATCTGAACACCAGGCACTTTACCCTGCAACTGTGCATCGACACTACCTACCGGAATTACTTTGGTGTCGCTGGGATCAATTTTATTCAGCGAGCCAATCAGGTTCTTGCGTTCGATGGTACCGTAGCCTACAACAGCTACTTCGGACAGTTGCTTAGCATCGGCAGCCAGATCAATATTGATCGTGCTACCCTCCACAACGACTTCTTTGGATTGGTAACCGATGAAACTCACAACGACTGTAAAGGGGAGTTTCTGACCGGTTTTCAGGACAAATCGACCTTTCGTATCGGCCGTTCCGCCATTGGTGGTGCCTTTAATCAGCACCGTAGCGCCTATGAGTGGCTCTTTGGTACGCTGGTCGGTTATTCGGCCATTGATGGTGGCATTAATGGTTGGAGCAATAGGCTGTGCCTGTACGACAACAGAAATTAGTAGGCTTAATCCCCACAGGAGCCAAGCCGGTGCGCCGGAGCGATGGCCCGATAGAGCTTTTTTCATTACTTTGCAATGGTTACGTGAGAAATGAGACAGGCCAGCGGGTGTTGGTAGCACTCAAAGGCCCTGGAAATTGCTTCGGCGAATTCTGTCTTGTTGTAACTGGCCGGGACGGTTGGCGCCGTTCCGGTTTTTTTATGCGCCGATGCATTTACGGCTACTGCCGTTGGTAAGCAGGTTTGTTAGCAAATCATAGGCATGCCTGGTTAGTTGAAAATTTGTCAGAGTATTAAATCAGATCGGCCTGAACACTAACCATTCCCTGCACCGATCGTAAGCGGTCCTGTATGGTCGTAAACCACTTCTGCTGGCGCACCCGGATAATGAGCCATCCACGTGCCTGCACTCCATCTGCTTCAAAATCCAGGCGCGCTATCTGACAGGCATCGTCCTGCGGGATGGCATTGGTAATGTCGCTCACAAAATTCATCCGGTCGAATCCAGCGACCCGGTAACTTATCTGGTGCCAGTTAAGCGCATTGATAGTAGCATTCATGGGTTTCGGTAGTCAATGAATTTTTCATAAAACATATAATCCACATACTAAGTAGAATAATAAATAGAACCGTTACGTTGATGTACTAGGTTATAGAGCATATACGATTAGAATTCGTTCTGGCCAGGTAAACCAGTGTGGCAGAGCACTACAGATTACTTAAGCGAATGCTTGCCGAAGTCTATCAGCCACAACAGCGCATATAAAGTAGTGTGGGCCTGCTCAAAGAAAAATCGGAGGTAACAGTCGCCCTAAAATGGTCGATTACGTTCATAACTTTTTAACCTGATAACTGGAACCTTTTTATAAGTCCTGTAGATTGATGGGCAAAGGTGAATAGGTATTTTTCTTTTTCCAAGTATTTTTACAAAAATCTGATAAACAGCATATTACCTAATAGTCTATCGAGATATACGGTTATAGACTACTATTCCTACAGAATAGCATTTATTCAATCTAAGCTGTAGTTTTACCCCGAAATTGAGCGATACAATCCGTAATTACCTGATACCATGATTTCCAAAAAAGCGAAATACGCCATTAAAGCCCTGAAGGTACTAGCCGAAGAATTCGGGAATGGCCCTATGCTCATTGCCACAATCTCGGCTCAGGAGAACATTCCAAAAAAGTTTCTGGAGAGTATCCTTCTCGAACTTCGCAATCACGGCCTGTTGCAAAGTCAGAAAGGGAAAGGGGGCGGCTATAGCTTACGACTCGAACCGGAACGTATTAATCTGGCTCAGGTAATCCGGGTAATCGATGGTCCCATTGCTCCTACTCCCTGCGTATCCCTCAACTTCTACGTTCGTTGCGACGACTGTGAGGATGAAGAGACCTGCTCAATCCGACCCATCATGCTACGGGTACGTGACGCCAATCTATCCGTTTACGAGAAGACAACCCTCCGCTCACTCATTGAGGGAGCCGTTCCGGTTGGGTTAGGGAGCGTGATGTCGGTTTCTTAAAACCGACATCACATTACCCTGTTCCTTGTTCTCGCTTGGCTTTGCCGAGTGAGAACAAGGAACGTCAATACTAGATCAAATTGAGCTTTTAGTAAGCTTTTATACTTCTCTACAGGGTTAGCTCCTACAACAGGAGAATCCCCCTGGCCTATGTCCTGAATCGTACAGGATTTGTCCGTTTCTGGACAATCGCCAGCAACTCTACTTCACAAAAAACCATCCCCGTACGGCCTAAACGGCCTTTCCCTGAGTTGGCAACCTATTTGCTATACAAACGAGTAGCATATAGGTAAGCACATAATCTACTCCAGCCATGAAGGGAACTCAGTTAGGAGAATTTGAAGAGTTGGTACTACTAACCATCGCGCTGCTCTACGACGACGCCTATAGCGCGGCTGTTGTTGACGAACTCAGCCAGCGACTCGAACGCTCTATGAGTCTGGGAGCCGTTCATCGAACCATGCAACGACTCGAAGAAAAAGGGCTCGTGAATTCCCGATTTGGGGAAGCTACCGCCGAACGTGGAGGTCGGCGGAAACGCCTGTTTACTGTAACGGCATCTGGAGAGCAGGTCTTGCTGGAAGCCCGTAAAATCCGCAACGAACTCTGGGCCGCTATTCCTAAAGCTGCTTTTGGAGGAGGGGTTGTATGAGTCAGCAACAAACACCGAACCACGCGCCCCGCTGGGCACAGCGCCTGCTGGAACGAATCACGGCCCCGCACCTGCGCGAAGAGATTCAGGGCGATATGGATGAGCTGTTCCATAAACGAGGTCAGCGCCACGGCTACGCCAAAGCACGGCTAATGTATATAGTGGATCTGATCCTGCTACTCCACCCCCGGCTCTGGCGACGGGAACCCACGCCTACCTTCAAGCCCCGGTATACGAAATACAATGACGTTTCTCAACCCTTATTCTTCCATCCTGCTATGATCCGCAATTATTTGAAAATCGCCTTTCGGAATCTAGTCAAAAATAAGTCGTATTCGGCCATCAATATTGGTGGACTAGCTGTAGGTATGGCAGTGGCCATGCTGATTGGCATCTGGATCGACGACGAAGTTTCGGCTAACAAACACCACAAAAACTACCCGACCCTTTACCAGGTCAAAATGCACCAAACCTTCGACGGGCACCGGGGCACACAAGATGCGTTACCCTTCCCGATGGGTGACGAACTACGATCCAAATACCCGGACTTCAAGGCCGTAGCGATGTGCGATTGGGGAAGCAATCGGTCGCTGGTGTTTGGGAATCAAAAATTCCTGAAAGATGGGCATTTCATTGGTGAGGACGCCATCGATATGTTTTCGCTGAACGTCCTGAATGGGGATAAAAACCCTTTAAAGGAACCCTATTCCATTGTGCTTACAGATGAAACGGCAAAAGCTATTTTCGGCAACCAGGACCCTATTGGTAAGATCCTGAAAATGGATAATACAGTGGATTTGAAGGTAACGGCTGTGGTGGCCAAACAACCCAAAAATGCCACCCTCCAATTTGATTATTTGCTCCCCTGGAACTTGCAGGAGGCTATGTATGATTGGATCAAGAAATTCCACAAACCGAATTGGGGCAATAACTCCTGGGCAACGTATGTACAGCTCAAAGAGGGTATCGATCCCGCACAAACCAACGCCAAAATAAAAGATGTGGTCTTATCCCATTTGTCCAATGACGTCAATACGGTAAAACTTGTCAAGCCCGAGGTGTTTATCCACCCCATGGAAAAATGGCGGCTTTACTCCGACTTCACGGAAGGGAAAAACACGGGTGGGTTCATCAAATACGTGCGATTGTTCGGCATTTTCGGCTTGTTTATTTTAGTGATTGCCTGCATCAACTTCATGAACCTGAGCACCGCCCGATCCGAAAAACGAGCCAAAGAAGTGGGGGTTCGCAAAGCCGTGGGCTCGGCTCGCGAGCAGCTCATCGGCCAGTTTCTGAGTGAGTCCATTCTGATTGCCGCTATGGCCCTGGTGCTGGCCCTGGTCATCGTGTTGGTTTCGCTGCCTTACTTCAATACACTCACCGAGAAGCTAATGAGTGTCCAGTTCGGCAATCCCGTTTTCTGGGGCATCACTCTGCTGTTCACCCTGTTCACTGGATTACTGGCGGGCAGTTATCCCGCGCTGTATCTGTCGTCGTTCAACCCGGTGAAGATTCTCAAAGGGGGCGTTCATGTCGGGAAAAGCGCGTCGTTGCCCCGTAAGATCCTGGTCGTGGTTCAATTCACCTTTTCCATTGTGCTGATGATTGGCACCATTATCATTTATCAGCAGATCCAGCATGGTAAAAACCGACCAATTGGCTTTAATAATAGTGGGCTTATTTCGGTCAATTCGTCCAAAGATCTAATTGACCATTTTGACGCCCTTCGTAATGAACTGCTGGCCTCCGGCGTGGTGACGTCTATTTGTAAGTCCAACTCGCCACCTACCCAAATCTGGAGTAACAACAATGGCTGGGAATGGAAAGGCTCAACTCCTGATGAGAAGTCCGTCATTTTCAGCACCATCGCCACCAATTTCGATTACATTAAAACAATCGGGATTAAACTGAAAGAAGGCCGGGATTTTTCGAGGGATTTTACGACCGATTCGTCGGGCGTAATTTTAAATGAAGCGGCCGTTAAACGCATGCGCCTGAAGAATCCAGTTGGCGAAATACTTAAATGGAATGGTAAAGACCGGAAGGTGGTGGGGGTCATTCCTAATATCATGATGCAATCACCCTACCAGGCTATTTCGCCCTTGACCATTGTGTTTGAAAAAGATTGGGTAAGTGTTGTTTGTGTACGCATAAACCCGAACGTAGCAGCTTCAGTAGCGATTAAAAAAATTGCACCCATTTTCGATAAGTACAACCCAGGGTTTCCCTTCGATTATAAGTTTTCCGATACGGAGTACGCCAAAAAATTCAGCTACGAAGAGCTGATTGGCAACTTGTCGGCCATTGTTTCCCTGCTGGCCATCTTCATTTCGTGCCTGGGCTTATTTGGTTTGGCCTCCTTCATGGCCGAGCAACGTACCAAAGAAATTGGTATTCGTAAAGTGCTGGGTGCCAGCATAGCCAATGTGTGGGGGCTGCTTTCGAAAGACTTCGTGCTACTCGTTATTATTTCGTGTTTAGTGGCTTCGCCCATTGCCTGGTATGCCATGAGTCGATGGCTGGACGATTACACTTACAAAATCAATATTGGCGTTGGCGTCTTCCTGATCGTGCTTATTGTGGCCCTGGCCATCACCTTATTGACAATTAGTTACCAGGCCATCAAAGCGGCTTTATTAAACCCCGTAAAAAGCCTGAGAAGCGAGTAATTTTTTAACCACAGAGGCACAGAGGACACAGAGATTTATCCACATGGTATATCTCTGTGTCCTCTGTGCCTCTGTGGTTAAAAAATTGTTTCTTTTACTTTCATCCGCATATTCTTCCCGCCATTTCTAACCCTCATCGGTATAAATGGCGCGATTGTCTGCTTTCGTTTGGGTTATCCGACGCTCCACTGCAACTTTAGTGGATTCCTATTCTGATTGACCATGTCCAAGCGGTTAACTTCCAGGCAAAAATGGCAACTGGCCATCCGACTGCTGCTACTTTACTCTCCGTTACTACTGTATGTCAATTTACCCGAATCGGTTCGCAATCCGGCCAAACTACTGGAGATATCACCGTTTATACTGGTCTTTGTCCTGATCGCCCTGGGCTTATACTTTGTCTGGATTACTGCTACCGACTGGATTCAGAATCAATTATTTCGCTGGTTTGGTGAGGATTTCCTACTGGATTTCAATTGGCTGGCTCTGGTGCTGACTATGCTCATTTCACTTGGGTTGGCCCTACTTTATACCAAGGTTTTTCAATTGATCATCATGGGGCTGTTTACGCTGATTATGCAGAGTGGGCTGTTACCTCCTCCTAAACAACACGACCTCCCCTTTACCCCCGATGTATTCGCCTACTTGCAACGGGTAAACAACGTTTTTAATCTGGTCATTATCCTGTCGGCGTTCTATCTAACAATTATTTCCCGCTCGTATCAGCAGCTAAAAGATGTGCAGTTCCGGGCCGAACGATTAGAAAAAGAAGCGGCTGTCAGCCAGTTTGAAGCCCTTAAAAATCAACTGAGCCCCCATTTTTTATTCAACAGCCTGAGTATTCTCACCTCCATGGTTCACGAAGATGCGGACCTTTCGGAGCAGTATGTGAAGCAGCTCGCTAAAGTGTATCGGTACATTCTGGAGCAGCGGGATCAGGCAAGTGTACCTCTTAAAACAGAGCTGGATTTTATTCAATCCTACACCTTTCTGCTCCAGATTCGCTTCGAGAATAAGTTTGAGGTCGTACTGAATGTGCCGCCCGATGTGCAGCAACAGTATCGCATTGCCCCATTATCGCTGCAACTGCTGGTAGAAAACGCAGTCAAGCACAACCGCATGTCGGTACGGGAACCTCTGCGCGTGCAAATTTATGTGCAGGATGAGTACCTGTGGATCGTGAACCCACTCCAAACCCGCGACCAGCCCGACGAATCGACCGGAATTGGGCTCAGTAACATTGCAAATCGCTATAAACTGCTCACCACCCGACCGGTATGGTATGGCGAGCAGGCTGGTAATTTTCTGGTAAAACTCCCCCTATTAGCATGAACGTCGTTCTGATTGAAGATGAAGATCGCACCGCCCGCCAACTTGAGCGGCTGTTGAAAAAGTATGATCCAACGATCCATATTCTGGCACAGCTCCCCTCGGTCAGCGAAACAGTGGCCTGGTTTCGTAGCAATCCCTTACCGGATCTGGCCTTTATGGATATTCACCTGGAAGATGGGCTGGTGTTTAAAGTATTTGAACAACAGCAGCTTACCCTACCCATTATTTTCACGACAGCTTATGACGAGTACATGTTAAAAGCGTTCAAGGTCAATAGCATCGACTATTTGCTTAAACCCGTTGACTACGATGAACTGGCGGCTGCCCTGGATAAATTCAAATCGATTCGCAACCAGCCAGCAACGCCCGATCTTAGTACGATTCTCCAGCTTTTACAGAAGCCCCAAACCGCTAGTTATCGAGAGCGATTTATGATTAGCCTGGGCACGAAAATCCATAGTGTAGAAGTGGCCGACATTGCCTATTTCTATACTGAAGAAAAAGCGACGTTTCTGGTCAACAGGGTCGGCCAGTTCATGCCCCTCGAATACAGCCTGGATCAATTAATGGGGTTGCTGAATCCAGCGAATTTTTTCCGGGTAAACCGGCAGTTTCTGGTGGCCCGATCGGCCATTCAGGCCATCCACACGTACTCAGCGGGGAAGCTTAAACTGAATTTACTACCCACTCCTCGTGAAGAAATATTCGTCAGCCTAAGCCGTTTGTCAGAGTTCAAAGACTGGCTGGGCCGTTAACTCGTCTTTGGTATCGGTAGGCCATTACCGTAAAGAAGATATCTGACAACTGCTTGATTACTTAAAACGTTAAAAAGCCATAGCGTATCAGTTTCTGAAATCTGATACGCTATGGCAACGAAAAGATTAACTTTCCGGGTACCTATCTGTTTATGTGGTCATGCGCTACGCATGTTGCCGGTCGTGTTTCCCTTCCCGGATTTCTTCAATCATCTTCCGATTGAAAGCGGGGATATCGTCGGGTTTACGGCTGGTTACTAAGCCCTGATCGGTTACGACTTCTTCATCGACCCAGTTTGCTCCGGCATTTTTAAGATCGGTCTGGATAGATGGATATGATGTTAGTTTACGTCCCTTAACCACACCGGCTTCGATCAACATAATTGGGGCATGGCAAATGGCCGCTACTGGCTTTTTAGACTCGAAGAAGTGTCGAACAAATTGTACCGCTTTGGGATCAGTACGCAGTTTATCCGGGTTCATAACCCCACCCGGCAATAACAGTGCATCGTACTGATTTGGATCGGCTCCGGCAATAGGTAAGTCAACCGGAAAGGTATCGCCCCATTCGGTTTCATCCCATCCTTTCACGTCGCCCCCTTTTGGTGCAATTAGGTGCGTGGTAGCCCCCGCATCCTGTAACGCTTTACGAGGTTCAGTCATTTCGACCTGTTCAAATCCATCGGTTAGCAGAATCGCCACCTTCTTTCCTGTCAATTGTTGCTGCGTTTCCATAGTACGTTGAGAAATTTATTACCCTAGTATAACTATGGAAAAAGAAGAAGGTTGGCATAAATTTAAAACACAGAGTTCATGGAGTAAAAACGAAGATTTACCAAGAGATGTTAATTTTCTCTGTGTATCTCCGTTTTCACTCCGTCAACTCTGTGTTTCAGTCGTTAATCTTACTTTATTTTTCTAATCACTATAGGTATACAAACGCTGGGGGGACAAGCACAGGTGGTTGCTGTTAATTGTACCGTCACATCAGTATAACAACCCGAACTGCTAAACACCCGAACCGTATAGTCTTGAGTCGTTACCGGGTTTGTAAGGTTACTCACGATTACTCCATTGGCTGGAATAGCCTGCGCTGGTCCTGACAAAGAAGCGGCTTCAGTAAACGTATTACCTGCCGAGAACTGATAGGTGTTACCAGGCGCAAATCCACTCAGTACGAGTTGGCCATTAGCTTGTGGGACATTACCTAGACAGCTAACTGGCACGGCATTGGCCTGAAAGCTGGGTTTAATACAGCAATTGGAAGGCTGAACCGTCACTTGCTGCTCCGCATAACAATCCGGCGCTGCGGGGTTGAATACCCGAACCGTAAAGGTTTTAGGCAGTACAGCATCATCCAGACCGCTAATAATTACCTGCGACGAGGTCCCTAACAGAGTAGGTGTAGCAGGCATTTTGGTACCGGCCGAGAAATCCGTTCCTTCTACATACTGATAGAAACTACCAGCCGTATAATTCGATAAGGTGACACTCCCCTTCACTAACACGCCGGTTCCGTTGGTACTACAAACGGGCGACGTTGCGACTGAAACAAAATTAGCATAGGCCGTGAATGAAACGCTAACGGGCTTAATGGTAGAGCAGAAACCATCCGCTGAAATCGACTTAATGTAATAGGTAGTTGGAAGAGAAACCGGGTTGGCAACTGGAATGGTAGCGGCAGCATCTGCATAATAACCAACACTAGCTCCTGTAGTCCCAACAATCGCATTGGCCAGATCAAACGTAGCCGTTCCATCAAACGTCTGGCAGGTCGTATTCAGGTCATTAACGGTCAGTACCGGACTTTGTGGGGTTACCTGAACGGTCATCTCATTGCCAAAACTACAGCCTGCATTCGCGTCGAAATAGGTCAGCTTATACACGGTTGACGAAGTAGGGCAAACGCTGGGCTGCGACGAAGACAGGTTTGAAATCTGGGCTACTTTAGTAGCGTCGTAGGGTATAGTGCTCCAGCTATAACTAATTCCTGCCTGTACAGGCTTGCCAATCTGGACACAACTACCCAGGCAAATGGCTTTGTCATCGCCCGCCAGGTTTGTGTGTTGTTTACCAATCTTCACATTTACCGAAGCTACGGATACGCAGCCGCTACCATACGTTACGGTTGCAATGTACGTATACGTTCCGGCAACAGCCGCCGTAATATCCAGTATAGGCTGGCTAACCGATGTTGAACTTAAATAGGCCGTCGCACTGCTTGGGCTGGCTGTCCAGACAACCGTACTTCCCGCAGGTGGGTTGTTGAGTGGCAGGGCCGTTGAAGCGCCATCCCCTTCGCAGAAATTAAGTGATGCAGGCAGGCTGGCAACATAAGCCGCTGGAGGAACTGGAAAAACAAACTGTTTTACACAACCCGTTGCATGAGTGGCCGTTAGCGTATATGAAGTTGGAACATCGGGGTAAACCTGTAAAGTCGAGAGGTTATCCGACGACGAAACAACGCCCGTAAACGGACTCCATGAATAGCTCCAGCCACCATCGGGCGAGTTATTGACGCCAATCGTAACCGGGCCATTACAGGGAGGATCAATCGGATTATTACCCAGGTTGACCGTGGGATCAGTTGCCGTATTAACATTAATTGTAGCCGTAGCCGAACAGGAACCCTGCCCAACGGTCAGGTTGTAAGGGCCGGTTGCCGACACGCTGATCTGGGCCGTTGTTTCTCCAGTCGACCATAGATAGGTTAAGTTTGGATCGGGTACTGGCCCGATGGTTATGGAACCACCTCCCCCAGCGCACAAGCTTCCCGGCGCGTGAATGTTCAGGGCTGGAGACGTAAAGGACGTGTATTGAACCGTATCGGCATATGAACAGTTTGCCGCCGTATTTCCATTCGTGGCATTCCGAATGAAAAGTACCGGACTATCCGTATTGGGCGGAATCGAAACCGTTGATGTGGCGCTGGCTGGAGAACCAAAAACAACCCCAGGAGTTGGCGAAGACCAGGCATAGGTATAACCTGCTTTAGCAGCTGAGCCCACCGTAAAACTTCCCCCCGATGTTAAGCAATAGGTACCATCAAGTCCCGCATTATTATCTACCGGTGTCACCTGTATTTTCACGGTGTCCTGAACCGAGCAGCCTGTTGCCTCATCCGTCACCTTGACATAGAGTGTTTTATCGGTGAGTAAAGCCACCGTGGTTGGATTAGCAATTGTTGAATCCGAAACCAGCGTTCCTGCTGTCCAGTTATACCGATAGCCGGGAATTTCATTCTGCTGAATCTGTACGGTACCTCCCTTACAGGCTGCCACCGGCGATGAATAATTGGCAACTGGCAATGACGATTGACCAGGAAATACTTTTACGAGAATCTGGCAGGTGTCTGGTATGCCTGGCAAGGTAAGCGACAGCGTATAGGTTACAGCCACCAGGCCAGATGGATTCGCAATCACCCTGGCCGGATGAGGAACACCCGCAACTAAAGGTAGTCCAGTAGCAGGGTCTGATAGCCCGGTAACCGGCGACCAGGTATAGGTACCATTACTGGCCGCGCTGATTGGCCCAATCGTATTGGTCGAGCCACCACATTGCCCCTGGGATCCTCCCTGTTGATCTAGTCTACAGAAATCAGTACCGCCAACTCCGCAACCTACGATATACCTGATTTCGGCGGTATCAACCCGTGCACAAGCCGGATTTGTAGCATTCTGGCTGGTTCGAATGTATAAGATCGTGTAGGGACCATCGGCCAATCCACCATTTGGAATGGTTGTACCAGGCATGTGCATAGATACCTGTGCAGCAGTTGTACTACTCAGGAACGTAATAGCCTGAGCGGGTGAGGGAACACCCTGCGTAGCTGACACACTTGTAATAACCGCCTGCCAACTGTAACTGATACCGGTTTCCGATGGGGTACCGAAACTAGCCGTTGCCAAAAATCCGGATGTAGGACAAAAGACGTAGGGTTGCTTTTGGTTAAAAGCATTGTTGGGGGTTTTGTAAACTGTAACCTGTTGGGTGGCCGTTTGTACACAGCCCGATGTACCGTTTGACGCGATTACGGTAAACGCAATTGTATTTACGCCCTGAGGTGCGTAGGTAGCCGTGAATACGGGACGTATCGCGGTAGGCTCACCAATGCCGAGACCCGGCACCCACCCATAACTAACGCCTGCCTGTTCTGTAAGCCCCTGCCCCAGCCGAACCGTGTCGCCCTGGCATAACGTTAAGCTAGGCAAAGCAGGCAAAGGCGTAATACTCTGATTCATAACCGTTACCGTATCAACCCGACACCCATTAAAATCCAGATAATAATCCTGTGATGCTCCCGCTGGCGGTAGAGTCGAAACGGTCGGATTTACACCGTTGGGGTTGTCTAAGCCTAGTGTTGGTGTCCAGCTGTATGTGTTCGTTGATACATTGGCGTAGGCCTGTGGTAAGGAAACAGGTCCAAGTTTCACCGTCGGATTACCGCACGTAAACACGGTTCGGGAAGGGAGTGATACACCGAAATAAACAGTTTTCAGGGTATCGTAACTGGTACATCCCCGGCTATCTGTCACACTCAGCAGAAAGTTACCCTGCTCCGTCGTCGTTAGCGAAATAGGCATTGCCGCCGTAGCGACCGTACCCGAAAGCACAGGAGCACCACCCGCCAGCAAACCAAGTGTATAGACATAGGCTCCCTGATCGCCATCAGCACCGGTTGTAATGGCAGCAGTTACGGTAAGCGTCGACTCGTTGCAAAAACCGTAGGGTTTACTTGCCAGATCTGTTGAATGAGCTTTATTAGCCGATACCGTGTATTCAATGCTATTACTGTAGTTCGTCACATCACAGCCCGCGACGGGCGAACAGCTTGCATCAAAAGGCGTCAACTGAACGGCCCTCCGGAAAAAAGTTGATCCCCCACCCGATAAGGAAGCCGGTGTATAGTCTTTCGAGTTTGCGCCGGGAATATTGGTCCATGGTCCAGCCGCAGAAGCACTGCTTTGCCATTGGTAATACAGAGAAACAGGGGCAGGATTCGCATCGAAGCCTCCTCTTACGAACGGAGTTGTATACGTTGGCTTAGACCCTGTTATGGGAAACAAGCCAGCTCCCTCACAGTACGAAGTAATCGTTGCGGCAATCGTATTCGTGTTGTCTACATACTTCGCATAGGTAAACGCGGTCAGATAAACGGTGGTGGCCTGCGGATTGGCAACCAGATTATAACCACTCAGGCTGGAGGTTCCATTGTCGGCCAGGCCAGTTGGTGTCACCGGATACAAGGTATGCGAACCAGCCGTAGCCAGGATCGTTGCCCGGCAACCCTTTAGCTCAACATCGTAAGCACCAGTGGTACTCCCATTCTCCCCAGTATTTAAGTAGGTTGCATAAAGGACTTTATCAAAATCACAGTCAATAACCTGGTACATGGCATTGCCAGCACCAAAAATGGAGTACAATGCGCCCGGCGTTGGGCTGACACTGGAGGCCGCATTGGCTTTTCCACTGATATGCACCCGCCCCTGAGCATCAAGTTCCATATCCGACGCTTCCACACTTCCGTTACCAACCACTACGCTCCGAATAACCGAGGTTAGGGTCGGGTTAAATTCCGTCAGGGTAAGCTGGCCCGGCGTCCATGCTCTATTGGGAGATGAACCGACCGTTACGAATTCTGAGGGAGTCGTAATAACTCCCATCACCACCAGATTCCCGTTAGGCCGCTTGCGAATACCCTGAATCTGGGTACCGGGTAAGGCCGTTGATTGCAATAGTTGTCCCGAAGCTCCATAATGCGCGATATATCCCACCTGATTGGTAAGCGAAACGTTCGAATAAGCAGCTCCCGGCGTTATGGGCAATATTGCCCCGTTGCCATTGCGGTAGGTGGCGTAAAAACTACCATCACTATCAGGCGTAATATCAGTAGCGTATTGAACAGGTACAGAAGCGCTTGTCGAATAATAAGACGCGTAACGGAGTGTGCCATCAGCGTTAAAAATGGCCATATATGGATCATCATCGCCACCTTTCGGAGCCGACTGATAAGCACCAGGGGTAGTCGGTAAAACGCCGGATCCGCTGTTTTGCAACATTAGAATCATGGAGCCATCAGCCGTGACAATCAGATTCTGAAAATAGGGCGCTTCGTTCCAAAGGCGCACACGTACATTGGAGGAGCCGCCAACCGCACCCAGATATGTACCATAAGTAATGGTCTTTCCGTCGGGCGATAGCTTCATTAACACGGCTAAATTTCCACCCGCCGTATTAGGCCGACTCGTTTGAAAACCGTTTGGTGTAATAAGGGCAGAAGCAGGTGCCCCTCCATTTGTTACGCACAGGAGGACTAGTTCACCTGATGGAGAAAACTCAAAGGCCAGGGGGGTGAAACTACTATTCTCTCCATTAAAAATCCGTACCCATTCGAGGGTATTTCCATCGGGCGAATACTTTGACAAAACGGCGTTATAGCCATCACCCGGCCCAGATAAAGGAGGACCAAACTCTTTGATATCGGCTACAGAATAGCCCGAAGCGTTGTTCCGTCCCTCTGTTAATACATAAATAGACCCACCTGGCCCAATTTTTTGGATAGCTCCCTGATTGGAAGATTTATTAGAAATAGCCGTACTCCATTGAAGTGATTGAGCTTGTGTTACGCTACAAAAAAGGCAGAGCAGGCCAAAAATGCAGATTGATACAACTCGAATGCCCAACTGAACAAACTGGGTTGGCGCATGTTCCCAAAAAGCATCTTTGTTATTTTTCTTATTGTAATGAAGTTGGTGGAACCTAGAATCAGTAAAGTTGAACATAGAGAGGTGTAGTCAATATATAGATGTAAAATCACCAAATGGAGATAGCCTTTGTACTCCTCAAATGGATACAAAGGCTGTGCCAAATGGACAATTGACCATATGGGCGCATTATTAATCTATACCTCTATGCCTATTGGGTTATCCTGATTTCTAATCCGTATACTTAGTGTTTTAACTTTCCACTCCTATTCACTCCAATTGTAGAGTTACAAATAGCGTACCAATTATAAAACTACGTCACAGAAAACTGTAAAGGAAAGCCAGTAAAGCGGCTAAACACCGTTACTTGAGGTACTTTACGCTACTAATTTGTCACAAAATAGACATAGTGGACTACTTGCAGCAATGTAAAATTGGAAGTAGATTGAGTTTGTATTGCCCTGTCAGCAGAAAACTTGTCTTACAACGAGTTAGGGCAACATCAGGCTATTCGTTAACTTTGGATACTGTGGATCCGACACAGTAAACCAAACGACAATCTGACATGAAAAAGCGTTTCACATTACCCATCCTCTTGCTGGTTCTTCTGGCTAGTCTAAGTCGCGCTCAGACGGCGTCAACACCCAAATTAGTAGGGCCCGAGAAGGGCGCATTGATTATTGTTGGGGGTGGTAGCATGGGGCCAGACCTCTGGAACCGCTTCGTTGAACTGGCAGGCGGTCCCGCCGTAGCGGACATCGTCATTATTCCAACCGCAGGTGAAGATTCGTCGGCCAACACGGCCCCCCGCGAGAAAGAAAAGCTACTCAGTCTGGGCGTAAAAAACATCACCATAATGCACACCCGCGATCCGAAAGTAGCTAACCAGGAATCATTTGTTGCGCCCCTGAAGAAAGCTACCGGAATCTGGTTTGTGGGCGGACGGCACTGGCGGCTGGCCGATTCGTATCTGAATACACTGGCCCATAAAGAATTTAACGCCGTACTGAGCCGAGGTGGTGTCATTGGCGGTACATCGGCGGGCGCTACAATTCAGGGATCATTTATGGTGCGGGGGGATACCAAAGGCAATTCCATTATGGTGGGCGATCACACCCAGGGGCTAGACTTCATTCACAACGTCGCCATCGACCAGCATTTTTTGCGTCGGAACCGTCAGTTCGATTTAATTGAGGTCATTAAAGCACGCCCTGAACTACTTGGCATAGCTATTGATGAGGGCACGGCCATTGTGGTTCAGCAAAATACCTTCGAGGTAATTGGCAGCTCCTACATAGCCATCTACGAAGCCAATCAGATTGCCAATAGCACGAAATATCCATCCGGGCAAAACAGCACCGGCGGCCCTTTCTATTTCCTGAGCAAGGGCCAGAAGTTTGATTTACAGACCCGGAAAGTTATGGATACCCGCCCGCAACGGCCAAACGAGCCAGCGAAGTAAATAGAACGCAGATGACGCGGATTAAACTGATTTTCGCGGATATAAATCCATTTAAATCAGTTTAATCCGCGTCATCTGCGTTCTACAATTTATACCAACACCGCTTTGAGAATCTGGTCCATGATCAGCCGTCCATCCGTATTGCCCAGCGCTGGATCAGCGGCTCGTTCGGGGTGCGGCATCATACCAAACACGTTTTTGCCCAGGTTAGTCACCCCTGCAATATTTTCCAGGCTACCGTTTGGATTGGCGGCATCCGTGATGGCACCCGTTTCGTCGCAGTAACGGAACAGTACCTGACCGTTATCGTTAAGGGATTTCAGCGTATCGGCATCCGCAAAATAACGACCCTCTCCATGCGCCATCGGAATCTTGTAAGCCGGACGAGGGTTCGGCCCTCCGACAAGGCCCGCCGTTAACAAGGCATCGGACGATTGGGGAGTCAGATAGATATTTTTGCAGACATATTGCTGGTTGGCGTTGCGGAGTAATACACCCGGTACTAAGCGGGCTTCGGCCAGCACCTGAAAGCCGTTGCAGATACCCATCAGGTAGCCACCTCGGTTGGCGTGGGCAATGACCTCGTTCATGATCGGCGAAAACCGGGCTACAGCTCCTGTACGAAGATAATCGCCATACGAAAATCCACCAGGCAGGATAATAAAATCACAACCTTGCAGATCGTGGTCTTTGTGCCAGAGTTTAACAACTTCCTGGTCCATCAGTTCCAGCGTATCTACTGCATCCTGATCACAGTTAGAACCGGGGAAAACAACAACACCAAATTTCATAAGATTAAAAGAGCGAAAGAGTGAAAGAGTGAATGAATGTTTAGCGCTCCAGCCTTTCGCTCTTTCGCTCATTCACCCTTTCACTCTTTAGATACACAAAGATACTGACTTTACTTTACTTCAACGGACTTTCCGGTGCTGGAAACGGCTTTACCTTTCTCAAATGCCAGATCAATTCGACCCAGATTAATACCCGCAAAACCGACCTGGTTGATCCATACAGGCTGGCCATCGAGGTTATTGACAGCTACCGGCGCATCAAGAAATGTATGTGTATGACCACCGATAATGAGATCAATATTCCTGGTTTTTGCCGCCAGTACATTGTCGGATATTGTTGGCTCGTTGGTATACTTAAAGCCCAGGTGCGACAGGCAAATGACATAGTCACACTTTTTGTCTGTGCGCAACTGAGCGGCCATGTCAGTCCCAATTTCTACGGGATCGAGGTACTTCGTTTCCTTATAAGCCTCTTTCGGAATCAGCCCAGCCGGTTGAATACCCAACCCGAAAACCCCCACCCGAACACCATCTTTTTCAAAGAGTTTGTAGGGCATGGTTTTTCCGTCCATTACGGTGTTCTTAAAATCATAATTGGCAATCAGAACCGGAAAACTGGCCTTACCAAATTGGGTTACCATATTGTCGATGCCACCGTCGAAATCGTGGTTACCAATGGTTCCGGCATCGTAGCCCAGACGATTCATCGCCAGAATTTCGGGTTCGCCTTTGTATAAATTAAAATAGGGCGTTCCCTGAAAAATATCGCCCGCATCGAACAGCAGTACATTGGCCTGCTCCTGCCGGATTTTTCGGATCAATGTGGCTCTACGGGCTACGCCACCTTTACCCGCATTACGACTACCATCCATTGGGAACGGGTCCAGTCGGCTGTGTACATCGTTGGTATGCAGAATAGTCAGCGATGTAGTTTTAGCGAGACCGATATGAGCCACCCCAAGTCCGGTCTGGACTGGCCGGGCAAATAGCTCTGGGGCAACCGAGCCAATTACGGCAGTTGTGCCGAGTAGCTTTAGAAACTGGCGTCTATTCGATGCTAACGCGTCCATCAGAAACAGGATTAATAGGTTGACCGGTTTTACCCTGCTGTCGGAAATAATCGATTAGGGCATCCCGCATGAGATAGTTGATATTTTCGCTCTTAATGGGATTTTTCAGGAATCCGGCATCATCGCCCCCATTTGCTACGTAATCGCTCAGGACAACGGTATAGGTTTCGTTCGGCTGGAGAGTCCGTCCATTTGTGAACGTAACTGACTGCACTTGTTTATCGTGAATTTTAGCCCGAATTCCGCCCACTACCAGCCCACTACCCCGTACAAAATGATTGAGCAGTTGCTGGAGCATATCCCCTTTAACGGTTAGCACAATCAGTTGGTTATCGAAAGGCATCACCTCAAAAACAGATCCGATCGTGATGTTGCCTTCGGGCAAATTACTCCGGATACCGCCATAATTCAGGTGTGAGCAGTCGATGGGTTTGCCATATTTCTGGATAGCCTGCTTCAGCAAGGCGTCGGTGAGCAGGTCGTTAAGTGGCGCATCAGGAAGGCCTTTCTCGATACGTCCGGTTGAGCGAGCCAGCACCTCATTCATCGTCTGGTCCATCTTCTGCCGATAGGGTTGCAGAAAGTTGGCAAGGCTGGTATCGGAGGAAGCAGCCAGCGAATCGACCCCAATCCGATTGGCGGTTCGCTGGGTAAGGTGGTAGCCGGAGTTACAGGCCGACAAACCAGCCAACGCCAACAGCAGGAGGTATTTTTTCATACGTATCCGCAAGTTCGGAAACTCTTTGCAATCCTGCGTTAACAAATCGTTAGAAAGCACCATACAAGATTCTAATGAACTGATAATTGGGCAGTTAATCCACGTACCCAAACCGCTAAAAACAAAAGCACCTACCGTTTAATAAAAGATTCCTCTATCTCTGTTTCCAAATCGCATACCTTTTGCGACTAATAAACCGTACCTCTTCCGGGGTTTATTAATCGGAATTCTGCACACCACTTAACGATAGTTTGTCATGGTATTTGAAGCCCTGGAACTTATCCGTTCTGAGTTAGAGGCCTATCTTAAGCCGCTCGTAGACCCAATAACTGTTAAGTTGGGAAACATAGCTACCGTAGCAGGTACACAGGCTAACTCCATCCTGATTACGCTGGTCAATATAGAAGAAGAGGCTACGCTTAAAAATTCCAGCTCTTACCAACGAAATGCCGCCGGTGGATTCGACATCCAGAACCCGCCTGTTTTTTTGAATCTATACGTACTGATCAGCGCGAATCATGTCAATATTGACGATTACGAAAGCGCACTGAAAATGCTCTCCTGGATAATCCAGTGTTTCCAGAAGAAAAATCAGTATACCCTTGCCAATACACCTGCCGCTACGGCACTAAACGATGCAGGGCCGGGGGCCTCGCCAATTGATCCAAGAGTGATGCTGCTGTGTATCGTTGCTGATTTTTACAGCCTGTCGTTCGAGAGACTCAATCAACTCTGGGGAACGCTGGGAGGCAAACAAGTACCAGCCGTCATGTATAAAATACGGGTTGTTGAGGAGCAGGCTGGTGGGCAGCTTGGCGCAGGGCCAGCTATTCAGGGAATTGAAGGGCGTGTGAAACGGACGACTAGTACCCCTAATTAACGACACTAGCTATGGCACTAAGTCAACCTGAAGTCATTGGTATCAGCTACCAGATCCTTTTCAGGATACGGGTACTTCACCGCTATTTTCTGAATTATAGCACAACTGAGTTCGACGCAGCCGGATCAAACGGTTTAAAGAAAAAAATTGAGTTGGTTCGGAATACGTATACGGTTGATCAGTACTGGGATATTATACCCGATTCCGATACGAGTCAGACCTTGCGCGATTTGCAAATGCTGGTAAAAAAACAACCCGATGGATTTGTTATAATGGCTACCACCAAAGGTAACGGTAGCCTCACGCCTTTCTCGCCCCTGTCCGACAAACTGAAGCTGGTCTTTGCCGTTTATCCCACCGATCCATTTTTTATGCTCTACACCGACATAGCTATGAATGTGATGGATGAACTGAAGAAAACGAATCGTGTCTTTCGCCTAAAAAACCAGAATTCAACCAACGACCCGACAAAAAACCAACTCAACGCCAACGAAACCATTCGCTTGGAGGATATAGAAGATCGGCCGGAGCAACCACCATCGGTCACTCGATTGCAACCTCCGGTGGGATTCATCGAGATCGAACATGATCCACCCAACCGAACATTGCTCGATGGCGGCAACAATATTCAGCCAACACTTACCTACACAGTCACCTTACGCAACCGCACTACGCACTGGCGCTACAAAACCAACGATCTCGGCCAGTTTAAGCTTGTTCAGCATGGCCTGATTGATGTCATCTCTGATACCGTCAAGCTCCCAAACCCTACTCCGGCGACCACCGCCGTTGGCAATGATGGCCTGTTTTATTCTACGATCTACTAAACCGCATCCAAATCTCCATTGCTCATGGCAAGCACACTCAATTTAGCGACGCTCAAAACGCCGGGCGTGTACATCGACGAAGTGTCGTTGTTTCCGCCTTCGGTGGCCCAGGTCGAAACGGCCATCCCAGCCTTTATCGGCTACACACGAATAGCGCTTAAAGAGGGCAAAGATATTACTGGCCAACCCACTCGAATTAAATCGATGGTGGAGTACCGGAAATACTTTGGCACTGCCCCCGACCGTACCTTCGCTGTCCACCTCGATTCGCAGAACATGGTCGATCAGGTTACCATAGCGCCCGATCAGTTTCTATACGACAGTCTGACGATGTTTTTTGCCAATGGCGGAGAAAAATGCTATATCGTTTCGGTGGGTAACTATACGGTAGCGCCAACAGCAGCCCATTTTACGGATGCCCTGGATAGACTGAAAAAATACGACGAGCCAACCCTCATTGTCATGCCGGATGCCTTGCGAATTTCCAATGATGGCCAGCTTGCAGCCGTCCAGCAGGCAGCTCTAACTCATTGCGGAGACATGCAGGATCGATTTGCCATTCTGGATGTAAAAGTTAAGGACATCACCAATCCAGACGTAGATGACACCGACATTACCAGGTTCCGGGGGGCAGTCGGAACATTTCTCAAATACGGAGCGGCTTATTATCCGTACCTTAAAACAGCCCTGCCAGTCACAGTTAGTTTCTCTAGCCTGACCATCCGCAAAGGCGTTGCTGCAGCACCAATATCGTTCGACAGTCTGCTTGATCCTGGTACCGCTAAATCGTTGGCCCAGGCCACAATTAGTCTGGCAACGGATGTGAAGAAAATAAAGGACAGCCTGCTACCCGATAGCACCGCCTATTACGCCATACTGACAAAAGGAGATAAAATAAAGGCCATTAAAGATGCCATTAAAGCCTTTGCTGAAGCCCCCGATGCAACATTCAAAAACGCAGATGCACTGGCAGCGTTCAAACTGTACATCGATGAAGCTACGCCTACGGCCAATGGACAAAAATTAATAGACTTAAAAGGTACGGCAAATGCACTGGTGGCAACGGGGGCAGGCCAATCAGCCATGATCGATATCGACAAAACGTTTGAGCAGGTAGTCACGTATGTCTCCGGCTTTTTAACGGATATTGATGCTCGGCTAACGGCTAAAGAAGCGGATATGAAATCCCAGATTCCGCTATACTCCGCCATTGTGTCGGCCGCCGAAGCCCAGAATATCATTCTGCCACCCAGTGGTGCCGTGGCTGGCGTTTACGCTAGCGTCGACGAAACCCGGGGTGTCTGGAAAGCGCCCGCGAATGTCAGCATAACGAATGTAGTTGGTCCAACAGTGCTGATTACCGATGATGATCAGGAAGGTCTGAACGTAGACTCCGATGCAGGCAAGTCGATCAATGCCATCCGGTTTTTCACCAACAAGGGCACACTCATCTGGGGAGCACGTACCCTGGCGGGTAATGACAATGAGTGGCGATACGTATCGGTTCGCCGTTTTTTCATCATGGTCGAAGAATCGGTCAAGAAAGCCTCCATCCCCTTTGTATTCGAACCGAATGATGCCAATACCTGGATAAAGGTACGAGCCATGATCGAAAATTTCCTGACGTTGCAATGGCGGGCAGGCGCCCTGGCTGGTATTAAGGCAGAACATGCGTTCTATGTTCGGGTTGGGTTGGGGCAGACCATGACTGCTCAGGATATATTAAATGGATTTTTGATCGTCGAAACTGGGCTGGCCGCCGTTCGTCCGGCCGAATTTATTGTGCATCGCTTTGCTCACAAAATGCAGGAATCTTAACTCATAACCGATCATGGCAGCAGTTTATGCATTACCCAAATTTCATTTTCAGGTTGAGTGGGGCGGAGCCCGCATTGGCTTTTCTGAAGTAACCGGCCTGAACCTGGAGACCGATGTGATTGAATATCGCGACGGTGCTTCGCCCGAGTTTCATAAAATCAAAATGCCCGGTCTACAGAAATTCTCCAACATCACTCTAAAACGGGGGACGTTCAAAGCCGACAACGATTTCTTCAATTGGTGGAACACTGTAGCCCTGAATACCATCCAGCGTCGCGATCTGACCATCAGTTTGCTCAATGAAGCACACCAGCCGGTGGTGGTCTGGAAAATCAAACAAGCCTGGCCATCGAAAGTAATGTCGGGCGATTTAAAAGCCGATGCCAGCGAAGTGCTGATCGAGAGCATCGAACTGGTACATGAGGGGCTAACTATTCAAAATGAATAAGCTATGGCGGGGTTGTTGTATCCACCGGTCGGATTTCATTTCCTGGTAGCCTTTGAATTGTTCCCGCAAACAATTCAGGATGGCCGGTTCCAGGAAATTTCGGGGCTAAACGTGGAGATGCAGATGGAAAGCATCCGAGAAGGAGGAGAAAATCGATTCGAGCATCAGTTGCCAGTTCGTACCAAATACAGCGATCTCGTGCTGAAGCGAGGATTGTTTGTTGGATCGGGCGTATACCAGTGGGCCAAAAACGCGTTCGAAGATTTTCAGTTTCAACCCGTTAACCTGCTGATCTCGCTGCTCAACGAACAACATGCTCCACTGATGTCGTGGCATGTGGTGCATGCGTTACCAAAGAAGTGGGACATTTCTGCTTTCAACGCCGAACAGAACACCATTGCTATCGAGACCCTGACGCTGACGTACCGGTATTACACCACGATCCGAATCTGAGCCATGCCCATTGTTATTCGAGAACTAGTTATTACGGCTACAGTCGACACGAATACTACTCCGTCGGCTACCTCAACGGCCCCACCGGCCGCCGATGCGCAAAAGCAATTGATTCAGGCGTGTGTTGAGCAGGTACTGGCCGTATTGCGCGAGAAAAACGAACGATAAAATGGTGTTTTACCGCCTGGACTATGCTGGGAGAATTAGCCAAAATGAAACTAACCGGCTACCAAGATGTCGGTTTCACCAAACGAACCGGCGATGAATACACGGCTCTGGTCAACCCGGAAACCTATACCCTGAACTACGAAATTCAGAGCAATCAGGAGCAGGCCAGTGGGACCAGCGCAAACCAGCCGACGTTCAATCGAATAAGCCCTCGTAAGCTGGATTTCGAGTTCCTGTTCGATTCGACCGGTGCATTGACTCAGGACGTTATTGTCAACCCATTCGCAGCGGCAGCCAATCAAGGGGTTTGGGAGCAGGTAGAGCAGTTAAAAAAAACGGTCTTCAACTTCATTGGTCAAACGCACCAGCCGCCTTATGTAGAGCTGGCCTGGGGGAAACTGATTTTTAAGTGTAAGGCCGAAAAAGTTAGTATTACCTACAAACTCTTCAAACCCGACGGCACGCCCATCCGGGCCGTCGCTAAAGTTAGCTTTATAGAGGTCATACCCGATGATACCAGGGTTCGCAAAGAAAAGACAGAATCACCAGATTTAACGCACGTACGCACAGTACAGGAGGGCGACACACTCCCGATGATGTGCTACCGGATCTACGGCGATTCTGCACTTTACTGGGAAGTCGCCCATGTAAATAAACTCCTGAATTTCAGAAAATTAACTACTGGACAACGCTTGTTTTTTCCACCGATTGACAAAGAAAGTAAACTGTAGTACCCATGCCTGATAATCCCCGCACCCTCGAAACACCCGCACCCCGCGATCTGCCCACCTACACTATTTTTGTAGAGGGTACAGCGCTGGAAAAATCGTATCAGGTGCTCATTGTACGGGTGCAGAAAGAGGTTAATCGGGTACCAACAGCCTACATTACGCTGAAAGACGGCGAACCCGCTCCGGGCGGCAGCAGCTCCGGGCGTGGAGCTGCTGCCGCTAAGCCCCAGAACTTTGCCATCAGTAACGGGGCTCAGTTCATCCCTGGCAACAAGCTGGAGATCAAAGCAGGCTATCATGGCAAGGAGAAGACCATCTTCAACGGTATTGTTGTCCGGCACGGTATTGAAGCCCGGACTTCGGGAGGAAGCCGACTGAACTTACTCTGTAAAGATGCCTATGTAAAAACGACTATTGTTCCTCGACGCCGGTATTTCACCGACAAAAAGGATTCTGATATTGCGGAGGAAATTGTGCAGACCTACCCCGGTTTGCAAATTGATGCCGACACCACTACCACAACCCATAAAGAGCTGATTCAATACGATGCAACGGACTGGGATTACCTGGTCATGCGGGCCGAAACAAACGGTATGCTTTGCCTGGCAGATGATGGCACCTTAAAAATTACCAAACCCGATTTCACGCAGAAACCAATTGTGGCCCTGCAATACGGGGCAACTATGCTGGATTTTGAAGCCGAAATGGATGCCCGTAATCAGTTTAGCGCCGTAAAGACAACCACCTGGAATTATACGGACCAGGAACTTACCGAAGCCGAAGCCAATGAACCCACCGTTGGCGCTCAGGGAAATTTATCGGGACCGGACATTGCTAAAGCGCTGGACGCGGAACTAACCCTTCAGCACGGAGGGAAACTAAAAACGGAGGAGTTGCAGACCTGGGCTGATGCGGCTTTGCTGAAGCGCCGAATGGCGAAAATTCAGGGTCGGGTTCGTCTATTTGGAACTGCTGACATCAAGCCAGGGACAGTCATTAATTTAGGTGGACTGGGGGAGCGTTTTAATGGCGATGCCTTCGTAACGGGCGTTAGTCATCGGCTCGAAGACGGTGGCTGGCAAAGCGATATTCAGTTTGGCCTGAATCCACGCTGGTTTGTAACCGAAGTGGATGTTCGGCAACCGCCCGCCAGTGGGGTAGTTCCGGCCATCAGCGGCTTACAAATCGGGGTCGTTACCGGGTTGGAAGGTGACGAAACGAGTGAAGAACGGATTCTGGTTCGGCTACCAGTCATCGATCCGGCAGCCGAAGGCACTCGCGCCCGTATCGTGAGTCTGGACGCAGGTGATGAACGGGGTTTCTTTTTCCGCCCTCAAATTGGCGATGAAGTGGTCGTTGGTTTTCTGAACAATGACCCGCGCGATGCCATCGTCCTGGGCTCGTTGCATGGCAGCCAGAAAAAACTCCCCGACCCATTCGTCACGAAAGATGATAACCACCTAAAGGGGTATGTTTCGCGCAGTAAAATGAAACTGATTTTCGATGATGAGAAGACCATTCTAACCATCAAAACACCCGCTGGCAATCAGTTGCTCCTGGATGAGGATGCGAAAAACATAACCCTAAAGGATCAGCACGGCAACAAGCTGGTTATGAATGATCAGGGTATTCAGATCGAAAGCAGTAAAGATATTACTCTGAAAGCAGCCAGCGGCAATGTAAATGTGGAAGGCCTTGGGGTAGAACTGAAAGCAAATGCTCAGTTCAAAGCCAGTGGATCGGCCGGGGTCGATATAAGCAGTGCCGCACGGACAGTCGTGAAGGGGTCAATAGTTCAGATCAATTAAGGAACGGGTCAACGTCTAGGTAATGATAGCTGAAAACAATTTTTTAGGGCGCGGCTGGAGCTTTCCACCAACATTCAACCAGGTGGCTGCTCCGGCAGGCATAGAGATGACGGCTGGACTGGCTGATATTGAGCGTAGTCTGCATATTCTGCTGACTACGCAACCTGGTGAACGGCTCATGATACCTGATTTTGGCTGCGACATGCAGGACAGTATGTTCGAGCCGATTAGCACGGCTTTACAAACACGGGTAAAAGATCGGGTTGAAACAGCCATCCTGCTGTACGAACCTCGCATCGATCCGATAGATGTAACGGTTGAGGAATCGCCAGAGCAGCAGGGGCTCTTGCTGATCACGGTAAACTACGTGGTCCGTAGTACTAATACCCGATACAATTTCGTGTACCCATTTTATACAAATGAAGGAACTGAGATTCGAAATCCCACTGATGCCTTAAGCCAGTAGTTGTTTATCTAATCTTCTCAAATCCATGCCGCAACCCTGCCCCGATAAAAATCCTCTCCAACGCGATGGACTCAGCCAGCCGCAACGCAGGCTATTAGCCCTGCAACCAGAGAGTATCCTTCTGGATGAGCGCAGGCCGGAAGATCTGCTGCAATTCTTGGCTCTATATGCAAAAAAGGCCAGGATTCGCTTTTTCGACCAGTTGAACACGCCCGATAAGGGTGAAGCCTGGAGCTCGCTAATGGACTACGCGCGCTACTTTAAACTTGAAGACCTTGGCGACTGGAACGATCCCCAATCTTCTTCCCGAAGTGATATTGAACCACATTTCGCGCTAGTACTCAGCTTTCTGCATCTATTTCAGCAACTACAGAATCAACAGAATACCCTAACAAAAAAACACCTCGATTTTTATTACCACAACGTCCTGCAACTGACTAATCGGGCACCCGCTCCAGACCATGTTCATGTGCTGTTCGAATTAGCGAAAAATGCAGCCGACCAGATAGTTGCCAAAGAAACCGAACTCGACGCCGGAAAAGACCCGCAGAAAAGACCATTGACCTACAAGACAGCCAACAATCTGACGGTCAATCGGGCAAAAATCAACTACCTGCGAACAGTTTATAGACCAACTGACCCAGTAACAAACAAGTCAGCCGTATATTATGCACCGGTGGCTAACACTTGGGATGGTGTAGCGGAACCGCTCCCTCCCGATAACCCAACCTGGAGTGCATTCGGTCGAAGCGTTCGTTCAGAGATCAACTGTGGGGAGAGTATCACCTCGGGCGTTAGTCTCCCCACAGCGCAGTTGGGTTTTGGGCTAGCCTCTCCCGTGCTATTATTAGCCGAAGGCGAACGAACCATTACCGTCACGATCAACACCAACGTATCGCCGGTGGGGGTACATGGGCTTATGCTACGCGTGCAACTCAGTGGAGCCAAAACATGGCTTGACGCTAAGACAACAACGGCAGTTGTCAGTGGTAATACAGTTACCCTAGCCATTACTCTACATAAGGATAGTAAAGAAGCCGTAGTGGCTTACGATGCGACAAAACTCGATGGCGGCTATGCAACCAACGCCCCTATGCTGCGCTGTTGGCTAACCAAAACAGAGGATTATGCCGCCTGGAAAGCCCTGGATGTAAGATCAATTCGAATCGATGTTACGGTTACGGGCTTAAAAAAGACGCTGATTCTGGAAAACGACCTCGGCCAGGTTAGTCCGGAAAAACCATTCATGCCGTTTGGATCATCGCCTGTGACTGGGTCAACACTGTATGTAGGTAGTGAAGAAGCCGTTGCCAAAACACTTACGTCCGTAGCCGTGCATTTCAACGAGTGGATTGGTTTACCTGAGAACTGGCAGACGCATTACGAGGCTTATGCATCATCCTATGCCGATCGGAATACGTTTAAGGCAAAGCAGGAAATTCTGAATGGAAATCTGAAAACATCGCCCGTTGCCACCCTCGACTTATTTCCACCTATTGCCGCACCGCCTTCTTCAACAAACTTTGTTTTTCTCTCGCTGGACTATTTGCCAATCAGAACCTTCGAGTCCGTCTATGCCGGCCCAACCCTGTACGTGCGGCAAGGTCTGGAAATGACGAAGGTATACGATAGCACCTACACGCCCCCCAAACCCGAGGCCAGTACGAAAAGTGTCAGCGACAGCCTGCTAAAAATTACACTCAACAAGGATTTTGGGGCCAGCAGTTATCCAAAGCTACTGACGCAGGGGGTAATTGATCAGTCGAAAAAAGATCCTGGCCCCCAGAAGATTCCGAACTCACCTTACCTACCCATTTTAAACGAGTTTACGCTGGATTATCAGGCAACAACAGACACTATTTCGTTGGCTCCCGCCGATATTAATTCGTTCGCCAATCGCTCATTGCAATTGTTTCATTTGGGCGCATTTGGGCAGGCTGAAGAAAATGGGTTTCTGAAACAGGCACAGTCTTTTCTAGGGAGCACGGATAAAAACGCCTGGCTGGTTCCGCAATACAACCCAAACGGGACTTTTTTCATGGGTCTGAAGGAGGTTGGTCCACTCGAAGCCGTGGCTATTTTGGTTCAGGTAGACGAAGGGAGCGCCAATCCCGACCGAATAGCTGCCAACGTAGCCTGGAGTGTGCTGGTTGAAAATCAGTGGCGCCCGCTTTTGGCCGAAGACATTTTATCGGATACAACCAATAACCTACTGACCTCTGGCATCATCAAATTTTATCTGCCTAAAGAAACATCGATCAACAATACGATTCTGGAGGCAGGCTTCGTCTGGTTACGGGCTGAACTAAAACAGGCCGATGGCCCCCCCGCTCCTATCGATAGCGTTTGCAACTTTGTGGCGCTTCACCCTCAGGCTGTACTGGCTGATTTCATTGATCAACGCAATGATCCCGTTCATTACAACCTTCCCTTGCCTGCCGAAACCATTCAGAAATCGCGGCAGAGTCTGGCTTCGGTGAAAAGCATCAAACAGCCCTACGCATCGTTTGGGGGCAAGCCGAAAGAGTCCGACGAGGCTTTCTATAGTCGGGTAAGTGAGCGGTTACGGCACAAACAACGTGCCGTCAGCATCTGGGATTATGAACACCTGGTTTTGCAAACCTTTCCGAGCATTTACAAAGCTAAATGCCTGAATCATACAAAGTTAATCCTAGCCAGCCAAACTCTAAAAGAACTATCGCCGGGCTATGTAACGGTCGTGGTCGTGCCCGATCTACGTAATTTAAAAGACGTGAATCGTTTTGCGCCCAAGGTCGACCTGAATACCCTCGATCAGGTTACCCGTTTTCTGCAACGCCGGGCGGGCAGGCAGGTTGTTATTCAGGCTGTAAATCCGAATTACGAACGAATCAAGCTCGATTTTAACGTTTCGTTTCAGAAGGGTTACGAAGCCGCAGTCTATAAAAAAGTGCTTCAGCAGGATTTATTTGCCTACTTAACCCCCTGGGCATTCGATGTAAAATCGGATATACCCTTTGGCGGAACCTTATCCAAAAGCACCCTGATCAACTTCATGGAGCGACTGAGCTATGTCAATTTTGTGACCGAAGTAAAGATGATGCAATACGTTGGCGGGATCACAACGGGCGAAGACAAAGAGGTTGTAACGGCCTCCGACGCCCGCGCCGTGCTAACCTCCTGCACAAAACACGAAATACGGGATTTTGATGGGTGTTAACGCGACGGGAAACACAATGGCAAACGCTTCTATTACCATATCGACTAAACCGCCAGAGCAAACAGCTTCCAATTTCGCAGCCCTGCGCGAGTTGGGAATCGCTTATATCGAGAAATACGCACACGCCCTCTGGACGGACTACAATACCCACGACCCTGGTATTACGCTACTGGAGCATCTATGCTATGCTATCACGGATCTAAGCCTGCGAACATCGCTGGACATGAGTGATTTGCTAACATCGTCATTCGGCAATGAAGCCGCCATGCAGAAGAGTTTCCTGACGGCTGGGAAAGTACTGCCTACCTGCCCCGTTTCGGAACTGGACTACCGGAAGTTATTTATTGACATCAATGGCGTTCGAAACGCATGGCTCGAACCTGCGAATCAGTCGGTTTTTGTCAATTGCCGGGAAAGCGATACTGCCAGACGACTGAGTTATACAGCGCCCCAGCCGCTCCCTGCCAATTTTTTATCCTTCGAGTTAAAGGGGCTTTATACCATATTGGTTGATTACGATCAGGCTTATATCAATCAGTCTATAAAAGACAAAGGGGGCGACTCATTAACCCAGGCACAACAGGAAACAATCCAGATACAGCTCCATAATTCCATTAAACAGCAACTGCGCGAAGCCTACGAAGCCAACCGAAACCTGTGCGAAGATATCGTTGACGTTACCGAAGTTCCCATTCAGTATGTGATGTTCTGCGCCGACATCGGCCTGCAAAACGACGCAAAGGTGAGTGATGTGTATGCCCAGATTCTGTTTCAGGTGCAGCAATACCTGACGCCCTTAGTAAAGCGCTACTCGCTCCCAGAAATGCTGGCCCATACCGACACGGACAAGAACCCGCTCACTATCGATCAGATTTTTGAAGGCCCATTGTTAACGAACGGATTCATTATTGATGATGAGTTGGAAGCCGCAGCCCTACGGGAAGTAGTTTATACATCGGATCTCATTAATATTATTATGGGCATTGAGGGTGTCAAGGATGTTAAAAAAGTATTGTTGAACACCTTTGAACCAGCAGCACCCAATACACCCTGTAGTCAACAAATACCCAAACCCAATGGCGAGCAACGCTGGTGTCTGCACATCAACCATGGGCATCAACCCCAGCTCTGTGCAGAAAATGTGGCCCTGGCCTTTTATAAGGACATTATCCCCGTTGGCAACCTGAGCGATAAAACAAAGGCTCTGGCAAAATTTGCGGAACTCCTGGCGCAGGCGCACTCCGATAATCAAAAGCAGGTAGACGACCTGCCCGTGCCAGTCGGCACTGTGTATGATCTGAACGATTATCGATCGGTGGCTAATGATCTTCCATTCAATTATGGCGTTGGTCGGTTTGGGTTACCGGCTTCAGCCACAAATGAACGAAAAGCACAGGCTAAGCAACTGAAAGGCTATCTGCTGTTCTTTGACCAGTTACTGGCCAATTATCTGGCGCAATTAGCGAACCTGAAATCACTTTTCAGTGCAGAGATCACTCCTGCTGGGCCCGATTTACTGGCAAATCCGCCATTCGCACAAACCTACTTCGGTCAGGTAGTTACGGATATGCCAGGTGTTAAGGACTTATACGATAACTATCCTGACCTGTCTACAACAATACTGCCGGATGTGCTGGCTGAATTGGAAGGCTATGCTGAAAATCCCGTGCGAAAAAACCGTTTCCTGGATCACCAGCTGGCCCGTTTTGCTGAAAATTTCAGTGATTATGCACTCCTGATGCACTCTCTTTTCGGGGAACGGGGGAACGAAGAAATGTTGGAAGATAAGGCTAGTTTCCTCCGTGAATACGGGCAAATATGCCGTTCAAAAGCCTATAACTACTGCCAACCCGCCTGGCAAACAGACAACGTAGCGGGTATTACGCGTCGTCTGGCTCGGTTAACGGGCATCCGCGACACCAATTACCAGGCACACGATGCATCGGCGGTAAGGGTAATGAGCACGTTCCCTTCCGATGAAGGAACAGCTCCTCAATTTAAATTTCACCTCCACGAACTACAAGCCAGTACCCATCGACGAATTTACCTGACCTCAACGCACACGTATGCCAGTCAGACGGAGGCTGAGGATGCCATGCAACGAGCGTTTCTGACCGTTCCATCAACAGATCGGTTTACCATTCACGCCGTGCAGGGCGGCTTTACCTATGTTTTGAAGGACAAAAACAACCGAACGATTGCGCGTTGCCCACGAACGTTTCCAACGTATGAAGAAGCAGATGCCGATGTTGCAGAAGCTATTGAAACATTGATTTACAGCGGAGAGGCTCTGTTTCTGGTCGAGCATATGCTGCTCCGACCCAACGAAGGAGAACAGTGGATGTCGGTTTGCGTGGAACCTGATTGCGAGCATTGCGAACCGCTCGATCCCTACAGCTACCGAGTGAGTGTGATCCTTCCCGGCTATACGACCCGATTCCGCAACGTTGATTACCGACGCTACCTCGAAAACATTATTCGATCCGAACTTCCGGCGCATGTACTGGCGCGAATCTGCTGGGTAAGCCAGGAACAACTGGCCGATTTTGAGAAGAAATACAAGCAATGGCTAAAAGCGCGGGCAGGCATCTGTACCAAACCACGAACAGCCACCTATGCCACCGCCCTAAAGGAACTTATAGATAAACTGGAAGATGATGATTTCCATACCATCTATGAGAAGGGGGTCCTGCATGATTGCGACAACGAAGACGAAGAAAGCCCGATTATCCTCAACCGCACGGCATTGGGAACTCTAAAGCCGACCGAACCTGACGACCACCCAAATCCCTAACGCCATGGCTAATCCATATTTTGATGAAGTATATCCTGTAACTGGAAATCAACACTTCGACTTCAGCAATTACGGGCTCACCATTTTCCGACCAGATTCCATCCTGACCGCAGATCAGTTGAACCTACTGTTTGGTTTTCTGCTCAATCAGGAGCAGCTTACCCGAACCCGGCTCATTGGGGTAGGGATTGTATGCGGACTCAAACCCGTGCTGAACGCCAATAACACCATTACGATATCGGCAGGCTGTGGAGTGCCTTCAGAAGGTGATTTACTGAGCCTGGATGCCGATACAACTTATGATCGTTTCGCCGATTACACCTTTGCCGATCATCCATACAAGCCCTTTACCGACATAAACGGGCTCAAACTCTGGGAACTACTCCCGCAGGCGTTTAAGCAGGAAGCCAGCAGCACGCGGGTTCTGAAAACGCTCGACCAGTTTTCGGCAACGACAGCCCAGGTATTGGCCAACATGGTGGTAATGGTGTATCTGGAGAGCGATGTTAAATCGGCTGATAAATGCACTGGTGTCGCCTGCGATGCCAAAGGAAAAGCATTCCAGAATCAGCTACGTATCCTGCTCGTTGGAAAAGCTGATGCGAGTGCCTTAATTTCAACTAGCCTTCGTCAGGCAGCGGCCGCCAGTACTCGATTACCGGTTCTGACTATGGCGCGGGTGCGGCTCGATGATCGTCCTTATGATCAGTCCCTACAACGGTTTCGGCAGTTCCTACTCAGTAAAGCCGGGTTGTTGAGTGCAAACCTGCGTGATGCCTACGAACTGATTAAGGACGTCGATGCGACTAGTCTCACTGCTATGACGGTGCCGACCAATGCCCTACAGAGCATGGTGCGTACGATTAGTCAAAATTTTAATAGCCAGTATGTATATGACTGGCTGAAAGATCTGCACGATGCGTATAACGAGTTTCGAGAAGCCACCTGCCAATGGTTAGTGCAGTGTATGCCTCCCGCTGATGCATTTCCGAAACACCTGCTGGTAGGGGAACTCGTTTCTGATCCTGGCCTTTGCCGACCCGACTTCCGGCATGCCTGGGTGAAATCGCCAGCAGTAGCATCGGCTACCGACGCCCGCCAGAAAGCCATTTGGTTTTATCAGCGGATTCTAAAACTCATTGATCTATTCGAGGTTCCAGCCACTCAGTTCGATACATTTACCATTAAAGGCCGAGGCACCGTATCAACCCTTTCTTCCCTAAAAATCACCCCCGATCGCTATCGAAAATTAAGCATCGATCAGCGGTCCATGCCCTTTTATTATAAACCAGAAATGAGGAATTTCTGGAGTCACGAACTCGCAAAGTACTGTCGTACAGCCTATATCCACTCCTATCATCCATCTCCATCGGCTCCTGCGGAGGTTAAACGGCCATTCGACTATCAGATCGAAACCTATCCATTTTACCGGATTGAAGGTTTTCTGGGAGCGGGAATTCTAACTACGCTGAGCGAAATTCTGGCACAGCAACGAACCTACAATTTGGCCTTCGACGTGTTGGCACTTCGGGCCGACACCGATCAACTACTCATTACTCAGGGACAGTCGTTCGACTTTGCCGATCTGGCTGTTGATTTCGATGATATCATGAGTCAGATTCATTGTCACGAAGCAGAGCTTAACGGAAAAATAAATCCTCTAAAGGTCGTTCTGCCAATGACTCCAGTGGTATTTGTGAGGGTATTAGCGGCTTATGCAGGTGAAGTAAAAAAACTTGGCGCTCAGTTACCGGCCAACTGTATATTGGCCAAACTTCCACTTTTGCAGAAACTGAAGGATACCTACGAAAAGCGTAAAGCCGATTTTGAAGCGAATCTGACATTTGGGCCGTTTCTACTAAATCATCAGGGACTGGAACACGGTGCAGGTGTCCCGCCAGGGGGTACGTTTGTACTGGTGTACAAAGATCCAGTTGCGTTGCCGAAGGCCGGTCTGCAAAAAAAGGGGGGAGAGTCTATTGTAATTGCCGACTTTTACCTTCCTTATCGATGCTGCGGATCAGGCAATGGTATTCAGTTTATGCTACCAGAACCTCCACCAACCCTGGAGATGCAGGAAACGTTCTGCCTTAACGCAGCGAAGGGAAAAATCGACGTTTCGCCGGATACAGGTTCGTTCGATAGTCCGCTGGTAACGAAAGAAAGTCGTACATTTTTCTTTAACCCAACTCAGGTTGGTACCCATACATTGACCTACACCGTTCCGGGTCGGCCACCGGTTTTGATAGATGTACAAGTCGTTCCGCTACCGGCCGCATCGTTTAACGTAGAGCAGGTTAATGAAACACGCAAAGCAACATTTAGGTATACCTACACTGATGCAAAGCAACTCACGCTAGATTTTGGGGATGGATCACCCATACTGACCATTCCAGTCAACGGCCACGGAAATGCGCAGGAAATACACTCATTCCCGGTCGATGAAGATAGCGCTGGCGATTTTCTGGTGAAATTAACCGCCACGAATGGCAATTGTGACCAGGCAGAGCCATTCTCGCAGGAAATTAGTTTTACACCCCTCGAACCTATTGCATTCCCAGGTGCATCCGTCGTTTGTTTCAGTAAAGTGAAGACTAGAATAACGGCTACTCCTGAAGGAGGGAAATTCAGTTCCAAGACGATAGCTATCAAAGCCGATACAGGTGAATATACACCAATTGTTGCCGGAGCCCATGTCATTACATACACCCTTGAGAATCGGGCACCAAAATCGATGCCTCTATTTATTCTGCCGGCAACATTTAAGGTTGAAAATGTAATACCGCAAAAAACAGCTGATGCGCTGGTGCTTACACCAATACCAGAAATCAAGTATATCTGGAAATTAAACGGCCAGGCCATTAACCCAGAACAGATAAAAGATGAAAGCCCTACAGTACAACGCTACACGTTTAAGCTGGATGGTCGCCAGGAAAACTCCAATCTGGAGCTAACCTTCCAGTACAACAACAAACCTATCTGCAACGCAATCACAGAGAAAGTTCTCTAACCATCAGCCCGATGACCAACAGCCAGCCACATATCATCCAGCGTCAAACCGTTCGGCTTCACCTCCGCGAACAGTCGGATAGCTGGTCTATGCAGGAACGGATCGGGCAGGCGCTTCAGCAAAGCCGTTTACTGACTTCGCTGGATAAGGTGTTATCTGATTTCTGTTTGGCAGATGAATGGATTGAACTGGAACGGCTGGATGTGGATCTGGGTGCAATAGCACCAGATGATCTTGAGGAAGAAATAACCCGTCGATTACCCGACCTACTTCGTCGGCAACTGATCGACGCGATTCCGGAGAAGCGTTATCAGCCAGAAACCTCCGTCAGAAACGTTTACGAGGCCGTTTTTGAATCCTTTATCTATTTCCTGGAACATGGTCTACTTCCCCCCTCTCAACTCTGGCCCGAATCCAGGCAGGCGTTTGACACACAGATACAGCACATCTTAACCCGAGTAACACACACCCAGCAAGCAACGCTGAAAGCTATTTTAACAAAATCTGACGCTCGATCCAGACTGTTACGTGAGTTCTCGGAAGCGCTGCTTACGGTGGTGATCAACGCCCTGGGTACACATCCTGAATCGGCGGGATCAGGGTTGCTACGACACGTGGGAACCTGGCGAGATCAATTAACGCCGGGCCAGTATACACTAATACTTAACCTGCTGATCAAAAGCGCAGTACAGGAATCTGAAGCAGTGCTCCAAACGATCAGAAATTACTGGGCAGCTATTAACCCTGCTGAATTTACAACTAGTTCGTCACTCGAATCAGTACTTTTTATCAACGCAGAAAAGAGTAATTTAAAGTCGGTTAAAACGGCTGACATTGTCTCGAATCATCAACCAAAAGTACAGCCTGAACCCGATTCAGCGTTACCTTCCGACTCGGTGTTCTACGTTCGAAATGCAGGTGTTGTTCTGCTTCATGATCCATTTCTACCTGCTTGTTTTGACGCATGTGGATGGGTGAAAAAGGGGGTATTTATTGACGATATCTGTCGGGAAAAAGCGCTTTTGATGATTCATTTTCTGGCAACGGGTGAGCTATCGGCTGCTGAATATGACTTATTGCTGCCCAAAGTGCTTTGCAACCTACCCTGGAACTGGCCCATTACGGGTCAACACAGACTCACAGACGAAGAACAGCTAGAAGGAAAGGAGTTGCTCACCGAGGTGATTCGGCGGTGGGAAGCCTTGAAAAACACCTCACCAGATGGCCTGCGCGTAGGTTTTCTGCAACGGGAAGGCAAACTGGAGCTTTTGTCAGGCAACCAGTGGCAATTAACGGTTGAGGTGAAAGCGCAGGATTATCTGTTGAATAAACTAACGCATAACGTTGACATAAATGGTAAAAAAGAAAAAGTAGGTTGGCGAATTAGTCCCGTGATTTTGCCCTGGTTGAAAAAATGGATAGTCGTTAACTGGCAATACCCGTCAATGTCGTGAACGTATCACATCAATATCAACCGCTTATTCAGTCGAAACCGGCCACCACGTCGTCGACTCAGCACACTGCTGCCCACACCCACTCGACCCAACCGTTTTTTGCCAAACAGGGAGCACCAACATTAGGTCAGCCCCATACGTCGCCATTTTTTAAACCGTTTGTCCAAACCAAACTAAGCGTCGGTCAGGCAAATGACCGTTTCGAGCGGGAAGCCGATAGTACGGCCGACCACGTGATGCGCATGCCTGCTCCGGCCGTTCATTCGGGTTCGTTTTCCCCGACAACAGGGTTGCTTCAGCCGAAAATCGACGAAAAAGAGAAGAAAGATATTGGCCGTAAGGAAGACAGTATAGACCCTCCAATTATTCGGCTGAAAACGGAGGACGACGATCGGAAAAAACTTCGCAAAAAAGGCGAAACCAGTGCTCCTCCTATAACCAGTCACTTTGAGTCACAGCTTTCAGCTAGTCAGTCGGGCGGACAACCGCTGAGTGCTGATACCCGGCAGTTTATGGAACCCCGTTTTGGCGCTGATTTCTCATCGGTTCGGGTTCATACCGACGCGCCAGCCGTACAGATGAGCCAGAACATAGGTGCACAAGCTTTTGCCTATCAGAATCATGTTTATTTCAACGAAGGCAAATACAGTCCAGGCTCCAATTCCGGGCAGCATCTGCTGGCCCACGAACTAACTCACGTTGTGCAACAAGGGGGAGCCATCCAGCGAAAACCTACCGTTTCAACAGCTACACCTTCTGTACAACGCCTGTTCGGAATCGATGTGGCCGGAACCATTGATGGCTGGCTGGCTAATTTGCCCGGCTGGCGCCTGATGACAGTATTGATTGGTTACAATCCGGTTCTCCAACGAGAAGTCCCTCGCACCACCGTGAATCTGATCGAAGGTTTTCTAACGCTGGGTGGACCTCTGGGCGTTCTGCTCTTTAATAAGCTTCGTTCGGAAGGGGTAATCGACCGGGCAGCCGCCTGGATTGATACGCAGATAGCCTCACTGGGAATTTCTTTTTCCTATATCCGGGGCCTGTTCAGTCAGGCCTGGGATGAAATGGGCATCACACTCGGTATCAATGGCAATCTGGATATAATTCGCCGAATATTTGGTCCGCCATTCAGTCGAATACTGGCGTTTGTCGGGCGGGTAGTCAGCCAGGTCGTTGCCTTTATCAAAGAAACGATTATTCGGCCGTTGAGTAATCGAGCGCGTCAATTGCGAGGATTCCCGCTGCTAACAGTTATCATCGGAAAAGATCCATTTACCGATGAGGTGGTGGAACGCAGTCCAGCTAATCTGGTACGCGGTTTTATGAGCCTGATGGAAAACGGCGAAGAACGATTCCAGCAAATGCAGCAGTCGGGTGCTTTGCAACGAGCCTTCAACTGGTTTAACCAGGAAACCACCCGGCGGAACCTCACTTGGGAGCGCATTAAGGGGATGTTTACAGCCGTCTGGAACGCGCTCACGCCCGAAGCCATACTCCATCCGCTGGAAACCATCGGTCAGATTGTCGGGCTGTTCTTGGGATTAGCTGCCGACATCGTTGGCTTTGCCGGTGCTGCGCTGATGCAGATGCTCGAGTTTATTTTCGAAGCGGTTATGGGCGCGGGCGGAGCCAGGGTATTGGCCGTTCTGAAACGGGCGCAGGCTACCTTCCGCATTATTATCAACGATCCGGTACGGTTCGTTGGTAATCTGGTGCGCGCTGGTGTCCAGGGCTTCCGGCAGTTTATGCAGAATGCGCTCTCTCATTTGCAGCGTGGCTTAGTGAGCTGGCTACTGGGTGCCCTGGAAGGAGCTGGACTCCAGTTACCTCAGACATTCAATTTGCAGGGTATTCTCTCGTTGGTATTACAGATTCTGGGGCTTACCTATCAAACTATTCGGGCCAAACTGGTTCGGGCTACGAGTGAGCAATTTGTGAACCGGCTGGAGCAAGTGTTTGATTTTCTGCGGATTCTCATCACGCAGGGCCCAGCAGCTGCCTGGCAAAAAATACTGGAATATCTTGGCAATCTGCGTGATATGGTGCTCGACGGCGTTATCGCCTGGGTTCGACAGACAATTATCGGCCAGGCAATTATCCGGATTGCCAGTATGTTAAATCCGGCAGGGGCTGTTATTCAGGCCATCATAGCTACCTATAATACGGTGATGTTCTTCATTGAACGAATCAACCAGATTGCCGCAGTGGTTGAATCGTATGTCGATTCAATTGCAGCCATCGCTGCCGGGAACATCGCTGCGGCCGCCAATCGGGTTGAGGAAACCATGGGCCGTATGGTACCCGTTATCATTAGTTTTCTGGCCCGTTTGCTGGGTTTGGGTGGTATTTCCGATACCATTCGGAATACCATAGCTCGTATTCGCCAGCCGGTTGATCGGGCAATGGACCGGGTCGTTGATTGGGTGGTAGCGCAGGGAAGACGGATAGTGGGGACAGTAGTAGGAGCAGGACAACGCGTGGCCGGAGCTGTATTAGGTTGGCTGGGTGTACGCAAGCCCTATACAGATGCTACTAACCAAACCCATACCCTTTATTTTGAAGGACGTGACCAGAATGCTGAACTGATTGTAGCCTCGCGTCCGCGTCCGGTACTGGACTTCCTGAACGAAGTGGTCACCGCCGATTCATCAAAACGCCCGATTGCCGAGCAGGCCCGCGAAAAAATACGGAATGTAAATCGAATTAAGCGGGACACAACCTTAACAGATGCCCAGAAACAAACACAAGTTGATGCTGAATTAACCGCCCTAGGGGCAATTCTACACGGGCTGAGCGATAGTTCTGATTTCTTCGCCCCACCCCTACCGAACCGAAGGAACCTCCCACCTGATTTCGACGTGCGTAATGACTTATACATTAATGGTAGTGGATTCGGCAGCGCTCGAACCAGCGTGGCTACGCAGGGAAAAGCGGCCATCATTAATAGCATCAAAGTAGTGCGGGACAATGGCTCCGAAGCTATTTGGCAACGTCTGGTGCGCGATGGGCAGGTAATGGAAGTATCAGGAGAAAAAGCTCGATACCGGGCAATGACCGATGCTCAAATTGCCACTGATATTAATGGGCGAGCCTATGATGTGGATCATACTGAGCCACTGGCCAAGCATTGGAAAGATACTGGTTTCAACACCGATGATGGAGCGCGGCAACGTACGGCAGGGAATTCGTCAAATTTGAAACTAATGCTTGCCTTCTATAACAGACAGGCAGGTGCAGATGGCCATCATTATGCCGACAAGTTTTATGTCGGGCCCAATTTTACCAGTCAATACAACAACAGTGGTGTAGGCGCGAAGAAACTAAAAGGGCAGCTTTTTGCCGGAGCGACGACCTAGCATAAGGTATGAAAAAAGACGCTATTTTACACTATCAATCGGTGTCACGCACACCGGTCAACGCACTTGCCCTGACTACCAAAGGGCAATGGCTGGCGATGGCGCAGGATTATCGGAAAGAAGGAAACCCTACCCTAACGATCTTTTCACAGAAAACTCCCGATAAACCGCAGTGGATAGTAACGGAGGAGCAGAAAGTGAATAGCGTCCCGGCTGTTTACATATCAGGAACCAGTCAATTGATTTATCTGGTAAATGCCCCCGATACTTCCTGGCAGCTCGTCGTTAGCTCAATTGAACATCCGTCGCAACAGCTGGCAGCCCAATTGCCTGTTTCGCAGAAAGTACCATTTTTGTTTATAGACAATAATCAAATCTGGGTGATCGTATCGAACGAGGTTATGGCTTACAACATAGCAACTTTACAACTTACTACTACATATTCATTTTCAGTAGCTTCTGGTTTAACGGTTACCGATGGTAGGCAGCTATGGCGCGCGGATAAAGACGGCCTACAGGTAGCGCTCCTTACCAATGGTAAATTTACACCTGTTGCATCTGGGTTAGTTCTGAGTCAGCTCCGCGTATCGGCAAGCTTTATTTGGGGTGTTGGCGAGTTTGGCCAGGGCCTGTTTGGATGGCAGAAAACGGGCCAACCGCTGCCCACCAGTAACGTGGTCAATAATCATGAAGCTACTGTTACCACCTTTGCCGTCAGTCCCGATGAGCGCAGGATTGCATTTGGAAATGCATCCGGTTACGTCACGGTAGTGGAGCGTAAGACGGGCAAACAACACTGGGGCCGTCGGTTGCACAAAGGTCACGTATCCGCTATTACATTTAGTCCCGATGGAAATTGGCTAGCCACGGGTGGTAGTGCGGGCGATGCAACGATAATTCAACTAGATCATGACTGAACTGATTGCGCCACATATGACAACCATGCCAGAGCAGTCCGATCCACTCCATCTTGGTATTGGCTTTCTGCGGGCGTTTGTTCGCTGGCGACTATGTCGACATAAGGGTTCGATCGAAACCCGACCGGTACTTCCCGATCTTCAGCGGGAAGTACCAACTGTATTATCGCAGCTTATTGCAGCAGCACAGCTTGATGAAGCAGAATTGATTATTCTGCTCCTTACGCTTATTCCTCACCTGCAACCCGGTTTTTTCGATACCATCATTCGTGAGCACCTGCCCGATGGTGGGGAGTTTCCGGAATTCGGTGGGGTGCGTGGCACTAGCCACCGGGGACTGCTGCCCACCGGCGAAACCGCTCTGTTCATTCTGGCCGGTAACGATCTTGAAAAACGATTGATGCTGTATGATCTGTTCAGTTCCGATCATTTTTTTGCCCGCGAACGGATTCTGTATCTCGAAGACGTAAAACCTGGCGAACCACGCCTGAGTGGTCGGCTTATTCTCGACCCCGATTATGTGGAGTTGTTTACCACCGGACGTGTGTCTGCCCCGGCCATGAGCATGCACTTCCCGGCGCAACGAATCAGCACCGATATGGAATGGAATGACCTGGTATTACCCACACCGATCTTCACCCAAATTCGCGATATCGAACACTGGATTCATCATTACGACACATTACGCACAGAGTGGCAGATGAGCCATCGGCTGAAACCCGGTTATCGCGTGCTCTTTTACGGCCCACCCGGCACGGGCAAAACGCTGACGGCCACTTTACTAGGCAAATACACCAATCGGGATGTCTATCGGGTAGATCTGTCGCTGGTAGTTTCCAAATACATCGGCGAAACGGAGAAGAATCTGGCCAATCTTTTCGATAAAGCCCACGCTAAAAACTGGATTCTATTCTTCGATGAAGCCGATGCCCTTTTTGGTAAACGAACTGAGACCCGCGATGCCCACGACCGCTATGCGAATCAGGAAGTGGCATTTTTATTACAGAAGATTGAAGAGTTCGATGGGCTGGTTATTCTGGCTTCTAACCTAAAAAATAATATCGACCCGGCGTTTGCCCGGCGGTTTCAGGCCATGATTCATTTCCCGCTGCCCAATGCAACCGAACGCCTGGTGCTCTGGCAAAAAAGTATACCAAGCGCTGTTAGATTAGACCCGGAACTCCCTGTCGAGCATCTGTCAGGACGTTACGAACTTTCGGGTGCTGCTATTTTGAATATTGTTCAATTTTGCTCCTTGCGGGCTTTGAGTCGGCAGGAGGACATATTGACTGCGACTGATGTTATTGAAGGAATCCGGCTGGAATTTCAAAAGGAAGGGAAGCTGGTCTAGCTCTTCCAGCAGCATGAAATTAAAGCATCTTACCCGGTAAAGAAATCAATGTGTGCTCCGGTTTATAATGCACTTTACGCGTCCGGCCAAAGCCGCCCAGGCCAATTTGTAGATTGAAGAGGCCACCCGAAAAGGGTTTCGCATCCAGGATAGGGCTGTAGGATAGTTTTGTCCGCACAAACCAGAAGCTATTTTCTGATAGATCAGGTTTTCGGGTATTATCGCCCAGTTTAATATCGAATACAAGCCCGAGTATGGGTGAATGTGTCAGTAAAGACAGGCCTTTGTAGCGTTCATCCTTCCGATCGCGGGGCGACATATCGAACAGCAGGTAGCCAACGTACGGAATTACACGGCTTCGTGGTCCATCGTAGACAACCCGGCCCAGCCCCAGCTCGAACAACATAGGGCTTATGGGCATGTCCTTTTCCCACTTTTGATTATTATGCCAAAACTCCTCCCGAATCGTACCGTTATAGAGGGTTGGATGCAACATCAGCATCGTTCGCTGAAAGGCAATATCAATGCCGAATACAACGCCTGCCGATGGATTCAGCGTTTGCCCAAGTGACCCCGTTGGCAAAATACCTCCCCCACCGAAAAATACGCCATAGCCAATTTTCGATGCGCTGAAGGTAGTTACTAAATCAGGTGTATCATACAGGCGAATAGCAATCTGTTTTTCCCATTTTTGCAGAGCCTCTAAGTCATCGCCCCCGCCCGTTTCGGACCGAAACCGATTGACCTCCGCCCCCAACTCAGAGTTGGTCAGGTATTCAATCTGCCGGGCTTGCTGCTTAAATCGGCGGTCGGCCCCAAGAGCAATTAATTTGGCCTGCATTAGGCGGGTATGCACCTCTACCAGATCAAACAATATTTGATTATAGGCCAGTGTTCGCTCATTCCGGGCAGTTTCCGACACCCACGACAGGTTACGAAACATCAGACAAAACGACTCAATTGCGGGCTGGCTCCAGATAGAGGTTGGGCGGACTTCGTAGCCTATTTGATAATAAAATTCGGAGCCGCCTAAACCGGGTTGAGTAGGCGAATGGAAATCGGCCAATTGTAAACGTCTAGTCGCGCTCCAGTGCAGCGTGTCGATAGTTACCTGCGCTGAACCGAGCAGGGGAGACAGTAACAATAGCAGGAGCAGGCGTTTCATAGGCGTACGTGCAAATGAAGCATAAAGGTATTAATAAGTACCTTATAACAAGTCACTTAGTATTAATTCAAAACCAGGTAGAACAATCTCTCCATCTAGTATATCCGCAAAATTCACTACTTCAGGATCACGTTCAGGTCGATAAATGGTTGTTTGTTGACTAAACGGATCAATTACCCAACCCAATCGAACACCATTCTGCAGGTATTTTTCCATTTTAGCGGGTAGGGTGTACTTTTCACTTACGTCCGACATAAGCTCAATGACAAAGTCAGGGCAAACCTGAGCAAAATTATCTTTCTCAATTTCAGAAAGAGCGTTCCATCGCTCATTACTCACCCAAGCGACATAAGGTACTCGTACTGAGGTATCAGGCAAGGTAAAACCACCATTTGACTCTGTAACAATACCTGCTTTATGTTGACGGTTCCACAGATACACTTCTGCCGCAAGATCAAGATTTCTAATACTGGTTCGGCTTCCGGTAGGCATTTCAATGTAAATTTGTCCGTTCTCATCGCGTTCTAACCGCAAATCAGGATTTGCCTGACAGAAAGCGTAAAATTCATTGTCAGTCAGGCGGTCATCCCGGCGGATTGTGGGATTTAGCGGGAATATCATGGTCGAGCGTCGTTTCCTTGTGTCAATACTAACAAATTTAATGCAAAAAAGCGCGGCCTCGTTTCCGAAGCCGCGCGTAGTGATGTTTGCTATAAGATAGTTAATGTAGGATATACCATACATCTTACATCCTATATTCTTTTAGTACCGATACATTTCTGACTTGAACGGACCTGACATGGGTACACCAATATAGTCGGCCTGCTCCTGCGCGAGTGGCTCCAGTTTAGCACCCACGTGAGCCAGGTGTAAGGCAGCTACTTTCTCATCAAGAATTTTTGGCAATACGTATACTTTATTCTCGTATTTATCCGAGTTAGCCCACAGCTCCAATTGCGCCAGTGTCTGGTTCGAGAACGAGCACGACATCACAAACGAAGGGTGGCCCATTGCACAGCCCAGATTCACCAACCGGCCTTCGGCCAGTACGATGATTTCTTTGCCATCGACTTCGTACATATCAACCTGTGGCTTGATCTGGCTCTTCGAGTGACCGTAGTTTTCATTCAACCAGGCCATATCAATTTCGTTGTCGAAGTGGCCAATGTTACACACAATGGCTTTGTCGCGCATGGCTTTGAAATGCCGGTCTTTAATAATCCGAACGTTACCAGTAGCCGTTACAAAAATCTGCGCACGGGGAACTGCTTCATCCATCGGAATTACTTCAAAGCCATCCATAGCAGCCTGTAGCGCACAGATTGGGTCAATTTCCGTTACCAGAACCCGGCAACCTGCACCCCGTAGTGACTCAGCCGAACCCTTACCTACATCGCCATAACCAGCCACAACAGCCACTTTACCAGCCAGCATCAAATCGGTAGCCCGACGGATCGCATCAACCAGTGACTCACGGCAACCGTATTTGTTATCAAATTTCGATTTCGTAACGGAATCATTTACGTTGATAGCAGGCAGGTGCAGCGTCCCATTCTTCATCCGCTCGTATAGGCGGTGAACACCCGTTGTCGTTTCTTCCGACAGGCCTTTGATGTTCTGAATCAACTCAGGATATACATCGAACACCATGTTGGTCAGGTCACCACCATCGTCAAGAATCATGTTGAGTGGCTGACGATCTTCGCCGAAGAACAATGTTTGCTCGATGCACCAGTTGAATTCTTCTTCGTTCATTCCTTTCCAGGCATACACTGGAATCCCGGCAGCCGCAATGGCAGCAGCAGCATGGTCCTGTGTCGAAAAAATGTTACAGGACGACCAGGTTACATCGGCACCCAATTCCACCAAGGTTTCGATAAGAACGGCGGTCTGGATAGTCATGTGGAGGCATCCGGCAATCCGGGCACCTTTGAGTGGCTGCGATGGGCCATATTCAGCACGAAGGGCCATCAGGCCGGGCATTTCGGCTTCGGCAAGTTTGATTTCCTTGCGGCCCCACTCGGCCAGCGCGATGTCCTTAACCTTGTAAGGAACGTAGGTTGATGTTTCCATATGGATTTTTAGCCGTGCGGGCGGCCCTGTTACGAAGGAATGGATATTCGTGATATCAGTATTACTTCGCGGCTTTTGGTTTCTTAGTAAAGTGCAAAAATAAGTAGTAGACAGCAGAATCCCTACTTGAAATCAAACAGTTTAGCTTTTGGCGAACACAGCAACTTTCCCTGATTACAAAACCAGGAATTTACCAAGTCGGCGGTCTGTACATTTAGTTAATGGTATCACTTAACGGTAACTTGAAGCCGAGCCACTTTCCCATCCATCGTTGTTATAAGTACCTCCCGGTTTCCCAATGGGAAAATACGGTTCACCATGGCATTAGAAAGTTTATGCGCCCAGTTTACCCGGCGGGTCTGGCGGTCAACCGCATACAGTACCCCATCGTCTGTAGGAATAAAAATAATCCCATCCCGTTCGATGATAGGAGATGGACTGATTTCATAACCGTAGTTGCAGTTGACAAACCAGGCTGGTTGGGGACTGTCTGACCGGGTCGATAAGGCCCAGATCGTATCGGTCATGCACTTCACATAAACCAGCGATCCATCTTCGGAGAGTCCACTGGCCTCAAATCCTTTATGCTGATTCGTTTTCCAGATTTCCCGGCCATTGGTAGCATCAAGTGCGGTAACGGTCCGATCAGGTGTCTGTAGGAAAATCCGACCGTTCGTTAACAGGGGAATGCCAGCAGCTGGTGAGAAGTTTCGGCTTTTCCCATTGGTCCAGGTCCAGGCTGGCTGCCCTGTTTTCTTGTCAAGCGCGTAGAACGTTGACCCCCAGGAGCCGAAATAAATTTTCTGTTTATCGGCAATAGGAACAGATTCAACAAAGCCATGTACATCGCCAAACGTCCACTGCTCCGATCCGTCTTTCAGCGACAAGGCTCTGAACTTACCTTCAGAACTACCCATGTATACAACATTCCCATCAATGAGCGGGCAGGCAACAATGGGTTTGCCCGTTTCAACCTTCCAGTTAAGTTTCCCATTTCGCTTATCGAGGCAATAGATAGTGCCATCGGTAGAGGCAACAACCAGTCGGTTTTTCAGTATGGCGGGCGTCGAATAAATCTTGCCTTCTGTTGCCAATCGCCATTTTACAGAGCCATCGGTTAACGACAGCGCCACCAGTTGACCTCTGGTATTGGGGTAAAAACAAGTCGTTTTATCGGCAATGATACCCGCGCCTATATCACTGCTATCCTGCTTTTCCCAGACGGCTTGTACGTTTGCATACCGCTCATTAAGCTGGTACGATGGCCGCGGATAGTGTTTTGAGTCCTGACGGAATCGGTGGTTCTGGAGTAAGACCGTTCGCCAGGGGGCTTCGGTTCGTCCTTCTACAGGGCCAACGCTTGGTGTCCGAACGGAAAAGGTCATTGTGTCATTCCGAATCGTGACCAGATTGTACCCGCCAACTGCATCTTTTGCCCGTAAGTTTGAGCGGCCCATGGTAGCCGGAATACCCTCGGCATCCATCGCCTGATTGGCATGACCATGGCCGCACAGCGTGGCCTGTATGTTCGTCTTTTTCAGGTCGTCAATGAGAAGGTACCAGTTAGCGAGGGCATCATCGAGCGGGTAATGGTTCATGAAAATCACCGGTCGGTCGGAGCCTTTCAGTTTTTCAACTTCAGACCGGAGCCACAGCACATCTTCCCGGGCAACCAGCCCCGGCGACATCCGCATATTAGGGCCACTGCCACAACCAATGAAACGATAGTTGCCAAAATCGAAGGCAAACCGTTCACTCCCAAACACCTTCCGAAAACTGTTACAGCCATTCTCCGACCACTTTGTATCGTGATTGCCCGGAAAAATGTACCATTTCTTCGTCAGGCCATCCAGAATTCGTTTAGCTGTGTTGAGCTCCTGTTCAGTACCAAAATCAGTAACATCCCCGGTGACAACGACAAAATCAATACCGGGTAGTGCGTTTATATCATTGACCGTTCGTTGCAGGTCTTCGGCGGCCGTTTCGGGAGCACCAACGTGTGTATCGGTCACGAATGCGAACCGAATGGATTGGGCCACACTGCGGCTATCGATAAGAAAGAATAAAGCCAGAAAAAATAGTTGTTTCATGAATGCTGAGTTCGTGGGTGTAGAAGCTGCCGTTACTTCAGGGCAACTATCGCTTCAATTTCAATCAATACATCTTTATCGTATAAGCCCTGTACCCCTACATACGTACTCGCAGGCGGATTTGGCGAATCCACCGCACTGGCGGACCGGCCAGCGCTGGTAAAATACTGGCTTCGTATATCCCGTACAATACCGATCTTCTCGGCATCTGTGTTGACAACATAGGTCGTCGTTTTAATGACATCGGCAAAGGTAGCACCTACAGCTTCCAGTGCTATTTTGAGGTTTTCGAGTACTTGCTTTGTTTGTCCCCGAAAATCGCCTTTGTTTATGATTTCGCCTTTGGCATTCGCTGACACTTGCCCCGATATGTAGGCAATTCGACTCCCCTGTGTGACTACAATTTGGGTGTAATTTTTAGAAGTAGGCAGGCCGGGCGGGTTACTATACTGGAGCTGTTGAGCAACTGCCGCTTGGGTACCCAGCAGCGCACTTAAGAGGAGAATAAATTGGCGGACGGAGTTCATGAGGCTTCTTTTTTATGGCAAAGCTATCCAATGAGCCTGGAACGTCCTTGTATCGATGATCAGAAATAATTGAACGGTAGCTTGACTCGACTAAACGTTTTTCATAACTATGTAAGTTCTTACGTAACCCCTTACATAGTATGGATTTTATGGCCGAAATGGCCGAGTTAGCGCTTGCCAGCCGACTCAGGCGATTAAGTGATGTGTATTGGCAGGGTGTAACCGCAACCTACCGGCAGTCGGGTCTGGATTTCGATGTACGATGGGCCACCATTTTTGTGCTCATTGCCCGGCAAGGACCCGTGGCTGTTATGGAGATCGCCGAGCGATTAGGCATAACGCACCCTGCTGTGATTCAGGTAATTAACGAACTGGAAAAGAATAATCTGATTACCTCCGCCAAGTCGGAGCAGGATGGGCGAAAACGCTTGCTGACACTGAGCGAAACCGGCCAGGAGATGCTTCCAAAACTCCAGCCTTTGTGGGATGCCTTTATTGCGGTCAATCAGGAAATGCTGGGCAAACAGGCGCACAACCTGCTAACCTCACTTCAGGAAATGGAAACACAACTGGCCGAACGCACCTTCTTCGACCGTATTCAGGATCAATTAAACCGAAACAAAACTAACTACTGTTAAGACGATGAACGACGTTTCCATCATTCCTTACTCACCAGAGTATCAGCCTGATTTCAAACGCCTGAATATTGACTGGATTTCCCATTACTTTACGGTTGAACCGCACGACCTGGAGCAATTAGATCAGCCTGAAACGTATATCCTGCCAAACAATGGCCAAATCCTTCTGGCTCGGATTGGCGATAAAATCGTTGGTTGCGTAGCCATGGTCAACACCGGAATACCGGACCAGGAAGAGACCAGCTTCGAATTAGCAAAAATGGCGGTTTCGCCAGATACACAGGGCAAGGGAATTGGTAAAAAGCTATGTGTAGCCGCCATTGACTACGCCCGGCAACTAGGGGTTAAAACCGTCTGGCTCGAATCAAATCGAATCTTAACTCCTGCCCTGACCATGTACGCCAGCGTAGGCTTCCGGGAAGTGCCCAGCGTGCCCACCCCCTACAGCCGGGCTGATATTCGAATGGAGATGATGTTATAAATGGCATTAACCACAGAGGCACAGAGAACACAGAGTTTTTAGGCACTATTTTTTCTCTGTGTTTTCTGTGCCTCTGTGGTTAAACCTTATTTCTTCGCGGTTTCTTTCGGCCAGACATACTCGAAGTTCTTATTGATCGGAGCTTCAAAGTAATTGACATTCAGGTAGTCTAATCGTTTTTTATGTACTTCCAGACGCTGCTTGAAATCGTCAATGTTCTTACCCTCGGCGGGTGTCCAGGCCGTTTCGGCAACGGCAATCAGGCGTGGGTAGGTCATATACTCAACGTATTGTGTCGTTGGCAGATATTCCGACCAAATGTTAGCCTGCACACCTAGTACGTGCTTTGCCTGTTCAGAAGTCAGACTATCCGACACTGATGGGTTAAAACTATACACTTTTTCGAGGGGCAAAAAACCGCCAATTGCGACTGGTTGAGGCTGCGTTTTCGGATCGACCTGGTAGTAATCGAGGTAGCAGTAAGTGGTTGGACTCATCACAACATCATGATTCTGACGAGCAGCAGCAATGCCTCCCTTTATACCCCGCCAGCTCATTACCGTAGCATTTGGCGATAGTCCCCCCTCCAGAATTTCGTCCCAGCCAATGATCCGGCGGCCTTTGGACATAACAAATTTGTCGATGCGACGGATAAAATAGCTTTGCAGTTCGTGTTCATCTTTCAGGCCTTCTTTCTTCATCAATTCCTGACAGAACCGGCTCTGTTTCCATTCCGTTTTCGGGCATTCATCACCGCCAATGTGGATGTATTGACTCGGAAACAAATCCATTACTTCGGTAAGCACATTTTCCAGAAACGTAAACGTTTCCTCGCGCGGAAAAAGCACTTGATCATGGACACCCCAGGTGCTGCTTACGGGCAGCATACGGTCGATGTTACCACCTAGTTCGGGGTAGGCAGCCAGCACCGCAACGGAGTGACCAGGCATTTCAATTTCGGGAATAACCGTTATAAAACGCGCCTGCGCATATTTAACCACGTCCCGTATGTCGTCCTGCGTATAGAAACCACCGTAAGGCTTGTTGTCGTATTTATGATCCCGGTAATGGCCCACCATGGTTGCTGGTCGGATAGAAGCCACTTCTGTCAATTTAGGGTATTTTTTGATTTCGATCCGCCAGCCCTGGTCCTCCGTTAAATGCCAGTGAAATGTATTCATTTTGTGCAGAGCCAGTAGGTCGATGTATTTTTTTATAAATGGCACTGGGTAGAAATAACGACCTACATCGAGCATCGAGCCCCGATAGCCATATCGTGGCTGGTCTTCGATCATGCAGGCAGGTATTGACCAGGTCACTCCACCTACTTTTGTGGAGCTGAACACAGCCGCTGGCATCAGTTGCATGAGCGATTGGACACCATAGAAAAAACCCTGAGGTTGCTCAGCGGATATACTAATTTGTTTCGGCGAAACAGTAAGCGTGTATCCCTCAGCCCCTAACTTCGATCCTTGAGCAGGTACAAACGCAATTCCTTTTGCTACTTTACCAACCGTAACCGTTGGGGTTGTGCCTGTAGATTTTGCCAATTGATCGGCCAGCATCTGCGCAATTCGGCGAACCTCCGCATGAGTTGACTGTACTGTAATAACCGGTTTTGCCGGTAGGATATAGCTCCCACTATTCGTTTCCAATCGGGTGGGTTTGGGCATAATGGCGTACGTAGCCGTTTGCGCATATAATCCCCCTGCCGAAACCAATAGAGTAATCAGGCAGACTAGTCGTTTTTTCATAGAGGAATAGGGTTTGTTAGAGACTAGCGGATGGATTTACTTCAAATAAGGACGCAACACCGTAGCCCACCGCTGATAGCCTTCGGGCAGCATGTGCAAGCTGTCGGGCTTAAATAGTTCGGGGACAGGCTGTCCGGCTTTTGTAAGCATCACAGGCCGAATATCCACGAATTGAGTATTCTTTCGTTTCGCCAGATACTGTTTAATGAGGTCATTAGCGATATCGTTTTCGGGGAAAAACTTCCGACGCGAGGGGCTGGGCTTGATCGAGATAAAGGTAAACAGCACATTAGGCAATTTCTGGCGAACATGCACAAATAAGGCTACAAAACGGTCAAAGGTCTGTTGCCCGGTTTGGTTGCCGGAAGCAATGTCATTTTCGCCTGCGTACAGAACAATTTGCTTTGGGTGATACGGAACAATAACCCGATCCGCATAGCGTACTACATCACTTAGCTGAGATCCACCAAATCCACGCTGGAGTATAGTATGTTTAGGAAAATAATCGGTTAAATTATCCCACATCCGAATGGATGAACTGCCCGTAAACACAATCGGATTTCGGGGTGGTGGCGAGGTTTTGTCCGCTTTTTCAAACGCAAGGATTTCATTTTCGAAGGGCGCATTTTGTGCTATCGAGTAGAATGGGATCAAGAGTAAAAAAAAGAATCTCATCATTGAGCCAGCAAAATTTACAAGGTTATGCAATCCAGAATCTAAATGTATCAACGAGTATCCAGGCTTTATCAACTTTTTCTAACATAATCAACTCTCCTCGTCCACAAGTACCACCACAGGAAAAACTACCGAAAAAAAGAGCTTTCGTTTTATCCGTACTATATGCAATCCTCGACACTCCAAAAATATAATGAGGCAATGAGTCAGCAGCTGGTTCTGAATCAGGGTGCAGCTTTCGAAATTGAGAGAGTAACTGTAGAGGATAGCGAACCTTTAATTTCGATGGTAGTAAAAAGGCTTGCCGTTGGTGGACAGATTGCTTAACGTTTTCAAATAGCGAGGCCCAGGCAGAGTCTCGTGCCTTATTGCACCTTGTAGTATCATTTAAATACTTACAGCGGTCACCTAAATTGCTGGTTACCCATGACCAAGTTGTTTTGGGGTGAATATTAAGTGCCGTACTCGTGGTTGAGTCAGTTAGGATAATTGGCGTTACCGCTGGAACATGTTTGTAAAACGAGAACCCATTCAGATAACTTGAATATATTCCATAATCATCATCTGTAAGAAGAGCCGATTCATTTACCGGTTTACAGAATGACATACCCAGGCACAAGCAAATTAGGAGTTTATTAAGGTACATCATCTACGAACAAGCAGGGTTTTCTTGCCAATAGATTCAGGAAAGCGTAATTTCCATACCCTACTTGTCAAATAAAAGGCACGACGGTCTCTAAACTCATGCCCCGAGAGCCTTTCACCAATACGTGCGTATCGCTCATAGGATTGTCCATGAGCCAGTTGTGTAACGAAAATTTATCAGGAAAATAGTAGGCTTTCGGCAGATAGCCCAGGGCGTAGTGCATGTCTTTGCCGGCCAGAATGACCAGGTCAAACTGGCTGTCGGCAATGAGTTTACCCAGTGCCGCATGTTCCGCTTCACTTTCGTCGCCGAGTTCGTACATATCACCTAAAATCACCACTTTGCGTTTGGCCGGAGTAGCGGCAAACTGGCGAATGGCCGCCGACATTGAACTGGGGTTGGCATTATACGCATCGAGCAACACCGTATTGGTGCCTTTGGTAATGACCTGCGAGCGGTTATTGGTTGGATTGTAATCCGCAATAGCGCGATTGGCCTCTTCGGGCGATATACCGAAATAATCGCCGATTGCCAGTGCCGCCATCATGTTCTCGAAATTATATCGCCCCGGCAGATGGGTTGTTATTTCCTGACCGTTTGAATCACGGTAAACAACAACGGGCGACTCCTGCACTAATTCAATTGGCTCGTTGGGTGAATCCACAGCGGGATAGAAGATAGCTTCGGCAAAGACAGCCTCCGGGCGGTGATGTTTCAGTCGTTCGCGGTACATGGCGGTCAGGGTTTTATCGCGCGAATTGATAAAGACCGTTTGGCCGTTCTGAATCAGGTAATCATACAATTCGCCTTTGCCTTTTCGAACACCCTCAATTCCCCCGAAACCTTCCAGATGTGCTTTGCCAACATTGGTAATCAAACCGTGCGTAGGTTGGGTAATGGAACAAAGGAGTTCAATTTCCTTCTGATGGTTCGCGCCCATCTCAACAACCGCCATTTCATACTGCTCAGTAATAGCGAGCAAGGTTAGTGGCACACCAATATGATTGTTCAGATTGCCGATAGTGGCATAGGTTTGGTAATTTTTCGACAATACAGCCGCTATTAACTCTTTTGTAGTCGTCTTGCCATTGGAGCCGGTTAGACCAATAACGGGGAAGCTAAACGTTTTTCGGTGGTGGCGAGCCAGGTCCTGCAAGGCCGTTAACCCGTCAGTAACGAGCAAACAGCGTTCCTGATCGCGGGCGGCAACGGCGGGGTCATCAACCAGTGCATAGCGGGCACCCGCTGCCAGAGCCTGCCCGGCAAATTGATTCCCATCAAACTTATCCCCTTTGAGGGCAACAAACAGGCAATCGGGGGTAATTCGGCGTGTATCGGTCGAAACACCCGTGCATTCCTGAAATTTATGGTATAGTTGTTCGATGGTATTCATCACATTCGGAACAGTTTCTTCGTTTTCAATGAAAGATTTAAACGCAAGGGACGCAAAGGTTGCACAAAGGGCGCAACTAAAATTTTGCTTTGCGCCCTTCGCGTAACCTTTGCGCTCTTTGCGTTTAAAATCGCCCAAAATTAGATGAAAAAGCTGTTTACGCTTTGTTTTTTGCTCAGCCCATTGCTCAACTATGGGCAATCTGCCGGAGCCATTGCCTTTCGGTACGATCAAAGTCCAACAATTAGTGTAAGTAACAAAGTATTAATAAACCCCTGGGCGGGTGGGTTAAACACAACCCAGTACTCGACCATTCGTTTAAATGACGATGCCCGGGACGACCTCGTGGTGTTTGACCGATCCACAAACAAGGTCAGTACATTCCTGGCAATTGACAACCCAACCGGCAGCGGAATCGCCTGGAAATATGCCCCAGAATACGAAACGGCGTTCCCCAGGATCCTATACAGTTGGTTATTGCTGGTCGATTATGATCTCGACGGCAGAAAAGATCTGTTTACCTACGGAGCTGGGAATGTCCGGGTGTTTCACAATGAATCGCAGAATGGGCAGGTTGTGTTCAAAGTAGCCGCCGATCCGTTGATGACGCTGGGCCTGAGCGGAAGCCGAATTCAATTGTACGTTGGCGGCACCGATATCCCCGCCATTACCGACTATGACGATGATGGCGATGTGGACATTATCACCTTCGATGCAGACGGCAACATATTAGCCTACCAGCAAAACATGAGTTTTGAACGGACAGGCCTAAAAGGTGGCCTGGACTTTCAACGCACCGGTGATTTATGCTGGGGCCACTTTCGGAAGGAGTTCTGTAATGATTTTACCTTTGGCTTTACGTGCGATGGATCGGGACGGGTAGCTGCCAGTCCCGTTAAACCGAGCGGGGCACGGCCCATGCATACAGGTAACACACTCACGGTGGTCGATACGGATGGCGATGGGAATAAAGATCTGTTGTTCGGTTTTGTAAGTTGCGAAAACATAGCCCGGCTGCGTAATGCAGGCCCCAACAGCGACAAAGCGAATTTCACGAGTTATGACAGCCTGTTTCCTGCCAGCACGCCGATTCTGTTTCCGGCTTTCCCTGCTACTTTTTTCGAGGATGTAGATGGCGATGGTCAGAAGGACTTACTGGCATCGCCCAATGTGAATGCAAACGACAATTATGCCTTCGATTTTCGGGCATCGGGCTGGTTCTATAAAAACACGGGAACAACCCAAAAACCGAACTTCGAGTTAGTTCAGAAAGATTTCCTGCAAAGCGATATGCTTGATCTGGGTGAGCGAGCTGCTCCAGCGCTGGCGGATCTGGATGGCGATGGTGATATAGACATGCTCGTTGGGTATGGCGGAACTGGCCTGGGCTCCGCTTACCGAGCTGGCATCTGGCAATTCGAGAATAAGGGTACGACCCAGAATCCAGCGTTTGTGCTTGTTACAACGGATTATCTAGGCATTGCCAAATCACTTGCGCTGATTAATACCGTTCCTTCATTTGTTGATGTTGATGCCAATGGCAGTATGGATCTTGTTTTAACGGGAACATCTGCGCAGGCGGTTGAAATTCGGGTATTGATCAACTCGGCTGCTAAAGGTGCGCCAGCCCAATATAACCTTAGCAGTGCTATACGATGGCCTACACCGGATCTGATGGCCCCGCTTGATCTACTTACCGTAACGGATGTTGATCGGGATGGTAAGCCGGACCTTTTGATTGGCCGGTATAACTATGGTACAATTCTTTACTACCGAAATGCCGGAACAGCAACCAGCCCCAGCTTTCAGCTGCAAAACCAGACGTTCGGCGGTATTACTACCGACGATTATATTTACGCAAAGGCCCGTTCTATTGTGGTAGCCGACTTAAACGGCGATCAGAAAAATGAACTGGTCCTGGCGGCTGCGAATGGTACCGTTCGGGTTTATCAATTCCCCGACCCGGTCAACCAGTCCCTTACGCTGATCGACTCCTTGTCTTCCATCGGCTTACCGGGTATGGGCCTTGTTGCCGCTGCCGCCGACCTGGATGGTGATCAACTGCCTGATCTGATGCTGGGTAGTATTGCGGGTGGACTTCGCTACCTAAAAAATACGTCCAAGAAAGTAGTTGTCACAGGAGTACCTGAAGAACCAACGGGTCCCTGGGCGTTTCCAAATCCAACCGATCGCTACCTGACTGTACGCCCGCCCTTCACAGGTCGCGCAGAAGTACTTTCCTTATCAGGCCAAAGCATGCTGCCAACCCAACCCGTTTCGACTGATACCGACACGATAATTGATCTCGGCAGTCTACCCGATGGCACGTATCTGTTGCGACTCATGGGCGATAATCGGCCGGTGCAGGTACAGAAAGTGGTTGTCTGGAAATGACAACCGCGATACAACCCTTAAAAAACGGAAGCTGTACCAGTGTACACTGGTACAGCTTTTACCTTGAAATACACTAAAGTTATAAATCAAAAAAGGCGCATTAACTAACCCATTTGACGAAGAAGGGCACACACTAAGTCATGAGCAACCGCAATTAGTCTGAAACATATTCTCACAGCAACCCAACCCATTCGTGATGTGAACCTTGTATGACTGTTGTCTACCGAGTTTGAATAAGCCTGATTGCCACACAATGGAACTATTGTTGGTCAAACGTAACGTACCACTTACACTATAGATGTTGGTAGCGAAACTACATTGGCTGAGAATGGCCACAACTCTCAGCAAGCCGATCAGAGCCAGTTCGATACGGATCACCGAGAACCAAACTTTGCCTGAAGTAACATCCTTACCAACTGCACAAGTACTCAAAATTGTTCTTTAGGATTTTATTTAGTTGTTTAAGATATTATTTTTTGCCCGATTATTGACAGTTTCCATAAATACGCTTCTCTCGTCATTCCAGGCGCACTAGATGAGTAGCTGGTTCAGCTTTGTAAAGCATTCCTTACCCAATAACTTTTTTTGTCACTCTATAGAGAGATATTGATGCCGCTTTGACGGTATAGGATTTCATTTTGTTGTACAGGATTCTACTTGTCGCATTGTTCTTGTTTGCTTTCATTTAACAAAGCCACAAGAACTTATGCAATGGACCCTTTATATACCACTACTAGTCGGATTTCCCTTAAGTTGCAGAGCTAAATTAGATACCCCGCCGACTATCAGCACAGCCCTTCAAGAAGCCGCCAATGTACTGTTGTATACCGGTATGGCTTCAACCCACAACAGGGGCGTATTCATATGCCAGTCAGAATTAGGTGGACCGGATAACAGGGTATGTATACAGACCGTAGACAAGGCCAATGCCCTTAAAGCCAATAGCCCACCTTTTTATAAAACCCAAATCGAAGCCAGAACAACACTTCACCAATTCCCAATCAACGTCGCGGTTTTGATGCTACTCTACGAGAAGCAACCTTCACTAACGTTTATACATATACGTTATAGGAAATTTGTGCAAGTAAATGAAACGTTGCATTTCTGGCGCAACAGACTCGATGCGTCCTTGGCTACTTCTCTGGCAAATACATACCTCTAGTAAAGGCTTATTGCCCCCTTTATTCTCGCCATACAGGGTAGATATAGTAGCCTACAAGCGATCTCTCCTGCGAATTAACACCTTATTCCAACTAACGCAGATCCCAAAACAATCATGAAACAAGTACCAGGTTCTTAAAAACCGCACACGTATGGAGTAATCTATACCTGCTTAACTGGGAGGCATAGACTCATTTTCCTATAATATCACGACGACAGCCGTAGCGGTGCTACTGCTGTGAAGCTACTATGTCAACCTAGTAACTGTCTGGCATTCTAATTAAGATACATATGAGTAATTAACCCGAGTCCATACCTCAGTACGATTGGTTATGCGGCTTTTGGCTTTCGACTACTTGCTATGTAATAAACAAACTACGTGCCAAAAAAATGATTTCAGTTAAATTATTACTATTATGAACGTACTTTTTACCCATAATAGCCCACATTTTATGTGGAGATACGACAGGCATATAGCCTGTAAAGTAAGTGCCCCCAATAATTTCAGCTATCAACTCATTATTAGGGTGATTTTCTTGCTTTTGTGTAGCAATCTTGCACAGGCACAAGTGGTAAATGGTCGCACTTGTGGCGAAATTTATTGTGATAATGGCGTACAATATACCTGGCATTGTGAAAGCGGTACAGCCTGGGGTGTACAAACAGGCAACAATAGTTCCTGTCAAACGGGTGGATGTACCTCAGCAGGTGGCCGCGCCTGTGGCGAAATCTATTGTGATAATGGCGTACAATACACCTGGACCTGTGCCTCAGACTGCTCGTCGGGCTGGGGTGTACAGACGGGCAACAATAGTTCCTGTCAGTCGTTTTGCGTGGCCGGAACCTGGGATGGTAGTTCCTACCTTTGTAATGGCACCAGTAAATACAGAAGAGTCTGCGATGGGTCGGGTGGGTATACGCAGGGAGCGTTACTCGAAGCCAACAGTACAGATTGTGGCTATGTATCACCTTGTACCTCAGCAGGTGGCCGCGCCTGTGGCGAAATCTATTGTGATAATGGCGTGCAGTACACCTGGACCTGTGCCTCAGACTGCTCTTCGGGCTGGGGTGTACAGACGGGCAACAATAGTTCCTGTCAGTCGTTTTGCGTGGCCGGAACCTGGGATGGTAGTTCCTACCTTTGTAATGGCACCAGTAAATACAGAAGAGTCTGCGATGGGTCGGGTGGGTATACGCAGGGAGCGTTACTCGAAGCCAATAGTAAAGATTGTGGCTATATTCCCGCTACTTGCCCGCAGGGTGGTAGCTATACAATTGCCCGGTGCCCTGCTGAATCTGTAACACTGGATGCCACTACAGCAGGGGCTACAGGGTATAGCTGGACAAACGGCGGCACGGGCCCAACTACCACGTGGAACTCAATGGGTGGTGTGAATTGTAATATCACCTTTGGTAATGGATGTCAGTCCATTACCAAATTGTTTACCTTTAGTCAGAAAACGGATTGTCCAAATAACTGTGTAACCGGTACTACTACCGAATTGACGATTTGTGCTGGACAAAGTATTCAATTGAGCTCGCCTATCTCCGGCGCAGGTTTCATGTATGGATGGAATGGCAATGAGCCGAGTGCAGGTCAGGGGTCTACTTTTACGGCAACAGGGCCTGGAACCTATAGTGTATTAGTCTGGTATTCGACAGATTGCCCAGATGCCTATTATCAGTGGAATGTGAGAGCGTGTACGACAAGCTGTACACTCTCGGCTAACGCATCGAGCGTAAATGTTTGCCCTGGCGAAACTGTCAATCTGAGTTATTCCGTAAATGGTACGCCACCGTCGGGATCAATTTTCACGTGGTCAGGCTCAGGAGTTAATGGTTCAAGTGTAACGATTCCGAGTACTGCCGCTGGTCAGCAGCTCGCTTACACCGTTTCGGGAGGAGGGTGTACTCAGGGGACAGTAACTGTGAACGTGAGGTCCAACTGTTCAACGCCCTGTACTAATCCAAGCTTGGCGACGAATGCACCGGTTTGCTCGGCCAATGGGCAGACTTACTCGGTAAACGTTACCACCAACGGAACTATCACCTCAACGGCGGGAACCGTAAATGGCAGCACCATCAGTAATATTCCGGTGGGTACCAACATCACTATTACCGCCAGTCTGAATGGCTGTACCACTACAACTAATGTTACTTCACCGAACTGTTCAGCGCCCTGTACCAATCCAAGTCTGACACCAGGTTCGCCCGTTTGCTCGGCCAATGGCCAGACCTACAGCGTGAACGTTACCACCAATGGAACCCTCACCTCAACGGCAGGAACCGTCAATGGCAGCACCATCAGCAACATTCCGGTGGGTACCAACATCACTATTACCGCCAGTCTGAATGGCTGTACCTCCACCGCCACGGTTAACTCGCCCAACTGTTCAACGCCCTGTACCAACCCAAGCCTGGCGACGAATGCACCGGTTTGCTCGGCCAATGGGCAGACTTACTCGGTAAACGTTACCACCAACGGAACTATCACCTCAACGGCGGGAACCGTAAATGGCAGCACCATCAGCAACATTCCGGTGGGTACCAACATCACTATTACCGCCAGTCTGAATGGCTGTACCACTACAACTAATGTTACTTCACCGAACTGTTCAGCGCCCTGTACCAATCCAAGTCTGACACCAGGTTCGCCCGTTTGCTCGGCCAATGGCCAGACCTACAGCGTGAACGTTACCACCAATGGAGCCATTACCTCAACGGCGGGAACCGTCAATGGCAGCACCATCAGCAACATTCCGGTGGGTACCAACATCACTATTACCGCCAGTCTGAATGGCTGTACCTCCACCGCCACGGTTAACTCGCCCAACTGTTCAACGCCCTGTACCAACCCAAGCCTGGCGACGAATGCACCGGTTTGCTCGGCCAATGGGCAGACTTACTCGGTAAACGTTACCACCAACGGAACTATCACCTCAACGGCGGGAACCGTAAATGGCAACACCATCAGTAATATTCCGGTGGGTACCAACATCACTATTACCGCCAGTCTGAATGGCTGTACCACTACAACTAATGTTACTTCACCGAACTGTTCAGCGCCCTGTACCAATCCAAGTCTGACACCAGGTTCGCCCGTTTGCTCGGCCAATGGCCAGACCTACAGCGTGAACGTTACCACCAACGGAACCCTCACCTCAACGGCAGGAACCGTCAATGGCAGCACCATCAGCAACATTCCGGTGGGTACCAACATCACCCTAACCGCCAGTCTGAACGGATGTACCGCCACCGCCACGGTTAACTCGCCCAACTGTTCAACGCCCGTCTTTGACCTGGCCCTGAAGAAAACGCTGGCCAGCGGTCAAAGCTCGACGGTAGTGGCAGGTAGCAATGTGACCTTCACCATCACCGTCTACAACCAGGGGAATGTGAATGCCACCAACGTGCAGTTGAGTGATTACATCCCCGCGGGGCTGACCCTCAACGATGCCAACTGGACCACCAACGCCGGCAAAGCCACCCTCAACACCCCCATCGCCAGTCTGGCAGCGGGGGCTTCCACCACCCGCAACATCGTCTTCACGGTGGGTGCCGGGGTGACGGGGGTGCTCACCAACACCGCCGAGATCAGCTCAGCCACCGGTGGCACCGATGTGGACTCCACCCCCGACAATGATCCGACCAACGATGGAACAGCTCAGAACGATGTGACAACGGGTAACCACAAGATTAACCCCAACGACGATGAAGACGACGCTGACCCCGAACCCATCACCGTCACCCCGGCCTGTACACCACCCACCCCAACCGCAACTGCAGCCAGTCGATGCGGCAGTGGACGTATTATCATAGCTGCCCTTGGCTGTACGGCTGCTTACCCTGCCGTCTGGTACAGCGATGCGGCTCTGACCGCCCAGGTCGGCACCGGTAACAGCTTCACCACTCCGGTTATCACGGCCACCACCACTTATTATGCGGCTTGTGTGAGGGATGCCACTTGCAAAAGTGCAGGAGTGAGTGTGGTCGCCACGGTCAATCCGCTGCCCAACGCCAGTGTGGGGGCTACCGCTGCCTCCTGTAATGCCGCAGGAACAGCCGCCAACACCGATGCGAAACTGACACTTTCGGGTTTTGCTGCCAGCGACAAATACGCCTATAATGTAGGGGCTACCTACACGGGCAGTGCTACCTACGCTTCGGCCACGGCCATTCCAGTGGGTGGGGTGATCGTGAATAATCTAGCCAATCCTGTAACGGCCACTGTTTATACTGTCCGCGTGTTTAATGCAGCGGGGTGTTTTATTGATGTGCAAGCTACGTTACAACCAACCACCTGTACACCAACCTGTACACCCCCTTCTCCAACAGGTACGCCAGCTGCTCGTTGCGGAACGGGTACGGTTACCCTGACGGCCAGTGGCTGTAATGCCACCTACCCAGCGGTCTGGTTCAGCAATGCGGCTCTGACTACTCAAGTGGGTACCGGTAACAGCTTCACCACCCCAACCATCACCGCGACTACCACTTACTATGTAGCCTGCGTGAAAGATGCCACTTGTAAAAGTGCGGGCGCTAGTGTTGTGGCAACGGTAAACCCGGCACCAAGCCTGACACCAGGTTCGCCCGTTTGCTCAGCCAATGGCCAGACCTACTCCGTGAACGTTACCACCAACGGAACCCTCACCTCAACGGCGGGAACCGTCAATGGCAGCACCATCAGTAATATTCCGGTGGGTACCAACATCACCCTAACCGCCAGTCTGAACGGATGTACCGCCACCGCCACGGTTACCTCGCCCAACTGTACGGTGCCCGTCTTTGACCTGGCCCTGAAGAAAACACTGGCCAGCGGTCAAAGCTCGACGGTAGTGGCAGGTAGCAGTGTGACCTTCACCATCACCGTCTATAACCAGGGTAACGTGAACGCCACCAATGTGCAGCTGACTGATTACATCCCAGCGGGCCTGACCCTCAACGATGCCAACTGGACCGCCAACGCCGGCAAAGCCACCCTCAACATCCCCATCGCCACGCTGGCAGCGGGGGCTTCCACCACCCGCAACATCGTCTTCACGGTGGGGGCCGGGGTGACGGGGGTGCTCACCAACACCGCCGAGATCAGCTCAGCCACGGGCGGTACCGACAAGGACTCCACCCCTGACAATGATCCGACCAACGATGGAACGGCTCAGAACGATGTGACAACGGGTAACCACAAGACTAACCCCAACGACGATGAGGACGACGCTGACCCCGAACCCATCACCGTCACCCCGGCCTGTACACCACCCACCCCAACCGCAACTGCAGCCAGTCGTTGTGGCACGGGAACCGTTACCCTAACGGCAACGGGGTGTAATGCGACCTACCCCGCCCGCTGGTTCAGCAATGCGGCTCTGAACGCCCAGGTCGGAACCGGCAACAGCTTTACCACCCCAGCCATCACCGCCACCACCACCTATTACGTGGCCTGCGTGAAAGATGCTACCTGCAAAAGTGCGGGGGCGAGCGTGGTTGCCACGGTTAACCCCGCTCCTACCCTCACCGTTAGCAATGTGGTCTGTGCCGCCAACCTGCTCACCTACTCACTCAGCTTTGCCAGCACCGGTACGGTCACCTCGACGGCGGGCACCCTCAGTGGCAACACCGTCACGGGCATCACCGCCGGCACCAGCATCACCCTGACGGCTACGCTCAACGGCTGTACCACCGTACTGCCCGTCACGGCACCCAACTGCGCCTGTCCAACAGTCAACCCACCCACGGGAAACAGCGCCAGCATCTGTGCGGGCACAACGATTCCAGCCCTGAGCGTCACCCTAGGCGCAGGTTTGCAGGCCAACTGGTACAGTGCAGCCACGGGGGGCACCCTGCTCCAGGCCAACAGCCTGAGCTACACCCCAACGGCAGCGGGCACCTTCTACGTGGAAGCGCTGGATGCGGCTACCGGTTGTAAATCAGCTACCCGCACGGCGGTCGTGCTGACCATAAAGCCCAACCCTAGCCTGACACCAGGTTCGCCCGTTTGTTCAGCCAATGGCCAGACCTACTCCGTGAACGTTACCACCAATGGAACCCTCACCTCAACGGCGGGAACCGTCAATGGCAGCACCATCAGCAACATTCCGGTGGGTACCAACATCACCCTAACCGCCAGTCTGAATGGCTGTACCGCCACCGCCACGGTTAACTCGCCCAACTGTTCAACGCCCGTCTTTGACCTGGCCCTGAAGAAAACGCTGGCCAGCGGTCAAAGCTCGACGGTAGTGGCAGGTAGCAGTGTGACCTTCACCATCACCGTCTACAACCAGGGCAACGTGGATGCCACCAACGTGCAGTTGAGTGATTACATCCCAGCGGGGCTGACCCTCAACGATGCCAACTGGACCGCCAACGCCGGCAAAGCCACCCTCAACACCCCCATCGCCAGTCTGGCAGCGGGGGCTTCCACCACCCGCAACATCGTCTTCACGGTGGGATCGGGCGTGACGGGGGTGCTCACCAACACCGCCGAGATCAGCTCAGCCACCGGTGGCACCGATGTGGACTCCACCCCCGACAATGATCCAACCAACGATGGAACAGCTCAGAACGATGTGACAACGGGTAACCATAAGACCAACCCCAACGACGATGAGGATGATTCGGACCCTGAACCTATCACCATAGCGCCCTATGTTTGTCCGCCACCGATTCATGCCTGCAAAGGTTCCGGCTATGCCTTTGAACTAACTACAACGTCGGGTCTGGGTATTTACCAGTGGTATCGGAATGGCAGCGCCATTTCAGGTGCTACTACCAGCTCCTTCACCGCAACCCAGGCCGGTAGCTACTCGGTGGTGGCGAATGGAAATGCGATAGGTCAATGTCCTGGTGGATCCTGCTGCCCGGTGGTGATTGTGGAGGATGAGGTACCCCTCTATCAGGCCAACGTGCAAACGCCAACCTGTAGTGGCAACGTGCCTAATGCGGATGGGCGGATTCTGGTCAGTGGCTGGAAGCTGAGCAACAACGATGCGACGACCTATACCTACTCGATCTCCTTGGGCAGCAGTTTCAATGCCAGCCAAATCGTAGCGGGTGGTGCCAATCAGGTGGTGCCTGCCAGCGGAGTGCTGGTCACTACCCTGCCTAACCCCAGCACATCGGCGGGTCAGTCCTACACGATCCGGATTCAGACGGGGGCGGGTTGTTATCGGGATGTGGTAGTGAACTTGCCACAGACCCAGTGTGCCTGCCCACCCGCCAGGTGTGTTCCAGTTGTTGTAGCGAAAATAAGATAAGCGCTTTTAACGTATACAGTCAGCAAAGGCATCCTCTGGTAGAGGGTGCCTTTCTGGTTTTATGCCCTAATCACCATTCTTTTTTTGTTTCCCTCTCCTATGACCTACTCTTGTAGGGTTTCAGGTGAATGCTGTAAATCGTTTATTGGGAAGGCTTTTTACCCCCACCCCATTTTGGGCAGGGTTGTTAAGTTCTGAATTCCCTTTACTTAACCAGCCTCTTTTATTGGCTTATTTTTACCCGTCCTAAAGGGAGCTTTGTTCGCGCATGAGCAATGCCCCCTTTAGGGCAGGGCTGTTAAGTTCTTTAATTTCTTTACATTAGTGCCAAATTTTATTTGGATATGACTCTGTATGAAGCCTTTGCTGGCCTGGCCGATCCTCGGCGAGCCGAAGGACGGCGCATCCAATTGGAACAACTCCTGGCCCTAGTTGTCCTGGCTAATCTGTGTGGCCACCATGGCTACCGACCCGTGGCCCGCTTTTGCCAGAGCCACCAAGAGGTGCTCAGCCAGCAACTCGACCTTAAGCATGGGGTACCCTCCTATGTTACCTTTCGCACCGTGCTCACCAAGCTAGACGAGCAGACCTTGATCGACTGCTTCAACACCTGGGCTGACGCCCTGGGTTCGCTTTCAGCAGGCGATTGGCTGAGTGGCGATGGCAAAGCCTTAGCTTCTACGCTTACCCACATGCAGGATGCGGGGCAGGATTTCCAACTGATGGTCAGTTTGTGGAGCCATCAAACGGGACTGGTCCATCGGTTGGCTACCTATGCTAACGCCACTGGCGATGAGCGGGTACGTGTGCGAGAGTTGTTAAGCCATTTTCAAGACAAAGGCCTGCTGGTGCGCTTGGATGCGATTCACACCCAAAAAAACACTTGAGGTGATCGTCAAAAACCAGAACCACTATGTAGCCCAGGTCAAAGCGAATCAACGCAAGCTGTTGGCTCATATCCAGCAGACGGTAGCCACCCAGCCTGCTCTAAGCCAATTTGCCACGCATCAACAAGCCCATGGCCGACAAAGTAGCTGGCAAGTGGCGGTGTATGCCGCCCTGCCCACGACACTAACTCAACCCTGGCTGGGCTTAAGCCACTTTGTGCATGTGCACCGCCACCGGTTGGTGAAGGGTCAACTGAGCCAGGCGGATGCCTATTTTATGAGCGATTTAGGCCTAGATGCGGCTGCTTTTGCTCAGGGTATTCGGGGTCACTGGGGCATTGAGAACAAGCTTCACTGGGTCAAGGATGTAGTATGTGGGGAAGATACGAACCGTATCCGCCACAAGCGTGGTGCAGTCAATGTAGCGGTTCTGGGTACGATTGCGTTGAATTTGCATCGCCAGGCGGGCCACGACTCGATTACCGAGGGGCAAATAAAATTTGGCAGTAATGTCAACGAACTCACTAAACTTATTAGAACTTAACAGCCCTGCCCTAAAGGGGGTGGGGGGTAAAAGCAACCTCAACCACCCCCCAACCCCCTAAAGGGAAAGTCGGCCGCGCATGAGCAAAGCCCCCTTTAGGGGGTGGGGGGTAAAGCAACCTCAACTACCCCCATAAGATTAGTCCAAAGCACCCCCTACCTACCCCCTAAAATCTCGATAATGTTGTTTAAGATTTTATTTTGTTTTTTAGGATATGGTTTTCTGCCCGATTATTGCGAAACACCTTAATTATCCTTCTGGCGACATTCAACGCAAAATGAATGCGTATAGCCAGCTCGTCTCCGTGAGCCATTCCTTGCTCACTAGCTTTTTTTGTCACTCCGAAAGAGAGATCGATACCAATTTGACGGTATAGGATTTCATTTCGACGTATAGGACTCTTCTTGTCGCATTGTTCTTGTTTGCTTATGATCAACAAGCCACAAGACCCTATGCACTGGATTCTGTATGTACCGCTACTCCTTGCACTCTCGTTGCGTTACCAATCTAAATCGGAGACGCAACCGCCCTTGGAACCTCTTACTACAGCAGTTCCCAGGGTTGTTAATTCCTTTAAATCCAACAATCCACAGGTTAGTACATTCCTGATAGAAGAAAGTGACGTATTCGGCCGACAGGTTCTATTACGATGGCAGATACCTGCCTACGTTTATACCTATCCGTTAGAAAGAATTTGGGCAAGCGGCTAGCTAGTATGGCCTCCAACTTCCCCAAGTGCGGAAACGCCTTAACCAACAGGTTAGTACCATAGTACCAAGTTTAAGCCCATCTACAATACGTTCTCAGCCAAAACCATGATGCTATGATGCCTCTATTATATCAGCGAAGCTCTGCTTTGCTAGCTGCCTTTTTACTTCTATTCACTACAGGGGGAGTGGCCCAAACCATTCACCTTGACTTAGCTTTTCATGCCAATAAGCTCGTTACCCTGGTGGCTACCCATGGCATCCGGAAAGATACCCTCCAGCAAATTACCCTCGATGCTAATGGAAAAGGCATTTTTGACTTGACCCGGCTCAAAAAACAGGCAGGCATGGTTGGCTTGGTCATTAAAACCAGCTCTCCACCCGATGCCACTTTTGACTGGCTGTACTCGCCCACCGAAAACCCGACCATTGTGGGTACCGGCGAGTATGTGCATAAACAAAATGCCCGGATTCTAAACTCACCCGAAAATCAAACACTCGACCGTTGGTATGGCAGTCGTTATACCCTAAAGAAAAAGCACGCCTTGGCCAACGAGCTTGCACAGTTCTATCATTCCACCGAGGCAATGTACAAAACACTTCAGACCGAGCAACAAGGGTTTGAAAAGCAGCTCGTACTGCTTGCCGATACCATCAAACGCTCTCCGCTCTTTGCCGCTACGTATATGCAGTTCAGTGTCGATCTGGAACAGAAAATAAGGGGAATGTGGGCATCAGACAGCACAAAAAAGGCGGCTCAACAGTATTTTAAATCCCTTGAGTTTGACAAACTCTACGCTACTGGTTTATGGTTCCCTACCATCAATGGGCTGGCGGAACTGTATGATAAATATAATGCGGCCTACCATCAACACTTTGGCGATGATATGGTGCATAACCTGCATCGTACTCAAAACCTGGATACTTATATAGCCCTGGCAGATGCGGCCCTCTCGATATGTAATGCCAACTCGTGGCACTACGATGAGCAGCAACTTGTTGGTTTTTTGCTCAATGATCACCGTCTGCAGCAGATACCAATCGAAAAGCTTAGCTCGAAGCTACGAAAATTGGCCGCTACCTATCGGGTAAGTGTAGGAAAAAAAGCGCCTGACTTGCTCATTACCAAACATGTAGACATGGCCAATGGGCAACAGCACATCGCCGAAATAATGCCTACCGACCAGCTTTCAGACCACTATACACTCCTGGTGTTTCACGAGTCGGGTTGTGGTAACTGCGATAAAGTGCTGACCGATCTGAGCACTACCTATGCCGATTGGCAACATAAACACGTGAACATAGTGAGTATGGCTGCCGATCTCGACGCACCTACGTTTAAGCAAACCGCAACTAAACTGCCCTGGCCCGACAAGTACTGTGATTGGCAGGGCTTTGCCGGTGTAAACTTCAAAAACTACGCCATCATTGGCACCCCTACCCTGTTTTTGCTGGATAATACCGGAACGATTCTGGTAAAAACCGCCCTCTTGAGCGAGGTACGCGATGCCGTAAAACAACCCGAGCAACTCACAAAGCAATAATCACCACTCAATACATTGTACAATGAAACCAATCAAACAAAAACAACCGATGGTTTGGCATATAAGGCTTTTGAACGTGCTACTCCTTTCATTCATCCTTTATCATTCATCATCCATCATTGCCAACGCTCAAATGACGGGGCAATACCCCGCTACCCTAAATGTAGCAACCGCAGGTGCAACGGGCATTACCTGGTATAAAGACAATGTAGTAATTGCGGGGGCTACCGCCAGCACCTACTCAGCCACGACAGGGGGGACGTATTCTTACAAATACACCGACCCGGCCACCAAGCAAACATGTACCTCACTCACCATTACGCTGGTGGCTGCGCCTACCTCTGACCTCGGGGTGAGCATTACCCCCCTTACACAAACCAATAACAAAGGCGAAAACCAGGTATACAGCATTGTGGTCACCAACAATGGACCAGACAACGCCCCCAATGCGGTAGTGAAAGTACCCATACCCAAAGGGCGCTCACTGGTAGTGGCTGTACCTACCCAGGGCAGTTATGATTCAGGTACTCAACTCTGGACCATTGGTAGCCTGGCCAATGCCGCCACCGCCACCATGACCCTGACCATAAAGGTGGACTAACCGATTTTTCACGAACAACTAATTTACAACAATGAACAGACAATATATCAATAGAGGTAGTCAGACAAACTGGCTACGAATGCTACTGTTGGCATTCATCATTCATCATTCATCATTTATCATTGCTAATGCCCAAAACACCTACACCCTCCCCACTGCCTCCTGCCAAAGTGCTTGTGGGATAGAAACGATAGATGGTTGGATTGGTTTCATGTGCTATAACCTCGGTGCTGAAACCAGCACGCTCGATCCTTTCAGCTACAACGGCGGAGCCATCAATGGGGACTATTATCAATGGGGCCGTCCTAAAGACGGGCATCAACTAAAGAACTCTCCCACCACCACCACGCTTTCTGCAACAGGTATCCCTGGCAACAACCGATTTATTCTAAGTGGAAGTGGAATCACTCCCTCCTCGTGGATGGTGTCTCAAGACTATAGTTTATGGGGTTTTCTGAAAACCCCTAATGACCCTTGCCCAGCTGGTTATAAAGTGCCCACCTCATCTCAGTGGAGTGCTATCGGCCTTTTGCGAAGCTTTGTATGGACAGGCAATGGTTCTAAAGTTGGCTCTTCACTCTATCTACCTGCTGCTGGCTGGCGAGATGGCACCAATGCCCCCGGCGGTGAACTCCTATACTTCGAAGGTCAGACAGGTTATTACTGGACTTCTAGCTCAATCACCGGGAGTGGTGCCCAGCCTATTGGCTTTTATTTCCGCAGTACCACATTCTTCTTAGGTATGAATAATATCATTGATATGCCCGCAGGCAGGGGATTGTCGATTCGCTGTATAGCAGAATAAAGTTCGATTTATATGGCAAAGCTCATCCCTATTTAGGGCTTTGGCCAGGCACTCCTATTGAAGTACATACGAATTTTCAAATTGAAAATACCATGACATCATTCTACTTACCTACACACAGCAGCCCTCCTGAAGGCAGTGGAGGGTATCTTTCCATCGTGCAGTTTATCTTATTCCTGCTGTCTCAGGCAAGAAAGGTATGGGCTGCCTGGCAAACTTTTTTCAGTGAGCACATCACTTATGGAAAAGATTTTTTTTCCAGTAAGTTACTAAGGTTTGCAGTCCTCTCACTCACCATTCATTCCTCATCTTTACTCAGTAGCCAGGCCCAATCCTGTACTTCCGCATCACCCAGCGTATTGGCAACCTGGAATTTTGATGATCCAGGAGACTGTTCAAGCAGCCTCGGGATATTTGGAATAAACAATCCATGGCTTAGCGGAACTGTGTTTTACTGCCCCAATGTGTCAGCTGGTTGTGGACTCGCAGGCTTGGGAAGTCGTGGGCATAGCAATACTGGGTCTTTTGCGGGTGGAATCTGTTTGTATAATTTTTATTCTTATGGTGGTGAGAACATTAATCCCACCCGGCCTTTCAGCTTCTATGACCCCAATGCAACTAAGTTTGACCCTACCTGGCCCGCTAATCTCAATGCGGTTTACCGCTATCCTGCGGGTAAATCGGGCTGTTTGAGCAGTTTTTCGCTCAACATCTTGCAAAAGCAGTTTAACGGTACGGTCAATTTCGAGAAACAGGGCATTGCCGTTAAACGCAATGGCGTCATTATCTATACGGCCGAACAACCCATTTTGGCCTCACAAGTCAATGGGGCCGCTATGGTCTTTACGTTTCCGAATACGTCCGAGTTTTGTGTCGATGGTTCAGCACAGGTGCAGTTCGAGATTGTCTTTGGATTAGTGCATCGGTTAGTAACTGGAGGGTATGATACGCCTGCCCAAGTCGGTTATGATAACATCAGCATCAGTGGAACTTGTACGGAGGGTAGAACCCCTACGGCCAGTGCCACGGCTGCTACTTGTGGACCAGGTGGCGTGCTTGCCAATGGCAGCATTGCCCTAAGTGGGTATGTAGCGGGGGCAAAGTATGATTATGTAGCAGGTAGTAGTTATACAGGTACTGCCACCTTTAGCACAGCAACAGCTATTCCCGCAGGGGGCGTCATCACCAATACGCTTGCTAATCCTACTAGCCCGCAGGTATATACCATACGCATATTTGCTTCGGCAACTTGTTACAAAGATGTACAGGTTACGCTCACGCCTACCTTTTGCCCCATCCCCTGCCCACAGCCTACGGGAATTGTGCTTACGCCCACCCTGGCCACCTGCAACGGCACGACCAGCAATAACAACGGTCAAATTGCCGTAACGGGCGTGACCAACGGCGACAAAGTAGGTATCTCGACGGGAACAACCTATTCAGGACCAGGTTATACAGGTGCAGGAATTCAGACTCTGAGTCGGGGGGGATTTACGTTTACGGGACTCGCCAATCCTGTTGGTAGTCAGGCCTATACCATTCGGGTCTATAATGGAACCAACAACTGCTACATTGACAAAACCATTGAGCTACTCGAAGAGCCTTGCGGGCCCTGCGCCAATGCCTGTGTGCAGGTCGTGTCGGCTGGAAATCCCAACATAGAAATCAATGTCAACAACAACAAGGCCTGTTATGCCTCCTGCAAGAGTACAGGCTACATTGATTTAGAACTGACCAAAACCGTTAATGTGAGCAGTGGTCTTGCCTGCCCCACGCCCACCAACTTTGTTTGGACGATTACACTCCAAAACAAGGGTACTATTACGGCCACAGACATTGACGTAGCTGATTTGTTGCCCGCCGGGCTGCTGCTGGTTAGCGCATCGCCCAGCGTAGGGCGTTTTGGTGGGGCCCTCTGGAGCATCAACAGCCTCCAGGCGAATGAGTCGGCAACCCTTACGCTTACGACACAGGCACTCAAAACCGGTAGCTACACCAACTATGCGTATGTGCATGCCGCTTCTCCAGACAATGACATCGACTCCTCGCCTAACAATGATTACACGGCCAACGAAGACGATGATGATAATGCGACCATCACGGTAACGGGGGCCAATCCGCCTATAGTAGCCAAGGAGTTTAGCCCTATGCTCACGAAGCCGAATACACCCACCAGGCTGACGATCAAAATAACCAATTACGAGTCTACGCCAATTACGATTACCCAAAGCTTTATTGACAACCTACCCAATAGTCCTGCCCAGATGACTATTGCTCCAACACCCAATCTGGTGGTTAGCAATGGCATAGCGGTGAGTGCGACGGCGGGCGGCAATCAGGTGATTATACCCGCGGGTACGGTCTTGCCCCCAGGACTTACACAGATCCAATTGGATGTGATTGTACCCGCCGAGGGCAGCTACTGTAATGACATTGCGGCTGGAGCGTTGCAAACCAGTTCCTGTGCCAATATCAGGGCCACATCAGCTTGTATACTGGCCAACAGCACCTTCGTGCTGGCACCCCTCATCAGGAAAGCTTTTTCTCCACAGATTGTAGCTGTCAATCAGAACAGTACGCTGACCATAACTGTAGAAAACCGCAACACCCACACCCTCACGCTGACGTCCAATTTCTATGACTACCTGCCCTCAGGCCTGGTTGTGGCCGGAGCCGCTACGAGTAGTTGTGGCACCGTTACGGCCAGTGTGGGCGGCAGTATCATTGGCCTTACCACCGGATCGGTGATTCCCCCCGGCACCTGTACCATCGTAGTACCGGTTAAGAGTACGACCGCTGGCACGTATTGCAACCTGATACAAATGAACGCCATCATTACAGAAGGTGGTGGCAGGACTAATGTTGGCAATGAGGACGTTGCCGAGGCTTGTTTAGAAGTTAAAAATTCAGCTTGTACCACCGTGAGTACGGTTAGCATTACGCCCGTTAATCCAACGGTTGCCCCAAACGGTACTATTAGTTTGGCTGCTACTGCCACAGGCACCAATGTAAACAGTCTGTATTTTTGGTCTGTAAGTCCGGTAGGGGGAGTTTTCAGTACGCAAACAGCCAGTACTACCTATACCGCTCCCGCTACGGCAGGTACCTATACAATAAAGGTCCTGATCGACAATCGGTTAACCGGTTATGGCACGTGTAAAGATTCCACCACGACCACCGTTACTGTAGCACTCGCCTGTACGCCCCCTTCTCCAACGGGTACGCCAGCTGCTCGTTGCGGAACGGGTACGGTGACCCTGACGGCCACGGGCTGCGATGCGACCTACCCCGCCGTCTGGTTCAGCGATGCCGCTCTGGCTACCCAGGTCGGTACCGGTAATAGCTTCACCACCCCAGCCATCACCGCCACCACCACCTATTATGTGGCCTGTGTGAAAGATGCTACCTGCAAAAGTGCCGGTGTCAGTGTGGTTGCCACGGTTAACGCCCTGCCCACAGCTAGTGCCGTGGCGACGGCGGCTACCTGTAATGCAGCGGGCACAGCCGCCAACGCCGATGGGGGATTGACCCTGGCTGGTTTTGGAGCCACCGACAAATATGATTACAACCTCGGCGCTACCTACACTGGTTCGGCTACCTACGCGTCGGCCACGGCCATCCCAGCGGGTGGCGTGCTGGTGAGCAACCTGGCCAATCCGGCAGCGGCCACCACCTACACCATTCGGGTGTTCAACGCAGCAGGTTGTTTTGTGGATCTACAGGCGGTGCTTCAACCCACCACCTGTACGCCTACCTGCACCCCACCCACCCCAATCGGTGTAGCCGCTGCCCGTTGCGGAACGGGTACGGTGACCCTGACGGCCACGGGCTGCGATGCGACCTACCCCGCCGTCTGGTTCAGCGATGCCGCTCTGGCTACCCAGGTCGGAACTGGTAACAGTTTCACCACACCTAGCCTGACTACCACCACCACCTATTATGTGGCCTGTGTGAAAGATGCCACCTGCAAAAGTGTCGGTGTCAGCGTGGTTGCCACCGTCAACTCAGCACCAACTCTTTCGTTGGGGGCCATCACCTGTGCCGCCAACGGACTGACCTACAGTGTAGCCTTCACCAGCAATGGAACGGTCACAGCCAGCCTGGGTACAATCAGTGGCAACTCGGTCACGGCCATTCCGGCCGGGCAAACCGTTACCCTGACGGCCACACTAAATGGTTGCACCAGCAGCACGACGGCCATTCAGAGCTGCACTGTACCGGTGTTTGACTTAGCCCTGGTCAAAAAACTGGGTGCTGGTCAGAGTTCAACAGTAACACCGGGTAGCAGTGTGACCTTCACCATCACGGTCTACAACCAGGGTAACGTGGATGCCACCAACGTCCAGTTGAGTGATTACATCCCAGCGGGCCTGACCCTCAACGATGCCAACTGGACCGCCAACGCCGGTAAAGCCTCCCTCAACACCCCCATCGCCAGTCTGACGGCGGGGGCTTCCACCACCCGCAACATCGTCTTCACGGTGGGGGCCGGGGTGACGGGGGTGCTCACCAACACCGCCGAGATCAGCTCAGCCACGGGCGGTACCGACAAGGACTCCACCCCTGACAGTGATCCGACCAACGATGGAACGGCTCAGAATGACGTCACCACGGGTGATCACAAGACTAACCCCAACGACGATGAGGACGACGCTGACCCCGAACCCATCACCGTCACCCCGGCCTGTACACCACCCACCCCAATCGGTGTAGCCGCTGCCCGTTGCGGAACGGGTACGGTGACCCTGACGGCCACGGGTTGCGATGCGACCTACCCAGCCATCTGGTTCAGCAATGCGGCCCTGACCGCCCAGGTCGGCACCGGCAACAGCTTCACCACACCTAGCCTGACTACCACCACCACCTATTACGTGGCCTGTGTGAAAGATGCTGCCTGCAAAAGTGCGGGGGTGAGCGTGGTTGCCACGGTTAACCCCGCTCCTACCCTCACCGTTAGCAATGTGGTCTGTGCCGCCAACCTGCTCACCTACTCACTCAGCTTTGCCAGCACCGGTACGGTCACCTCGACGGCGGGCACCCTCAGTGGCAACACCGTCACGGGCATCACCGCCGGCACCAGCATCACCCTGACGGCTACGCTCAACGGCTGTACCACCGTACTACCCGTCACGGCACCCAACTGCGCCTGTCCAACAGTCAACCCACCCACGGGAAACAGCGCCAGCATCTGTGCGGGCACAACGATTCCAGCCCTGAGCGTCACCCTAGGCGCAGGTTTGCAGGCCAACTGGTACAGTGCAGCCACGGGGGGCACCCTGCTCCAGGCCAACAGCCTGAGCTACACCCCAACGGCAGCGGGCACCTTCTACGTGGAAGCGCTGGATGCGGCTACCGGTTGTAAATCAGCTACCCGCACGGCGGTCGTGCTGACCATAAAGCCCAACCCTAGCCTGACACCAGGTTCGCCCGTTTGTTCAGCCAATGGCCAGACCTACTCCGTGAACGTTACCACCAATGGAACCCTCACCTCAACGGCAGGAACCGTCAATGGCAGCACCATCAGCAACATTCCGGTGGGTACCAACATCACCCTAACCGCCAGTCTGAACGGATGTACCGCCACCGCCACGGTTACCTCGCCCAACTGTACGGTGCCCGTCTTCGACTTAGCCCTGGTCAAGAAGTTAGCCACGGGCCAGGCCGGTACGGTTACGCCGGGTAGCAGTGTGACTTTCACCATCACCGTCTACAACCAGGGCAACGTGGATGCCACCAACGTGCAGCTGAGTGATTACATCCCAGCGGGCCTGACCCTCAACGATGCCAACTGGACCGCCAACGCCGGCAAAGCCACCCTCAACACCCCCATCGCCAGTCTGGCAGCGGGGGCTTCCACCACCCGCAACATCGTCTTCACGGTGGGTGCCGGGGTGACGGGGGTGCTCACCAACACCGCCGAGATCAGCTCAGCCACGGGCGGTACCGACAAGGACTCCACGCCCGACAATGATCCGACCAACGATGGAACGGCTCAGAATGACGTCACCACGGGTAACCACAAGACTAACCCCAACGACGACGAGGATGATTCGGACCCTGAACCAATTACGGTATTACCCACTCCGGTGTTTGACTTAGCCCTGGTCAAGAAGTTAGCCACGGGCCAGGCCGGTACAGTAACACCGGGTAGCAGTGTGACTTTCACCATCACCGTCTACAACCAGGGCAACGTGGATGCCACCAACGTGCAGCTGAGTGATTACATCCCAGCGGGGCTGACCCTCAACGATGCCAACTGGACCGCCAACGCCGGCAAAGCCACCCTCAACACCCCCATCGCCAGTCTGGCAGCGGGGGCTTCCACCACCCGCAACATCGTCTTCACGGTGGGTGCCGGGGTGACGGGGGTGCTCACCAACACCACCGAGATCAGCTCAGCTACGGGCGGTACCGATAAGGACTCCACGCCCGACAATGATCCGACCAACGATGGAACGGCTCAGAACGATGTGACAACGGGTGATCACAAGACCAACCCCAACGACGACGAGGATGATTCGGACCCTGAGCCAATTACCGTCACCCCATCTTGCGCTATAAGTTTGACCACCAACAGCTTGCCTGTCGGCACTGTCGGACAAGCTTACAGTGCGAACCTGACGGTTTCGGGTGGGACGGCCCCCTACAGCTTCTTGCTGGTAGGTGGCACCCTGCCTACGGGTCTGACACTCAGTAGCACGGGTCTCATCAGTGGCATCCCCACGGCCACGGGCACTTTCTCAACCACTATCCGCATCAGCGATAGTCAGAGTTGCTCGGTGACTGTACCCCTGGCGGTGCTCAATATTGAGTTGGCTCCGGTCTGCTCGCTCAGGGTTACGACAACGCCGGGATCGTGCCAATCTGCCACCAACACCTATAGTGTCAGTGGTACGCTGAGTTTGACCAACAACACCAATGGGGGCACAATTCAACTGAGTGATGGGACTCAACTCATCTCCCTGAGCGTAGCCAGTGGCGTAAGCTCAGTGCCTTATTCGCTAACCGGGTTGGTTTCGGATGGGTTGGTTCACACCCTGACGGCCACCTTAAGTGGGTGTGGTACAGCCAGTGTAAGTTACACCGCTCCGCAAAGCTGCACGGCTGCTTGTCCGGCACCGATTCATGTGTGCAAAGGCACCAGCTATGGGTTTGAAATCAGTGCAACGTCGGGTCTGGGAACTTACCAGTGGTATCGGAATGGCAGTGCCATTTCAGGTGCAACCGGTAGCTCCTTCACCGCAACCCAGGCCGGTAGCTACTCGGTAGTCGTCAATGGCAACGTGGTGGGTCAGTGCCCCGATGGCTCCTGCTGCCCAGTCGTGATCGTGGAGGATGAGGTACCCCTTTATCAGGCCAACGTCCAAACGCCAACCTGTCGCAGCAACGTGCCCAATGCCGATGGACGGATTCTGGTCAGTGGCTGGAAGCTGAGCAACAACGATGCGACGACCTATACCTACTCGATCTCCTTGGGCAGCAGTTTCAATGCCAGCCAAATCGTAGCGGGTGGTGCCAATCAGGTGGTACCGGCCAGCGGAGTGCTGGTAACTACCCTGCCTAACCCCAGTTCGTCGGCGGGTCAGTCCTACACGATCCGGATTCAGACGGGGGAAGGTTGTTACCGGGATGTGGTAGTGAATTTGCCACAGACCCAGTGTGCCTGCCCACCCGCCAAGTGTGTGCCGTTCGTGATCACGAAGAAAGTAAAATAAGAGACTTTGACGTATACAGTCAGCAAAGGCATCCTCTGGTAGAGGGTGCCTTTCTGGTTTTATGCCCTAATCACCATTCTTTTTTTGTTTCCCTCTCCTATGACCTACTCTTGTAGGGGTTTCAGGTGAATGCTGTAAATCGTTTTTGGGAAGGCTTTTTACCCCCCATTTTGGGCAGGGGTGTTAAGTTCTGAATTTAGGTTAGTAAAATTAACTTTTTAAACGCCTGTCCATTACCCCCCAGCCCCCTGAAGGGGGGAGTACTCCGAAGTGGATTTTCTCCCCCTTTAGGGGGCTGGGGGGTGAAATAAGCTAGAACTAAACAGCCCTGCCCTAAAGGGGGAGTACTCCGAAGTGGGTTTTCTCCCCCTTCAGGGGGTTGGGGGGTGAAATAAGCCAATAAAGAGGATGATTAAGTAAAGAAAATTCAGCACTTAACGGCCCTACCCTAAAGGGGGAGTACTCCGAAGTGGATTTTCTCCCCCTTCAGGGGGTTGGGGGGTGAAATAAGCTAGAACTAAACAGCCCTGCCCTAAAGGGGGCTTTGTCCGCGCCCGATAAAGCCCCCTTTAGGGGATTTATCGGGCGGGCGGTGCCGGGCAAAAGCTCGCTAAAACGCAAGTTTAATCAGTTGATCAAATCCCCTACAAGGTTGACCCTTCAGGGGGACAGGGAGTATTGGTGGTTCCGGCACATTATGGGCTTTCCTGTAAAGTGGTCAGTGTCTCCATAATTTCGAGTAAGACAGCATCTATATCCCTAAAAACGGCTTCATTCCTGAACCGGATAACGGTTATCCCAAACTCTTCAAGCAAATAGGTTCGGTTCGTATCGTATTCCTGTTGCTCCATCGAATCATGAGCGCCACCATCAAGCTCAATGACTAACCGGTTGGTATGGTTATAAAAGTCAGCGATAAAAAAGGCTATTGGATGTTGGGCTTTAAATCGATACCCACCCAGCCGATTAGCACGTAACCTATCCCACAGTGCAATTTCGGCTAGTGTCATCGACTGCCGAAGGTGCTTCGCCTGCTCAAATATCTGCGCCGACGCCCCATAAAACATATCACTCGCCATTCGTTTTCGTATCTACTTTTTTACATCAAATTTCATTATGGAACAAACTCCCCCCCTTCAGGGGGTGGGGGGTAAAGCAACCTCAACCACCCCCAAACCCCTAAAGGGGGCTCTGGCCGCACATGAGCAATGCCCCCTTCAGGGGGTGGGGGGTAAAGCAACCCCAACTACCCCCCACCCCCCTAAAGGGGGCTCTGGCCGCACATGAGCAAAGCCCCCTTCAGGGGGTGGGGGGTAAAGCAACCTCAACCACCCCCCACCCCCTAAAGGGGGCTCTGGCCGCGCATGAGCAAAGCCCCCTTTAGGGGGTGGGGGGTAAAAACACTAGAACCACCCCCACAAGATTAGTCCAAAGCACCCCACACCAACCCCCTAAAATCCCGATAATGTTGTTTAGGACTCTATTTTGCTGTTTAGGATATATCCTTTCGCGCGATTATTGATAAGCCCGAAAACCCTTCGTCTGACGCCAATCAGCGCAAACCTGCCAACATCCTTCGGGCACGGGTCAATTCGAAATGGATGGGCAGCCGGTTCTGCTCCCGGAGCCAGTTCTGGCCCAATCGCTTCTTTTTGTCACCCATATAGGGACATTGGTATTGATTTGACTGTTTAGGATACATTTTGGTTGTTTAGGACCCTTCTTGTCGCATTGTTCTTGTTTGCTTATGATCAACAAGCCACAAGACCCTATGCACTGGATTTTATATATACCGCTCCTCCTTGGACTCTCGCTGGGTTGCCGATCCAAATCGGAGACGCACCCAACGGTAGGCACCACTACGCCGGAAACCCCCAGGGTAACCCTATGCACGGGCATGGCCTCAACACTACCCCTCGGTAATTGGCCTCCTCCCGCCGTCAGGACAGGGATTGGCACCAGTCATCTGACCCTAACGACCCGAAATCCTCAGGCCCAACGCTGGTTCGATCAGGGACTTAATCTGCTCCACGATTTCTGGCATATCGAAGCCTACCGGGCTTTTCAGCAGGTGATCAAGGCCGACAGCAGCTGCCCAATGGGCTACTGGGGACTGGCCATGTGCCAGCCAGGGTTTGGCGGAACCGATTCGCGTGTATGGGTGCAGGCCATCGATAAGGCGAACGCCCTGAAAGCCAACAGCCCACCGTTCCACAAAGCCCTGATCGAAGCCAGCAGCATATTGGTCAAACAGGGTATTGCCCAAGCTGTATTTCCGTTCCGTAACTTGTATAAAACCTATTCCAGCGAACCCGAAGCGCTGGCTTTTGCGGCTATAGTGCTGCGGCAGCAGCCCGATGAGGCCCTCCAGCAGGAAGCTAAAACCCTGCTGGAAACGGCCCTTGGCCAATTCCCGACCCATATCGGGCTGCTCCATTATTATGTGCATGTGATGGAAACACGGCCCGAGTTCAGCCAGGCCACAGAGGCCGCCCGTCGTATCGTATCGCTGGCGCCTAATGCCCCCCACCTGACGCATATGCCGGGGCATCTGTATTTCCGGGCGGGCCAGTATCAGAAAGCTGCGGATGTATTTAGGCGAGCGCGCCAGCAGGAAATGGCCTATCACCGAACCCAGCAGCTACCCCTGGTAGCCGATCAGAACTACCTGCATAACCTGCATTATCTGGCCGTATCGCTGGCCGAACTGGGACAAAAAGACAACGCCCTCGAAGCGGCCAATGCCTATGCTACCATCAGCCTGGGGCAAACGCCCCCCACCACTGGGGCGGCCCTGATGCTGCTTTACGAAGGCCGAATTTTACCGACGTTTATACATATCCGTTATCGAGAATTTACCAAAGCGAATGCAACGTTAAATGGCTGGCTCAACAGCCTCGATATGCCCCTGACCAACCCCCTGGTACGAACCTACCTGCAGGCCATGCAGGCGTATTGCCGGGGAATGGCGGCTATCGACACCGGCAATGGGCAGGCGGCTAACCAGCAGGGGATGCAACTGACCCAACTCCTGAAAAGCTTTGAACAACAGGGTATCCAGCAACAGGGCCGTGCCGAGTTTAAAGCCATCAACGAAACCTTCGATATCCTGAGTATGGCGCGCTATGAACTGGCAGGCTGGATTGATAACCTGGATGCGACCAGGCCCTTCAACAACTCGGCCTGGAACGAAGCTCTGGAGCTGGAAAAGGCGATCCACTACGACGAACCGCCACGCCTGATGTACCCCATTGGGGAGAGTTTGGGGCGGCTGCATCTGTACCGCCATGATACACAGAATGCCAGTCTGGCGTTGGCTCAGGCGCTCCAGAAACGCCCTAAAAGCCCTTTTATACGGCAACTGCTAGCGAAAAGCGGATAAACAAAAACGCCTGAATTACTTTTTTCCACGTGGTCTATGTGCAAAGAACCACGGTCTGATAAAACCAAAATAAAAGCCTGTCTCAAACCGATTTTCAACAAAAACGATCCATCCAATAACACAATGAAACCATTTTCGACTTTCAAAAACACCCTAAAAGGCAACCTGCCGATACTCTGCCTTGCTCTTATGCTCTTTGTTTTGAAAAGCAAAGAGCATGTGTTTGCTGGTAGAACAACCCTTATTAACCACTCGGTTGTGGCAAGCGAGATACCTTATGCTCCTGTTACCGATACCGACTGTGTTACGGCAAGAGCACTGCCAATAGGGATGGGGCCCGGTGCCAGACCGTTGATAACAGTAGAAGTAACGCCCGATACACAGGGACAAAAATGCCTCGTTACCGCCACCAATAAGGGAGAGAATGCCGTGGCCGAAGTAAGGATTCGCCTACAGATACCCTCCGGCAAAACACTGGTAACTACACAGGCCGACCAAGGAAGTTATGACAAAAACACCGGCATTTGGATCGTAGGGACGCTGGAAAAAGGAGCAAACAGCACCATGACCATCACCCTAAAAGCAGAGTAAAACAACCTACTAATGCATTGTTTTTCAAAACCATCTACAATACGACAATGAAACAATTTTCCACCCTTCAACATGCTCTAAAGGGCAGTATTGCTGCTCTCTGCTTTGGACTTTTGCTTTTTGCTTTTCAGGCCAAAGGGCAGGTTTATTCAGTTAACAGCGATAGAACTATACTCTATACCAATATAACAACGGGATCCACTCAAGAATCTTCCCCATCTCCTAATGAGATTGTGGCAGGAACAGTATCGTTGGGAAGCGATGGGAAGTATCTTTATGCCTTAACTTCCTATAATGGGAGGAGTTTTCAGCGGTGGGATCGTGTAACTAATACCTGGACTATCCTAGCTGACTCCCCCGTTGATGGTATCACCGAAAGTGCATGGTTTCCTACCTTTGATGGAGATCATACCCTCTATACTATCAATGCGAGTTATGGGGGTACCAATTATAAGTATGATATACCTACTAATACATGGACAACATATGCAGCTCTACCAACGCTATCGATTACCGACTTTAGTGGTATATATGCAGCAATCTCATATCAAGCAAGTTCATCCTCATTATTTGTGATACAGGTCAATGGACATATCTATAAATACAGTATTCCCACCAATACATGGACATTGGAATCCTCTACTTATGGGGCGTTTACGTATTCTCCAGGTCTTGCGGTGGTTGGCTCAGATCGGTATGTGCTTGGAAGGGAGACGGCTTCAGGTACAATAAAGTTTTTCAAAAATACGACGCCCTTGCCTCCCCCCACAGTATCTGTAAACAACTCGTATCCGTATGAAATGCATGCGTATCAGGGAAAACTTTATTCCATTATAGTAAGGGATCTATATGAATATAATCCAATGTCCAATACGTGGACACAAAAAAACAATTTACCCAGTTATAATTATGGTCAGTGTACAGAGTATAAACTGCCACTTCCTACTGTAAATTTAAGCCTGTCAGTACTACCCACTACGCAAACGGCTAACAAAGGCGAGACCATCAGTTATACCTACACCCTGACATCGGCCGGTAATGCCGACGACGTAATTGTAAAAGTACGCCCGCCCCAAGGTCTGACCCTTCTCAGCAACACCCCCCAACAAGGCAGCTATAACCCCACTACGAAACTCTGGAACGTAGGTTCTGTAACCGCAGGCAACCGAACCCTGGTACTAACCCTGAAAGTAGATTAAGAACTTCAACAAAACAGGCATCATGATATACCTATACAAAAATTCGGGCAAGGCTGCATGGGCAGCCTGTCTGACGGTTATACTCCTGCTCTTGTGTAGCGGGTTATATGCCCAACAAATGGCAACCTGCAGTACACCGGGAATTATTGCCAAATGGAATTTCGACAGCAACACGGCCCAATGCAATGGCGGTCGAGACAACCCTGAGCCTACTGGGGGCTATGTCAACCCTACCCTGAGCAACGGGGCGACCACTTACTGCCCGCAACTCAACGTTGGCTGCGGCACGGGGTTATTAGGCAGCCGTGGGCACCAAAATACACCCCAATACAAATATGCCATTTGTTTGTTTAATTTTTATGATTCCCATAATCCTTTATTGGCAAACTTCAAGGCAGCTCCTTTTGATCCTGCCTCCACCGTCTGGGATCCATTGGCTCTCGTCAATGTATATGCTGAATACACCTTTCCGGTAGGCAATGTGGGTTGTCTCTCTAACTTTTCGCTCAATATATTACAGAAACAGTTTAGCGGTACGCAGGCCGGGGTCAATTTCGAGACCCAGGGCGTAGCCGTTTTTCGGAATGGGGTGCAGATTTACAGCAGCACCCAACCTATTTTGGCGGCAAACATCAATGGCACTCCCATGACTTTTAACTTTACGGGAGCCGATTTTTGTACCGATGGCAGCAAGGCTGTTACTTACCGGGTGTATTTTGGTCTGGTGCATCAGCTCAATGCACCGGGCGTACCGGGTACCCCTGCTCAAACAGGCTATGACAATATCTGTTTAAACGGTATTTGCGGGAGTGTAAAGGGCAAGGCTGTGGCTACTTCGGCTACTTGTCAAACGGGTACTCCTCTGAGTAACGGTACCATTACTTTATCAGACTATGACTCCGGTACTAAATTTGACTTTAGCGTTGGCAGTACTTATACGGGTGGCAAAACGTATGCCACGGCAAGCAGTATACCGGCAGGGGGTGTTATTGCCAACAACCTACCTAACCCTTCCGGGCCATTGCAAGAATATACCATACGCGTCTTTAATGCAACCGGTTGTGCTTATGATATTAATGTAACGCTTTATAATACCACCTGCCCCTCCTTTTGCAATCAGCCTTCAGGTGCGGTCGTTACGCTTAACCCGCCTACCTGTAGCGGTACCACTCCCGCCAACAACGGACAAATAGCGGTAACAGGCGTAACGGGTGGCGACAAAATAGGTATTTCAGTAGGCGGAGTGTACACAGGCCCTGCTTATGCCGCTGCCAATGCACTCAACGGCGGAGCCTATACATTTACGGGGCTATCGAACCCCGCAGGAGGCAGTCAGCTCTACACGATTCGTATTTTTAATGCCACCGATGGCTGTTATGTAGATCGGGTGGTTGAACTGGAGGGCGACGATTGTGCCGCCTGTAAAAAAGGCAAATCAGAAATATGGAACTCATCTTTAGGTGACCCCAATTCAACCCCCGCTAACGATGTGGCGGGCGAAGATGACCTGGCCATTGCTGAGTTTTGTTTGAGCAGCAAAAAAATAAACCTGTCGCTAACCAAAAGCGTCAATCCCAACACCGGTACCACCTGTACGGGAACTACATTTACGTGGACGCTTACGCTCACCAACTCAGGCGATATGGACGCCACGGATATTCAGGTAGCCGACCTGATACCCGATGGCCTGGAATTTATAGGAGCAACGCCCTCAAGCGGTGTGTATTATAAAACTACGGGTTGGATATTATCCAGCCTCGGAGCCGGCCAAAGTGCTACCGTGAGCATCACTACCTTTGCGCAAAAGGCTGGCACCTTCATAAACTGCGCGGAGGTGGTATCAGCCTTGCCGTTAAATGACCCCAACAGCACACCCGGGAATCAGGTAACCACCGAAGACGATTATGCCTGTGCCACCATCACGGTAACGGGGGCTAGTCCTCCCATCATTGAAAAGGAGTTTAGCTCCATGCTCACCAAACCCGGTACACCCACCAGGCTCACGCTCAAAATCAGGAATAACGAAAGCACGCCCGTTACCCTCACCAGCGACTTCGTGGATACCTTTCCCACTAGCCCAGGGGCCATGGTAGTGGCCAGCACCCCCAAGATAGCAACATCCGGTCTGGTCATTCCTGCATCAGCCGTAGTAGCAACCGCCGGAGGCAATACCCTGACCCTTCCCAAAGGAACCGTACTGGCTCCGGGACTGAATCTGATCAGCCTGGAGGTGACCGTACCCAGCGAGGGTAGTTATTGTAATACCATTGCGGCCGGGAGTTTAAAAACGACAGTGGGCGAAAACTGTTTGGCAGCAACCGGGTGCCTGTTAGCCAGCAATACCTTTAACCTGGCTCCCCGGGTCAAGAAAACCATGACCCCGGCTACGATCCAAACGGGCCAGAACGCCACGCTCACCATTACCATTGAGAATTTGAATGGTTCTGCTATGACGCTCAATCAGGATTTTGTCGATTATTTGCCGACAAACCTGGTGGCTACCGGTACACCCACCAGTACATGTGGGGGCGTAAGTTTACAAAACACCAATAAAGAACTCAAACTAGCGGGCGGGACAAGCATTGCGGCCAACAGCATTTGTACCATCACCGTACCGGTGACCTCCAATGTGGCCGGCACCTATTGTAACGTTCTCCCGATGAATGGTGTACTGACCACTGTAGGCACCAACAACAATCTAGGCAACGAAGACATTGCCGAAGCCTGTGTAACCGTTACCAACACGCCATGTACTGCGGTAGGAACCGTAAGTGTAACTCAGAACCCAGCCACTACGATTGTACCGGGTAGTGATGTTAGCTTAACGGCGGTTGCTACTGGTTTTGGGGCTAACAGTATCGTGCAATGGTCGAGTGTGAATGGCAGTTTTAGTAACGTCGGGATTAATCCTACGGTGTGGACGGCGCCGGCTACGGAGGGAACCTACACCATTAAAACAGTCATCAATAATGCTGCAACCGGTTATGGTACCTGTAAAGATTCAACCACGACTACGATTACAGTAGCCTTTCCCTGTACAGCGCCCACGCCTACGGGGGTCCCAGCCGCCCGCTGCGGTGCGGGTACCGTAACGCTAAGCGCCAGTGGGTGCGATGCGACCCACCCCGCCGTCTGGTTCAGTGATGCGGCCCTGACCACCCAGGTGGGCACCGGCGATAGCTTCACTACGCCTGGCTTAACCACCACCACCACCTATTACGTGGCCTGTGTGAAAGATGCTACCTGTAAAAGTGCGGGCGTGGCCGTAGAGGCTACCATCAATGCCCTGCCCACCGTGACCAGTGCCGTGGCGACCCCGGCTACCTGTACCATAGATGGTACCGCGGCCAACAGCGATGCGCAACTGAGCCTGTCCGGCTTTGATCCCGCCGATCAGTACGATTATAACGAGGGCACTACCTACACCGGTTCGGCCACCTATGCCACCGCCACGGCTATCCCAGCGGATGGCGTGCTGGTAAGCAACCTGGCTAACCCAGCCGCGGCTACTACCTATACCATCCGGGTGTTCAACGCAGCAGGTTGTTTTATCGATGTGCAAGCCACTCTGCAACCAACCACCTGTACGCCTACCTGCACCCCACCCACCCCTACGGGCGCTCCAGCTGCTAGCTGCGGTACAGGCACCGTTACGCTAAGTGCCAGTGGGTGCGATGCGACTTATCCCACCGTCTGGTACAGCGATGCGGCCCTGACCACCCAGGTGGGCACCGGCGATAGCTTCACTACGCCTGGCTTAACCACTACCACCACCTATTACGTGGCCTGTGTGAAAGATGCCACCTGCCAAAGTGCAGGGGTGGCTGTGGAGGCCACCATCAATGCCCTACCCACCGTGGCCAGTGCCGTGGCGACTCCAGCTACCTGTAATGCCGCTGGTACTGCCGCCAATAACGATGCGCAACTGAGCCTGTCCGGCTTTGATCCCGCCGATCAGTACGATTATAACGAGGGCGCTACCTACACCGGTTCGGCCACCTACGCTACCGCCACGGCCATCCCCGTCAGTGGAATACTGGTGAGCAACCTGGCTAATCCGGCAGCGGCCACCACCTATACCATCCGGGTGTTCAACGCAGCGGGTTGCTTTGTGGATCTACAGGCAGTGCTTCAACCCACCACCTGTACGCCTAACTGCACCCCACCCACCCCAATCGGTGTAGCCGCTGCCCGTTGCGGAACGGGTACGGTGACCCTGACGGCCACGGGCTGCGATGCGACCTACCCCGCCGTCTGGTTCAGCGATGCGGCTCTGGCCACCCAGGTTGGCACCGGCGACAGTTTCACTACGCCTGGCTTAACCACTACCACCACCTATTACGTGGCCTGTGTGAAAGATGCTACCTGCCAAAGTGCCGGTGTCAGCGTGGTTGCCACGGTTAACGCCCTACCCACCGTGGCCAGTGCCGTGGCGACGGCGGCTACCTGTAATGCAGCGGGCACAGCCGCCAACGCCGATGGGGGATTGACCCTGGCTGGTTTTGGAGCCACCGACAAATATGACTACAACCTCGGCGCTACCTACACCGGTTCGGCTACCTACGCTACCGCCACGGCTATCCCAGCGGGTGGCGTGCTGGTGAGCAACCTGGCTAATCCGGCCGCGGCTACTACCTATACCATCCGGGTGTTCAACGCAGCGGGTTGCTTTGTGGATCTACAGGCAGTGCTTCAACCCACCACCTGTACGCCTAACTGCACCCCACCCACCCCAATCGGTGTAGCCGCTGCCCGTTGCGGAACGGGCACGGTGACCCTGACGGCCACGGGCTGCGATGCGACTTATCCCGCCGTCTGGTTCAGCGATGCGGCTCTGGCTACCCAGGTGGGCACCGGTAATAGCTTCACCACCCCAGCCATCACCGCCACCACCACCTATTATGTGGCCTGTGTGAAAGATGCTACCTGTAAAAGTGCCGGTGTCAGTGTGGTTGCCACGGTTAACGCCCTGCCCATTCTGAGCCTGTCGGCCAGTTCGACCTCGGTAACGGTGGGCACCCCCGTGAGTCTGTCCGCCATCGGCTGCACCGGCTCGGTGGTCTGGAGTACGGGCGAAACAGGTGCCAGCATCAGTGTGACCCCCACCAACGCCACCACTGTCTACTCGGCCACCTGCACCACAGGACCCGGCTGTACGGCCACCGCTTCGATCACCCTCAACACAACAGCGGCCTGCTCAGTGAGCCTGACCACCAACAGCTTGCCTGTCGGCACTGTCGGACAAGCTTACAGCGCGAACCTGACGGTTTCGGGTGGGACGGCTCCCTACAGCTTCTTGCTGGCCGGGGGAACGCTGCCTACGGGTCTGACACTCAGTAGCACGGGCCTCATCAGCGGTATACCCACGGCCACGGGCACTTTCTCAACCACTATCCGCATCAGCGATAGTCAGAGCTGCTCGGTGACTGTACCCCTGGCGGTGCTCAATATTGAGTTAGCGCCAACCTGCTCCTTAACGATTTCGGCAACGCCGGGCTCGTGCCAATCTGCCACCAACACTTACAGTGTCAGTGGTACGCTGAGTTTGACCAACAACACCAACGGGGGCACAATTCAACTGAGTGATGGGACTCAACTCATCTCCCTGAGTGTAGCCAGTGGCGTAAGCTCAGTGCCTTATTCGCTAACCGGGTTGGTTTCGGATGGGTTGGTTCACACCCTGACGGCCACCCTGAGTGGGTGTGGTACAGCCAGTGTAAGTTACACCGCTCCGCAAAGCTGCATGGCGGCCAGTCTAGTGGTCGTTTCGGCTACGGTCTGCTACGGCAGTTCGGCCACCTTGGTGGCTAGCGGATGCACCGGCTCGGTGAGCTGGAACACGGGCGCCACGGGCACTACCCTGGTGACCCCGGCCCTGACCGCTTCGACCAGCTACACCGCTACCTGTACCACCGGCACGGGATCAACCACCACCGCCGTGGGCACAGTAACGGTAATGCCTCAGGCCATTCTGAGCCTGTCGGCCAGTTCGACCTCCGTAACGGTGGGTACCCCCGTGAGTCTGTCTGCCATCGGCTGCACTGGCTCGGTGGTCTGGAGTACGGGCGAAACAGGTGCCAGCATCAGTGTGATCCCGACTAATGCCACCACTGTCTACTCGGCCACCTGCACCACAGGACCCGGCTGTACGGCCACCGCTTCGATCACCCTCAACACAGCCCCTGCGGCCAGTTTAGTGGTCGTTTCGGCCACCGTCTGCTACGGCAGTTCGGCTACCCTGGTGGCTAGCGGATGCACCGGCTCGGTGAGCTGGAACACGGGCGCCACGGGCACTACCCTAGTGACCCCAGTCCTGACCGCTTCGACCAGCTACACCGCTACCTGTACCACCGGCACGGGATCAACCACCACCGCCGTGGGCACAGTAACGGTAATGCCTCAGGCCATTCTGAGCCTGTCGGCCAGTTCGACCTCCGTAACGGTGGGTACCCCCGTGAGTCTGTCTGCCATCGGCTGCACTGGCTCGGTGGTCTGGAGTACGGGCGAAACAGGTGCCAGCATCAGTGTGATCCCGACTAATGCCACCACTGTCTACTCGGCCACCTGCACCACAGGACCCGGCTGTACAGCCACCGCTTCGATCACCCTCAACACAGCCCCTGCGGCCAGTCTAGTGGTCGTTTCGGCTACGGTCTGCTACGGCAGTTCGGCTACCCTGGTGGCTAGCGGATGCACCGGCTCGGTGAGCTGGAACACGGGCGCCACGGGCACTACCCTAGTGACCCCAGTCCTGACCGCTTCGACCAGCTACACCGCTACCTGTACCACCGGCACGGGATCAACCACCACCGCCGTGGGCACAGTAACGGTAATGCCTCAGGCCATTCTGAGCCTGTCGGCCAGTTCGACCTCCGTAACGGTGGGCACCCCCGTGAGCTTGTCCGCCATCGGCTGCACCGGCTCGGTGGTCTGGAGTACGGGGGCTACCACCAGCGTCATCAGTGTGATCCCGACTAATGCCACCACTGTCTACTCGGCCACCTGCACCACAGGACCCGGCTGTACGGCCACCGCTTCGATCACGGTCAATACAACAGCGGCCTGTTCAGTGAGCCTGACCACTAACAGCTTGCCTGTCGGCACTGTCGGACAAGCTTACAGCGCGAACCTGACGGTTTCGGGTGGGACGGCTCCCTACAGCTTCTTGCTGGCCGGGGGAACGCTGCCTACGGGTCTGACACTCAGTAGCACGGGCCTCATCAGTGGCATCCCCACGGCCACGGGCACTTTCTCAACCACTATCCGCATCAGCGATAGTCAGAGCTGCTCGGTGACCGTACCCCTGGCGGTGCTCAATATTGAGTTAGCGCCGGTCTGCTCCTTAACGATTTCGGCAACGCCGGGCTCGTGCCAGTCTGCCAGCAACACTTACAGTGTCAGTGGCACGCTGAGTTTGACCAACAACACCAACGGGGGCACAATTCAACTGAGTGATGGGACTCAACTCATCTCCCTGAGCGTAGCCAGTGGCGTAAGCTCAGTGCCTTATTCGTTAACCGGGTTGATTTCGGATGGGTTGGTTCACACCCTGACGGCCACCCTGAGTGGGTGTGGTACAGCCAGTGTAAGTTACACCGCTCCGCAAAGCTGCACGGCTGCTTGTCCGCCACCGGTTCATGCGTGCAAGGGCACTAACTATGCGTTTGTTCTGACTACAACGCCGGGTATGGGAACTTACCAGTGGTATCGGAATGGCAGCGCCATTTCAGGTGCAACCGGTAGCTCCTTCACCGCAACCCAGGCCGGTAGCTACTCGGTAGTCGTCAATGGCAACGTGGTGGGTCAGTGCCCCGATGGCTCCTGCTGCCCAGTCGTGATTGTGGAGGATGAGGTACCCCTTTATCAGGCCAACGTCCAAACGCCAACCTGTAGTGGCAACACTCCCAATGCGGATGGGCGGATTCTGGTCAGTGGCTGGAAGCTGAGCAACAACGATGCGACGACCTATACCTACTCGATCTCCTTGGGCAGCAGTTTCAATGCCAGCCAAATCGTAGCGGGTGGTGCCAATCAGGTGGTGCCTGCCAGCGGAGTGCTGGTAACTACCCTGCCTAACCCCAGCACATCGGCGGGTCAGTCCTACACGATCCGGATTCAGACGGGGGAAGGTTGTTATCGGGATGTGGTAGTGAATTTGCCACAGACCCAGTGTGCCTGCCCACCCGCCAAGTGTGTGCCGTTCGTGATAAAGCGGGTTAAGTAATGGTCAATTAACGATCAATCGATAAGTCAATTAATGGTCAATTTTGATCTACCATTTTTCCGGTAGAATCGAAATTGACCATTTTGACTTCCTCACATCTATCAGAAATGAGAAAATTGTCTCTTCTTGAAGGCTATTCTTGTAGGGTTTCATGTGGGTGATATAAAGTCTTTATTTGAGTGCTTTTCTACCCGGCACTGGCCGCCCGGCTAAATCCCCTGAAGGGCAGGCCCGTTAAGTTCTAGCGTTTTCACCCCCCAACCCCCTGAAGGGCAGGGCCGTTAAGTTCTATCGTCTTTACCCCCAACCCCCTGAAGGGGGCGTACTCCGAAGTGGATTTTCTCCCCCTTTAGGGGGTTGGGGGGTAAAATAAGCCAATAAAAGAGGCTGATTAAGTAAAGAAAATTCAGAACTTAATGGCCCAACCCCCTGAAGGGGGCGTACTCCGAAGTGGATTTTCTCCCCCTTCAGGGGGTTGGGGGGTGAAAATAAGCCAACAAAAGAGGCTGGTTAAGTAGAAGGAAATTCAGAGCTTAACAGATCTGTCCTTCAGGGGACTTTATCCGCCAATGAGCAAAGGCCCCTGAAGAGGATTTAGCCGGGCGGCCAGTGCCGGGTAAAAAATCCCAAGTTTAGAACAGTAAAAGTGCGTTTTTCACCTCTCCTACAGGCTAATCTTGTAGGGGGCGTTTAATAGTAAGATACAGGGCTTTCCTAGAAAAACTTCCTACCCTGAAAAGCAGGGCGGCCGGTGCCGTGTCCTTTTTATAGGAAAGTTAACCTTCTTTTATAATCATTTCATGCCTTCAGCATTTTTATAAGAAATCCCTGTAGTAAGATAAGCCTACCTAAAGGCCGACTGATCAAGTAACGTTATTTATTGGCCGATACATCAGGGCGAAATGAGTAGGTTAAAAACTCTGTAAAAACGAAACAAGACTTTCTTCTTTAGTTAACTGAAGTTTTTTCTTAATTCGAAAACGCGCCACATTTACACTGTCTGCATTGATATTGATCAGTGTGGCCACCTGTTTTTGAGTTAGGTTCATTTTAGCATAGGCACACTGTTTTAGTTCAAGTGCCGATAAGTCAGGAGCGAGTGTTTGTAGTTTAGTAAAGAAAAGTGGGTGTACAGCCTCAAAATGAGTCATAAAATTTTCCCAGCTTTCATCGTTACTCAGATTTTGATCAATGTGTCGAATCATCTTTTTTAATTCATGTTTGACCGTTTCCTCCTCTGTTAATCGTTGGGTTTCGAGCAATCGATTTTTAATATCATATAGAATCTGGCTCTTTTGCTCTACAAGCATGGTATTTGTAACTAATTCACGCGCCTTGCTTTCTGTATCCGCTTCCGCTAGTCGGCGTGTTTCGATCTCTAACAGGTTTTGTTGTTTTAGTAATTGATTTTGAAGGTTTCGGGTTTTGGCGCGTTGCCAAAATATGCCCCCTCCTACTCCTATAAGGCTAAACAGGGTGACAATCAGTAACCGCTGGTTCTTTTTTTCTGTTTCGAGCGCGTGTATAGCTTGTTCTTTCTTTTCGGTTTCATATTTAGTGCTGAGTTTAGTTAACTCCTTCAGGTTAGTCTCGCTAAATAGGCTATCTCGGAGCTGGACATTTTTTTCATAATAGGCCAGGGCTTTAGGGTAGTTGCCTTGTTTCTTATAAAGTTTGTAAAGGGTGTGTGTAATCTCCTGTTGATACTGGGCATTTTTGGCAGTTTCTGAACGCTGATAGGCTGATTCAAGTAGCTTCTGGGCCTCTGCCAATTTCCCTTTCTTCATATAAATAGACCCCAGTAAGAGTGGTATACTAATGAAGTGATCAGGGTAGCTATATTTTTCGATTAAAGGCTGTGCTTTCAAGAGCAGAGTTTCGGCTTTATTGTACTGCTGGGCCTTATAGAACAACTCCGCTTTCATATAAAGTAATCGAGCATATACATCATCGACCATGTGCATGTTTGGGTATCGCTCAAACCCAACATTGACCCAATAGATTGCACGATCTACTACTGAATAATAATAGGCCGTTTCGGATAGGGTTAGATACCCTCTAAGCTCCCCTTGATCAAATTGATTCTGTTTTGCGAGTTCAATGGCTTCGAGAGTATACTGTTTAACCTTATTGGAATCCGTTCGCACAAAATACCCGGCCATATCCAACAGTTGCCTGACACGGGCAGTATCAGATTTTGCCGGGCTCTCTCGCAATAAGCTATCGCCTTTTTTTTGTTGCCCAAAGAGGTTAATTAGCCCACTTATAAGGATTGAAATTACAAATAAGTATACTTTTTTCATGTTACGGTAGTTTTGTAATGCATTTGTAATGAGCATTACTGACCAAGCCAGGCTTGGTAATCCCATTTTTGTTGAACGAAATTAATGCTTGTACTTAAAGATGAAAACCGTAGAGCACGACTTTGTCCAACTTAGGACAGATGACCTTGCGCCCTTTTATAACCTATCCGAGGATGAGCAATTTACACTCATTGAGCTGGCAGCTATAGACGCCCCCATTCAAGTTTTTATTATTGATACTACCCGTAATAGAGCGATTGAATTACGCGATCTAATTCCATCAATTGTAAGCTCCAATCACTACTGTTTAGTTAGTGGGGACTTTTCAACTGAAAGCTATTTTGTTCAGTATCAAGATTATGTGTGGCTTAAGCCAGGTAGTGAGTTTTCTGTGTTGTTAAAGCCTGCTATTCGGCAACGTATAGTGGTTATTATGTTACCTAAAAACACGCTAATTTCTTATCTATCCGTTCTGCCGGACGATATGTCGACTTTTACGCTAGTTCCAGCATCGAAACCCTTTGCGGATCATGTACGGCTTATCTTCTCAGATCATAAAGACCCATTCATTCGGCAATTGCGCCAATATAATGGAATCACTCAGCTTATCCACGATTACTATAAGGAAGCAGAGGACCAGCTTAACTTGAAGCTACACGATATTATTAAAATTAAAGAGATAGAAGCCTTTATATGTCACAACTTATCTAAACCGCTACCTCCTGTTAGCGAGTTAGCTCAACAGGCTGGAATGAGTGTTACACGGTTTACCGAACGATTTAAGCAAGTGTATGGTCAGCCAATTTATCAATATCATTTAGAGAAAAGGCTTGAGTACGCCAAAGAATTACTACAAACGCGAGCTTATTCAATTTGGCAATTAGCTTATATGGTCGGGTTTAAATATAGTGCTGGTTTCAATAAAGCTTTCCAAAAATACACCGGTCAAAGCCCTTCTGCCTTTATAGGAAAATCGATGTAGGCGTACAACGAACTATATAGAATACTAGTGTAGTAGTAATAATGGCTTTAAATTACTTGGCTTCAGGGACTATTAGTAAATTTATTAATTCATACCTCGCACATCAGCCTGCCGTGCGTTGAAAATATCAAATAAGGGACTTTCTACAAAAGAAGTAGTGGAGATATAGTACAGATTTTAAAAGCAAGAATCTCTTAGGTGTCCTCAATAAATAGATGCTTATTGAGATTGGTTCCATTGAAAAAGCGTTTAATCTGAAGCCATGTAAACTAATGGGCAAATTATCAGATAAGCTTGATTGCTTACCCATTCATGTGAAAATTTCACTTTTCAGCCCCACAACTGGACGAGAAAAGGCGTTGTGTCAGAAAAAAACTATAATTGTTGCACAAGTAACGAACTAAGTATACTCCTTGACACTCTGGAAGCCCAAAAGGGTCTGAGGGGGCGAGAACGGTTACGTATGCAACTGAAACTACTAGTCCAAATCTGTAAGAATAACGTGAATACGGGATTAGACTGAGTTTGTTTTGGCCCTGACGGGCCATTTCTATTACCGTAACCGTCTCACGTTAATAATAGTACAGGTTAATCAAACGTAGCCAGACTCGCTGGCTACGTTTGATTATACTCAAAACGAATCTCATTTTTCGCAAACTCCTTGGTAAAAAATCTCCAGAATACTACTGCAAATGATCGACTGCCTTTACCGTACTCGTTCAACTGCGATGGGGAAACATTCGCCGGGTGGACAGGGGGTAGTCGTACAACTTTGGGGAGCAGTATAGGTCACGGTGGTACTGTTACAACCACTCATACTAGCCGAAACGGTATGCACTATGCCATCCGAATTTAGCCCCGTCAATGAAAAACTGGCTGTAGCCTGATTAGCCGCCACCGACACTACCGTCGAGGTACTACCATCACTAACGGTCAGGTTACCAGCTGCCGCATTGCTTAGATCTATGGTACCTGTCAGTGTATACAGGTTGGAAGCCGTATTGCAAAGCCCCGGTATGACCGTTGCTGTTAACGAACAGATAGGGGCTGTTCCAATCTGTAGCATAGCCAGGGGCATAGTAACCGAACAACTCTGGCTATCGGTGACATGTAGGGTCGTTGAGAAACTACCTGACGTGGTGGGTACACCACTGAGAACCCCTGTGCTGGCGTTAAGCGTTAACCCAGTGGGCCAATTATTGCTGTCCATCGAGAAGGTGTACGGGCCAGTGCCTCCGGTTGTGGTCAGGGTGGCGCTATAGGGTTGCCCGACAGTACCGGCAGGCAGGCTGCTCGTCGTCAGGCTCACTGAGCAGGCCGTCGTTGACTGAATCGAAATAGACGTAGCGGTTGTACAGGGACCGGTGATGCAGGTGGTCGAGTAGACGTTCGTGCCAGTGGTGGGGGTGACCACAATGCTGAGCACTCTGTCGCCAGTTGACCAGGCAATCGTGCCGGTACAGCCCACAGCGACCAGATTGACGGGGGTGCCCGCGGCTACCAGGGTGCTACTGGTTTGCAGACTCAGAACCGTGGGCACCATGACCGTCACGGTGCCCACGGCGGTAGCGCTTGAGGCAGCCGTTGTGCAGGTGGCCGTGTAGCTGGTGTTGGTCGTGAGAGCCGGTGTCACAAGGGTGGGTCCTGTATCACCGGTGTTCCAGCTTACGGTACCCGTACACGTAATAGCGGTCAGGGTAGCGGAACTGCCGGCACAGATTATAGCCGAAGAGGCTATAATCGAGGCTGCATCTGTGCAGGAAGCCGGGGCGGTGTAGGTGGCTGTAGCTGTGCTGCAACCAGGCAAGCTCACCGTTACGGTATGACTAACTCCATCAGAGGTTAGGCCCTGTAGGGAAAAGTTGGCCGTGGACTGATTCGCCGTCACCGCCACTACGGTTGAGATGTTGCCGTCGCTAACCGTCAGGTTACCAGCAACTGCATTACGTAGGTTTACTGTACATGACAGGCTGTATTGGTTGGTGGCCGCATCACACGGGCTGGGTGTAGCCGTCGTTGTTAGTGAACAGATGGGCGTGCAGGCAAGAACACCCGCCTGGTTGACACCTACATACTGGCCCTGTTGAATCTGAAGGACGCCATTGTTGGCCGGGACGGCATTAAAACTACTAAACGCCGGGTTGACTACTAACGCGGGGTTTCCATCTGGATTACTCACCTTGAAGGTAAGCGTGCCGATACTGATCCAGTCGGCATTCGTAATCAGGGGGCAACTCGTGGATGAACTATTGAGCACCATCGTCAGATTGAACAGGCCGGGCGTTGATCCATCGAAACTATGGGCATCCCACAAAGCTTGTCCTCCACAAAGACTATTCGTATCGAAATTGAGCGACTGATAGCTAACAAAGGTTAGCGAAGCCGGATCATAGCTTAGAAAAATAGAGGAAGTACCGATCGAAAAGGAGGTGGCATCGCTTGCCCGAATTTGCATCGTGGCCGTATATTGGCCAGTCGCACAATCCAATTGTGTCGAGAATCTCAGGTCGGCAGTTTGTGCCCGCAGCGAAGAGGACGCCAAACAGATTACCAGTAAACCCAACAGGGTGCTAAGTAGTATAAGTCGAAAATTATTCATGATGGTGGTTTAGAAATGACCTCAAATTTGTATTCTTATAGACCGGGCGTTCCTATTTTGGACCGGTTGAGTACCCAGCGATTGAAATCCTGATTATTAACGACTCCATTACCATCAGCGTCGATAGACAGGTAACGACCCACAGCCGATGCATTCACTTTCCATCGGTTATAATCTGTACTGTTGATTACATCGTTGGCGTCATAATCCCCTGAATACATTGCCAGTTTTGCCCCTATGAGCACAAGTTGCGACGTTCCCCGAGCGGCAGTGGCATCGGTCGTAAAATCAACGAGCTGGTTGTTGGCGATGGGTTGGTTCGATAGAATAGCCAGGTGGCTCCGGTGATGGATTGAGGCATAAATTGGTTCCGACACGGAGGAGAATATAACACCTTCAGTTCCGTCGGTATTAATCAGCACTCCATCATTTCGCACAAAGGCGGCTTTCCGGGCCAATACGCTACCCGCTGCATTTCGGGCTACAACCAGCACCCAGTCGGTCACATTGGCCGGGAATGACGAAACTTGTTCAGAGCCCGTGTAAGACCAGGGCATCGACGAATAAGGCTGCTGTTTGGGAATCAGATTCGAAGAAACCAGCAAGGTATGCATCAGTCCAGTCTGGGCATCGGTAAACCCTTCGAGCAGTAGTTTTGCCCGAACTACTATAGACTGCGGACAATTGACTATCAGAACGGAAGTACTTGCCTTACTCGTACAACCAATATCGCTGGTGATCGTAACTGAATAGGTACCGGATGCCGCAACAATGAGGCTGGAACTGGTCTGGCCAGTATTCCACAAATATTGGCTTCCCTGGCTGGCGACAACTGTCAGGGATTGTCCACTACAGGTTGAAGCCGATGAGGGCGAAATACTTGCCGTTACTTCTGTTGGCTGCCCAACGGTTACAACCAGACTTTGGCTACAGGCCGCATTGGTTACAATAGCCGTATAACTGCCCGCCGATAAGTTGGTGAAGGTGCCCGTTGCATTCGACTGGTTATTCAGTGAATACGAGAACGGAGCCGTGCCGCCAACTGCGGTCAGGCTAACAGCCCCATCCTGATTGCCCACACAGTGAACCGGTGTTGCAGCGGCAACCAGGCTGAAACAGGTCGCCGGATTGGGGTTAGGCCCATCTATTACGATCGTGTAGTCTTCCGTTTCTCCATAGTTGTAGGGATCACACGGGCTCACGACTAATCCGTCTGACGCGTATTGACTCCGTAGCCGAAGCTTGGTCGGGCCTGCGCTCGCAGAAGCAGGTATCGTGATCGTACTCACCAGTGAGGGGGCAAGATACTGGGTAGGCGACGACTGAAACAGTCGCTCCGTATCGCTAAAGATGCCATCCCGATTACTATCAAGCCAAATAGATAGATGCTGTTTGATATAACTTCCGGTATTCCCTGTAACAGCACTGGCCGTGAACGAATACACATGACTGGGCTGTGCGTTAAGCTGAGTAGCGGTAAAGTCTGAGTAACCCGCAGGACCAGCCCCCGTTGCCACAGACCGTAGCGTAGACTGACTGCCCGTCAGGATAAAATCATCAATTTTCGGTTTAAAGTTGCTAACGGGCCAGGTATATACGGGTATACAATAAAACAGTCCAGAATTGAGGCTAACGACCTGACTATACTGGCTTGATGCGTTTGACGCTTTGACGCGGTAATAATAAGTCGTATTTGCGGTCAGGTTGCCATCTACAAATGAAAACAAGCCCGGTGACAGACTCCCAATAACCGTAAAGTTCGTTGTCGGTTCGAGCGACCGTTCGATGAGAAAACCGGCGGCATCACTTCCAGCATACGCAAACTGGATCTGTGCCCCACCCGACTGTATACTGGCGACAAGATTTGTGGGAGCCGAAACCGGGTTATTGGCGCATAGTAGCGCGTATTCATTGCCGGGATTGAGCCGCAGACTTATACCGTCTGTTATGCGGGCATACTGCCCAGGAGTAAATGTATAGCCATTGGCACAGGAAAAATAATAGGACATAATATTGGAGACCAACGGCTTGAACAAGTCTCCGTTAGCATCCGTAGTTGTTCCGGAATAAGTACAACCCGACACCGTGGCGCCTGGCCTATTATAGGGGTCGGCAGGTGTATCACAAACAAAGTCTCCGGCAGTATCACAATTGGGGGCGAATGGTCTACCCTGTTGCGATTCGTCGGGGCGAATCACTAATTCACGGTTGGCAACCGTACTACTCTGATTACTTTGAAAGGTATGGTACAGGTTGAAATAATGCCCCAGTTCATGGCTTAGCGTATACTCCGTTACCTGGCTGGCTTTCACAAATACCCGGTTCGAGATAGCCAGCGAGCTTGGAAAATACGCATAACCTGTGGCCTGGTTACCGCCATAACTTAGTGTATTGGTCAGGTAAACATTGATGGCATAGGATACATCGTTTGCGTTAGCCAATAGACTTTCCTCGCTATTATCATAATCGAACAGGGCTGTATTATCGATGTAATGCGGTTGGGCACCACACAAATAAAAGGCCATACCCACCGGCTGATATAACTGGTTCAGTAGTACCAAGGCCTGGTTCAGGCTCGCTACACTGGCCCCTCCGGTTCCATCGCTCCGACGAACGACATGAAACCGAATAGGCATGTATTGAACCTGAGCTGCACGCCGGGCAGATAGGGCTCGTGTACGCTGTGCAAGTAAATTTTCTTGCCGTGTAAGTTGATCGTCGGAAAGCTGGGGCGTAGCGCAACTTTCCTGTGCTATACTCCAGCTACTTATCAAAAGTAGGTGTACAGTTAGTAAGATAGCAATAGCTATAGTAACCCTAAACATGGGTACTAAACATTAAAGTTGAACAATTAGGATACTAAATGTGTGGTATTTGTCACAACACAAACAATGTGCCAAAAAATAAAATAGTTTATAGTAAACAGATTATAAGTCACTATCTATAAACAAAAAAGCGGTGCTGAGACATCTCAGCACCGCTTTTTTGGAATTTAAATTATTTGCTTTTACATAGGAATTGCGCAGTTGATTGCTACCCTTTTGCTAACTACTTCACCTTAATGGGAATCCCCAAGCCGGGCCGGTCGTTTGGTTTGCCGAATGACTAACGGCACACAACTTTCGGGCGGGCAACCGCAAACCGTTGGCAAGAGGATGACCGTTACATCCGTATAACAACCTGATGCGTTATACACCCGAACCGTATACGCCTGATTCACCACTGGATTGGTTAGATTACTCACGATCACTCCACCCGCTGGAATCACCTTAGCGGAGCCCGACAACGGAGCAGACTCATTGAAACTGGTCCCCAACGAATATTGATAGGTATAGGTCGCCTTAAAGCCACTGAGTACGATCTTACCGTTAGCCTGAGCGGTATTACCCGTACAGGTGACAGGTACAGCCACAGCCTGGAAAGTTGGCAAGGTATCCTCTTCCACAATGAACGGGCAGCAACTGAAATCCGGGCATTTCCCGGTAACGTTATCTACGGCTAAGCTATACGTACCGGGTGCAGTAACTTCCAGAACATTGGTGGTCTGCCCACTGATTTCCACATTATCCTTAAACCATTTGTAACTACTACGACCCGGAGCGGCTGTCAACTGGAACAGGTAGACACTGCCAGCGCACATACGGTAGGGTATAGACGTACATGCCGTTGCCGTATCGCCAGGAACAATGGCTGTATTATAAAGGATCCCTGAGCTATCGGCAACAGCCTGGAACGTCAGACTTAGACTTTGGCCAGCGCTAATTGACGCAATTGTCCAGGTATTGACAGGCCTACCTGACGTAAACGTTGTACCAGCAGGAGCAGTAGCCGAGTTAAGCACATAGGTTAGCCCTATGCTGCTGGAATCCCGGACAACCAGATTGGTGGCGGTCGTTGTCCCGGCATTGGTTACTACGATCGTATACGTGAGTACATCGCCGATTTGGGCTTTGGACTTATCAACGAATTTATCCAGCGACAGGGTTGGTGCAATTGTATAGAAGCCTGCATCCAGGGTGGGGTTAAACTCACCCGCAGCCAGTGTCACCGACTGGGTTCTGCCTGTAATCGGATCGGCATCACTGTCTGCTGTAGATGAGCCTACATGGGTCAATGTAGCCGTCATGCCTGCTGGGGCGGTGAAGCCCACTACATAGCTGTTGCTGCTGCCTGGCGTCAGACCCGTGAAACTATATAAACCTGAGGCATCCGTAACGGTGGTGGCCGACGTTCCTCCGTTGGTGTAGAGTGTCACCGTCACTCCCTCAATTGGCGTATCACCTGTATTTTGAATACCATCTTTGTTAGCATCCAGGAACACATAGTCGCCCAAGCCTGCTGTTGGGGTTACGGAACAAGAAATGGGGGCTGCGTAAGTCGTGCTGCTCGTACCACAACTGCTAAGGCTAGCTGAAACTGTGTGCACCAATCCATCGGCAATCAGGCCATTGAATGTCCCACTCACACCACTTGTGCTGCCCGTGACCGTCAATATCTGACTCGTTACACCATCCGACAAGGTGATACTACCGGCTACAGGATTAGTCAGCAGAACACTCACCGTAGACGAATATGTATTGCTGGCCGGGTTACAGGCGGTATTTGTGACACTGACCGTTAACGAACAAACTGGCGCTGCTGAAGTCGTAATTGTTAGTGGTGCTGTGTCTGAGCAGTTCTTACTGTCAAGCACGCCTATTGTAAAGGACGTTGTAATAGCCAATGTAGGTGTTCCGGAAATCACACCACTTGTACCATCCAGCGTTAATCCGGCAGGTAGGCTACCAGCCGAGACGGTAAAGCTTACTGGTGCCGTACCACTACTGGTTGTTAGCGTTTGGCTGTAGGCTACTCCTACCTGACCATTAGCCAGACTGGCGGTCGTCAGCGAAAGTGAGCAAACGGTGCAACTAGCTGGTACAGTATAGATTGCACTGGCAACAGCGTTTGCCAGAGAAGCAACAACCGTGCGTGAAGCGGGCCCATTGCTACTGCCACTCAGGCTAAAGCTGGCCGAGGTTTGCCCAGCCGTTACGCTTACGACACCGATAGTTGTTCCATTGTCGGTAATCGTCAGTGATCCGGCAGGGCTATTAGTCAGACTAACCGTGCCCGTAGCACTGTACTGATTGGTAGCTGAGTTACAAACGGGTGTACTTACTACCACCGCTAGTTGAAGCGGAGCAATTGTACAGGAAGCCGGGGCTGTATAGGTAGTACTTGTTGCTGCGCAACTGGTGGCCGAACTAGTAACAGAAACCGTGTGCACCGTTTCATCAGAAGTTAGTCCGCTGAGGGAGAAAGTGACCGATGGCGCACCCGATGAAACAGCAACTGTAGTGCTGTGTGTACCATCCGTAATAGTCAGCGAACCAGCCTGAGCCGATGTAAAGCTGACAGTACCGGCCAGTGTATACTGATTGGTTGCTGATTGGCAAGTACCGGCTGTAACCACCACCGACATAGCGCAGGGAATGGTGCAATTTGTTTGGGGCAACAGTGCCGACACAACAGTATAACAGCAAGGGCCATTGTACAACACGACACTATAGGAGGTACCACTGGTGCTGGTTGGATTAGCCAGACCTGTGAAAGACACCGCGCTAGCCGAAACTGGCGTACTGCCCGTGGCGGTATACGACGGAATGGTTGACGTTGTCATCAAGTAGGCCTTATCAGCATTGGTGATACCAGCCAGGTTGATTTTAGCATCACTTTTCGCCGTTTGTGTTGCGGTGTTACAGGTTGCTGGTGTAACACTTACGCTGGCAACCAGCGTGGATACGCAAGCGAATCCAACATCGAAATTGTGATTGACAAAACCCGTATTACCCGTTGTCAGGCTTATAACAGGTGCAGTAATACCAGCAACTGTAGTTACCAGAGCATCTGAATCATTCAGGTCATTCGCATTCGTTGTCGTACTATTGGCACCTGTCAGGGTCAATTTGCTCCCGTTAACAGTTAGAATGTTGCCACTGAACTGGGTAGCCCCAAAAACTAATGAATAAGCGGTAGTGGCCAGAAGAGTTGTATCTGCTCCGGTACCCAGCCAGGTTCCTGTTGTCAGGTTCGCCTTGTTGGAGAAGTAATACTCCCCTTCTGCGTTGGTGGTAGTTGACGCAATTTTGGTCGTCCCTTTGTACAAATCGACCTGAAGATCAGCTAGTGATTTCTCGCAGGGGTCCTGAATACCGTCTTTGTTGGTATCAACCCAGGCACGGTTACCAATTTCAATAACCTGGAGCAGATCGCAGTTCAAATCGAGCTCGCCCAAGCCAGCAGCTTTCGCAAACGTACCTGGATCAGTACCCGTTGTATAGACAATGGCGGCTGCCTCTGCAACTCCGGTTTCATTATTCCAGTATTTAACACCACCCGAGTTGGCTACCGTAGCAACAGGGTCAATTGTGGCCCCTACTACGTGTCCGCTTCCTGGCTTTAGCGCTAATCCGCCCAGGGCCAGTTCGGTATGAGCAAATTTACTGCCGTCGAAATAGTTATCGTCATAGAATTCGCCAAAACCTGGCCCCTGGTTATTCGTAACGCCCGTACCCGTAAAAGGCCCCACTTTTCCATTATTTTCCAGAATATAGGAGCCATTCGAATTATAGGCGCGCAGGATATCGCCCGCTGCCGGGTTAACCGTATACAACTGCGTATTGGAAGGATCGGTACTGTAATTGTTATATCCTCCCTGTAGTCCCGTCCGATCGGCGAAGCCCAGCACCATCGAGCCATCAACATCAAATTCAATATCGGCCAGCATAGGTTGCGGGTGTACTAAACTCTTGTATACCGCTGTGCTGGTCGCAATAACCAGATCATCGAATGAATCGGTCCAGGGATACCAGCCTGTACTATCGGCCCCGGCCTGACCCGGCGAGTTTTTAGGCGAAATACCATACCCTTTAGGATAGGTAAGCGGGAAGTCGAAGACCGGGCTAAATGCCGAGCTAGCTGGATCAAAGGCATAGACGTAGGCCCGCATATCTGACTTATTCTGTGACGTTAGTGCATCGCATACGGTACCCACATACAGTTTACCTCCATACACGTGCAACGCCCAGGGACGCGAGCTACCGCCAGCACAGGATGGGTCCGGAATTGTATACGACTTTACATGGGCACTGGTTGGCTTAGTGCCCGATGTGTTGTAAGCAGCAATATCGATGCTATACAGCTTTTTGTCATAGAGGTTAACGAACCAGAGCTTTTGCCCATCCTCCGAAACCTCTAAGCCGCCAATACCAACCTTGCCAATTAAAGAAAATACGGCTGCATCATGGCTGGGCTTGGTTTTGTCAGCCGAAAGGCCGCGTCCTCCCGCACCATTTACGGGTACTAAAGCAGCGCCCACATCAATCCCTAAACTGGATACATCCATGAAACTTTCGGTAGTGGCACTGGCCGAGCTGGTATGGGTTACGTACAGCCCACCAACACCGAGTGGCCCTAAACCAGCATGCCGGTGAAGCGTTGCCGATAAGAATAAATCCTTGGTTAACCGGTTATAGCCCAAACCCCAAACCGTACCTACTGCATGCGCTTCTGCAATGTGCGTCATACCCGTTGCAGCCGTATTACTTTCATCGTAGGGAAAACTAACAATTGCATCTGCATTAGCCGATAAAGCAGCATCCGCTACGGCGGGCGATGGGTTAAGGTTTAGTGGATCCCCATAGGTGTAGCACGGAATGAAAATAGTAGGCTTCGACTGACAGTATAGCGTTGGGTTAGCTATACCTAAATTAACCGAACAGGTGGCCTGGCTCACAAATTGAACATTTGATTTACTATTTGCGCCATAAACCGTTCCCACATCAACGCCGGACGGATCACTAAACTCTACTCGAACCGGGTACTGAATGCTGGTACTGCTAAATAGGTATTTCCCATACTGATCTGTTAGAACCGGCCCATATTTGGTACCATTACAGTCATAAGCCGTAACACTAACACTAGAAACGCCCTGTGTTTCGGCCGCCTGCTGAATCCCATCTGCATTAAAATCCCGATAAACAATCCCACCTAACTGACTCCCGTTACAACTGGTTGGCGGACAGGCTGCAGGGAGGCTGAATGTTTGGCTAGCCTGACAACTGGGGTTGTCTGCAAACTGAGCAGTGACCGTACCATTACTAGCGGCTCCCGTTAAGGTAACTTCAAACGCAACGACCTGTGGCGTAACGATATTCTGTGTTCCCTGAATGAGTAGTGTAGTCGGTTGAGGATAGGTTACCGTTGTGATACCAGGAACAATTGTACGGCTTTGTCCAGCAGTTGTAACCACGATATAGTCATTTGTAGGGCCATCCTGCCAGCCTACCTCAACGCTTATGGTTGCTTTGCTAACGCCACTAATCGAATAACAACCTGACACGTCGACTCGGTTAAGCGTTAGTGAGCAGGCAGCTGTTGGCTGCGGAAGCGTAGGTGTGGTTGATGGCGTAGCATAGCTTGCTTGTTTACCCTTATCCACTTTACCTGACTTAGGCAACAAGGCAGAAGCCACGAATTCAGCAGAGCCATTATCCTTTAGGAAAGTAGCTGTGAATGTTTTAGCCATCACTGAAACAGCGACAAAAAGGCCTAGCCAGAGAGCTGTTCGTAGAAGAGACGGTGCAAGATTTTTCATAGAGTTACTGATAGGCTTGATATAAAAAAGGTAATACCAGCAAGGCAACCAATCCCTTTTTATTGCTGGTGTAGTACAACTAGGGCACAACCATCCATACACAGTCTGCAAGGGCTGGACAGGATGATTATTGGATGGGATCAGATTGAATTATTCACTAAACGGCTAACACTAACCACCTATCTATCACCAGCTTAACTGGTAGTATTAGATAGATAATCAAACAAAATGTAACTAATTGATAAATTAAAAATACATTTAATTTTATGTATTGCCGAAAATAGACTAGCAATAATGTAACCGTGAAACTATTGATCTATTTACACTTAAGTAGGTAGGCAAAAAAATATGCTGTATAATGCTATTTTTAAAGCGAACAGACGCTTTCTTCAACATAAATCACTTAGAACTAAAATTAACTTTATCATTAATTATGAATAAGGCATATAACTATATAAATAGACCTTTTTTCAGCATGAATGAACGTTTTTATTAATCAAACACTAGATAATTCTATTTCTATTTGCACAGAATTTGTATAGATATGGCATGGCTTACTTACTCAACATAAACTTATAATATATATACATTAATTTATTGTATTCTAATTATGCTACTTCTATCCCTACCAGAGCTAAAGCGGTCTTTACCATTACTAATGAATGCGTTGCAGCAGAATGCAAACCAGTAGTAAGGCGAAACCTTGGGATTGGGGTATTGATAGAGAAGACGAATTACAGAAACTTGATCGGTGTAGAAGCCCAACCAGCTAAACTCTTTTAATTGCCAGTAGTTAGTCAATAACCAGGAATAGACGGTACTAATCAATACCAAAAACGACTCTTGACTAAACAAGTGATAGCCATGGAAAATACGAACAACGCCGATCAGCAAAGCCCCGACCAAACGTTAGGTAATTCATTAAAGGGCCTATCTCCCCAACATAACAATGCACCCGACAACGATGATGACGAAGGGGCGGTTGTTTATGCAGGCTTAGGCATTAATAACAGTCCAGACATTTTGAATCCTGGCGAAGAAGAAGCATCAGACACTCTTTTATATACCGATACAGCTACAGCACGCCATGCAACAGACGAGCTATCAAACGACGAAGAACCCGACGAATTTTCGGCCGATGATCTGTCAGATGACGATCTGTCGGACGATGAACTAGAGAAGGAAATTACCGAACTCGCCGAAGAGGAAGAAGAAGGGAACGAACGGTATTGATAATTCAGTCTAAGCCTGTCGACTTGCGGGTACTGTAACCGGTACCCGCAACCACTGACTTACGGTCTGCATCAGTACAGGTGAGTAATTATGGTCTTCTGGCTCAGGCAGGCTTAGGTTGTGTAGTTCAGTCGTAATGTAGTTCTTACAGGCTACAAACGCCGATATAACCTCTTGTTGCTCAACGTCAATGAGCAGATAATCATACTGACGGAGCAATAAATGAATCCGCATGACCAGCTCAGGCTCACCCAAGAGTGTTTCAGTTTGAATTTTACCCGGCCAGGGCATAGGCAGGCAGCTAAGCCATTGCGTTAGGTTCTCATTAGCCTCCTGTTTAGCGGTACGGTGAGCGGCAGCTTTCAGCGGTTGATCTGGATCAGCGGAGAGCCCAAAGGCATAGACAACTGTTAAATCAATTGAGTCCGATTGATTTTGCATCCATCGGTTTACCGATAAGGCTAAGTCAACAGAACAGTCAGTGAGCAGCAGGGCTTTTTTCATACGGTATCGTACCAAGTATTCCTGTCAAAATTACGCCGTCATCTGCCCTTGCTACTTGAGCTAGCTCAATCCAAAACCTGATTCTGGTCAATGGCAGGTTAGTGCTATTCTAGTTCACCCACACCACTGCCAGATCCAGTCTGCTACTCATCCCGTTTAATTCTGCTGATGCTAAGGGATTCTATAGCAACAACAGCATCAACAGTTGTACGGTTACCAGTTGGCCCGACGGAGTTTATCGGGTTTCAGTATCCGGATGCCCCCCCCGCTCACCTCAATCAGACCATCCTGTTTGAATTCACTCAGAGTACGAATTAGTGATTCCGTAGCTGTGCCAATAACGGCCGCCAGGTCATCGCGAGAAAGCTGAATAGGAGGAGCCGGGTCTCCATTGGGCAGAGGCTCCTGAAGTCGCAACAAGGCATCGGCCACACGCCGACGGAGTGAGCTGTAGGCCATGCCCAGCAACTGATCTTCTTTTTCACTAACACGCCCGGCCAGCAGGCGCACAAACTGACGCCCTACTTCAGGCTGGGCTATGAGCAGTTGCCGAAAATCATCTTTAGGAATATACACCAGTTCCGAGTCATCGAGCGTGAGGGCGGAGTCGGTATAGGCCGTTTCCTCGAGCAAAGCCAGATCTCCAAAAAATTCTCCTGGCCCGTATAGGCCCGTTACCAGCTCTTTACCATCTGTATTGGCGCGAGTTGTTTTGACCCGTCCACTTTTTAGAAAATAAAGGCGTGTTGGCTCATCGCCTTCAGTATAAACAAACTGTTTTTTAGAAACGTGATGCGTTTTTCGATCAACAGATAAACTTTGCAGACCTCCACCTACTTTACGGGCGTCGTCCAGAAACTGCGTGAGCCCCTCCTGTTGCAGATTATAGCTCTCGGCCCGAAGCTTATTAAACCGGTTCAGGCGTCCTTCAACCGCACTCAGCAATTCAGTATCATCGAATGGCTTGGTCAGGTAGTCGTCGGCACCCAATTCCATACCTTTTCTAAAGTCAACCCGTTCGGATTTAGCCGTCAGGAAAATAAACGGAATACCATTTAGGTCTGGATTTTTATTAACGATATGTAATACACCATAGCCATCTAAAACGGGCATCATAATGTCGCAGATAATCAAGTCTGGATGATCGGCGAGGGCCAGTTCAACACCGAGCTTACCATTTTCGGCAGTCAGCACGCGGTAACCGGATAATTCCAGAATCTCTGCCGTGTTCTCCCGAATATCGGCATTGTCTTCAATGAGCAGAATAGTTTTCATGAGGGAGGAAATGTAAGGGTAATGGTAGTGCCTTCGCCTAACTGGCTGGTCAACTCAATTGTGCCACCCAGCAGTTCAAGGTATCTGGCAACGATATGCAGGCCAAGACCCGTACCAGCAAAATTAGTTGCGTTTCTGGCCCTAAAAAAGCGTTCGAACAGGTGTTTTTGGTCTTCCGGCGAAATACCAATACCCTGATCGCTGATGGTTAGCTGAAAGACGCTTTCATGGCTATGAGCAACCAAATTAATTTCCTGATTATCGCCAGAGTATTTAATTGCATTAGACAATAAATTCACCAAAATTTTTCGTAGGAGCGATGGATCACTACGCACAGGCAGCAAGCAGTCTATCTGAGTTTGAATCTGTTGTCCAGGCTTCAGCATGTCCCGTAAATCGGTCACTACTTCGGCTACTAGCCCATACACATCAACCTCCGACCAGATGGCGTCAAGCCGTCCTTCTTCAAGCCGCCCTACCGACAGAAACTCCTCTAAAATATTGTTCAGATGGTTAACGGACGATTTAATCCGGTGAACATGCCGCAACCGCTTATCCTGTTGATCGGCATTCGGGTATTTTTCAATCAACGATGCCGAGGTTAACACCGCACTCAGTGGAGTTCTGAACTCGTGCGACGCCATTGACACAAATCGGGACTTCAACTCGCCCAATTCACGCTCGGCCACCAGTGCTTTTGCCAGCTCATCTTTCGACCCTTCCAGCTGATGTAAAGTGGCCATGAGAGCATGGGTTCGATCAGCCACTTTCTGTTCTAACTCGGCATTGAGTTGTTCAATACGGCTTTTCTGTTCAAGTAATGTTTGCTCGGCCTCTTTTTTGGCGGTAATATCAATAATGTAGCCTACTGCCAGGAGCATATTCTCCCGATAAAAGTAGCTCAAACTGATTTCGGCCGGGAATATTGACCCATCTTTCCGTTTGGCGTACAAATCGCGTCCGTGACCCATAGCCCGTATTTGCGGATTAGCGTTGAACGAAGCGCGCAACTGGGCGTGGCGTTGCACAATCGAATCAGGCACAAGTGCGTCAACAGATATGGTCGTCATTTCGTCCTCATCGTAGCCAAATAAAGCACGAGCATACCGATTCGCGGAAACAATACGGCCCTGTTCATTCGAAACGATGATGCCAATGGTAGCATGGGAAAAAACGGCCTCAAACGAGTCGTCGAACATAGATGTAATCAGGCAAAATGATTCTGGATGCTTATGGCTACTATGGGCTCTATGGAGCTAATACGTTGTTTATTAATACACTAGAATCTACAGAGTCCAAAGCATCCACAGAATCCCTGGTAAAAGCTATTTGCAAAGTAAGCGTGTATGCGCCTGATACAGCTGATTAAAATCAGTTTTTCAGTTGATCTGTCTCAGTCTTTGGTTGGCATAAGTAAGCCAATTTTGAGACATTAACCGGATTATTGTCATGACACCTCATTCTTCGTTGCTGACAGATGCACCCCAACGACCTGTGCTGTTGATATTTACATCTGCATCTCCAGCTCAACGTGTCGAAATCGACCAACTTCTGGAAAAGGCCCGATTCATCTTAAATCCAGCCGTAAGGGTCATGCGCGTGAGTGAATCAACCCACCCCGAAGTGGTTCATAGCTTCGGATTTACGTCTTTACCCGCTTTTGCCTTAGTTCGGCAAGGGCAGGAATTATGGCGTTATTCAGGTCCGGTCGATAGTCCCGATCTTTTCAACCAAATGGAACAGACTTTTCTAAGAAACTAACAACTAGCCTATATGAACCCTACAACTTCCACTACTTCGGTATCTACAACCGCCTGCCATCAGGACCACCAGCACTGGCAATATATTATTCGCCAACAGGAAGAAGAAATTCGTCAACTTAGGTCGCTGTTACTCGAGGTAATGGAACAATACAACTGTCGTAGCCTGCGCCACGACGCCGTTGATTATTACCGAGACCTGAACCACCTCCAAACCAAGCTCAATCGGCTGCACCGCGACATGATTTGCGAAGGTGCCGATTGCCCCGCCGACATCCAGCAACTGGAGTGCACCAATACGCGCTTTGGCTTATCGGCCACTATTGAGCGCCATACTACGGCCCTTGTCAACGAATTTTCCCGGATCAAAGACGGCTGCCTTCAGTTCCTGTCGGGCATGATGAGCCTGAATCTATTGTAAGTTTGTGGTTTGACGTTCGAGGTTTGATGTTTACCGGTTCCAATTGGTCTTATTCACCAACTTGCGCCTGTAAACATCAAACCTCGCACTAAAAACGTCAAACTGCCTATGTACGACCGTCTTCAAACCCACATTGCCCGACTGGTTGACCTTACGGAAGACGAGTTTACGTTTCTGAAAACGCTTTTCATTCCTAAAAAACTTCGCCGAAAACACTATCTCCTGCAGGAAGGGGACATCTGCAAGTACATTACATTTGTCGATAAAGGGCTTTTACGGGCTTACACCGTCGATAGCAAAGGAACTGAACACATTGTGCAATTTGCGCCTGAAGGCTGGTGGACCAGCGATATGTATAGCTTCCTGACGGGCGAACGCTCCGACTATACCATCGAAGCCCTGGAAGATGCCGAGCTGCTCCTGCTGGATCGGGCGAACATGGAGCGAATGGTAAGTGGTGTTCCCAAAATGGAACGCTATCTGCGCATTATGCTCCAGAATAATTACGTAGCCACGCATCGCCGGATCGTGTTATCGCTGAGCCAGTCGGCCGAAGAAAAATACACCGAATTCGTACAGCGTTACCCCGACATTGTGCAGCGCGTTCCGCAACACATGATTGCCTCCTATCTGGGCATTACGCCCGCCTTTCTCAGCCGAATCCGGGCTCGAAAACATACCAACGACTAGTTTATATTTCCATGCCTGCTAGTACGCAGGCCGTATTTTAGTAGCGATCCAATCGGTACGAAAGATATACCAAGGCCCTAGATACCAACCCTAGCCTAGCAGTCGGCAGGAAAATGTTATAGTTTTGCCCTAGATTAACCTATACAACCGGAAAATTATGCTTCACTACATCATCTGGAATGTTGATCCTGAAATCGTTCGTATTGGCTCCTGGCCAGTGCGGTGGTACGGCTTACTGTTTGCCACCGGGTTCCTGCTTGGGGTTCAGGTTATGACACACATTTTCAGAACTGAACAGAAGCCTCTTGCTGATACCGACTCCCTGTTAACGACAATGGTGATTTCAACGATTCTGGGGGCTAGACTAGGGCACTTTTTGTTTTATGAGCCCTACATGTTCATCGAGAATCCGTTGCGCATTATAACTCCGCCTTTTGATGGATTAGCGAGTCATGGGGCTATTATAAGCATCATTATTGGCCTTTGGCTCTATTCGCGTCGCCAGTCCAGTCAAGCGAGCGGTCAAACGTTTTTGTGGGTTGCCGACCGCATATGCATTACCATAGCCTTAGCGGGAGCCTTTATCCGGTTTGGCAATCTGATGAACTCCGAGATTTTTGGGAAACCGACTACTCTCCCCTGGGCGTTCGTCTTTCTAAGAGATCATGAGTTTAGCCAGGTACCCCGTCATCCCACTCAGTTATACGAATCCTTATCCTACCTACTTCTTTTCATTATCTTATTCTGGTATTGGAAAGCGTACCGTAATCAATCAGCGCCGGGTACAATGCTCGGTATATTTCTAATCTGGACGTTTGGTTTCCGGTTTGTCTGGGAGTTTTTCAAGGAAAATCAGGTGGCCTTTGAAGATAGTATGAGCCTTAATATGGGGCAACTGCTGAGTATACCGGCAATTCTGCTCGGTCTGATTTTATTGTTAAGAAACGTTATCAGACCTGCTTCATTAATTCCGGTAGCCCTGGTTATTCAGTCATCAAGCCTCTGTTATCAATGCGATTACCAGCCAGCTTTGCCAGCATCCAGCAAGGCCCATTCTACCAGATGTGGAGAATTAATTTCCAGTAAACGGCTCCTTAAAACAAGACGTTTCCAAAATCATATAACAAAGGCAACAAAGCCAGTTTCTCCATCGAGTTCAGTAGCCTGATCTGTACCATAAAACCCCTTACCTCTCCTGGGCCTGTGGAAACACAGGCCTTATTTTTTCCAGCAATCCAGGCGAGTATGAAGTAATAGGAAGTCAAATCGTACCCGATCACACAATTATGAAATCGCTGGCCTACTTAAACGCTAGTTCAATAATTTTTCAGTAATGCTTTGGCCTCCTCGGCGGTTAGTAGGGATATACAACCATGACGGGCTGCATCCGGAAAACGTATGTCTTCGTCAACCGTCCAATGAATCAAATCGGGTGAGTACGAAGCCCCAAATCGGTTCGTCATACAGTAATCATACAGCAACAACCACCCAGGCTTGATCGGGTCTTTCATAATCGTGGGGCCTTCCGTGATAACTGGTACTAGTTGCCCATTATTCAAAGGCCCTTCAATAACATGATAAGGTCCCTCGAGTTTGCTGGAGCTAGCTACCCGAATAGCCCGCCTTTCGCCGGTTTTAGCGCCAAACTCTTCCTCTTTATGAAACAGGTAATACGTGCCTTTATGCGCTAACAAAGTACCATCGATCACTGAGTAAGGCGGGGCAAATAGTACCTGAGCGGGCGTAAATGTTTTCCAGTCACGTGTTTTACAGTACCACAGCCGACTTTCCTTCCAGCCCGCATCTTTAAACGACGACGACCAGAACAAAATATATTCGGCTGTTTTGTCATCATAGAACCATTCCGGAGCCCAAATATTTCCGGCAAAGGCCCCTGACTCATTCCGTACATCTTTCATCAGGGGCAAAGGGCCTTCAAGCTGCCAATGAATCAAATCCCTGGACGTCATATAAAGACAGCTTGGCCCTACCTTCTCCCGGTCAATGCTTTTTCCGCCACCCGTTGATAAGATTCGCCAAAGTCCATCGGGGCCTCGACGTACATAGGGATCACGGACATGCTGGTCCCACACCGGTTTATTGTCATTTAAAGGAGTCCAATGCCGCCCATCGGTTGATAAGGCAATGTGTAACTTATTAATCAGCATGGGGTCAGGCAAGGGAACCTCAATTATGTTTCCCTTGGCATCAACCTCAATCCGGGTAGGATAACGCTGACGAAAATAGGTCAACATCCAGACGTTTTTACCATCTTCAATCTTAAGTTGTTTCTGAGCCGTTAAATCAGCGGACATTACGTCGCTTTTAGATTGCGCCAACGCTACTTCCAGCGTAATGATCAAAAGAATAAATACTGTTGTAAGCCGCATCATACTACTAGTTTGCCTGTACTTTAAAAAGGAATCCTGCTCCTGTTTTCTAACGATATAAGCCATGCCAATACTTGCAAATCTGGCTGTGACGATGGCTAAACGTAAAATGTCATTGAATGAACTGTCGGAAAAGTGGATCTCACCCTTGCCAATCCGTCGATACTGAAAACCGGAAGCCATACGATTCAGCACACTTGAGGCTATTTGTAAAGCATTGGATTGCCAGCCAGGCGATTTACTGACGTATGAGTAGCAGGCGATCTTTCTCAATTTGACTACAAATCCCCTCAATTAGACTACAGCTAACGAATTGGATAGCCTGACCTTTGATGCATCATTAAAAGGTACAACACATGATACATCAGAATGAGAAGGTAAGCGATCAACCTGCGCCAACGCCTGTAACATCGCCTAAAGTCTGGTTCATTACGGGCGCTTCCCGCGGGTTTGGGCGCGTTTGGGCCGAAGCCGCTCTGAAGCGTGGCGACAAGGTGGCGGCTACCGCACGCAAAGTAGAAAGCATTGCCGACCTGAAAGAAAACTATGGCGAAAACGTGCTCACACTCGCGCTTGACGTGACACGACCAGAGCAGGTAAAAACTGCCGTAGAGCAAGCGCATGAACACTTCGGCAGACTTGATATTGTGCTTAATAATGCCGGTTATTCACTGGTTGGCACCATTGAGGAAGCCAGTGCGGACGATATTCGTGCCCTGTACGAAACGAACATCATTGGCCCGGTTTCTGTTATTCAGGCGGCATTGCCCTTATTGAGAAAGCAGGGGGGCGGTCACATCCTTGGCACATCGAGCAACCTGGGTCATGTAACGTTACCCGTGATCGGTTATTACTGTTCGTCGAAATGGGCATTCGAAGCGATTCATGAAAGCCTGGCCACGGAAGTAAAACCGTTTGGGATCAACGTAACCATCATTGAACCGGGCGCCTATGCCACCGAGTTTGGCAGCCAGGAATCCCTGAAGTTCGCACAAGGGCTCGACATTTACGCTGATTTTAAAACCCATTTTTTCGGTGAGTTAAGATCCCTGGAAAGAGGTGATCCAGCGGCAACGCCTGAAGCACTTTTCAAGGTAGTGGACGCCGAAAATCCTCCGCTACGGTTCTTTTTGGGCAGTCATAATTTACCCTGGGTACGCACTGCCTATGCTGAACGGATGGCAACCTGGGAGGAATGGGCCGACGTTTCCAACGCGGCTCAGGGTCAGACCAGTTAAGGAACCTGGACGCAGGAAAATTGATTGATAAAATAGCCAGGATAACCGATAGTCAGCCTGATATCGGTTATCCTGTTTTATGTACTGAGCTATGAAAAAAGAAGAAAACAGCCCTTATAAAATCGAATCGCTGGCCGATGCACACCGGGCCTTTGGTTTACCAAAGCCTAAGCATCCACTGGTCAGTCTGATCAACGGTGCTCATACCCCCGTAGCCATGAATGCCATACCGGGCGCTCATGTACTGGGTTTCTATAAAATATCGTACAAACCAAAACTCGGTGGCAAATTAAAGTACGGCCAGAGTTATTATGATTTTGATGAAGGTGGTTTGTTATTCGCTGCACCGGGCCAGGTAATCGGCAGCAATCACGACGATGGCAGCATATGTTCGCAGTATACGTTGCTCATTCATCCGGATTTCTTTTTAGGGTGTTCGCTGGCTAAAACCATCAAGCAGTATGGCTTCTTCTCGTATTCAACCAATGAAACGCTGCATCTTTCGGAAGAGGAAAAAGAAACGATCATCGATATCTTTAAAATGATCGAAAAGGAGTTGAACAGCCGAATCGACGATTTCAGTCAGGGCGTTGTTATTGCTCAAATTGAGCTATTGATGAACTATGCGAATCGTTTTTACAAACGTCAGTTCATTACCCGCAAAGCCGTAAACCACGATCTCCTACAAAAGCTGGAAGCTGTATTGGATCATTATTTTACCGATGATACCTCACTAAGCCAGGGATTACCGACTGTCGGCTATCTGGCGGATCATTTAAACCTGTCACCCAGTTATTTAAGTGATATGCTGCGATCATTGATCGGGCAAAGTGCACAGCACTATATTCATGATAAACTGATCTCAGCCGCAAAAGAAAAACTGTCGACCACCAATTTATCGGTAAGCGAAGTGGCTTACGCGTTGGGATTTGAGCACTCGCAATCGTTTAGTAAACTCTTTAAAACGAAAACGAATCTGTCGCCCCTGGAATTCAGGCGATCATTCAATTAAACTGATTTTTCGACGGTTGTTCCCGTTTTGTTAGCGCATTTTATTTAATTCTCAAAAAACGCTCATGGTTATGATCCGCTGGTGTGGTTGCCCCCATTGGCTCAATACCGATGATAGTCATTTAGCTAGTTTTTACCAACAATTCAAGCGTACTTTGAGGACTCAGTGCGAGGCAGTAGAAATCAAATCCAGCCCGGCAGTCGACAAGAAAATGGTATACTTTTGATTCAGGTTACCATAATCCCACTTGTACGACAGAAAAATATCTACCTTTCAAAACTTCCAAAATGATTCACTGTAAACTTCTGCCGGTAATGAAAAACATATTATATATCCTGACCATTATGGGGCTTCTAAGCTTCCAAACACCTGTACCGGTAGAATTGTCAGGAACCTCCTGGAAAGGAAAAGCTTTGCTGCCTAACTTCACGGTAGTCATTATGAAATTTAGCCGGGGAGTCGTTAGCTTTTATGATGCTAACAACGCTCAACATCTGATTACAACAGCCCGATACGAACAGAATAGCAGTTTTGTCTTAGTACATGCAAAAGCGGGTGTAAATTCTTGTCCTAAAGCGGGTAACTGGCTCTATCATCTGGATAAAAACCCAAACGGAATAAGCTTTCTGGTTTTAGATAGTCCCTGTCGCAACAAAGCAAGTTTACTAGCTGGTAGCGCGTTTACAGAATTAGAATAAAGGAGTGTAGAAAAGTCTTTATCTAAGAATATGGACTAGCTAATTTCGCTGCTTTTTCTTTCCTTATTCACATAACATATTCATAGCTACAAAACCACACTGGTATAAGTACAAACTAGAAGGGGGAGCTTATGAAGCTCCCCCTTCTAGTTTGTACTGAAATTATACTTATCAATACCTGATTTTCCATTGATCTGGTACAACGCTATTTCTTGTACTAGGTCATCGTTTTTACCTACCAAGTGGCGGTAATTTTGTCGTATCAACGTCAATAATTTGGCAAAACGACCTATCGCAATGAAGCCAACAATCGCCATTATCGGTTTAGGAAATTCGGGTACTGAGCTGGCCATCCGACTGGTCGATGGCCCCTATCGGCTGCTGCTATTTGACCAGGACTTAGTCAACGCCCAGACCCTGGCCAGCCAGCTTTTGCAATCGACGCCCCTGGCCGATGTGGAAGCCATCAACTGCCAGGTGAATGCGTCCTGGGAGGCCGATATTATTGTGCTATCCGCCCCCGAATCATCAATGAACGCAGTTTCCGACCGAATTCGGGAAGTAGCTACCTGCAAAATTGCAATCTGCCTTACCACCTTTCTGAATGATGATGACAGTGGCCATTTGGACCCTGCAAGGATTCATATGGGCGAGGAATTGCAGCAAAAACTCCCAAATTCTAAAGTGGTTAACTTAGTCATCATGGGCGAAGAAAGGACCGATGCATTTCTCATCAGTACGCACCAGGAAGCCTTGGCTACAGTTTCAACGCTGGTGCAGAAAGCAGGCTGGAACCCAGTTGTTGTTGAAGACTGGTCGGTAGATAATCCAAAATTTCTTTGACAGGATTTACAGGATGAACAGGATTAATTTACTGGGCGATTAATCCTGTTCATCCTGTAAATCCTGTCAAAAACAACTTATTCATGGAACGCAAACAGTTTGTAAAAACCATTCTAACAGGAGCAATTACAATGAACACCTTATCTGCCTTTAAAAAATTTACCGACGATCTGGAGCAAAAAGGTCCGCTTATGCCAGTTCTATTTGTTGGACACGGATCGCCCATGAACGGTATTGAAGATAACGAGTTCAGTCGTCGCTGGACGAGTATGGCAAAGGAAATTCCCACGCCTACGGCCGTTCTGGTCGTTTCGGCGCACTGGTTTACCCGAGGAACGAAGATTACGGCGATGGATTTTCCAGAAACGATTCACGATTTTGGTGGATTCCCCAAAGCCTTGTTCGATGTACAATATCCGGCACCGGGCAATCCAGCTCTGGCCAAAGAAACAGCAGCGCTGCTCCACTCGGCTCATGTCGAATTAGCTCATGACTGGGGCCTGGATCATGGCACCTGGACGATTATCAGGCATATGTATCCAGATGCAAATATCCCCGTTTTACAACTGAGCATCGACTATACCAAAGGCCCCCAGTATCACTATGATCTGGCCCGCGAACTACATGCGTTACGGAGCAAAGGCGTACTGATTATCGGCAGTGGCAATATGGTACACAACCTTCGTATGGTGGCCTGGGACAAGATGGACGTGCCCAATTTCGGCTTCGATTGGGCGAAATCGCTCAACGATAAGTTCAAGCAGTTGATCAGTGATGGCGATACCAAACCGCTCATCAACTACAACAGCCTGGGTCGGGATGCGGCACTCGCCATTCCAACGCCGGAGCATTATTTACCGCTGTTATACAGCCTGGGTTTGCAAAGCGCCAAAGACCCGGTCTCGTTCTTCAATGACCGTGCCGTGGCGGGTTCGCTCACGATGACGTCGGTGAAGATTGGTTAATGGGCGTGGTGCAAGGTGCTCGGGGCAGGGCCTACTCATGCTCCTTGCCCCCTGCTCATCACCGTTAACGCTCGGCTTTGCCGAGTGTTGACTAGTTATAGGGCGTCCCGCCCGATGCCTGCTCTCGCTCAGCTCAGTAATGAGTCTCAGCCCCCTTCATTGACAAAAAACGGGCCAGAGGCCCTTAAAATGATAGGCAACACTCGGCGAAGCCAAGCGTTAACGCTGATGAGCAGGGAGCATGGTGCAAGGTGCTCGGGGCAGGGCCTACAGTTGCGCATACCCTGCTCCACGCTCCTTGCCAATTAACCCCTGCCAATTAATTCACTTTGATATAGTCGACTTCTGGCTTGGCCAATACAGTCGTAGACGGTTTTACGCTCAGAATTTCGTGCACGTTCCGGCGGATGTTCTGGGCTATTTGATTCAAGGGCAAATCGTTGCAATCGAGGCCGAAGGGTTCTTCAATTTCGTCGCCAATCATCTCGATGCCGATTAGGGCGTAGGCTGCCAGTGTAGTGGCCACAATGCCAAAGTACCCATAGTTTGAGACCAGGACGAGCGGAATCAGGAGCACATACAATGTAATGAACAGCTTGATAAAGAAACTGTAGGAGAACGGGATGGGAGTCTTTTTGATTCGCTCGCAGGAGCCGGTTATATCGAGAAATGCCTGATGATATAGTCGGATGGTAATTAAATCGGCGTCATTAACTAAACCATCCTGACGTAATGCCTGAAACCGACGCATCAATAAAGCCGCTAGTCGGCTAGGGATATGGGCATAATCAGGTAACGTTTTCAGTTCGTCATTCCCCATGTCTTCCAATTCGGCCATGTCAACGCCGGTGCGTAAATGACCTTTGAGGGCCAGCGCAAAGTTAGAAAGTGTGCGGGCGAAGAAAACTCGATTGGCTAGTGCCTCATCGGGCAGCAGACCGTCCAGCAGAACAGCCAGATTACGACTATAATTGACAAGTAAGCCCCACTGTCGGCGTCCCTCCCAGAATCGATCATAGGCGGTATTGGTGCGAAATACCAGCAATAAACTCAGCGTTATACCCAGCAATGAAAAGAGAGTTCCATCGAAGGGTACATGAATATCGACAACATGCTGATCGATGAGTGTGAGCAATATTCCATAGCCACTCACATAGGCCACCCGCCGTAAAAGTACCCGAATACTATAGCTGGTATGAAAATGCTTTAGGGCGCCAAACCAATTTTTTGCTTCGTAGATAATCACTGGTTGTAGAAGAAGAGTGTGTTACTGTTTCCCAATTAAGGAATCAATATACACACTCACCTCGCAAAACCATGCAAGGGCTTTTCAACTTCCAGAAACTACTTACCAACCGGTTTTACCCCTAAATCCCCTGATTGATTTGCATTAAATAACCGCCTAAATAAAACTTGTCCTTTTGGGGCTTTCAAAACCCCCAACCCCCTGAAGGGGGCTTTTCTCCCCAGTGAACTTAGCCCCCTTCAGGGGGTTGGGGGTTTTGAAGACTAGCAAAACGGCGGTTAACTTCTTCAAGTCAATAAGGGGACTTTTTTCAAGTGCGAGCCTAGTCCCCTGAAGGGGATTGAGGGGTAAAAAGACTAACAATTATTTACCTGTTAGTAATCCATGGCATATGGGAATAATATCTGCCGGGCCAATTGGTAGTTGGTAATCCGCTAAGCCCCGGCCAATGAGCAGCAGCGCCACCACCACTGTAGCGACAGAGAGCACCTGATTGAGTCGCTGGCGACCGACTATCGTTATCCAGCCAGCCACGAGATTAACGCCCAGAAGCGCAGGTAATGTACCAGCCCCAAACAAGAGCATGTACGATGCCCCCGCCAGTGGGGTATTGGTGGCCAATGTTCCGGCTAAGGCCAGGTAGGTAAAGCCGCAGGGCAACAGTCCGTTGAGGATACCTAATCCGGCAAAATCAGCCCAGTTAGGCTGATACAGATGGTGCCGAAATAGCGTGGTAATCTGTGCATTCAGCCAGGGCCACCGTAAACGACCAGGTAATCCTTTTCGCCACAGGAAGCTTACTAACAAAACCACACCACAGATAACGGCCAGCGGACGCTGCCAACCCATCAGATTCAGTCCTAAACTCATGGTACCCGCCAAGGCCCCAAGTGTACCGTAGGTAGCAATACGCCCGGTATGATACAAACCCACGGCTTTCCATCGTTGCCCCTGAGGCAACCGACCCACCGGCAACGCAGCCACCAGTGGCCCGCACATACCAACGCAGTGCAGACTACTGATAAGTCCCGTCAGGAAAGCAGTGGTTAACCAGGGCGACATCAGTTATATAAAAATCTGTTCCTCTTTATAATACTCCCGCTGCCCATCCGACCAGGTGAACTGTACGCGCCAGTTGCCCTTTGCCAGCGATTGGGTTGGAATAAGCTGTTGAGTTGGATGTTTAGCCGCAATAGGCACCCGAAAATCCTGCCGACTATCGCCGGGCCGATAAAAGGTGATTTCGCCTTTTTGAAGGACATTGGGCAATACAACTACAACCTGATGCTGATCTGCCAGGTATGTCATGGTTGTAGCAGTACTAGTACCCGCCTGAATTTGCCGGGCGTTTCTCACCCGATCTATCTGCTGCTGATAGTCGATTTCGTTCTGGTAATAATTATCACTGACCAGATCGATGCGCTCGCGGGTCATCAGGTACACCATAGTACCAATAAAGCCCGCGAATACTATAAATACGAGAACAATTGATTTACCCCAGTTCATAAGTTTAAAAAGCTTGGAGCAGGGTGCGCGGGGCATGGACATTAAGCAAGAAAGGAAGAATTTTTCCTCTGCTCCAAGCCCCATGCGCCCTGCTCAGTTTACCGGCCCTAAAAATGTTGTTTTGACCCGATCTACCACAACGCCGTCGGAGACTACTTCGACCGTTAGTTTAGTGCTGACTTCGTGGATATTTTTTTCTGGTAACAAAATAAAAAACATTCCTTTCGTTAGTTCATCGGCAGGTGCTTTCGTAAGGGGCTGAACCATCCGCAACGTAGCACCGGGATAATCGACCCGGAACGAGACCGGTTTTTCCTTATGCGTTTTATTAACTAGCTCAATCAGGTACAGGTTCGAAATCAGTCCCCCACCGGGTCCGCGTTCGGCTTCGCGCTGATACAACTGACCGGGTGCGCGTAACAGGGTGGTATCCAAATCGCTACGTGTCCATAGCAGAAAGCCCCACACACTCATCAGTAACACGAGCACAACACTATAGCCCATCATCCGTCGGGTCATCCGCCAGGGTTGGCGGGTTTGAATACCCTCAAGCGAATCGTACCGGATCAGACCGCGTGGGCGATCAATTTTATCCATAATATCATCGCATGCATCAATACAGAGTGTACAGTTCACACACTCCATCTGAGTTCCTTTACGGATATCGATACCCGTTGGGCAAACCTGTACACAAAGCTTGCAGTCGATACAATCGCCTTTTTTGTTCAGTGAAGAATGAAGAGTTAAGAATGAAGAATAGTCCGTCTCAACCATATTCTTCATTCTTAACTCTTCATTCTTCACTAACTTTCCCCTCGGCTCTCCTCGTACATCGTCATAAGCAACCATAACTGACTGCTTATCTAACAACACACTTTGCAGGCGCCCATATGGGCAAATGGTTGTACAAACGTATTCGCGTACGTAGGCAAATACCGTGTAGAAAACACCCGTAAACAGTAAGATAATTGACAGACCGCCAACGTGATTGGCCGGATTATCGGTGATGATCGTCAGCAGTGCATCTTTGCCGATAATGTAGGCTAGGAACGTATTGCTGATGGCAAACGAAATCAGAAAGAAAATACTGTACTTGGCACTTTTTTTCAGAATTTTATCCGTTGTCCAGGGTGCCGCATCGAGACGTCTTCGGGCATTCGAGTCGCCTTCAATCCATATTTCGATTTTCCGAAAAACCATTTCCAGAAAAACCGTTTGGGGGCATGCCCAGCCACAGAATACGCGACCATATACCACCGTAAACAGGGCAATGAAAACGATAAACGCCAGTAAGCCAATGGCGACTAAATAAAAATCCTGTGGCCAGAAGGTAACACCAAAAATATTGAACTTACGCTCCAGTACATTAAACAGAAACAGCGGTTGCCCATTATAACTCAGGAATGGTCCAGAAAAAAGGGCGGCCAGAAATACCCATGCCACCGCTGTCCGCCAGCGGTAGAAGCGTCCTTTAACGACGCGGGGGTACAGCCATTGACGTTTGGCAGGAGTCGTTGTTTCTGTAACAGATGGGGCGTTGAGATGAGGTGTCATTGGTTTTTATACTATTTTACTTTTGTCATGCTGACGAAGGAAGCACCTTACATTCTCCTTATTAGCTCGTTAGGATACTTTAGGATGCTTCCTTCGTCAGCATGACAAAAACAAATTACTGCATTGCCACTTTCTGCGCAGGAGCCGTTGGTTCGACCTTTTCGCCCTGAGGTTCTTTGGCTCCAGCGGGTTTTGTACCTTGCAGCGACAGTATGTAGCTACCTACCTGTTGAATCTGAAGGGGATTCAGTTGTTTTTTCCAGGAAATCATGCCCTTTTCAGGAACGCCTTCAGTAACGGTGTGAAATACAGCTTTAATACTACCACCATGTAGCCAATACTCATCGGTTAGGTTTGGACCAACTTTACCTTCGGCATTCTGACCGTGGCAGGCCGTACAGTACTGGTTAAACAGCACTTTTCCAGCTTCCATGCCTTTCTTATCATTAATCAGCGTAACGGTATTTTCATTGATTTTACCCGCCACCAGTTTAATAAAGGCGGCCCGTTCTTTCTCGGCAATCGCTACTTCCTGCGTATATTCCTGCTCCATGATATTGCCGTTGCCGATCACATGGAAAATCAGAAGATACACAACACCAAAGGCGATAGTACTGTAGAACAGCCCCATGAACCAGGGCGGTGTTGGGTTATTAAGCTCGGCGATACCGTCGTACTCATGATCCATCATCAAGTCTTTTTCCTGACTCAGTTCATGCAAGCCTGTAAACCGCTGCCAGGTGGTACGGGTATCAGCAGCTTTAGCCGCTTTGGCATCCGCAGGTGTCAGCGCCTGGCGTAATACATACGCCATATTCAGCGTAACGGCCAGTAGCAGTCCCACACCCACGGTTATAAATAGCATTACCAGTACCCACAGCAAGTCTTCGCCGGAGGTCAGATCCCACATTGATTTTTCGGGAGCTGGGTCAAGAATTGTTGTTAACAGAAGATTCATGGTTGGCATCAATTAGGGCTTTGTAGAGTCGTCCAGTGGCAGGTTACCCATTTGCCGAAGATGCTGCTTATCAGCAATCAACAAATACAGGCCGACCAGGATAAAAAAGGCAAAAAACGTCAGGAACGAGCCGACCATATAGACGTCTGCTCCGGGAATTTTCGAGATGAATTGCTTGAACATAGTTGTGAGGAGCTTGGTGCTCGGAGCGGGGTATGGAGTGGATTATTAAGCCGTGCTCCATGCCCCTTGCCCCATGCTACTTTACTTTTTCCATTTTCTTAATATCCGTTCCTAACCGCTGGAGGTAGGCGATGAGGGCTACGATTTCACGGTCAGATCCGACCTTGATACCTTCCGAAGCCAACTGGCCACTGATTTTATCGGCCTGTTTTTTCAGGTCTTCGTTGGCGTATGAAATACCTGAATCATCGTAAGGAACGCCTACTTTTTTCAGGGCCGTGAGTTTATCCGCCGTATTCGAAATGTCGAGTTTCTGCGTGATCAACCAGGGGTACGATGGCATAATGGAGCCCGGCGACATCGACGTAGGTTCGTTCATGTGGTGATAGTGCCAGGAGTCGGGGTATTTGCCACCTTCGCGGTGTAAATCGGGGCCGGTACGTTTGCTACCCCACAGGAACGGGTGGTCATATACGAATTCGCCCGCTTTGGAATATTCGCCGTACCGTTCTGTTTCAGACCGGAATGGCCTCACCATCTGACTATGGCAGTTCACACAACCCTCACGGATGTAAATGTCACGTCCCTGAACTTCGAGAGCCGTATAGGGCTGCACCGACGCAATGGTTGGTACGTTCGATTTCACCATGAATGTTGGGATAAGCTCAATAAGGGAACCGATCAAAATCACCACCAGCGAGCCAATCAGTAATGGAAATGGTTTCCGTTCTAAGGATCGGTGCCAGAACGTGTCGCCCCCCGTTGGGGTATAGACTTTGGCCAGCGCCGGTGCTTCGGCCTCTTCGTTCGCGACCAGTTTACCGGCAGCCATTGTTTTGAAGAGGTTATAGCCCATCAAAATAGCCCCGATCAGGTAGAACGTACCACCCACGGCCCGCATCATGTGCATAGGCAGAATCTGGAGCGTCGTTTCGAGGAAAGTCGGGTATTTCAGAACGCTTTCGTTTGTAAATTCTTTCCACATCAACCCCTGGGTGAAGCCCGCAATGTACATGGGCACTGCGTAGAACAGAATGCCGAGTGTGCCAATCCAGAAGTGGAAATTCAGCAGCTTTTTCGAGTACAACGGCGTCCGGAACATACGCGGAATGAGCCAGTACAGGATCGCAAACGTCATGAAACCATTCCAACCTAATGCACCAACGTGTACGTGGGCAACAATCCAGTCGGTGAAGTGGGCAATGCCATTTACGTTCTTGAGCGACAGCATTGGGCCTTCGAACGTAGCCATCCCATAGCAGGTCAGGGCCACGACCATGAATTTCAGAATGGCATCCTCGCGCACTTTATCCCAGGCCCCACGAAGCGTCAGCAACCCGTTAATCATACCTCCCCACGAGGGTGCAATGAGCATAATCGAGAACACAACCCCCAAAGACTGTGCCCAATCGGGCAGCGATGAGTAAAGTAAGTGGTGAGGCCCCGCCCAGATGTAGATGAAAATCAGTGCCCAGAAGTGCAGAATCGAGAGCCGATACGAATAGACCGGGCGGTTCGCCATTTTGGGCAGGAAGTAGTACATCATGCCCAGATAAGGCGTGGTCAGAAAGAACGCCACCGCGTTATGACCATACCACCACTGAACCAGCGCATCCTGTACACCCGCATACATCGAGTAGCTTTTGAGGAAGGAAACCGGCATGGCCATCGAGTTGACGATATGCAGTACGGCAATGGTCACGAACGTAGCAATGTAAAACCAGATCGCTACGTACAAATGCCGCTCACGCCGTTTGATAATCGTACCGAACATATTGATGCCGAACACCACCCAGATCAGCGTAATGGCGATATCGATTGGCCATTCCAGTTCAGCATATTCTTTCGATGTCGTGATGCCTAACGGAAGGGTTGCCACGGCCGACAGAATAATCAACTGCCAGCCCCAGAAGTGAATTTTACTCAGCAAATCACTGAACATCCGGGCTTTACAGAGTCGTTGCAGCGAATAATACACGCCCATAAAAATGGCGTTTCCAACGAAGGCGAAAATTACTGCGTTGGTGTGTAGAGGTCGAATCCGACCAAACGTTGTGTATTGGTTGCCAAGGTTAGCGGCTGGTGCAAACAACTGGCTGGCCACAATAACGCCAACGAGCATGCCAATGATGCCCCAGATAATAGTAGCTATGCCAAAATCGCGGACAATTTTATTGTCGTAGGCGAAGCGTTCTACAGGTGTATCGCCACCCGGCGGTTGATGCCCGATCGCGATGGAGCCTGTCGCTCGATCGGGCGATGGACTGGCAGTGGGTTGATTAAACGAAACATTCATAATAAACGAGTACAGGGGTTACTATGCGTTTGATTGAGTTTCAGTGGAGACTGGAACGTCGTCGTCCAGCAGCATTCGAATCGAGGGCGTGTAGAGATCATCCTGTTGCCCGGTTTTCATCGACCAGAAAAACGCGCCCAGAAAACCCAGCGCCATTAGTAGACTAATCCCAATCATAAAAAAGATAATGCTCATCGCCTTGTCGGTTAGTGGCTCAAAAGTGGGGCGATTTCGGAGGAGGAAATATGAGTTTCGTCAGGTGCCAGCCTGATTTTGATTGCCGATGGCGCAAGGCTCCTGCCTTGTGACAGTTATTACCCAGCCTCTGGCTGGTAAATGAAAAACGCTATCAGCAAATTGGCCAGAGGCCGGAGAATAAAGGCACAAGGCAGGAGCCTTGCGCCATCAGCAATAGACTGATGAAGGTCATCTAACCGCCTGATGAACGTCAGGAAGGCAAGGGATATGGTCAGTCAATTTTGCAGTCATTCTTGTCAGTTTATAGTCATTCATTGTCCAGAGCTGATTGAGTTGACAGACAAAAAATGACTATAAACTGACAATGGCTGACCATTAATGACTACTAGATGATTATTGTCGCTTTCTTTCTGGCGCACTGGTACCTATCAGTGCTGATGCAAACGTTTTTTCTCCACCGCTATGCCGCCCACCAGATGTTCACGATGAGCAAAGGCTGGGAGAAGTTCTTTTATATAGTAACGTTTGTTGGGCAGGGCTCATCGTTTTTGAGTCCGCGTGCCTATGGCATTATGCACCGGCTGCACCACGCCCACGCCGACACGCAATATGATCCGCACTCGCCAAGCTATTCTGACAACCTGTTCGATATGATGTGGAAAACCCGATTATTTTATAATGACATCCTGAACAACCGGGATACGATTCCGGCAAAGTTCAAAAAGGGGGTGCCTAACTGGGAATTTATGGAATGGTTTGGTGATCGCTGGCCCGTTCGACTGGCCTGGGGTACGGCCTATACGCTGTTCTATATTCAGTTTGCGCCATCCCCCTGGTTCTTTCTATTGCTGCCCGTGCATTTTCTGATGGGACCGGTTCATGGCGCTATTATCAACTGGTATGCGCACCGCTACGGCTATACCAACTTCAAGCTGGACGATACGGCTAAAAACCTGTTACCCTTCGATTTCCTGATGATGGGTGAATCCTATCATAATAATCACCACAAATATGGTGGTCGGCCTAACTTCGGAGGCTTCCGCTGGCACGAGTTCGACCCGGCTTACCCAATGATTCTGTTCCTCAACAAGGTAGGGGTATTGAAATTGAGGCTTGGGCGAGATGAAGCGTATATGTGACTAGAACTTCCCGAAAGCTTTAAACTTTCGGGAAGTTGGCTAATGTCGAATATTTTCATTTTTTTCGACATCAAATCATTATTATGTCGATTCTGTCAACATATGCATTCATGTATGTCGAAAAAACAGTGGATATTCGACATAATCAAATGAGCGAACTTTGCCGCTTAGGTGAATTCACATGTCATAAAGGATCAATAAGCTATGCATAAAGATAAATGCAGCTGCTATATATACAATATAATTATTTCTAACTACTTATTACATTATACCTATCTCATCCACCGCATCGCCAACACTCCTAAAATGGGGCCGGGAAGTAAGACGTAAAACAGCCAGCCCGAGAGGCCAACCGTTGCCACAAGCCAGGCCATGAACTGGATGGATACTACCGTTAGCAGAAAGCCGAAGCAGGTAACGAGCGTCAGGATACTGCCCCGGTTATCGAGTGTAGCGTGGCTGGCGACGAGGGTGGAAAATTGCGGAGAATCGCCAGCGGCTGCGGCTCCCCAGATCAGTAAAAATACCCCAAACAGCCAGGGTGGTGCAGTTACCAGAAACGGTAGTAGTAAAATGCAGAGGCCGGAGGTCAGCAGTAGATACCGGGCCACTCGTGCGCTACCAACCTGTAGCGCCAGGTAGCCTCCACCCACGCAGCCCACAGCACCCGCAGCAATACCCCCAAACGCCCAGAGTGAATTCGTTAGTTCTACATCAGGATGTTGCAATCGATAGTAGGCTATCAGGGATGGCAGAAAAGCCCAAAGTGTGTATAGCTCCCACATATGGCCAAAATAGCCCAGCATAGCGGGTCGAAAGGCGGAGGGTTTTCCTAATGAACGCAGGGTTTGAAACCGAAAAAAGTTACCCACGGATTGTATAGCTTTCGCTGGTACCACTAGCATCAATAAAACACCCCCGCTAATGGCTAACAAACTGACTGATAGGATCAGTGTACGATACGGCAAGCTGCCACCCAATCCCCGTAGGAGATGCGGAAAGGCCGTACCCAGCACCAACGCCCCAACCAGAAAGCCCATTGCCCGACCTAAAACGGGTTTGAATCGGTCGGCGGCAATCTTCATTCCAACGGGATACACGCCTGCCAGAAAGAAACCGGTCAGGAAGCGGCTGGCTAAAATTGTTTCTGCGTTTACGGGTAGCAATAGCCAGAGCAGATTAATGGTGGCGGCTAATGTAACGGATATCAGAAAGACATAGGTCGAGCGGAACCGATCGGGTATGGCAAACAGCGCGTAGAGTAACGTACCGGCGATAAACCCAATTTGCACCGCCGAGGTGATCCAACTGGTAAGCCCTGGAGCTGTAGCTTTTAATAGGGGCTGAAGTTCAGGCAGGATGGCGTTACCAGCAAACCAGAGCGAAGTACCAGCAAATTGGGCAAATACAACAACCAGTAACTGACCATTGATACGTGAGGAAGCGAGCATGCCCAAAGATAAGTATTCAGGGAATCAGGCAGAATGCATAAAAGGTAAACGTTGTGCCACAGTTTTGAACCGTGGCACAACGTTTACCTTTTATGCATTCTGCAAAAACTAACTTATACTAGTTTTTTCTCCCGGCTCCAGAAGCGATGCTGGCCAATGGCCTCTATAAACTGCGAAGGAACATCAGCGTCGGTCGCATCCAGACTGGTAATCACGCCGTCGCTGTCTAATAGCTTTTCGGCCCCACCAGTCGCAGCGGCTTTCAGAAGTTCAACCCCTTCGCCCGTGGCGGCAATGGCTTTACAGTGCATGAAGGCTTCGTGAACAAATCGGATGGCTTCGTCTTCCTGTAGCAGCGACTTCACACTGGATTTACCACCGGGAACGTACACTGCGTCGAACAGCACCGAAGCTGCCGTTTGTAAACTGGCGTCGATTTTCATCGTTTCGCCGGTCGATGTTTTGAGCATGCCCAATCGGGGGGCAATGATAGCGATAATGGCTTTCTCGGCCGATAGGGCCTCTTTCATCGCGTTCAATGCGGAAGCATCAACACCATCGGCTGCCAGAATCGCTACCTGGCGCGTTTTAATTCCCACTTTAGGCGGGTTCGCCATACTGAGCGCAGCCGAACTTCCCACTGTGGCCTTGGCCGGTACAGACTGGTAATCGGCCGGATTGGCATCAGCCGGAACGCTCTTATTTAACTGCACATCGTTCGATGAAGGCACATCCAGACCCAGTCCTTCGGCAACCCCTTTCGCTAAAGTTGCATCGACCTGGGCCAGGTGCATCAGCATTCGGTTACGGATATCATCGACAACCACTTTGCCCAGCTCAAACCGAAGAGCTTTTATCAGGTGGGTTTTCTCCGTATCCGACTGGCTGTTCCAGAACAGTTTCGCCTGGTTATAATGGTCCATAAAGCTTTTGCTCCGGGCCCGTACTTTATTGGCGTCAATCCGTTCAGGATAATTGGTAAAACCACCCTCCTTCTGCCCCGCCTGCGCTGGTGAATCACCATTGATGGCGTTGGGTCCGTAACTGGTTCGACCTACATTGATCGTCTGGCGCATATGCCCGTCCCGCTGACCATTGTGGACAGGCGCGATGGGCCGGTTAATGGGGATCTCGTGAAAATTAGGACCTCCCAGCCGCTTTAATTGCGTATCGGTATAAGAGAATAAACGGCCCTGCAAAAGCGGATCGTTAGTAAAATCGAGACCGGGAACCAGGTGTCCAAGGTGAAAAGCAACCTGCTCGGTTTCGGCAAAGTAGTTGTCTGGGTTGCGGTTAAGCGTCATCTTCCCGATGCGCTGCACAGGTACCAACTCTTCCGGAATTAGTTTAGTGGAATCCAGTAGATCGAAGTCAAATTTATGTTCGTCTTCTTCCTCCACAATCTGCACCCCTAACTCCCATTCCGGATAAGCTCCGCCTTCAATGGCATCCCACAGATCGCGACGATGGAAATCAGGATCGCGGCCCGAAATGAGCTGTGCTTCATCCCAAACAACCGAGTGAACACCCAGCAGGGGTTTCCAGTGGAATTTCACAAAGCGAGATTTTCCGTCTGCATTTATAAATCGGAACGTATGGACGCCAAAGCCTTCCATCATCCGGTAGCTCCGCGGAATAGCCCGATCCGACATTGTCCACATGATCATGTGCATCGACTCGGGTGTGAGCGAAATAAAATCCCAGAAGGTGTCGTGCGCTGAAGCCGCCTGCGGAATTTCATTATTGGGTTCGGGCTTTACGGCATGAATAAGATCGGGAAACTTAATGGCATCCTGGATAAAGAATACCGGCATGTTATTACCGACTAAATCGAAGTTGCCTTCTTCCGTATAAAATTTAACCGCGAAACCCCGTACATCCCGAGCCAGATCCGATGATCCGCGCGAGCCCGCTACCGTAGAAAACCGCACAAATACGGGCGTTTTTAGCGAAGAGTCTTGCAGGAATCCGGCTTTTGTCAGCTCGCTCTGTGATTCATAGACCTGAAAATAACCATGAGCAGCCGCTCCCCGGGCATGTACAATCCGCTCAGGAATCCGTTCATGGTCGAAATGGGTGATTTTTTCGCGAAGAATAAAGTCTTCCAGTAGAGTTGCTCCTCTTGGCCCTGCCTTCAGTGAATTCTGATCATCGCTGACGCGAAGACCCTGGTTGGTTGTCAGGAACTGGCCGGTACTGTCTTCCCGGTTCTGGTCCAGTTCCTCAAGCTTATCGTTCGTGTTGGTTTTGTTGGTTTCCTTAGGCATGATAATTCCAATTGGTCTTTCTACGTGAAGACAGGAATTACCAATTTGTTGAAACAAACCAGAAAATAGTCTGAAAAGTGTGGCTACGGGCGGTTATCAACCCGCGCCCGACTACCCTTAAATCTTCCGAAAGCGCATGCCTAGTGTAGAAATCGCCAGCATTGTCGCCGAACTGATCGGCATCAGAATAGCCGCCACCACAGGCGACAGGTTCCCCGTTAGGGCATAGCTGAGACCAATGAAGTTGTACAGCAGAGAAACGATAAAACTGAACCGGATCAGGCGCATACCGAATCGAGTGTAGTTCAACATCTGGGGCAGTTGCATTAACGCAGCGGCTTCCAGTATGGCATCACTGGCGGGGGTGAACTGAACGGTATCGTCGGTAACGGCAATACCCACGTCGGCCTGTTTCAAGGCACCAGCGTCGTTTAAGCCATCACCCACCATCATCACCCGCTTATCGTTGGCTTGTAAGTGCTTAATGAAGGCTAATTTTTCTTCAGGCCGGCAATTAAAATGCATCTGCCCAACCTTGGGGAACAAGTGAGTCAATTCGGTCTGGGCATGATCGTTATCGCCAGAGAGCAGATACAGTTGATGCGTGGCGCGTAAATCGGTCAGCATAACCTCTAACCCTGATCGATAATCGTTCGGAAAGCCGAAGTATCCCCGATACTGATGATCGATGCTGAGATAGGTACGTGCTTCGGAAAGTGAACCAGCCACCTCTCCATGGCCTGTGTCCTCACAGACCGCAGGATCCACAAACGAACGAGTACCTAGTTTGACAACCAAACCATCTACAAGCGCCTGAATTCCATGCCCCGGCACTTCGGTAAAATAGTCGATAGAAAGCGGTACATTACCAGATAGATAGGCGGTCAGTTTACGGCTAAGTGGGTGCGCTGACTGTCGAACCAGCGATACAACCATAGCGCGCTCAATTGGATGCAGGGGCCGATCAAACCGCTCAGCTACTGCATGTTGTGGGGTCGTGAGTGTACCCGTTTTGTCGAAAACGATAGTATCGCAGGCCGCCATTTTTTCAATAACATCGGCGTTTTTGAGGTATAGATGCCGTTTTCCCAGCAACCGCAAGCCGTTTCCCAACGCAAAAGGGTACGATAGCGACAGTGCGCAGGGACAGGCAATAATGAGCACGGCGGTAAAAGCGTTGATGGCCCTGGCGGGATCGTGGTAGGCATACCAGTACAAACCTACCAGGGCAGCCACCGACATAACGGTTACGGTAAAATACGTTCCAACCGCATCGGCGAAGGTGCGGATTCGGGAGGTATCGTCCTTTTGAAAAGCATCGTTGTTCCAGAGTTGGGTGAGGTAACTTTGCGATACCTCGCGTACCACTTCCAGTTCAATGGCTTCGCCCACCTGCTTCCCGCCTGCATAAACCAGCGCACCAGGTTCCTTGGCTTCCGGCTCCGATTCACCCGTTACAAAACTATAATCAATCATGCCCTGGCCTTTATAAAGCAAGCCATCGGCAGGGATCAACTCCTGATTTCGCACCCGAATTCGATCTCCTTTACGGAGTTGGGCAAGGGGCACGGAGCAGGAGGCAGGGGGGGCGGATCTACTTACGCCCTGCTCTGCGCTCCCTGCCCCGCGCCCCACCACCGTTACCGCCAATGGGAAGTACGATTTGTAATCCCGCTCGAACGACAGGAATTCGTGGGTACGCTGCTGGAACCATTTACCACATAACAAAAAGAAAATCAGGCCCGCTAGCGAATCAAAATAGCCAGCACCATCAAGCGCCAACACTTCATAAGTCCCCCGAAAAAAGGCTACCAGAATGCCGAGTAGAATGGGAAAGTCGATATTTATAGTGCCCTTTCGCAGTGCCGTCCAGACGGACTCAAAATAACCCGATGCCGAATAAAATACAACGGGAATGGCCAGCAGCAAATTGAGTATCCCGAACAGGTGTTTGAACGACGGATCAGTAAGGCCCAGGTATTCGGGGAAGCTGAACAGCATGATATTCCCCGCGCAAAAGCCCGCTACGCCAAGCCGATAGAGGAACGGCCGATTTGATATTTTTTGCCCGGCCTGCACCACATCGTTGAGGCTAATCAGTGGTTCGTAGCCAATGGAACTAAGCAGTTCGACTACCTGACGAAGTGTTAGCTCGGCGGGATTATACGTCAGATGGACTTGTTTTTTCAGGAAATCAACCCGCGCCTGCTGAATAGCAGGATTAATCCGATACAGGTGTTCCAGTAGCCACAGGCAGGAGCTACAGTGAATGGTGGGAATATAAAACGTAACCTTAGCAGTAGACTCGCTGGAAAACTCCAGCAATTGAGCCACAATATCAGGGTGGTCTAGAAACTCCAGCCGCGTGTGTCGGGCGTCACTAGCCTTCAGATTGTTTCCCGGTCTGGTAGTGCGGCCTTGACCCGACAGTTGCTCGATGTCGTAATATTGACAAAGCTGATGTTGACTCAGGATACTATATACTGTTTTGCAGCCATCGCAGCAGAATGGTTTATCATCAAGAACGATTGACTCGTCGGGGCATTCATTGCCGCAGTGGTAGCAGATGGTTGATGAAATCGTAGCCGTACTCATACCTCATAATTTGGAGGCAAGTTGGCACCAGCGCGCAACTTAACTCCTGATTATCATCAACCCGAGACCTGATACCACTCAGGAGTTACCACGCATGAACAAGCCATTTTTGCTTACACAATAGCAGGGTGCATAGGGCAGGGAGCACGGTGCGGGGAGTATGCAAAAAGGGTTAGTACTCCGTTTCTATAGCTGGCTCCCGGCACCGCGCTCCCTGCCCTATGCCGATCAACCATGAATCCGCTCATCGAGAAATATAACGTCCCAGGCCCACGCTATACCAGTTACCCAACCGTACCTTTCTGGGACGAAACCACGTTTAGCGAAGCCGCCTGGGTATACCATTTGAAACGGGCTTTTTCAGCTACGAATTCAACAACAGGCATTAGTCTCTATATCCATTTGCCTTATTGCGAGAGCCTTTGCACGTTCTGTGGCTGCAACAAACGCATCACAAAAAACCATGCTGTTGAGGTGCCTTACATAGAAGCCTTATTAACCGAGTGGAATCTCTATTGCGATTTATTGCCCGAAAAACCACGCATTGCCGAACTACACTTAGGTGGCGGAACACCCAGCTTTTTTGCACCCGATCAACTGGAACGGCTCTTAACCGGAATCTTTGAGCGCGCTACGCCCACCGATTTTCCCGACTACGGTTGGGAAGGACACCCGAACAACACAACCCGGCAGCATTTGCAGGTTTTATACAACTTTGGTTTCCGGCGCGTGAGTTTTGGCGTTCAGGATTATGACCCTGTGGTACAAGAAGCCATTCATCGGCATCAGCCGTTCGGGAATGTACAACAGGTAACAAACTGGGCACGTCAGATTGGCTATACATCAATAAGCCATGATCTGGTGTTCGGGCTGCCGCACCAAACGACCGATTCAATCGAGGATACGATCTATAAAACCCTAACCCTCCGGCCCGACCGTATTGCGTTTTATTCCTACGCTCATGTACCCTGGCTCAAGGGAAATGGCCAGCGCGGCTTCCGGGATGAAGACCTGCCCTCGGGCGATGAGAAGCGAGTTTTGTACGAAACCGGCCGGGACTTATTAGAAAGTGCGGGCTACGTTGAAATTGGCATGGATCACTTTGCCAGGACGCACGATAGCCTGTACAAAGCCATGGAAACGGGTCACCTCCACCGGAACTTCATGGGGTATACAACCACACAAACGCGCGTATTACTCGGACTTGGGGTGTCTTCGATCAGCGATGTCTGGTCGGCGTTTGCACAGAATGAGAAAGATGTAGATACCTATACCAATCGGGTTCTGGCAGGTGAGTTGCCCTTGCTACGTGGCCATGTTCTTGATGATCAGGACCAGTTTCTGCGTCGGCAAATTCTGAACATCATGTGTCAGGGCGAAACGCATTGGCACATTGGCAGTTGGTCGAAACGGGAGTGGGAAGACCTCGCCAAACGACTGGACGAATTCCGACTCGATGGGCTATTGGACTATGATGCAGAAGGGTTACGCGTCCATCCCGAAGGTCGCCCCTTTCTTCGGAACATCTGCATGGCGTTCGATGAGCGACTGAATTACGCGAAGCTAAATGTCGGCCCGGCCAAAACAAGGTTGTTTTCACAGACGGTTTGAGCAGATTTCTGTTAGCCATAGCCTCGTTAGGGGCGACCTGTCAATAGCAGGCAAGTAAATACACACGTCATAATAAGCGCCGTAGGTGCGACCTGATTCAGTTCATAATAGGTCGCACCTACGGCGCTTTGAGCATAGGAGTTGGCTATTTTACTATTGACAGGCCACTCCTACGGAGTTTACATACAAGCCAAAATAATTATAAATCAGAACGACTCATGCCGTAAACCATAAAACGAGCAGCCCCTGGCTCAACGTAGTACTAAACTCATTTTGAGTCCACAAAAAACGAACCGCCTGATTCACACCGGGCGGTTCGTTTAGTTAACATAGGTTGGCTAGTTTCGGGTGCCAGTCGACCCGCATAGACCAGCAGGCTGGATTACTGATCGTATGCTCAAATTACAGTAAGTCAATGGCGATCATCAGCAAGTGCAGAACCAGGCTAGTCGCAAATGCGGGGAAAATATATTTTACTGGAAAAGCCGACAGAATTGGGATTAGCACCAACAGAAAACAAAGCATGCTCACCAGAAACTGCCAGTCGCCACCGCCAAAGTTCGACATGATCAATAACAGGGCGGGCGACAGTATACAACCCTGAATAGCCAATGCCGAAACGGCCCAGCCAAAGCGGTTGAATTCGGCTTTAGCCACGTAGTTTTTATAAGCAGCTAACCAGCTAGAATCGGCTGTATTTGTATAATTAGTTGTTGAGTGCGAGAGCGTTGCCATAAGTTGTGTTCGTTTAAATGATGACACAAAATAAAGCGTGGGCTATTGTAACCTATATGACGTTCGTCAGGTCAACAACTGATCTTTATCTGGTATGGACGAAGCAGACAGCCGCTTTTTTAGTATCGAATTTCCCAGTATGGATTCTGATGAGCCGTCATTTGCTCAGAAATGTATTGGCTAATTACTTTGTCGTAATCAGCATCCGTGATTTTCTTGCCCTTAGTTTTAGGCAATTTCAGATCGTCGGGCGTAAGCGGTCGGAACGCGACACCAATGGCTTCAATGATTACATCGCCATCGTTGACATTTAATTCCAGAATCAGGCCGGGTAGCCCATTTATGCGTTCGGGTCCGGCAGGCACAGGAATATCCTGGGCAAACCAGGCTGTAATCTTCTGTTTCTTAATCGGGTCTTCGGTTTCGGCTTTCATACAGATATAGCCCGCTACCTCTTTGATTTGATTACCGATTTTCCAAACGGGGGTATGCAGCGAATCATCAACAATGTAGGTTTTTCCCAGCATTTCAATGATGTCGTTTTTCTTATCCTTCTCAAAATTACGATAGAGAATATAGTCGTATTTACGCCAGGAATACCCCCCCTCTTCTGGCTCATCACTGTTGTAGGTATATCGGCTTTCGTTGGGACTAAAGGCCAGTTTCATCTTAGTGCCCTTATTATTATCGTCCCAGTTTTTCGTAATCTGCGCCATTCGGTCTTTTTGCTCCTGACTCAAAAATGTCAATCGACTGGCAATCTTCACCCAGTATTCTTTACGAACGTAGGTAACAATTCCTTCGCTTTTCTGCGCCATTGCCATCGAGCTAGTCAGCAGGCAAAGGATAATTAGTATTTTTTTCATAATCGACGTTTCAACAAAATAGTAGATAGGTAAGGAAACTGTTGGCTCAGAAAAAGCCATCCCGGCGCATTTTGGCCTGAACACCCCGCATGTTATAGGTAAAACCAATTGTAAAATAGCGTGCCAGCGTCTGGATCGTTTCTGACTGCGTGTAGTTGGCACCACGATTTAACGATACCGCTACGTTCCGATTCAACATATCGGTAGCCGTTAAGCGAATTTCAGCCCGTTTGGCTTTTCCCAGAATATGATACATAGCCCCATTCCAGATGGGAATTCGCTGATCAAAGTCCAACTGCGTATTTTTACTAATTCGGTAGTTCAGCGTTGTATTAATGTAGAAATCGTGCGGTAATTTCAGCGTCAGCTCCCCACCAAAGTTGTTGTTAATAAATTGATTACGAATCGAGCTAATTGAAAATTCCGTAGTAGTAACCCCAAAATTGGCATTTCCATAGAATGTTAGCCAATCAACAGGTGTCAGGCTCAAGCGCCCGCCTGCATTAAAACCCTGGCTCTTTGCCTCATTGAGTACATCGTTAATTTTAGCAGGATTCTTTCCCAGGCTTACATTAGCGTTCAGATCGAGCGTTGCCTTGGTTTTCTTGAGTGGGAAGCCAAATCCGAGGTACGAATTGAAATTCTGTCCACCGGATAGATTTTCAGGCTTTATCACTGTAACCAGTGTCTGCGCATTTGTCGTTTGGCTATTCACTATTTGATTCACATACTTGGTTCCGTTCATCCCTACATATAAGTTCATGAAGCTTCCCGGATTAAAATAGTTGAAGCCAATGTTTATATTATGCCCCAATTGCGGCAACAGATCGGGATTACCTTCATTGATAAACAGTGGGTTACTATTATTCCGAATCGGCTGGAGCTGGAGTGACGTTGGAATCTGAACGCTTACGTTATACCCTCCATAGAGGTACTTATTATTTTTCAGATCGTAGTTTAAGCCCACGTTTGGAATCATCGTTGTAAACACCCGGCTAATGGGTGTAAACGTCGCAGCCGTCTGATCGGGAGCAAACTGCCCATTCAGTGTAAACCGTTGGCCTGCCAATCCAACCGAAACGTTCAGGCCTTTGTAGGAGTAACGAACACTGCTTCCCAGCCGGTTATAGACGTAATTGTTTTTGTAGTACAAGCTTAGAGTATCATTGTGAATGTAGCGACCATCTCCCCGGTTAAATACATCGCGATCCACTTCGTCATTCCGCAGGCTAAAGTTGTAAAATGTTTCCCAGGTAAATCGTTTGGCAAAGGGCTCTACATACTGTAAACTGGCTTTGTACTCGCTCCGCACAATATTGTTGTGCTGATCCTGGTGAATATCAGCCGATTTGTCGGCTGCGGTAATGGGGCCAGAGTAGGTATTTTGAGAGTCTAAAATGAGGTTCGCGTTATTGGTGTTTACTTCATACGTGGCACTGGCAGCCAAACTACGGCCTTTTTTACTCTTCATTTTGTGGCGATAAATCAGAGAGTTCGATGATGAAAACTGTTTCTGATCACTGCCGTTCGTACTTTCGTTATGTGTTGTCGCGCCATTGCTTCGGGCCAGATCCTGAATGCGGAAAAGCCGGGCATTACCAACGCCATATCGGCTATTATTGATAAAAAGCAGGGTGTTCAGCGTATCAATCTGTTTTTCGTACCGTAAGCTAACGCGGTGGTTTCCATTGAAATTAACCTGATTACTGGTTTCGTCGGTTGTATACTCGCTCTGGGGCAGCGAGACATTTCGGTTTCGGTTTGCATTCAGTTCCAGTCGGGTCTGGTTATAATAATAGCTACCACTCCATTTTTTCTCTTTTGTATCGAAGTTGTAATTGGCTCCACCGGCTGCATTGTTAGAAAAACCTACTCCCTGGCGGCCACTCACAGGAATGCCCAGTCCTTCGTCGCCACTGTCGGAGAAATAAAAGAAGTTACCGCCACTGAAACCGAAATCTGCGTTCTGATTGGAATTGTATGCATTACTACCCCGAAAATCCTGGTAATCATTCTGCGATAGTCCCTGCTGATTCGTGTTATTTCCCAACCCGACCAGCGAGAACTGGTGCTTGGAATTGAATTTATTGTAAATCCCTTTCACTTCGGCCCGTGCCGATACGTTGTTGGAGGCCGGTCCTGCTGCCGCCGTTATTTTTCCGAAGCCACCTTTCTTAAACTCTTCTTTCAGTTCCAGATTGATGGTTTTTTCTTTCTTACCATCATCAACGCCCGTTAATTTGGCCTGTTCTGTTTTGTCGTTAAAGACCTGGACTTTCGTAATGGCTTCGGCCTGAAGGTTTTTGGTCGCCTGTTTTGGGTCGTTGCCAAAGAAGTTCTTCCCATCAACGGTCAGTTTCTTCACATCCTGGCCCTGTGCTTTAATATTACCATCCTGATCGATCTGCACACCCGGCAGTTTTCGCAATAAATCCTCAACCGTTGAGCCGGGTGGTACTTTAAACGAACTGGCGTTATACTCAATCGTATCTCCTTTGATGGTCAATGGGGCTTTAGCTGTACGAACAACCACCTCCATCAACTCTCGGGTAATGGGCTTCAACTTTAGTTTACCCAGATCTATTACGGCCTCCGTCGATGGTTTGATAACCTGGTTGTAGGGAATGAAGCCGACAAATGAAATCTTCAGAACGTAGTTACCAACCTTAATATTCTTGAACGAAAATGCACCATTGTCGCCCGTACGGGTGAAATTCACCAGCGACGAATCTTTGGCGCTCAACAGCATAACGGTAGATGAACCAAGTGGTACCGATGCGGTGTCGACGGCCTGGCCCTGAAGCGTAAAGCGGGTAATCGCAGACGGACTTTGAGCGTAAAGCGTAGCCGTCAGTAGACACAATACGGCCAACAGGGAAAGGTTTCTCATGGATAGTAGAAGTAAGGATAATAGGATAATGGAAGCAAATATAGACGCCTGACCTTACGCTGTTTACCTGATTAACGATTTTTAACTAAATTTATAGTAGCGAATTTAGCTAACGGTCATTAGTGCTCATAATGAGTCGTTAATCCGACAAAACGTTGCAAGGGGTATACTATACGAGTAGAAAAAGGAAACAATTCCACAAAAAAAGTTTGGAGAATTGTCCATAAAGCCCGCTTAGCTAAAAACTAGCCCCCAGCACATCCCGAATCGCCTTTGCTTTTAGCAGGCATTCCTCCCATTCCTGTGCAGGATCGGCATCGTAGGTAATGGCGCTGCCCACAGAAAATGAAGCATATTGAGTTTGGGCATTGTAGAGCAGCGTTCGGATAACAACATTAAAATCAAAATCACCCTCGGGAGTTATAAAACCAACTGCCCCCGAATACACTCCCCTCCTACTGACTTCCAGTTCATCGATTAACTCCATAGCCCGGATTTTGGGGGCACCCGTCATGCTCCCCATTGGAAAGGCATTACGGATAGCATCAGCCCAGGAAACATCGTCACGGAGGGTTGCCGATACTGTCGAAATCATCTGATACACCTGCTTGAACCCATAGATACCAAAGAGTTCATCCACCCACACTGAGCCGGTTTTGGCACTTCGGGCGAGATCGTTACGGACCAGATCGACAATCATCAGATTTTCGGCCCGCTCTTTTTCAGAGTTCAGCAGTTGGGCACGAAGAATAACATCTTCTTCCGACGTTCTCCCTCTACGAATGGTGCCTTTTATAGGCTGTGATAAAATGGTCCGGCCTTTTTTAGTCAAAAATCGCTCTGGAGACGCACCCATAACATACCGATCCCCAATTTTCAGAAAACTCGAGAACGGCATCGGCGACCGTTCATTCAAGGCGAGATAGGTGGACAACGGGTCCAAGTCGATCTGCTCGGCAAAAAACTCAATGCAATAATTTAGCTCATACACATCGCCCGCCAGGATATGCTGCTGAATTCGGCGAACATTGGCCAGGTATTCATTGGGGGTAACGCGGCATTGGATGGCGCGAGGAGCAGGGGAAAGGGCGCGAGGAGCAGGAGATGAAGATAAGGCTACTAACTGACTCCACAATTCGTTTGGATCACCTTTTCCCCGAATCACTAGGCTATCCTCTTCAAAATCAATGATCCACTCTGGTTCCACAAAATAAGCATCCGGGAAACCAAGCCGATTGGGATTACGGCTATTAAGCGCTTCGAGCTGATTCTTGAGATCATAACCCAGATAACCAACCAGAAATGAGGGATGCGCGTGGTGAGCGTCGGCCAATGCCTGAATGGCTGTTGAGTCCGAAAACGAAATAACCCGTTTCTGTCCGACAAATAATCGGTTCGGAAACGGGTCATTTGGGTAAGCAACAGTATTATTATTCAGAAACGCGACAAAACCGTCTTTGTGTGCCTGTTGCCCCATTGCCCAGGTCAACGCATGCCCCCGAATTGCCGGGATGTTGTCAACAGTCACCCGCAAAACGTTCATTGTTACGTATGTATCAATCGAACATCAACGGCAATGTCTTTACCCTCAGCATTCTGGCCAATGGTAAATTCAACTTCGTCGTCTACCTGCAACTCGTTGAAGTCGGTATCAACCAGGCTTGTATAGTGGAAAAACAGATTGTTGGGCGGATAGTTTACAAAACCATAACCGGTTTTCAGGCTGCGAATGGTACTTATTTTACGTCCTTCCGGGTCATCGTCTACCAAATCCAAGCCATCGGCAAGGTTGTAGTTAGGCTCGTCGGACGATGAATAGGCGGAATCATAGGCATCGCTCGCTGAGAGTCCGCTACCGAATCCATTCGCATAACTGCTGCCATTGGCAGCCACAGCTGTAAAGGTTGGGCGAGCAGCCTGTTGCTTCACAAACAGATTCTGAATGACCATATCATTTCGGCGGCTCCGGTCATCAATCAGGCCGTGCATACCAACTGGATACGATACTTCCTCCAGTAAATCCTGCGAGGTACGCGTAACCTGTTTTTCGCCTTGCTCGTTCAGGAATTCAAAATCCCAGCTCAGCACCATGATTCGGGAACCAAGCGTGTTTAGTTTACGAATAAGGGGCACATAATCTCCATCGGATGTAATGAGTACTACTACATCGAATTTCTTATACTGAGCCAATTCAAAGGCTTCGAGGGCTAACCATACATCAATCCCTTTTTCCTGCCGATAACCCTGATATGTTTTTACGGGAAGGTAGTGCGTGACTACCCCTTCCGACATTAGAATATCATCGAATAACCGATCGTAGAAGAGCTGATTACCGCGTTGGTTAGCTTCATGGGCATTTAATCGCCCACGAAAATAATGTGCATCTACAATCTGACACAGGCGTTCGTTGACGCCTTCCTCTTCGGCTACCTGCCGACGAATGAATGCGTGCAGGCCTGAAATACTGATACGGCTGCGACGTTCGTGAGAATAATTATAGTAGTTGCTTACGTGTAAAAAATAGTTACCGTCATAGAAAACCCCAATCCGGGTTAGTCGGGATGCTGCTGGCATGCTGTACCTAAATGTTTATAATTGTATGATTATGTAAGAGAATACATTAAATTTTTCCTTTTAGTACGGTTGGCTGGTGGTATATGGATTGTATGGCTACGAAGAAAATTGGTTTATAAGCAATCTATTTTATTCGTATAGATTAAATGGGCAAAACAAGTTAATAATAAGCTATTCACTAAGCCGACTATGTAGTCAGTAAGCGTTAAGTATTATAAATAATAGACTTTAATAAGCCCAAAAAGTAACATATAACAAAGAAAATCGGTGCGGGGAGCAATCAGAATAGCTATAAAACTATTCTGCAAACATAACACTTTTTCGCATGCTTTGCACTCGAACCGTATCTTTGTTGGCTTATTCCTGCACACTATGCAAAAAATTCTGTTTATCGACCGCGATGGTACGCTCATCCTTGAGCCACAACCCGATCAGCAGGTCGATTCGTTAGCCAAGCTTGACTATATTCCCAAAGCTATTTCGGCTATGCGGACAATTGCCGAAGAAACGGATTATGAGTTGGTGATGGTCACCAATCAGGACGGCCTTGGCACGGATGCATTTCCAGAAGACACTTTCTGGCCCGCTCATAACAAAATGTTAGCCACATTTGCCGGAGAAAATGTTCATTTCTCGGCGGTTCACATAGACCGCCATTTCCCGCGTGACAACTCACCTACCCGTAAGCCAGGCATCGGGATGCTAACCGAATATTTTACGGATGCCTATGATCTGGCAAACAGCTATGTCATTGGCGACCGGCTGACCGACGTGCAGTTAGCGGTAAATCTGGGTGCCAAAGCGATTTTATTTCTACCACCAGATGGGCTGGCCACCGTGCAGGCAGCTGATGTGTCAGGAATGACGGAGGCTATGCAGAACGCCATTGCCCTTAAAACCGACGACTGGGATCAGATTTACGCGTTTCTTCGATTACCAGCCCGAACGGCAACCGTTGAACGTACTACGAAAGAAACCCAAATCCGAGTCGACTTAAACCTCGATGGAAAGGGTCAGGCCAAAATCCATACCGGGCTTGGCTTCTTCGACCATATGCTCGACCAGGTGGCCAAGCATTCGGGGGCGGACCTGAGCATTCAGGTCAACGGCGATCTGCACATCGACGAACACCATACCATTGAAGATACGGCACTCGCCCTGGGCGAAGCCTACCGACGCGCCCTTGGCGACAAGCGGGGCATTAGTCGTTATGGGTTCCTGCTACCGATGGACGAAGCGCTGGCGCAAGTTGGCATTGACTTCTCAGGACGGCCCTGGCTCGTTTGGGATGCCGACTTTAAGCGCGAGAAAATCGGCGATATGCCTACCGAAATGTTCTTCCATTTCTTCAAGTCATTTTCTGATACGGCGCTCTGTAATCTTAACATTAAAGTTGAAGGCGACAATGAGCATCACAAAATCGAAGCCATTTTTAAAGCCTTTGCTAAAGCCATTAAAATGGCTGTTCGGCGCGATATAAAAGAACTGGATAACCTGCCCAGTACGAAGGGGGTTTTATAGGTCAGTTTGAAGTTTATAGTTCGAGGTTTGAAGTTGATTAGAGGGCGAATAACTTCAAACCTCGAACTGCGAACTGCGAACTTCAAACTTATTAATTACTTTTGCATCTGAATTCAACTGAATATCGATATGGATTTATCAACTCCTTTGACGCTCCTGTTCTACGCTGTACTGCTGATCGCTTCGTTTATGACAGGCCGGTGGTTAGAGAAGAATGACCGGAAGTATTAAAATTAGTCAACAGTCTTTAGTTAATAGTCAACAATAACTACTATGTATTGTCTGTTGACTATTGACTAAAGATTGTTGAGCCTTATGCTTAGTGCTATTACCCGTTGGTTATTTAAGCTTGCCGGATGGCGAGTTGTTGGCCCCGTTCCAGACATATCGAAAGCGATCTGGGTCGTAGCACCTCACACAACCAATTGGGATTTCCTTCTCGGTCTTGGCATTCGCCCAACTATTCATGTCTGGATTGAATACCTTGCTAAAAGCTCACTCTTTACTTGGTACTCAGGCTGGTTATTTCGGGCACTGGGAGGTAAACCCGTCTACCGAGACAAGTCACACAATTTAGTGGATGCGATGGTTGCCGTGTTCAATTCAACTGAGCGGTTGCATATCTGTATTGCTCCTGAAGGTACCCGCAGCAACGTTTCAAAGCTAAAAACGGGCTTCTATTACATTGCCTTTAAAGCGAGCGTTCCGCTTATTCCGGTTGGCTTCGACTGGCCCCGTAAACTCGTTATTATCGGTACCCCCCTATACACTACGGGCAATTACTCTGCCGATATGATACCCTTCTACGAGTTTTTTTCCCAGATTCATGGCATTAAGAAAGACTGGCTGAAGCAGTGGGAAGAAACGGGGATAATTGACTAGCAGGGTCTCGTTGAAATATATGGCTAAAAAAAAGCGGTGCCACGGTTTAGAACCGTGGCACCGCTTTTTTTTAGCTGACTTCACACGTTAACTCAGTCGATCTTTAAAACTCTCGTAGCCGTAGGTTTTGACCAGCTGAAATGTCTCGTTTTCCTTCCAGATACCAATAGCGGGCAAGTTCACCCCATTGAAGGTTGTGGTTTTCACCATGGTGTAATGAATCATGTCATCAAACACGAGTTTATCACCAATTTCCAGGGGTTCGTCAAATGAGTAATCACCCATGAAATCGCCAGCGAGGCAAGTCATACCACCCAGGCGATAGGTTGGTTTGCCCGCAACAGGCTCGTGGTATGAATTGATAATCCGTGGCTTATAGGGCATTTCGAGCGTATCGGGCATATGGGCAGCAAACGACGTATCTAAAACCGCGACGTGAATTCCCTGGCTATCCAGCACATCGAGCACTTCTGATACCAGCACACCCGTTTGCCAGGCAATGGCGGAACCGGGTTCCAGAATTACATCCACATTATATTTCTGTCGGAAAGCAGTCAGCAAGCCAATCAGGTGATTCGTGTCATACCCCTCGCGGCTCATTAAATGTCCTCCTCCGAAATTAACCCACTTCGCCTGATGAAGCAGATCACTAAATCGGGCTTCGAGAGCCTCAAGCGTGCGCTCTAATGTAAATGAATCATTTTCGCAGAGGGTGTGAAAGTGAATTCCCTCCAGCCCCTCCGGTAATTGATCAGGCAGCTGATCACGCGTGGCACCCAGTCGTGAACCCGGTACGCAGGGATTATACATATCCGTGGCCACTTCGGAGTATTGCGGATTTACCCGAATGCCGCAGGAAACGCGCCCAACCGCCCGGTCCTTATATCGCTCCCACTGGCTCCAGGAATTGAAAGTCAGGTGGCTGCTACGGCTAACGACTTCATCAAAAGTAGCATCCTGATAAGCAGGTATATAGGTATGCGCCTGCACGCCCATGTACTCGTTCACGAGTTTGATTTCGTTGAGCGAACTGGCTGTCGCACCGCTTAAATATTCACGCACCAACGGGAACGCACTATACATGGAAAAGCCTTTCAATGCCAGAATAATGGTTACGCCAGCCGCCTTCTGCACCGAATCGAGTAAGGCAAGGTTTCGGCGTAGTTTAGCTTCTTCCAGGATAAAGCAGGGCGACGGAATAGCAGCGTCATTGAGGTTTTGCAACAAAGTCGTATTCATCCCGCAAAGGTAGGCAAACCTCTGTATCGTACCTTGACCTTTGGATAGTCGGTTCCGAAAAGTATAGGCAAATTGTACTTGACTCGTATTAGTCTGCCCGATTGACTTCCTGGCTCCCAACACGGCATTGCTCTAACAACCCGCATAGCCTCTTCGTCGCAGCCGTAGCCAAGGCCTTTCAGGACGGTAATATCCGTACGGGAACCATCTAGTTCAACTATGAACGAAACAAAAAGCCGGTCTTTAATCTTTGCTTTTTTAGCTTCTGGTGGATATTGAACTGATGTTTTAAGGTATTCCATTAATGCACCTATTCCACCAGGAAATTCGGGTTGCTTTTCTACAACTGTGTACACATTCATATCTCGTTCAGCCAATCGTTGGGCGAAACAGGCAACTGAGAGTAAAAACAAACCGATAGTCAGAAAGCAAGCTTTACTGACTATCGGTTGACGCGTATATAAATTTACATGCATGCGAATTATTGGTTAGAGCGTACAGCCTACTGGATGCACACTCTACACATTTTCCACAAGTTTCTGAAGGTCATGGTGTTGCATACGCCATATCTTGGAAATATGGCGTATGCAACACCATGACCTTCAGAAACTTAGGCTTATTATTCCAATGTAAACGAAATGGGCAAATTATACTTTACCCGGACGGCCCGTCCTGCCTGCTTGCCGGGTCGCCAATTAGGCATTTTTCTCATTACGCGTATGGCTTCTTCATCGCAACCAAAGCCAATTCCTTTCAGTACCTGCAAGTCAGTAAGGCTCCCATCCGTATTGACGACAAAGCTGACGAACACCCGTCCCGAAACACCCGCCGAGGCCGCTGAGCGTGGGTAATTTAGGTTTTTACTCAGGAAGTTTCTCAGTGCATCCAGCCCCCCGGGGTATTCGGGTTGTTGCTCAACCGTGATAAATGGTGCTTCGGTCTTCGTTTCTACCTCTACCGCCTTTTCCTGCACCGTAGCCACTTTTGCCTCAGGCGCAGCAATCACCTCCACATCGCCAGAACCTTCGGCGGTTTCAGGCCCTGAAGTAGCATCCTGAAGTTGATCAACCGTAGCAGGCGGATTCTCTTCCACTACATCGGCCTCGGGCATAACTACAGGCGGTAGATTTCGAACCGTATTAACGGTTGGCTGCTTCTCAACAGGTGGCAACTCGATGGGTTTTTCGGCAGGAAGCTCCTTGATCTTGGTCAGCGACACCTCAGTCATTGACTGTTTAGTAGCGAAATCTGCCTGAGGCCAAAACCGGTCGTAGAGCATGGGACCAGATAGTCCCATCAAAAATAAACCGACACCCAGCCCTAATGCGCGGCTGAGTGTCGGTCGGTAATGCTGGCGCAGGTCAAAAGCACCATAGGCCTTATGACGGGCCTGAAAAATAACGTCGTCGTAAGTCAGTGCGACGGATACTGGAGCATCGGAGTGAAGCATAGCGTTAGATCGTTTATAACGCCAGGATGTTCCCTCCGGTTAATTTCCACAACCAGGTTTAAAAACTATCGTATTTCTGCACGACCAGAATAGCCTCTTTTTCCGTTTTACCGCTCAGGTTTTCCTGTTTGACAAATGCCTTCAACTCATCGGCGTGATCGCCAAGGGTTTCGATAATTGCCTTGTCGGACAGCTTCACTTTCGTTAATGTCAGATCGGGTTTGAGGATGAAATAGGAATTAACATCCCTGAACTCGTCGTAGCGATTACCGCTCGAATATGGGTTTTTATAGTCGGCTTGTTTGAAGGCTTTTGATACCCGTTTCAGCAGGGCCGATTTACCCTGATACAGCACCAGAAAGTACCCTTCCCGTAGGGCTTCATCAGGATTTTTAGCCTCTGGTAAATGTCTGAACACATATAGTTGGCCATCAGGATTTTTAAGCTGAAACGATTTTACCTGATCCGCATTGACAATAATAGAATCGTTACCGGCCCACGTTCGGAGTAAGATCAGGTGTTGGCGGTAAGCATCAAATTTGATCGGCACTTCTTTATAATTCTGACCAGCCACCATTTCAATCTGGCCTTTATTCCAGGCTGGCAGAAAATAAGGTGTTCCCCGAAGGCCTTCGTAGCGGTGATCCATGGTATTAACCATTGTATAGGGCCCTGAGCCCACAATCTGGCTTGTCGATTGATAGGTTTCATACCCATTACGCTGGGCGTTGGGATTGTACTGTTGTTGTGGGCTGACCTTCGTTGTATCGGTTTTCTGAGCATGGGCACTCAGGATAGACAAACCAGCCAAAATGGGGATGAATAGAAGTTTCATAACTAAACTACTTTGAAAGGGGATAGGAAATTGGCTGGCATTGACTGTCAGCACACTAAGTAACGAAAATCCCGCCATGTCCTATAGCGGGATTCTCATTTTTTTAAGAAATTTTAATCAGGCAGGGTACTCATGTGGCAACGGAATATTCACCCGTTCGTTTACCGGTAATCCCTGTTTATTCATCTGTTCGATAAACGGATCGGGGTCCATTTCTTCACAATTCCAGACGCCGGGTTTCATCCATACACCTGTGAGCATCAGCATTGCCCCAATCATAGCCGGAACGCCCGTTGTATAGCTAACGGCCTGACCGCGCACTTCGCGATAGGTTTCGGCATGATCGCAGTTGTTCCAGATAAAATAGGTACGGTCTTCACCATCTTTTACCCCTTTAATCTGGCAACCAATACTGGTTTGTCCGGTATAGTTTTCACCTAACGTATCGGGAGCGGGTAGTACGGCTTTCAGAAACTCAAGGGGTACAATATCCATTCCTTTAAATTGAACCGTATCGATCCGGGTCATGCCTACGTTCTGCAGCACTTCGAGGTGCGTTAGATACGCCTGGCCAAAGGTCATCCAGAACCGTGCCCGCTTTAGAGTCGGGAAGTTCTTTACCAGTGATTCCAGCTCCTCGTGATAAAGAACATAGGATTCTTTAGGGCCAATAGCCGGGTAATCAATCGGCTTATGAATGCTCATGGCCGGAATCTCAACCCATTCGCCATTTTCCCAGTAGCGGCCCGGCTGGGTAATTTCCCGAATGTTGATTTCCGGGTTAAAATTCGTGGCAAACGCTTTACCGTGGTTGCCCGCATTGCAATCAACAATATCCAGATAGTCCATCCGGTCGAAGTAATGCTTATTGGCATAAGCCGTAAACACCTGAGTAGCGCCTGGATCGAAACCGCACCCAAGCAATGCCATCAAGCCTGCCTGTTCGAATCGTTCTTTGTAAGCCCATTGCCAGCTATACTCAAACTTGGCTACATCCTTGGGTTCATAATTGGCCGTATCCATATAATGTACGCCCGCTTCCAGGCAGGCATCCATAATGGGTAAGTCCTGATAGGGTAACGCTACATTGATGACCAGCACCGGATTAAACGACCGAATCAACGCAACTGTCTCGGCTACCACATCTGCATCGACCTGCGCCGTTTGAATCGTGATGCCGTGCATTTCCTTAATTTCGGCAGCAATACGGTCGCACTTTGCTTTGGTACGACTAGCCAGCATAATCGTTGTAAAGACCTGGCTGTTCATTGCGCATTTATGCGCTACAACGCTGCCAACACCACCGGCTCCGATAATGAGCACATTTGCCATCTATCTGAATTTAATAGTTCCTGTATTTTCTTTCTGCCGCAAAGATAGGCAAAGTCGATAAGTGCGTACGTAGTGAATTTGTTAACAGACTAGGTCTTATACCTGATGTAGTTGCGAGTGACTTATAAATGAGGAGTATATAGGATAAAAACACTAAATAAAATATAACTTTATCAACAAACAGTTAGTATATTTGTTAAGTAGACATATACTCAATCCCCAATTAATCCCGTTATGAAATTCGTCTCTTCTTCCGGCTCTCCCAACTCATTTGAATTAGCGATTTTAGGCTACGGTAAGGCTACTAAAACCTGGCGTGACCGTAACCGGCTACAATGCCGATTTTCAACTTTCTGGGGGCAAAAGGCCGATACCCAGTCGGCTCCTCTGCAAACCTGGGAGGTCAAGCGTTTATTGGTTGGGTTACGTTCGCTCTGGACTAAAGCAACCAACCATGTTACCCTGACTTTCTCGGAACCCGGCTTGAGTATGGAGGCAAAGGCTCTATCTGATGATAACTATTGCCTGCAAATTCAGTTGGATCATTCCCTAACACCCTCCTGGCATACGTACCCTGATTTTCCAATGGAAATGGATATCCATTTAAATAGAAATCAGCTCCAGGAAGCCATTCAGGAGCTATCGGGCCAAATAGATACCTACCCCGAAAGATAAATACTTTCACAAATCGCTTAGCATGAATTCAACCCTATCTGATCGGGTAAACACAATTCATGCTAAGCTGAAGCGTACCTATTAAGCGATTACTGATCCCTTATTTCTTGTTATAGTTATTTATTTAAAATACTGTAAATCAATAATTTACTTTATTAAATTATCTGTACGCTTTTTAATTAGGCGTGTTTATTTGTTTTGCCAGCTTACGCTAAGGGCATATTATTGAGGAGACTATCTTATAGTTTGTAAATCATTCTTCCATTTATTATTATTTTTTCCCAAGATTATTTTTTGATAACATCAACCGTAATAACCATATTTGTAGCTACAGTAGATTTGTAGTCACACATAGTACTCAATCCGATTGCAAAGGAAAAATCATTGAATCCTCTTTAATAACAAAAACGACCCTATTATATGAAAGTCGTCAAGCGAAGAAATCGCCAGATGACCATGGAGCGAATTTTACGTGCCATGGGTGAAGTAATGGCCGAGCGAGGCACTGAAAAGGCTGGAATCAACGCCGTTGCTGAGCGCGCTGGCGTGAATAAAGTACTTATTTATCGCTACTTCGGTGGCTGGAACGGTCTGCTGGAAGCGTATGTCCATCGCGGATTCTTCCTATCCATGTTCAACGATAAATTTCTGGAATCGGTACCGGATAATCTGGCCCCTGAAGCCCGAAGCAAAGCCTGGTCTGAATATACCATTCAGTTCATGCGTGAGTTTCGGAGCCGTAAGTCTTCGCAGGAATTGATTCGCTGGGAAATGTCGAATGGCGAAACCGAACTGGCCCGCCGATTAGCCGACTTCCGGGATCAGTCCTACAAGACGATGGTGAGCAAATTAGCCCCTTATTCTGATTTCGACCCTATTGCTATTACCAGCCTAATGGTGGCTGCTGTGACGCATCTGGTTCTCACCAGTAACCAACGCGACCATATCGGCGATATTGACCTTCGCTCCGATGCAGGTTGGGAACGGCTGGAAACGGCTATCCGCCGAATTTATTCCAGTTTGAATATTGCCCTTGAGCGTGAAAATGCCAAGACGGCGTAAGCAAAATTGTGAAGAATGTAGAGTGAAAAGTGAAGAATAATTTTTTATACCAGTCTTATTCTTCACTTTTCACTCTACATTCTTCACTTATTCATAAATTCTTCAATCTCTTCGGCTTCGAGGGGAATGTTGGCCATGAGGTCAATGTTTCCAGACTCTGTTAGTACAACGTTGTTTTCCAGCCGGATACCCAGTTTCTCTTTGGGAATATAAATACCAGGTTCAACGGTAAAGACCATACCGGGTTCCATTTTCCGGTATTTGTTACCTACGTCATGCACATCAAGTCCCAGAAAGTGCGATGTACCATGCATGAAGTACTTTTTGTATAAAGGCGCATCAGGGTCCTGTTTATCCACGTCAGCCCGATCCAATAAGCCTAAGCCGATCAGCTCGGACTCCATTACCTTACCCACTTCCTTGTGATAGTCATCCCAGAGGTTACCGGGCTTGAGCATTTGGGTAGCCTCTTTCATTACCCGTAATACAGCATCATACACAGCGCGCTGACGTTTAGTAAACCGTCCGTTAACAGGGACGGACCGGGTCATATCCGCATTGTAGTTTGCATACTCCGCGCCAATATCGAGTAGTATCACATCTCCATCCTGACACTGTTGACTATTGTCGATATAGTGCAATACGCAGGCGTTAGCCCCCGAAGCAATAATTGGACTATAGGCTGCTCCCCGAGAGCGATTTTTGATGAATTCGTGCATCATCTCAGCCTCAATTTCATACTCCCAAACACCCGGCTTGATAAAACCAAGCAGTCGCCTAAACATCTTATCGGTAATGTCGATGGCGGTTTGAATAAGCGGGAGTTCCTGTGGTTGTTTGATGGCTCTGAGGTAATGCATCAACGGAGCAAGCCGTTCCAGCTTATGAAGCGGATATTTTTGTCGGAATTCGTCGATATACCGGGCGTCTCGCGTCTGCACCTGTACGCCAGCGCGAGTATGCTCATTGGTGTTCAGATAGATATGTTCTGCCTCGAAGACCATTTGCATAAATACCTGCTCAAACTGGTGAGTCCAGTAAATTTGCTTCTGAGATATACCCGTTACCTGTTCGGCTTCTGCTTTGGTCAGTTTGTGCCCTTCCCAGATTTCAATAAGCTCGCTGGTTTCACGTAGAAATAAGGCTTCGCGAAATTTTGGATCAGGGTGATCGGGAAATAACACCAGACAGGTTTCTTCCTGATCGACACCCGTTAGGTAAAAGAGGTCGTTATTTTGCCGGAACGTCATCGTGCCATCGGCATTAGTTGGCATAATGTCGTTTGCATTTACGACAACTAATGATTTTGTTTTCAGCAGATTAGCAAGTCGCTGGCGATTGTGAATGAAAAGCTGGTTGTCGATGGGTAAATAACGCATACGGAAGACCGTTGAGGCTGAATTTCTGATTATTTTTGCAAAGAAACTCAAAACCCAGAATACTTTCTGCGTGTTTTCCTGTTTCTACCTAAACGACTCATGACACTTCGTCTTACTGTATTTCTCGGCCTGTTAACTTCGGTGCTACAGGCCCAGCCTAACGTGGACCGGCCTGGCGCTGCCCGACCAAGCGTGGCCCGACCCGATGCACCTAAATACTGGATTTTACTTCGGGATAAAGATCAGGCATCTGCACCAGCATTGTCGCAACAATCAATTGCCCAACGGCAACAACAGAATCTACCGTTAGATGAAACGGACCAACCTGTTTCCGCAGCTTATCTAACTCAGTTCAACCAGGCAGGGATACATCCCATATGCCAGTCGCGCTGGCTTAATGCAGTGTCGGCTCGCTTAACAACCGAACAGCAGATCCGCGTTCTTGCCATGCCCTGTGTGAAAGGCATTCAGCCTATTGATCCAGCCATCGTAATTACGTCGATCAACTTGCCCGCTAATCCGCAAATGGCACCGGTTATGACGCAGATACAGGCACCCGACTTTGCGCAGGCAGGCCTGACAGGTCGGTTTGTGAATATTGGTGTTATTGATGCCGGTTTTTTTGGGGCTGATTCGGCCAATGCACTCAAGCATGTATTTGCACGCCAGGGCGTTAAACGCGTACGTGATTACGTGAACGAGAAAAAGACGCATGATAACCTCTTTCGTACGCTCGAAACCATGTCCGATTTTCATGGCACAGAGGTAATGGCCGCCATTGCCGGTAATGATCCGCTGGAAAATATCCAGTTTGGCCTAGCCACCGATGCCACTTTTTACTTAGCCCGAACCGATCAGGGAAATCGCGAATACCGGGGTGAAGAAGATAACTGGGTGGCCGCTATGGAATGGATGGACAGTCTCGGTGTCCGGCTTATCAACACATCGCTGGGTTATGCCAAGGGCATGAGTAACCCCAAAGAAAATTATGAACCCAGTCAGATGGACGGCCATACAAGCCTCATCAGCCGGGCCGCACAGATTGCCGCCGACAAAAAAGGGATTTTGATTATTGTGTCTGCGGGCAACGAAGGCGATGACCGCTCGTGGCGAATCATCAGCACACCTGCTGATGCACAGGGCGTTATGGCGATTGGCGCTACAAATTCCCGTCTCTGGAACCGGATTGGCTACAGCAGCATTGGCCCAGAAAATCTTCCCTATCTGAAACCCAATGTCTCCTGTTTTTCGCTCTATGGCACTTCACTCTCTGCACCGGTCATCACGGGTTTTGCGGCTTGTATTATGCAGGCCAACCCGAAACTGACCAACAAACAGGTGATGGAGATTATCGAAAAATCATCCCATTTGTACCCATACGGTAATAACTACGTTGGTTATGGGGTTCCGCAGGCTTCGCGAGCGTTAGCGTTGCTCCGGAATAAGGATTTGGCTGGAACTGTTCGATCGGTAAAGGCTACAGGGAAAACACTTACATTACCGATTGAGACAACGGAGTCCATCGTTTCGGTATTTCATAAGAAAGACGCAACGCATGTGTTGCAGCAGGAAGCAACCAAAGTGACCAATGGCAAACTGGTTCTCCGTCGGTCGGCCGATGAAAAACAGACGACAGTCGATTTGAAAAAAGAGGTGATCGAGGTAGTTTGGGAGTAACAGGTCAATGAAAAATGGATAATGTAAAATGGACAATAATCAATGGATACCCATACTGCATTAGTCATTCTACATTATCCATTTACTTAATCCGTATGAAGAAAAATTAATTTCCGTTTCAGTCCGAGCTTATATGGCGATCCTAGATTTGCTTCCGTAATCAACAGTAAACAACAAATTGACTATGGAAACGAACACAAAATTAGTCGCCATTGCCGTACTCACAGCTGCTCTAGCCACTCCCTTTGCACGTGCACAACAAGTAGCTGGTCCTAGTGAACCCATCTTAGGTGTTGCTATGAATGCGCCCGGCAGTGAACGTCCAGAGCCTCCTCAACCCGGCGGACCTGGTCCCCGACACGGCAGGCACGGCGGTGGCCCTGGTGCCCCCGGCCGACCACAAGGACCACAGGGCGGCCCGCAAGGTAGCTTTCATCAACAGGGACTCACGTCACTGACTACCGTTTCGGGTACGGTTGGGCAATGGGTTGGTAATGACGATGCTATCCTGGATGGCTTTCTGTTAACAGGCAATACGGGTACAACAACAGTAAAATTTCCTGCTCATTTGGGGCAACAGGTCCAAAAAGCAATCAAGTCGGGTAGCAGCGTGAGCGTTACGGGCTATTCTGAAACCACGCCAACGGGTGAAACTCGCTTTCGGATGAATAGCCTGACGGCGGGTAAAACAACTGTACTGGACGCCCCTCCTACTCAACCTACCACACCACCCGAAACACCTGCCTTAGCTACAGCTACCGGAAAAATCGCCGATTACCGGCTAGATAAAGGTGGGCGTGTGAACGGCTTAGTGCTGGACGATAAAACGATTGTCAGCATTCCACCGCACGTAGCCTATCAGCTCACCGATCTGGCCAAGAAAGGCAGTACGATTACCGTACAGGGTTACCCAAAAAGTTTGCGTGACGGTCAGGTGCAACTGGAAAAAATCAATATTCTCCGGGCATCGGTACTGACGATCAACGGACAGCAGTATTTAGTTCGCTAACTTAATGGTGAAAGAGTGAATGAGTGAAAGTGCGAAAATTACTGAACAGTTTTGTTCGCTCTTTCACTCATTCGCCCTTTCACTCTTTTATTCTCGTGAAAATCCTAGTTATCGAAGATGAGCGCAAACTAGCCCGGTTTATCAAACAGGGGTTGGAGCAACATGGTCATGTAGCCGACCTGACCCACTCCGGTTCCGAAGGACTCGACTTTCTGGCCGGAGGGCTTTATGATCTGGTTCTCCTTGATCTGATGTTACCGGGCCAAACGGGTTTCGAGCTGTTACAAAATCTTCGGGCATTCGGATTAAGCGTCCCGGTAATTATTCTATCGGCTCTGAGTGATCCGGATAAAGTGGTGCATGGACTGGACCTGGGCGCTGTCGACTACATCCGAAAACCGTTCGATTTTAATGAGCTATTAGCGCGAATTCGCGTTTTACAGCGACGCACAACGACCAGCGATAACGTGGTATTACGCGTAGCAGATCTGGAAATGCGGCTCGTTTCGCACGAGGTGGTCAAAAATGGATCGACGCTTGACTTAACCAACCGGGAGTTTTCGTTGCTCGAATTATTGATGCGCCGGGCTGGGCAGTTGGTCACCAAAAATGAAATTGCCGAAAAAGTTTGGGCTGTCGATTACGATATGGGCAGTAACGTGATTGAAGTACACATTTATCAGCTCCGAAAAAAACTGGATGCCATCGGTAAAAGCGGTCTCATTGAAACACTTATTGGCCGCGGATATCGGTGCAAAACAGCATGAGCCTCCGCAGCCGTATTGTACTGGCCGTTACGGCGGTGTTTGCAGGGGTGAGTCTCTTGGCGGGTTGGCTCATGCTCAATCGTGCCGAACGAAGTCTGCAAATCGCTTTTGATCGGGCTGCCCAAACGAGGGCTGAGTGGCTACTATCGCTTGTTAGTGTTGACCCTGTTGTACTTCCCTTACCCACCGATCGGGAACGGATGCAGGTAATTTATCGAACCTACGGGTATGCTCGTGAGCTATTCCGAAGTCCGGGATTTCCAAACAGTTCCGGCAAAGGTCAACGCAGGGCTCCCCACCGTTTCTCGTATCGGTCTGTTACAGCACAAACCTCCAGCGACCAACTTTCGGACGGTCAGCTTCTATTGACGTTAACCGTACCAGACGCCAGTTTACGGCAGGATATCAACCAGCTTCGATGGCTGTTTGGCATAGGCTGGTTACTAAGTTTAGTGATGGCATTTGGCGCTGGGTACGGCGCGGCAGGTTGGTTATTACGCCCTATACAATCCATTATCAATCAGGCTAATACGATCAGCAAAGCAGCCGATAGCAGTCGAATCACGTTACCTAAATCCCAGGACGAACTTTATCAACTAACCGATACACTGAATCGGATGCTGGCCCGAATTCGGGAACATGTTGACTTGCAACAAAATTTCTTTGGGGCAGCTGCGCATGAACTACGCACGCCATTAACCGTTATGAAAACCGGGCTTGAAGTAACCCTCAATAATGAGCAGGTCGACCCAGGGACAAAATCATTCCTGACCGGTCAACTGGATGAGGTGAGCCGTCTGGCTCGCTTACTGGATGAGTTTTTAACCCTTAGCCGCCCTGATGAATCGACTCAACCACTTACTATCGCCGAAATCAATCTACCCGTTTTAGTTAAAAATTGCGTAGCCCAATTAGCAACCGTAGCCGCTGATTATGAAGTAACAATACGTACGGATACCGATAAATTGACAGGAGAAACAGCCCGAACCGATAGGGTCAAGCTAGAGCATATTCTACTCAACCTAATCGAAAATGCCATTAAATATGCCGTACCAGGTAGTATAGTTCTTGTTCAGGTTCGCTACTCAGGCAAGTGGCAAATACAGGTACAGAACCAGACCGTTCGCGCAACGGGGCCCACCCTTGATTTAATGCAGCCTTATTTTCAGGCTGACCCACTCAAAGAAGGCCATGGGTTGGGGCTTTGGATCAGCCATCGGTTAACAACAATGCTCAATGGTGAGTTACATCTTGACTGGCAGGAATTTACATTCACCAGCCTACTTTCCCTGCCTTAAATCAAAACTAAACTGAAAGTCAAAAATCAATCAACGTATCGAATGAAAGGTGTTTACTGTGTATTGCTGCTTACCCTATCGAATATTTTCATGACACTGGCCTGGTATGGCCATCTTCAGGTTAAACAATACCCCATGCTGGCCAAGCTTTCCTTATTCGGCGTAATTATGTTGAGTTGGGGGCTGGCATTTTTCGAGTACATTTTTCAGGTTCCCGCCAATCGAATCGGCTCTGATGAAACCGGGGGGCCTTTCTCACTTTTCCAGCTAAAAACCGTCCAGGAAGCGGTTTCACTAACGGTTTTCACACTCATCACCGTATTTGTTTTCAAAACGGATAAACTGGCCTGGAATCACCTCGTTGGCTTTGTTTTTCTGGTGATTGCGGTGTTTTTCATCTTTAAAAAATGATAGATACGGCCCAACAAGCCGATACGCGTCAGCCAACGGCAACCAGTCTGAACGCCCTCGACTGGGCTAATTTTTTTCTGGCCGATGTGCGCGATGGGCTTGGGCCTTATTTAGCCATCTACCTGTTAACCTCACGCCATTGGCACGCCCAGAACATAGGCCTGGCCATGTCGGTGATGGGAATAGCCACAGTCATTGCGCAAACACCAGCGGGTATATTCGTTGATCAAACCCAAAAAAAGCGGCTATTTTCAATTGTTGCCTCCCTGTTAATTGCCACTGCATCCCTACTAACCATCTCGCTGCCAACCTTTGGCGTTATTCTGGGCGGACAGGCTATGATGGGGGTAGCAGCCGCCTGGTTTACCCCTGCCATTGCGGCTATTACACTCGGCCTGGTTGGGCATCAGGCGCTGGACAGGCGAGTGGGTCGTAACGAAACCTTCAATCATGCAGGGAATGTGTTTGCGGCTGTACTAGCAGGTTTAATCGGTTATTACGTTCGTAGCGAAGGCATCTTCGTGCTATTAGCCGTTATGTCGCTTCTGAGTAGCGTAGCCGTCTGGCGCATTCGCGAAGACGACATTGACCACGAATTGGCAAGGGGCGATGGGGAAAGCGAGGTCAGGAAAGGCGACGAGCCGTCTGGCTGGCGGGCAATCGGAAGCAATCGGGCCATTTTATTTTTCGCGTTGGCCTGTGTGCTGTTCCATTTCGCCAATGCCGCCATGCTGCCCCTGCTGGGTCAGCGATTAGCAAACGGTATTGATGCGGGAACATCCTCGGCCTATATGTCGGCCTGTATCATTGTTGCTCAGGTTGTCATGATACCCGTGAGTAACGTAACCGGGCGGTTGGCCCCGAAAGGTCGTAAACGACTGTTGCTGATTGGGTTTGCCGTATTACCAATCCGGGGGCTACTGTATACGCTTACAAACGACCCTATTCTGTTGGTCACTATCCAGATACTGGATGGCGTTGGCGCTGGAATTTTTGGTGTATTGTCGATCTTAATCGTATCCGATCTAACCAAGGGCAGCGGCTTATTCAACACCACGCAGGGAGCTATAGCAACCGCCATTGGGTTGGGTGCATCACTAAGTAATGCCTTTGCCGGGGTAATTGTGCAACGGTCAGGCTATAACACCGCTTTTCTTACCCTAACGGGCATTGCAGTAGGTGCTTTAGCTGTTTTATGGTTTTTTGTTCCCGAAACGAAGCGATGAAGTTGTCAACTTACAGATACTGACCTTTACTCAGGTAGTTTGTTACATAATCGGCGATACCATCTTCGAGGGAGTGAAAATGCTTTTCATACCCAATTGAACGAAGTTTAGACATATTCGCCTGGGTGAAGTACTGGTATTTGTCGCGGATATCGACTGGCGTATCAACAAAGTCAATCTGGGGTTCCAGATCCAGCGCGTAAAATGTATTTTTGGCCAGATCGAGGAATGTACGCGCCTTGCCACTGCCCAGGTTATAGATGCCGGAGTTGCGCCGGTGATGCATTAGGAACGAGCAAACCTCTATCACGTCCTTCACGTAAACGAAATCACGCATTTGTTCCCCGTCGGCAAAGTCGGGATTGTGCGACCGGAACAACTTCATTTGTCCCGATTTTTCAATCTGGTGGTAGGCATGAAATATTACAGATGCCATCCGGCCTTTGTGGTATTCATTCGGCCCGTATACGTTGAAGAACTTCAGCCCCGCCCAGAAGAACGGCTTGCGCTCCTGTTCCAGCGCCCAGATGTCGAACTCATTTTTTGAGTCACCATACGGGTTCAATGGTTTCAATTGCGGAATCAGCGACTCATTGTCATCGTAGCCCAATTCACCGAGACCATAGGTAGCCGCCGACGACGCATAGACTAGTGGGATTTGGTACTCAATGCAACGATTCCAGATTTGTTTGGAATACTCAACGTTCAGATGCTCAAAAATCTGACGATCAAACTCCGTGGTATCGGTACGGGCACCGATGTGAAAAATAAACTCAACTTCCTGATAATTCTGGTCGAGCCAGTCAAAAAAATCTTCCCGATCTACTCGTTCCTGGATTCGTTTTCCGACCAAATTTGCCTCTTTTTCGGGGTACGAAAAATCATCAACCGCAATAATGAAATTGAAGTTTTCCTGATTCAACTTGCTGATTAAACAGCTTCCGATAAAGCCGGCTGCTCCCGTAACGATAATCATAAAGTGGTAGTCGTAAACGTGTTCGTAGTGATAATTAGGTATCTATCAGCGTGATTGAAGCAAAAACGCCCGTAAAGATACATGTTTTATATTTGACTATAGAATAGCAGATTTAATGATTAAATTGTACTTTTCCACTAACGGTCATATTGACACTTCTAGCGTTATCTGCCTGGAGGTGCCACTTTTATAGCGCCCAAACAGTTCGTACCTTTGCACTTTATTTTCAAATCGGCGTTTCTGGCAACCGCCCCATCTAAACCAGAAAAATGGTCTATATTAACAGAATTGAGCATTTCAACGCGGCCCACCGGCTCTATAATCCGGCCTGGTCGGAAGAGCGAAACAAGGAGGTTTTTGGTCCCTGTGCCAACATAAACTGGCATGGCCATAACTTTGAATTAATTGTAACAGTCAAAGGTGAGCCTTCGCCCGACACTGGTTTTGTGATTGACCTCAAATTATTGGGCGACATCATCAAACGGGAAGTTATCGAGAAAGTGGATCATAAAAACCTGAATCTGGATGTCGATTTTATGCAGGGAAAAATGGCCAGCTGCGAAATCTTCGTCATGGAAATCTGGAAGATCCTCGAACGGGCTCTCGAACCCATTACCGATGCACACCTTCACCAGCTTCGTCTGATTGAAACCCCGAAGAATTTTGTCGATTATTTTGGGGAGTAATTATTAATTGTCATTAGTGGTCATGAATTGTTATGAATAGCCATTTATCGTTTTTGACAATTAATGACCACTAATGATTACTAATGACAATTAATGACCTACTATTTAATTGCTGGCGAACGTTCCGGCGACCTTCACGGTGCGAATCTGATCCGGGGCATTCGTCAGTACGATCCGGCGGCAAACTGTCGGGCATATGGCGGTGAGCAAATGGAAGCTGCCGGGGCTGTGATGGTGCGTCATTATCGCGAGATGGCGTTCATGGGATTTCTGGAGGTAGTTAAAAATCTCGGTACTATTCGCCGGATATTGCACGAGTGCCAGGCTGACCTGCTTGCTCACCGACCCGACGCGCTTATTCTGATCGACTATGCTGGTTTCAATCTTCGCATGGCGCGGTTTGCCAAACAGCACGGCATTCGGGTGTTTTACTATATCTCGCCAAAAGTCTGGGCCTGGAATCAACGTCGGGCACTGAAGATCAAAGCGAATGTAGACCGGTTATTTACAATTCTACCCTTCGAGACCGAGTTCTTCGCTACATACGATTACAAAGTCGATTATGTTGGTAATCCACTGCTCGATGCGCTGGCTGACTTCAAACCTGATCCTGCGTTTCGGGCTAAGTCAGGGTTAGGAGAACAACCCATTATTGCCCTGTTACCCGGTAGCCGCCATCAGGAAATTACGTCGATTCTGCCCATTATGCTACAGACCACCCGACAGTTTCCAGACTATCAATTTGTGGTTGGTACGGTAAGCAATCTTCCCGATAAACTGTATTCCGATTTGTTGGCCGACTACCCAACCGTGAAACAAGTCGATGATGCGGCTTACGATTTGCTTCAGGTAGCTACAGCCGCCCTCGTTACATCAGGAACGGCCACACTCGAAACGGCCCTACTGAACATCCCACAGGTGGTTTGCTACAAAACAACGGGCATAAGCTATGCTATTGCTAAACGACTCATTGCCGTACCGTTTATCTCGCTCGTCAACCTGATTGCCGACCGAGAAGTGGTAAAGGAGCTGATTCAGAACGATCTTACACCAACTCGGGCAGCCCTGGAACTGAAAGCTATTTTACCGGGCAACCCGGGTCGAACTGTGCAACTGGCTGGTTATGCAAGTGTGCAGCAAAAAATGGGCGATCCGGGCGCATCCGAACGAGCAGGCCGGTTAATGGTCGAAGCACTACAAGAGAGCATCTGAGCTAAACCCCGCTGAATAATTATATCATTAAAATATGATATAAAACATATTGATTTCATTCCCGTTGGCGTTGACTCAGACCACACTTAAGTCGTTCAATGCCTTTTATACTCTACCCAATCCGCATCTATAGGAGTATACTATTCTTATTTTTAGCCCTATTATTTATCACATTTAGTTACAGAGCCTCCTATTTTGATGAAGCCTGGTTTGCAGAACAATCCTTTTGGTTCATACGAGATGGTCAGGTACGGTCAGAGCTATTTCGTGGCTACAATGGCTGGGAAACTAGTCTGTATGTCTTTCATAAACTGTTTGTGTATGCGGGAGCGCTGGTGATGTCGATCACGGGTATTTCCGTTGCTTCCAGTAAACTAGTCAGCATATTCTTTGGCCTATTAGGCGGGTATTTAGTTTGGCAACACGGCCAGAAGTCGTCGCGGGAGCAGCAGTGGTTGTCGGTACTTCTGTATTTTGGATGTGGTACGCTAATTCGGTATATATCGGTTAACCGGCCCGAAGCGATGTGTATGACGCTTGGGTTTGCGTCTTATCTATGCCTGGACCCACCCCATGCATCATCACGACCGAAACCCATCCTTGCGGGTATATTAGCGAGCTTAGCGGCCTTAACGCATCTCAACGGTCTGATCTATTTGTTAGCTGGCGCTAGCTGGCTTTATCTGAAAACAGGCTGGCGACCAACTAGTAGGTTTGCCATAGTGGGTGCACTAACCCTAAGTTTATATGGCCTGGATGCCTTTTTGGATGGAAATCTGGCGATGTTAGTCAAACAGTTTCTTTACGATCCTGCTACCCAGCAAAACCTGCACCTGAGCGATAAGCTATCTGTTCTGGCTGATTATCACCGAATCTTTTTCTACGGTCAGAATGAGATTGCCTTAACGGCACTCGCTATCCTTTGTGGGATTGCATTCAGACACTACCTCAACCTAACGCAGCCTATTTTTCTGTATACCCTCTTATTGATTGGCTCCTTCTGGCTGCTCACCAAGAGTATCACAGATATCTACTTTCTACTATTTATTCCCTGGCTCGCTATACTGACAGCCCATTGGTTAACAAGCTATCTGCCTGCGCAACCCATCTGGCAGAAGAAAGCAGCCAGAATCCTCCTGATTCTCTACGGGCTTATTGCTGGTTTACAGTTCGTTAATGTTTTAACCGAAAATAAGAACGCGCTTCATACAGAGGCACATAATGCCTTACTAGCCAATCACATGCCCAATAAGCATGCAAAAGTTATTGCCCCTCTCGAATTCTTCTTTGGCCAGATGGACAACTACAAAATTCTTGGGTTAACCTATTTTTACCTACTTGAACGAGAAAAGGGGAAAATTCCTCTCGATACGTTTTTTCGCCAGGCAGACCAGGCGCGGGTAGAATACATCATTAGTGATCATCGGCTGAATGCGAGTTACGACATTCCCATTCATGCGCCCGCCCGAATAGGCGTTTACCAACGTATTTTTCAAGATAGCTGGAATACCATCTACGCCCGCCAACACAGGTAGGTATACCCTTATTTACCCATCCACTGCTTAAAATCGCTTACTTTCTCACGACTTACAAGCGCTTCTTTGTCGAACACGGGCTTGAGGCTAAGAGCCAGCCGATTGCCGAAATAAGGTTGTATCTGGTCTACAGTTTGATGGGTGACAATGACTCCCCGGTTGATTCGGAAAAAGCGGCCCGGATCGAGGGCATCGGCAATTTCATCCAGTGTATAATCGACCAGAAACTTCTGCCCCGTGTGCATGGCGAAAAAACTGTACCGATCTTCGGTATAGAAATAAGCGATCTCTCCTACTTCGACCGATAGCATCCGCTGGCCCTGACGTACCAGAAATCGCTGACGATAATCTCGGGGTGACTGGCTCTGAAGCTGTTGCAGCAGCTTTTCGATATTGAGGCTAGGGACATTGCCCGACTGACTCCGCAGATCCTCATATTTTTGCAGGCTTCGCTGTAAGTCGTCTCGCTGGATGGGTTTTAGCAGATAGTCTATGCTGTTTACCTTGAATGCCTGAAGGGCATATTCATCGTAGGAGGTTGTAAAAATTACGGTACTACGTACGGTGGTTCGCTCAAAAATCTCGAAACTTTGTCCATCGGCTAATTCAATATCTAGGAAAATCAGGTCAGGGTCTGGCTGTCCTTTTGCCCGAAGACCCTCCAACCAGTCTACTGTATCTTCAATGCTGGCTGTTACCCCCAACACTTTTAAGGTGGGAGCTACTTCAGCCAATAATTTCTGAAGTTTGCGAACAGCTAATTCTTCATCCTCAACAATCAGAGCATTCATGCGGTTGCTTGTTTTTTTTCCAGTAGTGGTAATGTGACAGTAAAATAATCCGGGCCAGTTTCGATAGTGGGTGCCGGGCAGGCTAATAGCTCATATTTAGCCTGAATATTTGTTAGTCCAACCTGCGTCGACTCTAAAAGCACAGGCCCGGACCGGCTCGTTTTTTTCTGAAGGTTATTGCGCACCAGAAGGTAGCCCCGCTCGGTGGTCATAATGTCGATACATAAAGGGCGACTTGCCAGAATGACGTTGTGCTTAACGGCGTTTTCAACCAGTAGTTGCAACGTTAACGGTGGTAGCCGGTACGAGCGATAGTGGTCATCAATTTGTAGGTTGAGATGTAACCCATCGCCATGCCGGGTTTTCAACAGATGAAAATACGAGTCGATAAAGGCCAGTTCAGCCTCCAGTACAGTTAACTCATCACCGTCTTCCCCTTCTGCCGATCCCACTCCGAACAAATAGCCCGGTAGTAGGGTATTGGCCTGCCGGTCAGCCTTAACGGGCGAGTTGGGACGTCGGTTAGTCTGGAGCATATAGCGATAAACCCGTGCCATCTGATTCACAAACTGCTCCGCGCGCTGGGGCTCTTCGGCAATGAGTGATGAAAGAGAGTTCAGACTGTTGAACAGAAAGTGTGGGCTGACCTGACTTCTCAACCCCTGCAACTGGCCCCGTAAATTTTCTTTTTTAAGTTTTTCTTTATTCATCTGGTATTGCTGCCATCGAGACAGGGAGTAAGACGTCTCGTATATACCGATTAACAATACAATAGCAACCAGATCGAACGTGAATACCGATGGCACAGTTTGGTAGGTTAGTTGCGAACCAAAAGGCCGGAACCGAATGAAAAACCACGTATAGGCAAGCAAAAACAAACCCGATAACATAATGAATGCCAGTCCTGTACAACTCGCCCGAATCAGTGTCTGGCGTAATTCAGGATACCGCTGAGCAATGGCATTGGCCGCCCAGTCGTGGAAAAGGAAGGCAATGGTTGATAGTAACCAGACAAAAATCGTTGCTCCACTAAACGTCTGCCAGGTATGCAGATAGGCGTCTCCAATGAGCAGGTAGGTAATGAGTGGAACAAACCAGGGCATGAGCGCAACATACGACCACCCTCCGCGTTTTGTCAGACGCAGCCAACGGCGAAAATGGTCAAAATAGCTCGTGTTCATCAGGTTTTATTTAGCAACTAATTCAGCGGATGGCATCGTAACGCATCCATGTTAAAGATAAGTGGAAGGCGATAAAATTAGTAAATCAACATGTGTCAACTGGCGAATGTATGGTATGAGTTGCCTTTTTAGGCAACTGGATTGTTGACTTAAGGCAGCCTGTTTCATAGCGCATTGGGCGGGAGCAATGGCAGTGTTACCCGGAAGTAGGCATCCGTGGTATCGACCATAATGGATTTTTCACTCAGTAATCGGTATTTAGCGGTCAGGCTACCCAGCCCTGCCCCATCCGTTTCCAGACGAATTGCTTTCGGCTGCCGGCTATTCGTTACAACGACCCAGCCATCAGGCATAATCTCAATCGAAAGAACCAACGGTTTCGCTCCAGACATGCTATTGTATTTAATGGCGTTGTCGACCAAGGTGAGTAAACTGAGCGTTGGCAATACATAGGTTGCCAACGAACTACCAGCTATGGCAGGCAACGTAATGTCAAGGCTTTTACCATAACGCATCGTCAATAAGTCGGTGTACGAGCATATAAAGTCAAGTTCTGCCTGTAGCGTCGTTACGTCTCCCGAACTCTTACCCAATACAGCATCGCCCCGCCGATCAGGCTGTAGCATATACCGGTAAACAATGGCCAGTTTATCAACAAACTGCTCGGCCAGCTTTGGCTCCTCTCCGATAAGTATTGAGAGTGAATTGAGCGCATTGAACAAGAAGTGGGGATTTAACTGACCTTTTAACGCATCGTACTGATTTTGCAGGGATGCGCGCTCTAACTGTTCACTTTCCGTCATGTCCTGTTTCCAACGGGCATACGCATAAAACAAGCCCAGGGCCATGCACAGAAAAACATCGAAAATAAGCCCTAATACCCAGATCGGGCGGACGGCGGCCCAACTGAATTGAACACCGGTTGCGGGTAGTAGACTATACACCCAAACATCGAAGATGGCTAAGCCAACCGTTAAACTACCTACGGCGGTTAGCATAACCACTGTACGGAGCAGGGTCTGGCTCGCATCGGGATAACGCCGAATGGCCCACCAAACCGTTAGCGTCAGTGTAACAATCGACAACCAATATAACCCAAATACCACCACAGTTCCGACGCCAAACTTTATGGGGTCGGTAAAGTAGGATGGGCCAATGAAGTAATAATTGCCAAGTGGAAACAGGATGGGCATCATCAGCAGATGATACCACCATTCGTACTTGGAAAAAAAACTAGGTCGACGGATAAGCACGGTACGTAAACGCAAACGACCAGCACTAGAGATGCTGGAGAGCGAATAGCCGAAAATGGCAGATTTGACGCTAACCAGTAGGTGAGGGCTACATAGACTGTAGAAAACGGTGTATGAATTGAGAAAAACGATGTATGAATTGTAAACCCTATTCGCTTTTCCAAACGAAAGGATAAAAGCTACTCCAGTTCAGGGATTTAATTGAGCCAAAAATGGCTGACCTCGTATTGTTCATGGAACGATACGAAGTCAGCCATCTGGAATGCCCGTCAGAAGGTTTTATCCTATTTGGTAGCCGTCAGAGTAAAGGATGTGCCTGCTTCATCTTCGCCCTCTATGCTGACCTTGCTGCCATTCACTTTGGCGATTACATTCCCTTGATAGCGTAGCTCAACGTTGCCATTGCTAGCTTCCGTTACCGATACACCCTCAGCCGCATCATCGGCAAACGTCTCGTTGGTTGTTTTGTTGATAATAGCCAGTTGAATTGAAACCGTAGTTGCCGTTTGCCGACCCAGTGTTATAGTACCCTTCAGGTTAGTATCGCTGGCAGGGTAGGTTTTACCCCCAGTCGTAAGCTCAGAATACGTATATGTCCCGGCGACACGAGCAGCCAGATCAGGAGCCGGAGCAACCTCATTTCCTTTTTTACAGGACGTCAGCGAAGCGATAAACAGTACTACCAGGAAAGCGGGAAAGCGGAAAGCTAATCGTGTTTTCATTGTATTTGATGTTGTTTGGTAAAAGATGGAAGGTTCTTGACCGGATATTGCCGGTTTGGTAATACAAATTTGGGTGGTGCAATTCCGTTAATGAAGTATGCCTTGTACCAACTGCCAAAAGAGAGGTTTCAACTGGAAGAACTACCGAATGAAGTGGAAGCGGTAAGTTGCCAGGTAGACGTATGCTGCATAACCCAAACAAGCAGTTTATACTAAAAGGCTGATAAAGCCGAACAAGATAGCAAGATGAATAGGGGGATCTAATTCATGAATAGATTCGCTCAATTGATGACAGAAAAGCTACAGTTCGGACGTATACTGTTTTCAATGAGGCTTTTGGACACTTCAATTTTGGGGAAACGAAACGTTGCTTCCTCTTATGAAACCAGGAAACCATTCAATTCTGATAGTCAGCCTGATTGGGCTATTGCTACTTCTTGTTACGCAGAGCATGGCTCAATCGGCGGGAAAAAAAATACATGTTGGACTAAAAGCCGGAGCTAACTTCTCACAGCTTGACAACCTGAGTTTCTCGACACCCAGGCTGATGGAAAATGGGCTACCCGTATTATCGGGAGGCCATGTTGTGTACGATTTCTTCGAGCAGAATCAGTCGCGCTCAACAGGAATCGTGGGTGGTGTATTCGTTCGGTTCGGAAATCGTTTTTTCATTCAGCCAGAACTGCTCCTATCTTCTAAAGGAGGGCAATTCGATATTATCCGGCAAGGGCTGGAAACACAATCTGTTCGTGTTCGGGTAACAACGTTCGATCTTCCTCTGCTGATAGGCGTCAAACTTGGGCCGTTACGAATTAATGTCGGACCCGTGGTTTCACTACCTCTTTCGGAAACAAACAGCCTGTCTGACTCCTTCCAGCGCTATGCCGCCCAGTCACTAAGTCAAACAGCGAAACAGGCTGTATACGGTTATCAGGCTGGCATTGGTGTTAACCTGGGAGGTATTCAGCTTGACCTGCGACAGGAGGGCAGCCTGAATACGATTTTCCCCGTTACCTTGAAAGACCCAGCCAACGATAGTCGGTTTTCGTCAAAAACAAACGTGTGGCAGCTCACAGCAGGCTTCAGCTTTTAACACGCGACACTCTTTACATCCATAACCCAACCCCAATGAATCATAAAATTTTAGGTCTACTAGGCCTGATTGGCGCACCAACTCTGGGAGTTGGTATGTATCTCGAATCAATACACCACCCATTGGCTTCCAGTTGGTTGGTTAAAACCTGGGGGCTCCTGTACATAAGCGGCTGGCTGGCTAGTATGGAAGGGTTACGCAGGCTGGAAGCTACCGGTTCCGACCGATTTGGAAAAACCATTATCCGGGTTGTTCTGCTTACACTCTGCTTAGCGAATGTGTATAACGTGTGGGAAATGATTGATCCGAAATCCACGTCAATCCTATACTTTATTGTCGACATGAACTGGCCGCTAAGCAACCTATTGATGGTAGCTGTGGGGATTGCCGTTTTGCGGGCAAGGCGCTTATATGGCTGGCAGCGTTGGATACCCCTTTTCATGGGTTTCTGGTTACCATTGGCTTTTTCGCTCTCAAAACTAGTTGGTTTAACCAGTTCCGTTATGCTCATTAGTGGCGCCTATTCCGCATTGGCCTGGTCGCTGCTGGCGATTACAGTACTAACGACTCGCGTGACTGAGCCACGAGCTAGCGGGCTATCAAATTTATTCGGTTCGTAAGCTTTTGACGGGGTTCATCAGAGCTGCTTTAATGGCTTGATAACTGACGGTCAGGATAGCAACAGTGGTAGCCAGTCCGCCCGCCAGGACAAAGATCCACCAGGATATGTCAATCCTGTAAGCAAAGTCTCCCAACCACTGGTTCATGATGTAGCCGGCAATAGGCGACGCAATTACCATGGCAATTAGAATTAATTTCAGGTAGTTGGTCAGTAACAGCTTGACAATGCCGGTGACAGATGCTCCCAGCACTTTTCGAACGCCAATTTCCTTGGTGCGCTGATGGGTTGTAAAAGCAGCAAGCCCCAATAAGCCCAGACAGGAAATTAACACGGCCAAACCAGCGAATACGCCAAACAGTTGGCCAATCCGCTGTTCAGACTGGTACAGTGTATTGAATCGCTCATTTAAAAATGAATACGCAAAAGGGTCGCCCGTCTCCGCCTTCCATCGCTGTTCGATGGTAGTTAAGAGCCTGGAAACATTGTCCGTCCGGATGCGTAAGGCCAGTTGAGAATTGTCTCCGCCATAGAACATGATTAACGGTGCAATGCGATGACGCATAGATTCGAAATGGAAGTCCTTAACCACGCCAATAACCGTATACGTATGTTTACTCGCTTCAGAACCGTCGCCCGTTATAGAAATCTGTTGACCAATGGGCGTCTTGAAGCCATACGCCCGAACGGCGGCTTCGTTAAGTAGCACAGACGAATTATCGGCGGGAAAAGCCTCCGAAAAATTGCGGCCCTGCGCCAGTTGCATCCCTAATGTAGACAGATAATCTTCGTCGACGAAATAGCTTTTCGTTGTGTAAGCGGCAGTTTTAGACCCATCCTTAATCAGAATACCATCCTGACTCTGTTTAGATGTTCCGGCCGGTAGAAAACCTGCCAGAGATATCTTGACGACGGATGACATCCTGGCGAGTTCAGCTTTAAAGGCATTTAATTTGGAGCCCAGTACGTGCGTATCGTGTAAGACCAGCACTTGCTCTTTGTCGAAGCCAACCTTCTTATCCTGCATGAAGCGCAACTGTTGGTTAGCAACGATTGTGGCGATAAGTATACCGATTGAAACAGTAAACTGACCGGTCACTAACGCATTGCGTAACCAACCGCTCCGCAAGCCAGCCTCACTCTTGCCGTTAAGAACCGTAATGGGCTTGAACGAGGAAAGCACAAAGGCCGGGTAGCTACCGGCTAGCAGGCCAATTACCAGGCAGGTTACTACTGCGCCGGAGAGCAGCCATCCGTTAGCAATCTCACCGAGGGTAAACTGTTTCCCGGCCAATGCATTAAAGCCAGGCAATACCAGGAAAACGAGCCCCAGCGCCAGCAACAGTGCCAGTAAAGTTAGAAGGACAGATTCTGTCAGGAACTGACTGACCAACTGCGATTTAACAGAACCCATTACTTTGCGAACTCCTACCTCTTTAGCGCGTCCTGCTGATCCGACGGTGGATAGGTTCATGAAATTGATGCAGGCCAGCAGGAGGATAAACAGCGCAATCACCGTAAAGATGTACACGTATTTAATATCGCCGTTGGCTTCCAATTCATCATCTAAATCGGAATATAAGTGAATGGTCGTTACGGGTTGAAAGCCAAAGCCAAGTCGATTACCTTTTTGCAGGAATTCGGGCAGGTCAATACCGAGGAACTCCTTGATTTCTGAGGCCATGTACTTACGCAGAAACCCCTGGCTTTGGGCTTCTACCTGCTGAATTGAGTAACCATCCCGAAGTAGCACATAGGTGTAGGCACCGCTGGCCAGCCATTTAACGCCCTGGTTAACGGACGGAAACGAGCCAAACAGATCGTAATGAAAGTGGGTGTTCGACGGAATGTCGGCACAAACACCGGTCACCCGAAAAACGCCCAGATTACCCACTGACAGCGTTTTCCCAATGGGATCTGCCTGACCAAAATACTTCCGGGCAGTTGTTTGTGTGAGAACCAGTGTTTTGGGGTCAACGAGTACGCTTGCCCTATGCCCTTTTATCAGAGGAATTGAGAAAATCGAGAAGAAATTTGAATCAACAAAGGCCACATGACCTTCTTTAAACGTTTCCTCTCCGTTTTTAACCAGAAAATCACCATCATCGCGTAGACGGGTAATGGCCTCCACGCCTAGGTAGTCACGCAGCAGAGCTGGTCCTGCCGGTTCGGCTGAATAGGCATAATTGATGTCTTTTTCACCCAATCGGGTATGTAGGGTCATCCGATATAGTCGCTCTGCATGGGAGTGGTAGCGGTCATAGCTCAGTTCGTGTAGCACGAAGAGGGCAATCAGCAGGCAGGTTGCCAGCCCCACAGCTAAGCCTATACTATTGATGGCTGTAAACGCTTTATGCCGCCATAGGTTGCGAAAAGCAATGGTTAGATAGTTTGAGAGCATGTCCATAAAAAAGGGTTTAGAATACGCATTATAATGGCTAGGGTTGAGTTTGGCCTTTCGTACATCGTTTTTTTGGCGCCTGGCAAAGAAGGGGGTTAAACAATGCAGTACAGCCCAGACGTAGTCGCGTCGGGCACGGACCAGACCCACCTGAGCAACCTGCTTATAAAAGGCTTCGTGTAAGTCACCCTGCACATACTCCAGCAGGTGGGGGGCCACAAACCATTCCAATATCCAGTCTGCCCAACGGGGCGGTTGTTGAGGTGAAAGATGCTTTCGAGTCATAAGTCTGGAAAAGCTTAAAGTCCCAACAGTTGGAGTTTGCTCTGGGGAATAGACTGCCACAACCGGGTTCGCATCTGCTGAATGTCTACTAAGACCCTCCCCCCTTCTGCCGTCAGGACAAATAAACGTTTGCTTCGCCCTCCCCGCTCAGCAGTCGCGCCACCCACGGAGGATGACAGAAAGCCTTTTTCTTCGAGTCGATATAGAGTGGTATGTACTGCACTAATAGTGAAGCTTCGTCCCGTCTGGAGTTGAAGTTGCTCCATAACGGGTACGCCATAGACATCGTCTGTGCTGGCGGCAACCACCAGAAGTACCAATTCTTCGAGCTCTCCTAATATGGTCTTTTTCATGGATAAGCAAGCAGGTTTATTAGATACAATATCTTAAATCAAATCTAATGCCAGAGGCAAAAAGTGCTCTTAGGATACTCAGAAGTACATAAGGCATGAAACCATTGTCCAGAAACGGACGCATCCATGTCCAATCATGGACATTACTTAATAAACGTATATCGCGCTGTTTACTGTAGGTAATTACCGATCAAGTAAGCTACAACCAGTGAAGTAATCTGCCACTTAGGAGCCTCATTCCACTCCTAAAAACGAAAGCCACAACCATCTGCTTTAATAGCTTCGGGCTGTGGTTTTGTTTGGCGTAGGCTATTAACTATCATAACCGGCCAGTTCAGTAGGCGGGCGTCCGCCGTACTGGGCGGGAAACTACGGTTCCCACACCCAGTAACCGAGCGCGCTCGCTGCGGAAAATGGTACGAATTTGTCGTGTTGTTTTCATTGTATTTGTTGTTTTGGTTTTTAGAAGGATGAATATGCGTTAAAATTTTGCGGTTAGTCCCAGCTTTACAGCCGACACCCCATATCCTAGTTCGGTAAAAGCGCCAACCTTGGGGCTGAACATAAATCGAGCACCCAGGTGTAGCCCTACCCACAGGCCACTATTATACGAGCTTGAATAGTAGTAGTCCGAGTACCCAGAACCTGCATAGCGAAAGCCCAGCGATGCGCCTATATACGGATCGAAACTGTCTGACTGTACGTTGAGGGCCTCGCCTAAGTGATAAGAAGCGCGGGCGCCAAAGTACACAAAGTTGTAGCCACTGGAGTAGTACCCGTAGTTGTAGTGGTAGTAATCAAGGGAGCCACCCACAGAAAAGTTGTTTTTCACATCTGTTTCGACCGACACACCCACTGGAAAACCTCCTCCATAATAGGTTGCCAGGCCAACACCCAGATTAACATACACATTCTTATGACTCCGGTATGAGGACGTTACCCGAGGGCGAGCAGTAGTAGTATGAGCAACCGGCTGTGGACGAGTCTCCGTCTGCTGGGCAGCTGCTGGGGCCGGGCTAGGAGCTGGAGCCTGTTGCACCTGTGGCTGAGGTTTTGCCGCAACGGGTTGAGTTACCACTGGCTTTTTTGCCTGGCTAACATTGGTACGGGTAGTTGATGCAGTAGGCCGGGCAGCGGTTTTTGTCGCCGGGCGACGAACGGGTTGCTGGGCCAAGGCCGGATCAACTGAAAGCGTTAGGGCCATAGCCAACGCAGCGAAATGGATACTTGTTTTCATTTTGTAGTTGTTGTTTTTGGTTTTTCCTGAGGAACGATGCAAACGTACGACGGACCAGTGCGATCAATCCAGAAGCGATTGATTGAACTGTACAAAGCACAACATGAACTGTGATGAAAGTCAGGTGAAATGATTTGAATTGGCGTAGCCGGTACGCCCTCTTCTACCAATGACGCAGGAGCCACTTATACAAAAGTTCGTACGACTCAGCCCGAAATACCACCGCTCATAAAGTGCTATCTCCGCTAAATAGGGCGCATTAAATTAAAATAGATCGATTCTTGTATCTTTGTTTATCCTCTTGATAAACTGATCTTTACTTGATTAATGACGTACGAAGCCTGGTCTCCACTCTTCCTGGGTATGGTATTGGCGATGCTGCTGGCTAATTCTGTTCAGTGGTTTATGTATCGGGAGCGCATCTATAGTATCTACTCCATTTACACACTGATTTGGGCCGTTTACTTTACAATTAATCATTTTTTACTGCCCTATAACATTGCCAATTTCTATAAGCTCCTGCTCTCCTACACGGGCTATATTCTCTACCTTGAATTAGCCAAGATTTTCCTAAACCTTCGGGAGCGTCCCAAGTTTCTGCGCTGGGTAGCCTGGGTTCAATGGATGCTGGTTGCCTACTGCGTTGTCAAAACGTATATCTACCTGTTTACCGATTTCTGGCAAACCAGGCTCCACACCTTACTCCTGATTCCTGTACGCGTTGCGTTGCTTGGTGTAGGGGGCTATATCGTTTTTTCATTTTTCCGTTCCAAAGATGTTGTTGCACGCTTTTTCGTGGCCGGAACAGCATCGCTACTGATCAATCACGCCATAACCTTTGTTTTACTTGTACGCTCGCCCAGTCTCGACTTACAGTTACCGTTTTGGCAACATCCCGACTTATTTATTCAGACGGGTGTTGTATTGGATTTAATCTTTTTTTCGCTGGGCATTTCGTATCGGCACCGGCGCGAAGCGGTTAACAAAGCAGTTCTCGAAAAAGAACTGGAGCGCGAACGAGAGCAACATCACCGCGAGTTTCTTGAAGCCGATCTGGCCTTACAGCGTATGCAGCAGGAAAAGACGGAGATGCAGATGCGGGCCTTACAGAGCCAGATCAACCCTCATTTTCTGTTCAATGGGTTAAATACCCTCTCGTCGTTAATTGACGAGAGCCCCACTCAGGCAGGAGAGTTTGTGGATGAGTTATCTAATGTATACCGCTATTTGTTGCGGAGTAACGAAAACGAGTTGACCACCTTACGCATCGAGTTACGCTTTATCAATTCCTACTTTCATCTGCTTCGAACCCGCTTTGGTCGCTCGGTTAGTTTGGAGGTAGCCGTCGATGAAGCGTATATGGAAACGTTGCTCCCTCCACTTACGCTACAATTGCTGGTTGAAAATGCGGTCAAACATAATGTAGTACTCAGCCAGAGCCCACTCAGAATTCGCATCCGAAGCACAGATACCCAACAATTGGTTGTTGAAAATAGCCTACAGCGAAAAACACTACGCGTCGAATCGAATGGGGTCGGTTTATCGAATATCTCCGTCAAATACCGACTCCTAAATCAACCTGCGCCAATTATTGAAGAATGGGATGGTTGGTTTCAGGTAACGTTGCCCTTACTGATGCCTCAGTCTGTAGCCGTTAATTAGGCCGGTACCAGCGCACAAAAAAACCTGCAGGCCATGTGGCTCGCAGGTTTTCATTAGACAGCTAAAGGTGTACTGCCAAGGCAGTTACTGAAGTAAAATTAGGTAATTTTTCAGTAACTGCAAGCGTTATTGTTGCTTCGTAAACTCACGATGATAGGCTGCCCGGTACAGCTCTTCCTGAGGCAGGCTCTTGAAATAGTCATAGGTTACCCGCAACCCTTCATCTCTGGGCACTTTAGGCTCCCAGCCCAAAATAGCCTTTGCTTTTGTAATGTCGGGCTGGCGTTGTTTGGGGTCGTCGGTAGGCAGATCTTTAAAGATTAACTGCTGGGTTGTTCCGGTAAGTTTGATAATTTCTTCGCCAAACTCTTTAATGGTAATTTCAGACGGATTACCAATATTAACCGGATACGCATAGTCGCTCAACAAGAGTCGGTAGATTCCTTCAACCAGGTCATCTACGTAGCAGAATGAGCGCGTCTGGCTTCCATCCCCAAAAACAGTCAGGTCTTCGCCCCGTAATGCCTGGCCAATGAAAGCAGGTAATACACGGCCATCATTCAGGCGCATCCGAGGTCCATAGGTATTGAAAATGCGAACAATACGTGTTTCCAGTCCATGATAGGTATGGTAAGCCATCGTTATTGCTTCCTGAAACCGCTTTGCTTCATCGTACACACCACGAGGGCCAACGGGGTTTACATTTCCCCAGTACTCTTCAGGCTGTGGGTGCACGTTTGGATCGCCGTACACTTCTGAGGTAGAGGCAATCAGTACTCGGGCACCTTTTACCCGCGCCAAACCAAGACAGTTATGAATACCCAAGGATCCTACTTTCAGGGTCTGAATCGGAATTTTAAGGTAATCGATCGGGCTGGCTGGAGAGGCAAAATGCAGGATGTAATCCAGTTCGCCCGGCACGTGGATGTATTTGGATACATCGTGGTGATAAAACTCAAAATTGGGCAGATGGAAGAGGTGCTCGATGTTACGGATATCGCCTGTAATGAGATTGTCCATTGCCATCACATGATAGCCTTCCTTAATAAACCGATCGCAGAGGTGCGACCCCAGAAACCCGGCTCCACCGGTTATTAACACTCGCTTCATAAACTGCTTAGGAAAGTAGTAAACACAGAGACACAGAGTTTTATTTCTGTGTCTCTGCAAACTCTATGTCTAAAGGAATTAGGCCTTCTGCTCTACCGGTGCTAAAACGGTTTCGCGGCCTACCGAATAGTATGTATAATTCTGCTCGCGCATCTGATCGAGTTCATATACGTTACGACCGTCGAAAATTAGTTTATTTTTCAATAGCAGATTCATTTTTTCGAAATCCGGTGTCCGGAACAAGGGCCATTCGGTAATAACAACCAGTGCATCCGCATCATCTAAAGCAGCATATTGCGTATGTGCGTACGTAACGGCATTACCAATTTGCTCACGGACGTTGTCCATCGCTTCTGGATCATAAACCGTCACTTTCGCGCCAGCAGCGATTAAGGCACGAATGTTATCGAGAGCTGGTGCTTCACGAATATCGTCGGTGTAGGGTTTAAATGCCAAACCCCATACAGCAATGGTTTTGCCTGTCAGATCGCCCCCAAAGTGCCCCAAAATCTGCGGCAACAATTTGGTTTTCTGTAGGTAATTCACTTCCATTACCGACTTCAGTACTTTGAAATCATAATCGAAATCTTTCGCTGTTTTAGCTAACGCCTGTACATCTTTGGGGAAGCAACTTCCGCCATAACCAATACCGGCAAACAGGAACCGTTTGCCAATACGACTATCGGTGCCAATACCCCGACGAATATCGTCGACATTGGCACCCGCCCGCTCGCATAGATTGGCGATCTCGTTCATGAACGTGATTTTCGTGGCCAGGAATGCATTGGCAGCATACTTGGTCATTTCAGCCGAACGTTCGTCCATGAAAATAACCGGATTACCCTGCCGCACTAACGGGGCATAGAGCCGGTTCATTACGCCTTTCGCCCGATCTGATTTAGTACCGATTACAACCCGGTCGGGTTTCATAAAGTCTTCGACGGCTACGCCCTCCCGCAAAAATTCGGGGTTCGATACTACGTCGAAATCCACCTTGGCATTGTCGGCAATGTGGGCATGAACTTTCTCCGCCGTACCAACGGGAACCGTACTTTTATCAACAATAACCGCATACTGACTCAGAATCGGTCCGAGATCACTGGCTACTTTCAAAATATATTTCAGATCGGCAGAGCCATCTTCGCCGGGAGGGGTAGGTAAGGCCAGGAAGATAACTTCTGCGCCTTTGATCCCTTCTTCCAAATCAGTGGTAAAGGATAAACGACCTTCCTCAACGTTCCGGTGAAACAGCGTTTCAAGACCTGGTTCGTAAATAGGGACGATTCCATTATTTAGTTTTTCAACTTTTCGGACGTCGATGTCCACACAGGTAACCTGATTGCCTGTTTCAGCAAAGCACGTACCCGTAACAAGGCCTACGTATCCGGTTCCAACGACTGCTAGTTTCATATAGGTAGCTTAACTAAGGATTTTACGATAGATTAATACAGACGTATTCGATTATCTAATGTCACAAAAATAGGAGTTTTTTAATAACCGCCTACTCCTAATGAATAATAGTGGACTTACGATTGATTAATCGGCTAACGACAAAGCATATATTTCTGAACGTAGCTAAACGTGTCTAAATGACACCCAAAAACAACGAATGATTATTATAAGTTACTCATTTATCTGTTTTACCAGTATTCCATTCTTAATACAACGGTTAAAATCGAAAAGGAATGGTTATTGCAGCCGACAAAAAAAGATTGTACTTAATCTATAATTTGTCGAAATTTCTATCTGCACACGGTATCAATTAGCCTTGCTTTATGACGAACGAAATTGTAGAAAATCAAGAATTAATAGCCCAGTCTGTCCGTGATTTGAGCGAACGGCTAATTCGTCCAAACATCCGACAATGGGATGAAGGCCAGCACTTCCCGGCTGAGCTGTTCCGTCAGTTAGGCGAACAGGGATTAATGGGTATGCTGGTGCCTTTAGCGTTCGGGGGAGCCGGTTTAGGTTACCGCGAATACGTAACAGCTATTGTTGAATTATCCCGCGTTGATGGGTCAGTTGGCTTGTCGATGGCGGCCCATAATTCGCTCTGTACCAATCACATCCTTTTATTTGGGAGCCCCGAACAAAAACAGACGTACCTTCCCAGGCTGGCCACTGGCGAGTGGTTAGGGGCCTGGGGGTTAACAGAACCCAATACTGGCTCAGATGCGGGGAATATGCGAACAACGGCGGTTCGTGATGGCGCAGATACGTGGGTATTGAACGGGGCAAAAAACTTTATTACTCACGGCATAAGCAGCCAGGTAGCCGTAGTGATTGCCCGTACCGATACGTCGGACCGCGGTGAACCAAACACAGCCCATAACGCAACAGCCTTTATTGTTGAACGGGACACACCCGGTTTTTCGGGAGGGCGTAAGGAAGACAAACTCGGCATGCGGGCTTCCGAAACGGCAGAGATGCTGTTCCAGGATTGCCGAATTTCCGACAGCCAACGGCTCGGTGCCGTAGGCGATGGCTTTATTCAGTCACTGAAAGTCCTTGATGGAGGTCGTATTTCGATTGCAGCCCTAAGCCTGGGTATTGCCTACGGTGCTTATGATGCAGCATTGGCCTATGCCAAAGAGCGTGAGCAATTTGGCCAACCGATTGCCAATTTTCAGGGCATAAGTTTTAAACTGGCCGATATGGCTACGGAGATTGAGGCAGCTAAGCTCTTAACCTATCAGGCTGCTGATTTGAAAGACACAGGCAAGTCGGTTACAAAAGAATCAGCCATGGCGAAGCTGTTTGCTTCGGAAACAGCGGTTCGAGTAGCCAACGAAGCGGTGCAGATTTTCGGTGGCTATGGCTATACAAAGGATTTCCCTGTCGAGAAATTTTACCGGGATGCCAAGCTTTGCACAATTGGAGAAGGTACCAGCGAAATTCAGAAACTGGTAATTTCAAGGCAGATACTGAAATAAAGAGGTAAAAGGAGGAAGGGGAGGAGAGGGAGAATGAATCGCATAACGCAGTTCTCTTCTCCCTCTCCTCCCCTTCCTCCTTTTACCTCTTTTAAATTATACCGTACTACTACGGCCTTTAACTAATGCAGCAATACCAAGAATAATAATGGCACCCACAAAAGCCGTTAAAATTTGATCGAGCATACCGCCATCGCGGCCAAATATCCAGCCACCAACAAATCCGCCAGCGATGCCAAGCAGGATTTCGGCGAACAATGAAAACGAAAACCGTTTAAAAACGAGATCGGCCAGCCAACCGGCTATAGCCCCTACCAGAATTGATACTAAGATTCCCATGATTGTTAAGCGTTGAGTGAACTTCTATACTGAAAACAGGTATATAACAGGGGCTATACTATTTTGTTTAATTTCTCAATCCAATCACGGCCAGCATCCGCCCGGTTTGCCCTTGCTCAGCCCGATATGAAAAGAAGTCATCGTTATGGAGCACCGTCGAAAAAGGCGATACCTCTACCTGTGCCATTGGAATACCGAAGGCTACGAGCTGATTCAAATTAGCCCGTTTCAAGTCGATATAGCCTTTGCCTGTATGGGCATCTAGCCGCTTCAACGCAGGTTCAAACTGCTCGGCCACCTCTGGTCCTACCTCAAACGAGCATTCGTCAATACAGCTACCTATGTAGGCATAACACTGACTGGCTGTAGTCCCAAATTGTTGCTGCATTCGTTCGAGTGTTTTCGTTACAATTCCACCAACCGTTCCCCGCCAGCCTGCATGAATGGCTGCAACGGCCTGATGTTCGTGATCATACATAAGAATCGGGACGCAGTCGGCAACGGTTACGCCGATCAGCAAATCCGGTTTATCCGTAATCAAGGCATCATATCCATCAAAACGGCCAGCTTCCGTGGCGTATAGGATTTCTGTACCATGTACCTGATGCGATGAAGCAAACTGATCTGTCCGGGCACCAATAGCGTCAAAAAAACGACGACGATTCTCCTCTACGTTCGCAGGGGCATCAGCGGTATTGATGCCTAGATTGAGCGATGAAAACGGAGCTGGACTGACGCCCCCATGCCGGGTACTCTCGGCGGCAATGAGCTTCGTGAAACTAAAAAATAGTGCAGGTGACCGATATAAAAACGCTAGGTTTGAGTCCGTGTTCATACTGTAAATTTACGGGTAAAACTAAGTAATGAGACGTTTTTCAGTGTTGACGTCCCGTACTTTCAAGAAAATTACCATACAAACCAAGTAACCTGGATGGGCGACTTACTGCCTTGATTACCCCAAAATAAACCATTCAGGACATCTCGTAAGAATAACTATCGAGTACCTCTTATTTAGGGAATTAAAAATGAGTACGATAACATAAGTTCGTCCTTATTAGCTTAGCAAGACTAAATAGATTGCCCGCTTTCATGGTACGTCCATACCTGCTTTTACTCGCGTTGATTCCCTTTCTGCAGGGGTTCGCTCAACCGTATCGCTTTGATAGTAAGCAGGTAACAAAGGCGTTAACCCAGCCCATAGTTAATCAGTTTGAGCATCTTTCCGTTAAAGATGGGCTCTCTAACAACTCGGTTAACTGTATTCTTCAGGATCGCGAAGGATTCATGTGGTTTGGCACAAATGAAGGACTTAATAAGTACGATGGCCACACCTTTACCGTTTGGCAACCCGATCCCGGTAATCCAACGCATAGTTTTCAAAACAGCCACATAACGGGCCTTTGCGAAGATCGTTCAAACCGGTTGTGGGCCATAACGGAAGGCGGTGGATTGTATGAGCTGAACAAGCAATCCGGGCTTGTTACACCACACCTCATTCAGGCCAGCAAGGCACACCGCTGGAATAATCAACTTTCCATTTACGAAGACCGTCAGGGCGTACTGTGGATAAGTACGTTTGCAGGTCTGGCCCGCTATGAACCAGAAAAACGTTCATTTACGCTCTATCCGGCACCCCAGCTGGAGGTGCCGGTCAAAACGGTCTTTGAAGACAGACAACACCGTTTTTGGGTAGCCACCAACCGGGGATTGTATCTCTTTGATCGGGCAACGGGGCGATTTACCCCTATTCCCTTTAGAACGATGAATGACGCCCAGCCAGCATTTATTTCAGTTTATCTGGATGCACAGGATGTTCTCTGGTTAGGCACCGCTACGGCTGGTTATAGTTTGTTCAAGCTCGACCTTCGCCGTCAGCCCTGGCAACTGGTACCTTATAACCCTGGGAATCAACTCAATTCGTTCGTTTTTCTGAACTCAATCCACCAGGATGCACAGGGAATCGTTTGGGTGGGAACGACCAGTGGATTACAGGCCATCGACCCTGGTAGCGAAAAGGTCTTCACCTACCGCCCAGATCCTGGCATTTCGAAAGGTATTAGCAGTAATAATGCTCAGGCCGTGTACCACGATCGGGCGGGCACCTTATGGGTTGGCACCGATAATGGTATAGACCGGCAGGCCATTACCACAAAACCGTTTAAAACCTATCAGGTAATTCCGAATAAGGGTCAGGCAAATTTGCCTGAAAATCGGGTTAACGCCGTATTGCAGGATAACCATGGTCAACTTTGGCTTAGTAACCTAAGTACGGTTTATCGGATGGCAAGCGGAAAGAGCTTTTTCGAAAGCATTCCACCTAAAACCCTGGGGTCCATTGGCCAACACAAAAACTACCCTTGCGCCTTTCTATCCAATGGATCGGCAGGTATTTGGATTGCCACTACGGATGGCTTATACGCATTTGACCAGGCATCGGGCCGCTATACCAGCTATCCATCGGAAGTACCCGCCCAGTTTGTTGAGCGTGCGCCAACAGGTGATCTCTGGATTGGGGGCGAGGGGGGCGTTGCTTCCTTCAATCCACATACACACCAATATACCTACTATAAATATGAGCAAAGTGATAGCAGTAAGTTACCTGACCGATACGTACATGGGCTGCTAACCAGCAGAACCGGCGACGTATGGATTTTAGTAGAGCATCAGGGAATTTTGCAGCTGAACCCCAAAACTGGCCAAACGATTCATTACAAAGCTGGCCTCCAAGGCCAATTGACCAGCAACGACGTTCAGGCCATTTATGAAGACAAGGACGGCATTATTTGGATCGGAACGCACTTAGGCGGGTTAAATAAATTTGACCATAAAACCGGGCTTTTTACCACTATTACCAAACAGCATGGCATTCGGGGAAACAGCGTTGTAGGCATTACAAGCGACAATGCGGGTGCTATATGGATAAGCACCGATAAAGGCCTTAGTAAGATTGATCCCCGCACAAACGCCGTTCGTAACTATGAGCTATATACAGGATTACCTAGTAATGATTTTTTACAAAACGCTGTATGCCGACATAACAACCAGCTTTTTTTTGGCAGTTTAAACGGGATTGTGCAATTCAACCCTGATAGTATTCGCGACGATACGCGACCGTTTCCTGTTTATATAACGGCCCTTAAGGTACTGGATAAGCCTCAGCCAGTATCTAATGGAGAAATTACGCTGAAGCATGATGAAAATTTTCTGTCATTCGAATTTGCAGCACTGGCTTACGCACTACCTGAGCAGAACCAGTATGCTTATCAGCTCATTGGTGTCGACAAAAACTGGGTACAGAATGGCAATCGTTATGTGGCCAATTACACGAACCTATCGCCAGGCAGCTACACATTTCGGGTGAAAGCTGCGAATAGTGACGGTATCTGGAACACAAAGGGAGCCTCTATTCGACTTGTCATTAGGCCTCCCTGGTGGGCTACCTGGTGGGCCTATAGTTTCTATGCGTTACTGGCGGCTGTTGGCATTCGAAGTTATTTCCGTTTTTATACAAATCGTATCCGCCAACGGCAGGAGTTAGAACTCAATCGTAGAGAAGCCGAACAGCTAAAAGTTGTCGATGAACTAAAAACCCGTTTCTTTTCAAATATCACCCATGAATTACGGACGCCTTTATCGCTGATACTAACGCCCGTTGAGAAGCTCCTGCAAGGGAATCGGTTAGATAATTCAACCAGCCAAACGCTTGCACTGGTACAACGTAATGCGAACCAGTTGCTACGACTCATCAATCAGTTACTGGATCTATCGAAACTGGAAGCTAACAGCATGCCTGTTTCCTTCATGCGTGGCGAAGTCTCCGAATTTGTTAGCCAGTTGGTCGATTCATTCCGACCGGCAGCTGAACAGAAAGGTATAACGCTACAATACACAGCCGATGAATTGCCACCAGAGCAGTTATTCGATGCCGATAAGTGGGAAAAAATTCTGACCAATTTACTATCGAATGCCCTGAAATTCACTGGAGCAGGTGGAACCATACAGGTTACCCTCAAACCAGACGCTTCAGTCACTATCCCTGAAACTCCCCGTGTACTAATTAGCGTAAAAGACTCGGGCATTGGCATTTCATCCGACAATCTCCCACATATTTTTAACCGCTTCTATCAGGTTGATTACTCCTCTACCCGCCATTATGAAGGAACAGGCATTGGCTTGTCTTTGGTTAAGGAATTGGTTGATTTAGTAGGCGGGGCTATTTATGTGGATAGCCAGCCAGGGGTGGGCACTACCTTTAGTGTAACCTTGCCCGTTCGGCCTTTATCCGACGATATACAAGCGCCAGCGGTGGGTTTGCCTGACCGGAAACACACGATTATTGACCAACGGCCAATTGCTACGAAGGACCTCTCCGAAAATCAGTCAATAGCCGAAGAAGGAGCACCACGAATGCTTATTGTAGAAGACAATGTTGAACTACGGGAGTTTCTGATTGCTGAGTTAGCCCAAACGTATCAGGTACTTAGTGCAGACAATGGTGAAGAGGGCTGGAAACTGGCCCAGGCCGAACTCCCGGATATTGTTATTTCAGATTTGATGATGCCCAAAATGGATGGGTACGAATTGACAAGACTCATTAAAACTCATCCCGATACCGATCATATCGCTGTAGTCATACTAACCGCAAAGGCAGCTCACCTCAGCCGAATTGAGGGCTTGCAGGAAGGCGCTGATGATTACCTGGCCAAACCGTTCCATTTGGATGAGTTACATTTACGGTTGCACAATCTGATTACGCGTCAACAACGACTGCGTGACCAGTACCGTCATCAATTTACGCTGCTTGATACACCTACGCCACTCGATATAACAAAAGATCCTTTTCTGCATCGGGTTTACGAGCTACTGGATAATCACCTCGATAACCCGTCGCTTAATGTTGATTGGCTAGCCGACCAGCTAGCCATGAGTCGCAAAACACTCTATCGTAAAGTCCACAGTCTGACTCAACTCGCCCCCAATGAACTGATTCGCCAATATCGTCTTCGCAAAGCTGCCGATCTTTTACGATCTGGCCGAAACGTAACCGAAACGGCTTACTTGGTTGGATTAAAAACGCCATCGCATTTCACCCTCGTTTTCAAAGAATTCTACCACAAAACACCGACAGAATTTATAGCGAATCCTAGAAAAACCACTTAATTGGTGGATTTCCACTGCTACACCTGTACAATGTCCCAAATACGATAGAATATGACCCAAATTTGACAGTGTATTTCCGCATAACTATCGACATTTGATCAATCAAATTAGTCTATCCACATATCGAACTAATTCTATCCACACCATTTTTTACGATCAGCACCTCTGCTCTCCGCCTAAGGGTGTTATCATGATTTGATAACGCCTTTCAGATTGGAGGCTTTTTTTTGCCGTTCCCTCAACCATCCCATTTTACATCCACTCATCCAGCGAGTCAACCGTCCCAGTAGTTTGCAATGCATAGTACCAGCTATAGCCTATACCTTTGGTTCATCAATCGGGAATAACCCGACCTGCTTAGAACGAAAACAAACAACACATACTACCATGAAAACTCTCATCAAATCACTCGCCTTAGCCCTTACTTTAGGTGTTGTTACATCGGCCGCTACATTGGCTGAAACCAATCCAGGCAGCCGTCCTGTCTCATCGGTAGCCTACAAAACGGGCATCTACACAACCCCATCTGGTCAACTGAATATTGCCCTCGATAAACAAACTGGTGGCGCTGTCGATGTTCGTCTGAAACGTGCCGATGGTAAAGTCTTATTTGTCCAACACGTAGGCAAAAACGAAAGTAAATACCGGACCCGCTTAAACCTGAATGAACTGGCAGACGGTGTGTATCAGGTAGAAGTTACAAACGGTGTTGAAACAACGACACAGAATGTAACCATCTCAACCCAGCAACCCAGTGCCCCTAGCCGCGTTATTTCGGTAAACTAATTCCATCCTTCACGACATAAACAAAAACCTCACCTGGTCTGACTGGGTGAGGTTTTTGTTTATGGCCAGCGATTCTTCCGCAGTTAATTGAGTTGAATTATTTATTCTATATTCAAGAAATTTTTGACCTTCATCGGGAAAACAATACGTGACGGAAACTGCTTGACTAAAGAAGGATCTCTGGATTGCCACTCATGCTTATTAATCAACCTCAATCGTATACCACTGTCTGGTCCAATGCAGGCTCCGACACTGATTTCTGGACAACACTGACCCAAACGCTGTTGCCTCCCTATGTCAATAGCTGTCGTTGGTTTGCCGGTAAGGCCCGGCAGCAAACGGGCTTTTCGGCACAAACGATTCACTCGCTCCCCCTGCCTGATGGCGATGTGGCATTTCTGTTAATTCTGGAAGCCAGTTATGCCGACGGCGTTCCAGAAAACTACCTATTGCCCTTGTCATTCCTGACCAAAGCTGACGCAAGCGCTCTGGCGGAAATCCCTGAGAAGGGCCGCATCGGCGAACTTGTGCTTGGTGGCCAAAACGGTCTTCTAATCGATGCTATTTACGACGAACGCGTTCGGCAGGTACTATTCACCGCGATTTATCAGAATCAGAGCATAACCCAACTCAAGGGTCAATTGACTTTTCATCGGGGCAACGGATTGGAAGAGGGTGATGATGGATTAACCTCGCGGGTGCTACCGGTCGATTCCAGTAATTCTGCCATGACCTTCGGCGATAAATACTTTCTGAAACTCTACCGCAAACTCTTCGAGGAAACCAATCCTGAAGTAGATATGGTCGCGTTTCTGACCGATGAGAGCAATTTTACGCACATTCCGGCCTTTGGCGGCAGCATCATCTGGAAACGCACCCATACCGATGGCTCGGCCCAACCTGATGTAACGCTGGGTATGGTTCAGCGCATGGTACAAAACGATAAAGACTCCTGGATGCAAACCGGCGATTATCTGAATGATTTTCTGTACGGTGTTCCCCAGCGCATGTTTGCCATTCGGGAAGATGTGTTCGATAAAGTTGAACTGCTAGGCAAACGAACGGGTGAGATGCATTGCGCCCTGTACAAACCAGCCCGGAACAGCGTTCCATCGAATCCGGACTTTGCGCCAGAGCCCTTCACGGATGAGTATCGTGCGTTTTTGATCAAGCGTTTCGAGGATCTTCTCGAACGCAGGTATGCTCTCCTGATTGACAATTACACCAAACTCGATCCGCAGGCACAGAGACTGGCGTGGGTATTTATGGAAGCCAAAGAAATGATCGAGACGTTCATTGCCGACTTCCGAACCCGTCCGCTCCACTCACTCCGAATTCGGATTCACGGCGATTATCATCTCGGGCAGGTACTCGCGACAACTAACGATTTTGTGATCATCGACTTCGAAGGTGAGCCTGAAAGCACGATTACCGAACGAAAAATCAAGCACTCGCCCCTCAAAGATGTGGCTGGTATGATTCGGTCGTATCACTACGCGGTATCGGCCAAGCTATTCAACTCGACGGAAACGGATAACCTTGATCCTGACCATTTACAACGGGTATCGGATCGCTGGTTTTACCTAATTCGCGATACATTTCTGGATGCGTATCTGGATGTGTTTGGCGCTCCGCATCCCCTGTTCAAAAACAATAGCGAGATCAACTTTCTTCTCCTGATTTACCTGCTCGAAAAAGCGGTCTATGAGCTAGGCTACGAAATCAGCTACCGACCTGCATGGGTCAAAATTCCGCTCAAAGGCATCATCGACGTTGTGCGGGAAATCGAAAAAATTCGCCTGAGCGATGATACCGTTGTGCACGATGTACCGATGCTCCAAACGGGTTTATTGCAATCGAGATAGGAAATAGAGACACTCAGAGTGATGCTGACTGGAAAACTATTGATGTCTCACGGAAAAGGGGCTAGAAAATAGCTCCAAGCCTGATAAAAGCGTCAGGAACATCAGTTTATCAAAAAACGTTACATTTGGCATATAGACAGGAAACGCCATGAATACTGAAACGCTTACTCCTGATGAACAAGCGCGAGCCCAACATCGGCTCGAATTTGCCCGTGCCTGGATGGCCCGGAAGCGACAAGAGCAGCAGGAAATGATTGAGGAAGCGAAAACCAACCCGGAAATTATCGCAGCTTTTGCTGAATTAGACCGTAGAGCCGCCGAACGTGGAACAAGAATTATCGAGTTATGATTACTTATTTGTAGGTGGCCCAAACTACATTTATACGCTTAAAACACGTTTTGAGGCAGAGTACGAGATAAAATTCAAGCCTAGTGGGTACCTGGTCGATAAGCCAGAATTTGAGGCTCTTGTCTTTGACATGGTCATTGTCCTGACCAACAATCCGTACGAACCTCGACTACCGCCCGTAGACGCACTTATGTCCGCCACGATTCGATCAATCGTGGCGGATTTCTTTAAAGCTCACGAGCGGGTCGTCATTTATATTTGCGATGACTCGGACTCTAAAGCCGATTCGCGCCGAAAACTATTTGATCGGTGGTTCGGTCGATACAAAACCGAAATCTTTGTCAAACTTAACGTACCCCTTGGTATCGACGAAGACGGTATGGCTTATTCAGTTGAGCTAATTTCCCGGTTTGACAATCCACATTTCATGCCTATCTATGAGTCGTTCAAGCGAACGGTTTCCGGCGAAAAATAATACCCTCTTTGACCATCCCGCTTTTTTTCTAACTTTCCGGCTCCTATCGCGTTCTACAACGAGCGTACTACCCTTTTAACCTATGGCAAAACGAAAAACGACTACGCCCCCGGCTCAGCCCGACCCGTCGACACAGCCCACCACCTCTGAACCAGTAATCGCAGAATCGGCTCCAGCCGAAACGCCAACACATACTGACGGCCCTTATTCCCGCTTCACTGATTTCGATATTCATCTATTTCGGGCCGGGAAACACCAGCGGCTCTATGAAAAATTTGGGTCACACGTTGTTGAACACAATGGTGTTATAGGCACCTACTTCGCCGTATGGGCTCCTTCGGCCCGTTATGTGGCCGTTATTGGCAACTTCAATGGCTGGGATAAAAGCAGTCATTCCTTACATGTTCGGTGGGATTCGTCGGGTATTTGGGAAGGGTTCATCCCGCACATTGGCAAGGGCGAAACCTATAAATACTTCATCGTTCACGAAAGCGGGCGAGAGCTGGAAAAAGGGGACCCATACGCCCATTGGTGGGAGGTTCCACCTAAAACGGCTTCTGTTGTATGGGATACCTATTACGAGTGGAACGACCAGGAGTGGATGGCTAACCGCCATACTAAAAACGCCCTCAATGCCCCTATCTCGGTTTATGAGATGCACTTATCCTCCTGGCGACGTGACCCCAGCAACCCCGAACGCGAGTTGAGCTACAATGAAATTGCCGACGCGCTGGTGCCGTATGTACAGGACATGGGCTTTACGCACGTTGAGTTCATGCCCATTATGCAGTATCCCTATGCACCCTCCTGGGGGTACCAGATTACGGGTTACTATGCACCTAGCAGCCGCTTTGGTACGCCACAGGATTTTATGCAACTCGTTGAACGATTGCACCAGGCAGGCATTGGTGTATTTCTGGACTGGGTTCCCTCTCACTTCCCCGGCGATGCACATGGCCTATACGAGTTCGATGGCTCACACCTGTACGAACACCCCGACATGCGGAAAGGCTATCACCCCGATTGGAAAAGCTATGTCTTCAATTACGGCCGACCAGAGGTACGCTCGTTCCTGCTCAGTAACGGGCTGTTTTGGCTCGACCGCTGCCATGCCGACGGACTCCGTGTGGATGCGGTTGCATCGATGCTCTATTTAGATTATTCCCGCAATGCGGGTGAATGGGAGCCGAATGTGTTTGGAGGCCGCGAAAACCTGGACGTTATTTCGCTCATTAAAGAATTGAACGAGGCCGTTTATAAAGAATTCCCGGATACCCAAACTATTGCCGAAGAATCAACTGCTTTTCCGGGTGTATCAAGACCGGTTTACACGGGCGGATTAGGCTTCGGGATGAAGTGGATGATGGGCTGGATGAACGATACGCTCCGGTATTTCGAGCGCGACCCGGCTTTCCGCAAATACCACCAGGATGAGCTGACATTCAGCACGATATACGCCTTCACCGAAAACTTCATGTTGCCTCTCTCGCACGATGAAGTGGTATATGGCAAGCAGTCGCTGGTAGGTAAAATGCCCGGTGATGAGTGGCAGCGGTTTGCGAACCTGAGGCTGTTGTTTTCCTACATGTTTACACACTCCGGCACCAAACTATTGTTTATGGGTGGCGAATTTGGGCAAACATCCGAATGGAAGTTCGATACCAGCCTCGACTGGCATCTGCTGGAGCATGGTCCTCACAAAGGCATGGCCGCCTGCGTAAAAGCGTTAAATAAACTCTATAAATCTGAACCCGCGCTATACGAAAGGAGCTTCAGCCCTGATGGCTTTGAATGGATTGATACCACCGACCGCGAAAATACCGTAGTCACCTATTGCCGTAACGGCAACAATCCAGAAGATAGCCTGCTTATTGTGTTGAATATGACCCCCATTCCACGCTCCAATTACCGCATTGGCGTGCCTTCGGCGGGTTCCTACCAGGAGGTGTTTAATAGTGATGCCACTGAATTTTACGGTAGCGGAGTTGCCAATACCTCTCCTATAGCGAGCGAAGAGGCAACATGGCATGGTCGTTCACAGTCGATTCAGGTGAATGTACCACCTTTGGGAGCTGTCGTCTTGAAAATAGTGAAGTAGTAAAATCGGTGGAGTGGTGGGGTACGTGAAGCGGTTATTAACTGCGCTTACTCCACCACTCCACTATCATTTTCCAGATCTAACAGCCTGATTTGTCTGCATGAAGAAAATACTTGTGGGTCTTTTACTCGTAGTTTCTGTCAACAGCTTTGCCCAATCTCCTGTTGCTACTCGGTTAAGTAGTGGGTATGATGTGGGCATGGCCTATTCAACAGGTCACTACAACCCATCACTCACTTACTTCCAGTTGCTCACCATTGGTGAGCGTAAGTTGTTCTCCCTCGGCTGGACTATGCGATTAGGGGCATTTTACGGCGACAATCTCAATTATTACACGGCTCCAGCTCGCCTGACACGCGGCAAAACAGGCTTTGGTGCACTCGGTGCCCCTTTGCTTGTTAACAACATCGATACCGTTCGATACGATTATGTGTCCATGACGTCGCTCAATGTTGGGATTCGGGCGCAGATTAATCTGGGGCGTGTTGTACTGGGAGCCAGCGCCGATTTGGTGGGATTGACGATCGGTAAATCGCGGACGGGTCGCTATAAATCATCAACAGGGCAGTATGCGCTACGATCGGCCTCAGGTCAAGATTCGATCAATGTTTATTTTCAGGGGAATAATGTCTTTCAGCAAACATCCCCCAGCCATTTCAATGTACGCCTACTTGGCGATAATGACATTGGAACCATCGCCACGGAGGTGTATGCGCGTATTCGGCTAAACCAACGGGTTGGCGTGAAGCTAGGTTACCAATGGCTTACTACCGAAACCACCGCAGCCAACCGGAACGTAATTGCAGACAACAAACGTTTCCGCCACCGGGCTGGAATGGCGTATCTGGCGCTCACGTTTCCGATATTTCAATGAGTGAAAGAGCGAACGAGTTAATGAGTAAATAACACAGACGGCTTATTAACTCTTTCGCTTTTTCACTCATTGATATTTTACACTTCTATCGGCTTCAAATCGAAATAAGTTTCAAAAACGGCGACTGCGGCTTCATTAGTGCGTGTCTGAAAATTATCGAGGTATTGATGCAGACCTGCTTTGAAGATATCGGCGGTTTCCGTGAACTCGATTTCGGTCCGAAGTTTGGAGAGTGCCCGTTCGGCTGAATTTCCAAAGCCTCCTGTAATGTTATTACCCGAAATTTCGTAAAGCGACAACTCAGCCTGCCGGATACAATGCGCAACAGCCCGAGGGAACATCTTGTCCAGAATCAGAAATTCCACAATACTGGAAGGTGTCAAGGCTCGATACTGCTGGCGGTGCATATTATACGCACTCACCGATTTCAGCACCGCCGACCAAATCATTAAGTCGATGGTAGACCCAACCAATTCAACTTCGGGTAACAGCGTAAAGTATTTAACATCCAGAAAACGGGAGGTTTTATCAGCCCGCTCCAGAAACCGGCCTAGTCGGCCAAAATGCCAGGCCTCATTACGGGTAATCGTTGCGTCGATAATCCCATAAAAAAGCTGAATGCTATTTCGAATTTCCGTAAAAAAATGCTGGGTCTGAACCTCTTCCCACTGCTGTTTGGGCGATGTATCGCGCACCATCAGATAAAACTGGTTCAGATGCTCCCACATCTCTTTGGAAATAATTTCACGAATGGTCCGGGCGTTCTCGCGAGCATAACTCAGGCAGGCCACAATAGAATTCGGATTACGCTTATCGAAGGTCATGAACTGAATAACATTCTCACGCGTAGGCTGCTTGTAATGTTCCCTAAATAGGTCAATATCAGCGGTTGCAATGAGCAATGGCTCCCACTGTTGATCAACATTGGGGGGCAGGTCGAGGGCAAGATTGAAGTTCACACTCATGAACCGGGCATAGTTTTCAGCCCGCTCAATGTAGCGATGCATCCAGTAAACAGAGTTGGCAACGCGGCTCAGCATAACGTATAAAGTTGGGATAAAACGGTGGATGACCAACAAAAATAGGGATTTATGCTGGCTCAACAAGACAATAATACCTATTAAGACTTATTGACAAAACATTCATTGTCTAAAAGTCGATTTACCTTTATGAAAAAACTCAGGGTAGACTATATAATAATTAGCTCCGAAGATACGCCAAGAGGTTAGAAATACATTCCTTATCCCTTATACAGTCAGGAACCTCTTTACTTCTTAGTTACGCAACAACATGACTTGTAAATTGTATTCAATACTCACTGTTGGTCTGCTCCTCAGCACGTCCTTATTTGCAATGCCAAAGCCAAATCAGCCCAAATCAGGTCCGGCCAGATCAATCCAAACCGCTCCGAGCACTAAATTCTACGAAGTTCGGATTTACCACCCAACGCCGGGCAAATATGCCGAAATTGTGGATCGCTTCCGGCAGTACACTACCAAGATTTTCGAGAAACATGGGATGGAAAATATCGGCTACTGGACCCCCACCGATACCACCAACAAAGAACTGATCTACATTCTGGCCTATCCCAGTCGGGAAGCCCGCGATGCTTCCTGGAAAGCCTTCGGTAGTGATCCCGAGTGGAAAGCAGTGGTAGCTAAAACTGAAGCAAATGGTAAACTAGTCGATCATGTTGATCAGATTTTCATGACCGAGTCTGATATATCGCCAAAGCTTAAATTAAGTCAGAAATCGCCCGAACGAACGTTTGAATTACGCACCTATACATGCACGCCTGGCAAACTGCCTAATCTGCTCTCGCGTTTCCGCGATCATACGATCAAGCTTTTTAGCAAACACGGCATGACGAATGTAGCCTACTGGGTTACGCAGGAAAAAGATCCGGCCGTACAATCTAAGCTGGTTTATATTCTGGCTCATCCCAGCGAGGCCGAGGGGAAAGCACATTTCGAAGAATTTCGTAAAGATCCAAAGTGGATTGCGGTTAAAGATGCATCTGAAAAAGAAGCTGGTGGTTCGTTGACAACTAAAGTCGAGTCGATCTACATGAAACCAACCGATTATTCGCCAATTAAATAACTCGGGCAAACAACCCAATTTATCAATCGGTTTCATAACGTAAACAAACAACGTTATGAAACCGATTGATCGTTTAGTTACTACCTTACTCGAAAGCCCTGCGCGATCTGCTTTGTCGCGACAGGATTTTCTTCAACTTACAGGGCGTGGTTTGGCCGTTGGCGCATTAGGCGGTGCGCTTGCCTCCTGCGAAAAGAAACCCGAAGCCACCAACTCAGCTTCCTCAACAGCCAGTACACCCAGCGGCCCTGTTCCAAAACTCCCCGCGACCTCCCCGCCAGCTACGGTACCCGCCGACTCCAGCAAACCCATTGAACTGGAGCAGATTAAAGCCAAAACAGAACAGCAGGAAGGCCCTACGCCTACCCCAATGCCCGAAGATAAGCGCGTTGGCTACGCACTCGTTGGACTGGGTCACCTAACCCTTAATCAGATTCTACCCGCTTTTGGGGCTTGTACAAAATCGAAAGTGGTAGCGCTGGTGAGCGGTAGTCCTGAAAAAATGCAGAAGGTAGCCACGCAGTATGGCATCAAAAAAGAGAGCTGCTACAGTTACGCCGACTACGACAAACTGCGCGATAACAAAGAGGTACAGGCCATTTACATTGTGCTTCCCAACGGCATGCATGCCGAATACACGATTCGGGGAGCGGAGGCCGGTAAGCATATTCTGTGCGAAAAACCGATGGCCAACTCAGTAGCCGAATGTCAGGCGATGATCGATGCCTGTAAAAAAGCGGACCGTAAGCTCATGATTGCCTATCGAATTCAATATGAGCCCCATAATAAGATGGTTCGCGACATGGTTCAGAAAGAGCAGTTTGGCAAGGTAAAAAGCATCATCGCCAACAATGGCCAAAACTCCGACAACCCGAAACACTGGCGGTTTAATAAAGCGCTGGCCGGAGGTGGCTCCTTACCCGATGTTGGCCTGTACTGCCTGAACACAATCCGGTTTGTGCTGGCCGAAGAACCCTCGGAAGTTATGGGCTATGTGCACAGCACGCCCAATGACCCCAGGTTCAAGGAAGTGGAAGAGCAGGTAAACTGGCTTATGAAGTTCCCAAGTGGTATACAGGCCAGTTGTGCAACTAGCTACGGTCATCATGACGATAAGAGTTACCGAGTGCTGGCCGACACAGGCTGGATCAAAATGGACCCCGCCTTTCCTTACACAGGCCTAAAACTAGAAACAAGTCAGGCTCAGGGTACCGAGAACCAGATCATTCAGCACAACATTGCCGATAAAGACCATTTCGCTACCGAGATGGATCATTTTTCGGAATGTATTCTGAATAATAAAGTGCCATTTACGCCCGGCGAAGAAGGACTTCAGGACCAGAAAATCATGGAAGCTATTTACCAATCGGCACGCGACAGAAAGCCGGTAAAATTGGCTGCGGTCGATAAGAAAGACGCGTTTCGGGGCGAGGAGCCTAAAGCTGCCTAATCCTGTCTGAACCGGGATTTTTTTGATTTAACTGACCGGCTATGATTTTTTATAATTTTGCTTTCAAAGAAAGACGAAGGCTAAAATCATAATCGGTCAGTTAAATCAAAAAAATCCCGGTTCAGATGACCACAAACTCCACTCGTCTATTCTTCTTCCGGTTCTCTTCGTTAGTATTGGGTGCAATAGAATCGATGGGGCCGCGGCCAACGGCTTTCAGTCGACTTTTGGCGATGCCTTTGTTAACCAGGTAGTCGATAACTGCCTGACATCGGTCGCGGGAGAGTTTTACGTTTAGATCGAAATCGCCCTGATTATCGGTATGCCCACGTAGTTCGATTTGCATGGACGGGTTTGCGTTCAGCACCTCCGCCAATTGATCCAGCTCGGCGTTGGATTCGGGTCGTAGAACAGGGCTGCTCTGGTCGAAGTAGATGTTCTTAAGCGGGATGGCTTTCCCCTTTTCAATGGGACCAAACGGCCTATTTGTAACGGCTGGCATCTGTACGTTGCTGGGGAGAACAGGCACCTTTAACGCGGGTTTGGCAGCCGGGGTTTCTACGTAGGCCGTCTTCGCCGATTTAACCACCGCTTCGGGGAGTGCCTGGGCCTGGGCGACATCGGGTGCTTTTTTAGGCGTCAACATCACGCGTGCTTCACTTTGTACACTATCCAGCCTGATGGACTTTGTAAAATCACCATAGCCCGTAGCCGAACTGGTCAACTGGTAGATTCCTCTACCCGGCAGGTCCGTTTTAACCAGACCAGTGGCTGAATCGGGCGTTAACAAAAGCGTTGTCCTGCCAGCTTTGCCTGAGATCGTGAAATGGGCATCATGGATCACTTTGTTGGTCCGACTATCAACCGCCCAAACGGTTAGTTTAATAGGAGCCGGGTCTAACTGGGCATCAAATTCATACCGATTACCCGCCGACGATACAGCAATCGTCATACTTCGAAAAACGGTTGTATACCCCTCACCACTTACCTCAATAGCCAGCACATCGGGCGTATTAAACACGCGTTCCAGACGCCCGTTTGCCAGCGCAAACTGCTGCGTTTTGCCCGTTGCTCTGGAAGTTATTTGGGCAACAGCCGATGCCATAGGCTTACTAATGTCAACGGCAAAAGCTTTGACCGTCAGAATGCTGGGTTTGGCATTTCGTCCGGAGTCAGCCAGGAGAGCCGTTACCGGCCTAACCCTGGGTGAGGCTTTGATACGTGAATAATCGACTTCCCTACTTTGGGCCATACCGGATTCAGCAAACAGTAAACAGACTACTGTTGCCAACACTATTTTTCCATTTGGGAGAAACATCCGTTGCCTGTTTAATTACCCACCACCCGACGTTTAGCTCAATGATGGGCTGTGGTCGATACCGGCGGGTTGATCATAATATGCGCTCTATGCGTACCGGGGTCCATAATCCAGGGCATACCGGGCGCTTCGGGCTTCAGGGGCAAACCCGTACTTTCGGCAGTCGCGTAGGGAATATATACCACATAACGCAGGTAACCATCCTTCACCTCGCCGGTGGTGGCATCGAAGTCACCGTCTTTCGCAGTATAAGAGAACAAAGTCGATGGGTGCGTTGGCATCATTAACTTCTTGTCTTTCACTTCCTGCTCGCGCATCGCCAAAATCTCGGCAGGCTTTTTACCCTCTTTTTTCAAGATTCGCCCCCGCTCCATAAATGGGTCCAGATCGCGGTGATAGCAGGACACACTTAGCCCTTTTTGGGCAGGATCATCGGCTAAGCACACAAGCTCGTTGGTGCCTTTACGCAACACAACAAATTCATTTTTAGGAGAATACCCATAAACCGTGGCTCCGTCCCGCTTGTCGGCCGGCGCAGCCAGAACAGCTGTTTTTATCTGGACATCGGGAGCCGGTATTGTGGGCGTTTGGGCTAACGCTGCGGCTAGTGTTCCTTGTAACGCAATGAACGTAAGAAGTTGGATTTTCATGGTTAAACTTTGTTTAGGATTGATGGCGCAAGGCTGAACATCAACAGCCCACCCACATTGATCAGTAATGAAATCGACATTGTATAATATGCAGTCGTTCAGCTTCAGCCCGATAAACGAGTCGATGCTCGTCAGTAATTCGGCGTGACCAGAAGCCTGATAGATTTTCTTTTAATGGCTCTGGCTTTCCTTTACCTTCAAAAGGCGTCCGCAGACATTCCTTAATGAGTTCATTAATACGTCGGAGTACAGTCTTATCTGTCTGTTGCCAATAGATATAGTCTTCCCAGGCATCTTTATCCCACGATAAATTCATCGTTATTCTTCGATCAGGCCATGAGATTCAAACTCGCCCCGATTTGCCCGATCAACCGCATTCATCAGTCGATTTCGGTTCTTTTCTGAACTTAGCAATTGAAGCGTTTCTTTCAGCGAATTATACTCTCTTAGAGAAATCAATACAACATTTTTGTTTTCACTTCGATTGATGATGACCGTATCACCATCATCGCTAACCTGATCGAGCTTAGCCTTCATGGAACGCCTAAACTCCGTATAGTTGACAACTTGCATAAATAACAATCAATTATGTACAATTTTACGTACTTATTTCGACAACTTCAACTAGTCGCTCCTTACTGATACCCCCGCGCCTGCAAACCAAACAACTCGGCATAACGGCCATCTTTTTCGAGTAATTCGTAATGGCTACCAATTTCAAGCAGGGTGCCATTTTCCAGAACCAGAATCCGGTCGGCCATACGGACGGTGCTGAATCGGTGTGAGATAATTACTGATGATTTTCCGTCCGTCAGTTTACCAAAACGCTGGAAAACTTCGTACTCAGCGCGGGCATCGAGGGCCGCCGTGGGTTCGTCGAGGATGATGAGCTGAGCATCCCGCATGTAGGCCCGGCCCAGCGCGACTTTCTGCCACTCGCCACCCGATAGTTCGACGCCTTTGCCAAACGAGCGCCCTAATTGCTGATCATATCCCCCAGCTAGTTTAGCAATCACCGTATCGGCCAGGCTGCGTTGGGCTGAGGTTTCAATGCGGGGTTGGTTGGTCCGTTCGTCAATATCACCCACAGCAATATTCACCCCCGCCGACATTTTAAAGCGGGTATAATCCTGAAATATGACACCAATGTTGCGCCGAAGCTCCATCAGGTCATACTCGCGCAGATCATGGCCGTCGAGGAGTATCCGCCCCTCAGCAGGATCATAAAGTCTAGCCAGGAGTTTGACAAGTGTGGTTTTACCAGCTCCGTTTTCGCCAACAAGGGCCAGTTTTTCGCCTGCCTGAAGTGTGAACGATAGATTTCGCAACGCCCATCGTTCGGAGTTTGTGTATTTGAACCCAACATTCTCGAATACAAAACCTTCCCGAATCGGATTGGGAAAGGCGCGTATCGTTTTGGGTGAGTGAATCAGCGGCTTTATGGCGAAGTAATCGAACAAATCCTGCAAATAGATCGCTTCCTGCGTAAGGCTGCTGAATTGAAGCAGAATACCTTCCAGTGAACCTCGAACCTGCCGAAACGACCCCGCCAGAAACGTTAGATCGCCAAGCGTTATCTGACCATTAACGGCGCGCAACACAATCCAGACGTAAGCCCCGTAATAGCCTGCGGTTCCCAAAGCCGTGAGTAAGGTTCCCCAACCTGCCCGACTGATGGCCAGCGCCCGATTTTTCAGATAATAGCCCCACGACAACTCCTTAAATCGGTCGATCAGGAACCCGGATAAGCCGAAAATTTTAACCTCCTTGGCCGTTTCATCACTGGCACCGATGTACCGAAGGTAATCGAGTTCCCGGCGTTCGGGTGTCCAGGAGCGCGATAAGGAATAACTACGTTGATTGAAGTAGTTGTCGCCAATAAACGAAGGCGTAACCGCGACCAGAATCAGTAATAACAACCATGGATTGTAGACCGCCAGCCCAGCCGCTAGGAAACCCACCGAAATCAACTCCTGTACCTGCCCAAACACGCCGGATAGCAGCACCGTCCGGCCAGTCGTCTGGCGTCGGGCGCGTTCGAGTTTATCGTAGAAGGTAGCATCTTCAAACTGTTCCAGATCGAGCGTAGCCGCGTGCTCCATTAAGCGAATGGAGGTTTGATTAGCAAACAGATCGCCCAGCAAACTGTCCATTAGGGCCACAGCTCGGCCCAGTGCCGTGGACAGAATAGCCAGCCCAAATTCCGCCCCAACCAACCACCAGATATGCTGCGTATCATCAGTAGACGTATGTTTCGAAAGCGCAACTACCTGATCAATGATAAGCTTACCAACGTAGAGTGTAGCCGCCGGAATAGCGGCCCGAATAAGCCGTAGAGCCGCATTACCGAGAAATAAAGCCGGTGATACTCCCCAGACAAGTTTAAAAAATGCGGGCAGGTTACCCAATGCCGTGAAGCGTTCGCGCCAGCTTACTTCATCCTTAGTATCAGCGGGTTTAGAGCGTGGAATTTCAGATTTTGCCATATCTAAAAAGACAAGCCCAGGGCGGGATTAGTTCATCTGGGTTTGCTTTCTAAATGCGATTGCGTTGCTACCAATCAGTTCCCCAGAAGTTTGAAAATAACCTATTCTTCATCACCAATCATCAGCACTGCCTCCTACGTTAAAACTATATCAACCTGCCGATATAGTCACTTTTCAGCCACATCTTCGTCTAAGTCACAACTTGGGTAGATTTTACTACAAAAACCACTACGCCACTGTGTACTTAGTCCTCTTTTTATGAATGCACGATTTCTCTTATTATTCCTTCTAGTATTACTGAGTTTTATAGCTGTATCCTGCAAAAAAACAGACGAACCTACTCCTGAAGACGCTAATTTTTCGGTAGAGATACCTGATGCCGCCTTCGAGCAGGCGCTAATTGATCTAAAAATAGATACTAAAAAGGACGGAAAGGTGCTGTTCTCCAGCGCTCAACGGGTAACCAGTCTGAATCTGTATAATAAGGGAATAAGCAGTTTAGAGGGTCTGAAATCATTTAGCCATATAACCAGCCTGGATTGCTCCCGGAATAACCTGACTAGTATCGATCTGAGCAATAACACAGCGCTAACGACGCTGGAATGCAATAGCAACAGCCTAATAATACTGAATATCAGCAAGTTGACCGCTCTAAACCGTTTGGGTTGCAGCGAAAACGAATTAACCGGTCTGGATATCAGTAACAATACAAAACTTACTCATTTAGACTGCTCAGCAAACAACTTAACCAGCCTGAATGTCACGAAAAATACGTCACTAACTCTAGTATATAGCAATGCCAATAAGTTGACCAGTTTGGACGTGAGTAAGAATGTCGCGCTGAATTTCTTAGCCTGCGCCAACAATAACTTAACGGGACTCGCCCTCCAGACGAACACCCAACTCATCTATTTAGACTGCAAAAACGCCAATCTGACAAGCCTGGATCTCAGTAAGAATCTAGTATTAACCGAATTGTACTGCTCTGCAAACAACTTCACTAGTCTGGATCTCAGCAAGAATAAAATCCTCACTCATCTAGCTTGTTCAGCTAGCCAATTGCCCCGTCTGGATATTAGCAGAAATACGGCCCTCACTCATTTATATTGCGATAACAATTACCTCACTACACTAGATATCAGCAGGAATACAGCCCTACAGGAGCTGGATTGTAAAAACAACAATGTAGACAGTCTGAGTCTAAGCAAGAATATAGCCCTGGCGAAGTTGGTTTGCTCGTCCAACAACCTGATCAATCTGGATCTCAGCAAGAACGTAGCCTTAAGCGTTCTGAATTGCGGTGGCAATAAATTGGCCAATCTGGATCTCAGTAAGAATATCAAATTGACCAATCTGTATTGTTCCAGCAATAAGCTCACCAGTCTGGATGTAGGCAAGAATACGGTCTTAACCGAATTGTATTGCTCCAATACGAACCTGACTAGCCTGGACCTGAGAAAAAATCCATTGCTACAGTGGCTGTCGTGCAACAACACCAGTATTCAATTTATCTGTGTGGCCGACCTTACCAACGTAAGACCCACCTGGCTGAAAGATGATTCGGCTACGTATCAGATTTGCCAATAAGGTATTCTATACTTCGTAGTTGGATGCCCGCTTACCACTAGCAATCCACATTTGTTTTTGTTTATGAACTTTCGAACTCCCCTACTCGTCGTCATTATTTTGTTGAACGTGCTTCTTATCTCCTGCAATAAGAGCAACGATCCTGAGCCTAATTTGCCGCCAACAGCCTTTACTATTTCGGGAAAACTGGCCCCTAACGGCCCCAATCTGGTGCTGACCTGGACCAAAGCCAAAGACCCTAATGGCGATCCGGTCACCTACATCGTATTCTGGAAAGACACGCTAACCAGAACCTTGACCGATACAATGTACACCCTCCGGAATGTGCACTACAACACTACGGTTGTTGGGAGTGTAATTGCCAAAGACAGCAAAAAAGCCTCGACTCTTTCGTCATTTAGTATCACTGTCGGGGCTGAACCTTACCTAACTATACCCGATATAAACTTTGAGCAGGCTCTGTTTGACTTAAAAATCGATTCGTTAATGGACGGCAGACTACGGGCTGCCGATGCCTTTAAAGTAATCAGTTTAAATGTTAGCAATAAAAAGATTAGCCGTTTGCAGGGAATCGAGGGCTTTATAAGTTTAAAAACGCTCGATTGCTCCGGCAATAGCCTAAGCAGTTTAGACATTAGTAAGGCACCCGCGCTCACTAAATTGTATTGCAGCTCTAATAAATTGACCAGCCTGGATGTCGCTAAAAATTTATCCCTCAACGAGTTGGACTGCTCGGCAAATAACCTCAGCGGCCTGAATGTGAGCCTGAATACCGGCCTCACCCTGTTGGGCTGCACGAAAAATAACTTGACCAGTCTGGATGTAAGCAAGAATGCCAAACTGACCAAACTGTACTGCACGAATAACCGCTTAACGAGTCTGGATATCAGTAAAAACACAGCCTTAACCGTATTGTGGTGCTTTTCCAACACCCTAACCGATCTAGACTTACGAGCGAATACACTACTGCAAGTGCTGCAATGCTTTGGCAATAAAATCCAGACCATTTGTGTAGCCGACCTTACCAAAGTAGCAACCGATTGGCAGAAAGATACGTCGGCTACATATCAGGTTTGTAAGTAGGGTATCCAATAATCTGTAACTGAAATAGGCTGCGTTGTCCTGAACATAGCCTATTGTACTCTTCACTCACTCAATTCAGCCACTAACGTCTTAAAAATTTCATAAGCCGGTTTAGGAGAATAATCGTCTTTGAGCAAGCCGAACTGGTGAAAAAAATAAGGGTTCTCAGAATTCGTATCGCGCAGGTTAAAATAAGAATAGCCACGAACATTGAACGTTTCCCGGTGTTCATAAACAGCTCGAATAATGGCTTCCAGTAGCTGGGCCTGTCGGTCGTAGGGACGCGTGGGACTGGTGGGCCATCCGTTTTCGCCAATGAGTATGGGAATACGAAAGGGTATGGCCGCATGTGCCATATTTACATACCGAAACTGATGGAGTACAGCCCGAACCCCATCACTTAATTGAACCGTGGGTGGCAACGGCACAAACACATCCGGGAAGAAATCAAGGGCCACATAATCCAACGCATCCACAAACGGCTGACCACCAAGCCGCCCGATTTCTGGCCAGAAATCATCATTTGGATCAAATATGGGGGTTGTACTGAACCCCACCCAAACGGACAACTTCAGTCGGCGGATTTCTTTCTTTGCGGCTATAATGCCCGTCACCAACGCCTGACGCACATCGGGCGAAACCGCATCGCCACCCGCTTCTTTCGAGTTGGCTTCTTCCGTAATCTGTAACGAGGTCAGATTGTCGCCATATTGTTGTATGATCTCCCGAATATACTTGACCCACTTATCGAGCGGGTCGTTACTGGTGCGGTAGCAGAGAACCAAATCGAGTTTTCGATTCGGCGTTACGTAGTGAAGGGCATTATCGGGAGTTGGCCATGCGGACTGACCGTTGCCGATGTACTGCACATAAGCCCTTACCATAAACGGTTTATTGGTGGGCTGTAACTCATTCAGAACCTGTAGAATTAGTTCCGGACGATCTGGCGGACCCGTAATCAGTCCGCCTTCGCTTTCAGGAACCCCAACGGCACTGCCGGGATAAATACCAAACGTGAAAGGATGCATTGGTTCGCAAGTTGATTCGATGGCGAAAGTAGCATGTTCATGCTGTGGCCTATCCACGCGAAACGGATTCTGGAGCCCGTGAGACGGATTTTGTAACGAGTTTTGGTACGACACGTCTTTAACCGTAGCTTCGTTATATGGAAATCATTTCGAGCAACCACGGTTGTTACTTCGATGTGTATCAGCGGAGTTATCCACCCGAATTCCACGGATATGCAGGACACACCGAAACGCATGTCCAGTTAGCCGATGAGGTTTCACGGGGTGTGTTGAGTGAGATCTGTTTTCAGGGCGTACGGATTCATTACGGACAATTTCAGACCCTGGAATCCGATACGATTCGAACAACAGAAGATTTCCCATCGGTTGAAATGGCGTTTCAGTTGCAGGGACGAACATCGGGGCAATCGTCAGCATTGTCTGGTTTAGCACCAAACCAACACAATCTGAGTTACCGTCCATACGCCGATAGTCAGAGCCGATTTGAGGTCGGTGATCATCACTACGTGGGCATCCAATTGACCGAAACATTTTTCTCCCGATTTACGGAGGATGACTCACCCGCAATGGGTCGCCTGCTGAATGGGTTGGCTCAAAAAGAAGCCGTTGCGCTATCCAGACATAATTTAACAATTACACCTGCGCTACAAACGCAGCTGATCGCATTAACCCAAGTCAGTCGTTCACAACCTCTTAAGCGTCTTTATCTGGAAGCAGCTGCGCTAGACCTACTACGCCAGCAGATAGACCAGGTCGATAGAAATCAGTCAAAAACAAAAACGACATTATCCTCTAATGACATTGACAAAATACTGGCAATTAAGGATTTACTCGAACACAACCCACTCGATACGTATTCACTGCTGCAACTAGCCCGCTTCGGTGGCTTGAATGATTACAAGCTCAAGAAAGGGTTTCGTGAAGTGATAGGTAATACAGTATTCGGTTATCTTAACGACCTTCGAATGCAGTATGCGCATCAGTTACTTCGCGATACAGATGGTACGATTGGCGAAGTCGCTACCAAACTGGGCTACAGTGAAACGCACCATTTTTCAGCTGCTTTCAAACGCAAATTTGGGTATTTACCGAGTCAGATTGCCCGGTAATGGCGCGAGGCCGGGCCACGTTGGCTCTGGCTTCGCGCCATTAACAAATTAACAATTTTTAGCTGTTACTTCTTCAATGAATACATTCGTTTCAAGGCTGACGCTACCTTATGTTTTGATTAAACTAAGTCTGCTTTCTGCCTATGGCATGCCCCCGCTTTCTGATGAGCCAGCAGGAATTACGTTTTTTAAAGGTTCCTGGAAAGAGGTGTTGGCCGAAGCCAAGCGCCAGAACAAACCCGTGTATCTGGACATCTATACAACCTGGTGTCCACCCTGCAAGCGGATGGCTAAAGAAGCGTTTCCGAATCCAAAAGTAGGCACCAAATTCAATGTCCATTTTATCAACTACCAGCTCGATGCTGAGCGGGGTGAGGGTGTGCAGATCGCCAAACAATATGCCGTAGCCAGTTATCCAACAGCGCTCTACATCGCTCCCAATGGCGCGCTGGTTCACCGGGCGGTGGGTTATGCCGGCGTCAACGGCATGATCGATCAGGCCGATCATATGCTGGCGTTACCTCAACTACGCACAACAATTGCCAAAGGCGATAAAGAGTATGCAAATGGAAAGAGAGACCCATCTTTCCTGAAAAAGTATCTGTTAGTACGCCAGGCCCTCAATCGCCCGACTACGGATGTGCTTGATGCCTATCTGGATGCATTGCCGGAATCCGAACGTTTAACAGCCGAAACAATGGCTTTTGTAGCCGGAGCTATCCAATCATCTACAACAAAAGCCTTTGATTATCTGATCAAAAATCGCCCCGATTCACTGGCAGCCGATGCCGCAAAAAGTAGCTTAGCCATAACGGTTTCTGGTGCATTGACCCGTGTGCTTTATACTGATTTCAAGCGAGTTATCGACACCAACGACGAGATTTTGCTAGAAACGATCATTGCCAACAGCGAACGCAATACGGCCTCGGCGAATCCATCAGCCGTTCGGGACGAGGCACAGAAACAGGAAGCAGCCAATACCTACCGGTTAACATTCCTTCAACAAACCCAAAACCTGACGAAACAATAAGGTAGTTCGTTTACACAAGTTCACTTTCTGCGATTATACTGCCATTTTAATCTCACTAAGCGCAATGGATTGGCGATTTAGCGAGAACTTACCTTCTTTAACTCATTTACCCAATGAACTCCAATCGATTTACTAAATTCTTTGAGCACTTTGCTTCCAAAGCAACCCAGGCTACTGGCTCATCAAGCGCTTTTTTATTGGCGCTATTAACGATTATTATCTGGCTCATTACTGGTCCCATTTTTGGCTACTCCGACACCTGGCAGTTAATTATCAATACCGGAACAACCATTATTACGTTCCTGATGGTATTTCTGATTCAGAAATCACAGAACAAAGATTCTCTGGCCATGCAGATCAAACTCAATGAACTTCTTGCTGTGAATCGTAAAGCCAGTAACCGCTTACTCAATGTGGAAGATCTGACCGAAGCGGAACTTCATGCACTGCATAAGTTTTTTGGTAAACTGGCCGACAAAGCAAAAGATGAAGCGACTATTTCCGAATCGCACTCGGTTGAAGAAGCGGAGGAAATCCACTACGATAAACTTGAAGCCTTACATGAGCGCCAGTTAGCGCGCCGAACTGACAGGCCAACTGCCAAACAACCAAAGGAATCTGGTAAAAAGACGAAGCCAAAGGTTCCTCCTGCCGAACAAAAGCCTAAAGCCTAATAAATCGACTTTTACAGGATTGCTTCAGCGTATGTTGATTTCTTTGTGTATAACTTTAGGTCGATAGTAGTTTTAGCAGGACTTCTACCCAAACAGTCCTGCTAAAAAACAGGTTTATTACTTCCAGAACCTGCGGATACATCTGCTTTTTGTTTGTTTCAATCTATGAATCAGCCTCTCGCTGCTCAGCCTATCTTACTCTTACCTGATGAAGAAGCGTTGTTACGGCGCTCCTACGACCAATTACAAACAGCGCTTAGTATAGGCCTTATTGCAACCTGGTTCTGGGATATTGGAAATGATCTGGTTTATGGTGATCGAAATTTATTTCAATTCTTTGGCGTAACCGAAACGCAGGAGCAGGCGGGATTGCCTCTTAATACATTTACGAATAACATTCATCCCGATGATCGGTCGCGAACTATAGAGCTGATTAATGAAGCCCTCCAATCAGGTACTACCTACGAAGCAGAGTATCGCATTGATGGAGAAGGGCTGAAAAGTCGTTGGGTACTCGCCCGAGGTCAGGCAACCTACAATGAACAACAACTACCGCTTTCACTTTCGGGCGTACTCATTGACGTAACCGATCGAAAACGGGCAGAAATCCGGTCGCAGGTTACCGAAACCAGTTTGCGATTAGCTGTCGAATCGGCCCGCATTGGCACCTGGGATTTCCATCCACTAACAGGCGAATTAATCTGGTCAGATCGCTGTAAAGAACTATTTGGTCTGCCTTCTACAGCAGAGATTAACTATACCGTGTTTTTGCAGGGTCTCCATCCTGATGATCGGCAACAGACTGATCAGGCAGTTCAGGATGTGTTACAACCCGACAGTAACGGATTTTTTATATGTGAATACCGAACGATTGGGTTCAACAATGGGCAACTTCGCTGGATTCGCTCCAACGGCCAGACGTTTACCAATAAACAAGGCGCAATTGAGCGATTTCTCGGTACCGTTGTCGATATAACTGCCGACAAGGAAAACGAAGTGCTTCTCCAGCAGCGTGTCCACCAGCAAACGCAGGCGCTGGAAATTCAGGCGCATCAATTGCGTACTACACTGGATGCATCGCTAAACAGCATCATCGCCATGACGGCAATTCGAAATGAAACGGGCACCATTGTCGATTTTATGATGGATACCGCCAATGAAGCCGTGATCCGAAGTAATTTCATGACTCCCGATCAGATAATCGGTCGTCGTTTACTAGCCGTATTTCCGGGAAATAAAGACAACGGCTTTTTCGATCTTTATATCCGTGTTGTTGAAATTGGGGCTTCGGAACAAAGCACCCAGTATTACCGGGATGAGTTTGGACTGGAAGGTTGGTTTGAGGTATCGGCCGTTAAGCAGGACAACGATAGTGTAGTAGTTACCTTTAACAACATTACTGAACGAAAGAAAGCAGAACTGTCTGCTCAGCAACAGTCGGCGGAGCTTAAACAAGCCAATGCTGAACTCAAACGCTCCAACGAGAGTTTGCAACAATTTGCCCATATAGCCTCGCATGATTTGCAGGAGCCCCTCCGCCGAATTCAGGCGTTCAGCGACTTACTGAAAGCGCAGTTTGCCGATAATCTTTCTGATGGTGAAACAGATATGATCCGTCGGATTCAACGGTCGGCGCAACGAATGCAAATGCTGGTTAAAGATTTACTCCTGTATTCCAAGCTCAGCACCCAGCGAGAACCATTTACAACGGTTGCCCTGACTACAGTTGTCGACGACGTTATCAGCGATCTGGAAATGAGCATCTCGGAAAAGAGCGCAACCATTGATGTAGGTGCTTTGCCAACGGTTTCGGGCAGTTCATCACGGTTGCGGCAGCTTTTTCAGAACCTACTTGTCAACGCGTTAAAATTCAGTCCACCCAATGTAGCACCAGTCATCCAAATCCGCTCCCGCATGGTGCAACACGACGAATTACCGACTCGATTGCAGGAACTTCACCTCTACCCTTTTTGGCTCATTACAGTTACCGATAATGGAATTGGCTTCGATGAACGTTACAAAGACCGGATTTTTACCCCTTTTCAACGGCTACATGATAAAACCACGTATAGTGGAACCGGCATTGGTTTAGCCATTTGCCAGCGAGTTGCCGAAAGTCATGGCGGCATGATGGATGTTACCAGCCAACCGGGCGAAGGCTCAACGTTTAAGGTATTTCTGCCTGTTCTGTAAGATGTAGATACGCCATATTTTGGAAATATGGCGTATCTACATCTTACAGAACAGGCACCTGATTACGCAGGAAAATGGTCTGATAATTTATAAAGGCTTGCGCAGCTGCCGAGATCACTTCATCAGGATGGGCTTCTCCCTCATACGTTAAGAATGCCCCAAAACGCTTCCACTGGAAACCCGTATCAGGCCCGTAACCCCGATAAAAACGAGCATGCGAAAGTAAGGGCTGAATGGCCGGATTGTTCTGTAGGAGCCGCCAGATAACTGTACCGCCCAGCATTGACCCTTCTCCTACGTAGGCCGCTCCCAGCAACGAAACCGGCGACCAGTCCATGAATAACTCTGGCATGTCCTGCGGCACAGGCTCGTTCAGGTGGGCTAAATCGTCCAGTAACCAGGGAGTTTTCCGGCGAGTTTCAGGCTCATACTCCCGAAAAAAAACGGGATGACGATCAATTGCGACTTCAAGTGCCTGATGAAACGTAAAATGGGTTCGGAGCAGGTGCGTGTACTCCTCAACGGAGAGGGTACCATGTTGTAATGCCTCTGTGTAAAACAGTTGTTCGGTTTGCTCGTGTAATAGCCGGGTATCGTGCCGCAATCGCTCTGGTAAAGTCGTCATTTATAATCCGTTCGGGTATTATTCTCTAACCAAAAATCACACAGTTTGCCAATTACACTACCAGTTGCCTGATAACTTCCGGGCTTCACCACATAGGCGTTAACACCCGCTTCGTAAGCTGACAGAATATCACGGGGGCTGTCTGAGGTGCTAAACGCGACGATGGGCACAAACCGGGTTCGGTCAATTGAGCGAGCCTGTTGAACCACCTCAACACCGCTCAGCCCATTCAGGTTTAAATCCAGCAAAACCAACTTAGGCAATGACTGGGGCTGGTGTTTATAACGGCCCTGGCCCGTCAGGTAGTCTACGGCCTCTGAACCACTTTCCAGAACAGTATACGTAAAAGGCCGATTCAGTTTCCGCATCAGGCGACCAAAAATATCCGCATCGTTCGGATTATCTTCAACATACAAAACATCAACCATGAGTTAGGAATGAGTTGGCAATGGAAATGAAACAGAAAATGTTGTACCCCGATCCGGTTCACTATGAAACCAGATTTTGCCCTGATGCCGATTGATAATCCGTTTAACAATTGCCAACCCAACCCCAGAGCCTTCAAACTCACGCGAATTCTCTAATCGCTTAAATAAATCAAACATCTTGCCAGCCTGCTTCATATCGAAACCAATCCCGTTATCGTCAATAGCATAAATAACCTCATCGTCCGTCTGCCGACCATTTATCCGAATAACGGCATTGGCTGCCAAACGAGTGTATTTCGCTGCATTACCGATTAGATTGGTAAAAAGCTGGAGAGCCATTGTCGGGTCAGCCGTTATGGGGGGCGTATCGCCAATATCAATCTGGATTGAACGCCCTTTGGTAGTCACCAGAATTTCTTCCCGAATGCCCTCAAGTAGTTGCTTCATATCGACCACTTGTGTGCTCAAATCGGTACGGCCCATCCGTGAGTAATACAGAATATGCCGAATCAGGCTCCGCATCCGGTCCGTTGAGTCAATAATTTTCTGAAACAGTGCCTGGGCGTCAGGGTTTAAATCCTGTCCATATTCCTCCAGCAGAATTTCAGAATAACACCGGATCGACGACAGGGGCGTTCGCAGATCATGCGATACGGTATAACTGAACGCATCCAATTCTTCGTAGGCTACCTGTAACCGCTGGTTCAACAAGCGAATCTCGTTGGCTTGCCGGGTCACAACCTGTAAAATATCCTCCCGCAGTTTTACAACAGCCCCTATTTCAACTTCATGCCAGGGGCTCGATGTGTTCCGCACAATCTGGGTCCAGGCCGCAAAACTTGTTCGGGGATTAATCCGCTGCTGTCCATCGGTAGTAACCGTTACTGGTTTATCGGGATTCCCAGCCCAGGTAACCTCCTGAATCTTTTCAGGTTTAAACCAGAATACGTACTCCGTCAACTCTCGCGACAATTCGATGGCCAATAAGCCTGAGGCTACATCTCGGAAGGCTTCGGCAGGCGGATATAGATTGGGAAGTTGATTGGTTTCCAGAAACGTTTCCGGATCTGTCATATGTACCCATTCGGCTAACCCGCGAATGGCGGCTTCGTCGGGTGTTTTCCCAAGCCGGTACACTTTGTCATTAAACAGCAGTGCAGCGCCAGTAGCCTCGGTTACATCGAGCACCGTAACGGTCGATTTAACGAGCGCCCGAACAACATCATCACTGAGAATCAACTGTTCGTGCAACTGCTGGCCCTTTTGGGTGTATTGAAGCAGGTTGGTCTTGTCTTCTTGATCCTTCCGAAATTCCAGCGCAGCCGAGAGTAACTGGCTTACAAATTTGGCTGCCTGTCGCGCCGGATAATCCACGAAACGGGGCGTCGTATTATGGCAAGACATTAACCCCCACAACTCACCCCGATACAGCAGCGAGATACTCATGGATGCCTGCACACCCATATTCTTAAGGTATTCGATATGAACCGGCGAAACGGCTCTCAATACAGAATGTGTAAGATCGAGCGGGCGATTTTCAGGCCAACCCAGCTCCGATAGAATACGCGACGGTGTGCTGGTTGCATCGGCAATCAAGCGTACCAGATTGACTTTATATAATTCACGGGCTTGCCTGGGAATATCCGAAGCTGGGTAATGCAGACCCAGATAGGGTTCTAACTCATCATCTTTAGCCTCAGCTACCACCTGTCCATGCCAGTCGGCCCCAAACCGGTACACCATTACCCGGTCAAAACCAATGATGGTTTTGACCCGCTGTGCGGTATTTTGCAGTAAATCGGTGAGGGTACGGCTAGATTGTACTTCTGTGAGTGATTGCGCAATTAGTTGCTGATTAATCAACAGATTTCGATCGTCCCCTATGGGCTCCCACTCCAGAAGAATAAGCCCAAGGTATTGATGTATAATCAGATTCCAGACTTTCCCATTCAGCGTTACCCGATTTGGGTTCATGGTATCCCAGGAATCGTTCCGGCAGCCTACGTTCAGCAATTCAATTAAGTTGCTCACGGGTAAGTCTGTATCCGTTAGCAACGTTTTGACGGACTGGCCCAGCAATTGAGTAGGTGGTATGCCAACCAGTTCAGCTATATTGGCACTGACATGGACAATGGTATACGTGTCGGACTGAATGGCTACTAAATACCCGTGTGACTGGATATGGCCGAGAATATGGATCGGTTCGCGCTCGCAGTTTGTCAGGTCAACAGCAAATGAATTCATTGAGTACTTTCAGGTGATTAAGTAACGATACAAGTTGATTAATTAACTGGCATCGGTACGTCAAGAGGTAGTAGCAACAAAGTGCAATATAAGCATACGAAAAGTAGGGTTGGATAAATTCTATTAACTGTACTACGCAGCAGGTGTTCAGATAAAATCAACTAAAACAGTATATGCGGGATATCCGATGCATTTAAAGAGGTAAGTAGAATTCGTTAGCAAAATCCTAATTTTTTATGCCAAATCAGATTTTGGTGGTTGGTAGTTCAAATACCGATATGGTCGTTAAGACCCAAAAATTACCAGCACCGGGCGAAACCGTACTAGGAGGCACATTTTTGATGAATCCCGGCGGAAAAGGCGCAAACCAGGCTGTTGCTGCTGCCCGACTTGGCGGACAGGTGACCTTTGTAGCCAAAGTGGGTACTGATATTTTTGGTCAACAGGCCGTTGCCGGTTTCAAGCAGGAAGGTATTAATACTACGCACATACTGACGGATAATGAACATCCGTCGGGGGTAGCCCTAATCAATGTAGATGCTGCCGGCGAAAACTGCATAACTGTGGCACCGGGCTCAAACGCTCATTTGCAAGCCAGCGAAACCGACGAAGCCCTGCAAACAACCTCTCCCGATACGCTGGTGCTCCTTCAACTCGAAATCCCACTGCCTACTGTTGAACATGTAGTAAAAAAGGCTGCTGAACGGGGCTTACGGGTTATTCTAAATCCCGCTCCTGCCCAACAGCTTCCCACGGCTTTGTTTCAACATCTGTTTCTAATCACGCCTAACGAAACTGAAGCCGAGCTATTTACGGGTATCCGCGTAACCGATTTGCCTACGGCTAAACAGGCTGCACAAAAACTGCACGAGTTGGGCGTTTCAAATGTGGTGATTACGCTCGGGTCAAAGGGGGCCTACTTATCTACCGGAACGCAGGATGAGCTCATTCCTACAGCAACCGTCAAGGCCATTGATTCCACCGCTGCCGGTGATTGTTTTAATGGCGCGCTAACCGTCGGCCTGGCAGAAGGCCAGCCGCTTCCCGATGCCATCGCCTTTGCCTGCAAAGCCGCTTCGATTTCGGTGACGCGTATGGGTGCCCAGGCGTCGATGCCAACGCGGGATGAGGTTGGGATCAAGTGATCTCGGGTTCTTCAACCCGACACCACAGCCTACCACCAATTACAATTATTCTTATTTGCCCCTAAAACCGGTTCATTCTCATGAAATTTCTCTACTTATCCGTACTTGCCCTACTCTTATCAGCAACGACTCCCCCGGTCAGGCCAGCCAAAAAGGGAGCACCACCTACCGTAACACTTTCTAAAAACACGATTCAGGACAAAATTAAAGGTGGCTGGGCAGGTCAGGTCATTGGCTGTACGTTTGGGGGGCCAACGGAGTTTCGATTTACAGGTACGATGATCAATGCCTACCAACCGATTCCGTGGTATGACGGCTATATCAAGAAAACGATGACCGATATTCCGGGCCTGTACGATGACCTCTACATGGACCTGACATTCGTTGACGTTTTTGAGAAAAAAGGCCTTGATGCACCCGTTGCCGAACATGCCAATGCCTACGCCAAGGCAGAGTACATGCTCTGGCATGCCAACCAGGCTGGGCGGTATAATCTCCTAAATGGGATGAAAGCTCCGGAATCAGGCCATTGGCTCAACAACCCCCACGCTGACGACATTGATTTCCAGATCGAAGCTGATTTCTCGGGACTGATGTCGCCCGGAATGCCCAACACAGCTGTACAGATTGGCGATCCCATCGGCCATATTATGAACTACGGCGATGGCTGGTATGGAGGTGCTTATGTGGGTGCCATGTATTCGCTGGCCTTTGTATCCAAAGATGTTAACTACATTGTCAAAGAAGCGTTAAAAACCATTCCAGCCCAAAGCACTTTCTACCAGTGTATTGCCGATGTCATTAAATGGCATGATCAGTTCCCAAATGACTGGAAGCGCACCTGGTTTGAAATTGAGCGAAAATGGGCCGACGAAGTAGGCTGCCCCGATGGGGTATTCCACTCCTTTAACATCGACGCCAAAATAAACTCCGCTTACATTGTGCTGGGCCTGCTCTACGGCGAAGGCGACTTCACCAAAACCATGGAAATCAGTACCCGTGCCGGACAGGATTCAGATTGTAACCCAGCTTCGGCGGGGGGTATTTTAGGAACTATGCTGGGCTATGACCAGATTCCAGCGTATTGGAAACAGGGATTGAAAGAAGCCGAAGATATCGACTTCAAATACACAACCATGTCGCTGAACGATGTGTACGCTATGAGTATGAAACATGCCTTACAGGTTGTTGAGCGCAATGGCGGAAAAATCAACGGCGATCAGGTAACGATTGCGCTACAAACCCCAAAAGCCGTTCGGCTGGAACAAGCCTTTACGGGCCATTATCCGGTTCTGGTACGCGGCATTCATAAAGAGATCGACGGAGAATACAGTTTCGACTTTGAAGGAACTGGTTTTGTACTCAAAGGCGAAGCCAAACCGAAAACCCGCAGCGCCTGGGACGCCAAAACGGAGTTCGTCTTTACAGCCGAACTCTCTATTGATGATAAGAAGATTGAAACAGCCAAACTCCCTGCCGATTTCACCCATCGTCGGCACGAGTTATTCTGGCGTTATCAACTTCCAAAAGGGAAACATACAGTACGCATTAAGGTCTTAAATCCTGATGCAGAGCATATTGTTCGTATGGGCGAGCTGATTGTGTACTCTGATCAGCCCGTTCAATCAAAGCTCCGCTAAACAGCTGGAACATACGCCATACATCCAAGATATGGCGTATGTTCCAGCTGCTTAGCGGAGCAACCATATAGCTTATGTCTTTTCGCTGGGTATCCTTTTTTCTTTTACTGGCGCTCTCAGCTTCGGCCCAGAAGCCAATCCCCCCCTCGTTTCATCCTGACCCGACTGGTGCGTTGAAAACCTATCAGGAAAGTTTGGCTAAACTTCGACTTCAACACCCAAATCACCGCGAACTACCTGATCTGAAGTTTTTTCTGTTCGGTATGGGCGATCGCCTAAAGCTCATTTATCGACGTGGGCGGCTCTTGAATGCGCTGACAGGTAATATTGAGGAGCAATGGCGGGTAAAACAGGAAATCATTGTCCCATCGGAGTACCTAGTACAATTGACACTGACCGACGGGCAAACCATTCAGCTACGGGAAGACGAAACAGGGGTGTGGTTACTCCAGACCGGCAGACGTCCCAAACTAATTCCAGGGACTCGTAGTCGCTTAATACTACCTACCTTTGCCAATCATCCATTGGGGCCGGTACTCCGGGTATTGCATCAGGAAATTCTGATCAATATAATTAATGGACGCCCTGTCCCGAATTTTCTGGTCTATTTTAAACCCCGCTTTCGCGATGCCGCAATCATGGCTATGGTGTTGCGGGAGACTAATAATCTACCCCTGATTCACGATTGGATCATGGCAATTCGCGATCCTTTCGACCGTACTAATCACGGAGTTCCCGAAGCCGATAACCTCGGAGAAGTATTGTTCCTCGTATCGCTCGTGTCCGACAAAACCCACCCTGCCGTACAAATGGTTTTGGATTCGGTCAGGCAGTTTCAGAAAGAGACGTATATAATCGGCAAAACGGATGATGCCGAACACCCTGTTTTTCAGACGAAATGGCTTAAGTATGGCCTAAAGTCACTGGGGTTACCGGATACTTACACGATTCCGAAACAGACTGATAGCTATTCGTCGCTCTTCTGGTTGGATTATAAACGGGAGCTCACTGGAGAAAAAAGATTCGAGGAGCGTTTGAGTGTCAACTCTCCCTACCTGGCCTGGGCAGAAGACCATTTTTATGGTGAAAAGCGCGGTATGGTCAGCAGCCTTGACTACCCGCTGAGTTGGGAACAACAAGCCAGTAATGCTCACTATCCTGGCCTGACGGTGCTCGATAAAGAGTTCGTGAAGCAGAAACTAGCCTTCCCCAACGCGTGGCACGCAGCAGAAATGTTCCTGTTACTTCTGGAGAAGTAAGGTTATGTTTTGTAGTACCGACCGTCCCGGTCGGTACTACAAATTCAGCGGGAACCGCCGATGGTAAGCCCTGCTTTAACGCTGTAATACGAGTTATCAGCGGTCATTGTCAGTCCCGACGTAGAATTCTTAACACTGGTATCGCCCACCAGATTATAGGAACCTTCTACGTGAAAAATTTTGACTTTAACGCCCACTCTAAACAAGCCACCGAGGTTGGTTGTAACGGGTATTGGGTACGAAATTGACGAATAGATTGGAGTGCTTTTATCGACATAATATACCCCTACGCCCGCACCAATATAGGGCCGAAAAGGTCCACTCAAATTAACAACGTAGTTTGCCGTTAACACCCCCGACATAATGGACTTCGCTTGCGATGGGAACGAAAGAGCGTTATCCAGATATTCTGTGCGCTGAACAAATGCCTGTTCAAAACGAAAGCCCAAATCCAGATTTTTAATAAACTTATCAAGCTCATACTGTGGCTCGATGCTGTACACAAAACCAGCTTTCGAAAAATCGTTTTTCGTTGCCTTATAGGTAGGGGCTGCATACCCGCCAGCAATAGTAACTTTAAATGGTTTGTTTTGGGCAAACCCGGCAAAGGAAATCTGTAAGAGGAAAAGAACGAATAATTTACGCATAAGATAGATTGGTTTGTTTTAGATGATTGCCAGAAGTCACGCTGAATACTCTGCAATCATTATCTATAGTCTTTACAGCCAAACTCCTATTTACGTTGCAAAAGGTGGGCTAAAAAGACTGGGACTAAATTTTAGCGCAATATTAGTCTGTTTTCATTTGGTTCTGCCAAGCCGGCAGGATTTCCTGCGTTTCTTTAACTGTCTCTTAATAAGAATCTGATAAGTGGCTTAATATGAAAGTTGCGGATGTAGAGATAATCTTCTATGCGGATGGCGTGCATAGTAGCCCGCATTGCCTCACGCCAACCCAATCCCAAAGAGTATGCATCAGGACCACGCCAGGCTATCTGCATTTTCCACAAATCACTTCTCAACCTCAAAGGCCAGCAGAACGTTACCGGGCATTTCGCCAAACAGTCCATAGCCCGAGTTGACAAACAGCATGCCAGCATCCACCACTGGCGCAGAGCCGTCAATTGACCCGCCTTTCCCCTCAATACCGTTCACGGTCTGATACACTTTCGCGGTATCATAGTCCCAGAGTATTTTGCCATCTGTTGTTGAATACGCCCGGATGTGTCCGTCCAATGTTCCGGCAAACACCAGCCCCGGAATAACCGTCGGCGCGGCTGAATTAGCCTCAATGCAACCCTTCTTTCCGTCGCAGGATGGTGCGGCTGTTTTCCAGACGATCTTTCCGGTTGCTACCTCCAGTGCAAACAGACCCGGCTCGGGCTTGATCAGCGAATCGACTTTAGGATTAATTCCGTATTTATTATCGGCGTTGGCGGCATATACATACTTACCGTCGGTGGCCATACCCCAGTGAATGCCACCCAGTGCCCCACCTCGGCCAATGCGGGTTTGCCAGAGGACCTTCCCATTATCGGGCGATAAGCCGTAGACGATACCCGCCTTCTGGCCAACCACCAAGATATCCTTCCCGGATGCTTGTTTTACCAAAATGGGGGCCATGCCAAAATCAAAATCGGGGCCTATTTTTTCAGGGCAGTTGGGATTCCCTGGACAGGCCAGATTCCAGGTATCATCTTTTGTCGACTGAAACGACCAGGCCAGTTTTCCGGTTTTGAGGTTCAGTGCCTGAATGGCATCGCTGGTTGTGGTCGATGGGCTGGTATAATTCTCCCCCGTTCCAAAATAAAGTAACCCGCGTTTGGCATCAACTGTGGGGCTACACCAGACAATGGCACCCGAAGGGCCGTAAAAGGGTTGCCCGTTTTTCTTTTTACCAGCCTCTTTTGCTTCCTCGGTAATTACCCGATGTCGCCAGACCTCTCTCCCTGAACGGGCGTCCAATGCCACAATCTCACCGGACGATGAACAGCAAGGGTAGCTCGGATCTAAAACAGAGACAACCTCGGTAGATGTCAGGGGAACATAAACCATATTGTCGTAAACAGCCACCGATCCCGTATTGCCCGATTGCGGGTGTTTTCCGGCTTTGCTTTCCCAGATCAGCTTGCCGGTTTTCACATCAAGCGCATAGGTATTGGTATTGTTATCGGCAAAAAAAGCATGGATTTCATCCTTCGTCTGCACAACCGAAATGGCACCTCGAACAGCCGCTTTTGCCAGAAAACGCCACCCAATTTTTCCCGTCTTTTTATGAATGCTGTAGACCTCCCCAAAATGGGTACCCGTAATAAGCCAGTCGGCAACGATAGCGGGTTTGCACCTAACCTGACTAACGTCTGGAAACGCAAACGCCCATTTAAGCTTAAGATTTCCGACGGTTGCCGGAGAAATACCCGCCTGCTTCTCCGACCTGAAACCGGTTCCTTCCAGATTACCACCCCAACCCGAATGATTTATCAATGAACCCTTGCCAGCAGGAAGCGCAAAGGAAGTGTAAGCTTCCTGGGGGATAACAACATCCTTCAGCGCCTTACTGGCCAACCACTGAGCAATGGCTTTTCGCTGATCGGGAGTAAGATCCTTAGCTTGGGTACGCATTTTACCAGTTTCTAGAGCAGCCAAAATAGCTCGTGGAGGCATTTGAGCCAGTACAAAATAGCCGGGTGCTCCTACCCCTGCTTCGGCTTTGTGGCAATTGTTGCAGGTAGCCATGTATAATTTCTGGCCTTCAGTTGCCACCGCCATATCTAGTTTTTGGGCAAAACTGTTGACCAACAACAACGAAAAAAAGGCAACGAGTATCCACAAGCCCTTAGCCCGTGCTGGTTCACAAAATTGAAAGGCAGTTTTCATCAGTTGCTAGTGGTTTAGTTGAGGAATTTACATAGAAAGGCTTGTTGTAGCGAAGCAAGCAAAATGCCAGTAACTGCCTTTCCATCAGTCGATCCGCAAAAGTAACGCGTCTGGCAGGGCAGGCATCTACTTTTGTGATGAACAACGGTCCACTAGAGATGAAGATTGAATTTGATAGGATGAATTGCTGCTGTACGTAGACTTTGTCACTGATTTGTTGCTATATTGGAACAACTACCGATCGGCCTTGTCTTCAATGTCCTACCTAACCCGTCAGTCACTCACACTAAGTCTGTTACTTATCTCTTACGGGTTACCCACCTGTGCCCAGACACCCGTACAGCAGCTTCATAAACTTATCGACAGCACCTGGGCTTTTCAACTTAGAGAGCATCCACTAACGGCAGTTTTTGTGGGGCAGAAAACCCAGATTGAGCAGTTGGGCGACTATACCGAGGCTTCTTTCGCTAAAGAAGCCGCATTCTACCGCCAACAGCTGAATCAACTCAATACCATACCCACTGAACCCCTTTCGGAAGTAGACCGTGTTAACGTTGAATTACTGCGCTATACGCTGGAAGAGTCCATTAGTAATTACGAGTTGAAAGCCTACTTAAATCCGCTAACGTCTGATTATGGTCCGCACATAGGTTTATCGTTTATTCCAAACTACCTGACCTTCCGTACGTCTGCTGATTATGAGAGCTACAGTAAACTCTTGCGCACATTTCCTGCGTATATGGGCAACGTGATTGCGATTATGCGACAAGGATTAAAAACCGGAATGACCGCTCCGAAGATCATCCTGAACGGGTATGAAATTACGTATCGAAATCATATCGTTACCGATCCGACCCGGAGCGTTTTCTATGAGCCGTTTTTACACTTGCCCGCATCAATGAGCAAGGAAGAACAGGCTCAGATTCAGCAGGATGGTCAGAAAGCCGTATTGGAAGGGGCGGTGAAAGGGTATCAGCTATTTGGCCATTTTATGGACACGGAGTATATCCCCGGTGCCCGTGCTACGCTTGCAGCCTACGACTTACCAAATGGCAAAGCGTATTATCAGCAACGGGTTCGCCATTACACTACTATCGACCTAAGTCCAGATGCCGTCCATCAGATGGGATTACGCGAAGTTGAGCGCATTCAGAACGAAATGCAGGCAATTATTACCCAAACTGGTTTCAAAGGCTCTTTCGCCGATTTTCTGAAATTTTTGCGTACCGATTCCCAGTTTTATGCAAAAACACCCGTCCAGCTGCTTAAGGAAGCTAGTTACATTGCCAAACAAGCTGAGAGTAAACTGTCTGCCTTTTTTGGTAAGCTACCACGTCAACCCTACGGAGTTGCCCCTGTACCCGATGCACTGGCACCCAAGTACACTAGTGGCCGTTACATTGGTGCTCCGCTCAACAGTAAAACACCAGGCTATTATTGGGTAAACACCTATAACCTGAACAGCCGTCCCTTATATACGTTAGAGTCGCTCACCCTTCATGAAGCCGTTCCGGGTCATCATCTGCAATCGGCACTGGCAAAAGAACTGGCCGACCTGCCTCCCTTCCGTAAAAATCTATACGTCGATGCCTTTGGCGAGGGCTGGGGTCTGTACTGTGAGTGGCTGGGAAAGGAGATGGGCTTTTATAAAGACCCTTATAGCGATTTTGGCCGCTTAACCTTCGAGATGTGGCGAGCCAGCCGATTGGTAGTGGATACGGGTATTCATGCCAAAGGCTGGACCCGTCAGCAAGTCATCGACTATTTGAGCACACATACGGCGTTATCGATACACGATTGCACCACCGAAACCGACCGGTATATCTCCTGGCCAGGTCAGGCGCTGGCGTATAAGATTGGCGAACTAAAAATTAAGGAAGTACGACAAAAAGCCCAGAAATCACTGGGCGAGAAGTTTGATATTCGCGCCTTCCATGATCTGATCTTAAGTCAGGGAACACTCACCATGCCCATTCTGGAGAGACTGGTGGATAATTACATTCAATCGGCCAAGTAGATATTTTGTTTTACCAAATGCTTCACGCAGGAGATAGATTAGTCTGCGCATGTCAGGAGTTGAGTCATTTAAACGCACCGTACAGCTACGATGCGTTTAAATGACTGCCGTTGCGGAAAGTTTATTCTGAACGTAAACTGTTGACCGGATTTATCAAAGCGGCTTTGATGCTTTGGAAACTCACTGTCAGCAGCGTAATTAGTAAAGCCCCGGCGCCAGACACCGCAAAAATCCACCAGGAGATGTCAGTACGGTACGTATAGTTCCCTAGCCATCCAGTTAGAAAGTACCAGGCCGTTGGGATAGCAACCCCCAGTGCAATGACGACCAGAAACACGAAATCTTTGGCGAGTAATCCCCACAGGTTCAGCACTGAAGCGCCCAGCACTTTGCGAACGCCAATCTCTTTGGTTCGTTGTTCGGCAATGAACGAAGCCAGTCCGAACAGACCCAGACAACTGATAAAAATAGCCAGCGTGGCAAAAAATGAAGCAAGCTTACTGATCCGTTCTTCATTACTGAATTTTTTAGCATACTCTTCATCCACAAATTTGTAATCGAATGCCGCAGAAGGAACTACTTTCTTGAATACAGCTTCGATTTTAGGCAGCGCTTCGTTCGCACTGACGGTTGGCTTGATTTTTATATCAATTTGGCTGGCAGCAGCGTAGTTCGCATCTAAAAAGAAAAATGCACGCTTCTCGGGCTCATAGGGCGAGTTCCTGACCATATCCTTAATCACACCAATAATTTGACGAGATGTTTTGCCGTCATAAAAGGTGATAAATTCTCCAATTGGCGGTCGGAATGCCGCACCACCGCCGTTGCGGTTTTTCAAACCAAGATAGTTAGCCGCCGATTCATTGATAATCATTTTCGTACTGTCTGTGGCAAACGATTTGGAAAAATCCCGACCAGCAAGCAACTGCCAGCCTACCACCTTACCAAACCCATACGACACATCGGTTATGGCAAAATCATCGGCTACTTCAGGATCTTTACCTTTCCAACTGAAACCACCCATATTGTTCCAAACAGCCGTTAGAGGGCTTGACGATAGCTCCATACCAGCCACCATACCTGTATTGAGTAACTCGTTTCGCAGCACATCCAGTTTGCCACCATAATTGGGATCATTTTTCGGAATGGTAATCAATCCTTCCCGATTATAGCCCACGGGGCGATCCTGGGCAAATTGAATTTGTTTGTAGACGACGATAGTGCCGATAATCAAAACAATCGAAACAACAAATTGAACAACCACCAGAATTTTCCGAGGTAAAGCCGCAAAACGTCCTAAGCGAATGGTGCCTTTCAGGACTTTCACTGGCTGAAACGCAGACAAGTAAAACGCAGGATATGCGCCCGCTAAAAAAGCGGTAACAGCAATAAATGCCAGGCTGATTAGCCAAAAAGGTAAGCTTTCGACTGGCAACGATAATTCTTTGTCTGCTACTTGATTAAACCAGGACAGAGTAAGTGAAATCAGTACCAATGACACCACAAACGACAACACAACCACCAGGAACGATTCGCTTAAAAACTGCTGAATGAGTTGAGTTTTCAACGAGCCAATGGCTTTCCGAATGCCTATTTCCTTGGCTCGCTTTTCACTCCTGGCGGTACTCAGATTCATAAAATTGATACAAGCCAATAGCAAGACAAAAAGGCCAACAACACCAAAAAGCCAAACAAACGTGATGCGCCCACCAGCAGGCCTTCCATTTTTAAATTCCGAATACAAATGCCAGTCCTTCATCGGGTACAAAAAAACCTCATACTTGTATTTGGCCGCCCGCTGAGCCATTTCTTTTGGCGTACTTTTCTGAAAAAAATCGTTGATGCGGGCATTGGCTGTCTCGAGCGAAACATTGGGCTGCAGCTGCACATAAATACCGAATGAACTGTTGCCCCAATCGTTTTCGTTTTGTTTAATCCAATCATTTGACGCAACCCATAAATCCCAGGGCGAAAAAAACTGCACTTCGCCAAAACGATTATTCCGGGGTATATCTTCATAGACGCCCGTTACGACCACATCGATACGGTTATCAATTTTTAGGCGTTTATTGATCGGGTCTTCCTGACCAAACATAGCTTCCGATGCTGATTTTGACAGCACAATCGAGTGAAGCTCTTTCAACGATGCATAGTTGCCTTTGACCATTTTCAGCGAAAGCATTTCCAAAGCACCCGCTTCAATAAATTCGCCTTTTTTGGGCATTTTTTTATCCTCAGCCGAAAGCGTATATTCTCCAACCCACCAGGCCATCAAAATGTGCTTGAAATAGTGATGGTAATGCCGTTTTAAAGCGGCCCCCATCGGAAATTGTTGCGCATCTGTTCCGTCTGTTTTTTGGATATTTGGATCTGTATACAACCTCCTCACCTGGGCAATGGAATCATAATTTTTATGATACTGGTTAAACGAAAGTTCATCGTACATCCAAAGCCCAATGAGCATCGTCACAGCCATGCCCATCGCAAGCCCCGAAATGTTGATGAATGAGTACCCCTTGTTTTTGGCGAGGTTCCGAAAGGCGATTTTGAAATAATTACGTAGCATGTCAGGTAAGGCGGGTTGAGTATGTTCAGAAATGGGTTTGCCAGTAGCCCGGACAGACCGGAGCGATTGATGAAAAAATGGGGTTAAGCAGTGTAGCACCGCCCAGCCGTACTCGCGCCGGGCGCGGGCCAGACCTACCTGCTCAACGCGCTTATGGAATACTTCCTGCAAATCCCCCTGCACGTACTCCAATAGGTGCGGGGCCACGAACCATTCCAGCAGGCGATCAGCCCACCGAGGGGTTCGTGAGTCAGAGTGGGGAGGTTCGTTCGGGTTAGATTGCTTTTTCATAGCCCCAGTAAGTCAAATTTTCCCTCAGGGATGCTCTGCCAGAGCTGGTTGCGCATCTGCTGAATCTCCAGGAGTACCCGCCCACCGGCCGCTGTTAAGGCAAACAACCGCTTACGCCGTCCTCCACGCTCGGTAGTTGCCCCGCCCACGGAGGACGACAGAAACCCTTTTTCTTCGAGTCGATACAGGGTGGTGTGTACCGCACTGACAGTGAAGCTCCGGCCTGTCTGGAGTTGAAGTTGTTCCATAACGGGCACGCCATAAACCTCTTCGGTGCTGGCGGCCACTACCAGCAACACCAGTTCTTCCAATTCCCCCAGAATAGTCTTTTTCATAAGCGTGGCTGCATGCTTGATTAGATACAATATCTTAAATCAAATCTGGTGCCAGAATTAAAAAAAGCGTCTTTAGAGCAAAACCAGCTTGGTACTAGTAAAAACGATGTCCAGAAACGGACGAATCATTGTCCATGATTGGACAAGATTAAGGGGGGAATTTTACTCTCTGACCCTATTGACTATAGGCAGAATGTAGCCATATCCAGTAGCCAGAATGAGCCTATTAAAACTCCTGTTAAAGCCTGCAATCTTGCCGAAATAGGAAGACACAAGTTGTACCCATAATTCGTCAACTTAAACTTGGCTACACCTGAGCCGCAAGTATATGCAGCTCTACTTAGCGGAAATAATCAGCACCAAGCCCAGTACATAACAGAATCCCATCAGCACTAGATAGCGACTTGACAGCGTGGGCGCTCCCCGAAATTCGTGCCAGATACACACACCCCACAAAACAGCGATGATGGTTGCTCCCTGCCCCAGCCCATAACTGATCGCATAACCAGCCGCCCCCGATGCCAGTAAGCTCGATGCCATACCCAGACACCACACCATGCCACCCAGCATCCCGATGCGATGGTTGCGTCGGCTCACATCACTATAAAAAATATCGCCGTCGGCAGGTTTGCTGGCAAAGCGACGCAGGATGGGCAGGAATAATGGCGTACTGACGACAACTCCCAGGGCAAATAGAACCAAGGCCGTATAGGGCGTTAGCAGACCCGACGCAGGCCTGGCGAAGTCCGTTGTCATGGATTTAGCGACGAAGTAGAAAAAGAAACTCATTAGAAACCCGCCTACCAGCGAAGCTACCAGCCCTTGCGTACTAACCGATCCATCTTTGGCTCCTTTTGCCCGATAGGCCATTGCACTAAATACAACCGCCAGAAATATGGAAAAAACCCCACCCGACAACAAGCTAACATTGCCTATCGGCGATAGAATATAATTGACTACCACACCCAAAATTAAGGCCAGCCCAATTCCAACGGGCATGGCTACTGATAATCCTGCCAATTCAATGCCCACCACGATAAGTATATTGGCGATATTAAATACGAAGCCACCCGCCAATGCATACAACAGACTTTGTGTATCGCCCTGTTTAATATCACTCAGAAACGATCGTCCCGAATCACCAAAGCTGCCAAATGTAAAGGCCAGGATCAGGCTCAACAGTAAAATTCCGTAGGTATAATCGCGGTAAAAAATAGTGGTTGGTACTGATTGAGTGGCCAGTTTTTGTGTGTTGGCCCATGAGCCCCAGCAGAGCATTGTCAGGAAGCAGACAACAACAGCTACTGGGTAGTACGTGATGATAAACATATAAGGTTGAAGTGTTTAGGCAAGGAGTAGCGCAAGCTACGAAATATACATAGTATGGCAAAATGCTAACTCAATCGAAAATCAGCACAAAGAATAAAGTTCCGACTGGCGGTTGCCTACCTTTGTATCCATGAATTACATCTATCTGTTCTTTGCCTTCATTGTCGGTTTAGCCATTACTGTTCAGGCGGGCGTTAATGCCAATTTGCGTCAGGCAATGGCTAATCCTATTCTGGCCGCTATTATTTCGTTCGGTTCCGGATTTATAGCCCTGGTACTGATGTTTCTGGCTACCGGCGGGTCAACTCCTTCATTCGAAACGATAAAGCAGATTAGCTGGTGGAAATGGACAGGGGGCGTTATGGGTGCTATTTACATGATCACGGTTATCGTGAGTGTGCAGAAAATAGGAACGGCGAATATGGTCAGCTTAAGCGTAGCGGGGCAACTATTAGCAGCCCTCATTCTGGATCATTATGGCCTACTAGGCTTTTCGATTCACCCGGCCAACACCTGGCGGTTACTCGGTGTCGGACTGATCATTGCTGGGGTACTGCTGGTGGTGAAAAATTAATGGATAATGTAAAATGGATAATGGATAACGATTGATGAGAACAAGACTGTTGACTCATTGTTCATTCTACATTACTCATTGTTCATTACTCATTATGCCAATCAATTACCGCTTCTACCCCTCGCTGCTAAACACGTTCTCGCGCTACTTAACAGGGGGAAACCTTTCAGTACATGAGTTGATCGACTCCATCAATCGGGTTCCTACACCAACCACGGCGGCTCAGGAGCGGGGCATCTCCTTTGAAGAAGCCATCGTAAAGGGGACCAACGAAGAGCGGTTCAACGCTGAGATTGTTGCCAAAGTCCGTAAACTTCTCCCTCGCCCCATTGTCGATACGCAGGTGTTTTGCCAATGGGAAATTGACGATGTGCTGTTCTATGGCTATGTCGATCTGATTGGCAAATTCAAAGCCGTCGACCTAAAAACAACAGCTTCCTACCAGCCAGGACGCTTCGTACATAACCACCAGAATCTATATCTGCACGCGCTGAAACGGAAAGGCATCAAACTGATGGAGTACGTCATTACAGATTTTAACGACGTCTATGTAGAAAGCTACGCCTTAACGCACCCTATCGACAGACAGTTGGAGGAAATTCGACTATTCAAGGCGTTTCTGGATGAACACCGGCCACTCATCACGGATAAAAAGATATTTGTCGCTCCCGGTGAGGATGCCGATGCGGGCCGTAGACGATACTAGTTCGCTCGGTTTCGTTGTACCTTGCGTTCATGCTTCAGCAAACGCTCCATCTCTATCAACGGGCTTATCGGGGACTATCGCCATCGGTATGGTTACTGGCGGGTGTGATGCTCATTAACCGCTGTGGCACCATGGTATTGCCGTTCATGACGCTTTATCTCACGCAGCATCTCCATTTTTCGGTTACAGATGCGGGCATTGTTATGGCCATTTATGGGGCTGGCGCTTTTGTCGGCACATTCCTCGGCGGGCGCTTAACCGACCGGTTCGGCTTCTACTACATTCAGTTAATTAGCCTGATTTTTGGTGGACTGGCCCTGGTACTGCTCCAGTTTGTTGTGAATTTTTATGCTCTTTGTGGGAGTGTATTTATTTTCACCTTATTTGGCGATGCCTTCCGGCCCGCCAACCAGGCTGCTATTGCCCACTATTCCGACTCGGAAACACGTACTCGGGCCTTCTCGCTCAATCGGTTGGCAATTAACCTCGGCTGGGCAGTTGGCGGAGGATTGGGTGGCTGGTTAGCCAGCATCAATTACAGCCTTCTCTTCTGGGCTGATGGACTGACCTGTTTAGTAGCGAGCCTGGTGCTGTGGTTGTATTTACCTGATCCAGCAATAGCCAGAAAGGTTAACGAAACAACGATAGTAGCCGTAGATGAAGCCGGTTTGCCAGATAAAAGTCCTTACCGGGATACGCTATTCGTTGGCTTTGTGGTTTGTGCCGCGCTATATTTTGTGGTATTCATGCAGTTGTTTTCGATTGTGCCGCTGTTTTTCAAAGAAGTGCTACATATGACTGAGCGCCTGATTGGCAGCCTGATGGCACTCAACGGCATCATCATTGTGGTGGTCGAAATGGCGTTGGTTTATAGTCTTGAGCAGCAAAAACGGTCGAAAATCAACCTGATTATAATGGGCGTTATGCTGACATCAATATCCTATATCGCGCTCACAATACCGACCATTAGCGTATTTTCTGGATTACAAATCGCCCTGCTATTCATTGTATTGGGTACGCTAAGCGAAATGCTGGCCATCCCCTTTATCCAGTCATTTTCGGTTGAGCGATCTACTCCGGCAACCCGAGGTCAATACTTAGCTTTATATTCAATGGGTGGCGCACTTGCCCAAACTACAGCCCCGGCATTTGGCTCACTTATAGTGGCAAATTTCGGATTCACGACACACTGGCTGATTTTAGCCGGAATTGGCCTGGTATCAGCAGGTGGTTTTTGGTGGCTGGGGAAGAGCTATAGTAATGAAATGCTGTTGGAGCAGTAGACTAAAAACAATCAATACGACACTTTAAGACGAATCAATACCTAGTCGCAAAATCAAATGGAAAACTGTCCAATTTGTTTCACTGAGCTTGAAATTAGAGAGTGCGCTCCGTGTTATGATTGTGGATGGGATATACCAACTGAACTTGAGCATTTAAGAGAAGGTCGTCATACTTATGCTGTTTATGAAGTTATTGCGGACTTAAGAATTACATTATGCAACACTTGCGCAGTCGACTTTAGTAGCTATACATCAGAATATTTTGGCTTTCAGAATGCCCATCCAATATCTCTTAAAAATTTATCTTTTATAAAGGATATTCGTAATCCACAGTCAGAATTCGACAAGTTCTGTCCCACCTGCAATCGTAGATTTAAGTTCTTGAAATTTATGCAATCAATACGAGAATGGGCCCAATCTATAGCAGATTAAGAGGTCGCTTTCAATACCAATAATACATCTGAGTTAATTGAAAGATTGTCTCCCAAACTTTCTTTACGACCTTTGTAAGCGTCAATGAGCGGGCTACTTTTCGCTCTTTCACCCTTTCGCACTTTCGCTTTGAAACTCTGGCAAAAAGAAGGCGTTACTACCGCCGACCAAATAGAACGCTTCACCGTCGGGCGCGACCGTGAAATGGATCTCTACCTCGCTCCGTTCGATGTGTTGGGCAACCTTGCTCACGCGCAAATGCTCGAAACAATTAATCTGCTGACTAAGGCCGAATTAAGTCAGTTGACAGCTGAATTGAAGAAAATATACCAGCAAATTGACGCCGGGCAGTTTGTGATTGAAGAAGGGGTCGAAGATGTTCACTCGCAGGTTGAATTGATGCTCACACGAGCGTTAGGTGATACGGGAAAGAAAATTCACTCGGGCCGGTCGCGCAACGATCAGGTGCTTGTCGATATGAAGCTCTTCACCCGCGACCGGCTCTGGCAGGTAGCCGAGAGCGTGCAGCGCGTATTCAACCGACTGGTGAGCCGGTCCGAACAACACAAAGATGATTTAGTGCCGGGCTATACGCACCTACAAATTGCGATGCCGTCATCGTTTGGATTGTGGTTTGGCGCGTATGCTGAAGCCCTGGCCGATGATATGCTGACGCTTCAAACGGCCTATCGGCTTGCCAACCGAAATCCGCTTGGTTCAGGCGCAGGCTATGGGTCTTCGTTCCCGCTTAACCGAACCCTTACAACTGAATTGCTGGGCTTCGAAGGCATGCACGTTAATGTCGTATACGCCCAAATGAGTCGGGGTAAAACCGAACAAACGGCACTGACCGCACTCGCTGCCGTAGCCGCCACGGTCTCGCGGATGGCCATGGATATTTGCCTGTACAACAGTCAAAATTTCGGTTTCCTGACTCTACCCGATGGCCTGACGACCGGCTCCAGCATTATGCCGCACAAGAAGAATCCGGATGTAGCCGAACTACTGCGGGCTAAAACCAACCGCATGAAAGCGCTGCCGATGGAAGTAACGCTCGTCATGAGTAACCTCCCTTCTGGCTATCACCGCGACATGCAGTTGCTGAAAGAAATCCTGATGCCTGCTTTCGACGAAATCCTGGATTGTCTGAGCATTACCGATTTCATGCTCGAACACATTCAGGTCAAACCCAATCTGCTGGATGATCCTAAATACGATCTGTTATTCAGCGTCGAACGGGTAAATGAGTTGGTATTACAAGGCGTGCCTTTCCGTGAAGCCTATCGAACCGTTGGGAAGGAAATTGCCGAATATACCTACCATCCACCCCGCGAATTGCATCACACGCACGAGGGCAGTATCGGTAATCTTGGCAATGATCTGATCAGCGAGGCAATGGAAAAGGCAATGGCTGGTTTCGGGGTAAACAAAGCACAACTGGCTATTGAGCAGTTATTGGCCTGAACGAGTTAATTGTGTAACTTTCCTAAAAACACAGAACGCTATGATTACATCAATCGAAACCGTTCAGCCACACGGTCGGTCCGAGAGTGCGGTGGACTCGCCCGGCGTGGACTCGCCCGCCATTCCTGAATCGCTTATTTACGAGATACTCAATGGGCGCCCATTGTATTACAAGGGGTATCGGGATGTGGTGGCAGGGACTCTTAAATCCGAAGACCTTATGGGAAGTAGTGATTTACAAGCTATTTTGGTATCACTTATCAATACGCATATTACTGTCAATCGAGACAAAAAACGGTACATTACAGCTACAAACGAGTCAGGTTTGCATATAGCCGTTGGGGATAATCTGTCTGCCGATATAGCCATATTTGAAAAAGCAAAACTATCTAAACTTAAAGGCAAGTATTTTGATATAGCGCCAAAAATTGTGATTGAAGTCGATATCAAAATCGATCTGAATGCCATTGGCAGCGACGTAGCGTATATTTCCGAAAAAACACAGGAGCTATTCGATTTCGGTGTTGAGCGAGTGTTGTGGGTGTTATCCAGTATTCGCAAGGTCATTATTCTTCATCCAAATCAAGATTGGATAACTACCGATTGGAGCAACGATATACTGGTCATGGAAGGCTGCGTTCTCAACATCAAAAAACTCCTGGATGAGGAAGAAATTTCGTATTAACGATAGCTCAGATAATCAACAAAAAAGGGGGATCATCACGCAGATGGTCCCCCTTTTCTATTAACTACTCCACCCGATACGCAACCAGACTATTCTTGTAAAACGTGGGAACAATCAGTAGTTTTTTCCTGGCGATGTAGTCAATATCCGCCGAATTGATTTTTGCTTCACGTGTATCCAGCAACTGTTCTTTTGTACCGTCGGCACTGATGTGAAAAATCTGTCCGTTCCAGTCCGAAACAAAATAGTTGCCTTTGCCTTCGGCTACAATACCATCTGTATTAGCCATGCCGTCGGCTAGTTTCGTTATCGCTTTTGTAGACAGATCTACCGATTGCAAGGCCCCGATTTTAGTGCTCCCAATCAGGAGTTTATCCTTGCCAACGGCCAGCAGTCCGTTGGGCTTATTAAGTTGTTCGCCTTCCATAAAAATCTCCCATTTACCATCCTGCAGGCGGTAGATTTTGTCGTTTCTATTATCGGAAACGTACACCGTTCCATCTTTTGCTACCGTTACGTCATTTAAGAAACTGTCTTTCCCAACAGCATCCCAGGTTTTCTCGGCCTGCCCATTTTCGGTATTGATACAAACCAGGCGATACACATCGGTTACATAAAGCTTATTTTTATAGAGCCCCATTCCTTTAGGAGCGTTCAGTCCCGATGTCCAGCGCAGGTTTTCGATTTTACCATCCAGCGACACTTTAGAAATGAAGCCACTTCCATCAAGATCGCCAGGTTTTCCATCGATATTGGCTACATAGATCGTACTTTTTCCATCGTAAAGAACAGATTCAGGTGTACGGAGCGTCGTATCCGTTTCCCATACTTTCACCAGTTTCATAGGTTTCGGCTTAGCAAGTGTAGGTGTCAACGCGAGTAGGCCAATGCTGGCAGTTGCTATAACGGCCCAAAATGTAGATTTCTTCATCTTCTATTGATTATCAATTAATTGAAAAAAAATTAGTTGTAACATGCCGGGTTAACATGCGCCTTATAGCGAATACATAAAAGGTACAATATGACTTTTCTAATTGTCTACCAATTTTCTATGCTAAAAGGGAAACAATCTGAAATCGAGGGTGTTTAAAATCCTGCACGCTAAAAAAATCAGGTTATGGAAAACTACCAGTCCCTCGCTTCGCAGGTGCAAACACCAGTCGGGCAAGTCAAACTCAAGGAAAGCATCCGCGATATGATCCGGCTGCAACGTGATTATCAACTTTCGGACGAATTGTTCTGGGAGGTGTTTAACACGCGTGTGCTGCTCAACGAACAGATTGATGTGAATGCCTTCCTCAGCGATCTGAATGCACCCGTTGCTGTAGCTTAACGTACGGTACCGGTTGCCTGCCTGCTCCCAACTATCCGACAATTGACCGGTAGCTGGGAGCAGGTTTTTGTTTGGTGATTAGCCCTGATCAGCTCAATCGCACTGCGAACAATTCCTTTGATTTGGCATAGACATACCCAACTACAAACAGGGTAACCACACCACCTAACGCCACCGATGGAACTGTACCAAGCAATCGGGCCAATAAGCCCGATTCAAACGCACCAATCTCATTCGATGAACTAACAAAAATACCATTCACAGCAGCCACACGCCCACGCATATGGTCGGGTGGAAAAATCTGGAGAATCGTCTGGCGGATAATCACGCTCACGCTATCGAACGCACCAGTCAGTCCCAGCATGAGCAGGGATAAATAGAAGTTCGTAGAATATGAAAACACAATCGTGGCCACTCCAAATCCGGCCACCGACAGCAGCATATTTCGCCAGGCATTGTGCGTTGGCGGATGCTTTGTCATATAGGCCATAGTTAACAGAGCGCCGATTGAGGGAGCGGCTCGTAGAAATCCTAAGCCCTCGGCCCCCACTTTTAGAATATCTTCGGCAAAAACGGGCAGAATAGCGACTACACCCCCAAATAAAACGGAGAATAAGTCCAGTGAAATAGCATAGAGTACAATCTGGGTTTTGAAAACAAACCGAAATCCTTCTTTCAGACTTTCCCGAAGACCCAGAACCGGTTCGTTGCTAACAGGCACGGGCTTCCGGTCGATTAGGGTAATGAGCACATAACAAACTACCAGCAGCGCAATGACTACAATCAAGGAGTTATCGAACCCAACCCAGCTATATAAAAACCCCGCCAGCCCCGGCCCAACAATAGCGCCTGCCTGCCAAAACGAGCTACTCCAGGTTGCGGAGTTCGCATAGAGTTCACGAGGAACCAGAAATGGTTTTAACGACGAACTGGCTGGCGAATAAAATCCCTTTGCTGTGCCAATCAGCATCAGAACGCCGTAAATAGTGGCTAAACGAGCCGTTTGCGACAAACCCGACACAATAGATGGCTGAAAAACTAAATACAGAATTACGGAACCAAGGAGAATAACCAGCAGGCTCCACTGTAAAATGCTTTTCTTATCGCGCCGATCGGCCAGGTGCCCCCCAAAAAGGGATAAAGCAATAAAAGGTATCGCTTCTGCCAAACCTACCAAACCCAGCATGAGTGGGTCATGAGTAATTTTATAGAGTTCGTAGCCCAGTGTAACTTCCTGAATCAGCAAGGTGGCTGTAATCAGAAAACTGTTCAGAACGAAGTAACGAAATTCAGGAATTCGGAGGGAGGCAAAGGTGTCGTTAGTCGTTTGTTGACCCATAATCACACGAACCGTAGATTTACGGCTACATCATTTAGTTAAGCAACCGAAAACAATGGAATCTCCGTTCCGAACGAGGGTAAAAATTTGTTGTATTAGCAGCCTTGATGAAGCGCAACTGGCTATTCGGCTTGGTGCCGATGCCCTTGGATTGGTAGGTCGAATGCCCAGTGGTCCCGGTGTGGTCGGCGATGAATTGGCCGCTCAAATCGTCAAGTCGACTCCCCCACCCATAGCCACATTCATGCTAACCAGCGAAACAAATCTGGCTGATATCATCGCCCATCAACAGCGAGTCGGTGCAAATACCATTCAACTCGTAGATGCGGTACCGTCAGAAACCTACGCCCAATTGCATCAGGCTCTGCCTGCGATAAAAGTGGTGCAGGTCATACATGTTATCGACGAACGAAATCTCGATGAAGCGCTGACAGCCATTCAGCATGGAGTCGATGCATTGTTACTCGATTCAGGTAATCCAACGTTGGCTGTGAAAGAACTAGGTGGCACGGGACGCGTGCATAACTGGCAGGTAAGCCGTCAAATTGTCGAGCAGTCGTCGGTACCCGTGTTTCTGGCGGGTGGCCTAAAGCCCGAGAATGTACGCGAGGCTATTGACACAGTGCAACCTTTTGGCCTTGACATTTGCAGCGGTGTGCGCACAAACGGCCACCTGGACGCTCACAAACTCGAAGCGTTTATGTTGGCGCTACAGTAAAAGCGCGTGGCACAGGGGGCTCAGAGCTCGGATGTCAATCGCATTCCGCGCACCTTGCTCCACGCATAAAAAAAGCCCGCACTGAATAGTACGGGCTTTCTGCTCTTGCCAGACTGCCATCATTAGGCAACGGCAATCTCCTTCACCAACTTTTCCTCTTTTACTTCAATCTTGGGTAGTTCAACCGTCAAGATACCATCGGTATAAGCGGCTTTGATACCATCAGCATTTACCGTTTTTGGTAAGCGGAAACTGCGTTCAAATGATGTAAAGCCAAATTCCTGAACGGTGAATTTCTCCGTATTTTCTTCGTTCTTCACTTCCGATTGATAGGCAATCGTCAGCTTGTTGTTTTCAACGTTAATTTTTAAGTCCTCTTTTTTCAAACCAGGCGCAGCCAGATCAAGGACAAAAGCGGTCTCGGTTTCTTTTACGTTTACGGCTGGTACGTTCGGTGTCGTGTTCTGATACCGATTGATTACCGGACGACCGTAGAATGGGTTAAAGAAAGTAGGGAAGTTGTTATATCGAACTAAGGTTGCCATTTGCTTATTTGGTTTATTGGGTTGTTTATAATCAAACACATACATCCTTAGTCAAATGCTGTACCAAAGCTATTTTATCAAATCATTACTGCCATTTTGTCTTAAACTATCATAAAACAGCCCAAAATTATGCCAATATGTCTCACTTAAGTACGAACTCCACTAAATCAAGGGGTAGTTGGCAGGTATTTTTTGTCATTCTATATCTTTTACGCTGAGAATCAGGCCTAGTTCACAGTTTAACCATAGTTCCAACTTGGCTTAACGGCAACAAAAACCTAATTTTATCCCCCTCAATACAATACTTGCTCACCAAAACTTCTTGACTCTTTTATGAAGCGACTTATACTGCCGCTGGTTACTCTGTTTTTGTGCACCAGCCTCAGCCCTTCTGCCAGCGCCCAGCAAACCGCCGTTGATTTTTTCGAAAGTGGCATTACCAAAAGTAAAGCAAACGATTTTACAGGTGCACTACAGGCATTCAGCATGGCTATCACCATGAATCCCGACAATTCGGCGAGTTATTATAATCGAGGACTAGCCAAAGCCAATCTAAAGGATCATCGGGGGGCCATCCTAGACTATGATCGTGCCATTGAACTTAATGGAAAAGATGCACTGGCTTATTTGAGCCGGGGAGTTAGCAAGAGCAAGCAAGACGACCATCGGGGTGCATTGCTGGATTTTAGCCGGTCTATCGAACTCAACCCCGATGATCCGCAGGCGTATTACAATCGGGGCGTTAGCCGAAGCCGCATTGATCAGTACCGGGGGGCTTTGGCCGATTTTACCAAAGCCATCGAACTCGATCCAGGCAACGCGCAAACCTACTACGTGCGGGGTATTACAAAACAAAAGCTGGAAGATTTTGCCGGTAGCCTGCCCGATTTTACGAAAGTAGTTGACCTAACGCCCAAACGTCCGCAAGCGTATGCTGGACGGGGTATGTCGAAGGTTGAGTTGAACGATTTTACCGGTGCCGTAACCGACCTCAATAAGGCTATTGAACTCAGTCCCGAGGATGGTGAGTCTTTCTTCTACCGGGGGTATGCCAAAGGAAAATTAGAAGATTATAAAAGTGCATTAGCCGATTACGATAGGGCCATTGCCCTTAAAGGTGACAATTATCGGGCTTACTACGGTCGAGGGTTCTGCCGGAGTAAACTTGGTGATCAGAAAGGTGCTGTTCAGGACTTTAATCAGGCCATTGATATGAACAATGTCAATACCGATTCAAAGGTTGTGTATAGCGGCAAGATCAGCCGTGTTACGCTCGATAAGCTACGAGATGTGGTACAGGAACGTAACAAGATCAACGAGTTAGGCAACGAACGTGCCGAAGCTTATTTCAGTCGGGGTATTAGTAAAAACAAACAGGGCGACCAAAAGTCGGCTATCATTGATCTTAACAAGGCTATTGAACTTAGCCCAACCTACGCCGAAGCGTATTTTAGCCGGGGCCTGATAAAATCGGCACAGGGCGATCAACGAGCCGCCATTATGGATTGTAACAGTGCCGTTAAACTAAACCCGCGTTATGCCGAAGTGTATTACATTCGGGGAATTATCAAACACAGTCTGGGCGATGAAAACGGCGGCTGTTTAGACCTCTCTAAAGCGGGCGAGCTTGGCTATAACCCAGCCTATAAAGTAATTAGTGATTATTGTAATTAAAGAGGAGAAAGGAGTAGAGGGACGAAAGGGAGAAAGGGGTTTAGATGATACCTCTTTCTCCCTTTCTAATCCTTTAATCAGTTGTCATAAAATAAATTTGTCTCTTAGTTCGCTTACTACTCAAACCGCAAATGCTTTACTGAATCACCGGATGATTCAAGTTCGAGCAGAGCGTCGATACCAATATCCAGGTGAACATTGACGAACTGGCCTGTCACTTTCTTATCGCTCTCTTCGGTTTTGACACCTTCTGGCACCAGTGGGTTATCAGACACGAGCAACAAGGCACCGTGTGGGATGGAGTTAACGAAACCTACCGTAAAAATCGTAGCGGTTTCCATATCGATAGCCATTGTCCGAAGTTCGCGCAGGTAATCCTTGAACTGTTCGTCGTGTTCCCAGATCCGCCGGTTGGTGGTATAAACCGTGCCTGTCCAGTAATCCAGTTCGTATTTCTTGATCGTTGACGATACTGCCCGCTGCAATCGGAAGGAAGGTAGGGCCGGAATTTCGGGACGCATATAGTCGTTACTCGTGCCTTCGCCCCGAATAGCCGCAATTGGCAGCACCAGATCGCCGATCTGCGTTTTTTTCAACCCACCACATTTACCTAAAAACAAAACTGCTTTTGGATTAACTGCCGACAGTAGATCCATAACCGTAGCCGCCATAGCGCTACCCATTCCGAAGTTAATAATGGTAATGTTGTTGGCCGTAGCGGTTTGCATAGCCCGGCCCAGGCCAAAAATTTCTACATCGAACTTCTTGGCAAACAACTCAACATAATTGATAAAATTGGTCAGCAAAATGTATTCACCAAATTGCTCGATGGGTGTACCGGTGTAGCGTGGTAGCCAGTTCTGAACGATTTCTTCTTTTGTCTTCATGATTAGTGTAGTGGGTGAAGTGGTGAAATAAGTGAAGTAGTTATAATGGATGAAATATTAGGTAAAGTAGTATGATTCCTGGCGTTTAGTCTACTTATTGCGCTCATTTCACTTACTACACCTATTCCACCTACTTCACTAAATCCTTATCTTTGAGGTATGGTCGACTTGAACCTCCCTCCTTTTGACTACAAAACTAAACAAGTCGAAGGAAAACCATATATTTTTGACTTACTACGCCGGAAGTACGTTCGGTTGTCGCCCGAAGAATGGGTCCGACAGCATATCGTGAACCTGTTACTAACGCATTACGCCTACCCAAAAGCGCTCATCCGCTCCGAAGGGGGGCTGAGCCTCAACCAAACACAGAAACGAACGGATGTGGTTGTGTTTGACCGTCAGGGACAACCGTTTTTGGTAGTCGAATGTAAAGCTCCTCATATTGCGCTTACGCAAACGGTTTTCGACCAGATTGCCCGCTATAATCATGTTCATCGGGCACCTTATATCGTCATTTCAAACGGCCTGACACACTATTGCTGCTGCGTGAATCATGATACGGCTGATGTACAATTTATGGATGACTTCCCGGCATTTGTTTAATTGAGCCCAAAGACCCAAAAATCAGTTAGTCTCAACCGCTTGCACTCTATAGTTCAGACAGCATTATCGCTCGTATAGGGTTCGTTTGGGGTTACTTTGTACACAAAAAAATCCCCGACACCAGTGGTGCCAGGGATCAATATATAAAAGCGAATAGCTTAATTTTTAACAAGCTCGCCGGTAGCCCGGATCGTAATTTCATCGCTAACAACAGCCGCAGGAATAGTACCTAACGTAAAATCAGCGCGTTTTACTTCACCACTTACTTTAAAACCAGCTAAGGTTTTCTTGTTCATTGGGTTGGTAACTGGACCTGTAATCGTAGCGTCAAGCGTTACGGGTTTCGTTACACCGTGCATCGTCAGATCACCTACCAGTTTGTATTTGTTACCTGATACTTTGCTAATCGACTTACTTTTAAAGGTCAATGTTGGATACTTGGTAGCGTCGAAAAAATCGGGGCTTTTCAGGTGAGCATCACGTTTTTCCTGATTCGTATAAATGCTATTTACATCGGCGGTCAGGTCGATTTGAGCATCTGAGAAATCATCTTTAGCAGACGTCATTTTCACGTCGAAATTCTGGAATTTCCCGTCAACCTCCGATAACATCATGTGCGTTACAGTGAAGGCCAGATTTGAGTGAGCTTTGTCAAGTGACCAGCTCTGAGCGAAAGCGCCCACTGACGAGAATAACAAGGCAGCAATTAAAGTTGCTTTTTTCATTGGTAAGATATGTAAACAGTTAATTGAATTTAAAACGAGTAAACCCTATTCTCGAAGTCGATCGAGCAACTGGCTCAGGTAAATAGCCTCCTCTTCAGTTAGTTTATTTCGCTGTATTTCAGACCACTCCGTCTGATATACATCTAACTTATTGAGCAATGCCAATCCCTCCTCTGTAATTAGTACATCAACGGCCCGACGGTCGCTGGGGCATTCGGTGCGTAGTACGAGTTTCTTGGCAAGAAGTTTATCCACCAATCGCGACGCATTAGACATTTTATCGAGCATACGCTCTGTAATATCACTAACCTTAACCGGCTCAGGATACTGCCCACGTAAAATGCGCAACACATTATATTGTTGCAATGTCAGGCCAAATGGCTTTAACATATGCATCTGACTGGCCGCCATCCAGTTGCTGGTAAAGATCAGGTTCACCATGACCCTGTGGTAGGGCGATTTAAATGGTGTGCTCTGTTTTATATCAGTTTCAATGGACATGGCACAAAGATAAAACAATTACATTTAATGTAGCAACATTTAATGCAATTATTTTTATTGATACGGAATAATACGGGGAGCGGACAGATCAAAATCGCGGAACCGCAGGGTTGGAACGCCCTCAAAGGCTGTTCTGAATGGGATTGTATTGCCAGGAATATTAGGATAATAAGCCAGTCGAATCTGAAAGCTGGTAAAGGTCAGGTTTTCATTTCGTAGTCGAAACCCGATCCCATATCCCTGATAAAGCGGTCCACTCAGCAAAGGTCGATCAGGAAAACTAACCAGCCCCAGGTTAACAAACGTAACAAAGGCAACCCGGAAACCGATCAGGCTCAAGCGAGAGAAAAGCACATTTTCGTAGTTGACAAACCATCGATTTGTACCTCTTAGTTGATCGCTGTTAATACCGATACCATCGGTATTAACACCACTCCCACTGCTACTTAATGAGATATACTCATTGTCGAATCGGTCAATACCGACCGTATAGCGGGTGTTGAAAAAGTGGCGCATATTCCCCCATTTGGTTTTCATGAGTGGGCTAAAATAATTGGATTCGAACGAGAAAACGGCCTGCTCTACTTTATGGTCCCGCACATAACCTCCCAAATTAACCAACCCATAGAGGTAACCAAGATGCCGGACATACTTCCCCTGCGAAAAATTCACACCGGCATATAGTCGGCGACCTAATTCAGCATTGTCGAACCCAACAGTAGCCGCCACAGACTCTCCAATTGGAACGTCCTCTGTCCGACCAAATCCATAGATAAGTACATCGCGGGTATATTTACGTCGGGAGAATCCTACACTAAACAGCGTAGTGCGGCTGTCCTGATAAATCTGATTTGTGTCGGCGGTAACGTCGGGGCGTTTGAAATACTCATAGTTTGTATTTCGCAGGGCCACAACGAGCCGTGATCTCCCTTTTTCTTCGGTATCCCGTTGTTTATAAAACAGTCGAAACGATCGTCCTATCCACACATCGGAATAGTTATAGCTGACAGGTACCAGCAACACACTGTCATTTCGGGTGATAAGCCTATTGTTGACCTGTGTGTGGTTTAGTTCGATAGAGCCTGCATACTTGGTATCTGGAGTCAGAAAAGGTCGATACAGTTTAACAGCTACCTGTTTCAGGTCGCGTAGGTACAACATATCGGCCTCGGCAGTTAAAAAAGTTTTTCCAATAAAGGGCACTTTGTAGCGAGCCTGGTATTCTGTTTTCTGACGCGGATCATTCCCTGAATAGGCAAACTGGGCAAAGAGCTGATGGCCCAGGCCACGAAAATTGACCTGATCAAAACCAACGCTGAAATTAGTAAAACCACCAAAGCCGCCGTTGGGCAACAGCGACCAGACATCCTGCGTAATCACATACACATCTACAAACTGCTGGCTGCCAGGGCGTGGCACCACCAGAATACGGGCATCGTGAAAAATAGACGTACTACGCAACAGCCGTTCATTATCGCGCAATATAGTTGGATTCAATGCATCACCCTGCTGAAAAAGAAGATACGAGTTACGAATCACATGCTCACGTGTATTGGTGTGCACGTTGCTGCCAACTCGTTCGATCCAGTTGCCGGGTTTTCGAAGCGTATCATAAACCGTCTGGCCAAATACACCAAGTCGGCGAATGTAAATATCGCCAATAATTCGCCCCTCAAATACCTTAAATGGATTCACTTCTATTTGGCTCACTTCGCCCGTTTGGATACGGCTGTTGTAAACGTCCCGGAATACAGCATCGTAGAGTTGGCGGGTTAGTCGGTGCTTGTACATGGAAGCTTTTAGTCGCGTATAAAAAACACTGTCCCGACGCATCAAAACGCTATCCGTTTGGGCGGTTATATGGATAGCCGCCAGCGAATCTGTTGGTCCGGTTTTAATTCCTATATGCCGAAGCGTATCAACCTGAATTTGATTGGTTGATCCTTGCCCACTCTTATTATTATGCGTTGTATCAATCTGGGCAACTGCCGATAGGACGCATCCAAAAAAAAGTATCAGCCACACCAAAAACTGGCGCAACGCTGACTTACATTCGTTCGGATATACTTGATACATTGGAAAAATAGAACGGTAATTAGAGTCGTATTTGCCGAAATGGTTTAAGCAAGCAGAAGATGAAGTTGTTTCTGTTTAATAGATAACGATTTCCTATATAACGGTTTAATTATAAACCAATTAAAACAATAAATCATATTACCCAACAGCTTAACTGATTAATTGTTTCTGAAGCCAGAAATCCCGCTGACGTTCGGTACCAAACTGAAAATAATGAAAGCCGAATCGCTCGAAGCCCATTCGTTCATAGAAGGCGATGGCGCGCCCATTACGCTCCCATACACCAAGCCATACGGCGTCATAACCCTGCCCGCGCGCCCAATTGAGGCAATACTCCATGAGCATACGACCCTGTCCCTGGCCAATTTGATTTTGTAACAGATAGATTCGCTGAATCTCGATCGCATTCCGGTGCGTCATTCTTCGTGGAGGAGCATGCTGGCGTAGTTTAGCATACCCAACCGGCTGTCCGTCCGATGATTCGACCAGAAAAAAGAAGGATCTTCGGTCAGTCAGTTCAGCTTCCATAACTGGCACGCTTATGGCCGACTGAATATACTCCTCAACGAGTTCGGTGGGATTGTGGGGAGGCCCAAAAGCCTCGCGCATCGTGGTGGCTGCCAGTTCAGTTAGCGAAGCAGCGTCGGAGATAGTAGCAGATCGAATGGTCATAGTATACAATAAGCAATCAACCAATGTACGTAAAAACCCTGTATTTGGGTTAATTTTGCGCTTCGCCTTTCTACGTACATGCTCACCTTACGCTATCCACTTGTGCTGGCTTCGGGCTCGCCCCGACGCAAACAACTGATGACCGACGCCGGTTTTTCATTCACCATCGAAACCCGGCCTACCGACGAACTGTTTCCGCAAACCATGCCAGCGAATGAGGTGGCCGAATACCTCGCCCGTCAGAAAGCCGAGCAGTTTCTGCCTGACTTTGGCAATCGAATCATCCTCTGCGCCGATACCGTTGTGATTTTAGAGGATCAAATTCTAAACAAGCCTCAGGATGAAGCTGATGCCCGCCGGATGCTCCAGGCCTTGTCGGGACGCACGCACCGGGTTCGAACGGGGGTTGCTATTCTGTCGCCAGATTCTACTGGTGAACCCCAGCTTTATTCCTTCACCGACGAAACAAGCGTTCAGTTTGCCTCGTTGACAGATGAGGAGATTACCTATTACATCCGGGAATGCAAACCCTTTGATAAAGCGGGCTCTTATGGAGCTCAGGATTTTATTGGGTTAGTGGGTATCGAACGACTGGAGGGCTCATTTTATACGGTGATGGGACTCCCCACGCATCGGGTTTATCAGGCACTGAAACAGTATAGTACTTTGGTTAACTAGATTCTAGTGGCTCCTATCGATTCTTTAGCTACTATTCTTTCTGATTATTACTACAACAGAATCTAAGAATCCTGGAATCGATAGAATCTATTTGGATCTAGTAACAGTTAGTAAGAACAAAACCGATCAGTTCGCACGGAATGACTTCATCAAACCTAGTTCAATACACTACACTTCCACATCCTGCCCAATCCGACTCAATACCTATCGGCTATACGGGCGTCCACTACGAGATCTTCGTTCGCTCCTTTGCCGACTCCAACGGCGATGGTATCGGTGACCTCAATGGCATTACTAACAAACTTGATTACCTGAATGATCTAGGGGTGTCGGCCATCTGGCTCATGCCGATAAGTCCTTCTCCAAGTTCGCATAAGTACGACGTAACGGATTATTACGGAATCGATCCCGAATACGGCACGATGGACGATTTCAAACGGTTGATTGCGGAAGCTCATCAACGTGGTATTGCTGTCATAATCGATCTAGTATTACACCACACCAGCATCCAGCATAACTGGTTTCGGGAGGCCTCAAAAGGGCCAGAAAACCCCTATTGGCATTACTATAAATGGTTGACACCCGACGAGATCAAACGCCGGAAACTAGCTACCCGCGATATTACTGCCGATTCGGGCGAGAAAAACCCCTGGCATACAGTACGAGGGGCCACTTATCCTGAGCAATATTATGGCATGTTCTGGAGCGGCATGCCCGATCTGAACTTTGACCACCAGCCGGTTCGGGATGAGTTTTTCAAGATAGCCCGGTATTGGCTTAACGAGATCGGAGTAGACGGATTTCGGCTTGATGCGGCCCGCCACCTCTACCGGGAGGCCGAAGAGCCCAAGAATCATGAATTCTGGCAGGAGTTCGGAAAAGTCGTTGAAGCCGCAAAATCGGGAGCTTACACCGTGGGCGAAGTCTGGACACGTCCCGAACGTATAGCGCCCTATTTTCGGGGGTTGAAAGCCAACTTCAATTTCGACCTTCAACTGGCCATTGCCGAAATCGTTGGGCAGGAAAACGACACTGAAGATTTGGTTGAGTTTCTGCAATACGTTCACAATACATTCGGTACTGTCAATCCCAACTTTATTGATGCACTGCTCCTTTCCAACCATGATCAGAACCGGATTGGCAGTTTACTCAAGGGAAATCTCGACCGCTTGAAAGTAGCAGCCAACCTGTTGCTTACACTACCAGGTTTACCCTATCTCTACTACGGCGAGGAAATTGGTATGCTCGGCATGAAACCCGACGAAAACATCCGTGAGCCTTTTTTGTGGGATATTCGGGCGCAGGATACCCAACGCACCCGCTGGCGTCGGGGAAAATATAGTACCAGTCAAACCGTTCGGCCGCTGGCTCAGCAGCAGAGCGATCCAAATTCGCTGTTCAATCATTACAAACGCCTGATTCACTACCGGAATAGTCACCCAATTCTGAATAATAATCTCAGCAAGCTTTTACCATCCGGTATTCGGCAGAAAGGGATTGTCGCGTTTATTCGGCAGGATGCCAGCGGTGGGCCGTGTGTATTATTGGTTCACAACCTGACGAACAAACCCATTGAGGTCGTCTTTTCACCGGGCGAAGAATGGTGTCGGTGCATTGTGTTCGAAACAATTTCAGGCGGCTCGTTCACTGGCGACCGGGTCACGGTACCGGGTTATGGGTGTGTGGTTGTTGAGTAATTCTGTGTCGTAGATCAATCAACGAAAACGTCTTTGAAACCCAATTTTGAGTTGTATATTCGTTAAGCTATAAGTTGATTTTAATAGCAATAAAAATGGACACTCAATCCCAAAAATTAGAGTTAATTCAATGGATTGCCGGACTTAACGATCTACGATTATTAAGTCAAGTCTCAGCCATTAAGCAACACGATGCAGGCAAACAAAAGCTTACAAAACGCCATTTTGGAGGTGGTAAGCATATAATTACTCACATAGATGATGACTTTAACGAGCCATTGGATGAGTTCAAAGACTATATGCCATGAATGAGGCTTATCTTATTGATACGCATGTGTTGCTATGGTATATTAAAGGTGAGAAACGGCTCTCCCAACCCACAAAGGAGCTTATTGATTCGATTGATAACACCATTTATATTAGCAAAGCCAGCCTTTGGGAAATGGCGATCAAGTCATCATTAGGCAAATTGACGATAGGCATTTCCTTGGATAAACTAGCCAGCTATCTTGAAGAGGAAGGTTTTGTCGTATTAGATTTTGACTTTTCGGATCTACTCCAGTTACATCAACTCCCTTTTCATCATGGCGATCCGTTCGACCGCCTTATCATCGCCCAGGCCTTAGTCCACCAGCTGACTATAATTTCTGATGACCGTAACTTTGGTCACTATACAGCCAATCTATTATCGGCATAACCAGCTTCTGCTAACGTCTTTCCGCCCCATAAATCCCCGATTCGCCCACCCAAAATCGGGATTCGCATCCTTTTAATCCCATCCTAATAACTCTACGAGGCTTTCACCTTGTTATTCAGTATCCGATGAGGATACGAATAGATTATGAAAGCGTTTCGAAAACATCCACAATACACGACGAATTGCCAATGGATCATGGTGCTGTTGGCCGGAATTTGCCTGACAGCCTGTAGCAGTTCCGACAAGAAAAAAGGGGGGCAAACTGACTCCACCGCCTTAAAACAGCCGAAGACCTATTCCGTACTGACGCTTGCGCCCCGCAAGACGGTTCTCTACGTCGATTTCCCTACTACCATTCAGGGTGAGCAGAACGTCGAGATTCGCCCCAAAGTAGATGGATTTGTCGAGGCTATTTACGTGGACGAAGGCGCTACGGTCAAAAAAGGACAGCGACTTTTTCGCATCAATGCGCCCCAATATGCCCAGGACGTGCTCACCGCACAGGCGGGGGTTCGAACAGCGCAGGCCGATGTTAGTTCCGCTCTATTGGCGGTCAATAAGGTTCGGCCTCTGGTTGAGAAAGACATCATCAGCAAGTACGAACTGGAAACAGCCCAGTATACACTAGCCTCCAAGCAAGCTGCGTTGGCACAGGCGCAGGCCGCTCTGGCAAATGCCCAAACCAATCTGGGGTACACGAATTTAGTCAGCCCGGTTAGTGGAGTGGTTGGCTCGATTCCCTACAAAATCGGCAGCTTGGTAACCAGCGCAACGACCAATCCCTTGACGACCATTTCCGGTATCAGTGAAGTGTATGCCTACTTCGCCCTCAACGAAAAACAGCTCCTCGACTTTACCCGCGATGTAAGTGGCAACACACTTCAAGAGAAACTAGCTAAACTGCCCGACGTTATCCTCCTGCTGGCCGACGGATCGACTTACAACTACAAAGGCCGGATCAAAACGGCCATTGGCCAGATCGATACCCAAACGGGTTCCAGTAATTTCCGCGCCACGTTTCCCAACCCGCAAGCCCTACTCCGCAGCGGCAATAGCGGTACTGTCCGCGTTCCCAGAACCATTGACTCGGCCCTGGTTGTACCACAAAGTGCCACTTCGGAGCTTCAGGACAAGCGCTTCCTGTTTGTCGTCGAAAAAAATAATACCGTCAAAACCACAGCCGTGCTCGTAACGCCCACCCCCGACGGGCAGTATTTCGTCGTGCAGAAAGGGTTAAAAGCGGGCGATAAGGTCGTGCTTGATGGCGGCACTGGTTTGAAAGATGGCGCATCTATTAAACCGAAGGCCGCTTTGCCAGCCAGCGTTTATAAAACGACAGCGCCAAGCACGACAACCGCCACGACCGACACAAACACAGACTTGTAAGCCATTCTCAACAAACTGTCTTATGCTTCGCATATTCATAGAACGACCGGTATTAAGTACCGTTATTTCGGCCCTCATCGTATTGCTGGGGATTCTGGGCATGGTCAAACTACCCATTGCCCAGTATCCCGATATTTCGCCACCAACGGTACAGGTTTCGGCCAGCTACAGTGGTGCCAATGCTGATGTAGTGCTCAAAAGCGTCATTGTGCCGCTTGAAGAACAGATTAACGGCGTGGAAGGTATGACCTACATGACCTCGTCGGCCACCAACGACGGGGCTGGCAACATCAGCATTTATTTCGCCGTTGGCACCGATCCAAACCAGGCCGCTGTGGATGTCCAGAACCGGGTTTCGGCCGCTACCAGCCTGCTGCCGCAAGAGGTTACGCAGGCAGGCGTAACGGTTCGGAAGCAGCAAAGCAGCAACCTGCTGATTATGTCGATCTATAGCGACAATGCCGCTTACGATCAGACATTTCTGCAAAATTATGCCGCCATCAACGTCATTCCACAACTCCAGCGGGTCAATGGTGTGGGCGCGGCCAACGTGTTTGGCTCGGCTAAAACGTATTCAATGCGAATCTGGCTGAAGCCCGATGTTATGTCCATTTATGGCATTACCCCTGCCGATGTGTCAACCGCATTGACGGACCAAAATGTGGATGCGGCCCCCGGCAAGTTCGGTGAAAATGACAACCAGACATTCCAATACGTGATTCGGTACAGCGGTCGGTTGCAGTCTACGCAGCAGTTTGGTGATATTATCATTAAAACAACCGGCAACGGCCAATTGCTGCGATTACGAGATATTGCGCGAATTGAGCTGGGATCACAGACCTACACCAGTTTTACGACGACCAATGGCAAACAGTCGGTAGGTATTTCGGTGAGCCAGACGCCCGGTTCCAATGCGCGGGATGTGATCAACAACTCCAAGAAAGTCATTGAGGCAGCGGCCAAGTCGTTTCCGGCGGGGGTTCATTTCGTCTATCTGGTCGATATCAATCAGTTTCTGGATGCGTCGATCAGCAAAGTACTGCATACGCTGCTGGAATGCTTCGCGCTGGTGTTTCTGGTGATTTTCATCTTTCTACAGGATTTCCGCTCGACCATTATTCACGGCGTTTCGGTGCCGGTGGCCATTACGGGTACGTTTTTCTTCCTGTACCTATTCAACTTCAGTATCAATTTATTAACCCTATTCGCATTGGTGCTGGCCATTGGTATTGTGGTCGATGACGCCATTGTGGTGGTGGAAGCGGTTCACGCCAAACTGGAAAGCGGCTATAAATCATCCCGCAAAGCGGCCATCGACGCGATGAGCGAAATATCGGGCGCTATTATTTCGATTACCCTCGTAATGGCATCGGTGTTTTTGCCCGTTACGTTCATCACGGGGTCGGCGGGGGTGTTTTACCGGCAGTTTGGTATTACGCTGGCAGTGGCCATTATTATTTCGGCGGTCAACGCCCTGACCCTTTGTCCAGCACTGGCGGCTATGTTCCTGAAACCACCGGAGCACACCGACGATGCCCAACCAAAGAATCTACTTAAGCGATTTGGGGTGGGATTCAACGCGGCTTACGATGCACTGACAGATAAATACACCAAGTCGGTCACGTTTCTGTCCGTCCGAAAATGGCTGGTTCTCGTTGGCATTGGGCTATTTGGTGGGCTGTTTTATACACTCTTCAAAACCACGCCAACCAGCTTCGTGCCCAAAGAAGACATGGGAAGCATTTTCGTAAATATCACGCTGCCACCCGCTTCGTCGGTCGAACGCACCACGGCGATGGCCGATAAGGTAGACTCCATTGCGCATACCATCCCCGAAGTACAAAACAGTCTGCGCAACCTCGGGCAAAACTTCGTAGCTGGAAATGGGAGCGCCTATGGCCTAATTATCGTGCGATTAAAGCCCTGGGATGAGCGACCCGGCGTTAGCGACGACGATGTGATTAAGCTGCTTAAGCAGAAAACAGCCAACATCCGGGATGCCGACCTTGTCTTTATCCAACAGCCAACCATCACGGGCTTCGGCACTAGTGGCGGCTTCACGTTTCAGTTGCAGGATAAAGGCGGACACACCACCGACGAGTTCTATAAGGTGACCCAGAACTTTCTGGCCACGCTGAGCAAACGCCCTGAAATACAATACGCTACGACCTCATTCAATCCAAATTTCCCTCAGTATCAGATGGATGTGAATGTGGCAAAATGCAAGGAGGCAGGCATTCTGGTGGGCGACGTACTCAAGGCAATGCAGGTATTCTACGGCAGTTCGTACGTGTCTAACTTCAACGAGTTTGGCAAACAGTACCGCGTCATCATGCAGGCCGACACAAATTACCGGGCCAATCCAGACGGTTTAACCAAAATTTCCGTCCGAACATCGGCGGGTACGATGGCACCGATCACCGAGTTTATCAACCTCAAACGAATTTACGGTCCTGAGAGTGTTTCCCGCTTCAACCTGTTTTCGTCGATGTCCGTCAACGGGTCGCCTAATCCGAACTATAGCACCGGGCAAGCCTTGCTGGCGATTCAGGAAGTGGCTACCCAGACGCTTCCGGCGGGCTATGGTTTCGAGTATTCTGGTATTAGTCGGGAAGAGCAAAACGTGGGTTCCCAAACGCTGTATGTATTCATTCTATGTCTGGCGTTTGTGTATCTGCTGTTGAGCGCGCAATACGAAAGCTACTTGTTGCCGTTTGCGGTCTTATTCTCCTTGCCGGTTGGCTTATCGGGTGTGTATGTGTTTGCCCGGATTTTTGGGCTGGACAATAACATTTACATGCAAATCTCGCTCATCATGCTCATTGGTTTGCTGGCCAAGAACGCCATCCTGATCGTGCAGTTTGCCGTTGAGCGGAGGCAGACCGGAATGGAATTATTAGCGTCAGCCATAGAAGGAGCCAAAGCCCGGTTACGGCCAATTCTGATGACCTCCTTTGCTTTCATTTTCGGACTGATGCCCCTCATGTTTGCCAGCGGTGCCGGTGCCCAAGGCAACCGATCGATTGGTACAGGTGCTATCGGCGGTATGCTATTCGGCACGTTGCTCGGGGTGTTTTTCGTGCCAACACTGTTCGTCATTTTCCAGGGATTGCAGGAAAAAATAAGTGGCCCACCCGGTCAGCACAATCCTGATGATGAGGAAGAAGAGCCAGCGAAAGTTGATGGTAAAGAAAAACAGGTTGCAACTCCAATGAACACATAGCCTGCACGTTCTCGATTGGCTACGCCGAGTGAGGGCTATTGTTTCAAGGGCCTCTGGCCCGTTTTGATACACTTATTGTAATTCACCGGCCAGAGGCCGTTAAAACAATAGTCCTCACTCGGTATAGCCAAGCGAGAACGTAGAACGTAAGCCATCTGTCTCAGAAGCTAGTACATATCATGAATACGAAACATATAAATCTGGGATTAACACTGCTACTGGGAGCGCTGCTAGCTTCCTGTAGCGTGACAAAACCCTATGAGCAGCCAGGCCTTACGACCAATAAACTCTACAGGGGCCAGCAAACTACGGACTCAAGCACATTAGCCAGTTTACCCTGGCGGCAGATGTTTTCAGATACCATTCTGCAACGGTTAATTGAACGGGGCCTCAGCAATAATCTGGATCTCAAAATCGCCGTGGCCCGAATGCAGGCAGCCGAAGCTAATGTTTTGCAAAGCAAACTGGCGTTCTATCCGACGCTTAGTACCAATGCGGGTTTTACGCTCTCTAAATCATCGTCGGCACAGTTGCGGGCTTTGAACATTCGAAATGCCGAATCAGGATCGAGTACCGTGAGTACGACCTCCATTCCAACCATCAAGCAGTATTCGTTGACAGCCAGCACGAGTTGGGAGGCCGATGTTTGGGGCAAATTGCGGAGCACAAAACGAGCCTATGTAGCAGCTTACTTACAAAGTGAAGCCTACCGACGTGCCGTGCAAACGCAATTAATTGCTAACATCGCCAATGGTTATTATGCATTGCTGGCCTATGATAAACAGCTAAAAATCACGCTGGAAACGGTCGACAACCGAAAGACGGATGTGGAGACCATGAAAGCGCTGAAAGAGGGTGCCATAGTAACGGGGGCCGATGTGGTACAGAGTGAAGCCAACCGCTATGCGGCAGAGGTCACCTTACCCGATATTCGGCAGAATATTCGGCAAACTGAAAACACATTGAGCCTCTTGCTGGCCATGCCGCCCGATAGCATCCCGCGTACACAACTGGATATCCAGCAATCCGTAACGTCATTGCAAACGGGTCTTCCAGCACAGCTATTGAGCAATCGTCCTGATGTGCAGGAAGCTGAGTATGGCTTCCGAAATGCGTTCGAGTTAACGAATGTGGCCCGAACCTACTTCTACCCTGCCCTCACGATTACGGGTACCGGCGGTTTCGCTACTGCGAATACATTGACCGGCTTTTTTGCAGGAACATTTTACGGAAGCCTGATTAGCGGGCTGACACAACCCATTTTCAATCAGGGTATTAATCGCCAGCGACTTAACCGGGCACAGGCAGCTCAGGCCGAAGCCTTTTATACCTATCAGGCCACACTGCTAACGGCAGGTCAGGAGGTGTCCAATGCGCTATTTTCGTACCAGATGGCGGTCGATAAGATGGCTACTCGTCAGCAGCAATTAGCCGCTTTGGAGAAGGCGGTTTCTTATACAAAAGAGCTGCTTAAATACACCGCCAACACAAACTACACCGACGTATTGACCGCCGAACAAAACCTGCTGGCAACCCAGCTAAACGGGGTCAATGACCGATTGCAGCAACTTCAGGCAACCGTAACGCTTTACCGGGCATTAGGTGGGGGCTGGCGATAAGAACAAAAGAAAACTGACTGCTTTAGCAACGTTTAGGCTAAATCAGCGGTACATGCAGATAGTCAACAGTGACGAATTGAAATTAAATCAACGGAAATTATGAAAAACGTACTGATTATACTCGGCCTATTGGTCGGTACTGGACTGTACCAAACCAGCCAGGCACAAGTGAACGTCAATGTCAACATTGGGAGCCAACCCATCTGGGGGCCAACCGGTTACGACTATGTAAACTACTATTATCTGCCTGATCTGGACATCTATTACTACGTCCCGTTACAACAGTGGATCTATAACAGTGGAGGACGCTGGATAACCACCACTGTTTTGCCTCCGCAGTACAACAACTACGATCTGTATCGGATGCACAAAGTGGTCATCAACGATAAGCAGCCCTATCTGCGCAATGCGGTTTACCGGAATCAGTATGCGTCTTTCAAGGGGCGTTACGACCAGCAGCCCATCCGCGATAGCCGCGATTCGAAGTATTATGTAATCAACAACCATCCCATGCACAATCAAATGGGTAAACAGGGTGGCAATGGCCGTCCGGGTGGTAATCCGGGGCAGCAACCGGGTCGACCTAATGGGCAACAACAACGGGCTCAGAACAACAAGCCTCAAGACCGTAATGGCCGGGCTCAGGGCGAACATCGGGGTCCACGTTAAATGGTAAACTAAGTAATCCAATTTATAAGACAGCTTTGTACTGGTACCGGCCTATGAAAACTGGCCGGCACTTCTGTTTTTCATGAAAATCTATTTCGTTTTCTTACTGACTTTACTCACAAACACCACCTTCGGGCAGGAGCCGTCGGCCACACGAATTACGAAGCATATTCATAAACTTGCTTCCGATAAGATGCAGGGCCGGGGAACGGGAAGCCCGGAGAATGCTAAGGCCGCCCGTTATGTCGAGAAATACTTCAAAAAGTATGGTCTGAAACCATTGGGCACAGATGGATATTATCAATCATTTACAGCCAAAGTTCGGCGAGTTGTTGTACCGGATAGCCTGCGAAAAGCAGCAAACGTCATTGGGTTTCTGGATAATGGCGCTCCTTATACGATTGTGATTGGTGCCCACTACGACCATTTGGGTTTGGGTCGGCAGGGAAGTTCGCTGGATTCGTTACCACAAGGAAAAATCCATAACGGAGCAGATGACAATGCCTCGGGCGTGGCTGGGCTGCTGGAAATCGCTCATTACTTCACAAAAAACGGAGTAAAAGAGCCGTATAATTTCCTGTTTATGGCCTTTGGTGCCGAAGAACTGGGCTTACAGGGTTCACGCTATTTTCTGAACAATCCGACCCTGCCACTCGACAAACTAAATTTTATGGTGTGCATGGATATGATTGGGCGGTACAACCCGGATCGGGGCGTGGGCATTGGTGGCTACGGCACCAGCGACACCTGGCCAATCGTATTCAAAGGAGCCGAAAGTTCCATCAAATTCTTTACCGATCGGGCGGGAAATGGCGGCTCCGATAATGCTGCTTTTTACGCTAAACAAATTCCGGTTCTGTTTTTCCACACTGGCGGCCACCCCGACTATCATAAACCTTCCGACGATCCGGATAAGATCGATGCAAAAGCCGAAGAAGCCATCCTCCGGCTGGAAATCAAGCTACTTTTAACTGCCTTGCAGCAGCCTAAAATGACGTTTACACCCGTGAAATAACACTTCCTCTCAACTCTATGCGATATTTATTCATAGCCTTAACGTTTATTGCTTTACAAACGCTGGCCCAGAAACCCGCTCGCCCCAACATTATCTTTATTCTGGCTGATGACCTTGGCTATGGTGATGTAGGCCTCAACGGACAAAACCTGATTAAGACCCCAAACATTGACCGATTAGCGGCCGAGGGCATGCAGTTCCCCCAGTTTTATGCGGGTACGTCTGTCTGTGCCCCCTCGCGGTCGGCCTTAATGACCGGGCAGCACACGGGGCATACCTACATCCGGGGGAATAAGGAAGTGAAACCCGAAGGGCAGCAACCCATTGCCGATTCTGTTACAACCGTAGCCGAACTCCTGCAACGAGCAGGCTACACGACAGCCGCTTTTGGCAAGTGGGGACTTGGGCCCGTAGGTTCAGAAGGAGACCCCAACAAGCAGGGCTTCGACCGGTTCTATGGGTACAATTGTCAGGCATTGGCGCATCGGTATTACCCGGATCATCTTTGGGATAACAACCAGAAAGTTGTACTGACCGGCAACGAAAACCTTCGTCAGGCAAAAGAATACGCCCCTGATCTGATTCAGAAACAAGCGCTGGCCTTTCTCGATTCCCGCAAAACCAGCCAGCCGTTTTTCCTATTTCTCCCCTACATTTTGCCCCATGCTGAACTGCTCGTTCCCGATGACAGTCTCTTCCGTCATTACAAAGGAAAATTTGCGGAAAAACCCTATGCTGGTGCCGACTATGGTCCTGACGCGAAAACAGGCGGCTACGCTTCCCAGGCCTATCCACGGGCAACCTTCGCAGCTATGGTAGCCCGGCTCGATCTATACGTTGGGCAGGTCATCGCGAAGCTGAAAGCAAAAGGGTTGGATAAAAATACGCTCGTGATTTTTACCAGCGATAATGGACCACACATTGAAGGAGGAGCCGATCCGACCTTCTTCAACAGCAGTGGTGGGTTCCGAGGAGTCAAGCGCGATTTGTATGAAGGTGGCATTCGTGAACCATTCGTTGCCCGCTGGCCCGGCGTTATCAAGCCGGGTAGCCGAAACGATTTCATCGGCGCTTTTTGGGATCTGCTCCCCACATTTACCGAACTGGCCGGTGCACAAACGCCAGCCCGCATTGATGGCATTTCGTTTGTGCCATCGCTCCTGGGTAAAGGGAGTCAGAAAAAACATGACTACCTCTATTGGGAATTTCATGAAAACGGTGGCAGACAGGCTATTCGTCAGGGAGATTGGAAAGCCGTTCGGCTGCAGGTGACTCAAAACCCTACTGGTCCCGTTGAGCTATATGATCTGTCGAAAGATCCTGCCGAAAGCCACGACGTAGCGGCTAAGAATCCTGAAAAAGCCGAACAACTTGGTCGGCTCATGAACAAAGCCCACGTCGAATCGCCTTTGTTTCCACTTGTTAGGGATAAACAGTAAAGGCTTTTTTGCTTCAGCCCTGTAAGGGCGACCTGTCAATAGAAAAAAGAAAGCCGCCCCCTTTCAAAGCGCCGTAGGTGCGGCCTAAATCAAGGTAGAATAGGTCGCACCTACGGCGCTTCGGACAGAATTCAACGCCCTTTTTCTATTGACAGATCACCCCTAACGGGGCGAAAAAGATGTATGTATACGCTAGGTGAGGACACAGACCGAGGATATGGAGCGCCTTCAACCTATCGAAAACCGTTTTATCGGTTTAACCTTTCGCTTTATCCCTCAATTTGGATAGTCGTAGACCAAGCCAGAATACGCGAAAAACTCTTTCCTGCACCCACGCCCAATCATGGCTATTAAGCATTAGTTTAGGCAAAAAGCTGATTTACCAGCGAAAAACTCAATGAGCTAACGGAGCTAGAATTAATCCTCGATTACAGATCAATTTAATAAAGTCGCCAGGTAGCAATATTATCTTTAATCGCCTAGACCTATCTTTGCCCAATTTATAGTTATACTGTTCTTATGGCCCAATCCCTCAGTGTCCGCCATTTGGTGGGTATAAAAGACCTGACCGAGTCTGATATTCAACTCATTCTGGAAACGGCCAGTCAGTTTAAGGAAGTCATTAATCGGCCCATCAAGAAAGTCCCCTCGTTACGCGATGTGACGATTGCCAACGTTTTTTTTGAGAATTCGACCCGTACTCGCCTGTCTTTTGAGTTAGCCGAGAAACGATTATCGGCTGATGTTGTCAATTTTTCGGCCTCGGGTAGCTCGGTCAAAAAAGGCGAAACCCTGCTGGATACGGTCAACAACATTCTGGCCATGAAGGTCGATATGGTGGTGATGCGGCACAGTAGCCCCGGTGCTCCTCATTACCTGACGAAACACATCAAAGCCAACGTTGTCAACGCAGGCGATGGCACCCACGAACACCCGACACAGGCCTTACTAGACTCGTTCTCCATCCGCGAAAAACTCGGTGACGTAGCAGGCAAGCGTATTGCCATCATCGGCGACATTACGCACTCGCGGGTCGCGCTGTCCAATATTTTCTGTCTGCAAAAACAGGGCGCTGAGGTCATGGTTTGCGGCCCTAAAACGCTCATTCCTAAATACATTGAAGCGCTTGGCGTGAAGGTTGGGCATGATGTGCGGGCGGCTCTGGCCTGGTGCGATGTAGCCAACGTGCTCCGCATTCAGTTGGAGCGGCAGCAAATCAAGTACTTCCCCTCGCTGAGGGAGTATTCTCTTTACTTCGGCATCTCGAAACAGATGCTCGATGAACTGGATCGACCTATTGTGCTCATGCACCCTGGCCCCATTAATCGGGGAGTTGAGTTGACGTCTGATGCTGCCGATTCGTCGCACTCCATCATTCTGGACCAAGTCGAAAATGGCGTGGCCGTCCGTATGGCTGTGTTGTATTTGCTGGCGCAGTTGTAGGAGTCAGTTGATTGCTTTTTATCCGTAACTTTATTCTATCTTCGACTTATGGCGATGAAAGTAAAAGAGATCATCAGGCTCTTAGAAGAAGACGGGTGGTATTTTAAGCGACAAAGTGGAAGTCATCGCGTTTACCGTCACCCGACGAAATTAGGCATTGCTGTCGTTCCTGATCATGGTTTAAACAAAGAACTTAAACCAGGCACAGAGCAATCTATTTTGAAACAGGCCGGTTTAAAATAAAAGATAATCCTTTTTATGATGCAATATGTCGTAATTATCGAAGAGACGGAAGAAGGTGGTTACTCTGCTTATGTACCAGATCTACCTGTCTGCTTTACGGTAGGTGATACGCTTGATGAGGTAAAGACAAACATTAAATCAGCGATAGAACTGTATCTTGAAGAAATCCGTGAAATGGGAATGGTATTGCCATTGCCCAAGACCATATCGACTCTAGTGGCCATTCAAGCAGCTTGAAACAGCAGAAAATTCTCAGCGTCTATCATTCTGGACCAAGTCGAAAACGGCGTGGCCGTCCGTATGGCTGTGTTGTATTTGCTGGCGCAGTTGTAAAGGCAAATCAGGTAATCTAATTGAATTCTAATCTTTTTTCGCTTTTTTTAACAACTCCACCTTCGAATCGTACTAAATCAGACTGAATCGTACTAAACTAAACGCCTGATCCATCAGTTGTTATAAATAGGATTTTAATGCCTTTTTAATTTCAACATTCTCGATCATCATGGCGGTTAGTACACACCTGCAGCCACCTCCGTCGCCTTTGCAGCGGCTGATACGGTTACTGGGAACCGAACGAAAAGATATTGTCTATATTCTGTTGTTCGCTATTATTACGGGTATCATTGGCCTTACCCTACCTCTCGGTATTCAGGCTGTTTTTAATCTGGTTTCAAGCGGCATGCTCTTCAGTTCGGTCTATGTAATGATCGGGCTGGTTATTGTTGGGGTCCTGGTTGGCGGTCTGCTCACGATTGTCCAGTTTACACTCGTTGAAATCATTCAGCAACGGCTTTTTGCCAAGGCTGCTTTTGAGTTTACTTACCGGTTGCCCCGCATCCAGCCAGAAGCGATGGCCGATTACTATCCGCCCGAACTGATGAATCGGTTCTTCGATGTAGTAACACTCCAAAAAGGCATGACAAAGGTTCTGATCGATCTTCCAGCTGCCGCTGTACAGATTCTTTTCGGCATCGTTCTCCTCTCCTTTTACCACCCGGTCTTTTTAGGATTTGGCCTTATTGTGCTGCTGGTTATTTATGGTGTTATCCGCCTGTTCGGGCCAGAGGGAACACGCACGAGCATCAAAGAATCGAGCGATAAGTACAAAGTGGTCGACTGGCTCGAAAAGTATTCGATCGACCTGTCAGAAAAGCGCTCGACTGAAGGCACACAAAATCCAATCGGCCAGATTGATCGCCGACTAGCCAACTACATAAACCATCGGAACGACCACTTTACTGTCCTGAAACGCTTCTATTACAGCTCCGTTGCGTTTAGAACACTGGTTACCGGAGGATTGCTTATTCTGGGTACATCGCTGGTTGTCAGCCGCCAAATGTCGCTGGGTCAGTTCGTTGCGTCGGAGCTGGTCATTGTACTTATTACCGGGGCCGTTGACAAACTCGTATCCAGTGTCGACACGATATTTGATATGCTGGCGGGTGTAGAAAAGATTGCGGCTGTAACTGACTTGCCCTTAGAAACCGATACGACAACACATGCTTAATTTATCGAATCAACAGATTGATGAGCAGATGTTCGGCGAATATCCGCTCAAAACGTTACAGGAACTGCCACACCCCCGCAGTAGTCGTCGGCTTGGCCGATGGATGCTCTTTTTTCTGTTCCTGACTATAGTCATCCTGTTCCTTCCCTGGCGTCAGAATATCAGCGGGTTGGGAAGCGTAACCGCTTTGACTCCACAAGACAGACCACAAACGCTCCAGAACGCCATTGCGGGTCGAATTGAGCGCTGGTCGGTTCGGGAAGGCCAGTTTGTCAAAAGGGGCGATACGCTACTGGTCATTTCAGAAATCAAAGACGAATATTTCGACCCCAATCTCCCCGAACGACTCGGCGAACAATTGGCCGCCAAACAGGGCACCAGAGTGGCCACGGATGCCAAGATTCAAGCGCTCGACGGGCAGATGAAGGCATTGAGCACAGGCGTACGGGTAGATTTGGCCGAAGCCAGAAACCGGGTTCAGCAGGAACACCTGAAGGTACGTATAGACAGTGCCGATCTGGTAGCGATCCGACGCAATTACCAGATTGCCGTTGACCGACTGGAGCGGTATGAAAAGGGCTACCGGGATGGCTTGTTCTCACTCACCGACCTCGAATCCCGGCGGCTCACAATCCAGCAGGACTATGCAAAGGTCATTGTGCAGGAAAACAAACTGAACGTAACACGGCAGGCACTGGCCAACGCCCGGCTCGATTTAGAGTCTATTCAGGCAAAATATGAGCAAGACATCGCCAAAACGCTATCCGATCGAAGTTCAGCCTTGTCGAGTAAGGCCAGTGCGAACAATGAGATTGCCGTTATGCGTAACAAGATCAGTAATGTTAGTGTAAGGCGTGGTATGTATGTTGTGCGGGCTCCGCAGAATGGCTATATCGTACGATCGCTGAAAGCGGGCATCGGCGAAACCATTAAAGAGGGCGAGGCTATAGCAACCCTGCAACCCGCCAATCCAACGATTGCTGTGGAGTTGTACGTGCGTGCGATGGACGTGCCGCTGATTCAACGTGGACGCCGGGTACGCATCCAGTTCGATGGCTGGCCCGCCATTCAGTTCTCAGGCTGGCCTGCGGTGGCGGTCGGTACGTTTGGAGGGAAAGTGGCGGTTATTGACGCTGTGAGTAGCACAAATGGCCAATACCGGCTGTTGGTTACGCCAGATGCGCTACCTGGTGACCAGCCCTGGCCTGAACTGTTACGCGTTGGGTCTGGCGTGGTTGGGTGGGTAATGCTCGACGATGTGCCCATCTGGTACGAACTATGGCGTCAACTCAATGGATTTCCACCAAGCCTAAAAGAAGAACCCGCGAAGCCAGAAAAAATATGAAGCTATTCGTTTTTCTGCTCTGGCTCAGCAGCATGGCACTTTGGGTAGAATCGGCTTTAGGGCAATCGGTTCCGGTACCCTCAGATGTTTTGTCGCGCACAGCCATTGCTACATCAGAAACCTCAACCGGTAATGTACCATCGTCGCTGTCTGCACTGGCAGGCCTGCCGTTAGCCGATACGGGGATCGTGTTCACTGCCGAGGAGTTTTACCAGGCAGTGTTGCAGCACAATCCGATTGTTAAACAGGCGGCTTTACTAAATCAGGAAGCGCAGGCGCAGGTCCAGCAGGCCCGTGGTGCGTTTGACCCCAAGCTGTTCTCGGCCTATAATCGTAAAAACTTTGGCAACACGCTTTATTACGACAAATGGCAGTCAGGGCTGGCCGTACCGATCTTGCCCGGTGGCCTTGATGTAAAAATGACGTACGACCGGAATACGGGAAAGTACCTGAACCCCGAAAACAACGTGCCACCCACGGGGCTGATTGCTCTGGGGGTTAGTGTACCCATTACGCAGGGACTGCTCATCGATGCACGCCGAAACACGTTGCGCCAGGCTCAACTGGCCGTTAATCTGGCCGAGGCCGATCGGATTTCATTAATCAATAAAACCCTGCTCGATGCGGCCAAAGCGTATTGGGACTGGTATCTCGCGTATCAGCAGTTTCGCTGGATTGAGCGCGGGTATCAGTTGGCTCAAACGCGTTTTGTGGCCGTTCGGCAACGGGCGCTCATTGGCGACGCAGCTCCCATTGATACCACCGAAGCCCTGATTACGGTTCAGGATCGGCTGGTTCAATTTCAACAGGCGGCTGTCGATCTGCAAAATGCCCGACTCAGTCTAACAACGTTTTTGTGGAGTAGCCAAGAAGGCGCAGTTCCCCAACCTGTCGATTTGCCAGGTACAGTTATTCCGCAGGCCGCTCCCCCCGACCAGACCAGTCAGGTACAGCTTCAGGATTTACTCAACCGAGCTGCCGAACGGCACCCAGACCTGGTTAAATTGGTCAATAAGCAGCAACAATTAACCATTGAAGAGCGCTACCGCCGGGCGCTGTTGATGCCCAAAATAAGCGTTGAGGCTAGCTTATTGAGCCGAGGTCCACTCTCAGAAGCAACTACTGATGGATCGGGTTCGTACGGCTTTCAATCGGGTAACCACAAGATTGGCGTCGATCTGGCCTTTCCTTTATTTCTCCGCGCCGAACGAGGAAAACTTCGTCAGGTGCAGTTAAAAAACCAGCAAACGGGACTGGAACGGCAACAGACAGGCCGCGACATTGTTAACGACGTACAACGGGCCTGGAACGAACTGGTTGCCCTTGAAAAACAGATTACTACCCAGCAGCAAACCGCCACCAATCAGCAGATTTTGGTCCAGGCCGAAGTAAGCAAGTTTCAATTGGGCGAGAGTTCGTTGTTTCTGGTCAATAGTCGGGAAACTAAACTCATTGACTTACGGATAAAGCTGGAGGAGCTACGCACCAAGCACCAGAAAGCCCTTGCTAATTTATGGTACGCTGCCGGTTCCAACGTTGGTAGCCGGTGATTTTATAGTAAGGACAAGCTACATACAAAGCAGGATTGCTCTCAAAAGGCAGTCCTGCTTTGTTTTATCCCCATAAATTCGCTACTTCACAGCCTTTCATCTCTCCCAAACTAATTAATGAAAAACCTCTCCTCTTTCGCAGGGCGGCTAGTGGCTCTCGTCTTGTGCTTTTCTCACTATGCTCACGCCCAGGTACAGGAAGACGTTCTTAAAAAACTACAGGAAATTGCCATCATTGAGCAGAAAGTCATGATGCCCATGCGGGATGGCGTTCGGCTGGCAACGGATATTTACCGGCCCAAAACCGACAAACCCGTCCCGATTATTTTCTCTAAAACACCCTACAATTTCAACGCCTGGGGCGATGGAGAGCTTCGACAGAACTCGTACCTGGGCGCGCTTGACGCTGTAAAGCGGGGCTATGCCTATGTGGTTCAGAATGAGCGGGGCAAGTTCTTCTCCGAAGGCGACTGGGACATTCTAGGCCCACCAACCACCGACGGCTACGATGCCTTTTCGTGGATGGCCAAACAACCGTGGTCGAACGGGAAAATCGGGACGCTGGGCTGCTCTTCTACCGCCGAATGGCAAATGGCGGTAGCCGCCTTAGATCACCCGGCACACGCGGCTATGGTGCCTATGAGCTACGGCGCGGGTGTGGGACGCGTAGCTCCCTTTATGGAACAGGGCAACTGGTATCGGGGTGGGGCGCAACAAATGCTCTTTACCACCTGGTTGTATGGCACACAGGTCGACAATTTTGCCCGGCCGCTTTTCCCGAAAACCGCCAGCAGTGAAGACCTGACCCGCGTATCCCGATTCTATGATCTAGCGCCCGAAATGCCCAAAGTCGACTGGGCACAAGGATTGAAATATTTGCCAGTTCAGGACATTATCAAAAATGCGAATGGAGCCAAGGGAGTTTACGAGAAGATGATCGTTCGCAAACCAAACGACCCGGACTGGTACAAAGGTGGTCTATATCATGACAACATGCCCTTCGGTGTTCCGAGTTATTGGTTCGCGTCCTGGTATGATGTCTCGACCGGCCCGAATATAGCGTTGTTCAACCACGTCCGTAAAAACGCGGCAGACCCACAAATTCGCGACAATCAGTTTCTGGTTATTGCCCCCACACTGCACTGTGCCTACAAACGAGCCACGGCGAATACCATTGTTGGCGAGCGTAGTGTGGGGGATGCCCGACTGGATTACGATGCGCTCACCTACGGCTGGTTTGACTACTGGCTCAAAGGAGAAAACAACGATGTCCTGAAAAACACACCCCGTGTCAGATACTACACGATGGGTTCCAACAAATGGCAGACTTCCGATACCTGGCCACCCGCTACGTCCGAAATGACCACCTATTACCTGTCTAGCGGAGGACACGCGAATAGCCTGTACGGCGATGGCAAACTTACTCCAAAACCAGTCGGTAAAGACGAAAAGGCGGACTTGTTTGCCTATGACCCGGCTTACCCGGTGCCTTCCTATGGCGGCAATGTTTGTTGTACAGGAACAGCGATACAAGGCGGGGCTTTCGATCAACACCAGATGGAAACCCGGCAGGATGTGCTGGTTTATACAACCGAACCCTTTATCAATGGTGTCGAACTAACCGGCTCGATTGAAAGCACGCTTTATGTTTCTTCCGATGCCAAAGACACTGATTTCACGGTCAAACTGATTGACGTTTACCCTGATGGAAAAGCGTATAATCTGGATGAGACCATTCTGCGCGCCCGCTATCGGGATGGCTTTGAGAAAGAAATATGGATGGACAAAGGGAAAGTGTATAAACTGACCCTAAGCCCAATGTCGACCAGCAATTATTTCGCACCGGGCCACAGTATTCGGGTTGAAGTATCGAGCAGTAATTTTCCCCGTTTTGACCGAAATATGAATACAGGTGGCGATAATTATAGCGAAACAAAAGGCGTAGTAGCTCACAATCAGGTGTTTCATTCAGCGCAATATCCGTCGCAGATTCGATTGCCGATTGTGAAGAAATAGCAGGTTTATTCTGGTCCGTCCCGATTGATCTCGGAGACGCCCAAACAGGCGAACAAATCCGGGAAACGTGCTGTTCTTTTAGAACAATCAGAAACCGCTAGGCACTTTACGAATAAAGAACTAGCTAAAACGTATTCCTTAATTAGCTTAAAACTACCCCCAACCCCCTAAAGGGGGCTTTGCCTATCTCTAAGACTGACAAAAGCCCCCCTTTAGGGGGTTGGGGGTAGTTGGCAATTCGCTCAATCACTCATTAGCAATATGAAAGGCTTTCAATTTTCCGATTTCGTGCCGCCCGAACAGAAGGGAGGCAGTAACTTCGATAAACTGCTGAATATTTTCCAGCAGTTATTACTGCTGACGTCCGGCGATGTGGAACAAGCCATGTCCTGGATGAGTCAGCTTGACCGGCAATACGGCCTTACCGATGATAAATACGGCATTGGTAATTTCTTCGATGATCTGAAAGAGAAAGGCTATCTGACCGAAGATAATCAGGAAGGCAAAATCGTGATGACGCCCAAGAGCGAACAAACGATTCGGCGAAGTGCGCTGGAAGAAATTTTCGGTAAGCTCAAACGGTCGAAGTCGGGCGGGAGCCACAAAACACCCTATACCGGCACCGGCGATGAACTCAGCAGCGACCTTCGAACTTATCAGTTCGGTGATTCTCTGGAACAGATTTCAATGACCGAATCCATCAAAAACGCACAGATCAACAGCGGTGTGGAGGAATTCAGACTGATGGAGCGCGATCTTGAAGTGACCGAAAAAGAGCAGAAGACGCAAACCTCGACCGTGCTCATGATCGACATCAGCCACTCGATGATTCTGTACGGTGAAGACCGGATTACACCCGCCAAGAAAGTGGCGCTTGCCCTTGTTGAACTCATCAAACTGAAATACCCTAAAGACACGCTCGATATTGTTGTGTTTGGAAACGATGCCTGGCAGATTCAGGCCAAAGAGCTTCCGTATCTGGAAGTTGGTCCCTACCACACCAACACGGTTGCCGGGCTGGAACTGGCGATGGACTTACTGCGTCGGCGAAAGAATAAGAACAAGCAGATTTTCATGATCACAGACGGGAAACCGACCTGCTTGAAAGAAGGCATCAAATACTACAAGAACTCATTTGGGCTGGATCGGAAAGTAGTGAGTAAAACACTCACGCTGGCCGCCCAGGCTCGTCGGCTGGAGATTCCGATCACAACATTCATGATTGCTTCGGACCCTTATCTAAAGCAGTTTGTACAGGAGTTCACGAAGGTCAATAACGGCCGGGCTTACTACAGCGGGTTGCAGGGCCTGGGTAATATGATGTTCGAGGATTTTCAGCGGAACCGCCGGAAGAATATTAAGTAGGCTACATGCTGACAACCTTCGCCGATCAAGCCATTCCTTACTACAACACGCTCGCAGCACCAGCAAATTTGCCAGCCGATGTGGGCGTCATAAACCCCTACCAACAGCCAGAAGTCGAGCACATTGTAAGCGAGTTCTATACCCGATTTTTCAGCGATACCAATCCGCGCGTTTTTGTACTGGGTATTAATCCGGGACGATTTGGGGCGGGCGTAACGGGCATATCTTTTACGACGCCACAAAATCTGCGTCGCTACTGTGGCATTGAAAATGACCTGCGCGATACGCCGGAATTATCGAGTCGGTTTATTTATCAGGTTGTGGAAGCCTTTGGCGGAGCGGAGGCATTTTATGGACAGTTTTTCCTGACATCCCTCTTTCCATTAGCCCTGACGAAAGCGGGAAAGAACTACAATTTCTACGACGACCGCGGAACAACCGAAGCGCTCTGGCCTGCCATTACCGAAACCGTTCGAACGCAAATCAATTTTGGCTACAACAGAAAGGTGGCCGTGAGCCTGGGGCGTAAAAACGAAACCTATTTACGTCGACTCAACGACCAGCAGGGCTTTTTCGACCGCATTGTTACGCTCGACCACCCGCGTTACATTCTGCAGTATAAAACGAAGGATATGCCAATGTACCTGGAGCGCTATATTGCGACATTGCATGAATGCATTGACTAAATAGGTGCGTAGCTTTAAACGAAATTACATTTTGTATGACCCCGATGGGGGTCAAATGTTTATAGAAAGATACTATTTGCTATAGACATCTGACCCCATCGGGGTCATACCAGGCAATAAATAACCAACTTGGCCTTTACCTAATTGCTTTCTTATACCTTCGTTAGCTCCAGCGTAACGGTGTACGTTTCATCCTTACCATCGCCGTCGAAGTCCTCCAACTCTTTACCCGACAGTTTCAGGACATTGCCACTAATAACCGTATCGTAGACGGTTACGTCGGTTCCGCTGGTAAGGGTTAGCTTGTTGCCGTCTAACTTCCAGGTAGAATTATCTTCAACCGGATTCATATCTGTTGAGGCAGAGCATTTAGCCCCCGGCGTTCCGGTAACTTTTCCACCCGAATTAAATATAATTGTCGTACCCGTTAGACAGTCAACCAGATCGTTCCCAAGCCCATTCGGTAAGGATCTGAAATAGGCCAGCACATCATTGCTTTTCTGGCCAGTTCCCAGGAAATCGACCCCAGGATCAATTTTATAGCCTGATATTTTCCAGCTTCCCTCAACGGATGATGTGGTGGGTGTTACTGCATCGTCACTCCCTTTCTTACAACTACCGAACCACATTGGCATAGCGACGACTAACGCCCAGGCCATCAAACGGATTCCATTCAACTTTTTCATAATCGTACAATTTGTTAGAATTTGTATTCGCCCCGAAAGTATTATCTCGGTTTGCACGGCCTGAAATGTGTTGAGTAAACGGTAAGTCGCACTTCGTAAACGGTCGAAACGAAGAATTCAACCACAAAAAAACCGACTCGTCATAGAGTCGGTTTTAGATATTGGAATTATAAGACGATTACTTTTTCGTCAAATCCATTGTATAGGTATACGCTACCTTTGTACCTGTACCCAGATAATCCTGGCTATCCTGCCATTGAACCTGCAGAACGGTACCCGTCTTGAGAACGGTATATGCCGTTTTCGTACCATCACTTTTAGTAATGGTCAATGTGTTCCCACTATAGGCCCATTTGCTGGTGGCATCAATACCTGTGATTGTACCCGGTGGAACAGTGCTTTTCTGGCAGGTCGTTGGGTTATCAGTGGCAATAGCACCGCCCGTCTGGAAGGTTAAGGTAATGTCATTCAGACAGGTAGTAGTTAAGATTAACGGAGCAGCGGCTAACAAATCTTCGTAGATACCACCTACTTTAGGATTAGCTTTCAGTGCAGTAATCTTATAACTACCCTCAATTGTTGTAGTTGGGGTAATAACTGGATTCTCATCATCTTTTTTGCAACTATCAAACCATAGGGGCATGGCAATGAGTAGTGCCCAAATGAACAGGCGGGATGAACGCAAATTTTGCATTGTTTCTGGTTATAAGAGGTGATTAATTAGGTTTGACGTCAAAATAGGCAAATAAATAATAAACTTGCGTAGCAGATAGTCAAACCATCTGAATAATTAGCAAATGATCTATCTAACGAACTAAAAGTATAAAAAAGTACCGGTCTACTTCCCCAAAAACTCCCAATCCAATAATCATGCGTTTATTTCTGCTTGGCTATTTTCTCTATATAACCCTACCAGTGCTGGCCCAAACGGCCTACCAACCTAGCGCTGAAAACCTGGCGGCCCGAAAAACCTTTCAGGATAATAAATTTGGAATGTTTATCCATTGGGGGGTGTATAGCATTCTGGGTGATGGCGAATGGGTGATGAACAATCGGCAGATTTCAGCGAAAGACTACGAAAAGCTACCCACGTTTTTTAACCCTATTGCCTTCGACGCGAAAGAATGGGTTTCAATAGCCAAAAATGCGGGCATGAAATACATTACCATCACGAGCAAACACCACGATGGGTTTGCCATGTATGACTCAAAAGTGTCTGACTACGATATCGTTGACCGGACACCCTATAAAAAAGACGTACTAAAAGCCTTAGCCGATGAGTGCCGGGCGCAAGGCATCAAACTGTTCTTTTATCACTCCCACCTTGACTGGCACCATCCTGATTATTACCCACGTGGTCGAACTGGACAGAAAACAGGTCGTCCCGAAAGCGGCAATTTCGAGAACTATCTCAAATACATGGACACCCAGCTAACCGAATTGCTGACCAACTACGGCCCGGTTGGAGGTATCTGGTTCGATGGCTGGTGGGATCAATCTGCCGATGATGCAGGGCATGTAGGCAATTCAGCACCGGCTAGTAAAACCGGTATCGACTGGCATTTAGACCGGACTTATTCACTCATCCATAAACTACAGCCAGCCGCGCTGATTGGCAATAACCATCATGTAGCTCCTTTTCCTGGCGAAGACTTTCAGATGTTCGAAAAAGATCTGCCTGGTAGCAAAACAACGGGCTTCAATGAAGCGCAGACAATTGGGCAACTCCCGCTCGAAACCTGCGAAACAATGAATGGTGCCTGGGGCTTCAACATAAAAGATAATCACTACAAAAGCACCAAAGAACTCATCCAGTATTTAGTTAAAGCTGCTGGTCATAATGCCAATTTCCTGCTCAACGTCGGCCCCATGCCGAACGGTAAAATACAGCCTGAATTTGTGAAAACACTCGGCGAAATTGGCCAGTGGACACAACAAAATGGCGAGACCATTTACGGTACACGCAGTGGTCCCGTTCCCGCCCGCAATTGGGGCGTTACTACTGCTGTTGGCAATCGGGTGTTTGTGCACATACTCGACTGGTCTGACCGCCAACTGACGCTGCCCGCCATTCCAGGTAAGGTTCGCTCAGCTAAGCTGTTTGCAGATAAGAGTATTGTTAAAGTTTCTCAAACACCCGAAGGAGTAGTGCTAACCATGGCCACGGCTCCCGCAGATGATGCTATGGATACTATTATTGAGCTGGAAATGAACTCAGAGACCGCAAAAAAATAAGCCTAAACAAGTTTTTTCACGGTTGTAAGGTATAGCCACAGGATGAATGGTGCCTACAAATACCTACAACTACCTAACTTTACATGTTTGAATGGCAGATTGTTTCTTAACTTCTCTCCTCTTGTATGCTCGTAACCACTACCTCTAATATTGAAGGCAAGCATATCACAAATTATATAGGTCTGGTAAACGGGGAGGCAATTATTGGCGCTAACCTTGTCAAAGATTTTTTTACGAGCATCCGCGACGTAGTTGGCGGACATTCAGGCGCTTACGTGCAGGCCTTACGCGAAGCAAAAAGTATTGCCCTCAAAGAAATGGTTGATCAGGCTACCCGGCTGGGTGCCAACGCAGTTATCGGTGTTGATCTGGATTACCAGACCATTGGTGGAAACGGTGCCATGCTGATGGTAAGTGCCAACGGGACAGCGGTAATTGTAGCGTAATGCTATGAGCGTATAAAACGATTTGCCTACTGTATGTATAGCACCATACAGTAGGCAAATCGTTTTATACTGCCTGGTCCTTATTTAAATCGCTGGATGCTATAGTCGTTCGATTGAAGTTTAGACCGATCGCCCATAGCCGCACCTACTTCGCCAATCCGGCCATTTAAGGTGAAAATCTGATTATTGACCGCTACACTCGTTGTGGCCTGGAAATAGCCATTTGTATCTCTTTTCAGTACGACGGCCGATTGCCAGTTGTCATTGCTATGCAATTGGGCTACCTGGCTTCCACTGCCCGTTACAACATACAAATCGTTATTCAGCAGCGTCAGTCCATCGCCAGGTAGGGGCCCTGTCCCAATTACTTCCGTAACAGCATTCCCATTTTTCAAATCCACCTTATACAACTTGCCCTGACCCGTGTTGGCCACAATCAGGTAACCGTCGGGATGGTACACAATACCATTCAGGCCAAATGTAGGACTGGTAAATCGTACATCGTCCCGCACCAGAACACTAGCCTGTCCATTGCTGGTAACTTTATAAATAACTGGCGAAAATGAGTCCGTCACGTAGATCGTACCATCTGGTGTAATAACCAGATCATTAGCAAGATTGGGTTCAGCGGCTGGCAGTAAATCGTCAAGATCAATTCGACGCTCCAGTTGGCGGGTACTAAGGCTGAATACGAACAGTTCGGCCGTTTGGCGAGTCGTTTGGGCTGTACTTTTATCCGATGCACCCTGGTCGTTGTTCGTCACGATCAACCGGTCACCGGCTACTTTTAGTCCATTCACACTAATCAGGCCAGGGTCCGACAACAGATCCTCATAGCGGCCATCAGTAGTGACCGTACCGATTTTACCCTGTGTCACGGACGAAATAACAAACCTATCCAACTGGGCAGAATAGGCAATTCCTTCCGGATACTGGCGTCGGGCTACGAAGTCAACCCGCTCCGGGAAGGAGGCATTCGGGCTAAGCCGGTGATCTTCACAGGCGGTCAGGCAAACGGCGAATGTACACCACCCGATTAGCTGGTAAGCGTTTTTCATAACGAATTAGTTGAGTAGACAATAAAACGTTCTAACCCTGAACAGATCGGTATGTTTCTATAACTTAGCCAAATCAGCTATTTATGAGCGAATGACCACACCAAATCCGTGTCTTATGAGTAAGTGGTTCACCCAAATAGCTGATCGTAACTATAAAACCAGCAACAAAAAAGGCGTCAACCAAAGCCAGAATGACTTTAGTTGACGCCTGCTAAAACCTACCTATTTACCGATTCGGCTTAATATCGATCATCATCTTCCTCCTCCTCCCCAAAGCCTGTGCCTGGGTTGAACATGGAACCCAACAGGTCCTTGAATGACAGACCGGTATCCATCGCCTTTTTGCCAACAAGCGAATGCTCGGCTAGGCCATGCAGGGCAAACTCCATCATAAACAGTTTCTCGGCTTTACTCAGACGCGAATGAAACTGATCCACCACATCATCAAGACCATCAATTGTACGGAGTCGGGCTTCGTAGTCGCGGTTGGTCAGATCGTTTAGGATGTCCATTGTGTTACCATCACCAAACCAGTCCGTAATTTTCTTGTACGGATTACCGCGCTTGTCTTTTTTTGCTTTTTCGGGATTCGGGAAGTACTGCAAAAACTGGTTCCGAATCGCTTTCCCAATCAGGTTCTGCGCTACAATAACCGGTCCTTCTACCTCGCCTTCATAGACCAGTTCGACCTTACCGCAAATGGCGGGTACAACACCATACAGATCGGCAATGCGAACATAGGTTTCTTTTTCGCCGTTGAGCAACGCCCGCCGTTCGGCAGAGGAGAGTAAATTCTCATAAGCCGAAATGGTCATCCGGGCCGAAACACCGCTTTTCGAATCGACATATTCACTCTCACGAGCTTCCAGTGCGATTTGCTCAATCAGGTCAGCAATCAGCTCATTCGTTTTCACCATGCCCGCCTGTTCCGTTTTCACGACAGCTTCCTGCATGGTAATCTTTTTACCGATTTCGATAGATTTCGGATAGTGAGTCACAATCTGCGAATCGATCCGGTCTTTCAACGGTGTTACAATGCTGCCCCGGTTGGTATAATCCTCTGGGTTAGCTGTAAAGACAAACTGAATATCTAGCGGCAAACGCAGTTTAAAGCCTCGAATCTGGATATCCCCTTCCTGCAAAATATTAAACAGTGATACCTGAATACGCGCCTGTAAATCGGGCAATTCATTGATCACAAAAATGCAGCGGTGCGAGCGCGGAATCAGGCCAAAGTGAATGGTCCGTTCGTCGGAATAAGGCAGTTTAAGCGTGGCCGCTTTAATGGGGTCTACATCGCCGATAAGGTCAGCTACCGATACATCGGGCGTAGCAAGTTTCTCGGTGTAACGATCACTTCGGTGCATCCACTCAATGGGGGTCTGATCTCCTTTTTCGGCGATCAAATCGATGGCGAAACGCGAGAGCGGTTGCAACGGGTCATCGTTCAGTTCAGATCCGGCCACCACTGGAATATACTCGTCTAACAAATTGACCATCAGGCGTGCAATCCGGGTTTTAGCCTGCCCACGCAGCCCCAGGAGGTTAATGTGGTGCATCGACAAAATGGCCCGTTCTACATCGGGAATGACGGTATCTTCGTACCCCCATATTCCCGGAAAAACAACTTCCTTTTCTTTAATTCGCTCAATCAGATTGTCGCGTAATTCCTGCTTAATTGAACGGGTTTGATACCCGGCGGCTTTGAGTTCGCCAAGTGTAGAGATCGCTAGTAATTTTGATGCTTTCAGGCTGCGGTAGTTCATTCGCTGATTCTATGTGAAGAGTGTAGCATACAGAAGAATAAAAAGATGAATCGGGTCGTTTTCGAAGAATCAGCTTTACCAAATCTAGCTTTGTCTTTCGGTTTTCATTCACCTTTTCACAGACTATATACTTCATTAGGTCTAACAGGCTTTCGGAAGAAATGGTTTTTTGACACTCAAATTGACTAATTTTACCCATCATGCGTCGGGTATAGTCTCCCGTTGCCGTTTATGAACTCGATTGTATCATTTTTCTTTCTCTTTATTGCATTTATCGCTGTATCTGGGTGCCGCGTACAGAATAGTCCACCCGAATTAACCGGATTATCGACTAAAGAGGCCTTTGTTGGTGATGCAATTACCCTAACTGGTTACCAATTTGGCTCTGATCCTGTTGTAACTTTTGGTATTGCTTCCTCCGCTGTTACGGCTCAAATTAGCAGTCACGACGAGAATACCATCCAATTAACGGTGCCCTTAGTTCAACCGGGAAATACGCAGATTCGCGTTCGTACTGACGAAGGCACCTCAGATCCACTCCTGCTTAAGGTAAAGCAACCCGTTCCTGTATTAACAACAATTACCCCCGGCAATGGGCTACCTGGTTCTCTGGTCGTTATTACGGGGGCTTACCTCAATCAAATTAAACGGGTTCGCTTCGACGATGTCACGGCAGAGATAAAAGATAGTACAGCCCAAAAGCTCACTATCGTTGTTCCGCCCAAACTACCCCACGGCCCGGTAGCACTCGCTATTGAAACAAAAGGCGGTGAATCTACCAGTAAATTTATTGTAGCGGGAACACCTCAGATTACCAGCGTTAGTCCACTACGCGCCAAACCCGGTGCGGAATTAGTTATACAAGGTCAAAATCTGATAGATGGTATTGTAAGTATCAATGGGCTTCCTACCGAAAAATCACTAACAACAGTAAAAGACACGGAGATTCGGACGGCAATACCGGCAACGGCTACATCGGGTGTGATAACGGTAAAGGTATTCGAGACATTAATAGCTACCAGTGTCGATACGGTTAAGATCATCCAACCCCCTTTCATTACTAATTTACTGGCTCAGGATGGTATTGCCGGAGATAAACTCCTTGTGAATGGCCGTAATCTCCGTGATGTAACCGGTATGACAGTAGGCAATGTGGGAGCTATATTTCGCATAATAAGTGATACACAGCTTGAAGTCACAATACCTGCCCTGACATCGTCGGGACCGGTACAGATTTCGGCCAGTAGTATTGGCGGAAACACTACCGCTACAGATCTTTTCTTTTTCTATCTGCCCCCTTCTAACCTAGTTATTACGCCAGCACGTCAACTTCGCGGGCGAACACTCACCGTTTCGGGCAAGAACTTGTATCGTATTACTGCGGTCAGTGTTAGTGGTATTACGGTGCCCATCACCAGCAGAAATGAAGGTGTTGACTTACTTATTGGCGTGCCAGAAACTGCAGTAAGCGGCCCTATTACCGTTTCAAGCCGGGCAGGTACGGCTTCCGCTCCGTTAGTAGTCGTGCAACCGCCCGTTGTTTCTGATATTCTACCCGCAAAAGCACGACCGGGAGAACGGATTGTTGTACGGGGAGATTTCCTGTTGAACGCACAAATTTTCTTTACCGGTTCAGCTACACAAGCAGTTGATGGAGGGAAAAATGAAGATACCGAGCGCTGGATTCTTGTCTCGGCCGATGCACAATCAGGCCCATTACGTGTGGTAAACGCTGCCGGTGAAATTGCGACACCCATGTTTTTTTCGCCTATCCGATTAGTAACCATCACGGACTTCCTGCCCAAGACGGCTAAAATTGGTGATGAGATTACCATTACCGGACAGAACTTATCATCTGTAACAGCCGTGCGTTTTAATGGTGGCACATCAACTCCGGCAACCTTCAGGCTATCGGGCAGTGCGCTACTTGCAACGGTTCCAACGGGGGCAGTTACAGGTCAAATCTGCCTTACCAATGATGCAGGGACGGTTTGTACAAGCGCTAATCTTACAATAACAAAGTAGAGCCCAGTCGGCCGTTGCCCCATCCTTGCGGTTCTTGTTCACCAGTAATACCGTCTGGCAAGTGGAACCGCAAGGATGGGGCAAGGGCCGACCGGGCTCTACATCTGCTTGATTTGCCTTATCAGTACTTCGTTGATACGAACGTAGCTTTCGTGGGTCCAGCCTGCTATGTGTGGCGTTAGTACTACCCGATTCGACTGGCGCAGGTAATCAAAGGCGGCTTGCTGATCGGGCGTTAGTTTTGCTAACTTTTCGTTTTCCAGTACGTCTAAACTAGCCCCACGAATTTTGCCACTTTCCAATCCACGGACAACGGCTGCCAGTGACACAATTTCGCCCCTGGCTATATTATTCAGGTAGAATGGTTTGGCAACTTGGTCGATGAATGAATCGTTAATCATCATCCGCGTTTCATCAGTCAGTGGCACATGTAGGCTCAGTACATCCGCTTCGGCCATAATCTGGGCTAGTGAAGCCTCCTGAGCAAATCCGTCTCCATAGTTCGTCAGAAATTTGTCGTAAGCCAGTACGCGGCATCCAAAGCCACTGAGCCGCTGAGCGGTAGCCCGACCATTGTTGCCGTAGCCAACCAGACCAACGGTAAGGCTACCGAGTTCATACCCTCGGTTGCCCTCCCGATCCCAAATTCCCTGACGCACTTCACGATCGGCTTTCAGGATATTGGCCAGGAGTGCCAGCAACATACCTACGGTATGCTCGGCAACCGCATCTCGATTTCCTTGACCTGCGTGAAAAACGGCAATACCTCGCCGTTCGGCAACCTCAAGGTCAATCAGATCTAAACCAGCTCCAGCCCGCCCAATAAAACGTAGGTTAGGGGCCTGACTTAGCAGTTCCTCATCGACAGTCGTTTTGCTCCGAATAATAAGACCGGTAAAGGGTGCAAGGCTCGTTATCAGCTCGGCTCGGCTAATTTTTGGTTGATACTCATACAAAAAGCCAGCTTCTGTAAGCATGGCAAAGAGCGACGGGTGCATTTCGTCGGCAATCAGAATAGATGGTTGATTCTGGGACATCCGGGGGGTTTTCGTAACTTGCAACAATCTTAAGTAATGAATAATGAACAGTGGATAATGAATAACGATTAAATAGCGCTTCATACCTCTCCTTCATTATCCATTATTCATTCTACTTTATTCATTAACTATTGGCGAAACTACGAAAAGTACATGGAACAACGCCAACCGAACGAACCGAACCAATCCCGCAATACCTCTTCAGGTGGGCCAAAACCTGATACCCGCTCAACCGATGCGCAAGTACAGCCATCGACAGAGCAACGGCAGAACAATCAGCCCCGCAATAACCGCCAGGATGTTCCTTATCAAGACAACCGAAAAAAGGATAATGCGGTAAATGATGCGCCAAATCGGCCTGAGCGATCGTACAAACCCGTGCAGAATCAACGGGAGAACCGACAGCAACCGGGCCGAACTGACGAGCCACGGTCCAAGAATCAACGGGATAATCGGCAGCCCAACAACGGTCAGCGCCCCAACGAAGCTCGCCAACGTGATGAAAACCGGCAGGATCGGGATCGGAATCCGAACAACAACCGGAATCAACCTCGCGAATCCTTACTAAGCGAAGGAGGATCGCGTGATTTTGGTAATCAGGCAGCTCAGCCAACCGAATATGCAGGTCGAGAGGATCGGCTAGTGATCGGCATTTCGCTGGGCGATTATAATGGCATTGGTCCCGAAGTAATTCTAAAAGCCCTTCAGTATAACCGATTGCAAAAAATCTGTACGCCTGTTATCTACGGCTCCATGCGGATTTTGAATCGGTATCGGAATTTGTTGAACCTGAAAGACTGGAATCTGAATGGAGCCCAGACGATTGGTCAGATCAGTCATAAACTGACCAACGTAATCACCTGCTGGCCCGATCAAAATCAGGAAATTCAGCCCGGCCAAGTGACTCCCGAAGCGGGCCAGGCCGCATTGGCTTGCTTGCAACGGGCCGTTGATGACCTGAAGAATGGCAAGTTAGATGCCCTCGTAACCGCTCCAATCAACAAATACAACATCCAGTCGGAAGAGTTCAAATTCCCTGGCCATACCGAATACCTGGCGCAGGAATTTGGGGTTGAGGATAATCTGATGTTCATGGTCAGCGAAACCTTACGGATTGGCGTTGTAACAGGTCATGTCCCCCTGGGGCGCGTCCGGCAGAATGTCACGCGTGAGCGTATTGTCCAGAAACTGCATATGATGATGCAGTCGCTGAAGCAGGATTTTGGCATCGAAAAACCGAAAATTGCGGTACTCGGTCTGAACCCTCATGCGGGTGAAGAAGGACTACTAGGCAGTGAGGAACAGGACATTATTAAGCCACTGCTCACCGAATTGGCCAACAAAGGAGAACTGGTTTTTGGACCCTACCCTGCTGATGGTTTCTTTGGCACCAGGGCTTACAAGAAATTCGACGCAATTTTGGCCATGTACCATGATCAAGGTCTGATTCCGTTTAAGGCGATTGCCTTTGAGGAAGGCGTGAACTTTACGGCTGGCATGCCCGCCGTACGAACATCGCCCGATCATGGGACCGCCTATGATATTGCTGGCAAAGACCTTGCCGACGAAACCTCCATGCTCCAGGCCATTTATACCGCCATTGATGTTGCCCGCAACCGCAAGGAGTTTTTAGAACTAGAAGCAGGAGCCCTGAAGTAGGGCAATTGGTTATTGAATCAGTGATTTATTGAGTTATACATCTTATGACTTACTTAATAAACTATGGCGCGATAATCTATTAACTTAACAACCCATACAAAACCATACCAATCGAATGCTCAAATCAATGACTGGCTTCGGCAATGCAACAGTGGAAGCTGGTGGCTTGTCTGTAACGGCGGAAATTAAAACCCTGAACTCAAAGTTTTTAGATATTTATTGCCGGATGCCCCGGCAGTTTTCTGATAAAGAAATTGAGTTGCGTGCCTTGCTGACTCAGCAGTTGGAACGCGGCAAAGTAGAGCTTTCGCTCAATCTGGCTCGTACCAGCGGCATACGACCGGGTGTGACCATTAATCGCCCACTGGTGCAGGCGTATGTGAGTGATTTAAAGGAAACTGCCAACACAATGCTCATGAGTATACCAGACAGCGATGTGCTGCAACTGGCTCTCCAGCAACCGAATGCCTACCTGACCGAATCCGCCGACCCGACGGATGACGCATCGGACTGGATAACCGTTCAGGCCGCTGTGCAGGAAGCATTGCGCCGGTGCGATGGATTCCGTAAGCAGGATGGGGCCGTTTTGGAGAGCAAATTTCAGGAGTATATCCAGATCATTACCGACCGATTGGCAGCTATTGAAGAGCAGGATGTTCGGCGGATTCCGGGCGTTCGGGATCGGATGCGAAACTCGGTAAAAGAGCTATTGGACAGCGAATCGTTCGATCAGAACCGCTTTGAACAGGAGTTGGTCTATTATGTTGAGAAGTTCGACATTTCGGAAGAGAAAGTCCGGCTCAAAAGCCACCTTAGCTACTTCTTAGAGGTGCTTTCAACAGAAGAAGCCAATGGAAAAAAACTAAATTTCATCTCGCAGGAGATTGGTCGGGAAATTAATACGATTGGTTCCAAGGCCAACGACGCAGCCATTCAGCGGCTGGTTGTACAGATGAAAGACGAGCTGGAAAAAATCAAAGAGCAGACGATGAATGTGATCTAAAAACTCCTGCTACTCTTGACAATTCTTGACCATACCTTCTATCAGTCACACGACACCCTAACGCTGGCTCAACTCCTGCTCGGTTGTGAACTCGTACACGAGAGCCGTGGCGACGGACCGCTGGAAGGCACAACAGCAGGCATTATTGTAGAAACGGAGGGCTACTTAACTGATGATCCAGCCTGCCACGCTTATCGGCGGCAAACAGCCCGAAATGCCGCTATGTTTGGGCCAGCCGGAACATTGTATGTCTATCAGATTTACAACCACTACAACTGTATCAATGTCGTAACAGGCCCCGAAGGCGTAGGAGAAGCGGTGCTCATTCGGGCCCTCGAACCTACAGAAGGCATTGGGTTGATGGGACTCCGGCGTAACGAAGCCTTTAAGACCGGCTTCGAACGCTACCGTAACAATACCATCAACGCCACCACCGCCGATGGTCAGCGTAATCTCGCCAACGGACCAGGCAAACTCACCATTGCGATGGGCATTAGTCGGGAGCATGATAATGCCTCATCGTTGGTAACAGGTTCAATTTATATTCGTGGGCCGGTATTGCACGACTTCGATATGGTCACCACAACCCGTATCGGCCTAACGCACGGCGCTGATTTGCCGTATCGATATTATATAAAAGGGAATCGGTTTGTGAGTAAGAAATAGATAAGAAGAACTACATAGTTCTTCTTATCTATTTCTTACTCCTCAGTTAAATCCTCCTAGTTAATCACACGGAACAAGCGATCCCAGCGTACTTTGTGCCAGATATCAGCCGGAACAGGATCGATTGACATCCAGACAAATACCGCTTTACCAACAATATGATCTTCAGGAACAAACCCCCAGTAACGGGAATCCTCTGAGTTGTGCCGGTTGTCGCCCATCATGAAGTAATAATCCTGTTTGAAGGTATACGTGCTTATTGGCTGGCCGTCAATGCGAATGCTCGTTGGCGTTACCTCTACCGTCTGATTCTCTTCATACCGCTGAATGGCAGTCCCATATACGGCAATTGTTTGAGTATTGATGGGTATTGTAACCCCTTTTTTAGGAATGGTAAGCGGACCGAAATTATCCTGATTCCAGGGATAAGCTGACCCACCATAGATGCCCTGTGCAGCTAATCCTTTCGGCTCCATTATGGGTTCAATTCCCTTCACCCAATCGAATCCGGCAAATTTATGCCTGACTTCCTCCGTCATATTGACTCGGTAGCCTACTAGTGTAGACGATTTCGTTGACTCATTATAGGACTCAAGCGGCTGCCAGTTAATGAACGGTCCCTCCGGCGATTTGAAATCATTGACGATATCGTATTTCCGAAAAAATCGCTCGTCAAGTACCTCATTGGTTTTCACAAAATAAGTCGTTTCAGATCGGGCTGGCGTTGGGAACGCCTTACCATTAACATATACCTGCTCCTGACGAATCTCCACTACATCGCCGGGAATACCGATACATCGTTTTATAAAATTGGTTTTTAAATCGGTTGGATAGGCAGGTTCTCCAGCTTTAGGCGGTGGGTAATTGAAGACCACAACATCCCCATTTTTCACATGCGTAAAACCAGGCAACCGATAAATTGGCAACTGAATGGCTGTGCTATAGGATGGTAGATCGGTACCCCAGATTTTCTGATGGGTAAGCGGTATTTGCAGGGGCGTTTTGGGGGTACGAATACCATAATGCAGCTTGCTGACGAATAGGAAATCGCCAACCATCAGGCTGTTTTCCATGGAAGGTGTCGGAATGGCGTACGCTTCAAAGGTCAGAAACCGGATAAGCGTAGCGGCAATAACTGCAAAAAGTACCGAATCGAACCATTCCCGGATGGGTGTTTTTTTGGATTTAAGGGGCTTAGTCGCCTGCTGTTTTTTCGCTTTGAGCATATCCTGAGGGGTCGTGAATGTAAGAACGAGTATCTGAAAATGAAATATAACCATCGGTGTAATAGGCTGATACCTATTTTACACCGATGGTTATATGACTAGCTGAACGCCTTGTTCTGTATTCTACACTCAAATCCAGCAACAGGAAGCTGCCTGTTCACGGATCAACTGCTCGCATTAATACCCCCTTGCGGTATTGTCAGCTCTTGGGTCAGATGCGCCCTCATAGGAGCCGTCGGGGCGGATCAGTACGCAGTCCATACGACCCAATGTATTTGTGAGTTTTTCCAGAGTATAGCCCCGGTTTTGCAGCGCCTGAATCGTGGCGTCGGAAAAGGCTCCATTTTCGAAAATCGTTTTATCGGGTAACCACTGATGATGGAACTTGAGCGCATTAACGGCTTGCTGCATGGTCATACCATGTTCTATAACGTTCAGAATGGTCTGGTATACCGACGTAATAATGGTTGAACCACCCGGCGTTCCCACCACCATAAACAGTTTCCCGTCTTTTTCCAGAATAGTTGGAGTCATCGACGAGAGCATGCGTTTATTAGGCGCGATGGCGTTGGCCTGATTTCCAATTAAACCAAACATGTTTGGAACGCCTGGTTTTACACTAAAATCATCCATTTCATTGTTCATGAAAAAACCAGCGCCACCTATAACCACCCGGCTCCCGTAACCACCATTCAGAGTTGTGGTGATACTTACGGCATTACCCTCTTTATCGACCACCGAAAAGTGGGTAGTTTCGAGGCTTTCGTATCCAGGAATAGTGCCGCCCTTCACGTCTTTACTATCGGTAGCCTTAGCCCATGAGAAATCCGTCCAGCGCGTACGTAGGTAGTCCGGGCTTATTAATTGGCTGACAGGCACTTTCACAAAATCCGGATCACCCAGAAACTTAGCCCGGTCGGCATACACACGACGCTCGGCCTCTATCATTACCTGCACCGTACTGTCGCGATTCCAGCCCCACTTGCGGAGCGGATATGGCTCTGTCAGGCGCATCATTTGTAGTAAAGCAACCCCACCGCTTGAGGTTGGTGGCATCGTAATAACATTGTACTCTTTGTATTTCGCCTGAATTGGCTCCCGCCAGACAGAATGGTAATTTTTCAAATCTTCTTCCGTAATCAGCCCTTTTCCACGAACCATCTCTTCTGCCAACAGCCGGGCCGTTTCGCCTTCATAAAACCCGGCTCTTCCCTGCGCCTGAATCCGCTGTAGCGTTTTTGCTAAATCAGATTGCACGAATAATTCGCCTTTATGCCAGGTAACTGTATCCGTAAGAACGGCACTTTTTAGGAAGTATGTTTTACCAGGGTTAATTGTATTCAGGTCGGTTTTGATCCGATTTAGGCCCAGTGCATCACGTTCGGTTAGCGCAAACCCTTTGGCAGCCAGATCGATAGCTGGCTGTATTACCTGTGCCCAGGTTAGTTTCCCAAAGCGTTTATGGGCTTCGGCCATTCCATCAACTGAACCGGGAACCCCACTCGCCAGATGCCCGCTAATGCTCAAACCGGGTCGAACATTGCCCAGTGAATCAAGATACATATTCTGGGTGGCACGGCCGGGCGCTTTTTCACGATAGTCGAGCGTATACGCTTTACCGACATTATCCCGATAAACCATAAACCCACCACCCCCGATATTGCCGGCACCCGGATACACTACAGCTAATGCAAACTGTACGGCCACAGCCGCATCCACCGCATTCCCTCCCGCTTTCAGGATGTTTAGTCCTACCTGCGATGCTTCGGGATGGGCCGATGCCACCATGCCATTACGCCCGGTTACGCCTACCCGATCAGAGAAAAAGGGTTTTACAGTTGGGTCTTCGTCACGATATTGATAAACACCCTGACTCTGCGTTACCTTCGTATCGGTCGTTGTTGAAGGGGCTTGCGTTTTGCAGGCGGTTACTCCTAACGTAAAAAGCAGGAATGGTAAATAGTATGTACTGCATTGTTTCATAGGTTACGCTTCAGTTAGGTTGTATTAGGCCGTAAACTACAAAAATAACGGTATCCCGCTGATACCCAAATCAACCACTTATCCGCCAGAAGTTTATACTTGTCCGAAATTCGTTGGCGATGCAAACCTCATGTCGTACTTTCATTGCTTGGAACCTTGTAGGCAGCATGGCTCTAGGGCGTGCTAGACTAGGCTGGTTATTCACTTTTTCGCTCTTTATACCAGATGCGATTTATTCGTCAGACTTTTGAAAGTTTTCGGTTCGCGTGGCAGGCACTTCGCTCGAACCTTCTTCGTACAATGTTATCGCTACTTGGGGTAACCATTGGTATTTTTGCGATCATCGCCGTTTTTACGCTGGTCGATTCACTAGAACGAAACATCAAAGAAAGCCTGTCCTTCATTGGCGATAAGGTGGTGTATGTAGAAAAATGGCCCTGGGTCTTTAGTGGCGATTTTCAGTGGTGGAAATATTTTCAACGGCCAGTACCCACTTATAAGGAGTACCGCTTTCTAAGTGAACGACTTGAAAATGCTCAGGCGGTTGTAGCTATGTCTTTCAAAGGTCGGATTACGATCAAAAAGGATAACAACAGCATGATTGCCCTCATTCAGGGAACAACATTGGATTACAACAAGATCTCGGATGTGCCGGTTGAACAGGGTCGTTATTTTACCCAGCAGGAAGTTGACGTTGCCCGCAATGTAACTATCATTGGGTCCGACGTGGCCGAAAACCTCTTTCCAGGTCAGGATCCTCTTGGCAAGTCGTTTAAAATAAATGGCATGAACTTTTCGGTCATTGGTGTTCAGAAAAAGAAAGGTGAAAGCATCCTTAACGTAGGCGGTAATCCAGACATCAAATGCCTGATTCCTTATGGTGCCTTTGCGAAGATGTTTCACTCCCTCAATCCGAATATTACGCTGGCAATCAAAGGGTATGATACGGATGAGGGATTGCTCGAACTGGAGAGTGAAATTCGCGGGTTGATGCGTACCCGACGTGGATTACGTCCTACGCAAGATGATAATTTTGCCATTAACCGACCCGAAGCTGCCGCACAGGCAATCAGTGGTATTTTTTCCGTTTTAACCTTAGCAGGCTGGGTAATTGGTGGTTTTTCGATTCTGATCGGTGGCTTTGGAATTGCCAACATTATGTTCGTCAGTGTGAAAGAGCGCACCAATATCATCGGTATTCAGAAATCGCTGGGAGCAAAGAATTACTTCATTCTATTTCAGTTTTTATTTGAAGCTGTGCTATTAAGCTTGGTTGGCGGGTTAGCTGGTATCTTTCTGGTTTACCTGCTGTCGTTCATGGATTTGGGAAGCCTTGATCTCCAGTTAACAGCGGATAATATCGCATTGGGGCTGGGTGTTTCTAGTATCATTGGCATTATGTCGGGAATTATTCCCGCATTTTCAGCGGCCCGTCTCGATCCCGTAATTGCCATACGGGCAAAGTAAGTAGGATGTATGATGTAGATGTCCAGTCTGAATCCATATATCATATATCTTCTCACTCTCCCTTTGGTGCAACCAGGACAACATCTTCTTTCTCCACAATCACTTGCCCAGGAGCAAGGCCTTTCGGCTTACGAACAAATTTTTTGGGAGTAACAATAACAGGGCATAAGCTATCAGTTCGGCGTTTTGAGTACCATGCAGCTAACTCAGCGGCCCGTTCGATAACATGACGAGGAAAGGTCTTACCGGCCTGGTATTTCACAATTACGTGCGAACCAGATACATCACGGGCATGAAGCCAGAGATCGTCTTTGTAAGCATATTTCAATGTTAGTAAATCATTATTTTTCGCATTCCGGCCAATCAGAATACGAAAGGCATCAATTGTTACTTCTTTAAATATAGGCCCGGCATCATTATTGGGCGAAATTCGGTCCGCCGAATCCGTGAGTAAATTTTGTTGTTTCACATAGCGACGTAGTTCTTTCAGGGTTTGAATTCCGGCTAAATCAACTTTCTGCTGGTTAATCCGCGCTATTTCCACTTCACGGTTGGCTACTATCTCTGTCAAGTGTTTCTCTTCAATTTTTTTATTCTTTGCCTTTCGATAAAAGTTCTCCGCGTTTTTCTGAGGACTTAGGTCAGGCTTAAGTTTTAGGATTATTGGTTGATCGCGATAGAAATCGTATAGTGTTAACCGTTCAGGAGATCTAGCCCCTGGTGCCTGTGGTACATCATGAAGATTTGCCATCAGTATATGTCCCATTTCTTCATGACTCGCTCCCTCTTCACGCGATATAAGTCGTTGCATAGCGCCCGTAAGCTGTCCTTCTGCCCGTTTCTGACGCTTTTCGAGAAGGCGTAATAGGTTTGCTTTCTCATGCTCAAAAATACCTAGTCCGTTATAAGTAGTATAAAACCGATTAGCGGCCTCAATAGGATCGTCAAACTCTTGCAAATAGGATCGATTGGAAGCCTCTCCAGCGTCTGGATCGACCATTGGTAACAGGCTCAAGGTTGGCGTATGATGCAGTTGCGTCAAGTAATACCGGGGGTGTTCGAGTAGCCGCAAAGTATCCTGAATAATAGTCCATTGGGGTTTACCCTCCTCTAGATTTTCCGATTCTTGCTTGCTGATCCATTCATTTACAACTTTCCCGAAGGTTGGAAACAGTTTTCGATGGTCGAAATTAGCCCGCTCGAAAGCCGCATAAGATTGATCGATTGGGCGGTCAATAGACGAGAAAAGGAGATGCTCATCACTTACTAATTGGCGGTTAAACAGATCGACAACCTCATTATTGAAGAAAGCCAGTAAGTTAGGCCGGTTGCCGAAAAATTTAAATACTAATGAGAAACCGCCCTCCAACAAAATAGCCAGGCAGCGCTCGTTCAAAAATGAACGAACACCAATAACTGCCCGTTCCTGCCCCGTTTCTCCAACTACTGTTTCAAATAAATCAACACTATTCGTTCGTGCACGTTGCACAGACTCAGGAAAGAACAATCCAGAGAAATCGGGGCGTAACGTTGCTTTTATGTAGAATGGTTTGTAGTAATTGTTTTTCCCCCTGGCCTGCGCAAAAACGAGCACAACTTCATCACGGTCCTGACTGAAACACTCCATGAATAGGAGCCCCTTTGAAAGTGAGTTAGCAGTCCCTGAAATTAACGCAAAATTACCTAGTAAATGAGATTCGAGGGCTGGAGCAAGCTGCCGTAGAAAGTAATAGTTGGTATGCATACAGCGACAAAAATACGCCTATAATTTCTTAAGCCACTCTATAGTCAATAACTAGTTAAAACAGAACTATATTAAAAATATATATAACTAATCTAACATAATATAATTTTAACTACATACAATGATTTGATTATCAGATTGTTGCTAATATTTCAATATGGTTTTTTTAATAATTGATATTTTTTTAATCAGCTAGCCAGTGTACATTTATTAAGATTTCACTTTGAAGTATAACTAAACTAACTTAATATTGATGCGTTTAACTCAATATATAACCAACCTAATCTTCATGAAAGCAACGCTCTACAGGTTTCTGCAGACCGCTTTTCTGGGCGCAGTTCTACTGCTCTGGGGCTTATCAGCCTCTGCCCAAGACCGTCGATTGACGGGTAAAATTACGGGTACTGATGGTCCCGTACCAGGTGCCAACGTGGTCCTAAAAGGGACCCAAACGGGTACCAGTTCCGACGCAAGCGGTAACTTTGCCTTAAACATCCGGGGCGCCAACCCGGTGCTGGTTGTATCAGCTATTGGCTTTAAAACCCAGGAAATTCAAGTAGGTAACCGTACTGCCGTAACTGTATCTCTTGAAGATGACGCAACTGCTTTAAGTGAAGTAGTAGTAACCGGGTACTCCACTGAAAATCGTCGGGATGTAACTGGAGCCGTATCCACTGTGAAACCCGCTCAATTGAAGGTTGTTCCTTCGGCAAACGTGGAGCAACAGCTACAGGGCCGTGTAGCCGGGGTAACTGTGATCACTAACGGACAGCCAGGTACCTCCAGCCAGGTTCGAGTGCGGGGCTTCGGTTCGTTTGGGGGTAACCAGCCTTTGTATGTAGTTGATGGTGTACCGACCCAGAACATCCAGTTTCTTGCTCCAGATGATATCGAAAGCACCACGGTGCTGAAAGATGCGGCCTCAGCTTCTATTTATGGAGCACGGGCTGCTTCGGGTGTGATCGTGTTGACAACCAAGAAAGGTCAGCGTCGGGCGCAGAAATTAAGTGTTAGCTACGATGGTTTATTTGGTGCTACCGATCCAGGCAAAAGCTTACCAATCCTGAATCCACAGGAGCAGGCCGACTGGAGCTGGCAGGCCCGTAAAAATGACCTGTACCAAGCTGGTACAACCCCCGATGCGACGAGCTTTGCGGGTATTGCCGGTGGTCAGTATGGCTCGGGCTTAACACCTGTTCTGCCAGATTATCTGTTGGTTGGTAGCCGTTCGGGCTTGTCGGCTTCGCAGGTAGATCTAACGGCTGAAGCCGCTAAGTATAACGTCAATTCGGCTAACGGTGCGATTTACAACGTAATTCCATCTAACAAAGCAGGCACCGACTGGTATGCAGCCATTACCCGTGTAGCTCCATTAATGCGCCATCAGCTTGGTTTCTCGGGTGGTACTGAATCGAGCCGATTCTATATTAGCCTGGGTATGCAACAGCAGTCAGGGATTGTTATTAATAATGAATTTAAAAAATACAATCTCCGTGCTAATACCGAGTTCGATATCACCAAGAAACTCCGGTTCGGCGAAAATTTCCAGATTTCGTATGTTGCAACCAAAGGCATTTTGGGCGGTGTGGGAAACCAATTGGGTAATGCTACCAATAACAACTCAAGTGCTGCTTCGGACGAAAATGAAGTGTTGTCGGCGTTCCGTATGCCGCCAATCATCCCGATTTATAACTCCTTCGGTGGGTATGCCGGTACAGCCGCCCCAGGTTTTAACAACCCCCGTAATCCGGTTGCTGACCGTATGGCCAACGCTAACAATGGCAACTTCAACATCTTCGGCTTTGGGAACGCGTATTTAGAATACGATGTACTTCCATCCTTAACCCTGCGCAGCAGCATTGGTGGTACGTATTTCAGCAACTATTTTAATAGCTACGGTCGGGTACAGTACGAAAACTCGGAGAATAACACCACCTACACCTACAGCGAAGGATCGGGTTATGGCTTAGCCTGGACCTTTACCAACACGGCTACTTTCAAACAGAAGTTTGGTCGCCATGACATCTTTGCGTTAGGCGGTATCGAAGCGCTGAACACAGGGCTGGGTCGTAACATCAACGGATCGGGTCAGAACCCATTCTCGCAGGACCCTAACTACGTGACCATCAACACAACCACGCCAGGCGCCACCCGCGGTGTTGGAAGTAACTATTTCCTCGGGAATAAATTTTATTCCTTGTTTGCGCAGGCTCGTTATACCTACAATGACAAGTATATCCTGACGGGTGTTATCCGCCGGGATGGTTCGTCTCAGTTTGCGGCTTCCAACCGGTACGGGGTGTTCCCTGCTGCCTCAGCAGCCTGGCGTTTGTCGGGCGAGGAGTTCATGAAAAACCTACCCTGGGTATCAGACCTGAAAGTACGGGGTGGGTACGGTATCATGGGTAACTCAAACTACCTGAGTGCTACTAACCAGTTTAACCTCTACGGTGGTGGGGCTGGTCAGGGTTATGACCTCGGTGGCACCAATAACTCGATTTCGCAAGGCTTCTACCGGAGCCAGATCGGGAACCCAGAAGCTAAGTGGGAATCCAGTATCACCAAGAACATTGGGGTCGATGGAACCTTCTTCAACAACAAGTTGGAAGTAGTGCTCGATTTCTGGCAGAAGGACACCAAGGATCTGCTTTACCCATTGGCGTTGCCGGGTGTCGTAGGCGTTCGGTCGAGTGCTCCCTACAAAAACGTAGCCAGCATGACCAACAAAGGGATCGACATTCTGGTGACCAACCGGGGTACACTCTCGGGGGATCTGACCTATGAAGTAACGGGTATTGCCAGTTTCCTGGACAACAAGATCACGGCCATTGACCCATCGGTTCCGTACTTTAACGCGGGTGGTACTCGTTTAAGCACCAACGTAGTTCGGAACCAACCTGGTCATGACCTGTCTTCGTTCTTCGGATACAATGTAATTGGTCTGTTCAACAGCAAGGAAGAAGTGGCCGCTGCGCCAACGCAGGATGGTGCCGCTCCGGGTCGTTTCCGTTACCAGGATACGGATGGAAATGGCAAGATCAATGATGACGACCGTCAGTTCCTTGGGAGCCCTATTCCGAAGTTCACGGGTAGTATCACCCTGACGCTGAAGTACAAAGGTTTCGATCTAAACACCAACCTGTACGCATCGCTGGGCAACAAGATCTTCAACAACCAGCGCTGGTTCACCGATTTCTACCCATCCTTCACAGGTGCTGCTATGGGTGGCCGTGTACGGGATTCATGGTTACCAACACACACAAACACCACAGTGCCCATTTTCGAGAGTGCTTCGAACTTCAGTACCAACACCCAGGCCAACTCGTACTACGTAGAGAACGGTTCATACGCCCGGATGCAGTATCTGAACTTAGGCTACACCTTCCCAGCGGTGGTTCTGAACAAAGTGAACCTGAGCCGTTTGCGCTTATCTGTATCGGCCACTAACCTGTTCACCATCACCAAATACTCGGGTCTTGATCCAGGCGTTGGTGGTTCGGCTGACCAGAACTTCGGTATCGACGTGGGTAACTATCCGGTTCAGCGTGGCTACAACGTGGGCTTAAGCTTCGGTTTCTAACATAACTCAAACTCATCTTATTTCTTAGGCAAATCGCACTATGAAAAATCCGATTACAAAGGGGACCGTAGCCACTGCTCTGATGATGCTGGTTACCTTCGCCTGTCAAGATAAATTCCTGGATGTACCGGCCACGGGTCAGTTATCTGGGGCTCAGTTAACCTCCAAAGCTGGTCTGGACGGGCTCTTGGTTGGCGCTTATGCCCAATTGAATGCCCGTGGTTTTTCCCAATCCGCCAGCTCGTTTAACTGGGTTCGCGGTAGTGTTTCCGGCGGAGATGCCAACAAAGGCTCTAACTCCGGGGACTTTAACGCCCTGACGCCATTTCAAACCTATGGCATTTTAGCCACCAGCGGTGAAGTAAACGCCAAATGGAACGCTATGTACGAAGGAGTTGCCCGGTGTAATTCGACCTTGCGCTCACTGGCTTCAGCCGGTTCAGATGTAACGGCCGCCGACAAAGCCCGCATCTCGGGGGAAGCTCGCTTCCTGCGCGCTCACTACTACTTTGAACTTAAGCGTTCGTTCAACAAAGTTCCGTATGTGGATGAAACGAAGGATTACGGTACGGGTATTGAAGCCGTCCCCAATAGCGCCGACATCTGGCCTAACATTGAGGCTGATTTCAAATACGCTGTTGACAACCTGCCTGCTAGCCAGGGAGCCGTGGGCCGGGCCAATAAATGGGCGGCTACAGCTTATCTGGCTAAAACGTACCTCTATGAGAAGAAATACGCTGAAGCCAAAGCGCTCTTCGATCAGGTCATCGCCAGTGGAGTTACCTCGGATGGTAAAAAGTATGCGTTGAATACAAACTTCCAGGATAACTTCAATGCTGCCAAGGATAACAGCTCGGAGTCGGTGTTCGCTATTCAGGCGGCTGCCAACGCGGGTAACTCAGATAATGCCAACCCTGACCTCGTACTGAACTTCCCTTACAACACGGGTTCTAACGGTCCGGCTGGTTGCTGCGGATTCTTTGCCCCTAGCTTTGAACTGGCCAACTCGTTCCGGGTAGATGCCAATGGCTTACCCTTACTGGATGGCTCCTACAATTCAGCTGCAAACCAGTTGAAAACTGACCAGGGAATTGCGTCAAGTGCGCCGTTTACACCCGATGCGGGTCCAGTAGATCCTCGTCTGGACTGGTCGATAGGCCGTCGGGGTATTCCTTACCTGGATTGGCAGGTGCACCCAGGTCTGGACTGGATTCGTGACCAAGGTTTTGCTGGTCCTTACTCACCGATCAAGTTTGTGTTCTACAAATCGCAGGATAAAGTACTGACCGATGGTAGCTCGTGGACGGATGGTTACTCGGCCATCAACTACAACATCATCCGCTACGCTGACGTGCTGCTGATGGCGGCTGAGTGCGAAGTGGAAGTAGGTAGCTTAGCAACCGCTCTATCGTATGTAAACCAGATTCGGAGTCGTGCCAAAGGCACTGCTTACGTGAAAACGGCAGCTGGTGCTAATGCAGCTAACTATCAGATCGGTTTGTACACAGCGTTTGCCGACAAGGCTGCGGCTCGTACGGCGATCCAGTTTGAGCGGAAGTTGGAGCTGTCGGGCGAAGGTCACCGGTTCTATGACCTGGTTCGTTGGGGCACGGCCTCTACGGTGTTGAACGCCTTCATTGCTTACGAAGGCAAACTGTTGCCAGTGGGTTACACGGGTGCTAAATACACCACCGGCAAAGATGAGTATCTGCCGATTCCGCAACAGCAGATTGACTCTCAGGGCAAGAGCATACTTGCTCAGAACCCAGGGTACTAAGCCAATAGCTTACCTAAATAATACAGAAAAGCCCGTCCTAACTAGTTAGAACGGGCTTTTCTGTATTAAAACAATCTGCCTTTTGGCTAGTTATTTAGTCTATACAACAAATAGACAATTATCATGGCTAATCACAAAACCACAGATCAGCCGGGCTCTAATGATTTGCAGCCCGGCCGCGAACGAAGCCGCAATCAAAACGCTCAGAACAGCGGTGGTCAACGGCCTAATGGCGAGAAAACAATGACCAATGCCAACAAAAATAAGCAGGGCCCCGAAGACGAACACCTGTGGCCAACTGAGAGTAAAGCCGAACTTACTGAAGAACGGGGAGGTCACAGCCACTCAGGACACAGTGGCGACCGTAATGGAAGTAGGAAGTAGGTCCTAATGAATAATAGGGGTCGCCCGTGCGTAGAATGGATAATGAGTAGTGTTTCACGCCCGTGGACTTCATTATCCATTCTACATTATTCATTATTCATTATTCATTGCCCATGGATATAAACCAACTCCGCGCAGAATTAAGACAGGAGCATAAAGATATTCTGGCCTATTGGCAACGGTATGCACCTGATGCCGATCACGGTGGATTCTATGGTCGAGTCAATTACCAGAATCAACCTGATCCTAAAGCAGACAAAGGCATCGTACTGAACGCCCGTATCTTGTGGACATTCTCTGCGGCACTTCGGCATACCCATCACGAAGAATACCGAGCCACCGCCAATCAGGCTTTCCAATATATTCGTCAATATTTTATCGATCCGCAGTATGGTGGCGTGTATTGGTCAGTTGATGCGATGGGCCAGCCCAAATATCCCCTTAAGCACTCCTATGGCGAAGCTTTCGCACTTTACGGCTTAAGTGAATATGTACATGCCACAAACTCCGCTCCTGCCCTAGCCCTCGCGAAGACTCAATTTCAACACATGGTGAAGCATGCCTTTGATCAAAACAAAGGCGGCTTTGTCGAAGCCCTCAACCAGGATTGGTCACCGGCAACGGATTACATCATTAGTAAATACGACAATCAGGAGATAAAGACGATGAACACGCACCTCCACATTCTGGAGGCTTTCACCTGTCTGTATCGCGTCTGGCCTGACAAATCCGTTGCCGATCAGATACGGGGCCTATTGCACATGTTTCTGGAGCATATCATTGATCCGAAAACGTATCGCATGAATTTGTTTATGGATACGAACTGGGCAGTTCGGCGAACGGCAATTTCCTATGGTCATGATATTGAAGCCTCCTGGCTATTACCCGAAGCCGCCGATGTATTAGCGGCTAGAAACCCCGGCGATAAGCCTCTCCAGAAAACAGTTCGGGATGTGGGCGTGAGAATGGCAAGAGCCGCTTCTACCGGGTTCGATCCTACCGATGGTGGCATGAACTATGAACTTGAGCCCGATGGTCACCTCAATAGCGAACGGTCGTGGTGGGTACTGGCCGAGGCCATGGTGGGGTTCATGAATGCTTACCAGCTTACACACGATAAAGCGTTTTTAGATAAGTCCATTAAAAGTTGGGAGTTCATCAAAAAATATCTGCTTGACCTCAAAAACGGTGAGTGGTTCAGTGGCGTAACCGTAGCGCACAAAGTCCTTGGCAACGACAAAATCAGTATGTGGAAATGCCCCTACCACAACAGCCGGGCCTGTCTGGAAATGCTCGAACGTTTAGAGCATTTGCGGTAATCGAACCCATAATCCATGCGCGCTGTTATTCATAAAATGCCGCTCCTATCCGAGTTGGCTATGAAAAACTAGTCTAAACAGTTGTGATCATCAGCCGGCCTGGCAGGGGCGGCTCTACGTAATGCTTTACCCAAATACCTTAGAACAAAAATTAGGTTTCGATACCATCCGCGAACGTCTTAAAGAAGCCTGCGTCAGTCCGCTGGGACAGGATTATGTTGAGAAGATTCGGTTTACGGATAATGTACAGCTTATCGACAAACTACTTCAGCAAACAACGGAGTTCAAACAGATTGTTCAGTATGAACCCGACTTCCCGAATAGCAATTACATCGACGTTCGACCACATCTGAGCCGTGTCCGTGTAGAAGGGCTGGCGCTAACTGAAGCCGAATTTTTCGACCTTAAACTAGCCCTTAGAACCGTTCAGGACTGTTTGCGTTTTTTATCCCGCCAAAGTGACTCCAAACGGGATGAAAGTACGAATTTCCCATTCCTTCGCGAATTAGCGGGTCCAGTTGGCGTCGATAAAAAGCTGACGGAAGCCCTTGAGCGCGTCATTGATGATCGGGGAAATGTCCGGGATTCTGCTTCGCCCGAATTAGCCAGCATTCGTCGGCGTATTATCGGCGAGCAGGCTAATCTGCGCAAACGGCTCGATAGTATCATTCGGCAGGCCCGGCAAAATGGCTGGATTCCCGACGATCTCTCGCTAACCGTTCGCGGAGGACGGCTGGTAATACCCATTGCCGCCGAGCACAAACGCAAGATCAAAGGCTTCGTTCATGACGAGTCGCAAACGGGGCAAACAGTGTTTCTCGAACCCGCTGAAGTCTTCGATGCCAACAACGAAATTCGGGAACTGGAGTATGCAGAACGACGCGAAATCTATCGTATTCTGCTCGCCCTTACTGACCAGGTTCGCCCCCATTTAGACGACTTAAGAAAGGCGATCAATTTTCTGGCGCAAATCGACTTCATTCGGGCAAAGGCCAAATTGGCTGTTCAATTGGATGCGATCATGCCTAAGCTCCACGACCGACCTTTTGTTAATTGGATCAATGCCCGGCATCCATTGCTTTATCTCTCATTTTCGAAGCAGGGGAAAGCGGTTGTACCCCTCAATGTTCGGTTAGATGAGAAAGCGCGCATTCTGATTATTTCAGGGCCGAATGCAGGGGGTAAATCCGTTGCCCTTAAAACAATTGGCTTGTTGCAGTACATGCTGCAATGCGGGTTACTTATACCGATGGCTGAGTACGCAGAAATGGGCGTTTTTCAGAATTTGTTCATCGACATTGGCGACGAACAGTCACTTGAAAATGACCTCAGTACGTATTCGTCGCACTTAACCGCCATGAAACAGTTTCTGATTGGCGCTAACAAACGGACGCTGTTTCTGATCGACGAATTTGGTACAGGAACAGAGCCTGGTTTAGGGGGAGCCATTGCCGAATCCATTCTGGAAGATCTCAACAAGTCCGGCGCTTATGGTGTGATCAATACACACTATACTAACCTAAAGGTTATGGCCGACAAAACGTCGGGGCTGATTAATGGCGCCATGCGCTTCGATGGCGAGCATCTGGAACCGCTGTATCAGTTAGAAATTGGTCGGCCGGGCTCTTCGTTTGCGTTTGAGATTGCTCAGAAAATTGGGCTGCCGAAAGGCGTCATTGATCGGGCGAAAGAAAAGCTCGGTAATCAGCAGGTGAATTTCGAGAAATTGCTGAAAGAACTTGATATCGAGAAACGGGTTTTCTCCGAGAAAAACATCGAAATCGGCATCAATCAACGGAAGCTGGCGCAGCAGTTGGCCGAATATACCGCCCTGAAAAATCGCTTAGACAACGATCAGAAGAAGATTGTTAACGACGCCAAACAAAAGGCGAAAGCCCTCGTTCAGGAAGCAAATCAGCGGATTGAAACTACTATCCGTGAGATTAAGGAAAATAAAGCCGAGCGCGAACCCACGAAGCAGATCCGACAGGAGTTGGAACGGTTCGAACAAAAAGAACTGAAGCCAGAACCCGTTGTTGTCGAAACGCCCAAACAACCTGAGGAGGAGTTTGAAAACGATGGTGGAGCTATTACCGTTGGCAGCTATGTTCGCATAGCAGGCCAGAACACCGAATCCACGGCGGCCATTGGCGAGGTACTGACTCTGCGTGGTAAAGATGCCGAAATCCGTATCGGGGATCTGAAATCGAATGTCAAACTAAACCGACTTGAAAAAGTAAGCAAGAAGACCTTCAAAGAGGCTACTGACGTTCGGGACGACCGGCCCCGCAGCCAGGGTGTTGATATAAACGAAAAGATGCAGAACTTTAGCTTCAACCTAGACATTCGGGGCAAACGGGGTGAAGAAGCCCTCGGCGAAGTTGATCGTTTTTTTGATGATGCGTTGATGCTCGGCTACCCAGAACTCCGCATCGTTCATGGTAAAGGCGACGGTATTCTACGCACCCTCGTTCGGAACCACCTTCGAGGGTATAAACAGGTGGGAAAAATGGAAGACGAACACGCTGATCGAGGTGGCGCGGGTGTGACAATTGTAAAGATGAGATAAATGGTTTGACGTTTGACGTTCGAGGTTTGAAGTTACCTGACACACGAGATTGTTCACGTCAGGCAACTTCAACCTCGAACGTCAAACGTCAAACCCCAAACTACAATTTATGAAAGCAGTCATTTTTGACATGGATGGGGTCATTGTTGACACCAACCCCCACCACCGCATTGCCTGGCGGGAGTACTACCAGCGCAATGGAAAAACCTTAAGCGACGACGATTTTGTACACTATGTTTCAGGAAAACATAACACAGACATTGTTGCTCATTTATTTGCCAATCAATCACTTACTCCCGAAGAGGTACACCGGTTAAGCAAGGAAAAAGAAGCTCTATTTCGAGAATTATACCGCCCCGCCATTACGCCGGTTACCGGATTGATCCCGTTTTTGAAAGCCCTGAAAGAAGCAGGTATCCGCACAGCAGTGGCAACATCGGCTCCGGTCGAAAACCTTGACTTTGTCATGGACGCTCTGAACATTCGGCCTTATTTTGATGCACTACTAAATGAAAGTATGGTTAGCCATCCGAAGCCTGACCCCGAAATTTATCAGAAAGCAATGGCTATGTTAGGCGTTGAACCAGCGGATAGCGTCATTTTTGAGGATTCAATGACGGGTATTCAGGCAGCTAAAGCATCGGGCGCGTTTGTTGTTGGTATGGCTACCACTCAATCTCCTGATGAACTCCGGCCATTCGTAGATGATGTGGCAACTGATTTTACCGAGTTATCACTCGATCGGATACAAAAACTGGTTAAGTTTTTTTAACAGCATTTAACGCTGCCAAGCCGTATTTTTGTAATTATGACCTTGAGTCCGACCACAAGTGTGGTTTTCGAACTTGTTTAGGCTTCACTTACCGACTGTCTTATGCCCTACAAACGCCTTTTCATTCTTTGCGTTGCCAGTTTCCTAAGTTGGTCAGGTAGCGCGTGGGCACAAGGCAAATACGTAATTGGAACAGTCATTGACCAAACCACTAAAGGTCCTGTCGACAAGGTACTGGTTGTGAATCAACGCACCCGGCAGCGGGCTCGTACCAATGCAAGTGGACGTTTTTTCCTCACGATTCAACCGGGCGATTCGCTTATTTTAACCAGCCAGCTTTATAACCGTACCGGTATCCGTTACGATGGATCAGATAATCCAACGATTGTTGCCCACGCGCTTCCACCTATGCCCTACCGAGTGGTTGACCTTGCGGAAGTAACCGTAACGGGTAAGCGCTATGAAGAAGTTAAACGCGAAATTCAGCAACTACTCGACGAGCCAACAGCCTCGAAAAAAGTAACGGGTGAGCAGGCCTTTGATCGGCTAGCCGATGGCGCGGGCGTAACTTTACTTTACGAAATGTTTGGGAAAAGGCCTAAATCAGATCGGAAGGCCTATTATATCATGCAACAGGATCGGCGGCATGCACTGGCCCTGGAGCGATTCCGGTTACTGGTTGAGCAGTCAACAACGCTACGAGCTGATGAAGTTGATCGGTTCTTCGACTTCTGCGATTTTGATGATGATTACCTGCTTAAAGCTGAAGATTACGACCTGATAAACACTATTCAGCAGCTCCGAAATCGCTTCCAGAACGGGATTAATCGGCGTCCCAGTCGGATTGCACCCGACCCAAATCAGTCCACGCCTAAACAGCCATAGATTTTTCCTTTCGCGTAAGCACTTAATGAGAGGGAGCCTTCTTTGTCCGAACCACTCTGAGCTTATTCATCAATTCTTTGCGACTTGTAGCCGGAATGGGAATGGGAGGCTCGTGATTGACCAGGTACAGATGGTTAGGCTCCAGGCGTTCCAGATAGTTTAAATTAATAAGAAGTGATCGGGATAATCGGTAGAAATTAGGTGTTGGAAAATATTGGGCCAGATGGCCTAAGTTCATGCTAATGTAGTATGTCTTTTTGCTGGCCAGAAAAATCTCTACGTACGACCCATCCGCTTCGATATAGAGCACATCGTTAGGATCTATTTTTTCATGCCCATTATCAACCGGGAAATATAAATAGTTAGATACTGGAATATCACTGGATTTGGTCAGTGTATATTGAAAATAATGATAGGCCATTTCAATCTGTAACTTCAGTTCATCGTGTCGAAATGGTTTTAGTAAATAAGCTACAGGTACTGTCTCTTTTGCCAATTGAAAGGTTTCAGGCTCAGAATTAGCCGTCAGATACATAATTGGCATCGAATGAATTTCCAGTAGTTTCTTGGCGGTCTCAATACCGTTCGCAGATGAACCCTCCAGATGAATATCGACCAGGGCTAGATCAGGGGGATTATTCTTAACAGACTTCACGGCATCCTGAAACGTACGGGCAATTGCCGTAACAACATGACCAGCTTCCTGGAGGGTTTCGCGAAGATCCATTGCGGTAATGGTTTCGTCTTCAACAATCAAAATCTTAAGTGGCGTCATGGGTCTATACGCTGAATTCCATCGTAAATACGACACCTGAAGTTGTTCCTCTCAGGTGCGTGCTAAATTGATACGTTCCGTTTACCTGTTCCACCTGAGCTTGAATAAGTTGCATACCAAATGAGCTGGTTTTGATAGCTTTTGAGGAGGTGAAGCCGAAGCCATCCAGCCGGGTATCAGTCCAACCAGGACTATCCATTCCGGGGCCGTTATCAGATACAGTGAGTTCTATCTTCTTGCCCTTTCGATGGCATATGACCCACAGTTCAGGAGTTTCATTGTCAGGGAAAGCATATTTACAGGCATTGGTAATCAATTCATTTAGGATTAACCCTAAAGGAACTGCCTTGTTAGCCGATAACATAATTTCGTCAATAGCAAAGTGTACTGTTACAGCAGAACTCCCATACGCTTTCAGAACTCCCCGTACCAACTCCTGAATAAAGTCATTCAAGTCCACTTCGGCTAACCGCTCCCCGTCATACAGCCGTTGATGAAGTATGGCCATTGACTGTACGCGTAGGCGGCTTTCCTCTACAGCTTTCTTTGCCGTTGGATCTACCAACCGTTTCGATTGCAGACTAAGTAAACTCGAGACTACCTGTAGATTATTTTTAACCCGATGATTCTGTTCTTTGATCAGGTCCTCATTCCGGCGACTAATCCGTTGGTTTTTTCGATACAACCGAAAAAAAACGACACTCATTCCAGCAGCTATCACAAACAGAGCGAAGGTGACAACACTAAAGTATTTCTGTAACCGTAGATTTTGGGCATTCAAATCAATTTCTTTCTTCTGTGCGCTTAGGAGTGCTTCTTTTTTTTCTGTTTCATACTCCATATTCAATCGGGTAATGGCCCCGTCACGATCTGCCAGAAGTCTGATGCGCTCTAATTCATTCAATTTTCTCAGCCGCTCAAACGCTTTATCCCACTGCCGTGTGGCCTCAAAATAGGCAACAAACTGCGTTTCAAGACCCAGTTGAATCTCGTAATCGGTTAATTTTTTACTGGAATAGAGGCTTTCCGCCTTGACTAATGTTTGGTAAGCCTGCTCAGGTTTATCGAATGTTAAATAAGCAGACGCCAAATGCACCATCGTATTCACCAGAATACCATCTTTGTGTTTGAGGGTAAATAGATCCTGGGCCTTTTCCAGATAAGAGAGTGCTCGTGGATCTTTAACCTGCGAAAAAAGTGTTCCCAACTCCAGGCTTACTTCTGCTACACCCACAGTATCTCTTAACTTCACACACAGCAGCTCCCGTTTTTTATAATACAAAAGAGTTCTCTCAAACGTTGATTGCTTACGTGGCACTTGTGCACTCCAGATGGTTTCATAGGTTTGGGCTAACGCTCCGTAAGCACGTATTAAGGCCATAGCCTGATCTTTCCGAATATGTTGCGCAACCTTCAAGGAACGATAAGCATACTGCAGAGCCTGCGTTGAACGGCCCAATCTGTTTTCACTTTCACTTAGTCGCACATAAAGTCGACTCAATTCAAAAGAATAGCCTTTAGGCTCTTGGATGCGAAGCGCTTTTACATAATAAGACTGAGCAGTCCGATAATCGCCCACAAAGACATACGCTTTCCCGTATAGGTAATACGCTTCTGCCAGGATCAATGAGTCGTGTTTAGCAATAGCTTCCTTCTCCAGTTGTGCGGCTTTCTGAATTTTTACTGGATTTAGGTGTAAATGAACCGGTACTTGCGCCTTGGTCAGGCCCGAAATAAGCATCCAAAAAAGGCACACATAACGAATTTCGGTAACAAATCGAGGCATTTAAGCAACTAGTTTAGAGCGAAAGCGCAGTTTCTATTGTCTTTATTAAGATCATAAGTTTCGTACCAAATTTACTAAAGTATGCATTAATCATCATAGGTATTTTCCCATAAGAAAGATAGACTGCTTGGTAAGAAAAAGAACGCTATTGGTAAAGTGGCCGTTGCAAATGATTGGTTAATAAAGCAAGTTTGAAAGATTGCCGAATAGAACTAACTTATGATACTAAGTAAATGTACTTCTTTAGAATAGGCTTCTATCCGTATTGAGTAGTTCCAATGTATCGAAATTGTTGACAATCTGGCTTTTCGTTTCTATCCACAAGAAGAGTATTCACGTAGTTCAACCTCTCCAAACTTTATAAAATTTGGTAAAACCTTTACAAGCCAATACATCAGGAAGTTGGTGAATGAGGATCATTGGTGCCAACTAGAACTTTATCGCCCACCCGAATGGCTCCTCCGCGAATCACCTTTGCGGTCATTCCGCCGTGCCCACGCATCGCGTTATAACCACCAGGTCCTAAAGCTGTCTCCATTTTGGAGCAGGGATGGCATTGCCCCGTGATCTCAAGAACAGTTTCCCCAATCTGGATTTGGTGATCTTTCAGAGCGAGTAGATTCAGCCCCGATACAACTATATTCCGACGTACCAAGGCTGGGTCAAGTACATCGTGTCCTGTTAAAGCCGCTACAACGGGTAAATGTTCGGCCTGAATAAGCGTTACATGACGATTACCACTTCGCCCGCTGTAGTGGTCGCCAATAATGCCTTTATTGGTAGAGATGGTAATTGCCTCAACTACCTGCACCGGCACACGTCGTTCAGGCCGAATACCGATCCATTCTATCCGACCGGGGCGGGGGAATACGTCAAATAAGTCTTTTATGTTGTTCATCGTCTGACCGGGATTTAGCTGATTTATAGATTAAAACTGATTTTGTCTCAAACTGATTCGCCTGAACGAAGCGCAGTACAAAATCTTGTAAATCTATAAATCAGCTAAATCCCGGTCAGATATAGTTTACGTACGAATTCACAAAAGACCCATCATCAAATAAATCGACGAGGGCGTACCCGGCTGCGGTATGGTGGTACTTGCCAAACCACCAGGCTCCGCTAACAGCACCGTTGCAGAAGTACGAAACACCATTATAATCGACCCGATCTGTTAAATGAATATGGCCGCTGAGGGCGGCCTTTACGTTGGGGTGACGATGAAATAAATCGGTAATACGAACGGTATCGCTATGCATCCAGCGAGCCGGTACACTCCAGCTCTCATCGGAAAAACGTTGTCCATCGAAGAACACGCAAGCCGCCAGAATTGGCACATGGGAGACAATCAGAATTGGTATCTCAGCAGGGGTATTTTTCAGATCATTTTCGAGCCAATGGAACTGTTCATCATCTAAACAAGCCGTATACCAGCTACCATCCGCTTTAGGCTGTACACTATCTAAGACTACAATATGCCAGCCGTTTTGGTCGAGACTATAGTATCGTTTCGTCATAGCCAGCTCGTCCATTGCCCATTGACGACCAGCCTCAAAGCAGATTTTGGTTTCCTGCCGACACCAGATGTCATGATTCCCTACGCAACTCAACAACGGCAAAGCATTCTCACTTTTAAGTACATCCTGGTAGAGCCTCCACTGTCGGCTAACACTATCTTTACTCCGACCGTGGGCTTCCATAATGGCATCGCCCCCGTTAATGATCAAGTCGGGCTTATCGGCTAATCCCTGTACGTGATGCAGGCACTTCTCAAAGCCTTTGGCCGCCCCAACCAGCGGTTGCATGTGTACGTCTGTGAGATGCGCAATCCGTAAAACCCGTTGCTTTGGCTTTACTCCCTGAGCGCTACACAACTGATGACCTGTAAGAGCGATAAAGCCCGCCCCCATTTGCCTGACTATATCCCGGCGCTTCATGCAAGCCTGTATTGGTTTGCGCAAAGTACGGCTGTAGCTATGTCCTGTTGATTATCCGCACTTTATGCTTTTGTTAGGAAATTAGCGGGTTGAGAGAGGGATTTGTTTACATTGTCGGAAACGGGATTTAGCTGATTTAGGGATTTACAGGATTTTGTTTTATAGATTCTTCAAAGATGCGCAGAGCAAAATCAGTTTTAATCCGTAAATCAGCTAAATCCCGGTTCTGACTTATCTACCAAACTTCAGCGTCGTTCCAATTCGGAAGCCCAGACCCTGATACTTTGCATCCTGCCACTGCGAGATGACTTCGACCCGGAAAAAGGGCAGTACCTGCGGAATGAGCCCGTCCAGGCCGTAACCCACTTCGGTATAGTTCTTTGACGCTGGTGTATATAGGTAGTGGACGAATAGATTTTCTTTCAGCCCGATCAATCGCACAAGCGTTAACTGGGTAATGAAAAACTTTCGAAATTCGGCCAGCACGTGCGCTTCGGCAAAATGCCTGCCCGTGCTGTACTGATAATAAGGCAGTAAACGGTAGGTTGATACAACATCGCCCTGCTGGAAGAAAAACTCGTTCCCCGCAAAGTGCTTGAAATCAGGGAAATAAACCTTCCGATCATTTAGGAATGTACCCGCGCTGAGTTGGTAATTCAGTTTACTCCGAATCCCCGTTTCAAACGAATGACTGATGCTCCCCTGTATAAAATCATAATCGACCGCATCGGCAGACCCATCTGATATGCCCTTTCGGTAATTAAGGGTTAATAAAGGTGAGTCATTATCCCGTCGGGCCGTACGCCGGCCGTTGCGTATCGTATACTGAGTTGCGCCCAGTCGGGCCGATGCGGTTAGGTTTAGGATCAGGGCATTGTGCGTAGGGAAACCGGTACTGCCTACCTCAGCGTTGTCAGGGCGGTTTGAGGTGTACATCCGGTTGCGCCAATCAATCCACGGCTTGAGGTCTTCTTTGTAATTCGCCAATTCAGTACGTCGGGCATATTCCAGACTACCCGATAGCGATATCCGGTTCTTAAACGGTGACGCGCTTACACTTAAATTCACAAATTCTTTCTGATAGAGCTTTATGAAATTCTGCTCAAACAGAAGTGTTGTCAGCGAGTTCAGAAACGGACTAATAGGGTTATCTGGATTAAACTGGTACAGGTATCGGCCACCCGTCAAACCTACCTTCGTCGATTTGTACTGATAACTAGCCTGTCCATAGCCTACCAATGCCTTCCGGCCAAACTGATAGCGGCCTGTACCACCAATGTTCCACTCGCCCAGCGGAATTTGCCGGAATCGGCTCACGGAATCCACTCGCTTCCGATAACGCAGATTTAAGGCTCCCTCCACACTATACCCCTCTACGGTATTGTATTCAATGCGGGTAAGTGGGCTGGTGTATAGCAGAGAAGTCTGTTTCGATAATCGCCATGTATGCCCAAATAGTACCTGATCAAACCCAAACTTATTCGGCGATTTTTTCTTTTGGGTGGAATCCCGCTTGGCGAGTCCACGCTGGGTTGTATCAACAGTACCAGGCACCTTTATCTCACGTGTTAAACCAAGGCTGTCGGCTTTTCGGTAGCTTTTGATTTCGGCAGTAGTTAATGGAACAGACCGTAACGAATCCCAGTACACATTGGAGCGTTTGCGCGCCAGTGAATCAACAACCAGCGAATCATCACGCACAACGGTCACATCTTCTTTCCGATTCTTGCGCGCCTGTTTCTCCTGCTTTTCGTATTCTTTCACCATCTGACGAAGGTTTTTCGTCGAGAACTCCTTTTGTTTCTTCACTAGCTCATCGAAGTTCTTGCCTTTGATGTCGCCTTTGGCCAGAACCTGAGCCGGTGGTGCTTTCTTCTCGTCGGCCACCTCAATGTCCTCCACGAACGCAGGATTTACCACGAATTCACTGAACGTCAGGCTCCTGATGTAATAACCAGTAGCTTTTATGCCCAGATACGAGCCTTTGCCTTCATAACGCTGGTTGGTTGGCATCCAGACGCCCTGTACCGGACTGCATATGTGGCGCATCGTAAACGAAATACCAATATTGTTTACGGTTTCAAGTTGCAGGCTATGAATGGCCCAGGTATTTTCAATAATGTAGATGGTTCCTCGAAACACTCCTTCTCCATATTGCCGGGGCGTTACCTGAATTTTGCTCACTTCTACCGTTCGTCCATCGGGTCCAGGCTCACGGAATGTGCCTTTGTACTCAAATTTGTAGTAGGCAAACGCTTTCGGCGACAAGGGAGATACAGCACCTGCAACGGTTGGACTATAGAAACTAGCATTGAAAAACTGGCTTGGGTTCAGAAAATCGCCCTGCGAGTTACGATTGGCAATAATCCGCTGGCGATAGGTATTGGGCTGACTAAACGATACTTCCGCTACGGTTTCATTCAGCAAGGGGACACCCACTTTGAAATTGGCCTCTTTCTCGGCTTCTTTTAATTGTTTCCGAAAAGCCATTTCGGCCAGATTTGGGAGGTCGATGACGGTAAAAGACGACTTTGTATAAACCCGCGCCTTAAATCGTTGTACCTGAAGCTGATGAAATCGACTTTTGGCAATAGCCCGACGCATAATGGTATAAGCAGGATCTTCGTTTCCCGCTTTAGTCTGTACCTCAGCCAGGCGTAATGCCTGCTCTTCCAGCGTTGCGTCTAGCGTGGTAAAGCCAGCTTCTATTTCTGCTGATTTCTGGATAGTCTGAAAACCCAGATATTGAAAAACAATATCATATTTACCGGGTGCCAGCACGATTTCATAACGGCCTTCTGCATTGGTGATGGTGCCGTTTTTAGTGCCCTTCACAATCACTGCCGCAAACGGCAATGCCTCTCCCTGGGCATTTTTAACCGTGCCCCGAAGGCCAGTTTGTGCTTGTCCACCTATTGAATAAAAGCAGGCAACCAGAATAAGTAATATGGACTTCATGCAGCTATAAGCTTTGTTAATAACGCGAATGTATTCGTTTAATGAAGGATGCGCTGCTTTTTTTGATGAATGACTATTTTCATCCACAAGCAGAACTACTTAGCTTTTAAAGGCAAGATGCAATTAAGCGCGCTAACGTTGGCTGCACTTTTGTTAAAAAACTATAATCTGTCTTACGTATCTTGCTTCAAACTCCTCACAATCTGACTTGTATGCAAAAATCAGTATACTTCTTCCTCAAATTATTCATTTTTTCACTAGTTCTCACCTCCGCCATTGCCCAGTCATCTTCGCCATCCATTGTCTTACCCGAACGCGAACGGGCGCGGATCATCGACGAAATTCTGGACGATCGGTTCACTAATTTTTTACCCCAGCTCATGCGTCGCGAGGGGATCGACATGTGGGTTATTATCTCCCGAGAGTATAACGAAGATCCCGTTTTGCGGACCATGTTGCCGAGCACCTGGCTTTCGGCTCGCCGACGAACGATTATCGTCTTCTTCGATACTGGGAAAGAACGGCCCGCCGATGCGGTTGAGAAACTGGCCATTGCCCGTTACGATGTGGGCAACTTGCTAAAAGGAGCTTGGGACATCGACGTTCGACCAAACCAGTGGGAAGCGCTGGCAAAGATTATTGAGGACCGTAAGCCGAAAAAGATTGGACTGAATATGTCTACCAACTACGCGCATGCGGATGGGCTCTCTTTTTCGGAACACGATGAATTTGTAAAAAAACTACCTGCCGACTACCAAAAACGGATTGTATCGGCGGAGAAATTGGCTGTTGGCTGGCTCGAAACCCGAACCGAAAAAGAGATGGCTATTTACCCGCTCATCTGTCGGTTATCGCACCAGATTATTCAGGAAGGATTTTCGGAGCAGGTCATTCAGCCTGGTGTTACCACCACAGATGATGTGGTTTGGTGGTTCCGCCAGCGGATTACCAATCTTGGCCTGGATACCTGGTTTCACCCAACGGTAGATGTGCAACGCTCCGATAAGGAGGACTTCAATCATCTCCGTACATTCTCCAAGCGCCCGGATAAACAAGTGATCATGCCGGGCGATTTGCTCCATGTTGATTTTGGCATTACCTACCTCCGCCTGAATACAGATCAGCAACAACACGCCTACGTGCTGCGTCCCGGCGAAACGGACATTCCTGAATCCATCAAAACGGCGTTCAAACAGGGGAATCGCCTACAGGATATCCTAACGGAACAATTCAAGATGGGAAAGACAGGGAATCAGATGCTGTTGGCGGCTTTGGACCAATCGAAAAAAGAAGGAATTAATGGCACCATTTACACGCACCCAATCGGTGTTCATGGTCACGCAGCTGGTCCAACCATTGGTTTGTGGGATCAGCAGAAAGGCGTTCCTGGCCCCGGCGACTACCCGCTCCTTGCCAATACGGCCTATTCCATCGAGCTCAACGCTGCCGTCGAAATTCCTGAATGGAAAAAAGTAGTGCGTATTATGCTCGAAGAAGACGGCTTTTTCGACGGCCAAACATTCCGCTATATTGATGGTCGGCAAACGGAGATTTATACCATTCCGAGAAAGTTGGGGTATGTGAAGTAACGAATGAGACGCAAGGGATTGCAAATCCCTCACGTCAGCAATCTTAGCCGTGGTGTCGGTTACTTCTAACCGACACGTTAGGTTTCTCAAAACCTACTGTAATTCGTTAGGTTTTGAGAAACCTAAAATGTCAGATGTTAGCATCTGACATCACTATGGGACTTCAATTCCTTGCGTTTCTACATTACTTCACCGGCGCACCATCCCGAATTTCTTCTGTGGCGGTTGTAATGAGCGAATCCCCTTCGGTTAACTGACCGAAGATTTCGATTTTATTGTCGGCTTCCAATCCTTTTTTCACAGGTACCCACTCCGCTTTATGATCCTTAACCCGGATCACGAAAACGCCCGTCGTTGCGTTAACGATAGCCGATTTCGGCACAACAAACGTACTCGTTTTCGTAGGTAGTGGCAGGTTTACTTCAGCTACCATACCGGGTAGCAGCTTCTTATCATTGTTGATCACATCCACTTCAACCCGCTCCGACCGTAAGCGTTTGTCGAGCGCGCCCGATAAGCGTTTTATCTGGCCGGTAAATTTCTTATCGGGAAATGTTTTGACCGTAAAGCTCACTTCATCATTCTGATCAACATAGCCCGTGTAGGCTTCAGGGACCGAAATAACCAAACGAAGCCTCTTTTGCTCGGTCAATACAAACAAGGGAAATTCTGACCCTTTGCCTGATGGTCCGATGTAGGCACCTGTGCTGGCATTACGGGCACTGATAATTCCGTTGAACGGCGCTCTGATTTCCAGGTATTTCTTTAAATCGGCCACTTCGCGGTAAGCCGATTTAGCCGCTTCCAGTTGGGCGAGGTCGGCATTACGTTTCGCCAAGGCGAGATCAACATCATTCTTTGAAACGGCACCGGAGAATTTGCTGGCCTCTAAAACCCGCTCATAATTAGCCTTACTGCCAATGGAAACGGCCTCCTGTGCTTTAAGGCGCGATTCCGCAGAACTTAATTGGGCGCTTAGCTCAGGTGCTTCGGCTAACGCCAGTAATTGGCCCTGTTTCACTTCAGACCCAACATCCACATTCAGCGATTTAATAAAGCCGCTCACTTTAGCGTAAATATCTACATCGCGAAATGCAACCAATTCACCGGGGATGTGCAGGGAAGAAGAGAGCTTACCTTTTTTCAATGAAAATACCTCAGCAGCGGCCACTGGCGCATCAGCCGTTTCGGCTTCTTTCGCTTCTGCTTTGCTTTCGGAAGAATGACAATTCGTTAGCACACTGGCCAGCAGCAGACCGCCTGTAAGGATAAGCAGACCACGCACTGGTTTATTGATTAGCCGTTTCATACGAGGGAGAAATGTAATATTTACTGTCTTTATCTTCGGGATCAAGCGACACCGATTCGGTTGTTGTTTTGCCCTGTACCCAGGCAAAGGCCAATGGTAGAATGAATAAGGCCGCAAACGTTGAGGCAATCAGACCACCGATAACAGCCCGGCCCAGCGGTGCTGCCTGCGAGCCGCCTTCGCCTAAACCCGATGCCATGGGAATCATACCAACTACCATGGCTACGCTGGTCATCAGAATAGGCCGCATACGCAACGACGCGGCTTCTCGTGCCGATAGCATGGCATTCCCATTTTTCATTCGCAGTTCTTCGGCATTGGTCACCATCAGGACGGCGTTGGAGATGGATACCCCCACCGACATAATCATACCCATGTAGGATTGAAGATTGAGCGTTGAGCCGGTCAACATCAACAGCGTCAATGAACCGACCAATACCGCAGGCACCGTACACAAAACAACCAGGGATACCTTGAATGACTGGAAGTTGGCCGCCAGCATCAGGAAAATAACGACGATGGCAGTGATCAGACCTGTTTGCAGACTATCAAGGGTGTCGATAAGTACCTGAGTTAACCCCTGCATTTTCACGGTTAAACCACGAGGCAGTTCGCCGAGCGAGTCGATGGCTTTCTGAACATCGCGGGCTGCGGTGCCTAAGTCGATATCATTCAGGTTGGCCGTTACAGACAGTACTGGTATGGCACCAATGTTATCATTCTCCCCATAAGTCGTTCCTTGTTGAAGAGTCGCCACATCGCTCAGAACCGGGCGATTTGAATTTGGCAAAACCGGTATTTCGCCTAAATCATTGACACTGGTCATTTGACCTTCTGGAACCTGCACCTGCACGGTATAGGATTGACTCGATTTCGGGTCGATCCAGACGCTCTTCTCCGTATAGCGCGACGACGATGTAGCAGCAATCAATGAACGGGAAATCGCCGATATATCGGTGCCTAGCTGAGCGGCCCGTGTCCGGTCAATGTTTATATTAATAGCGGGAGATTTCGTAGCCTGACCAATCTGAACATCCCGCAGATAGGGGATTCTGTTCAGTTTAGCGATTACCTTATTGGCATATTCTTCGTTCTGCTGTTTGTTCTTTCCAGACAGTTTAACTTCAATAGGCGTTGGTGAACCCTGGCTGAGAATCTTGTCTGTCAATTCAATGGGTTCAAACGAAAGCTTGACATCAGGCAGCGCCTTTTTCATGCTGGCTCTGAATTTATCTTTCAACTGATCCAGATCAACATCGTAATCTTCTTTCAGACTTACCTGCAAAACACCTTCCTGTGGTCCGGCCATGAACAGGTAAATGGGGCTCGTTGAAAACTGGGCTCCGTGCATCCCAACCATAGCTGACGTAATCTCAATATTTTCCTTGCCAACCAATTGATTCAGTACATCAATCGTTTTCAGCATCGTGGCTTCGGTCTTTTCGAGTCGGGTACCGTCGGGTTTGCGAATACGAACCTGAAACTGCCCTCCGCTTACTTTTGGCAATACATCGCGACCAATAGAGGTAATAAGTAAAAGCGCAATACCCAATGAACCAGCCACATAGATCAAGACAATAGGCTTACGATAGACAAGCGTACGGCCAATGAATCGCACAAAACGCGCCCTAATCCGCTCGAAGAAACTGATCTTACCATCGTTATCGAGGTCGATACGGTGCGCTAGCTTTTTCTTTTCCTGTAGTATATCATCCTGACTGTGGTTACCATTTACAGGTAGTTTTCCATTAGGTTTAATCAACTGCCCATTTGCCTCCTGACTGTGGCTCCCATTTAGACCTGCTTTTCCATTACTAACCGGATGGTGTTCTTTCATCATCCAGTTGGCCAAAACCGGCACTAAGGTTTGCGCCATTAGATACGATGTGATCATTGAGAAACCAATGGCCAAAGCAAGTGGCAGGAACAACGCCCCCGGAATACCCGTCATCGTAAATGCGGGCGCAAATACGGCAAGAATACAGAACAGAATCAGCAGTTTTGAAAAGGCAATTTCTTTACAGGCATCCCAAATAGCTAAGGCCTTGGGTTTACCCATATCCATATGCTGGTGAATATTCTCGATCGTTACGGTACTCTCATCGACCAGAATCCCGATGGCGAGCGAGAGACCACTCAACGTCATAATATTAATCGTCTGTCCAAATAATGACAGGAACAAAACCCCCGAAATAATACAGGTTGGGATGGTAATGATTACGATCAAAGCGCCACGCACATCACCCAGAAAGAGTAGTACCATCAGCCCCGTTAGAATGGCACCAATAGCTCCTTCCGTCATCAGGCTTTCTACGGCGTTGATTACATATACCGATTGGTCGAAGGTGTAGGTCAGCTTTACATCTTCCGGTAATAGAGCCTGAAAACGGGGCAGGGCAGCTTTCAGATTCTGAACAACCTCCCAGGTAGACGCATCCGCCGACTTGGTGATGGGTAAATACACGGAGCGCTTTCCATTGACCAATACGTAGCCCTGGGTAATATCGGCCCCATCTTCAATAGTGGCAACATCTTTCAGATACAGGTTTTGAACCGTTCCGGTATAGAGTGGAATATCGCCGAAATCCTGAATATTCTTGACGGTTGTATTCGCGGGGGTAAAGTAATTGAAGTCGCCAATGCGCACGTTTCCGGCAGGCGTTGCCTGGTTATTGATCCGTAAAGCAGCCACCAGTTGATCGGGCGTCAGATTATGCGCCCGCAACAGCTCAGGGTCTGCTTTAATAACAATGGAACGAGCATTACCTCCAAACGGAGCGGGCGATACCAGACCTGGAATAGACGTGAACCCGGACCGGATATAGACGTTGGCCAGATCCTGCAACTCATTATTACTGCGTTTCGGGCTGCTGAGTACTAATTGACCAACTGGTAAGGTAGAGGCATCGAAACGCAAAATAAAGGGTGGCTGTGAGCCGGGCGGGAAACTGGACTGGGCCCGGTTCGAATACGCAGATACCTCGGCAGCCGCCTGCGCCATGTTTGTACCTTCGTAAAACGACAGCTTCAAGAGCGTAATGCCCTGAATATTTTTCGTTTCAATACTCTTTACCCCCGACACGTAGAGTAACAGGTTCACATACTGTTTCCCAAAAAACGACTCCATCTGGTTGGGTGTATACCCACCAAATGGCTGCGAAATGTAAATGACCGGTAAATTCAGGTTTGGAAAAATATCAATCTTGATCGAACGAACGGCACCAATGCCGAAGTAGAATAAGCTGGCTACGATAACCAGAATCGTAATTGGCTTCCGTAACGCAGAGCGGATTAAATTCATCTTAAATTAAATTCATCTTAAATTCTTAACTCGGTTGAGCTAATCACACGATTTCCTTTTCAACGTTCCTCTAATTCAAAAAGGAGAATCCGACAAAACCCAATTTTTTCCATAATACATCACATACACAGATATATTACAGGGAAAGTTAACGAATTTGTCTGGTAATTTCACTGGTCTCATTGCGCTCTTTCAGAGGTATTTACGCGATGGCCTATTGAGCAATCTATCCAATTGCTATGTCATATCTAAGTAAAAACACCTACGAATACGGCCTTATTTTAATCAATAAAGTGTTGTATAAATCAGGCAAAAGCTAATAAAGGTTGACCTTACAACCCGCCTGTTTTTCAAGTAGTTTAGTCAAGAAAACTACCCAACTAAATCAGCTATTTATTTTTATACCTGCTGGTTTATCCAGCTTAATGATATACAAAAAAAGTGTCGGGTTCTTCAACCCGACACCGCTGTAAACCGAACACCGTACGTTGACTAAGCCAACCGGTTGATACAGTTCAAATCTTCGAACGCAATTTTCAGGCGTTGCACCATGCTTTCTTCGCCTTTACGCAGCCACACACGTGGATCATAATATTTTTTGTTGGGCGAATCAGAGCCTTCGGGGTTACCCAACTGCGATTGCAGATAACCTTCTTTCGACTTGTAGTATTTCAGGATACCTTCCCACATAGCCCATTGCATATCGGTATCGAGGTTCATTTTCACCGCTCCGTAGCGGATAGCTTCCCGGATTTCTTCGCGGCTCGAGCCTGATCCACCGTGGAATACGAAGTTCACAGGCAGTGGTCCCGTATTATAGTGCTCCTGAATGTATTTCTGCGAATTGTCCAGAATGATCGGCGACAGCTTCACGTTACCTGGCTTATATACGCCATGCACGTTTCCAAAAGCAGCAGCAATGGTGAAGTTCGGCGAGATTTTGCTCAGTTCTTCGTAGGCATAAGCCACTTCCGAAGGCTGCGTGTAGAGTTTAGAATCGTCAACATCGGAGTTGTCAACACCATCTTCTTCACCACCGGTAACGCCCAATTCAATTTCGAGGGTCATGCCAATTTTTGCCATCCGCTCAAAGTATTTCGAGCAGATTTCGATGTTCTCTTCAATCGGCTCTTCCGACAGATCAAGCATGTGCGACGAATACAGGGGCTTTCCTGTTTGATCAAAATGCTTTTCGCCAGCGGCCAGCAGACCATCAATCCAGGGCAGGAGTTTCTTCGCGCAGTGGTCGGTGTGCAGAATCACGGGTACGCCATAAATTTCGGCTACGTGGTGAACATGCAAAGCACCTGAAATGGAGCCAGCAATGGCCGCTTGTTGTTTATCGTTAGGCAGGCTTTTGCCAGCATAGAAAATACCACCACCATTCGAGAACTGAACAATAACCGGGGAATTTACAGCTTTAGCTGTTTCCAGTACGGCATTTACAGAGTCAGTACCGACAACGTTGACGGCAGGCAGGGCGTAATCATTTTCGTTGGCGTGACGGAAAAGTTCGGTAACGCCTTCGCCGGTTACAACGCCGGGGGCAAAACGGGTGGCTGCTTCGCTCATAATTAGGGATTATTTTTGGATTCGTTCAAGAAATAGTTTACCGAAAGTTCGACCGGCTAACCTATTTGATTTCAGTGGGTAAAGTTGGGAATATTAGCGGAATATTGCTACGATCTGTTGATATTGCCCCATCTACAATCCAGTTCATCGAATGACCTGAATGATACCCTCTCTGGTAAACGAATCCGGAAAGTCAATGCCTTTCCCATTGAGTCGATACACATACAAACCGCTCGTAACAGGCTGGCCACCATAGGTACCATCCCAGGTTGTCCAGCCCCCTAGCGACGATACACCATCGGTGACCTTATAGATCTGTTCGCCCCAGCGATTATAAATGGTTAGCGTCATATGCTCGGCCCCCGAGCCATAAATAACCAGCGCTTCGTTCATTCCGTCCTGATTGGGCGTAAACGCATCGGGAATAGTAACAACGGGCGGCATGGGAGGGCAGTTGGCAGTAACCTTTACGGAATCAATTGCCTGGCAACCAGCGGATGTACGCACCATTACTGTGTAGGTACCGTAGGTGTATACCTTTAAAAGTCGATCAGCTCCAATTGGTTTTCCGCCACTTGTCCAGGTATAGATTACGTCCGGCAACAAACCAGCATCCAGTTCCTGATAGCCATTGCTGGTGCTAGCCAAACAAGTAGTTATCTGGTGCGAGCCTAGTTGTAGCTTGGGAATAGGATTAAGCGCTACCGTAACCGCAGTCTCGCTTTTACATCCCGTAGTTGTACTAGATGCCGTTAGCTGATATTGCCCACTTTGTCGCGCCAGGGCAGTTGTTCCCGTTATAGAACTGCCATCCGGGAATTGCCAGCGAAAGGCATCCCAATCGGTGGTAGGAACAGCCCGCAGGCTGAGCGTATCCCCGCAAGCTGAGCGAGTTGATGTCGTCAACTGAAAAGGTGCGGGTGCTGTAAACGTGGCCGTTACTTCTTTTTCAGCAAAGCAGGTGGCATCGTCGGGATCGGTGACCCGCACCCGGTACGTTTGGCTGCCACTAATGCCAGACACCGTTAACGAATCCAGTCGATCACGAGCGGATGTAATGCCAAATCCGGTCCATTGAAAGCTCCCCCCGCTCGCATGGGCATTAAGTAAAAACGTACCACAGGAGTCAGGAACGAGTTTAGCGGTAGGATTTGCCTCAACCAGAATAACCCGAATCTCATTGGAAGTTACCTGTATGTCCTGGCATTTCGTTTCGCGCACCTTCAGGCTATACGTCCCCGTTTTAGCGGGCGTCAGTGTGGGCTTATTGCCACCCGCAACGGCAACGCCATCAACATACCACTGATAAATCAGGTAATTGGGATCGAGGTTAATAATCTTCGATTCCAGTAAAAAATTATTGCAGCCACCCGGTTTTTTAAGCGAGATGCTGACCTCAGGTGGCAGTTGTTTTACTTCGTCGATCACAAACGGCATACCCGCCAACGCTTTTCTGCCACTCAGACTAACAGCCTGTGACACCAACCCGCACCCGGTTCCAGACTGATTGGGTTGATTAATGGTTAACAAATAGTTTTCTCCGGGCAGGGCTCCATAGATTTTATCATCAGGCCCTAGTTGTAAAGCGCCAATCCCTTTTGAATAGCTAGTTTGAGCCTGCACCGTCAGCGTTGTGTTAACGGATAAACCAGCCACGTTGATCTGGTAAATCTTTTTACTGAACATGGTAGAAAGATAAAGCAGGCTGTTATCCGGCGAGAACTCCAGTCCATAAGCGCCAACTGTTTCAGCGCTTTCCAGTTTTACGGGATTGGAGATAGCACCCGTTTTATTATCAAAATCGAATACTTCCAGAAACCCGCCCTGAATACTATCCGAAACCGCAACCGCCAGCTTTTTACCATCGTGCGACGGTTTCATATAGCCTTTATTCTGTTGCCGTGTTCCATGTCCTGCGCCAGACAGGGATTGATGCGTACTGCCAACTTTATATACCGTAGGCGTCAGGATCAGGCCGTTGTCATTGAGCAGGTAAACCCGGAACGTATTACTCCCGAATTCATGGGTAATAATCCAGTGATTCAGGTTGTTACAATGCTTGATTACCGTAATTTTTTCTGTGGAAGGCAACAACAGTGGCTTATTTTTATAGGTTAGCCCCCCTAGTCCAGATCCCAGATTCATATCAACATACGCGTACTGCATTCCGGTATTCTGGTTCTGAGTACCCAGCGAAAACACATAAAATTGTTTGGTACTGTTCTGATAGGGCACGATTAGTACCGATTGTGTTGTCTGACTATTGCCTCCCAAGCCCGTAGCACCGGGCATGACTTCGTGATTTCGGTTCCAGATGGTACTGCCGTCGGTGTAAAAAAGTAGTTGACCGTTCTCATCCGACATGCTGGCACATCCTTCCATAGAACGCAATTTTCCATCCGTTACAGCCTGAGGAGTTCCACCATTGAAGGTAACCCCTGCCCCATCGCCAAAATACCAGTTGGAATAGCTTTTAACAGGTTGTGCGTTTACGGGAATCCAGAGGCAACAGAGCGGTAGCAGGAGCATGAATAGGCCTGTTACACCTAGTCGCCCTAACCGAGGTTGGTAAAAGAAGTCTTTCACGTATATCGCTGAGTAAACTTGACCAAAAGGAAGTATGAGCAAAGACAACCTGAAATTGAATTTCTACTTATCAACGTATGACCCTTTTCCGGAAAAATTAGTTGGAGGCTGTAGGCATTAAATTTATCGGCAGAAGTGAATTCTGATGGTAGTTTACCAGATACTATTTACTTGCTATTACAAAACCCGAAAACTAGTAGTTACTCTTTCCCTGAACCATTTTTTCTACCAACTTTGAGCTACTAAACTAAACCCGCTGAATTCTTGAAAACTCTCTTCTTCTGCCCCATGTGGGGTATGGAAAACCTGTCGTATACGGAGGCCGCCAAACGAGTAAAAGCAGCCGGCTACGACGGCATGGAAATTGCCGCTGGGCCAGACAAACGAAATGAAGCCGTTCAGGTCATGCATGATAACGGTCTGGAGCTCATCCTAATGGCCTTTGGGGGCGGGAGCAATTTCGCGGAACACAAGAAAAAGTACCAGGATGATCTGCTGAACATTGCGTCGTACAAACCTTTGTTCATCAACGCGCATACAGGTCACGATTACTTTACCTTCGAGCAAAATGCTGAGTTGATTCAGACGGCCGCAGCGGTTCAGGCACAAACTGGCGTTCGTATTCTACACGAAACCCATCGGGGTCGATTCTCCTACAGTGCACCGGCCATTCAATACTACCTGCTCAAACTACCAGACATGCGCCTTACCGCCGATTATTCGCATTGGGTGAATGTGGCCGAATCGTATCTGGCAGATCAGGCCGGGAACGTGAACCGCGCTATTGCCGTCAGCGACCACATCCATTGCCGGGTGGGCCATCCGGAAGGACCGCAGGTAAACGATCCGCGCGCACCCGAGTGGAAAGACGCCCTCGAAAGTCATGCCAAGTGGTGGGATGCCATCCGCGATCGGCTACAGAAAGCCAACACCCCAACCCTAACCATCACCTGCGAATTTGGCCCGGCGGGGTATCTACCCACCTTGCCCTACACCCAGCAACCCGTTGCTAGTCAGTGGGATGTAAATGTGTTTATGAAGGACTATTTGAAAAAAAGATGGCAGGTATAAGGAGTTACGGTTTGTGATTTACGGGTTACGTTCGTTTACAGTATGATTTTTGCTCTAGATCATAAACTATAGTACCTGCGGGTTGAAAATTTGCAAAAGGTATATGAAAGGAATGTTTTTTAGACAGGATTAAACAGGATTTTTGGGCAATTGAAATCCTGTTTAATCCTGTCCAAAGAATAAGACACAATCTGTGCCCATACTCAGCCAACTAAAACTTGTCCTGCACCCTTCGTAATTCGTACTGCGTAAATCGTAAATTTGAGTATATGATTCGTATCCTATACATACTCTGTCTGTTGTTGATTGTTGCCTTCCAACCCGTGCGGGCGCAACTGGAACAGTCATTACGTATTGAAATCCCCTCCGACCCAGACGAAGCTGAATCGTTCGATGTAACTCCGCTGAACGAACGGGGTGTCCTGATGACCATTCGGACGGGCGGTTTTTATGATACGACGCCTGCAACACTCAATTTCAAGAAATACGACATTAATCTAAAATTGCTCTGGCAAACGTCGTTTAAGCAGGATATAAAATATAAATCTGTGTCAACGTACAACAACGACCAGTACGTTTACCACCTTTTCCGTGAATACGATACGGATCAGTTTCAATTCCTTCGGCTGCATCTCGATGATGGTGTCATAGAGACATACGAAGGTCGCTTAATCGACCAGTTTGATATTCATCAATTCAAAGTTATGGGCGGTCAGGCCTATGTGGGTGGCTACCATCACGGGAGGCCCGTTGTCATGGCGTTCTCTTTCTTCGACCAGTCTACTAAGGTCCTGCCTGGCATGTATGTTAATCGAATGGAAATCAGCAGTCTGGAAATTGATGAAGCCAGACAGGAAGTTAACGTGCTGGTCCACTCGCTTAAGCGTCATTGCAAATTCTCGATCAGAACCTATAATTACGACAGCAAATTACTCCGCACACTGGATTTCGACGGAGCTGAAAATGCGCTTGTCTCGGGAAAACTGTTACCCGTCAATGACCATGAGTCGCTCTTAGTAGGTAACTATTCAACCGACTGCACCCCCTATTCGCAGGGCATTTATGTAACCCGCATTCGACATGGGGAATCTGGCAATACCGCTACTGATGAACCGACTACCGAGATTCAGTACATTGAATTCTCACAGCTCCAGAATTTCTTCAATTATTTAAAACCCAATCGTCAGCAAAAGCTGCTGGCACGGGCAAAAAAGAAGAAAGATGAAGGTAAAGATTACAAATTCCGCTACCGGCTGCTGGTTCACGATTTGCAACCAACGGCTGATGGACTCACATTGGTAGCCGAAGTATATTTCCCACAATATCGGGGTAGTGCCTTAGGATATGGTGGCTATTTACGTGGAGCCGACCGGTATGAGGGGTATCGGTACACGCACGCCTTCATCTGCGGCTTCGACAAACAAGGAAAACTCCTTTGGGATAACTGCTTCCCAATTAAAGAACTGCTCAGTACTGACCTGACCGAAATGGTACAGGTATCGCAACAGGGCGACCGCATGGTACTAGCTTACCCTAGTGATGGAGAGATTACGACTGAGGTAATTCAGGGGAATAAAATTCTGAAAGAAACTGAGAAGTTCAAGCTCCTGACCAATGCAGAGAATGAAAAAGTAACGTTCTCAGCGCAGGATAACCTGATGGCGTGGTACGGTCGTCACTTTATAGCCTGTGGTTTTCAGAAAATTGCTCCATCCAAACACGTTTCCACCCAACGGGAAGTGTTTTACCTGAACAAGCTGACCTATAGCGAGGAAAATCAGCCAGCGAAATCAACCAGCGTTAAGACCCGAAAAAGCGACGGATCAGAACGATAAGCAGGTTCAGGATAATACTAACCACAATGCAAGTAACAATAGGAAAATAGAAACCACCCCCATTTTTCCCTTCTATACGAATATCGCCCGGCAAACGGCCTAACCAGCCTAGTTTGTCGCCAAAAAAGTACACGATCAGGCCAATTAAGACAATGACAGCTCCGGCTAGTATGATGTATTTACCGATTGATGGGTTCATAGTAGTAGAATGACAAAAAACAGGCTTCTAAAATAAATACAATATTAATAACCCCTCACTTGCTTTTTCGGTAATTTCTCCTTAATTTTGCACCAGATTTTACAAGCGACATCCGTCGCGTCTCTGTTACTCTCCTTTTTACACGCTGAGTTTAGGTCTGACAGAGCCAATGTACGGATGTACAGGATGGGTTTCTGGGTGGACGCTTCATGAGTGAAGCTTTTGCGCGTGGGCTAATCGTCAATCGGTCGTATCGGTATAAGCCGCAGAGTCGGCACCGGTCGTTGTTCGTTTCCCCCTTTTGATGAGGGCGGGGGAAAATTGGGTCCTAGTTGGGTCGTTGGGCAGCTTCGTTCGTTGGGCAATTCTCGCAATATCGCGCCGTTCACTGGCACACACTCGTCTTCGTTTGGATGATTTATTTTATTTAATCATTTCCAATTAATGAAAACGAAAACAACCAAAGCCGTTGATCAAAACGATCTTCTGGATATTGAAAAAGTAGCAGCCGAAATGGCCGCTAGCGCAGTTTCTCCCGTTACTGAAGTTAAAACGGCGAAAGTCCCTAAAAAGAAAGTTGCTAAACCAGGCATCGAACTTACACCAGAAATCAATGCGGAAGATACTGCCGTTGAGACCGTTGTTGAAGGCATTGCCGATAAAGTAGTTATCGTTGCGGATGCGCCTGTTACAACGGAAGCTGAAGCAATAACACCCGTTACCACTAACGCTCCCGTAGTGGAAGTGGCTCCTAAAGTTGATCCAAATCAAATTTTATTCTCTAGTTTAGCTATTTCGCCCGAACTATTACAAGCCGTAACCGACATGGGCTTTATCAGCCCATCGCCGATTCAGGCCGAAGCGATTCCACCCATTCTGGCTGGTCGCGATGTGATTGGACAGGCGCAAACCGGAACAGGCAAAACAGCTGCGTTTGGTATTCCTGCACTTGAACTGATTGATGTTCAGGATCGCTCGGTACAAACGCTGATCCTCTGCCCTACCCGCGAATTAGCGTTACAGGTAGCCGAAGAAATTAAGAAACTGGCCAAACACAAGCGGGGCGTTCGTATCGAAGCGATCTACGGTGGTGATTCCATCGAACGGCAGATTCGGTCGCTCAAAAGCGGTGTTCATATCGTAATTGGTACGCCAGGTCGTGTTATGGATCACATGGAGCGTAACACCCTCAAACTCGACAACGTTAAGATGATGATTCTTGACGAAGCCGATGAGATGCTGGACATGGGCTTCCGTGAAGATATTGAAAGCATTTTACAGGACATGCCCGAAGAACGGCAGACGATCCTGTTCTCGGCCACGATGTCGAAACCAATTATGCAGATCACGCAAAAATTCCTGCAGGATCCTGTGCTGGTGAAAGTGGTTAAGAAAGAATTGACCAACATCAACATTGAGCAGGTCTATTTTGAAGTGAAACCAAAAGCGAAAGTTGAGGTAATGTGCCGTCTGATCGACATGTACGACCTGAAACTGCTGCTGGTATTCTGTAACACCAAACGTAAGGTTGACGAAATCGTAGAAGATCTGCAAATCCGTGGTTATCAGGCAGAAGGCTTGCATGGTGATCTGCGCCAGTCGCAACGGACCAACGTAATGAGCAAGTTCCGGGCCGGTACAACCAGTATTCTGGTAGCTACCGACGTAGCCGCTCGGGGTATCGACGTTGACGATGTAGATGCCGTTATTAACTTCGACATTCCGCTCGACGAAGAATATTATGTACACCGCATTGGCCGGACGGGCCGCGCTGGCAAATCGGGCCGGGCGTTCTCGATGGTGGGTCGCGATGAGAAATATCGTTTCCGCGAAATTCAGTCGTACACGAAAGTACGGGTTGAAAAAGGTGTAATCCCATCCTTTGAAGATATCGTTGGTGTGCGTAAGGCTCGTTTCATCGAGCAATTGCAAGAGACGATTAAGGAAAGCAAAGACCTGAATCTGTACGACGATTTACTGACGCAACTGCATCATACCGGCTTCTCGACCGAACAGATCGTAGCAGCCCTGGTGAAACGCAGCATGGGTCTGGAGAAAAACGAATTCGCTGATCAAAATCTAGGCCTTGAAGATGATCGCCGTCGTGAAGAACGAGGTCGTGGAAATGACCGTTACGCTGATCGTGGACGCGGTGAAGGCGGTGGCCGTTTCGAGGACCGTCGGGGTGGTGGCAATCGCTTTGGCGAACGCGACGACCGGGGGGCACGTTTTGGCCGTAATGACGGACCAGAGCGCCCACGTTTTGCCGATCGGGATCGTAATGAGCGTTCAGGCCGTGATGGTGAGCGCAAGCCTTATTTCGATCGGGACGACAAACGGGTTCCCCGCGAGCGTGAAGCCAATATGACCCGCCTGATGGTGAGCATTGGCCGCAAGGACTTCGTTCGTCCGGGCGATATTGTAGGTGCCATTGCCGGTGAAGCCAATATTCCAGGCAACAGCATCGGAAGCATCGACATCTTCGACAAATTCACGTATGTGGACGTACCGAAAGATGTTGCCAACCGCGTTGTTGACGTAATGGAAGGGAACACGATTAAAGGTCGCCGGGTAAATATTGAAATTGCACGGTAAGCACTAATTTCTGAGTTCATAAAAAACGCCAGGCTGTTTCGACAGCCTGGCGTTTTTGTTTTTATCAATTTGAAGATCCTACCGATGCAACGTCTTGACTGTAGCCTTGTCTTTGTGAGTAAGTAGCGTGGAGCACGGTGCATGGAGTTAGGTTTAACCCCGCTCCATGCACCGTGCTCCACGCCAAACCCCAAACATATGCTACGCAGCTACATCAAAATCGCCTGGCGCAACCTCTGGAAAAACAAGACGTTCTCCTTCATCAACATTCTGGGACTTGCCTTAGGTATGGCCTGTAGCCTGCTCATTATGATCTGGGTACAGGATGAACGACATATGGACAGGTTCCATAAAAACGATAGTCGTCTTTACCGGGTGATGGAAAATCAACACTACACGGGCGTTGTCAATACGTTTGCTTCCACACCGGGCATTCTAGCCGAAAACATCGTTAAAGACATTCCAGAGATCCAGATGGCCAGCCAGATGCTTTGGGAGAATACCCCCTTATTTACAGTGGGGAATACCTTTGAGAAAGAAAAAGGACGCTTTGTACAGGGAGATTTTTTGACGATGTTCTCATTTCCACTCAAAGAAGGCAACCCCAAAACAGCACTCAAACGCCCCGATGGACTGGTCATCTCCCAGAAACTAGCCGACAAATATTTTAAAGGGCAGGACCCAATGGGCAAAACTGTTCGGATTGACAATACCGACGATGTAATGGTAACCGGCATATTGGCCGACATGCCAGAATCGTCCTCGCTGAAGTTCGATTTCCTGATGAGCTATGACCGCTGGCAAAAAACCAATAAATGGGCAAGAGAATGGGGGAACAATGGTCCCCGCTGTTATGTATTACTGGCCCAGAATGCATCTGTCGATAAGGTAAATGCCAAGATTAAAACCTACATCAAGACTAAGAACAAAAACAGTAATGTTGAGCTGTTTCTGCAAAATTACGGTGAGTCGTACCTGTATTCGAATTGGGATGCGGGCAAGCAAAACGGAGGCCGGATCGAGTACGTAAAAACATTCTCCATTGTCGCCATTTTTATTCTGGCCATTGCCTGCATCAATTTCATGAACCTAGCCACGGCTCGCTCTGTCAAACGATCCAAAGAAGTGGGGGTTAGGAAAGTAGTTGGCGCTTACAGAAACAGCCTGATTGGTCAATTCCTTGGTGAGTCGATGCTCATCACTCTGCTATCCCTGGTATTCTCGGTGTTGATCGTTCTGCTCATATTACCCGTCTTTAATACCCTAACTGAGAAGCACCTTTCGCTCGATTTTTCCAATCCCACATTCCTATTGCTACTTCTTGCGTTAGCGGTTCTAACAGGTCTTGTATCGGGAAGTTATCCCGCTCTGTTTATGTCGTCGTTGAATCCCGTGGTCATCCTGAAAGGAGCGCTGAAATTTAAAGCGAGTGCTACCTATTTTCGCAAGGGGTTGGTAGTCCTTCAGTTTGGGCTTTCCATCATGCTGATTTTGGGTACCATTGTCGTATATCGCCAGATTCAGTTTATTCAAACCAAAAATCTCGGCTACGACCGCGAAGGGCTGCTTTATATGCCGTTAGAAGGAGATTTAGCCAAAAATTTCCAAACGTTCCGGCAGGAATTGGAACGAGAACCGGGCATTAAGTCGGTCACCTGTGCTCAATCGGACCCACTCGAAGTAGGTAGTTCGACGCAGGGCGTTAAGTGGCCTGGAAAAGATACCACCCAACTGATACTCTTCAGCCAGAATGCTATTTCGTACGATTATGTAAAAACGATGGGCATTAAACTGCTCGATGGTCGCGACTTTTCGCCCGACTTTAGCACCGACACAAGCAACTACCTCATTAACGAAGCCGCTGCCCGAAAAATGGGTTACAAAACACCCGTGGGCAAGGAAATGACCATGTGGGATAAAAAAGGAAAGATCATTGGCCTAATGAAAGACTTTCACTATAACTCCCTTCATTCGGCCATTGAACCATTGATTTTACATTTACAGCGTGGCGTCAATGATACAACCAATTACTGGGGAAGTGTATTAGTCCGCACACAAGCGGGGCAAACGAAACAGGCTGTCGCGAGTCTGGAAGCTAGTTTTAAGAAATTCAATCCGCACTTCCCGTTCAAATACTCCTTTACCGATCAGGAATTCGCGAACTTGTACAAGGCAGAAAACACGGTTAGCAAGCTTTCAAGTTATTTTGCTTTTCTGGCCATTTTCATTTCCTGCCTGGGCCTGTTTGGATTAGCCACGTTCACCGCCGAGCAACGTACGAAAGAAATTGGCATTCGAAAAGTACTGGGGGCCAGCGTTCCCAACCTCATCGGCATGTTGTCGAAAGAGTTCATTCTCTTAGTGCTACTGGCAGCCTTCATTGCGTTTCCGCTGGGTTGGTATTTTTTAAGCGGCTGGCTCGAAAAATACGCTTATCGGATCAACCTGGAGTGGTGGTATTTTCTCGTAGCCATCATGTCGGCGGTACTGATCGCCTTGTTCACCGTTAGTTTCCAAAGCATCAAAGCTGCGCTGATGGACCCGGTGAAGAGTTTACGAACCGAATAATGTAGAGACGCAAGTATGCGTCTCTACTCGTAATAATAGCCGAAGATGATTCCCATTTCATCCTCGCTGGTCAGGCCAAAACTGACAGCTTTCGTTGTGGTGTTGTTGTACGTAATTTCGGAAGTGAGCCCTTCGCCTTTCAGTAGGCTGATGGGCGTTGCGAACGTGATTATATCAGGATGTTCCCAGTCCGTTGAGGTATAAACCACCTCACCGTCACGCGTGCCGCCTTTGATTTTTATGACAAACTTCTCACCTAGCTTGTGCATATGAGAGGTTAGCGTCAGAACCTTACGAGGCTTATCGAACGTAAATGATTTCGTCATTGTAACGCGCGTATTGGCCGGAAGCGTAAGATTTGTATTACTCAGATTTAGGGTCTGCACAACCTTCTGTACAGTCGACTTATCAACTGTGTACAAATTTATCTGTGCTTCGCCTTTCATAACTGTTGTCGTTTTATTGACAAAGTGCGAATTCAGATCGAGCGATGCTCCAGCCGGAATAAGCAGAGCGGTTCCGGCCGGAAACACATAATCCTGATACTGAGCCTGCGAACCAGCGAAATACACATGGTTCGACATGGAAATAGCCGTCAATAGATTAAGTGAATTATCCGGGTTACGGAGATCACGAATGTCATTTAGATTCGGGAGGGTACTTTTATTCTGAAAATCGTACGCAACAAAATGGTGGCTTCCACTGCGCATCTTGGTTTCGTACCGATTCACATAAATGTCCTGCGTATTACCAACCAGCCGACGCGTAAATAGCTCCCGCTCAAAGTTTGGCTGGATATCGAACAAAGGTACAGCCATCTGAAAACCCACTCCAACTGCCGGAACGGGTAAGGGTTCATAGGTAGTTACCGTAATCGTTTTATCATCTAACAATTTGGCATCGGCTACACTGTCTGTCTTAGGCGCTCCCGCTTCAATCCAACGCCGAACAAACTCAATTTGCCCATCAGGTAGGGTTGCACCACCTAACGGCATTGGATTACCATACTGCTTCCCCGAATGGTGACCAGCCGAAATATTCAATTTATGGTATAGTAAGCTTTCCAGCGATGCAAACGCTTTTACCCGCTTGAGACCATCTGCTTTGGCATCACTATTTTTAGGATCAACGCCCACTAAGTTTTCGTAAGCGACACCCGCAGCCAGTACAAGCCCATGTTGGATGAATGTGGCGTCTTTTTCGGACAAATGGCAGCCCGATGTAGCGCAGGAAGGGGTTAGTATCTTCTGCTGAATCAGATCGAAAGAGGCCATTTTAGCAGGATCTGGAGAGTCTGTAGCCGATTTAGTACAAGACACCAGATTCAGCAGCACAGCCGAAACACCAATACTCAGGCCTAAGCGCGTATAAGTCAGGAAGTTCATAATTGGTTTAGGCACAAATGTCCTTTCGAAAGATAACGTAATTCGAAAGAATTTCCGTTAACTATTCATTAAAACTGTAGGACAAAATCCTGTTTCGGCTGTTCCTGCCGAAAGAAAACCAAGCCTACCCAGAACAAATCAACGGTTACGCTGACGCTTGAGTGTGCTTTTATATAGGCCCATGCCTGCTCCATTTCTGCCGACCAATGAATGTCGTCGAATACAAAAACGGTATCATTATGGATATTCGTCAGGCATGTTTCAAAATAACGTACAGTGGGTTCGTAGCGGTGATTGGCATCGAAAAAGACAAAGTCAATTGGCGCTAGGTTGACCACCGCAGAAGCCAGTGTTTCGTCTAGGTTACCCACAACGATATCCACATTCTGAACACCTAAGTGGGTGAAATTCTGCCGGGCAATGGCCGCGGTTTCCGGGCAACCTTCAAACGTGAGTACATGCCCATTGCATGATTTTGTCGCTTCGGCCAGATAAGCGGTCGTCATCCCCAATGATGTCCCCAGATCAACAATTGTCTTCGACTGAAACCGCTGAATAAGCCGGAATAACAACCGACCAAAGCGGGCGGGCTTCTGGGAATTACGGGCAATATCACCAATCGTCCGTTGGCGGGATGGATTCACTTTAGAACCCGCACCAAAATCAGCAATCGTAATGAGCTGTTTGCTCTTACGAAGTTCCTTTCGTAGTGCCTGAATAGGGGTAAATACCGTATTCGAAGCCCGTTTAGCCCGAATAACCTCTGTGTATAAGGAAAAGAGAAAAGGGGAATGAAGCGAATGTTCGTCGCGGGCGCGACTTAGGTAACGAAGATAAGCGGTAATCAAAATGAATAATAGATAATGACTAATGGATAATGAAGGCTAGCAGCTCTACATGAATGTCAATGGAGCCAATCATTACTCATTGACCATTGTTCATTATCCATTGTACATTAATTTAACTTATAAGGTACAACCATCGTAAATTCGGGAATACCAATGCGGAGTTGTTTCCCGTCAATCATCCGTTCGACCAGATACGTACCCGTCATTTTCCCGATACTGGACCGAAGGTTACAGCCCGATACGTATTCATGCACCTCGCCTGGCTCCAGGACAGGCTGTAGCCCCACAACACCTTCGCCTTCAACTTCGCGAACCGTTCCGTTCGAGTCAAAGATCAACCAATGACGACGGAGCAACTGAATAGTATAGTCGCTGGCGTTTTCAATGGTAATACGGTAGGTAAATACGTAATGGGCCTGAAGCGGACTTGAGTAATCGGCCTGATACTCGGTCTTCACGCTAACTTTTACGCCTTCTGTGACTGACGAAACCATAAATTTAGTATCGTTTGCAACCTTAAAACGAAAATTAAGTTGATTAGTTTTGTTACGCAAGAACTGCCATGAAAATATTTTCAAGGATCAGGTTCTAGCGCTCGTAGGCGTATAATGCCTTATCACCTTTATCAGTTCCCTTCATGAACGTATCCATTGCCGAATCGTGGAAAATCCACCTGCAAGCTGAATTCAACAAACCTTATTTCATTGAACTTGCCGAGTTTATTCGGCATGAATATAGTACGCAACGTGTTTTTCCGCCCGGCCGATTGATTTTCAATGCCTTTGACAAATGTAGTTTTGATAACACGCGCGTTGTTATTCTTGGTCAGGACCCATACCATGGCGAAGGGCAAGCCAACGGCCTCGCCTTTTCGGTAGCCGACGGAATCACGAAGCCCCCCTCATTAATCAATATATTTAAGGAAATACAGGACGACCTGGGCAAACCGGTGCCTAAGTCTGGGAATCTCGAACGCTGGGCCAGTCAGGGTGTTATGCTATTAAACGCTACCCTTACCGTGCGTGCAGGGCAGGCGGGGTCACATCAGGGGAAAGGCTGGGAAACGTTCACGGATGCGGTTATCAAACTAATCTCCGACGAAAAACGCCACGTTGTTTTTATGCTTTGGGGCGCTTATGCTCAAAAAAAAGGCGCAATCATCGACGGCAAAAAGCACTTGATTCTGAAAGCCAAGCACCCCTCCCCTATGGCGGCTAATTATGGTGGCTGGTTTGGCACCAAACACTTCAGTCAGGCCAATGCATACCTGGAGAGCAATGGACTGGCTCCTATTGAATGGTAGGTTTACGGTAGTCGGTTTATAGCTTTCAGTGTATGTAGACCAGCGCGAACAATACTGAGATATCGGCCATCATAAACCATATACCGAAAATCAGTGCGACTTATAATCTGTTTGTAAACCTGTGCAGATCCAGTTAGCCAGCGCCTGCCGATTATCGGCGAGTAAAAAACGCTGTTGATCTTTTCCATTACGGATATTTCCCAACTCAATAAAAACGGTAGGCGGGTGGCTATTTTTAACCACATACAAACTACTCCGATCCGATACGGTGCCTAAATAATTACGCGTAGGCTGGCTGCGCTTGTAGCCAGATTGGAAACTTTTATGAATATGTTTAGCTAACTTTTTTCCCACCTTACTATTTTCATGGTGGTAGAAAAAGACGTCAATGTTCTGGCCTTCGCTTCGGCTATCGACATGAATAGTCACCATACGCTGGTAAGCCTCCCGATGTTTTGCGTGTAATTTATTGACGGCATCCGTACCCTGACGCAGCCGCAAGGTCTGGTTTAATGGAATCGTTTGATTAGGATAGGTAACCTCATCATGATCCAATTTTAATACACTCCCATCTCGAATTCCATCATTCGGATCACGGACAATCATGTAGGTAGTAGCGCCGTGCTCCATGAGGGCGCGAGCTAATCGGATCGTTACGTCATAGGCATACTCATCTTCAGGCAACACATATTTCCCGTACCGCCCAATGGCACCAGGATCTGGCCCGCCATGTCCCGAAACCAAATAATATACCGCCCCTTTCAGTTTCTGATCTTTAACGGTCACATGAGTTGATCCCGGTAACGACGTGGGCAATAGAGAATTTCTCTTTTTTTCAGCCTTTGCTGCGTTCAGTGTCTTACTCGATTTATGACGGACTAACCGCATCTTACGGCTTACAGATGCTTTTCGAAGCGTTTTCGCTACTCGGCTCTTACTATGATTTGTCCGGGCAATAGCGTGACTACCTTTTCCTTTGGCCAACGCCAAATGAGATTCTCCAGGACTCAGCATTAAAATCAGGAATATTACAGTCCAGATACAGTTGCCGTCATTCGATTTCATAACTAAAAAATTGTCAACGTATAGACTTATAAACGAGTCAATTAGTCACCAAATTATGCGTAAGCCAAACCCCCAGATTTGCGACAACGTGCGTAGGCAAATCTGGGGGTTTAGCTTATCGTATGCTTCAGTCTTGTTAATCAATCGTCCGGAACAGGCGATTCCATCGGATTTTATTCCAGATGTTAGCCGGATTAGGGTCGAGTGACATCCAGACAAATACGGCTTTACCCACGATGTGATCTTCAGGGACAAATCCCCAGAATCGCGAATCAAGTGAGTTGTCGCGGTTATCGCCCATCATGAAGTAGTAATCCTGTTTGAACGTATAGGAGGTTATTGACTTCCCGTCGATTTTAATGCTCGTTGGCGCTACTTCAACCTTGTCGTTTCCTTCATAGAGTTGAATAACTGGTCCGTATAGGGCAATAGTCTGCGCATTAAGCTGAATCGTTACGTCTTTTTTCGGAATCGTGATTGGGCCAAAGTTATCGTGGTTCCATTTGAACGTTGGTGTGCCGTAAATCATAGGAGCCATTTCACCCGGCTTTTCAGACATTGGTTCAATGCCTTTCACCCAATCAAATCCCTTGAACTTAGCAATTACCTCCTGAGTGGTATTAACGCTGTAACCCACCATTGTTGAGGTTTTGGTCGAGTCGTTATATTGCTCCAGTGGCTTCCAGTTTTCCGTTGGCTGGCTGGGGTCACGATAATCATTTACGATATCGTACTTACGGAAGAAATTCGCATCCAGCACTTCTGTCGTTTTAATGAAATACTTCTGCTCAGAGCGCGGAGGAGTGGGAAATGGTTTTCCGTTCACAAACACCTCGCGTTGCCGTACTTCCAGTACATCGCCTGGAATACCAATGCACCGTTTGATGTAGTTGGTTTTCAGGTCAACGGGATAATCAATATTGTCGTTCAGGTATTTAGGTGGCACATTGAATACAACGACATCGCCATTCTTAACGTGGGTAAAACCGGGTAGCCGATACGATGGCAACTGAATAGCTGTACTGTAGGATGGAATATCCGTTCCCCAAATTTTCTGGTGGGTAAGCGGAACCTGTAGGGGTGTTCGAGGAGTACGGGTGCCGTAATGCAGCTTGCTTACGAACAGGAAATCGCCAACCATCAGGCTGTTTTCCATCGAGGGGGTTGGAATGGTGAAGGCTTCCATAAACAGCCACCGAATCAACGTAGCAGCCACGACGGCAAATAAGACGGAATCGAACCACTCCCGAATGGGCGATTTCTTCGCTTTAGCCGGTTGCACTTCGGCTCTGGTTTTAACTTCAGACATATTTACTACTGATGAATTATGACGGGGTGGCATCGGCATCCGACGCCCACGCGGTGATAAATGAGGTATCGAAACTATAAGACTCCTGTAAATCAGTAACGAAATTACGAAGATATGGCGATTTTATTGGGCCATTTATGCATAATTCATCATTACCCCAGTAAGTCATCCATGCCAAACACGCCCTCACGGCCCACCAGCCACTCGGCAGCAACCACGGCGCCAAGCGCAAATCCCTGCCGACTGTGGGCCGTATGGGTAATTTCTATTCGATCCACATCCGATTCGTACCGAACGGTGTGCGTACCGGGCACGGTTCCTTCGCGTAATGACTCAATTTCGATGGCATCATCACCCACAGGGGTGGGTTCGTGCCCATATTCATTGTTGATCCAGCGACGCTTGGTGGGCAAGTGCTCCATTACACCCTCCGCCAGTGTGATGGCCGTTCCGCTTGGGGCATCCTTCTTTTCGGTATGATGAATTTCGGTCATCGACACATGATACGATGGATAGTTCCGCATGAACTGCGCCAACGTTTTATTCAACCGAAAAAATAGGTTAACCCCTATGCTATAGTTGGATGCATAGAAAAACGCGCCTTTGTTATCTCGGCATAAGGCTTCAATTTCCGTGCGGTGACTGAGCCAGCCCGTTGTCCCACAAACTACTGGCCACCCCCGCTCCAGACAATAGGTTATATTTTCGGCCGCCGACTCTGGTGAGCTGAATTCAATAACGACATCAACCTCATCAGGTTCCAGATTGGCTAAATCTGCGTGATTATCGGCATCAATGCGTCCTGCGATCTGGTGCCCCCGTCCGAGCGCAATCTGCTCGATCGTTTTACCCATTTTGCCGTAGCCGAGTAGTAGAATGTTCATAGATAGAGGGAGGAGGGAAGAAGGAGGAAGGAAGAAAGGGAGAATAATAGATAGTATTACTTTTCCCTTTCCTCCTTCCTCCCTTTTCTCCTCTTATAATTCATTTAAATGTAAAGGCTACCCGCACGCCTGGCACAAAACCCGATCCAGGCACGGGCAGTATGTTGGGTTCAACGAGCATCGAGATGTCGTCGGTTAAATCAAAAGTTTTTAAATGAGCCGCTACATTGGCTTCCACAATACTGACGGCATACAAAACTACGGACAACAGAATATTTAAATCCCGATAACGTCGATAGGTGTCATAAGCATTCTTAGCACCCGCCGATGTATAAAAGTATTGCTGACCAATAAGGACTTTGTCTGGTAGTGGCTTGTATTCAGCATCTACAGTAAGCGCCTGTGTGATCCCAGTCGGAAATAAAGTAGGATCCAGAGTAACAGGGTACGCTGGCGCTACAAGCTCCTTGTAGAGTAGCCGGCGATATCCCACTTCTGCTTCTTGCGCAAGAGCTCGGTATCTGACGAATAGATAACCCATTACACCATAGCCAGCGTACACAAAGGGCATTTTATAATACTGTCGATTGTAGGCCTGGCCCAACGCAAGCACAGGAATGAGTGCGCGTATGGTTGCCTTTTTGGGGACAATCTTATGAATTTGGGCTTCCTGCTTTGCCGTTACACGGAGTGTGTCGGGACCGTCCAATGAGGTTGAATCATCATCTGGCGTCAGTACAGATTTACCCACCTGAACCGGTACACCATTTCGTCGGATGGTGTTAGGAATGGTATCGGTCGCCGAGCGCACTTGCCGGGTCGAGTCAATAGCAACTGGTGTCAGTGCTGGCTTGATAGCAGGGCGCTGCGCAAAGAGCGGTCCGGCCATTAACAGCAACAATAGGAAAACAACGAATGAGGTTGAAAACGGCTTCATAAACAGACAACGTACAAGACTTCTCTGGTTCGTCCGTTTGATCCCCCTTTTAAAGTAATTTAACACGATTGCGTCTACGAGCTTAGCTCTGCGAGTTCAGTACCTCCAGAATTTTAGTCAGTTCTTCCTGAGAAGTAAACGGAATCTTAATTTCACCCTTATGTTTCTCATCGGCTTTTATGGATACGCGGGTACCAAAAAGCGACGACAATTTAAACTGAAGACTCCGCATTTCCTGTTTGGGTAGGGTAACTCGCCGGGTACTTGTCAGTTCGTGCGCATCGTCAGATAGATTCCGAACGGCTTCTTCAACTTTACGTACCGACCATTCTTCATCAACAGCCTTCGTAAAAAGCCGGATTTGAGCGTCGGGATTTTCAATATTGATAATAGCCCGGGCATGGCCCATCGAAATCTTATTGTCACGAAGCGACGCCTGAATAACCGGGGGTAACTTCAGCAATCGGATGTAGTTATTAACGGTTGTACGGTTTTTACCAACGCGTTCGCCGAGCTCTTCCTGCTTCAGGCTGCACTCGGTAATGAGTCGCTGATAACTAAGGGCAATTTCAATGGCATTGAGGTTTTCACGCTGAATGTTCTCGATCAACGCCATTTCCAGCATCTGCTGGTCATTGGCCGTACGAACATAAGCCGGAATACTTGTCAGACCCGCAATCTTAGACGCCTGCAAACGGCGTTCACCCGCAATAAGCTGATACCGCTCTTTCCCTAACTGCCGAACCGTAATGGGCTGAATAATACCCTGAGTTCGAATGGAGTCAGCGAGTTCCTGAAGCGCTTCAACATCGAATCGGGTTCGGGGTTGAAACGGGTTTGTTTCAATCAGTGCCAAGCCAATTTCGGTCATGGTACTAATCGACTCAAACGGCGACGGCTTCGACTGCCGACTAACCGATTCGCTATCGTGCAATAAGGCACCCAAGCCACGGCCCAATCCTATCATCTTCTTATTCGGTGCTTTGGTGTTTGCGTTGTCCATGTACTTATGGATTTACGATTTACGAATTACGAATTACGATGTGTGTCGCGTAAGCCTAAATCACACATCGTAATTCGTAATTCGTAAATTCTTATGCTTCCTGCGGCATCAAGCCATTCTTAATCAGAATCTCTCGGGCCAGGTTCAGATAACTGACGGCTCCTTTGCTGTCGGCATCCTGCGCCAGGGCCGGAACGCCAAAGCTGGGCGATTCGCTCAGCCGAATGTTACGCGGAATGATGGTACTGAATACCATCTGCTGGAAGTGGCTCGTGACTTCGCCTACAACCTGATTTGACAGACGAACACGCAAATCATACATCGTCAGCAAAATGCCTTCAATAGCCAGATGTGTGTTTAGCCGCGACTGAATAATCTTTATGGTATTGAGCAGTTTGCCCAACCCTTCGAGCGCAAAATACTCGCACTGAACCGGAATAATGACCGAGTCAGCGGCAGTCAGGCTATTGATCGTAATGAGACCTAATGAAGGCGAGCAGTCAATAATGATGAAGTCGTAGTCGTCCCGAATGCTATCGAGCGTTGTCTTCATCTTATCCTCCCGGTTCTGAAGGTTGATCATTTCGATCTCAGCCCCGACCAGGTCGATATGGGACGGCAGCAAATCCAGATTCGGAAAGTCCGTCTGAATAATAGCGTCCTGAGGGCGAACCCCCTCGACCATACATTCGTAAATGCTGTTCTCGATTTCTTTCGGATTGTAACCTAACCCTGACGTGGAGTTCGCCTGTGGATCAGCATCAACAATGAGCGTCTGAAATTCGAGGGCGGCCAAACTGGCGGCCAAATTGATTGTTGTCGTAGTTTTACCGACGCCCCCCTTTTGGTTGGCGATAGCAATGACTTTACCCATGGGTCTGTGCGTTGCAGTCCCAAAGATGCCGGATAGTTTCCACGAAAGCAAGAACTGTTCCACGGAATGTTCCACAAAATTTAATTAGCTATGCTTCGCACTGATACTCAGTAGCTAATCAAAAAGGTTCATACTAACTTAATCTGACGATGTAGTAGCAATTGCCAACAGCCGGGTAGTTTAGCTACTCAATCCATCATTCACATCTATCCCTCTTTCATAACTAAGGGGCAGAAGCCCTATATTTATCCTCTCGATTCTGTCACTGTAACTTCTATGAAAATCAACATTACACCAGTTGCTTACGGGCTATTGATTCTATTCAGCTTGTTCGCGCTGGAAGGCTGTCACCGATTCAGCCCCATTACCTCAATCAGTAGCTCTTCATCGGGCTATAAGATTCCAACGGATGACAGTACCTTATATAGTAACAGCTCTCCGTTTCTGATGCCTTATAATCGAATCATCGACGCAGCCGGGAAGTCAGTCAGTTTTGGCGATGCCAGTTTTGAAAACCACAGCCTGGATGCGGTGCTGCTGCCGGATAAGAAAACCCTGGCTGTAGAAGACCGGTATGGTGTCGCTTTTTTCGATGTGAAACAGCAACAGCTCATTTCGCGATGGGATTACAACAAAGGTTCGAGCGTTCGAGGTAGTATGAGTTCCTTCTCGGGCATTAAAGCGATTGTTTACCACGACTCAACCTACATTTTCTGGGGAGCGGGCGGCCGAGGAAAGCCAAACTCCTACGTAATGCAGGCCGTTTGGGACGGCACTCGCGCCCGCCTGGTTCGGACAATTCCATTCGAGGCTATTGCTCCGGCAACTATTGCACTACCCAACGAAGTCGTGGTTAAGGAAGAAGCGGGCGAACTCTATTTATATACAGTCTTGAATGGCAACAATCAATTTGTTAAAGTCAGGGTAAAAGACCAACGGGTTGTCTGGACGGCTCCAACCGGCGTTGCCCCCTTCGGCCTGACGATCCTTGGCGATAAAGCCTATATCACGAACTGGGCAGGACCAGTTCCTGATGCAACGAACGGCTTCAAAACCGCCGGTGTGCCCTGGGGAAGTGCCTACATTGACCCGAAGACGGGAGCTATGGCGCGGGGAACAGTGTCGATCATTGATATAAAGCAGGGAAAAGTAGAAAAGGAATTATCCGTTGGGCTACACCCAAATGCCATCATTAGCAGTCCTGACCAGCGATTCTTATATGTAGCTAATGGCAACAGCGATTATGTATCCGTTATTGATGCTCAGGCTCAACAGGTAACTGACTCGATTTTTGTGGGTTTATTCAATCGAGGCAATGGGTATATCGGTAGTACGCCAAATGCCTTAGCTATTAACCCGGAAGGGACTACGCTCTACGTAGCGAATGGGATGGATAACGCACTGTGCGTTATTTCCCTGGGTAGTAAAGCAGCTACTGCGGGTACAGGCAGCCCCCAAATTAAGGGGTACATTCCAACCCAGGCCTACCCATCGGGCATTGTCCTGAATGGCAATGAACTCTACGTAACTAATCTGGAAGCGGTTGGGGCACGCGTGGCCAACCCTGTTGATCAGGGCGGGCAAGGAAAAAACCCGACGAAAAAAGAGTTGAAAGCCTACAACTCTCACAAACAGCTGGCCTCTATCTCCTTTATTCCTGTACCAGATGAGACGCAGTTAGCAGCCTTCACCGAAAAGGTAAAACAGCAGAGTCTTCAGTTTCGGCTGGCGCTAACCGAGCAGGTTCCCCGACCAGGCGTAGCGCCCAAACCCGTGCCCGAACGAATCGGCGAGCCGTCAGTCTTTAAACACGTTCTGTATATTATTAAAGAGAACCGCACCTACGATCAGGTTCTGGGCGATATGCCACAAGGAAGTGGAATGGCCGATTTGTGCATATTTGGCGATAGCATAACTCCCAATCAACACCGGATTGCCCGCAATTACCTGTTGCTCGATAACTACCATGTTTCCGGCAAATCGTCGGCCGAAGGGCACCACTGGGCCAGTGCGGCTATGGTTACCGACTATACCGAGAAGAGCGTGCGGGCCTGGTTCAGAAGTTATCCGCACGTCTTGTACGATGCGATGGTCTACGACAAAAAAGGCCTGATCTGGAATAACGCGCTCGATCACGGCAAAACGGTTCGCTTATACGGCGAAGCCTGCACCTGTCACTTCGATGAGAAACAATACGACTGGCGACGGTTGTATGAACTGCGCCAGGAAAACAAGCCCTTTTCCTTTACAAACACCACGACTATTTCCCGGGTTAGACCTGTGCTTTCGAAGAACTTTCCGGGTTGCGATGATGAAAGCATCAGCGACCAGATGCGCGCCGATGCCTTTATCAATGAGCTAAATGAAACAGCTGCCAACCCAAACGCCGACTTGCCGAACCTGATGGTGATGTCGTTGCCTAACGATCATACGGCCGGAACAAACCCAGCCTTCCCAGTACCGAGAGCGATGGTTGCCGATAACGACTTAGCCGTAGGCCGAATTGTGGATGCGATCACGCACAGTCGCTTTGCCGCATCGACCGTCATTTTTATTACGGAAGATGACTCACAGGCGGGTTGGGATCATATATCGGCCTACCGAACCACGGGCTATATTGTCAGTCCCTACTCGCGATTGCAAAAAACCGTTCATACCAATTATAATCAGACGTCCATGGTTCGAACGATGGAGCAGATTCTGGGCTTACCACCAATGAATATCCTGGATGCCACCGCTCTGCCCATGTTTGATTGCTTTTCCGACAATCCGGATCTGTCCTTTAAATATAACGTACTGCCTAATCGCGTTAATTTGAACCTCATGAATCCATCGCCAACAGGATTAAAAGGCTCAGCACTGCGTTTTGCCAACCTCTCTAAACGGCATGGCTTTTTCCTGATTGATCGGGGGCATGATGATCTGCTGAATCGAATTCTATGGTTTACGGCAAAAGGCAAAAAACGCTACCCCGCTGAATTGGCGGGCGCAGAAGAGGATGACGACGATGATGATTAGTAAGGATATAGTGCTAAAGCCTTTAGCTAACTAGCCTAACTATTTTTTACCACAGAGGCACAGACAACGCAGCGTTATGATCAATAGACAGCTCTGTGTTCTCTGTGCCTCTGTGGTAAAACTTAAGGTAGATGAATACCTTCAGCACCATTGCGTACTACTTTCATTTCGCAAATTCAACTTTATTGTCATGGCCAACTACTCAACACTTCGTTACGGATTTAGCCTGTTTTTACTGCTTGCTACAGCGATCAGTTGTCATCGGCAAAGCAATTCCTCCCAGTCATCGGAAGAAGCCGAAACCTATAAAAAGCTGGCGGCTAATCGAGTTAATTTACCGAATGGCTGGTCCTTAACTCCGCCTGGCCGTAGTCTTGACCTGGATGATTTACCATTGAATCTGGTCGTTTCTCCTTCTAAAAAATACCTGGCAGTTACGAACAATGGACAGAGTACCCAAAGCATTACCCTGATTGATGCCAGCACAGAACAAATCCTGGATACTGCTAAAGTTGGAAAATCCTATTTAGGGCTGGCCTTTAGCGCCGACGAACAGCGATTGTATGCCTCGGGTGGCAATGACAATAAAATCCTGGTCTATAAAATCGAGAATCAAAAACTGGTGCCCGACGAGCCAATCGTATTAGGCAAACCCTGGCCGGTTAAAATTTCTCCCACAGGTCTGTGCGTCGATGAGGCAAAAAACCGAATCTACATTGTCACAAAAGAAGATAGCTCGCTCTACATTGCCGATACCCAAACCAAAAAAGTTCTTTTTAAACTGAATCTGGGTGCTGCAGCCTATACCTGTTTATTGTCGCCGGATAAGAATGAACTGTTTGTCTCACTCTGGGGCGGCTCGAAGGTGCTGGTCATTAATGTGAATACGCCAGCGATAACGGCTGAAATTGCGACCAATAAGAACCCGAATGATCTGTTGCTCACACACGATGGCAAGTATCTGTTTGTGGCAAACGGCAATGACAATACGGTGGCCCTGCTTGATGTAGCAAAGCGCCAGATAATCGAAACTCTGACCACTTCGCTCTTTCCCAATGCACCCCTTGGCACTACGCCCAATGGCCTGGCTCTGAGCGATGATGAAAATACGCTCTATATCGCCAATGCCGATAACAACTGTCTGGCCGTTTTCGATGTAAGCCGGAAAGGACATAGCCAGTCAAGCGGCTTTATCCCTACAGGCTGGTATCCAACGTCGGTTAAAGTCATTGGCTCTACGATCTTCGTTACTAACGGAAAAGGATTCTCCTCGAAAGCCAATCCCCGAGGCCCCAACCCGGTGCGAACGCGGACCCCACAACAAGTTGGCCCTAACCCCCAGGCAAACCCCGGACCTGTGCAGTACATAGCTGGCTTATTCAAAGGTACGCTCTCGATTATTGACACGCCCGATTCCGAAATCCTGGCGGCTTACTCGCGGCTGGTTTATGCCAATACACCCTACACAAAAAACAAAGAGTTACAGGCGGAAGGCGAAGCGGGCAACCCAATTCCAATGCAGGTGGGTGGGAGCGGCATGTCGTCCCAGTCGCCCATCAAGTATGTGTTCTATATCATCAAGGAGAACCGAACCTACGATCAGATTTTAGGGGATATGAAAGAAGGCAATGGTGACCCGGCACTTTGTCTGTTCCCTGAAAAAGTGACCCCCAACCAGCACGCTTTAGCCAAAGAATTTGTGCTGCTGGACAACTTTTACGTCGATGCGGAAGTCAGTGCGGATGGACACAACTGGTCATCGGCGGCTTATGCCAATGATTATGTTGAAAAAAACTGGGTAACCAGTTATGGCGGTCGGGGTGGTACCTATGATTACGAAGGTCAGAAAGAAATTGCCCACCCACGCGACGGGTTCATTTGGGACCATTGCCAGCGGGCGGGTATTTCGTTCCGAAGTTACGGCTGGTTTGTAGATGGCAAACCCAATATTAAAGTTTTGGATGGCCATTACTGCCCTGATTTCAAAGGATTTAATCTGGGGTATATGGATGCCAGGCGGGAAGAAGCCTGGGAGCAGGATTTTGATGCATTGGTAGCTACCGGAAAATTACCCAGACTCAACACGCTACGCCTGGGAAATGACCATACATCGGGAGCCAAAGTTGGCCTGCCCACCCCGGATGCCGCCGTTGCCGACAATGATTTAGCCGTTGGGAGAATGGTGGAGCACCTTTCTAAAAGCCCGATCTGGAACGAATCGGTGGTGTTTATTTTAGAGGATGATGCCCAAAACGGTCCCGACCATGTGGATGCACACCGCTCAATTGCGTTTATAGCTGGTGGGTTTGTAAAACGCGGCTATATCGATCATACGATGTATTCCACGTCGGGTATGCTCCGAACGATGGAGCTAATTCTAGGTCTGAAACCCATGAGTCAGTACGATGCGGCTGCTACGCCCATGTGGCGCTGTTTCAACAAAAAAGCAGATTCGACACCGTTTACCGCCCGACCAGCCGGTGTCGATATCAATGAGAAAAACGTAGCGATCAACACCAACTCGAAACGTTCGTCGCTCTTTAACCTGACCCACCCTGACGATATTGACGACCTTATTTTCAGCGAGATTGTGTGGCAAACTGTGCGCGGCCCCAAGAGTGTTATGCCTGCCCCACGCCGGGGAGCTTTTGTTCGTTTAGGGAAAGCGGGCGACGAAGAAGAGGACGATGATGACGATTAAATCCATCAAGAAATAAGAAGAACCCCTGTAAACCCAATTTTCATGCATTATTTCACTCATTTTTTACTCCTTCTTATTCTCCGTACTGCCGTTCCCCAAACGGCACCACCCCGACTCATTATCCGTGGTGACGACATGGGGTATGCACACGGGGGCAATGAAGCACTTGTAAAATGCTATAAAGAAGGGATCGAAACATCCATCGAAGTGCTTGTCCCTTCGCCCTGGTTCCCGGAAGCCGTTCAACTACTGACCGAAAATCCAACGGTCGACGTGGGTATTCATTTGACGCTTAGCAGCGAATGGGATAATATCAAATGGAGACCCGTATCCGATTGCCCCAGCCTGAAAGATGCTGACGGGTATTTTTATCCCATGATTTACCCGAATAAAAACTATCCCAAACGTTCAGTTGTGGAAAACAACTGGCAACTGGCCGATGTCGAAAAGGAGTTTCGGGCGCAGATCGAACTGGCCTTAAAAAAGATACCCCGTATTAGTCATATTTCGGGCCACATGGGCTGTACAGGTATGGGAGACGATGTAAAAACGTTAGTCAAAAAACTGGCGAAAGAATATAAAATCGACATTATGCCCAATGAATTGGGAGTAGCCAACATAAGCTATGTGGGTGCGCATGCCACCTCGCAGGAGAAAATAGAAAGCTTTATAAAGATGCTCGAAAGCCTGGAAGCAGGCAAAACGTATCTGTTTGTCGACCACCCTGGGCTCGATACGCCAGAACTTCGGGCTATCCATCATATTGGCTACGAGCAGGTCGCCATTGATCGTCAGGGTGTAACCGATTGCTGGACAAACCCCCAGGTGAAAGCACTCATTAAAACCAAAGGCATTCAGTTGATAAGCTATAAAGACCTGGCGAGGTAGGTTAAAGAGCGAAAGCGTGAATGAGTGAAAGAGCGAATACTATGGGATGGCTCCGCTCTTTCACTCATTCACGCTTTCGCTCTTTAATTCACGCCCACACCTTCGTTCCCTCGGTGCAATTTCGGCACATCTCAATTTCGGAGCGGGACCGGAACAGGGTTTGTCGGAAGTCCTGGTAAGCTGAGCCATGCCAAAGGTCGGCGAAGGATTGGGTTTGTAAATCGCCGAGCCGGTGGTGAGCATCTTTGTCGAAGCAGCAAGGCACCACAAGGCCATCCCAGGTTATGACGCAGGAGTGCCACATTTTCCAGCAGTGATCGCCAAAACCGTTTTTGATTTTATAGGTTCCGTCAGTTTGAGGAGCATATCGGCTATACTGATCCAGGGTTGGAATCAGGTCGGAACCCTGTTCGTATTCGTAAATCTGAGCCGTTTTGAGTCCTACTTCATCCACGCCCAGTTCTCGGGCAAGCTTTTTCACTTCAGCAATCTGATGCTCATTGGGCTTCACCACCAGAAATTGAAAAACGACATGGGGCGTCCGGGATTTCAGTTCTTTTTTCCAGCGCAGGATGTTCTTCGTACCTTCGAGCACTTTTTCCAGCTTCCCTCCTACCCTGTACTGCTGATACACTTCCTGCGTGGTGCCGTCAATAGAAATGATTAACCGATCCAATCCCGACTCCACCGTTTTGCGGGCGTTAGCATCTGTGAGGTAGTGCGCATTGGTGCTCGTGGCTGTATAAATATTGCGCTCGGTAGCATAGCGCACCAAATCCAGAAACTGCGGATGCAAATAGGGTTCGCCCTGAAAGTAAAAGATCAGGTACAGTAGGGTTTCGTGGAGTTCGTCAATAGTGCGTTTGTAAAGTTCTTCGCCCAGCATACCCGTTGGGCGGGTAAACGACCGCAGTCCACTTGGGCATTCGGGGCAACGCAGGTTACAACTCGTAGTTGGCTCAAACGAGATGGACATGGGTAATCCACGCTGCCTGGGGTTACCCGTCTGTTTGGCAACGTAATAGCTCGACAGCACTTTAAGCGCATTAGCTACCCGTTTGGGTGTCAGTTTAGAAGCAAAATTAAGGCCGTCGAGTAGGTTGCGATTCATTAGGTAAAGGTAACACGCAATAGACTAGTTTTAGCTTAATGAATCGGTCGCTACTCCCTGACTTTTCTGGTTTTCCAGCTTGTAAACCCGGCAACCTTCCTCCTCAAAAACCACCTCACCCTTAGGCAGTTTCGTCATTATATTTGGTAAACTCGCTGTCATACCAGCGGCAAAAACGTAGCCTGTTGGGCTATCATGCGTCCAGGCAATGTAATCTTCCTCACCTGGTGCAACCAGCCATTGAGTCTCTTTACCCACAATTTCAGGCCAGATGCTTTCGGCAAATTTCCGCATGCGTAAGATGACAGAAAACTGATCGGCGTTTTGCCCCCAGGCAAATGGACCGTGGGTCACTTTATCGGGCTGGCGATCGTCCTCGATCCGGAAAACGTACAGTTTAGTATATTCTTCATTAGCGCCACGGTCTTCGTGTAGATTCCGAACCTCAAAACCTAACCCTACATAACTAGGCATATCCGTTAGAAACAGCGCTGTGAAATAGCGAAACAGATTACCAGTACGATAGAACTCATCGAAACGGGGATCGTCTTTATCCGCCGTCATCACGGTAAAATTAGGGGCGAACCGGCGTGTTTTCAGGTACCTGTAATAATCCGAAAACTGACGCTTGAACTCGGCTGATCCAACCACAATGGACTGCAAATCCCCCAATGTTGAATCGGCCTCTATGGCATCGAGATGATCGAGTTCATTCCCATAACCCATTGTATCGGGTGGAGCCAGAAAGGTCTCAGCAAAAAATGCATAATAAGGAACCTCCTTCGACTGTACGTATTTTTTGATTGCCCGAAGTGGATCATAATAGTCATCAACCATGGCGGGCACGCCCTCGGGTCGCATTTGCACATGAGCCATGTCGCCCCGCATGAAATCGAAGTTATAGGCGCGTTGACAATCATACACTTTACGGCAAATGTAGTCCCAGGCCGGTCGGTTTGGCCGATCGAAATCAAGCTCCCAATTCTGGTTATTGTCTTTGGATTCGTAAAAGCGGTATCGTGCTAACGGGCCAAACACCCGCGACATAGCCTGAGGCTTATCGAACGCGTACTGATACCAGATTTGCCCGTATTCATCGAGCGTATAATCGTCTTTATCAATGTGCAGTCCACGATACGGGGGAGCCATCGTCATCGGCAATGTTTCAAAGCCCTGTTCCGTGAGGTGCCGAATCAGAGCTATCCGCCGGTTCAGTCGTCCACCATAATCATGTGGATTACCAAACAAAATACGAAAACGCTGATCATCTATCAGTATGCCGATGTCCGTCGAGAAAAAAACGTCTTTGGCAAACGTTAATGGTGTCCCATCCGCGGCACCACGATACTTCAGAAACTGCCAGATAGCCTCTTCAACATACCGATACACAAAGCTGGAATAATCAGCCAGTTCGTCGGGTTTGCCTGATTTCACATCCCGCTGAACCCATTCGAACAAGGCAGGGCAAGCCAGCACCATTTCCGAAAACCGATCCGTATGCGGAATTACATCCATGCCCACCGTGCGGCCCATGGCGTGAAGCAGGTTCGTAACTACTTTAAGCTGCTTTTCAACGGTATCCAGAGCGGGAACGAAACTGGCCAGCGCTACATCAAAAAACTCCGGGTTGATTTGCCAGCTCACCATGCCATACAAGCTACCAACTACGCCCGGCTCCCAAATAGGCAACAGATGAATACTGTCGTGACTAGCTGGTAAGGTAAGCGCATAGTTAATAATAGCCCAAAACGAGCCTATGGTCCGGACGTTTACCCCAACCATATTACTCTGTTTAAGCCACGAGCCATCTGAATAAATTTTGGCAGGGCTATCAATGGTTTCAGCCGGATTTAAGGCCCGGCGCAACGTATCGTTACCTAATCGCTTATGCAGAATTTCAAGCGTTTGATAGACCGAAAAACGCACAGCGGTTTGGGGCAACAAATTAGGAATGAACGACAAACGCCCCGATTGATAGGTGTCTGTGTACAGGCTGTACTGTTGATTCCAGTCGGCTTGTAAGTTGCTGATCGAGTTCGCCATGGGGCAAATGTAAACGCACTTTTTATAAAACCAAATGCCGTTATTTTGTGTCGTTCTGACACCTGAGCAGTCTGTTTTGCGCGGTTCAGCTTAGTATGTTCGCAGCACTTTCAGCCGATGATTCTTATTGATACGAATGTGCGGATTACTGATCAGGTGAAACAGAATACCACTAAGAACTAATGTACCAACTACGGGCAGCGTATTACTGTAAAAGCCTCGATTGTTCACCACATCGGCCAGTAAATATACCCCTCCGGCAATTGGGAAGAGGGTTCCAGCAGCTGTTATGAACGGAATCCGCCGGTGAAGCATAACCGTTTTTATTTCATCGAACCGGAAAGTTACAGGTTCGTCACGGTTCATCACTTCGTTGGCCATCAGGATACTGAAGGTGCTATCTGTTACATCATACAATTGCTCATTGTATTTTTCCCCCCGCGCCTTAAAGTGAAGTTCATCGCCAATAAAATAACGATACCGCCGGAAGCCGCCCAGAGTGTGGTTTACATCGAGAGCCAGGTAGCGTGAGGGGCGCAGCAATGCCGCATACGCAGTACCCTTTCGTTGCAGAAGTTGTTCGGTCGTAAGCGTATCCTGTGGCTGCGCATACACAACTAAACCAGTAAAAAAACAAGCCAGAACCAGACAGGAGCGAAAAAGCATAGTGGGTAAGAAACAAATGAGGTGGTTGGGTAATAAAGCCAAAACTACCTCATTTGTTTCTTAAAAAAATGTTAAGATGACACTTCGCTTACCCGGCTAGTCTTCTCCTCTTAACTCCATTAATTACTGTCGATCGTTTTCTGGCTGTTCACATCCTCAATTTGCTCACGTTTGGCAATGATGCGCTTATCGTGACCCAACGCCCGGCCGCACCTGTGCAAAGGCAAATTCAGTACACACGCAAGTGGCGGTGATCATCCGAAAAATCGTTATACGTACAGAATAATGAGGTGGTATAGCTCCTATACAGGAATGGAACGTTTAATTATTTGGGGAAACCGATGAAATAATTAGTCGGCTTACAGAACTTTGCGCCCATGATTACTGCCGAACAACTCCGAACGTTTACCGAACAAATCTTTATAGCTATCGGCTGCTCTGAGACCGATGCCCGTTTAGCCGCCGATGTACTCGTTAGCGCCGACTTGCGGGGTGTTGACTCGCATGGTGTAGCGCGTCTGCCTGGCTACGTCCGGCTCTACGACCTTGAGCGCATCAACCCTAAGCCGCACATGCGAATTGTACACGAGACCCCCTCAACAGCTGTTGTTGACGGCGACCGCGGACTGGGTCTTGTTGTAGGTCCGTGGGCTATGCAGGTGGCTATTGACAAAGCGAAAATTGCCGGAACCGGCTGGGTGGCGGTACGTAACTCCAATCACTTCGGCATTGCCGGTTACCATGCCCTGTTAGCTTCCGAGCACGACATGATTGGGCAGGCCATGACACATGCGGCTCCACTTGTAGCACCTACGTTTTCGCTGGATAAACTCCTGGGTACGAATCCGATTGCCGTGGCCATACCGGCAGCTACAGAACCCACTTTTCTGGCCGATTTTGCATCGACGGCAGTTGCGTATGGCAAACTCGAGATTTTACAGCGTAAGGGGCAGGACATTCCCCTGGGCTGGGCACAAAACTCAGAGGGTCAACCCACTAACGATGCCAACGCGATTCGGAATGGGGGCGCCCTCTTACCCCTCGGCACCGACCGTGAACATGGTTCTCACAAAGGCTACGGGCTGGGAGCCATTGTTGATATTTTTTCGGGCGTGCTATCAGGCGCGAACTACGGCCCTTGGGTTCCGCCCTTTGCCACGGCAGGCTTCATGCAGGCCAATGAGGGCGTGGGCGTAGGAACGGGGCACTTTTTTGGGGCAATGCGGATTGATGCGTTCCGTCCTGCCGACGAGTTTAAAACCCATATGGATACCTGGATTCAACGATTCCGGCAGGCAAAAGCCGTTGAGGGCAAACAGGTACTGATTCCCGGTGATCCCGAGCGCATGATGGAAGCCGAACGATTAGCCAATGGAATTCCAGTAGTAGAACCCGTGATAAAAAGCTTAGAGGTGTTAGGCGAACGCTTTGGGGTTAAATTGTAAAAATGGCCCGCAGATTAGGCTGATTTATTATGATTTACGCGGATAAAAATCATAATAAATCAGCCTAATCTGCGTCATCTGCGTGCTATACCTACCATTAATTTTTCAAAACCAAATCCATATGAATTACCGAAAACTCGGCAAAACAGGCTTTACTAGTTCCGAGATTAGCCTTGGCACCTGGCAAGTGGGTGGCAAATGGGGCGATCCCTTCAGCCATGACAATGCCGACCGTATTCTTAACGAAGCCGTTGATGCCGGGATTAATTTCATCGACACGGCCGATGTGTATGGCGATGGCGAAAGCGAGAAAGCCGTTGGGCGGCTGGTGCGTTCGCGCTCCGAACAAATTTTTGTGGCTACCAAATGTGGCCGTCGACTGCAACCGCATACCAACGAAGCGTATCAGCCCAAGGCACTCCGCAACTTCGTGGACGACAGCCTGCGAAACATGGGGCTTGAAACCCTCGACCTGATTCAACTACATTGCCCCCCAACGGACGTATATTATCGACCGGAAATTTTTGAGCTATTTGATCGACTAAAAGACGAAGGGAAAATTCAGCACCTGGGCGTCAGCGTTGAGAAAGTAGAAGAAGGACTGAAAGCCATCGAATTCCCGAACGTAACCACGGTGCAGATCATTTTCAATATGTTCCGGCAGCGGCCAGCCGAACTGTTTTTTAGTGAAGCCAGCCGTAGGGATGTGGGTATTATTGTTCGGGTACCGCTGGCGAGTGGGCTATTAACCGGTACGTTCAGTCCGGAAACTCACTTTTCAGCCAGCGACCATCGTACGTTTAATAGGCAGGGTGAGGCTTTCGATAAAGGTGAAACGTTTTCAGGCGTCGATTATGCCACTGGTTTAGCCGCCGTCGATGAGCTAAAAGCCGTTTTCTCGAATGATAGTAATTTAGCACCCGATGCGCTCCGCTGGATTCTTACCTTCGATGCCGTGAGCTGCATAATCCCGGGGGCGTCAAAACCAGCCCACCTGACATCAAATCTGCAAGCGATGGAACGCCCGGCTCCTTCGCCAGAACAGATGGCCGCCGTAAAACGCATCTACGACGAGCGCATCAAAAATCCAGTGCATTACCTGTGGTAAATTATACATTTTAGCTTGTGTAGATTCTATTGATTCTGTAAAGAGTGCAGAATTAATAGAATCTACACAAGCTAGCCTGGTCGCCACAAGTTCTGGTTAATTCCGCCCAAAATAAACCTGGAATCCTAAACTAAAATTCAGGGCTTTAGGAATATTTGGTGTTAGCGCGTTTGTCGTACCGCCGAGATAGCTATTAATAGCGCCTATATCACCCCCTGTATAAGCCAATGCCATATCGAAGCTAACGTGTCTGTTCATAAAGAAAGCAACTCCCCCCGTTACACTATAAATGGGATCAGTACTTGTTGAGGAGGCAGAACCATTAACTGATGCAGATGTATTGACAATACCTACAGATGCGCCAAGGAACGGTTTCACCTGAGAGGGGCCAATATAATACCGCAGGAAAGGAGCTATCCCGATCTGAGTTAGTTTGCTATTGTCAGCCCCAAGATGATAAAAGGGTATCCCAGCCCCAACGACCAGTCCATTACTGATAAACCAGCCATAGGTTGGCTGAAGGCTGATAATTGTTGCTTTATTTGTATTACCTGAGGTTGGAATAATTATATTGGCAACATTAACGCCCATCAGGCGATTACCCTTCTCCGTTTGAGCCATTGCGCTCGAAAACCCTGCAATAACCAGAGCGATTGTACAGACGATTGCTTTCATAACGTGCATATATGTTTAGTGTAATGAACATATAGCAAGACAATACAACTGCTTTTTTGTTTGTACAAGCGCACCAAAATTCAACAAAAAAGGCCCGATCAGAGATCAGGCCTTTACGCAATAAACAGAAAATCAATTACTTATCGCTTACCAATCAGCGCTTTCTTGAACGTACCGTCAGAACTGAACAATAATACGCCACGCTTATTGTCGGCCGTAGTAATCGACACAACGTAATCGCTGGTTGTGCTATCCTGCCCCGCTTTGTTGATCGTTGCGCCTGCATAGTTGGTTGTGATGTAGGCCGTAATAGCCGCTGGCAGACTGGATACGGCCACTTCTGTCAGAGTAGAACCAGGACCACCCGGACGACCATGATGCGTGCTATCACCTACGGCTGGTTTGGGATGGTGAAGCGAATCGCCATGCATGTGACGAAGCGAGTCGCCGGGTGCATGATGAAGAGAATCACCGGGCGCATGATGATGCGTTGAATCTCCACGCGCGTGACCAAATCGCATCTCAGCCTCTTTCACAAATGTTCCATCTGCCTTGAAGAGCAATAGTTTTAGCGAGTTATTCACCGTAATGGCAACCAGAAAATTGCCATCCGCATCTGTCCGGGCATCTTTGATGGTTGCCCCCGCATAGTTCGTTGTAATGTAGGTGGTAACGGCAGCTGGCAAGCTCGACACAGCGACTACAGTCAGGTTATGCGGTCCAGTAAGTGAACTACTGGTAACTCCACTCGTCCGGGCTGATGCATCATCCGTGGGATCAACGGCAGTCTTGTTGCAGGCATTCAACCCCACGACCAAAGCCACCACACAACTGAACACAAGCAATGTTTTCATACGTATCATCGGTTGGTTTTGTTAAAAAAATAAAACGAAAAAATAAGAGAGCACCAGCTTCGTTTTCTGGCACATCTCTCCTTACGTGATGACTATGCATAGCGTTGCAATGATCAAAAAAAAGAATACTAAAACGAGTAAATTGAGCAGATAGGGCCATATATGCCTGAAATAACAATATGGATCGACTAGGTAGTTAGTGGCCTTTCGCCTACAACCCAACCCAAAAAAAGGTAAGCTCAAGCAAGTAGCATTTATAGTAAAAACCGACATCCGCCTAATTCTGGCTACATTGGGACTAAAAGGCTTTTTTGTGAAAAGCGGGGCAATGCGTTATAAATCTTTACTTTTATAGCGTTTTATTTGCACAACGATTCGGTATTCCATATTCTATTTGGCCATTCTGCCAATTGTAAATATATTGTTCCATGAAAAAACAAAAAACCCGCCAGGCTCAGTCACAATCACTCAATGGTATGACACAATCGCAGGGTCAATCTGCGGCCAATTTTTCCTTTACAGATTATCAGACTGAGGATTTTTTTGATGAGATGTTTGCCAACGAGACGCAGGTGCGGGCCGGGTACGTCCCTTTTCAGCAGCGTGTTGAGCAACTCACCCGTGAGGACCTTATTGGTCGGCAGCACGCGGCCGAACGTGCGTTGATGAGCATGGGTATTACGTTCAATGTGTATTCGGAAGGCGAAGGCACGGAGCGGATTATGCCAATTGACATTATTCCCCGTGTAATTGAATCGGCCGAATGGAACCGGCTGGAAGAGGGTTTAATTCAGCGCATCAAGGCCATCAATATGTTCCTGGATGATGTATACAACGAGCAACGGATCCTGAACGACGGCGTTGTACCCCGCGATCTGATCGAGTCCAGTAAATCATTTCTGCCGGCCTGTCTGGGTGTACGCCCACCTAAAGGCATCTGGTGCCATATTACGGGTACCGATCTGATTCGGGGTGACGATGGGACAATGATGGTACTTGAAGATAACCTCCGTTGCCCATCGGGAGTATCTTACATGCTTGAAAACCGCGAGTTGATCAAACAGACTTTTCCCGAAGTACTCACTCAAACAGGTGTTCGGCCCGTATCTGATTACCCAATGCGTCTGCTCCAGATGCTTCAGTTCATTGCCGATCGCCCTAACCCGACAGTGGTTGTACTGACGCCCGGCATTTATAACTCGGCTTATTTTGAGCACTCCTATCTGGCCCAGCAAATGGGTGTTGAACTGGTTGAAGCCCGTGATCTTGTTGTATCAGGTGGGTATGTAAAAATGCGTACTACCAAAGGGTTTCAGATCGTAGACGTGATTTACCGACGCATCGACGATACATTCCTGGACCCTCAGGCCTTTAACCCAGACTCGATGATTGGGGTACCGGGCATTTTTGAAGTTTACAAAAAAGGGCGGGTGGCGCTGGCTAATGCACCTGGCACAGGTGTTGCCGACGACAAAGTGATTTATGCGTACGTACCCCGTATTATCCAGTATTATCTGGGCGAAGAAGCTATCATTCCAAACGTGCGGACCTACATTTGCCGGGAAGAAGACGATTGTAAATATGTGCTGGAAAATATTGAGCAGTTAGTTGTTAAAGAAGCGAACGAAGCAGGTGGATACGGCATGCTCATCGGGCCAAAAGCCACACCCGAAGAACATGAATTGTTTCGCCAGAAAATAAAGGAAAATCCCCGTAACTACATTGCTCAGCCAACCATCTCGCTCTCCCGGGTACCGTGCATAGTGGGTGACCATGCCGAGGGCCGTCACGTAGATCTGCGCCCCTACATTCTCTATGGCGATGGCGTCAATGTCATTCCGGGTGGCCTGACACGCGTGGCGCTTCGCAAAGGGTCGCTGGTTGTCAACTCTTCGCAGGGCGGGGGTGGTAAGGATACGTGGGTGCTGTATTAAGTTTGAAGTTTGTAGTTCGGGGTTTGACGTTCTTCGGGAACCAACGTCAAACCCCGAACTACAAACTTCAAACGTATAACTCCTTACCTTTACATCCCCAACTACTCAAAACCTGCTTTGCCGGATCTAAGTATCATAATTGTCAATTACAAAACCCCTCAGCTGATTCTTGATTGTCTGACTTCGGTTCATACCTATACCCAATCCATCAGTTTTGAGGTATTAGTCATTGATAATCAGTCAAACGATACCAGCCAGACCATTATCCAGGCATCTTTCCCAACAGTACGCTGGTTTCAGATGGGATACAATTCGGGCTTCGCACGAGCGAATAACCTGGGTATCCGGCAGGCACAGGGTCGATTTATTCTCCTTCTCAATTCCGATACACTTCTGATCGACGATGTTTTGGGGCATTGTGTTCAGGTACTGGATAAGCAACCTGATGTTGCCGCCGTTAGTGCACTACAATTACAGGCCAACCGTCAGATTCGCCCAAACCTCTATACAACCTTTGGGCAAATGCGCCGGGCATTCTACATTTTGCCCGGTGGCGAAGCTTCTGAACGATTTCTGAATCGGCTAATGCCTGATCCACACTATGCAGACCCTAACCAGGTCGAGTGGCTCTCAGGTGCTTTTCTGATGACTCGTCCTGCTGTCATTGCTAAAGCGGGCATGCTGGACGAGAGTTTTTTTATGTACGGGGAAGATGTAGAATGGGGGTATCGACTTGGGAAGCAGGGCCGACTACTGTTACTACGGGATCAGAAATTTGTGCATCTGGAATATGGCAGTAGTGAAGACAATCAGCAACATATTGTCACGCATATTAACCGCTTCAAATCGCAGGTTCAGGTATCGCAGTTACTATGGGTCCGAAAGCAGTATGGGATTGGTGCTTATCTGGTACTCATGCTGCATTATATCCTGATGATTCCCGTTGTATTCATCTGGAAAATAGCCGTTAATCTTCGCGATCGTCGGCGGCCCTGGGCAGATCTGGGCAACCAGTGGGCATTTACGAAACAGGTGGGTATCTTTCTGCGATTTTTCTGGAAAACGCTGCTTAATAAACCTGGATTTTATAAAGTCTGACAGCTCGCCAGAGGAAACACTAAAAGGGATACACTTTTTGGTACTGAAATCGTTGTAGTTGAAAACGGGATAATTTTATGCGGTTTGTTTACACTATTGGACTGATGGGCCTTTTTTTGGGCGCGGTGCTGTGTCCCACCAGTAGTCAGGCCACACACGTGCGGGCTGGGGAGATTACCACCAAACGGATTTCTCAAACCTCACTTACTTACCAGATTACTTTTACCGCTTATTTCGATGAGCTAGGGGGTAGAGCAGCATCTAACCAGGCGGAGTCATACACGATTTGTTTTGGTGATGGATCCACAGCCGAAGTCAAGCGAAGCATTCGAAAGGCGATCAATGGTAACACCTCATCCATTGACGTTTATACCACAACGCATACCTATCCGGGGCCGGGCGTGTATACCATTGGTGTTACCGTTCAAAACCGAAATCAGGGAACAATCAATTTACCTCCACCGGGTGAGTCACAGAATATTGCCTTTTTCGTATCGACAACGATTTTGATCAATGCAGCCCTGCTGACCAACTCCACCCCCGTCATGCTCAACCCACCCCTGGACTCAGGACGCGTGGGCCAGAAGTTCTGCCACAACCCAGCCGCCTTCGATGCCGATGGCGATAGCCTTGCCTACCGACTCAGTGTTCCCAAAACGTCCCTAACAACCAGCGGTTGCTCTGGACGAGATATCCCTGTCTATCAGACCCCAACTCGATTTAGTACCGCCAGTGAAGCGGGGGGCACCCCCACCTTTACCATCAATCCCATCACCGGCGAACTCTGCTGGGATGCTCCGGGCCAGATAGGACAGTACAACTTTGCCTTCATCATTGAAGAATGGCGCAACGGCGTGCTCATCGGGGAGATCACCCGCGATATGCAGATCATCGTCACCGATAGCCCCAACAAACGACCCCTCATTGCCCCCATCCCCGACCTATGCGTCGAGGCAGGCACCCTCATCACCCAACCCGTCACGGCCACCGACCCCGATGGGCAACGCGTCATCATCACCGGTTTCGGGGGCGTTTTCAACGTCGGCCAGGATGGACTCGCCCTGGCACCGGGCGAGCTGATCCAGCCCGCCTACGCCCGACTCATCAACGGGGGCATACCCCAGCCCCAGCCCGCCACGGCCACCTTCTCCTGGCAAACCAACTGCAACCAGCTCCGCGACGCCCCCTACGATGTGACCTTCAAGGTCAATGATGTGCCCAACAAACCCACCCCCTCGCTGGTTTCCTTCCAGACCTTCCGCATCCAACTGGTGGGACCTGCCATCAAGAACCTCACCGCACGGCCCACCGCCACGGCCAACGGCCGGGCCATCCAGCTCACCTGGGATGCCTACGCCTGCGGAACGGCGGGCACCACCATCACCATCTACCGAAAAGAAGGCTGTGAGGACAAGCCCCTGGGGCCCTGTGAGACAGGCGTGCCCGCAGGCTACACCAAGATCGCCACCGTGCCCAGCACCGCCACCACCTACACCGACACGACCACCCTCAAACGGGGCGTCTCCTACGCCTACCGGCTGGTGGCCGTCTACCCCGATGTCAATGGGGGCTTCAATGGAGGAGTGAGCCTGGCTTCCAACAAAGCCTGTCTGGAACTACCCCTGCTGGCACCCGTCATCACCCAGGTCACCGTCGATTCGACCAGCGCCACCGGCCAGATCACCGTCCGATGGACTCGTCCCCTGGGCCTCAACCCCGCCGACCTATCCGGTCCCTACCAGTACCGACTCCAGCGAGCCACCGATCTGAACGGCACCAACTTCGTGCCCATCGCGACCATCAACACCACCCTGCTGCCGACAGCCCCCGATACCATTTACGTTGATCGAGGAACACCCACCTCAACCCTCAACACGGCGAACAGTGCCTATCGCTACCGGCTGGAGTTCTACTACACCAACAACGGCACCCTGACCCGGCTCGATGTGACCGATGCGGCCTCCTCCGTTCGACTAGCTGCTGCCCCAGCCAACCGACAGATCGTTCTCTCCTGGCAGGCCAACACCCCCTGGTCTAACGATAACCAGACCCACGACATCTACCGGTCCCGGTCGGGTCCCAATGGACCCTTCAACAAAATCCGGGAAGTACGGGTGAGCACTCCCACCTACACCTTCACCGATGATGGCTCGGACACCTATGTGGTTGATGGCAACACCAGCCGGGTGCTCTCAGCCGACTCTTCCTACTGCTACCGGGTGATGACCCGGGGCCAGTACACCGATACCCAACTGAGCCGACTGGGCATCCTGCAAAACTACAGCCAGATCCTCTGTGCCCAGCCCGGCGACACCACCCGCCCCTGTCCGCCCAACCTGAGTGTCGACTCCTTGAACTGTGCCAGTCTGAGTACCGAAAGCCTCTGTGATCAGACCAGCTTCACCAACAAGCTGACTTGGACACCCGGCTCGGGTCCCACCTGCGATCCCAACATTGCCAGCTACAAGATCTATTATGGCCGCTACCGCACCGACACGCTGGGCGTGCTCAGTAGTGTGGATGCCCCCACCATGAAGTATGATCACAGTGGCTTGTCGACCGTAGCGGGTTGTTACTATGTGACGGCGGTCAGCAAGCGGGGCTTGGAGAGCAGCCCTTCCAACCAGGTGTGTGTGGATGCGTGCCCCAGTTTTGTGTTGCCCAATGTGTTCACCCCCAATGGGGATGGCAAGAATGATGTGTTTGCGCCGTTGCACTGTCCGCGGTTCGTCTCCAGTGTTAGTTTTGTGGTTTACAACCGGTGGGGTGCCAAGCTGTACGAGACGAGTGGAGCGACTCTGGCCTGGGATGGCAGGAGCAGTGATGGGGTGGACCTACCCACGGGCTTGTATTATTACCAGGCCAGTGTGCGTTTTGCCCTGCTGGACAAGAACGCTCTCCCCCAGATCATCAAGGGATGGGTTCAGATCCTGCGGGAAGGCGTATCGGCCAGATAGAGGTAACTAAGTGGAGTGGGTGGAGTGGGTGCAATAGGGACAGAGAAACCGACTGCATGCATTCCACCCACTCCACTTAGTTACTAATTTGCCATTAACACCTATCAAAAAGGGATACACTTTTTGGTACTGAAATCGTTGTAATTGAAAACGGGATAATTTTATGCGGTTCGTTTACACTATTGGGCTTTGGGGGCTTTTTTTAGGCATTGTACTATTTCCCTCTATAACTCAGGCCACACACGTGCGGGCTGGGGAGATTACCACCAAACGGATTTCTCAAACCTCACTCACCTATCTGGTTACGTTTACAGCCTATTACGATGAAGTAAAAGGCCGACAGGCGGCTGATCAGGCTGAACCTTATACCTTTTGTTTTGGAGATGGCTCTACCTTGGAAGTTAAACGGAGTCGTCGTCAATATATCAACGGTCGCACATCGTCAGTCAACTCCTACACGGCTATTCATACCTATCCGGGGCCGGGCGTGTATACCATTGGCATAACCGTGCCCAACCGAAACGCGGACACAAAAAATTTACCCCCTCCTGCTACATCTGATCAAATTCGTTTTTTCGTATCGACAACGATTTTGATCAATGCAGCCCTACTGACCAACTCCACCCCCGTCATGCTCAACCCACCCCTGGACTCAGGACGTGTGGGCCAGAAGTTCTGCCACAACCCAGCCGCCTTCGATGCCGATGGCGATAGCCTTGCCTACCGACTCAGTGTTCCCAAAACCTCATTGACAGATAACGGCTGTATTGGTAGAGACATTCCGGTGTATCAAGACCCAACCCGATTTAGCACGTCCAGTGAAGCGGGAGGCACACCCACCTTTACCATCAATCCCATCACCGGCGAACTCTGCTGGGATGCTCCGGGAGAAATAGGCCAATTTAACTTTGCGTTCATCATTGAGGAATGGCGCAACGGGGTGCTCATCGGGGAGATCACCCGCGACATGCAGATCATCGTCACCGATAGCCCCAACAAACGGCCCCTCATTGCCCCCATCCCCGACCTATGCGTCGAGGCAGGCACCCTCATCACCCAACCCGTCACGGCCACCGACCCCGATGGGCAACGCGTCATCATCACCGGTTTCGGGGGCGTTTTCAACGTCGGCCAGGATGGACTCGCCCTGGCACCGGGCGAGCTGATCCAGCCCGCCTACGCCCGACTCATCAACGGGGGCATACCCCAGCCCCAGCCCGCCACGGCCACCTTCTCCTGGCAAACCAACTGCAACCAGCTCCGCGACGCCCCCTACGATGTGACCTTCAAGGTCAATGATGTGCCCAACAAACCCACCCCCTCGCTGGTTTCCTTCCAGACCTTCCGCATCCAGCTGGTGGGACCTGCCATCAAAAATCTGACGGCAAGACCAACTGTGGCTGCCAACGGGCGAGCTGTCCAGCTCAGCTGGGATGCTTATACCTGCGGAAACACGGGCACCACCATCACCATCTACCGCAAAGCAGGTTGTCAGGTCGATGACTTGCCACCGTGCGTCACGGGTGTACCAGCAGGGTATACCAAAATAGCAGAGGTCGCTAGTACAGCCACTTCCTATATCGACACTACTACCCTTAATCGGGGAGGCAGTTACAGCTATCGGGTCGTAGCCGTCTATCCAGATGTCAATGGTGGATTCAATGGTGGCGTCAGCCTCTCTTCGAACAAAGCCTGTTTGGAGTTACCGCTATTGTCACCCGTCATCACACAGGTGACCGTCGATTCGACCAGCGCCAATGGACAAATCACTGTCAAATGGACCCGACCTCTCGGACTCAACCCCTCCGACCTATCCGGTCCCTACCAGTACCGACTCCAGCGAGCCACCGATCTGAACGGCACCAACTTCGTGCCCATCGCGACCATCAACACCACCCTGCTGCCGACAGCCCCCGATACCATTTACGTTGATCGAGGAACACCCACCTCAACCCTCAACACGGCGAACAGTGCCTATCGCTACCGGCTGGAGTTCTACTACACCAACAACGGCACCCTGACCCGGCTCGATGTGACCGATGCGGCCTCCTCCGTTCGACTAGCTGCTGCCCCAGCCAACCGCCAGATCGTTCTCTCCTGGCAGGCCAACACCCCCTGGTCCAATGACAACCAGACCCACGACATCTACCGGTCCCGATCAGGTCCCAATGGACCCTTCAACAAAATCCGGGAAGTACGGGTGAGCACTCCCACCTACACCTTCACCGATGATGGCTCGGACACGTTCCTGGCCGATGGCAACACCAGCCGGGTGCTCTCAGCCGACTCTTCCTACTGCTACCGGGTGATGACCCGGGGCCAGTACACCGATACCCAACTGAGCCGACTGGGCATCCTGCAAAACTACAGCCAGATCCTCTGTGCCCAGCCCGGCGACACCACCCGCCCCTGTCCGCCCAACCTGAGTGTCGACTCCTTGAACTGTGCCAGTCTGAGTACCGAAAGCCTCTGTGATCAGACCAGCTTCACCAACAAGCTGACTTGGACACCCGGCTCGGGTCCCACCTGTGATCCTAACATTGCCAGCTACAAGATCTATTATGGCCGCTACCGCACCGACACGCTGGGCGTGCTCAGTAGTGTGGATGCCCCCACCATGAAGTATGATCACAGTGGCTTGTCGACCGTAGCGGGTTGTTACTATGTGACGGCGGTCAGCAAGCGGGGCTTGGAGAGCAGCCCTTCCAACCAGGTGTGTGTGGATGCGTGCCCCAGTTTTGTGTTGCCCAATGTGTTCACCCCCAATGGGGATGGCAAGAATGATGTGTTTGCGCCGTTGCACTGTCCGCGGTTCGTCTCCAGTGTTAGTTTTGTGGTTTACAACCGGTGGGGTGCCAAGCTGTACGAGACGAGTGGAGCGACTCTGGCCTGGGATGGCAGGAGCAGTGATGGGGTGGACCTACCTACGGGCTTGTATTATTACCAGGCCAGTGTGCGTTTTGCCCTGCTGGACAAGAACGCTCCCCCCCAGATCATCAAGGGATGGGTCCAGATCCTGCGGGAAGGCGTATCGGCCAGGTAAGGAGAAAGGGAGGAAGGAGAAAAGGGAGGAGAGGGAGTAGGGGGAGGAAAGGGAGAGAGGACTAATTTGCCACTCTTTTATCCCATTCCTCCCCCTACTGCCTCTCCTCCTTTCCTCCTCTTATTTCATATTATGATATACCGTCTGAACGTCGTCGTCCTCTTCGATGCGTTCGATGAGTTTTTCGACATCGGCAACTTCTTCGTCGGTTAATTCTTTGTAATCGTTCGGAATACGCTCAAATTCAGCCTGTTTGATTTCGTAGCCTTTTTCTTCGAGGAACTTCTGAATGCTTCCGAAAGCGGTGAACTCGCCATAGATGACGTACTGGTTTGTATCCTCGTCAAGTTCAATGTCGTCTCCCCCAACGTCGATCAGTTCAAGTTCTAACTCTTCCTGGTCAATACCTTCTGCCGGAATCCGGAATACCGATTTACGATCGAACATGAAGTCGAGCATGCCTTGTGTGCCCAGACTACCGCCCAGTTTGTTCAGGTAGCTGCGCACATTGGCAACCGTCCGGTTGTGGTTGTCGGTAGCGGTTTCAATTACGAGCGCAATGCCGTGTGGGGCATAGGCTTCGTATACGATTTCTTTGTAATCCTCTTGATCCTTCGACGAGGCTTTTTTGATGGCCCGGTCTACGTTTTCCTTCGGCATGTTAGCCGCTTTGGCATTCTGGATAATAGCCCGAAGCCGGCCGTTGCTATCCGGATCAGGACCGCCACTTTTGACGGCCATCACGATGTCTTTTCCGATGCGGGTAAATGTCTTGGCCATTTGCCCCCATCGTTTCATTTTCCGGGCTTTCCGGTATTCAAATGCGCGTCCCATTGTTTTAATGAATAATGTAAAATGGAGAATGTAAAATGACAATATGCAAATTGGCATTAGCCATTATTCATTGTTCATTATACATTTAGTATCTCCTGTTGATTAAAAATTGATAAATCTACCTGCCCTCGCATCAAGTCCTCAAAGGTCTCGCGCTGGCGAATTACGTAGGGCTTGCCTTCGTAAACCAGTACTTCGGCAGGGCGAAAGCGGGCGTTATAATTCGATGACATGCTGAAACCATAGGCTCCGGCATTCTCAAACGACAGCACATCTCCCGGCCGAACTTCAGGCAAGGGGCGATCTGTGGCAAACGTATCTGTCTCGCAGATATAGCCCACCACGTTGTAGGTTTTCGTCGAGCCTGTTGGATTCGAGATGTTTTTGATGTCGTGATACGAATCGTACATCATGGGTCGAATAAGGTGGTTCAGCCCCGAATCTACCGCTACGAATGTCCGTGTTGGGTTTTCTTTGACGATGTTGGTTTTAACCAGCAAATGCCCGCTCTCGCTGACCAAAAATTTGCCGGGTTCGAACCACAATTCCAGGTTACGCCCGTATTGTTGGCAGAAATTCTGGAAAGCAGCCGACACCTGACGGCCCAATTCGGGAACATCTGTAATGTGGTCACCCTCTTTATATGCCACCTTGAACCCACTGCCAAAGTCAATAAACGTCAGGTTAGGGTAATCGCTGGCCAGATCGAACAACACGTCGGCTCCTTTCAGAAAGGCATTGGCATTTTTGAAATCTGAACCCGTATGAATATGCAATCCCACCACCGAAATTCCGTACTGTTCCACGATGGACAGCATATCGACCCGTTGCAGAATCGAAATACCGAATTTGGAATCGGCATGACCCGTCGAAATTTTGATATTGCCGCCTTCGCTGATGTGTGGATTGATACGAATGCTAACGGGCACCTGGCTTCCGTAGTTTTGTCCAACCCACTCCAGCAACGGCAAACTATCTACATTTAACTGTAGCCCCATGTCGATAGCTTCGCGGATTTCGCCAAACGAAACTCCGCTGGGCGTAAACATAATCTGACCGGGCGCAAAACCAGCCAGCATACCCATCCGCGCTTCGTTGACCGAAACCGAATCCATTTCTACACCCTGCTGCCGCATCAATTTCAAAATCGACACATTAGTCAATGCCTTCGCTGCGTATTTTATCTTCAGGTTGACCCCGGCGAATGAAGACCGGAGCAAGCCTATTTTTTCGATAATTTTGTCGGCATCATATACATACAATGGCAACCCGAACTCGTCGGCTATGTCCAGTACATCAACGCCCTGAATCTGGTAGGTTTGGTTATTTAGTTGCATAACTTTGTCAAACGAGCCGCAAAATTACGCCATCTTTCCCCCATGTACAAAATTCAATTCCTCTTACTACTCACGTTATTAAGTCCGTTGGTGGTATTTAGCCAGCAGACGTCGAAACGACCGGTACCGGTTGCTCGATCAACCCCAAAATCAGCCAGTCAAAATAACCTCCAGTCTGGCCCGATGGTTGGGTATTCGGAAATGCGCGAGGTGATGCTATGGGTACAAACCAAACAACCGGCCAAAGTCCAGATTCGCTATCATGAAGTCGACAAACCGACGGTTAATTACCTAACCAACGAAGTACAAACCAACCGGCAAACGGCTTTTACAGCCCACCTGCTCGCCGATCAGGTGGAACCCGGAAAAAAGTACACATACGAACTGTTGATCGAGGGCCAGAAGGTGAGCCTGCCCTACCCGACCCAGTTTCAGACCCAACCCCTGTGGCAGTGGCGGACCGACCCTCCGACGTTTCACTTCGGCGTCGGAAGTTGCACGTACGTCAACGAACCTGAGGTAGATCGCCCCGGCAAACCGTATGGGGATGGCTACGAGATTTTTACGTCGATAGCCGCCAAGAAACCCGATTTCATGCTTTGGACGGGCGATAACACCTACACCCGAGAGGTAGACTGGAACACACGCTCGGGCGTTCTCCGACGGTATACCCACACGCGCTCGCTGCCCGAAATGCAGCCGCTACTGGCCAATACGCACAACTACGCAACCTGGGACGACCACGATTACGGCCCTAATGACGCCGATCGGTCTTACTGGCTCAAACCCGTCACGCTCGAAGCCTTTAAGCTATTTTGGGCGAACCCGAATTTTGTGTTTCCTGAAGGTTGCGCGGGTACATTTTTCTGGAACGATTGCCAGTTTTTCCTCCTCGACGACCGTACATTCCGGGCACCAAACGACATGCCTGACGGCCCCGAGAAAGCCTATTATGGCGATAAACAGATACAATGGTTGATGGATGCGATGACGTTCAGCAAAGCCACGTTCAAGTTTATTGTAACGGGTGGTCAGATCGTCAACCCAACAGAAGCTTTCGAAAATTACTCCATTTACGGCACTGAACGCAACCGCTTATTCAAAGCCATTACCGATGCTAAGATTCCGGGCGTTCTCTTCCTCACCGGCGACCGGCACCACTCTATCCTTCACAAATTAGATCGGGCGGGAACGTATCCTTTGTATGATTTAACCATCTCCCCTCTGACATCGTCGGTGGCTCAACCGCGCGCGGATGAGCTAAAACAACCCACTTATGTGGCTAACACGTTAGTAGCTGAGCGCAATTTTGGCCTTCTGAGCGTCAGTGGCCCGTTGAAAGATCGGGTGCTAACCATAAAAGTCTACGACCAGAAAGGCACCGAACGCTGGACGAGAGAGATACGAGCTAATGAGTTGAAATAGGCCGAATTAGCTCACGCTTTCTGCGTTCTCGCTTGGCTTCGCCGAGTGAGGATTATTTTTAACGGCCTCTGGCCGGAGAATAGCAAATAAAGTTAAAAAACGGGCCAGAGGCCCTTAAAATGATAGACCTCACTCGGCGAAGCCAAGCGAGAACATGAGAAAGTAACAATTTTACGTAATATGACTTTCCACCAATTCCCCGATTATGCGACGCTGTCGCAGTATACTGCCGAGCACATTGCGGCTATTATCAATCAAAAGCCGGATGCGTTGCTGTGTTTAGCATCGGGTGATACGCCCATTGAAACCTATCACCGATTTGTGGATTTGGTAAAATCTGACAAAGTCGATATTAGTCAGTGTACGTTTGTTGGCCTGGACGAATGGGTGGGTTTCGGCCCGGAAGATGTGGGGAGTTGTTCGTATTACGTGTTCCGCGACCTGTTTACCCCTTTGAATCTTCGCCCCGAGCAAGTTCATGTATTCGATGCAAAAGCAGATGACCTGGCAGCTGAGTGCGCCAAAATCGATGCCATTATTAAGTCTAAAGGTGGGCTGGATGTATTGCTGGTGGGTATGGGCATGAATGGCCACATTGCGCTGAATGAACCCGGCACACCGTTTACACTGGGTTGCCATGTAGTTGAATTGGCAGAAAGTACGAAAACCGTTGGCCAGAAGTATTTCGAGAAAGAAACGACCCTGACCCAGGGCATCACCATCGGACTGCGTCACCTGACCGAAGCGAAGGAAGTCATTCTGCTAGTAAGCGGAGCGAAAAAAGCGCCTGTCCTACGCGATGCTTTACGTGGCCCCATAACAGAACAACTGCCAGCCAGTATCCTGCAAACACACGCTAATGGCCAGGTTTGGATCGATGAAGCCGCCGGAAGTTTGCTGACAGGTTTTTGAAATTTCAGTTTGAAGTTTGTAGTTTGAGGTCTGGAGTTAAGCGTGGCTGTTAACTTCAGACTTCAAACTACAAACTCAAAACCTTTTGTCTACTACGCTCCCCGCCGTTTCCCGGCGAACTGAAATCCTTGCCGGTATTTCTACTTTTCTGGCAACGATGTACATTATTGTTGTCAATCCGGCTATTCTGAGTCAGGCCGGGCTACCGTTCAGTGGTGTATTGACCGCTACGGTGCTACTATCGTTTTTTTGCAGTCTGATGATGGGCTTATACGCCCGCAATCCGATTGTCGTAGCGCCGGGAATGGGGCTGAATGCCTTCTTCACCTTCACTGCCGTTAAAGGCATGGGCATACAGCCCGAAGTGGCCCTCGGCGCGGTGTTCTGGGCGGGTGTCTTATTTCTATTACTGTCTGTTCTGAACATCCGCTCGGCAATTGTCAAAGCAATTCCGCTGCCGTTACGTTATGCGGTTTCAGCAGGTATTGGGTTATTTATCACACTAATTGGTTTCGAAAACGCGAAGTTTATTATAGCGAATCCCGCTACATTGGTCAGCATTGCCCATTTTAATGACCCGATTGTACTAACGTTCATCTTCGGTTTACTGCTGACCAGCATCCTGGTGGTGCGCGATGTGCCGGGAGCCATTATTATTGGCATCATCCTGACAACGTTGGCTGCCTGGCCCATCGGTCGCTACTGGGGGGATGCAGAGGCTATTAATTTCGGGCAGAAAACGCTGGTCAATTTTCAGGGACTTTGGGCTGCGCCTGATTTCTCCTTGCTTGGTAAGCTAGACCTGATGGGTTCACTATCCTGGTCGCTCTGGCCGGTCATTTTTGCTTTTGCTTTCACGGATTTGTTCGATAGCCTGTCTACGTTTGTCGGTGTGGCCGAAGCGGGTGGTTTGCAGGATACAGATGGCAATCCACACAATCTGAATCGTTCCCTATTAACCGATGCTGTATCGACTACCTTAGCCGGTTTGTTGGGTACCAGTCCCGGTACGGCTTACATTGAATCGGCGGTGGGGATTGCGCAGGGTGGGCGAACAGGCCTGACAGCCATCGTAGCGGGTTGTTGCTTTCTGCCGTTTCTGTTTCTATCTCCCTTATTATCGGTCATTCCGGCCATTGCCACCGCTCCGGCTCTGGTGCTGGTTGGTGCGTTTATGATGAAGCCCATAACCCGCATCAATTGGGGTCAGTTAGACGATGCACTTCCGGCTTTTCTAGCTCTTGTTCTCATTCCGTTCAGTTATTCCATCACGCAGGGACTTATTTGGGGCTTTTTATCGTGGACAGTTATAAAAGTGGCCGTCGGCAAAAGTCGCGAAGTATCATTGGGGTTGTGGATTGTCGATGTGTTTTGCGTTCTGGCGCTAACGAGCGGGCATTGAGCAATAAACCCTTTTGTCCACAGAGCGGTCTGCGAAGCTACCAGTGGTGTCAGTTTCTTAAAACTGACAGCGATAGGTTTCTCAAAACCTACCGTGTCAGGCTTGATATTATAACTCGGTTTTGAGAAACCTCGCTTGTCAGTTTTAAGAAACTGACACCACAATAAGCATAATAATGGCCAACCAACTCTTTTAATCTGGCAGCTCAGGTAGCCTCACCGAACAAAAATGCCAGAGCAAGTTGAATGATGACTAACAGTTTTTACCAAAATACTCTAATGAAGAAAACAATTCTATTTCTCCTTTTTCTCTCCCATTTTACGTTTGCTCAGCGCTATAAACCCAAGAATATCACCGGTTTATTGGGTGCCTTTGGCGCTGAAGTAGCCTTAGTCAAAGAATCATTGAAAAAGCCCAAAACCGTTGTAGTCGATGGCGTTGCATTCACAACCGGGCGCATTGGAAACCAGAAAGTTGTTGTGGCCGAGACGGGCATCGGCAAAGTCAATGCCGCTATGACAACGGCGTTAATGCTCGATCATTTCCGCCCCCAGCGTATCTTGTTCACCGGCATTGCAGGCGGTACAAATCCGGATTTACAACCCGGCGACATTGTTATTTCGGGCCGAACAGCGCATCATGACTATGGCTCTATTACAGACAAAAACACACCGACGAAACAGACCCGAAACGCAATTACCAAAGAGTTTAATCCCGTTTACTTCCCCGCCGATTCAACGTTAATGCGGCTAGCCGAAACCGTTGTTAAAAACGTTCCACTAGAAGGTATTCCACTGGCATCGGGGGGCGTGTCAGACAGACCGGTTAAGGTGATGACGGGCACCGTCGTGACGGGCGATGTCTTTGTAGCGTCGGCCGAAAAAGGGAAAAGTCTCCGCGCTGATTTTGGAGCCGACGCAACTGAAATGGAAGGAGCCGCCATTGCGCAGGTTTGCTACCAGATTCAGGTGCCACTCCTGATTATTCGCAGCCTCAGCGACCGGGCCGATGCCGAAGCGCACATTGCCTACGACAAGTTTTACCCGACTGCCGCCCGCAATTCAGCCAAACTAGTTATTGCACTGGTGAAGGCCTTGTAGCCACCGCTCCCTCAGAAAGGTTACCTTTTGTTGGGAACAGACAACTTTTCATTCATATTTGAGTAGCATAGACCTTCGCCAAGCTCACGTATGAAATACATAGTCGTGTTACTCATAGTGGTTGCATTTCCCTCGGCTCTTTTCAGCCAGCCATTAAAGCCGGGGTTTGATAAAGCGGAATACATCGAACTGCTCAAGGTATCGGCCCAGTTTGGCGATTCGACCTATGTCAGTGCATTTCCTGTCCCTCAACGCTACAAACTTGCCTATCGATCTCCGGTTGTTGGACTGGATAACCGCTGGGATTTATGGACAGATAAGCAATCGGGAGCAGTGCTGAGCATTCGGGGAACAACCGCGAATAGTGTAAGCTGGCTGGGTAATTTTTATGCTGCGATGGTTCCAGCCAAAGGCGAGTTGCAACTCAACGCCACCGAAAAATTCCCCTATGAGCTGGCTTCCGACCCCAAAGCGGCCGTTCACGTGGGCTGGCTGGTGAGTATGGCTTATTTGAGTAAGGATATTCTGCCCAAACTAGATTCCTGCTACAAGGCTGGCATTAAAGATATACTGATTATGGGCCACAGTCAGGGGGGAGCCATTGCTTTCCTGCTAACCTCTTACCTTAAAAGCTTACAGAAGCAGACCAAGCTCCCCGCCGACATTCGGTTCAAAACCTATTGTAGTGCAGGGCCAAAACCGGGTAACCTGTATTATGCCTATGCCTACGAGGCCGACACACAAATTGGCTGGGCCTATAATGTTGTTAACTCCGCCGATTGGGTACCCGAAGTTCCATTCTCGATTCAAACGGTTAACGATGTAAACACAACAAATCCGTTCAGCGGTGCCCCGGCCATGATCAAAAAACAGAAGCTGCCGCAGCGCATCGTCCTCAAATATGTCTATAATCAACTGAGTAAGCCAGCACTCAAGGCGCAGAAAAATTACCAGAAATATTTAGGAAAGTTTGCGTCTAAAAGCGTAGTCAAGAACTTAAATAGCTATGTTCCATCTAGTTATTACAACAGTAGTGATTATGTCAGAACCGGCCCCACCATCGTTCTCCTGGCCGACAGCACGTATTTTCAAAACTATCCAGAGAGTAAGGAAAAGATCTTTACCCATCACTTCCATCCGCCTTATTTATACCTGGCGGAGAAGTTGCCTTAGAGGTGTAGCGACAACAATATGCCGCAGCCGCGGACGGTCGCGACGGCGAATCGTAAAAATCGTCACGACTTAGCGCTAGCTAAAAAATTTCAGACCCAATAACGTACAGTTAACAATAGATACCCATTCGTCTCACGCTAGGAGCGTTTTAAGCGACACATATATTATTTTTTTCGTTTGAGAATAGCCTGCGTACCCAGAATTAATTTACCCATGTTTGCTTTACTGTTAGCTAAGATCACGCAGCCATTACCCAACTCAGGAAAAGCCGAAATATGGGTGGTAAACCCAGGTGTACTGCCATTATGCTGAATATCCCGATAGGAGCCCGTAGTGCGTACACCCCATCCAAGGCCGATGTCGTTACGCGTGGGCTGATGCGTTAAGCGTATAGTCGGGTCTTTTTCCGTAATCTGGGCTTGGAGGTAGCGCATCATATCGGCTAAATCGGAGTGAAGATCGAACCGGCAACTCATTGGCCGATATACGCCCCCCTAAATTTGTTAATTCGATTCTGCAAGACAAAACAGGCAAGTTTTGGTTTGGCACAAGAGATCGTATGCTACGTATAGTAATTGACAGTTATTAAAGTAAGCCGTTCAATTAAACAGCCTATTTAAGGAGTAGATATTTTCAAGCTCCTTTGTCTCACAGAGGAGCCTTCTTCTGAGAATATAAGCACAGAGGTGATTTAGCCTAATTTTGCATACTGTTTGGGCTTTTGACCCAGATACTTCAAAAAGACCCGCGTAAAATGGCTCAGGTTTTCAAAGCCCAGTCGATACCCCGTTTCCGACACCGATAGTTTCGCTTCCCGCAGCAGTCGGGCCGCTTCTTGCATGCGCACTGTCTGATAATACGCGTAGAGGCTCAAGCCGAAAACCTGTCGAAACAATCGTCGCAGTTTACTCTCGCTCATGCCCGCCACCGAGGCTAGTTGAGGAATGCTTGGTGCCTGACGTAAATCCCTTGTCAACTCATCCCGTACCATAAATAGCCTCTTACCCTCATCCTCTCGAAGCGAATAAACCGCTTTGGTGTCGCGTTGTAACAACTCACTCATAAACTGATAGACCAACTCCTGGCCTTTGACGGTTACGTAAAAAGCGAACAGCGGGTCCGTCTCGGGACGGGCCAGCAGATCGGCGGCAATCTGTTGAACAGCCAGCGACCCCATCTCTTCGTAGAGATACGATTGACGACCACTCAGCAGGGCTTGCACCAGCGGTTTTTGGACTTGATGCCCCAGGAGTTGCCTTAGCAAGGTCACGTTGATGCCGACGATGATGGTGTAAATTGGCGTACCGGCGGGGAAGGAGACGGCTAAGTCCAGATCGCTCGAACTCACCTGCACGGCTGGGCGCATTGGAGTCGCGGGTGGAGTAGAGGGGCGCACCAGGTTGCGAAAACTAAACGTAATCATCGGCTGATCGCTCGGTTCGGCCCGACGACGCAGCTCAACATCCCGGCTAAGGATGTAGCGGTGCAACATGACAAACAGCAGCGGACTCAGCGCGAACCGCTGGATGGTACCCGTGCCCAAAGCAGGTGGAAATACCATTTCTATGTGGTCGGTGCTGGTCAAGTGACCATCTTCCGACAGCACATCAATCCGCCCGGCCGTTCCTGAGGAATCAATTACTAACTGCATCTGACTGAATACGACTATTTATTGGCTAAACGTAGGTATTTTCTCTAACCAATGAGCAAGACCTTTGTCAAGTTGAAACGGAACGACTAATGAAATGCGGTTCCTAAACACTACCACATGATACTTAAATGCTTTGAACTCCTCAATCTAGTCCTGTCGGCTTTAGTGGGCGGCATGTACTGGGGGCCTTATCTGGCGCTGAGCCGCTCGTTAAACACTTTTGAGCCGGAGACGTTTCTGACCATCACCCACCGGCTCAACCAGAACATGGCGGGCCTGATGACGTACCTGACCCCGCTGGGGCTACTCTCTACCCTGCCCACTCTGTACCTGTCGTTCGGTAGGCAACAGCCTACTTTCTGGCTCACATTGGCGGGCTTCATCTGCTTTCTGGCCGCGCTCCTCGTCACGGTATGGATCGAGGTACCTATTGTGATGCAGATTGTCAGCTGGGACCCCTCGGCCCTACCCGCTAATTGGACGCATCTGCGCGACCGGTGGGTGAACTTTCACTGGATTCGAGTAATGGGAGGACTCGTCGGGTTGGCATTCCTAACTGCCGGTGCCATTTTCTAATCAGCCAATACTTCATTAGCCCTTAATCACAACCCATTGAGGCAATTCCCGGCTGAAACTAAGCTAAACACGATGAAAACAATCTTAATCGCGATAGTATCGCTTGCTCTGTGGGCAACACCTGCTTACACACAAGGTGCACTAACGGTCAACGTAACCGGCTTTAAAAACGAGAAGGGCCAGTGTACGATCTGGCTCTTCAACTCAGCGGACGGATTTCCCTCCAACCACAAAAAGGCCCTGCGCTATGTAGAGGCACCAATCAATGGGCTAAGCAGTCTGGTTGTGTTCAATCAATTGCCCACCGGTCACTATGCCTTAGCCGTGGTGTACGACCAGAATGGTAACCATCAACTCAATTACAATCTGTTTCACATCCCTAAAGAGGCTTACGGAATCTCCAACGACGCCTGCGGGGGCTTGGATGGTCCGCCGACGTTTGAGCAAGACGTGGACTCTGACTGTTCATCCGATCAACTGGGAAGCGTTGCGGGATAAGTGGGTTTACTTCACGGTCGTACGAATGGCGACAGGCCTGGTGGCGTTTGCCTTATTGAGTGCTGCCTTTCTGCGAATTGTCAGGCCGACGCCCACTCTAGAATAAGAAAGGAGCTCGGCAACTGGACGCTAACCAGCGCTTATTTTGCCTGATACCAAGTAGTTTCACTGAAGCTAACTGCGTTCTGGTCCTCAGCAAACGGACGATCTTGGCCACCATTATGTTATAAGTGGAAAGTGTTTCTTCAAACGCCCCATTTATGGAGCAAATACATGAATGCTTCTTCGTCTCACATGGGAGTAATACATGATACAGATATATTCCGAAGATATCCTGCTTTGACTAAACATAGAGGCTATGGCTGTTGCAAAAGTCAGGACTCTCCCGTTTAATGATACACTTATAAAAATTTTCATTCTGGATGAAACTAAAACTCTGCCTGCTTGCAATTGGTGGCTTATTGAGTTCTCAAGCCCTGCTTGCTCAAGTCCAGTTGGGGGACAAAGCGGGAGTAAACTTAGCCACCCTTAAGTTTGATAACCCCACCTTAAACGCCACTCAGCAGGCTCGTACCGATTTTCAGGGAGGTTTTTTTTAGATGTGCCTATAACGTCTAGTTTCTCCTTGCAGCCTGCCTTACTGATTAGTACCAAAGGAACTCAGATCAATACGTTCGCTATCGATAGCAGCCGAAACCCGATTGCTACACCCATTACCAACTCGATTAAACTGCTCTATGTCGAGTTACCCGTACTCGCCCTGTTTCGCTTTGACGTCAGTTCATCCTTGCGCTTTTATGGGGGATTAGGGCCCTACCTGGGCGTGGGCTTAGGTGGCCGGATCAGCTCCAGCTATGTGCCTTTAGGCGAGCGCGAAATTGTATTCGGATCGGGGGGCGTGGGCAGTAATAGCTTTAGGCGATTTGATTATGGAGTAAGTGGTGCTGCGGGTATCGAATGGCATCGATTGATCATGGGGGTTACCTATGGCTATGGGCTAGCTGATTTGGGAAGCGCCCTGGCCAAATCGTATCATCGTCCGGTCGGTCTAAGTGTGGGTTTTTGGTTGAGTCGACGCTCTTCCAATGGGGGTTCAGAAACTCGTTGATTGACAGTTCATATCTGCTGTGTTTGGGCTGGTTTTACCTGTTCACACTTCTAAAACGGACCATCTGCTATCGATTTAGTGTACCTAGAAATCTACGGATATCTGCCCAGTCGGCGTACCACTGGGCAGATATTAAAACCAGCGTTCTATGAGAGGCTAGTTTTTACTATCTGTCCAACACGATCGGGAGCATAAGGAACAAAGTGAACGGGTTTAACTGGTCAAACCGTCTTAAAAGTAGAATAGCCCATAGACCTAAGACTTAGAAAATCACCAGGGCTGCCAAACAAACTAGATATAGTACTGTATTAGTGCTAGTCCCCGTGCGTAAATGATACTGACGATAACTGGTTATTCGACTGCTCTATTTTCAACTTGGTATTTCGTTGAAGAGCTACGACTATTACTCGACGCGGGCGATGGCATTGCCCCCACACTCTTACAGAAATCTCGCAAGATTGACCATATTTTCCTGTCCCACGCTGACCGCGACCACGTAACAGGACTGTTACGCTTGAATGAACTAAACGCCCGCGAGGGCTTTCCATCCGTTTATTATCCAACCGATGCGGTGTCTATTTCAGCCCTAGAAACCTTTTCAAAACAATTTGATGGGCGAGTCAAAAAAACGGTATGGCACCCGATGGGTGATCAGCAACACATTCAGCTTCGTAAAGACTTATTTGTGCAATCGGCCCGGAACAATCACGTACTCAACGCACAACCACATGAAGTAAAAAGCTTGGGCTATCAGATTTACCACACAAAAAATAAGCTTAAATCAGATTTCGTCGACCTGTCAGGGGAAGCGTTGCGGCAGTTAGCGGAGAAGTTTGGGCGGGAAACTCTTACGGATGAAGTCAGGACAAACTTACTAGCGTATTCAGGCGACACACCCGCCGAAAACTTTGATCAGTGGAATAACACGCAGATCTTGATCCACGAAGCGACCTTCCTGACCCGTGCCGAATTTTCTACATTAGAAACGAACCGGAATCAACACAGCACGCTGGAAGATGTTTTGGCGGCTGTTGCTGATCTTAACATTAAAACGCTGATTCTGGGTCATTTCTCGTCGCGGTATTCTGCGGAAAAAATAGACGAGGCCATTCGTCGTTTCTGCACCGCCTTTCACGTAACCATTCCGGTTCATCGGCTTCTACCGGGTCAAACGCATTGGGATATTTTACGAAGCGATCCGATTAACTAAATGGGCTAATTATTGGGCCATTGTAGCCATACTGACCGATGGCTAATTGATAAAAAAGCCACGCTCCCCGGTTGGGCCAGGCCGTGAAGCGGTCACGGATCGATAATCAGCGATTAGCATCTCGCGGAATGGAGCGTTTTTGTGTGACGCTGTTTAATAACTGTCCAACGCCATCAGTATCATACGGAGATTCTTTTTTAGTTAACCTTACAAAACTTGAGGTGATCTACAATTGCGTTATGATATGTGCCTGATAATTAATTATCTAGTGAAGTTCTATATCCATTCGTCGTAGCAGGCCGTCTTGGATTGTGTAAATGTGCTTAACTACTCCGTCAAATAACGTATTGCCTTGTAAGTCTTTTACAAGTTGATGGACGTTAACTTCCAATGTGCCATTCGGTCTTTCAATAATGTTGACTGGATCGACAGTAGGATTAATTTCGGACCATTGACGTGTCCAATAGTTGCGTATTTCTTCGTGGCCACTCACGTAACCACCTTCAAATGCTTTTGGCCATTCCACATTTGAGTGAAATGTAGAAAGCGCTCTGTCGATATCTCTCGAGTTAAAAGCCGAATAGGCTTTTTTGATTAAGGCATGAATGTGCTTATCCAATTTGTTTGCTTTTAGAGTTACTAATCAAAAAGGTTAGCTATGGAGGTCTGAACTAACCCCATAGTGTCGGCGCTATAACTTTGACACAGCATAAGTAGAAGAAGCCCCGCTACCCTAGCGTTACTCCTATTTGCATACGTTCTAGCTACAAATTAACTAGCCAATTCCCTTGAAAAATGCCCTGATATCCCTTGCCAATAAATGGGGCTGTTCCATGGCAGCAAAATGGCCGCCGGTATTCATTTCTGTCCAACGCTGAATGTTATATCCTTTTTCGATGTAAGCGCGGGGTGGTGTGGGTAGTTCTTTTGGAAATTTCGCAAATGCGACGGGTACCCGCACAAAATCGTGCTCACGAAATAGTAGAGGACGTTTACTGTTTTCGTTGTACATGCGTATCGAGGAGTGTATCGTTTGGGTAACCCAGTACAACGTAACATTGGCCAGTAAGTCGTCTTTGGCGAATACGGTTTCGAGATTTCCCTGATGGTCACTCCAGCCATAGAATTTCTCGACGATCCACGCGCACAACCCAGTCGGCGAATCATTCAGACCATAGGCCAACGTGAGCGGTTTAGAGCTATGCTGTTGCGCATACGCCCCCTCCCGAGCCGACCAGTCACTGGCCGATCGTTGAAATGCCTTTACGTCTTCGGGCATCGACTCGTTTTCGTGCAGAAAGGGCTTATACGAGCCAGGAATATAATTTAGGTGTAGACCTATCACGCTCTCGGGGTGTTTCAAGGCCAGCCAGGTACTGATCCCAGCACCAATATCACCCCCCTGTGCTCCATACGTTTTGTAGCCCAGTTCGCTCATTAATTTGTGCCATACCTCTGCCACAAAGGCACTGTCACAACCGGGCTGTGAACAGGTGCCAGAAAACCCAAACCCGACGACCGATGGAATAACGACATCAAATGATAGGTCGTCAGCCTGGGTTAGAAGCGGAATGAGCTTCATCATTTCTAGGAATAAACCCGGCCATCCATGCGTGATGAGCAAGGGAATGGTCTGCTTTCCCTTCCCTTTTATGTGCAAAAAATGAATGCGGACGCTATCAATTACGGCTATAAAATTCGGGTAGGCGTTTATTTCGTCTTCTACCTTGCGCCAATCAAAATCAGTTGCCCAATAGGCGGCTAACTCCTTCAAGTAGGCGAGGTTGGTGCCATAACTCCACCCCGAATCCACTAGCTCATCAGGCCAACGGGTAGCGCTTATCTTGCCCCTTAAATCATCCAGGATTTCTTGAGGTACGTTAACACGGAAAGGCTCTATCACGCTGAATTTCTTGGAAAAACGATTAGTTTTTACTCGTTACGGCTGCCCAAAGTCGCTTAATTTTGGGCTGCCGGACGAATGACAATATCACCAACTTCCACATCCTTCGGCTGACTGATGGCATAAATCACCGCGTTGGCAACTGCCTGAGGACTGATCGCAAGCTGATCCATGTTTTTCATAATGGTCGCCTTCATTTGCTGATCTTTGATGTTGTCGGCAAAGCCTGTCTTGACAAATCCGGGGGAAATACCGGTAATCCGGATTGTCCCATCCGACTCCTGCCTAAAAGCCTCGGCTAACGTCCGGACAGCATTTTTGGTGGCGGCATAGACCCCCTGCGTCGGCACGATTTTTATGCCCGAGGTAGAAATAATATTGACGATGTGCCCTTCCTGTTGTTTTTTGAAAACGGGAATAGCCGCTGCCATGCCATACAGGACGGCTTTGAGGTTGATGTCGATCATATCATTCCAGCCGTCGATATCCAGTTCATCAATCCGGCTAAGCTGACTAACCCCCGCATTGTTGATGAGAACGTCCAATCGGCCAAAGGAGTCAACTGCTTTATTGACCAGTTGAACCAGCTCTTCTTTGTTCCTGACATCTAGTTTTACAAACTCGGCGTTGCCGCCTTCCTGCCTGATCTCGTCCACAATTGTCTCCAGCTGCTCGGTTCTACGGGCACCTAACACAACGTTGACGCCGAGTCTAGCTAATTCAACTGCTGTGGCTTTTCCAATCCCGCTGCTTGCGCCGGTAATGGCCACTACCTTTCCCTTTAGTTCGTTTTTCATGTTGATTGTTTTTAGTCGGCAATTTTTTCGAGACGGGGTTCACTATTTGCCTGCCGCACCTAGTTGACCCAGAAAGGTTCTGTTGTCAGTCTGCACCCATTCTTCGACCAGTCGTCCCTGATCGTCAAAGCGGAACAGGTTGATCAGATCGAAGACCACCCGCTGCCCATTTGGTGGCAACGGACCGGCGGGTGATTGTGTGAATTCATTCACAAACGTTCCTTCAATCCAGGTTTGACAGGCTACATGGTTTCCCTCAACGACAATCATCCCCCGTTTAATAGAGCGGTCAGCAAAGGCAGCCCGGATCGATTTAAAATAGTTGGTGAGCCCGGCGTAATCAGACTCAAAACCGCCGGGGCCATGAAACCTAAAATTCTCCACGTCAAAGTACGCGTCAATGTCCGCCTGTTCGGCACCCAGTACTTCGAGCTCTCCGGCTTTGATCAGCCGGCTAATCAGCTCTTCACGACTTAATTGATTTTCCATAATGACCAGGTAACGTTGATGTATTGATTGAACTAAGTATTGGTGCTTGTAGCCAGATAAATTACCCATCTGTTGCCGCATCAGTTAAACGACTTCCTGAATTCAAGGGGCGTGAGGGCCGTCTTACGTTTAAATAGCTTACTGAAGGATTGTGGGTATTCGAAGCCTACCTGATACGCAATTTCATTGACGGTTAAGTCAGTCGTTGATAGCTTTTCTTTTGCCAAATCAATAAGTTTAGCATGAATGTGCTGCTGTGTATTTTGACCGGTAAGCACGTTCAATACACTGCTCAAATAATTTCGGGATACGTTTAGCCGTTGCGCTACATACTCTGGCGTAGGTAGCCCATGCTCAATTAGTTCCTTACTCGTGAAGTACTCGGAAAGGAGCGCTTCTACATGCTCCAGAAGGGTGTGGTTCGATTTTTTGCGCGTAATAAACTGGCGTTGATAAAACCGTTTGGCGTAGTTTAGTAATGTTTCGATTTGGGAAATGATAATATCCTGCGTGAACTTGTCGATGTTGGAACGGTATTCCTGCTGAACATTCCTGACAATAGTGTTAATTATGGCCTTTTCTTTTTCAGACAGAAACAAGGCCTCGTTGGCCGAATAATCGAAGAAATCGTACTTCCTTATTTTTGTAGCCAGCGTTGTCTCCCATAAAAAATCAGGATGAATCAGTAAGATCCAGCCAGATGGACTGATCGGCTCCCTGCCCTTCTCAATGGTAAAAACCTGATTGGGCGCCATAAAAAACATAGCCCCTTCGTCAAAATCATGCGGTTGCTGGCCGTACTTAAATTTGGCATCCGCCGTTTTTCCAATCGAAGAAACAGAATAAAATTCCCAGATAAATTGGTAGGACGCTTCCTTCAGTGGTTGCGTGTCTGCATCCAGATCAATCAGACTGATCTGCGGATGCTCGGGTTTGGGCAACCCCCGAAGCTGATGGAACTCGCTGATTGTTCTAACCCTGCATGGCTTGATGTTTCCCATTTTTGAACATGTTAGTTGTGATCGGCATAGACCGCGGCAAACTCCCTGGCGAAATCAACCATCTTGACCGTTCCCAGCTTTTCGGGTCTGTTCAGGAAATAGTCTTTATGGACCAAACCGCTATGAATACCCGCATTCATCTCGACCAACGCTTTGGCAATTTGCTTAGGCATCCCAAAGCGTTCCGCACCGGTCTGCATCTGTTTATCAGAAATAGTTACCCATTTTAAATACGGCTTACCGATTGCCTCACCGATAATGGTGGCTACCTGATCGCAGGTCATCTCATCGCTGGCTACATACCGTACGTTTCTGCCGCGAAAAGGCTTGATCAGCTCTTCCGCAACCACATCGGCAATATCAAGTGGCGAGACCCACACGGTTTTATCAGCTCCGCCGTAGTTTGCCATCAGAATGCCCGTCTGACCCCTCAACAGAGGCAGTAGTCCGTAGTAACGGAAGGCCAGCAGGTGCGCCAGAAAGCCCCTGCCCTTAATCAAGGGTATGTTCTGAAATAGGTTATTGTAGAAACCGGCAGGACGAATGTGTGTTATGGAAACATCGTCCGGTAACTGTCTCAGAATGGTCTCCGCATGGTAGTGAACAGCCAGCAGCCCCGTACCTACGTCTGTATGGGCACCCATACTGCTTAAGTGTACAATGCGTTTAACGCCAGCTTGCTGGATAGCCTGTTTATAGTTGTTGACGACTTTAGAAATTGCCTCGATGATGTTAAGCTGTTTATCGAGATACCGCTCCGTCTCAAAAGCCTCCATCACATAAACAGCATCGGCCCCCTTGAAGGTCTTTGCCAGAAAGTCGGCATCTTCCATGGTGCCAATAGCTGCTGTTGCGCCAATGGCTTCAATCTCTTTTCGTCTCTCACTTTTGCTGCTAACTACCGTAACAGCATGCCCTTGTTGTACCAATCGGCAAGCGAGCGGCCTGCTGACGTTGCCTAATGAGCCGGTTATACTAATCTTCATACAATTTGAGTTTGTCATCGCAAAACTCAGAAAGTATGAACCCAGAAAAGTAGCCAAAACACAGTATGTTGTGCCGAAAAGAAAGACAGCAGCCAGACTGGGCGTGTCAATGCGTTTTGCTGAGGTCACTGGTTTTATACGCTGCACCATGATTTAACAGTTTATTATAGAGTAGCTAGCCAGACCTATACAATGCGCTGGCGTTGCTGCAAACACATCCATTCGCGCTTTCGCCTACGTTCGAGTGGAAGTAAAGGCGATAGTAGCCTCAAACGAAACAATTTACCCGGTCAATCCAGTCATGTACAAAGCACTGCAAGAAGCTGTCAATGCCATTATGCCCATGACGGACGCCGATTTTGTCCTGCTGGACGCCATGACATCGACCTTTTCCGTACTTAAAGGGCAAACACTGATGGAGCCCGGCCGGGTGTGTACTGACATTTACTTCCTGACCCACGGCGTCTTTCGCATGTACTACGTTGATCCCGACGGCCGGGAGATCAATTACCGATTTGCCCTTGAGAACAACTTCATGGTCGACTTTCAGAGCTTTCTGAGTCGCAAACCATCCCATTACTACTGGCAGGCGATGGAAAATGCCCGGGGATTCGCCTTCAGCTACAATGATGTGCAAGAAGCCTATCGACAATCGCGTAACTGGGAACGCTTTGGTCGACTGATGGCCGAGCAGGTCTACCAGCAGGTCAACGAGCGCATCGAACTCCTCCAGTTTTTAACGCCCGAGCAGCGGTACCTGCACGTGGTGGCTACGCAACCGGCCCTGGTCAACCAAATCTCCCAGTTTCATCTGTCCTCTTACCTGGGCGTTACGCCAGAATCCCTGAGTCGAATCCGCAAGCGGCTCAGTCAACACTAACAACCTTTCTTACCTAACGTCAACGATTTGGGCGTTTGTGGAGGTCGACCTTTGTGCCAGATAAACACAAACAAATGACGACCACAACACGAAAAACGGCGCTCATCACCGGCGCATCAGGCGGAATCGGCTATGAACTGGCGACCCTGTTCGCCCGGGATGGAACTGATCTGATCCTGAACCGACTGCTCGCCATTAGCACCGGGCTGACGCCCTCCCGCCGGTTATTACTGGCGATCTCCACGTTCGTTATGCGCCAGCAATAGGCAGGCACTACCCCGACAAAATTGGCTTTACGGATAGCCCAATCCATACACATTCATTTTTCACATTTTCTTCGATTTATCAATGATCAAATTCACGATTCTCCTGCGCAAACGCGCCGACTTAAGTCACGACGAGTTTGTCACCTATCACAAGACCAAACACGCGCCCTTGTTCATTTCCCTGCCTGAAGTACAGCAGCATGTGCGTCGTTATGTGCAGTGCCACTCCTTACCGATTGCGTTGCCGGGGATGCCACCCCAGGCGTACGACGGCATAACCGAGTTATGGTTCGACAATGAAGATGCCATGGGGCAGGTGTTCCTATCCGAGCGGTATCTGGCTCTGGTACGGCCTGATGAAGCGAAGTTTCTGGACATGGCAGGCTGTGGTTTCCTGGTATGTTCCGAAAATGCGGTCTTATAACGGAACGACGTACCCAGGTACGTTGTCATCTATCCTCCTACTAGGCTAACTACTGCCATGCCTGACCTGTCTCTCCGCCGAAGATCATCTTTTTCAGGCCCGGCGTAAAAAACAGGCTCGGTCGGGAAACGGCTTCTAAAGCCGCCAGTTGATCCGCTGTGAACCGGATTGTGAGTGCCGCCAGATTGTCCCGTAACTGATCCATCTGGCGGGCACCCATGATCGGTGCGGTCACGCCGGGTTGCGCCAGAAGCCAGGCCAGGGCCACGGAAGCCAGCGGGGCATTCTGCTGTCCGGCCATGGTACGAAGCACGTCCAGAATTTGCCAGTTCCGGTCGGTGAATTTCGACGTACCGAACGGATTAGAGCCGCTCAGTCGTCCCTGCCCGCTGGCACCGGCATTGGTCCGCTGGTACTTGCCCGCCAGAAAACCAGCTGCCAGTGGACTCCAGGGCGACAGGCTCAGTCCGCCGTCGCGACCGGCGGCAATATGTTCCTGCTCCACCATGCGCTCCACCAGCGAGTACTCCATCTGCATGGCAATGGGGCCAGGTACGTGATGAACGGTGGCCAGCGTTGCCGCTTTAGCCGTGTACCAGGCAGGCATGTCTGAGAAGCCGAAGTACCGAATCTTACCCGCCTGCACCAGGGCGCCCAACGTTTGCAACACTTCTTCCACGGGCGTCACCATATCCCAGACGTGCAGCCAGTAGAGGTCTACATAGTCGGTCTTGAGCCGACGCAGAGAACTCTCGAGGGCGTTATGAATATGCTTGCGCCCGTTGCCCCCGGCGTGTGGGTTGCCCGGTTGCGTGTTGAAGCCAAATTTGGTCGCCAGCACCACCTGGTCGCGTACCCCTCGATCGACTATGTACTGACCGACGAGTTCTTCACTGCGGCCACCGGAGTAGGCGTCGGCGGTGTCGATCAAGTTACCCCCGGCATCGATGTACTGATTAAAGATCTGTTGGGAGGTATCATCCGGCGAGCCCCAGGCCGTGTTACCAAAGGTCATAGTGCCCAGGGCTAAGGGGCTCACCACCAGGCCGGAGCGGCCCAGTGTACGATAGTCATTGAGTGTCATTGTATGTGTTGTTTGTCGTTTAAAAAGGGTTACTAAAACGCTATTGCGCCGAGAAACGAAAGGCCACCGGACTGAGACCCGTTTTGCTTTTGAACAGTCGGCTGAAATACTGCGGGTATTCAAAGCCAAGCTGGAAGGCCGTCTCATTGACCGAGAGGGACGTTGTCAGCAGCAGTCGTTTCGCCTTCTCGATCAGGGCATTGTGAATGTGCTGCTGGGTGTTCTGACCAGTCAGTACCCTAAGCAGATCACTCAGGTAGGCCGGAGACACGTTCAGTTGATCGGCGAAAAACTGAACCGTTGGCAAAGGCTGGTCAGCCTCCCGCGCGAAATAGTCTCTCAGCGCGGTCTCGAACCGGCTCAAGACCGATCCTTCGTCGCGGTCGTGTTCCACGGAGCGTCGGGTAACAAACTGCCGGGTATAAAAACGGTCGGCGTAGGTCAACAGCAATTCGACCTGCCCTACCAGTACGTCCTGACTGAACGCGTCGATCGGTCGTTCGCACTCTGCCCGCAAGTTGTCGAGCAATCGGCTAAGCTGAACTTCTTCCTGTTCCGACAGATGAAGCGCTTCATGCACGGCATACGAGAAAAAGCCGTAGCTGCCAATTCGTTTGCCTACGGGGTATTTCCGCAGCAAGTCCGGGTGGAACACCAGCATCCAGCCCGTCACCTGGGTCGTATCTAATGACGGATCGACCGCGAATACCTGGCCGGGCGCTGAAAAACCCATGACCCCATCACTAAAATCGTAGGGCCGATGACCGTAGTACAGCAGTCCATTCAAGTTTCGTTTCAGAAAAATCGTGTAGAGTTGGAGCGCTACTGGTTTGTGTACCACCTTGCCGCCAAGGGCCACCGCCTGTTTATTAGCGGCTCCCAGATCAATCAGCGTCAGCAACGGATGCGCGGGGGCGGGCAGGTCGTAGAACCGGGTGTATTCCGTGACGGTATGCAGCGTCTGGATATCGGTGGTCGTGTGTTTCATCGGTATATAAACCATTGGGTAAGATCCGTTTCGGGCTGTTAATGCGCTCGGATGGGTTCATTAAACAGCCCAAAACGGTGTTTTTTTAGCTAAAAACCGGGTAAGCGGAGCCCGCTACGCTGCCCACCGGCAGAATAGCATCGAGTTCGTCGAGTTCCGAAGGGCTTAATGTGATGGCAGCAGCGGCTACATTGGCTTCCAGGTACGTTCGCCGTTTCGTTCCGGGGATAGCTACTACGTGTTGAGCGAGTACCCAGGCCAGGGCCAGTTGCGACGCCGAAACGCCTTTCGTTACGGCCATTGACTCCAGCTTGGTAACTAACTCCAGGTTCTTGTAAAAGTTGTCGCCCTGGTAGCGGGGAAACATCCGGCGTGAATCAGTCGGCTCGAAATCATCCGGCGATTTAATCGCCCCCGACAGAAAACCCCGTCCCAGGGGCGAGTAACCCACAAAGCCGATACCCAGTTCCCGCGTTGTTGCCAGCACACCCGTTACCTCTACTTCCCGGTCGAACAGCGAATACTCACTTTCGATGGCTGTGATGGGGTGAACCGCATGCGCCCGTCGGATGATGTCGGAGGGCACTTCAGACAGACCCAGATACCGGACTTTTCCTTCCTGAACCAGATCCGCCATAGCACCAACAGTCTCTTCAATCGGCGTATTAGGGTCCAGTCGGTGCAGGTAATAGAGGTCGATGTAGTCCGTTTTGAGGTTTCTCAATGAGCGCTCAATCGACTTCCGGACGTACGCCGGCTGGCCATTAAAGGCGTAGGTAATGGCACCGGCAGCGTCGACTTCGAAACCGAATTTGGTGGCGATCGTAATCTGGTCGCGTTTTCCCGCCAGGGCTTTGCCGACTAACTGTTCGTTGGTAAAGGGGCCGTATACATCCGCCGTATCGAGCATGGTAACTCCGAGTTCGATTGCCAGGTGAATGGTGGCGATGCTTTCGCGTTCGTCGGGCGTACCGTATATCGTGCCGCCGGGAAAATCGCTCATACCCATACAGCCCAATCCCTGCACCGAAACCTGCAGTCCCTGACTGCCTAGCGCTACTGTTTTCAACGTGTTCATATCGTCTTGTAGTTTAATCAATTAATTACGATACAAAGGTCAGCCTTTGACCCTCCTGGCAGCTACACGAAATGCGGTTTCTGCAATACAAAACGCGGTACCTTTACTGAGAACGGCCAGAACAGACAAGGGTAAATCGCTTTCAGTCAGTAAGGCCGATGCTAACTCACACTTGTGTAGTAATGTCTTCTCTGGATACGTCAAATGCTTCTGACGGGTGAAGGCGACGCAGCCAGAGTAGGCTTGTCAACAACAGGAGCAGAATCATGGCCGGTATCCCACCCATCAGACCGCCCGGAATCAAAAAGGCATGCATACCTATTGCACCGATCATGATAATGGAGAGGCCTATAGCAGCAAAGCGGGTGAGCATTGGTACTAGTAAACCAATGCTCCCGAGGAGTTCAGCGCCCCCAATAACGTAGGCTAACCAGCCAGGAAGCCCCAACGTAGTAAACAGCCTGACTGCACCGGGCAAGTCGCTCAGTGTTCTGATGCTGGAAGCCAAAAAAACGAGACAGAGCAGTAGCCGGAGGATCCAGGCTACAAGATTGCGAATGGAAACGGACATGTGTTTTGCGTGATAAAATGAGTTGACAAATACCTTAATTAACCCTTAGCGGAATCGTTGGATGCTGAAATCCCGCGCATTGATCGTTTCGCTGATCCGGGCATTCAGCGTGTACACTTGGTTGTTAACTGCTACGTTCGTCGTTGCTCCCGTATAAACGCCTTCGTCAAACTTGACAACAGAAGCCGTTAGCCAGTTGTCTGTGCTGCGGACCTGCGCCACGCGGGTCCCCTGGGTCACCACGTATAAATCGTTGTTCAGTAAACACAGTCCATCGCCGGGGAGTGGCCCCGTACCTGTAATCTCTGTGACCGCGTTTCCGCGCTGCAAATCGACCTTGTAGAGTTTCTGCTGGCCAACGTTGGCCACGATCAGGTAGCCATTCGGGTGATACACAATCCCGTTCAACCCAAAGCCGGGACTTGAAAAATTGACGTTGTCACGCAGTAGTACGCTGGCTGTTCCATCCGGAGTGACTTTATAGATAACCGGCGAAAATGAATCGGTAACGTAAGCGGTGCCGTCTGGGGCCAACGTTACATCATTGGCGAAATTCCGGTCAGCCGCTGGCAGCAGAGCGTCAAGGTCCGTTCGGCGTTCAAGTTTGCGCGTGTCCAGGTTAAAAACCAGTAATTCGGCTGTTTGAAAAGCGCCTGCCGGTGTGCTTTTCATGGCGGTCCCCGGATCACTATTGCAAACGAACACCCGATTACCAGCCACTTTTATCCCGATACCGCTGACCAGTTCAGGCGCTGCCAGTATCTCTTCGAATTGACCATCGCTAGACACAGTGCTGATTGTTCCCATTGATATGGACGATACCAGAAACTTTCCTAACTGAGACGAGTAAGCAATACCTTCCGGGTAGAGCCGATTCGCCACAAACTCAATGCGCTCCGGTAAGGAAGCATTAGGGCTATCGCGGTGGTCTTCGCAGGCACTTAAAACAGTGATTAACGCAACCAGTACCGCGCTTGCGTTGGTGTTGATTTTCATAGTGATGAAGTTTTTATATAGTGGTTTTTAAATGAAACTGTGCCAATCACAGCGCTGACAGCCTCAGGGCTTGACTGAAGGACAAAATCCTAAAATTGGATGTCAGAGAAGACTCAGGATGTGGCTTCGGCGAGTGCCGTGCTTGCTGCTTCGTGCTGGTAGAAGCTGTTAACGGGCCTAACCACAGCAGGGTATTGCCTGGCTTGTGCCCGGTGGACCAGTAAGGCATTCAAAGTGTGGCCTTCGTTGATGAAGGGAAAGGGACTTTCAATCGGCGGCATAAATCAGATCAGTAAGTTGATAAACCTGGTTGCCAATGGCCGGAGCATTCCCGGCGCGATGCACTTGATTTGTGATCGCTCTTGGTTGTACAAAGGTCTTACTGGTCTACGTTGCGGGGTATGACAGAACGGGCGGCTATTGGTGAATTTCAATCATTTTCCGAAAAGCCGAGGGAGTTACTGTCGCGTATTTTTTGAACAGATGGCTGAAATACGACGCATCTGCGATTCCTACCTGGGCAGCAACTTCACCAATAGAAAGCTGGGTTTGATAGAGTAACACCTTGGCTTCCAATACTATAGTTTCATCAATCCATTTAATAGGCGATTTACCCGTAATGAGCCGAACTGACTTGTTCAGATGATTAGCCGAAATGTTGAGTCGGTCGGCGTATTCGGCTACCAGATGATAATTCTTGCCGTAGGTGAAAAGCAATTCTTTAAACCTGTTAGTAATGTTGAGAGCAGGAATTTTGGGACTGACCAGCGCAGGCTGATAGGCCTGATTGATTTCACTTAATAGGGTAATGAACGTAGCTTGTATTAGGACTAGCTGCGTGAGTCCAAAGGTGGAATAATGCAACAACATTCGGTTGAACACCTGGCTGACGAAATCCGCCGTTGGCTTATCTAACCTGACATGTGGGTTGCCCCAGACCCGTAGAAACTCGTAGTCGTTGAGCAACTCGGCTTTGCCAAATCGCCCGATTAGAAAATCAGGATGGAAGTTGCAGAGATACCCTTCATTCTCGTTTACCATATTGACCGCATCGACGGAGAACACCTGGCCTGCTGGCACAAACAGGCACGTGTCCGGGCCAATTCTGTAAGTTTCTGCCCCGACTCCCATTGTAACTTCGCCCTGTGATAAATACACCAAACTGTGATTGGTCGAACGTACTGGTGGCACGGGCAGCTTCATCGTAGGAATAGCATCTTCGATTCGGGTGACGAAGAAGTGCCCGAAGTTTGTTTTAAGCAGGTTATCTACAAGCGCTTCTGCTCGTATGTACTGGTGGCGAAAGCTCTCATTCGTGTACGTTTTAATCGATTCGGCCATTTTATCGGGCAAAGGAGTTCTGTCGACAATATGCAACTGCTGGAATAGCTTAGTTCTTTATCTGAAATCGGTTTTTTTTAGTGGCTGGAAAACCAGACAGTCCTGAGGGAACTTTCCCCACTAAACAGCACCATCTGTAAGGTAAAGAGTTTGGGCGATTTTCCGGTCCTTAATTAACCAACTAATTGCTGGTCGAAAAGAAAAAACGCTTTCCGTCTTAGCCTGTAAGGCAACATACGGGATCAATAAGTCGAATCTTTTCTAATCAATCCAAGGAAGTGGTGTTTCAAATAACGGGCGTGGCTGTTGCACAACTCCGCTTGTTACATCGGTTGTTCATGCTGTATAGGCTAGTGGTCAGATTTTCTTACCTCGTTGTTCCATCTCAGTTGAAATAAAGCATGGTAAAGCTCAGAAAAGTGTTTCCAGGAGCCAATGACCACTCCACTTTTAGGGCTATGGCCTGGCTGACAGTAGACTTGGTCGTGAACTTCATATACTTCTTCAGATTGAAGGCCACAGCTGCCATTAGCATCACCTTGTGAGCCCCAGCTTTGCCTCGTACATTGATCTTTCGTAAGCCATTGTACTCTACTAAACTGCCTAAGACCGGTTCTACCGTCTGTTGGCGAAGCCGTTTCATGCGTTTGCCCCGCCGACTTTGCTGGCGTTCCAAGGCTCGACGATAGAAGGGATCATAGGCCGTCCGGGTTATCTGTCGGCATTTACTGTTGGGAATACACGTGGGTTTAAGCGGGCACTGTTGGCAGTCCTGGTAAGCGGCTCGGTAGATTTTCAGCAAACCGCCATCGGCCTGCGAATCGAAATTCTTAAAGGACAGTGGCTTCCCAGCGGAACAAGTGAACTGGTCAGCAACTGGGTCATAGGGGAAGCCATCAATCTGGGGCTTATACTTGCCGAAAACGGGTATCCAGCCAGTGATTTTCCACCCCTCCAGTAAGGCGTAGTTGCCGCCGTTCGAGTAGCCAGTATCGGCCAGTATCTCCTCTAGACGCAACTCATTGTGTACTAACCGCTGCTGAAGCTTCCGCATAATATCAGGTAGAGACTGGCTGTCCCGGCCATCGGCAAAATTAGCCTGTACATGGCTGATAATCCCTTCGGCCGTATCCACTGCCAGGCTACAATTGTAGTTGAGTTTGCGGGCTTTACCCGGCTTGATGGAGATGCGCGCATCGGGGTCGGTAGGGCTATAATGGGTTTTATTGCTCAGCAACTGTGCCTTTTCGTTACTGGCTCCCAAGGTGATAGGCGCACTCTTCAGGTTTTGTTGATGCTTTTTCAGCCGTCTCAACTGGTGATCGGCAGCTGTGATTACCGAGGCTGCCTGACGGGGGCTAAGTTTAGGGATCGAATCTACTGGTCCATTTTGATCTTCAACTTGGGGTAGCAACTTGAGCCCAGGTCGTTGGGGCTGTTTTTCTAAGAGTGTTTCCATCGAAGCATTCGCTTTGACAGGAGCCGAGTCGATAGCGAGCCGCCGACCGGCTACCATGTTGTGGGCTACACACAGGCGGAATACTTTGTCAAATAATAACTCAAAAAGTGCTTCTGGATATAGCTGGCGGGTCCGGCTCAGAGTGGAGTGCCAAGGCAATGGTTCATCGATGTTATACCCCAGAAAATACAACATATCCATGCGCATGGAGCAGTGCTCAATCAGCTTTCTGTCAGAGGTAATATTCTCCAGATAGCCGATGAGCATAAACCTGAAGAATACCACTGGGTCAATCGAGGGATTGCCCGTTGAGCCATAGAGTTCTTTAGTATGTTCATAGAGGAAAGTAAGGTCAAGCCTCTCCTTTAGCCGACGATAGAAGTTATCTGTCGGAATGTGGCTCGACAGCTGAAAATAAGTGATGGGCTTTTCGGTATATTCTTTTCGGCCTTGCATATCTCAAGATACAGAAAAGGCCCCTTATATCCCTAAGCGGAGTTGCGCAACAGCCACGCCCGTTTTATACAACGGTAGCACTAGCTAATAAAACCAGCAAAATAGGGGTATAAACTGTCTCAAATTGCCATCTCATAAATCTATGTCTCATTTCAGTAGCATTGCCTGAGTTTATGAGCCAAAGTTGGGCGGATTCTATGGCTTGAAATACGTATATAAGTCATGGAATCCGCCCACGTTAAGCGTCTCACAATTGGCTGTATGCAAACAGGTTTAGAGTCGTATTACTATAGCAAAGTCTTGACGATTTTTTACGGTTCGCCGTTGCGACCGTCCGCGGCTGCGGTGCCTTTTTGTAGCTATACCCCCGTGCGGTAGATTCTCTGGATTCTATTGTACTGATCATCAGGAGTCATAGAACTCTGGTTCGGCGAAGTTTTTAACTGTGCTCAACAGTGGGCCTTAGAGATACAACTGCACCATTTTCTGCCAATCGTCGGCCTGGTGTGCCCGGCCGTCCCAGAGGTACAACTCGTGCGATACGTTTTTGGCCCAGAGCGCTTCGCTTAGATTCAGATTGCTATGAAGAAAAGGGTCTTCGGTGCCAATTGTCATGACTAGTTGCATTCGCCGTATGTTGTCGAGGATAGCACCATCATGCAGATTTGGCAGGAAATGATTCGGGCTATGAAAGTAGATTTCTTCGTCATAATAATCGTCGAATAAACCCCGGAATTCGGCTACGGGTTCAGATAAATTATAGCGCCCACTAAAGGCCGCCACTTTACCAAACCATTGCGGATGCCGAAGGGCGATGTTCAACGCGTGATAAGCCCCCAGGCTACAACCGTGCGAGATCATAAACGGTTGGGGGTTTTTCAGCCGGGAAAGGGGCAGCACTTCGTTCAGGATATACTGTTCATACTGACTATGCCGTCGTATCCGGTCCTGAGGAGATGCATACCGGTTATAGATGCTTTCTCGGTCTACGCTATCGACACAATACAGTTGCAACCACCCGTTTTCAATTCGGTCAGCGAGTGCATGAACGAGGCCCAGATCTTCGTATTCATGAAATCGGCCGCGACGGGTAGGAAATACCAGCACACGTGCGCCTGCATGACCAAACACAAGCAACTCCATGTCACGATTCAGATTCGGGCTAAACCATTTATGATATTCCCGTTGCATACCGGTATGCGTTAAATACCCCTGAAATTGCAACAAGTAAGGTAAAGAATTTCTACGAACCGGGTAAACAAATTATTAAAAAATTCGGGCCTGCTTCTGTACCACTTGTTTCCACATTCGGTAACCCGCCGGACTTAGATGCAATCCATCAGGCTCAAAAAACTCTCTGCGAGGCTTCCCATCGGATCCTAGCAACGGGGATGCCATATCAACAAACTGGTAATCAGCGTATTTTTCGATTTCTCTGAGGATCAATGTATTTGCAAATCGGATCTGATCCACAATGCCCCAGCGGGCAGGGCTAATTTTTATCGACAAAAAAGACAGAGGTATACCCGGTAGGATAGTACTGAGTTTTTTAGCGAAGGTGCAGAAAAATAGATATACTTCTTCAGGGTGTCTCCCATCGCCGAGATCGTTATCACCCGCGTAAAACACGATAGACTTAGGATTTGCCGGAACAAGTACCCGTTCGAAAAACCATGTGCAAGCAGCCAGCGTAGAGCCTCCAAAACCTAAGTTGAGTGTATTGATTTGTGGAAAATCCTGTGCCAGCGTTGTCCAGAGCCGAATGGATGAGCTGCCATAAAAAACGACCCGATCCGAAGCGGGTGGCAAGCTACTCAGTTTACTTTCTAATTGTTGAATATCGGCTTCGTACCAGAACATCCGGTTAAGTTTATTGATGATTTATTAAGCTGCTTACTTTTTAGCAGCTTCAACTAGTTTTTTCGATTCAGATACAGCTAACCCGGCCGTCCACTTCCGAATCATATTAGCCAGAGGACGAAATTCGATCAAAAATCCATCATGACCATACAGTGAATCAATTTCTTCGTAGGCTGCATCAGGAATATGACGTGCCAGAAATTGCTGCTCAATTGGGGGGAACAGCAAATCAGAGCGAATACCGACAACTAGTGTATGCGCCTTAATCTGGCCAAGCGCGTTGAGGATACTGCCCCGATTACGCCCAACATTATGAGAATCCATGACCTTCGAGAGCGTCCAGTAGGTAAAGGCATTAAACCGTTCGACCAGTTTCTCACCCTGATAACGTTGATAACTCGCTGACTTATACCCATCCAGTTGCTCATTATTATCCAGAGCCTGTGTAAAGCCATACGTATCGTAATTTCGATACGAAATCATAGCCATAGCACGAGCCGCTTTCATACCAGCCAGACCCGCATCATCACGGTTTTCTCGCCAGGTTGGGTCGGCTTCAATAGCCATCCGCTGTGCTTCATTGAAAGCAATACACCACGGAGAGGCCACGGCGCTGGCTGCAATAACGATTAGGTTTTCAATTAAATTAGGCTGTAGAATAGCCCATTCCAGTGCCTGCTCCCCACCTACTGAGCCGCCAATACAGGTATGGATTTTTTCGATGCCCAACTCCTGTCGAAGTAAGTCGAGGGCATTAACTATATCACGAATCGTGATAGCGGGGAAATCGTGGTGATAAGGCTTTCCGCCTATGGGATTGACGGAAAGCGGTCCTGTAGAACCGTAGCATGAGCCAAGTACATTGGCGCATACAATAAACTGCCCCACACCGGACTTGGCTTCGGGGTCAAAATACTTTCCCGCACCAACCATGCCTCCCCACCAATCGCCCACATCGGCATTACCGGTCAGTGCATGACATACCCATACAACGTTCGACCGATCTTCGTTGAGTGTACCGCGTGTGGTATAAGCCAGCCGAAAACCCGGCAAGCTTTCGCCCGATTCGAGCGCGAACGAATACTTATAATCGTAATACTGGAGATTCAATCAAGTTTATAGTTTGTAGTTCGTAGTTTGAGGTTTGTAGTTGAAACTACAAACCTCAAACTACGAACTGTTTAACCCAATACCGGTTCGGCAATGTTGGCAAACGCCTGCTCAAAGTCAGCTTTAATGTCATCAATGTATTCAATGCCCGCTGACACCCGTAATACACCTAATTCAACGCCAGCACTAGCCTGTTCCTGTTCGCTCAACTGTTGGTGCGTTGTAGCAGCCGGGTGGATAATTAGCGTTTTTGAGTCACCAACGTTGGCCAGATGGCTGACCAGTTTCAGACTATTAACAAATTGGTCAGCGGCTTCACTACTGCCTTTCACTTTAAACGAGAATACACCGCCGAAACCGCGTTTTAGGTATTTTTTGGCTAGGTCATGGTAGGCACTACTTTCCAAACCCGGGTAGTTTACGAATTCAACCTGCTCGTGTTGTTCGAGCCATTGGGCCAGCGCCAGCGCATTCTGTACCGTACGGTCTACTCGTAACGACAGCGTTTCCAGGCCCTGAAGTAGCAGGAACGAGTTGAATGGGCTAATGGCCGGTCCATAGTCACGCAGACCTTCAACGCGGGCACGAATAATAAACTGAATGTTGCCAAAGGGACCACCTACCCCAAACACATCGCTGAACACGAGCCCATGATAACCTTCCGACGGTTCGCTGAACTGCGGATACTTCCCATTTCCCCAGTTATACGTGCCCCCATCGACAATTACCCCGCCAATGCTCGTGCCGTGGCCACCAATCCACTTCGTTGCCGACTCAACAACAACGGCCGCACCATGTTCAAGAGGACGGAAAAGGTAGCCCCCTGCACCAAATGTATTATCAACGATCAAGGGTAGGTCATGTTCTTTAGCCAGGGCGGCAAAGGCGTCGAAATCGGGAATATTGAAGCCCGGATTCCCGATGGTTTCCAGGTAAATTGCTTTTGTGTTTTCGTCAATCAGTTTCGCGAAGGATTCAGGCTTATCACCATCCGCAAAACGGGCTTCGATACCCAGCCGTTTAAACGAAACTTTAAACTGATTATATGTACCTCCGTACAGGAACGAGGTCGTCACGAAGTTATCACCAGCGCTCAAAATGTTGCTTAGTGCAATAAACTGGGCCGCCTGTCCCGATGCAACTGCCAACGCAGCTACGCCCCCTTCAAGAGCCGCGATACGCTTTTCAAAGACATCGGAGGTAGGGTTCATGATCCGGGTATAAATATTCCCGAAGGCTTTCAGCGCAAATAAATCGGCCCCGTGTGCCGAATCATTGAAAACAAACGAAGTTGTTTGATAAATAGGCACAGCCCGGGCATTTGTAGCCGAATCGGGTTCCTGGCCAGCATGGAGCTGGAGCGTATCGAAATGAAGTTCAGACATGAGTTTAGTAGTTAGTGATTTAGGATCGTGTAATTAGTTTTCTGTAGAAATACGGGCAGCAACCAGTTGGCTGGGTATTTTCATGATTCGATAGAAAATACTAGGGACTGACCGCAACTAATTGGTACGACAAACCCTCCCGGTTTTCGTAGCGGTTAGTGAGTCATACTTAGTAGGCCCCCCGGGGCATACAGTGCTGAATATAGAGCATGTGAGTTCCGATTTATAGTCCCTAAAATAACTTTAGGCAGGAGTTAGCACCTTGCCGTGTGGTAGGTTGCCAGTGGTTCACAGAGCCTGATCTCTCCCCACTTCTTTATAAATCAACGTGCACCGATAGGCTAAAAATGGTGCGAAACAATTGACTTGATGTCGCAAGTATACTAGCCAAATAGCGCGAATCCAAACGTGGTCTGTTTTTTCTATCCGATAACACATTTTTTCGCTTTTGCTGATCTGTGTTCATTCATTAAGTCAATTCATTGTTTACTTTTGTGGTAAGACATCCCACCCAATGAATCAGACGTACCGCTATAATCGCGAAAATGCTACCCGGGTAGCTGGCACTACGACCCTGAAGGACGCAATCGGGCAGTTGCTAAAGGCGTATCAACTCCAGACTCGGTTTAATGAAACGTATCTGGAAGCCTTCTGGGGGCGTATGATGGGTCCAGCTATTGCCTCACGTACAAACCGACTTTACGTTCGCGATCGGAAGCTTCACATTGAAATTGGTTCGGCTCCGCTTCGTAACGAGCTCGTTAATGCCAAGCAGAAACTTATTCAGCTAGTCAATAAAGACATGGGGTCCGATGTGATTGACGACGTGATATTTATCTGATCAGTGTCGATACTTAACCAATAGATTACTTAAAATTGAATGAGTAAGTTGCGACGTTCCTGTTGCATGGTTAAAGGTTCGTCAATAAAATTAGCATTTAAACCCACTTGCCGGCAAATACGTAACCACTCCTGCTGAGGTATAGTCAAAAAACCATTCTTCTGTCGAACGGCATAGTAGCTAGACAGTCGTAGGCGAACCAACAATTTTATTGTAGCGAGCAATTGCCTTTGTTTGAATGACCTTCCGATCATACTCCATATATCTTTCAGTACGCTCCCGCCTACCATCAAATCGCAAATCAGCGCTTTGGCATTAGGTGCAGCTACTTGTTTTATTGATTTCAGTAATTGTTCAATTTCAGCGGTGTTCCGATAGTATTGAACCACACTCATCACAATAATCACGTTAAAGCGCTGGTCGCTTATAAGATTAAAATTAAGGTAATCATCCGGCGACAAATCATAAAAGTGGACATTCGGGTGATGCATGTGTTTACTTCGGGCAATCTCATTGTAGCGCTTAGAGATATCAATCCCATGAATTTCACGGACTTTATTGTACCAGGCATCTTCTAAATTACCTGGTCCAGAACCGATGTCCAGTACTTTGTCTGTAGGCGATAATGAAATGTATTTTTCAACTCGATCTAAGAAATAATCGTAATTAACTGACATTGATTGATCGAACTCATTCTCCTGCTGCCAGAAATCCAGCCATGTTACCATCATCCAACTTACCTTTTTTATATTGCTCGAAGTGTACCCTATAATTACCGAATGCAACCAGATACTATTGCAAGATTAAAAAGGGATTAAATTTAATTACTACTTACTAACGAGTGCGAACGTTGTAACATTAAGTAAATAATTCTAAACCAAATCAATGCACATGGCAGGGCTTTCAGCACATAGGGCTTAACAAATTGCTCCCGTATAAAGGGCGGAAAAATATCGCTCGGTGAAAAAACGGTGAATACAAGACAACTAATCAGAAGTGCGCGATCAAGCCTGCTCTGAGGACAGTAAAACCACCAAACCATTACGCCAGTTACAGCCGTAATATAGGTTGGCGACTCAGAAACGGGATTAAAAATAACCTGAAAAATGAGAACAGACGCGATCATCAATATACGAAATGAGCGCTCACCAAACCGATTAACCTGACTATAAACGCTACAGAATACTACAATACCTAAGCCAATAATGACTGATGTTGGAACATCTGGGGAGATGAATACATGAACAAGTCGATGAATCGATGTATTTGCCCATTTGTCATGATCAGACTTAATAAATAACTGATGTACCCACAAATCATACTGCCATAGTAACTTGGTGGGTGTCGTGAATAAGAGGGGCAATAAACCAAGCAACACGCCCCATAGTATCTATAGACACTAAAGAACGTGGTTTCTGGGGGTAAAGCAGAAACAAGGCGGCTGCAACAAGGCTATAAATCTTAATATTGAAACCAAGAATGATAAAAAAAGCAGCCCAGAAGTGTTGTCGTTTCTCAAAACTAATGAATGCAGCTAATGGAATAGCACCGATAAGCGGATTTGTCTGACTATTCACTAACGACGTGAATAATTCCTGTAAACAAAACCAGTAGGCAAACACCTTCTGCTGATGCGAAAGCGGCATTCGGTAGATGGCCAACACCCAAATACCGGCAAACAGAAAATGCCATAGAAATAGCCCTGCCGAAAAAGGCAGCATAAAAACAGGTGCAAATAAAGCTGGGAAGGTAGGAGCGTAATGAAAATGATCAGCGTATTGGTCCGGATAGAGGCTATACAGGCTTTTGCCCTCTAGCAGATGCTCGAGCGAATAATAGAAAATCCGGTAATTGTTCGAATCGAGAAGTATAACTGTTCGAACACTGACAAAAAGTGTAAGTAGGGCAAAAATGCCGAAGATGAATCGATACGGTGAGTTTAGGGATTCTCTACGTTAAGGCTTTGCACAAATTCGCCCATTGTCCTGCAATCACCAAGTGATTTTAGATAACGCAATAAGGCTTCAACCCGGTCAAGCAGTTCATCGCGTGAGTGTCGGCGAACATACGTTGGTATTTTCTCATAGCCCGACAAGTCCGTAAATTCCCAGGGGTGAACATATAAATTCAAAAAACCATCGGCCTCCAGCGTTTGCCGACAGAGTAGTTTGTAATAAGCAAACGGGAAATTTTTTAGACTCAACCAAAATAAAGGCAATCGTAATCGGGGCGTAACTGACGCTGGAATTTGCCAGACGCCTACCTCTTTGAATGGGTGCCGGGGCTCCCCCCAGTGATTATAACGTCCCGGAATCCAGGTCGGGTGCAATGACGAATTATATTGATAACCAGCCTGCTGCACATCATTCGGATCAACAAAACCCATGCGCGCCCGCCGGAAACCCGTTACAGGCTGTTTCAATAACTCTTCAAGAGCCAACCGAGATTTGAGCAAATCGGCAGGTTCGAAGGTCGTATGAAAATAGCCGTGCGACGCGATTTCGTGTTTTTGAGCTAAACTCCGAATTAATTCCGTCTCGTGAAGCGCATAATTAGCCGTTGTAAACAAAGTAGTTCGCGCGCCTACGGCATCGAACCGTTGCGCCAAAAGACGCAAGCCACGGGTTGATACAGCGAGTTGTTCACTCAGTGGAATGTTGTGACCAAACTCAACAGCCGTATCAAACTCTTCTATATCAACGGTGAATAAAATACTACGTCCTCCTCGGTTGGGGATTGCCATGTTGTTACAGTCTCCTCGATCTCGCTCGTATCACCGATGATATAGGCCGGGCGCCCTTTCACTTCAACGAACGTTTTGCCTAAATATACGCCGATAATGCCAATCATAATGAACTGAACGCCCCCAATCAGCACCAGAAGCAGTACTAGCGTTGTCCAACCCGATACAGTGGCATCTGTAAAAAAGTGCTCATATAAGGTTTCTGCACCAAACAGGGTAGCAAATAGGAACATCCCAAAACCGAGCAATACCGACAAATATAGAGGACGTGTCGAAAACGACGTAATACCCATTGCTGCCAGTTGCAGCATTTTTCGGAACGAATATTTAGATCGGCCTGCGTACCGGGCCGCAGGTTCGTACAGAACCCGGCACTGCCGAAATCCAACCCACGAAATAGCGCCCCTCAGGAACAGATCGTTTTCCTTAAATTGCTTAATTGTATTGACCACTTTCCGATCAAGCAATCGGAAATCGGCAGCACCGTCTTCGATCTGTAGATTCGAAGCATTACGCAGGATTTTATAGAAGTATTTCGAGGTTGTCCGCTTAAACCAGGATAGTTTAGGATCGGGCTGCCGAACAGTATACACCACTTCGTAACCTTCGCGCCACTTATTAACTAGCGTTGGAATCAACTCGGGGGGGTGTTGCAGATCAGCATCAAGGCAAATTACAGCTTCGCCACGGGCATTGTCATAACCAGCTCGTAAGGCCATCTGGTGACCAAAATTCCGGGAAAACGAAATGAAACGAACCACCGGATACGCTTGACTTAATTGCCGTAGTACATAACGGGTTTGATCGGAACTACCGTCATCAACAATCAGAATTTCGTAAGAATCGTATTGTTCCATAACAGCCATGAGCCGATGAACCAATACAGGTAAATTCTCTTCCTCGTTAAAAGCCGGTACAACCAAACTGATCATACCTGAATGAAATTTCATAGTTTATTGATTTGTCAAGACCGTTACGAGCGGGTTCCTTTAAAACTGGGTATAAATATAAGTATATCTACTTACCAATTCAAAATTATTAACGATATATGATAGGATAAAGATTCTATACTATAAATGCATTATCTGTTCGTAGGCGATGTAATAAAAGTAGAGGATTGAAACTGATACAGATAGCGGCAAAAACAGCCCATTTCCTCAGTACCGCTAGCTACTCAAAAATTTACACTACTCAGTAAAGATACCTTTCGTCAATTACCCGAAGGAAGGCCACAACCAGCCAACCCGGCATATAGTTGAACGAACCTAAATCATCTTTCCTGGGACTTTTTAGTTAACTTATCCTCTTGCTTCTTATTAACCACAGAGCACTCTACATAGGCACCCATCTATTATAGATCTGCCAAGAAGGTTGTGTAAGCTTTTTGATGGATCGTACTTTTTGCTTTTACTCATTTTTTCAATCAAATTTTTATGTAAACACGACCTGATTGTTGATTGGCTTGTAGCACAGTGCATCCGGCGAAATACTTAGCAAGAAACAGCTGTCGCCGATGGAGGTCAAATCGAACTGTACTAATTTTACCTTATCACTTAGTAATTGGCCAACCTGACTTTATTAACAACTTCGCACTAACGTATGAAAATCACTACAAATCAATGGCAACAGGCTTCAGGCGTCGTTTTGTGCCTATTCTTATCTCTACTGGCCAATCGACTGGCTGCTCAGGCCTCAGGCGGAATAAATAAAGCCGACTCTGCCTATGTCCGGGAAAACTATACCAAACTGGAGCGGATGGTTCCTATGCGCGATGGTGTAAAGCTTTTCACCTCGATTTATGTACCAAAAAATACCGACCAGACGTACCCAATTATGCTGGATCGCACACCCTACAGCGTAGCACCATACGGGGAAGACAAATACAAAACGTCCATAGGGCCGTCCATGCTCTTTGCGCGTGACGGCTATATCATCGTCTACCAGGATGTACGAGGCAAGTACATGTCGGAAGGGGATTTTGTGGCGGTAAAACCCTACATGCCCAACAAGAAAAAGAAGACTGACGTCGATGAAATTTCCGATACCTACGATACCATTGACTGGTTACTGAAAAATATTCCGAACAACAACGGGCGGGTTGGCACCTGGGGTATATCGGCACCGGGCTTTTATACCACAACAACCCTCATCGATGCCCATCCAGCCCTGAAAGCCGCTTCGCCCCAGGCACCGGTGACAGACTGGTTCATGGGTGATGATCGACATCATAATGGCGCCTTCTTTCTTATGGGCACATTTGCGTTTTTATCCTCTTATGGCCAGCCTCGACCCGAGCCGACGCCCAAAAACAGTCCTGGCTTTTCGGCATACGGCACGCCAAGCGGTTATGAGTTTTACATGAATCTGGGGCCGATAAAAAATGCAAACGAGCAGATTTTTAAAGGAAAGAATGCCATCTGGAATGAGATGATGGATCACGAAGCCTATGATGCATTCTGGCAGGCCCGCACGCCTGTTCCCTATCTGAAAAACATTAAACCGGCGGTTATGACGGTTGGTGGATGGTTCGATCAGGAAGATTTATATGGTCCGCTTAAGGTGTACGCCGGCATCGAACGAAACAATCCCCAATCGCCTAATTCATTGGTTATGGGCCCCTGGATTCACGGAGGCTGGTCGCGGGGACCGGGCGAAACGCTGGGCAATATTCGTTTTGGGGATAAGACCTCAGTGTTTTATCGGGAAACCATTGAATTTCCCTTTTTCGGCCACTACCTGAAAGACAAACCCGATCCACAGTTGCCGAAAGCATATATTTTTGACACAGGCTTAAATCAGTGGAACAAGTACGACCAATGGCCACCCAAGACAGCTCAGGAGAAAAAACTCTATTTCCATCCAAACGGAAAGCTATCGTTTGATATGCCCCAAATCAGTCAGACTCCATTCGATGAGTACGTCAGTGATCCTAAAAAGCCAGTTCCTTATACAGCCGAAATTCGGAACGTTCGGGGAAGCGACTTTATGTATGAAGATCAACGCTTTGCGGCCACTCGCCCCGATGTGATGGTGTACGAATCGGATACGTTGACCGAAGATGTAACGATAGCAGGAAATGTACTAGCCGATCTGTTCGTTTCCACCACCGGTACCGATGCTGACTTTGTTGTGAAGTTAATCGATGTATACCCCGCTGCTGCCCCGAACAATAGCCCTATTCCTGGGACTAAGATGGGCGGCTTTCAATTGCTGGTGCGGGGCGAAGTAATGCGGGCCAAGTTCCGCAACAGTTTTTCAAAACCCGAAGCTATGAAACCGGGCGAGGTTACGGAAGTAAAATTCGATATGCAGGACGCGGCCCACACGTTTAAGAAAGGACACAAGCTAATGGTTCAGGCTCAAAGCTCGTGGTTCCCATTGGTCGATCGCAATCCGCAAACGTTTGTAAATATTTATCAGGCTACCGAAGCCGATTTCAAGAAGGCAACACACCGGATTTATTTTTCACCCCAACAACCATCCAGTGTCATGGTGAGTGTTCTTAAAGACCCCAATTGAGTAGGAACCGAATTCCGAAAATTAAGCAAAATGATTTAACCACAGAGGCACAGAGAAAACTCTGTGCCTCTGTGGTTAAATCATCTATCCCTCCGGTTGAACCAATGTAAGGCGGGCGGCTTCAAGGTCCAGTTCTTGCTCCATCTTTCGGAGGATTTCATCATCCAGCAACGTACTCTGACGTTGTTCAATCAAAACGGTTCGTTCTACATCGATCAGCTCCAACTGAAGTCGAATGGCTTGTTGGTAGAGTTCGGCAGGCCGCTGGGCGTTATCCGACGCCCTGAGCATTCCACTTAACTCATTGATTTTTAACTCGTATTCATTTTTCACGTAGCTCAGTACATCATCGTGTACAGAACCCGCCGAATGATTGGCTTCGAGATGCGTAATTACCTGTAACGCCATTGTCCGCCGTAGTTTGCGCTCTTCGTGTTTTTCATCAATCTGCTCCCGAACATTTAGGGCTTCAACAATCACGGGCAAGGTAAGTCCCTGCACAACCAGCGTAATTAAAATAACAATGAACGTAATAAACAGAATAAGGTCACGGGCAGGAAACGGTTGACCGTTGGGCAACTCATTCGGTAAGGCCAAGGCACCCGCCAGAGAAACTACGCCCCGCATACCCGCCCAGCCAATAATTGCCACCTGTTGCCAGCTTGGCCTGGCTTCTCGCTTTCGGATGCGTGCACTTAACCAACGGGGCACATAAGCACCCGGAAAAACCCAGACAATCCGGCACACAATCGCCACAGCGCTAATGAGTAAACCATACATAGCCGACTCGGGCAATGAATACCCATTCAGGTTGGATACAATCATGGGCAGTTGCAAACCAATCAGAATGAACACTAGACCATTAAGCAGGAAAACAACAATTTCCCAAACCGAATTTACCTGAAGTCGGCTATGGTAGGAAAACAATTCCGAGGTGCGAGCCGACAGAAAAAGGCCTGTCGTTACCGCGGTTAGCACCCCAGACAAGTGGAAGTTCTCGGCAATAAGATAAGCTCCGTAAGGCGTCAATAGAGTTATCGCCGTACTCACGACCGCATCTTTACTAATAGTCCGGTGTACCCAAAGTAAAACCCAACCAATAGCTAACCCGATCGCCACACTTACCAGGGCAATCCCAACAAACTGTAGACCAGCCTCCCAGAGTACAAACCGATTTGTCAGAATGGCTACCAGACCATATCGGTAAATAATCAGACTTGTGGCATCGTTTACCAGGCTTTCGCCTTCCAGCACCGTATTAATCCGTTTAGGCACGTTCAGCCCGCGCATGACCGATGAAGCCGCTACGGCATCGGGCGGAGCAATAATTGCCCCCAGTAAATACCCTTGTGCCAACGAAAAGCCCGGTATAACCGCATGAGCTACCAAAGCCACAACGGTTGATGTAAAGAGTACAAGTCCAACAGCCAGCATAGAAACCGACCGGCTGTACAGCTTTAGTTCAACATTGTCGATTTGCCACGCAGCCGCATAGAGTAATGGAGGTAGAAAAATGAGGAAAACGGCATCGGGCGACAGGATAACTGTTGGCAAGCCAGGTATCCAGCCAATAAGCAAGCCAACAAGTACTAACAAAATTGGGTAGGACAACCGGAATCGACGGGCAATTACTGCCAGTAAAGTTGTTATGCCGAGTAAACCAGTTACTATTTCAATTGGATGCATTTAATGAACAGAATGGAGGATAATTCGGGTTAAGCGTTGAAGAGCAGGACAAAATAGCGATAACTTTGTTAGCCCACCTACTCTAGTTATCTGCTTATTAAAAAACCTTTATTCTATGAATGCATCGGGCCGTCAACTTTCCAGTCACGCCCCCCAAAATAGCCAGTTAGTTGAGCAGGAAGAAAAACGTACCGACCTAGGTTTTGGCACTAAACTAACCGATTCGAAGGTAAGGTTAGTGAATCAGGATGGCAGTTTTAACCTGGCTCGGGCTAATGGGTCTCTTTGGGATCGGTTAAATGTGTACAACCGGCTAATCACGATGAGTTGGGTGCAGTTTTTCACCTGGCTCCTGGCAGCCTATCTGTTCACGAATACCCTATTTGCGGGTATTTATATGCTGGCCGATGCCAGTACACTCGTGGGTATCGACGACAAGAAACTAAACGGACCTTTCTGGAAGTGTTTCTTTTTCAGTTCACAAACTCTGACAACGGTAGGCTACGGCCATATTTCACCCAATAGTTTCCTGACAAGCTCCATTGCGGCTTTTGAATCTATGATTGGGTTACTGGCCTTTGCGCTGGCAACGGGCTTGCTATATGGGCGGTTTTCCCGCCCCGTAGCGCATATACGTTTCTCAAAACAATCGGTATTTTCACCTTATCTGGATGTGAACGCCTGGATGTTTCGGATCATTAATACCCGCGCTAACCAGCTTATTAATTTAGAGATAACAGCAACCCTCTCACGCCTTGAACCAAAAGGAGATGGTACGCTTACCCGAAAATATTATCCCCTTAATTTTGAGCGGAACAAAGTGGCTTTCTTCCCCGCAAACTGGACACTGGTTCATCCCATCACAGAAAAAAGTCCGTTATATGGCTGCACACCCGAAGAACTTGAGCAATCAGATACGGAAATTCTGATTTCGTTTCAGGCCTTAGATGATACCTTTGTGCAGAGCGTACACACGCGTTTCTCCTATCGATTCGACGAAATAAAATGGGGCCATAGATTTCGCCCTATGTTTGATGGCGATCAGCAAACGAAACTTGATCTGGATAAACTGGACGAAACCGAAGAAGTTAACTTGAATTGATATATAGTTTGCGGTTTGAAGTCTGTAGTTTGTAGTTGGCTGGCGCACAATTGCTTTCGCCGTTCCGCTCGCTGGTGGAGTAAGCTAATCCCGAACTATAGACTTCAAACCGCAAACCCCAAACCTTTACTGAATGCTCCCTCCTTTTCTGCGTCCCGGCGATACAGTCGGTGTTGTGGCTCCTGCCAGTTGGTTTCCGTATGAAGAACTGGCTGATGGGCTTCGAATTCTGCGCGATGACTGGCATCTCAACGTCATTGAAGGCGAAAGTCTGCACGCCATTGATGGCCCATTTGCGGGTTCTGATGATCTGCGCCGAGCCGATATTCAACGTCTGTTCGATGACCCGACCGTGAAAGCTGTGTTTGCGGCCCGGGGTGGCTACGGCTGTTATCGCATTGCAGATGGCCTGTATTTAGCCGGTATTAAAGCAAACCCAAAATGGCTCGTAGGTTTCAGCGACGTAACCGTACTCCTAAGCTTATTACACAACCATGGTATTGTAAGTCTGCATGGTCTGATGCCCCGACAATTCGGCGATCCTGCCCGAGCTGCAGCCCTGGAGTCAGTTCGGCAGTGGCTGTTTGGTGAATTCCCTGCGCATTATATTGTGCCAACGCACCCACTAAATCGGCCAGGGCATGCTAAAGGAAATCTCGTTGGCGGCAATTTAACTATGCTTGTCAACTCAATTGGCACACCTACCGATGTAAATTTCACCGATAAGATCCTCTTTATTGAAGACATCGACGAAACGCTTTTCTCGCTCGATCGCATGATGACCCAACTCCGGCGGTCCGGGCGATTGGAAAATCTGGCGGGCTTAGTTGTTGGTCAGTTTACTGATATGCGGGCTAATCAATCATTACCCTTTGGCAAGGATTCGTTCGAAATTATTGCCGATACGGTCGCGGCTTATTCTTATCCCATATTAGTCGATTTTCCCGCCGGTCACGTTGAGTTTAACCTGGCGCTACCCATTGGCAAATCGGTAGAGTTAGTCGTGGGGAAAGACAATGCGCGACTTGAGTTTTTTCGACAGGATTAACAGCCAAGCCGACGTTCGGCTAAGACGCGATTTGCCGGAATTGTAATCCTGTCTTACCCTCTTAATCCTGTCGAAAAAAAATGGCTCTCGCGAACTCTGTTATCTGGATTACTGGTGCGTCTTCTGGCATTGGCGAAGCCATCTCTTTGGCTGTAAGCAAACTAAGCAACGTTAAACTGGTGCTATCGGCCCGACGTGCAGATGAATTGCACCGGGTGGCTATAGCAACGGGCTTGCCTGCTTCAAACGTGTTGATCTTGCCAATGGATGTGGCTGATTTAGACAGTCTGCCAGCGCATGTCGAAACGGTTCGCCAACGTTTTGGGCGAATCGACTACCTGTTTCAAAATGCCGGTATCAGCCAACGAAGCCTGGTTATCGACACTAATTTTTCGGTCTATAAGCAGATTATGGATGTGAATTTCTTTGGCGTCGTAGCGCTCACCAAAGCTGTACTGCCGTTAATGCTGGCCCAAGGGAGTGGCCATTTTGTCGTTACCAGTAGCGTAGCAGGCAAACTCGCTACCAAGCAACGGTCTGGTTACTGCGCCAGCAAACACGCCCTGCATGGTTTTTTCGATGCGCTTCGTTCTGAGGTATACGAGGCAGGGTTGCGCGTTACAATCGTTTGCCCCGGCTACATCCGAACGGCCATTTCCATCAACGCACTTGGGCCCGACGGCCATACGCATGGCAAAATGGATGAAAATCAGGAAATCGGCATGGCTCCTGAGGACTTCGCACAACGACTGCTCCGAGCCGTTTCTAAAGAAAAAGAGGAAGTCTATATAGGCGGCTCCGAAATCTACGGCATCTACCTCAAACGCTTTCTGCCGGGGTTGCTGTCGCGAATTTTGAGAAACAGGAAAGGGGTATAACGGTTACGGTATTTGGTTTACGGTTGACTGATGTATGAGTTGCTGACGCATCAGTCAACCGTAAACCAAATACCGTAAATCGTTATACTCTTTACTGCCCGCTCGCGGTTGTTAACTCCTTTATCGCAATACCCTTGCTGGCAAATTCCATATAATCGGTGGTCAGGCGGCAGAGCGATTTCATGCCGAGTACAAAACCACCTTCGTCGATCTGAAAATCAGGCGTATGGTGCGGAGCGGCATCCTCTACTTTTTTACCCTTCGTCATACCGCCCAGAAAGAAGAAGAAACCCGGCACTTTTTGCTGATAGAACGAGAAATCTTCAGCACCTGTCTGAGCAGGTGTCAGCTTAATGTTGTTTTTACCCGCTACTGCTTCGAGCGAAGGAATCATCTGATCCGTTAGTTTAGGATCGTTGTAGGTAACCGGGTACATGACATTAATTTTTACATCGGCCTGAGCACCTGCGCTTTCCGCAATGTTCGTCGCAATTTCACCGATGCGCCGATGAACCAGCTTTTGCGCTTCGGGACTGAATGTGCGAATGGTGCCGATCATATTGGCCTCTTCGGGGATAATGTTTTGCCGAATACCACTGTGTAAAGCGCCTACGGTTACTACAGCCGCGTTATCAGTAAGCGTTATGTTACGGCTAACAATAGTTTGCAAACCCATCACAACCTGAGCCGAGGTCACAATTGGATCAACACCCGACCAGGGAGCGGCTCCATGTGTTTGTTTACCTTTGATTTTAATGGCATATGAATCGACGGCGGCCATTGTGGCACCGGGCCGATATTTGATCGTACCGACTTCGGTTTGCGAGTTAATATGGAGACCAAAAATGGCGTCGACTTTTGGATTTTCCAGAACACCTTCCTTGACCATCAGATAAGCGCCACCTTCTTCACCTTCGGGAGCACCTTCTTCAGCGGGTTGGAAAATGAACTTAACCGTGCCGCGCAGATCATTTTTAACGGAGGCCAGTATTTCGGCCGTACCCATCAGAATAGCGACGTGCGTATCGTGGCCACAGGCATGCATCACACCCGTTTGCTGCCCATTGTATTCGGTTTTCACCTGGGATTTGAATGGTATATCAACCCGCTCTGTTACTGGCAACCCGTCAATATCGGCCCGTAAAGCCACAACAGGGCCAGGTTTTCCACCTTTCAGCAAGCCAACTACGCCCGTTTTTCCAACGCCGGTTTTCACCTCCATGCCAAGCGACTGTAGGTGAGCCGCTATTTTAGCTGCCGTTTGAAACTCGCGATTACCTAACTCTGGGTGTTCGTGAAAATCACGTCGCCAGGCAACCACTTTCTTTTCCAAGCTCTCAGCGGTTTTATCCATTCGTGCATTTAGCGTTGTGCTCTGCCCGAACGTTGTATGCGCGATAAGGCCAATGAAGGCCAGTGAAGAAACAAATAGCGTATGTTTTTTCATCAATATGTATTTTTTGGCACTGGTTTATTTGTAGTCCAAGTTACACATAACACAGTATAAAATATGGCGCTTCACATAATATCTTCGAAAAAGAACAACATAAACTACTATATAACAATTTTATATTGCCTATTTTCAGCAACAAACAGAATCAGCTCTTTAAGGGTATAAGCTCAGGTTTCAGAGATTTCAAAGAAACGTAAATTGCTTTTGAGCAAGGGTTTACCAACTTTATAAACGTTTTCTGTTTAATCATTCCTACCTATGACCCAACTGCAACAAAACAAACAAAATGCCATCAGCTTCTACGACTTGATGTTCAACCAGTGCAAGCCTGCGGAGGCTATTGCATACTATGTTGGTGAAACGTATACGCAGCATAATCCGATGGTTAGCGATGGAAAGGCGGCATTCATCAGCTACTTCGAACGAATGGCCAGGGAATATCCAGGTAAACAGGTAACAGTTAAACGGGCTATTGCCGAAGACAATCTGGTTGTTCTGCACTGCTTGCAACACTGGCCAATGACCGATGGAATAAGTACCGAAGATTGGGCCGGTATCGATATTTTCCGCTTCGATGACAACGGAAAAATTGTTGAACACTGGGATGTGTTGCAGGTGGTTCCGGCTACATCGGCAAACGGTAACACGATGTTCTAATGAAACCATTTAGCACGAGTTGGTTCGTGCCTGCTCTCCAAACAAAGTTGAGTTGTTCCTGTTTTGACTTCATACTCAACGAAAAACAGTTATGATTCGAACATACATTAACACCTTCCAGATTGGCGTTGTTGCTGGTATGCGTAGTATGCTGGCCCCTGCTCTGGTCAGCTATAAACTATCGCATACGTCCCCAGAACCATTAACTCAGTCAAAACTTCATTTTCTGGTCTCGCCCAAAGCAACCATGGCGTTAGAACTGATGGCTGGTGGTGAACTCATCGGCGATAAACTTCCAAGCGCCCCCGATCGCACCGGACAACCTCAACTATGGGGTCGAATTGCATCGGGAGCTATGTGTGGAGCGGCCCTGACTGAGGCTGATAAGCAGCCTATTGCATACGGAGCGGTTCTAGGTGCCGTGGGTGCAGCCGTTGGTTCGTTTGCCTTTTTTCACCTACGCCATTGGCTAACCCACGAGAAAGATATACCCGATCCCATCATTGCGTTAGCCGAAGATGCGTTGGCTATTGGAGTGGGCTTGATGATCATAAAAGGTAACGATTAATCCGTAATAGTCTGGGTTCGTATGTTTCGCACAACCTCATCGCAATTCGCACAGGCATTGTCACCATCCTGATGATACCAACGGCACCGGTCTCGGATAGCGCAGGCAACGAGCGTTGCTTCTGCTTTGCGATTCATGACCTCCACAATTTTGCCAACCAATCCACAGCCAGCCTGGCCCGAGTCCCAATGCCCACAACCCGTTTTCGCGCACGGGCTAGCGAATCGAAACCGCTCTTCAGGAGTGCGACCCTGTCGTGCTGTCTCCACGAAAGTTTGATCGATAATGATTGGTTCATCGAGATATTCGACATGACCAGTTGCCGTCTGAACACCAAAGAGAGCGGCACCAGGCTTAGCTGTTGAACTAGGACAAAGAAGGGAGGCCATATTCACAGAAGAAGTAAGTAGCTAAACTTAAATTTTAATACTATTTGTAGTCGGAAGCCACATGCCTAGCGTTGGCAATTCAATCAGAATGCTAATGGGTTTGCCTAGTACGATTCCGCCGTTTACCTGCTCCAGCAAATCGTTGGTAAGCTGACCATTTTCGTCTACTTCAGCCAATTTTTTCATAAATTCCTCCTGGCTTAGATTAGCCTGTTGCAGGGTCTTAATTTTGTCGTTAATGCCTTTTTTCATGATTTCGTTAATTGATTTGACTTGATTTATTTACTAATCAAAGGTCTTGAAACAGCCCTATGAAAGCTACAACAACTCGTTGTAAATCAGTCAAATCAATTATAGTTTATTCAATTAGGTTATACAGAAAAGACTCATGGCCAAACCTGTTTTAGAGCAGATTTAACGATGAGTCTTTTACTCACGAAAACAGCCTGATTAAGGCATTTCTATCGCCTTTATATTATCTTTTGGATGTCGGTCAATAAGCAGATTCATGGGGTCAATGCCAGCACGGTCTGGCTTCTGATTCACGCGCACTATAATGAACTGCTTCGGCTTTGTAATGTGGTGGCGCTGGTAGTATAGCAACTTTTCGGAATCGCTGCCTTTAGCCTTAGGCGCGTAAACCCCTATCCATATCCACTCATTTATGGGTCGTTTGGTCTCGTTACCGAGACTATCAGCCCGAACCTTTTCAGCAGATACTGTAACCTGAACGTCGTATTGTTTGCCTACCGGCGTCACCGTTACCTTATCCGTTTTGAGTTCATATAGTGTGATGGCATTCACCCAGTCATCGAGCAGCCCCCGAAGGCTATCAGGCGTTACGGCTTGTAGTTCGCTGGTTAAGTCAGCTGCGGTTGGGTAAATTCCCGTTTGGGCTACCCTGGCCACATTCCAGCGATCGCGGTAGGCACGTAGCGCCTGATTCAGTTTGTCTTCACCAATCTGATCCTGCAATGCGTACAATACGTGCGCTCCTTTATTATAATGAATGTACTGCTGACCTTCGCATTGCGACAAAGGTTGCTCTTTCTTCGTCTCGGACTGACGGCCACGGAGGTAATAATCCAGTTCATAGCGTAGAAATTCCTGCATCCGCTCCTGAGGGTACTGATGCTTCATCACCATGAGTGCGCTGTATTCGGCCAAAGATTCAGATAGCATAGCACTGCCCCGTACGTTGGCTTCGGTAACCTGATGGCCCCACCACTGATGGGCTGTTTCGTGAGCTGTCACAAAGAAAGGCATATCGATATCCTGCTTATCGTCGATGTCGGCAACAAACCCCATATCCTCCCCAAACGGAATGGTATTGGCAAACGATTGGGCATAACTCCGGTAGCGCGGAAACTCCATAATGCGCAACTGGCGATGCTGAAAAGCGCCGTAGTTAGCCTGATAATAAGCCAGCGATGCTTTCATACCACGCATCATTCGGTCGAGATTGTGGGGATGGCCGGGGTGATAGTATATTTCCAGACTAATGGGATTGCCAGCTTTGCCTGTATAGACTTCCTTTTTGACCAGATACCGTGCCGAAACGATGGAATAAAAATCGGCGATGGGCGAATCCATCTGGTAACTGAAGTACCGGCGTTTCTTGCCATCAGGCCCGGTTTTGAGCCATTCTTTCTGTAGATAGCCCGGCGCAATGGCGGTTTGATCGGGCGTGGTACTGATGGTCATGGCAAACCGAATCTGGTCGGCATCATCACCAAACACGTTCTGGCGCACACCAGCCGGGTCATTCTGAGCACGCATCCTCTCTTTCGGTTTCAGGCCATTATCTTTCCGTTTGTCATCAGAACTCAGCTCATACTGTTCACTGTAGCCAATACCCGGAAAATATTGATTGGTAAAAAACGTGCCGTTTTGGACAATGTCGATGTTAGCATTCCCATTTTTGAATCCCTTGGTCCGGTAGAGCAAGTCAAAATCGAGCCGTAGACTATCGCCCGGTTGCAGCGGTTGATCGAGATGATACATTCGGTAGGCATAATCGGCAACCTATAGATTATCAAGTTGGCTTGGTACCGAGAGTTTGAGTTGTTTCACCTGAATGTCATCATTCGGATAGCTTTGCAGATGGATGTACCGAATTGGCTGGGTTGTTTTATTTTTCAGGATATACCAACCCGTTGCCGTGAAATCACGGGTTTCTGGAAACAGATCGACATTCACCGTGATAGCCGTGATTCGGGGCTGTGGCAAACTGGCAAATCGTTTAAGTGTCTTTTCATAATCGGCCTGCTGCGCTTCATCGGCTTTACTATTCCGATACTGGTTGAGCACGTTGGTGTTGTAATAAATGTATGACCCACTGGAGATAAAGACGATCAGCATGGCCAACCCAAACGTCAGCACAGGCCGGGTTAGCTGGTGCCGACCGATTTGCAACCGAAGCTTCAATAATTCCTCCGATCCACGCACCGATAAGACAACCGCGCCCGCGAATAAGAGTGCCCCAAACGCCGACCAATAGAGGGTTGTCCAGGAAAAAGGCGCAACGTAATGCCCAAAGCCGTTCATATCGGAATAGGTGCCCAGTGAAGCCGAATCGAATACCAACAGCCGATGCTCCCAACCCAGATACGATAAAACACCCAGAACCACGAAGAACAGGACCATGAGCGCGTGTCCGGCAAACTTATTATTCACCATCGTATGAATAAAGAAGCCGAGCAACATGAACGTTAGAAGGCCCAGTAACGTATTGCCGTACAGGCTGGCAGCATATACCGACCAGTTGATGAGCGATGCCCCTCCATGTAGTACCTGCATCAATGCCCCTAACCCAATGGCCAGCGTGATCATCAGCGCAAAGGCCAGTCCTAAGCCAAGGTATTTACTCAAAACAGCACCCAGTTCGGTACAGGCAACGCATCGCTGATCAGGCTGATCCGTACATCTCGCTCCTTCCAGATCAGATCACCAACGTACACAATTGTCCGCATCAACGACGATTTGCCCGCGCCATTGGGTCCAAGTAGCCCAAAAAGGCCTGGCTCAATGGTTAAGGATACGCCGTTCAGTGCGCGAACCGCACCAGCAGACTGCCCAGTGTTGTAGGTCTTGGTTAGGTAGTCGATTACTAAATTCATAGCAATAGGAAAAGTGAATTAATACGAAGGTCAGAAATCAGTTACAGGTCGATTGACTACAGGACTTTCGCCGAAGGCCTGAACTATCTGCTCTTACAAAGCAGCCTGTTAGCAACCCAAAGGAAAATATATTTCGACCAATGCCCCCTTTTCTTCGACCAATAAGATCGGGGATGCGACGATTGAAAAACACGTAGTCTAGGGACACTCGTGCAATGAATTGCCAAAGCAAAATCTGTACACAAGCCCCCATGCAATGAGCTTGCGTATAGAGTGCCCGTTTGTTCAGTCGCTATTGCTGACGAACAGCCGTGATGAGCAGATCCTGTAAGGTTAACTCAATGAGATCCATTAAGCTGATCTTATACAAAGACGATACTTGTTGTAGCACGGTGAGGGATAACTCGGTTCGTCCCGTTTCTTTTTTACTATAAGCAGCCTGGCTAACACCTAACTGAAAGGCAACGTACTCCTGTGGATAGCCGTGAATCTCCCGGAGTTTGCGGATTTTGGTGGCAATGGGGTTCATGATATATATCGGTAAAGGTTTATGTTGTTTGACCGATACAAACTAACCGAGCAGCCTAACGGCAGAAAATTTATTTCGACCAATAGGGCATTTGCTTCGACTAATACGTCACCATAACGGGTTTATAGAATATATTGCTTCTATTATGAAGGATATACTCACCTGTTACTTAGTCGATGACGAGTCACCTGCCCATGTCATCATGTCGAAATACATCAGCCGTGTGCCTTATCTGGCCCTGCTTGGGCAGACATACGATCCGTTTGAGGGATTGGAACAGGTCCAACAACGTAAACCCGATATCCTGTTTCTGGACGTTGAAATGCCGTACATGACGGGTGTTGAGTTTTTGAAATCGCTGCAGAAACCTCATCCTATGGTCATTATGGTAACGGCCTCCCCTCAATTTGCGGCCGAAACCTACAACTTCGATGCGGTGACCCATTATTTGCTCAAGCCTGTAGGGTTCGATAAGTTTCTGGAGGCCATCAACCGGGTAACCAAACGGCTTAACTTTGAGATAGACCCCAATGCGCCGACGCCAACGCGCCCACCAGCCCGTGTGCAAACACAAGCCCCAGTCGACCCGCGCGAAAAAATCCCTTACTTTCTGATTAAGGAAGACAAGAAGCTGATCCGTGTAGCGCCGGAGGATATTGTCTTTGCCGAAGGCATGAAAGACTACCTCAAGTTGCACCTCACAACGCGTGTTCTGATCACACACATGACCATGAGCAAGCTGGAGGAGATGCTCCCCCCCTCGCAATTTCTGCGAATTAACCGGTCTTATATTGTCCGGCGGCAAGCGATCAAAGAGATCGATGGCAATCAGATTACTACTCTCGACGGGAAGAAAGTAGTTATTGGCGTCACCTACCGCGAACGGGTGATGGAGGAGTTAAAGAAGAATATGATTTGAATTCTGAGGCAATAAATTATAGTGTTAACTAGACCCAATCCCACACTTGTATTATGAGCCAAGTTCAAGATGAATTTATGAATCCTATATTAAACCCAACAACGATTAAAAGATGGATAAATCACATTTTACTATGGGCAGTGTTTTCATATTTCATGCGTTATTTCGTTGTTGATATTTTTTACAAAGACAATATCGTGGTAGTAAATTGGCTGTCTATCAGCTTAATTATACAAACAATTTCACTTTACTATTGTCTTGGATATTATGTTTTCCCTAGGCATTTATACAATTTCAGTATAGTGCCCTTTATATCATGGATCTTAGTTTGTCATTTTATTATTTACGAGAGTAATTATTTATTATTCTACTATTTACAACAGATTAATAGTGGGCCTCGAATTGAAAGGGATTGGCAGTTATTTCATCATGCTTACTGGTACGGATGTTTTTCAAATGGAGCAGCGGCTTTTTTTAGTTTCTTCTACAGTTTCCCTTTTGCAATTATACTATTAGCCGTACAGGTCGTTAATGCTATTATTAACCTTCGGACTAAAAACCTACAACTTGAAAAAGATAAGCTAAACCTTGAATTAGATTTTCTAAAATCCCAAGTCAACCCCCACTTTCTATTCAATACCCTTAATAGTGTGTATTCCCGCATTTTTGATAATGATGAAAAAGCGGCTGATTTGATTCTGCGCCTATCGGAGTTGATGCGCTACAATCTTTATGAAACAGATTCTCCAAAAATTGCCCTTGATAAAGAACTAGCCTACATCCAGAATTACCTTAATCTGGAGCGTAACCGGCTTTCGGATCGACACGTGGTGATCGAGTATGAACAGCGTGGGAATCCCTCAACCTATCAGATTACACCGTTGCTACTCATCGCTTTTGTGGAAAATGCCTTCAAGCATGGTGCAAAAGGCACTACAGATCCAGCTTATGTGCAGGTAAGTGCCGATATAACAGCAGGCCAACTTGTGTTCCGGGTTGAGAATAGTGTGCCCAATAAACTGCCTGTTAGCGAGCTAGACAGGAAATCAGGGGGCGTTGGACTTGGCAATGTACGAAGGCGATTAGATACGTTGTATAAAGACAAATACGAGTTAGTTGTAACACAAACTGAGATTACATACGAAGTTACGCTTATCATTCAGGTCGAGATTTTACCCTAACAAAGCATTAGTCGAAGCGATTAGACCATTAGTCGAAAAATGCCCGCTCATATGTCGAAAGTAGTTGAAGCGACTATATGCATCTGCTAGTTTTGAATCGTCAACGGACATAGTTCCGGCCCCTAAACCCTTACCCATCGAAAACCTAAACTTAAATTATTTACAGCTATGAACACGCAAACACCATCTGCTCCAACCCGCTTAATTTTTAAAAGACAACGTATTGTTTGCCTAACTACCATTTCAGCGAATCCTAAAAATAATGGAAGAACAACAATTTTCACTTTAGGAAATTTCTAGTCACCATTGCCCAACTACCTGCTCATCAATCCATCAATGGCGAGTCGGCGTCAACTCGCTCATTACCTCCAACGCACCGGCTGGCTTAACGTTGGCCAGACCGGAGCGTTTACGGAGGATATGCTGACCGCCATTCAGACCACCAAACACGCACTGGTCTTTCTGCGGCTTGCCAACCCGGACGACCATGTCCCCGGCCCGTTTCTGGATGCGTTGCGTACTCATCCGGCAGTTATTATTACTTCGCCTTATCCGCAGCATCTGTTCAACCATCTGAACCTGAACCCGTTCGACTTTCTAACTGAACCGTATTCATTCGAGCGGTTTGCGGTTTGCATGGATGCGTATGTTAGCCGATACGGTTGATGTAACGAAATTTATCGAAACTACTACAAAATCTACCAACAATATGTAACTATGAATTACCTTTGTGCTACTTAATAGTCCACTCAGTTTTCATGGTTCAACCGAAGGATTTTTTCATTTTACGTCAACCGACGTATTCACTCGACCACTTACTTCTTGTTTATAATCAGCTTGCTACCACCCCTTTATCCGACCTGCTGCGTCAGCATTACCAGGACCCGCTGGCGCAGCAGGCCATTTTTGTCGCATCGCCCGCCCTCTATGAGCGATTTCAACGGTGGCTATCGGGCGAAACCCTTCCCGAGCAGGATAAACTACTGATAACGCTTCATAAATACCTGATTCGGATGTGTAGCCGCCCCACACCCTATGGCCTCTTTGCGGGTTGCACAGTAGGAAGTTTCGGCGCGCAAACCCAATTACGAGCGGGCACAACCACAACGCTTCAAACCCATACCCGTATCGATATGGACTGCTTGCTGGCAATCTGCCAGTGGCTCAGTAACCAGCCCATTATCCGAGAGCAACTACGTTTATTTCCCAATTCATCCCTCTACCCAATAGGCTCATCGTTGCGGTATATTGAGCAGCAGTTCGATCATAAGCAGCGTAGCTACTTTATCAGTGTTGCCGAAGCCGAACCCCATCTGACAGCAGTTCTGGAAGCAGCGCGTACCGGAGCAACCATTCAGGAGCTGGCAACCCGATTAACAACATTTAACATCGATCAGCACGAAGCCATTAGTTTTGTTAAACAACTCATTGAAGGACAGCTATTATCATTTGAACTAGAACCAACTGTAACAGGCCTGCACTACCTGAATCGGCTCACGGCACGAATTGCATCCTTGAGCGGTACCACCGAAATCACGAACCATTTACGCCAATTACAGACCTGCCTGCAACAGCCTGATCGACTGCTGGCTTACGCACAGGTTCAGGCATGGTTTACCGACCGGGGCATCCCTCTGCCCTCTGCCGACATCGTTCAGGTAGATGCCTTCTTTGATAATCCAGCGCTGCAATTGGGCAAGCACGCGTTGCAACTCCTGCAACGAGATCTTGAGAAATTGCAGGTCCTGAACCAACCAAACAAATGTCCTGACCTCGATGAATTTAAACGGCGGTTCTACAATCGTTATGAAGATGAGGAAGTTCCGTTGGCACTGGCTATCGATGCCGAATCGGGCCTTGGCTATGGCTCTGGCTCAACATTTGGTGTAGGTTATGCCCCCCTGATCGATGACTTAACCTTTGCAACAAGTCCGGCTACCCAAGCCACGACCTGGGACTGGTGGCAAACCCTGGTAATGGACAAGTACACGCAGGCACTCCGCACAACTCGAACGGCTGGTGCCGTCCATGAAATTGTCCTGACCGAAGATGATTTAACCTACATCAATAGCCAGGTAATAACGTCGTCTGTTCCCGATAGCTTTTATGTATTCGGTACGCTGCTGGCCAGCTCGCCCAACGCTGTGGATGAAGGCGATTTTAAGTTTAATTTACTGGCTTGCAAAGGGCCATCGGCCATAAACCTGCTCAGCCGATTTGGGGAGGGTCATGAATCATTAGCCCAACGGCTTAAACAGTGCGCCCTAGCCGAAGAGAACCATCATCCAGATGTGATCATTGCCGAGATCGTTCACTTGCCCGAAAACCGGGTTGGTAATATCTTAATCCGACCGACCACCCATCAATACGAAATCCCATATATGGGCCAATCGTCGGTAGAGCCGGATTATCAAATTCCCCTGACCGACTTACTGGTGTCGGTTCGGTATGACCAAACTGCTCAGGGACAGATTATTTTACGGTCCAGGCGGCTCAACAAACGGATTATCCCCCGCCTGAGCAACGCACACAATTTCTCGCAGGGGTTACCCATTTATCGGTTCCTGTGCGACTTACAAGCCCAGGACTCCCATCTGAACATTGCCTGGAATTGGGGTATTCTGCGAACGCAGACCTATCTACCCAGGGTTCGTTACCGGAACATCATTCTTAGCCGGGCTACCTGGCAACTTGCCTGTAACGAGCTTACACCCGACAATCCATTACGATTAGTAGCCCAGTTAACGGCGGCTGGCTTACCCGACCAATTTGTAATTGCCCAGGGCGATAATGAGTTATTTATTTCGATGCACACGCCTGCCTCGCTGGCATTGCTGGCCCAGGAAATTCGTCGATTGACTCGTGCAGACGCATCAGGCCACATCAGACTGGTTGAGTTTCTATCGATGCCCGACCGCTCGCCCTTAACCAGCAAACGCGATCATTTTACCCATGAATTACTTATTCCGTTCAAAAATTTAGCGGCAAAATCGTTTTCTGGCCTGAGTCAATCGACAGGTATATTGCCTCAGCGCAAGTTCTCGATTGGGAGCGAATGGTTCTATTTGAAAGTGTATACCGGCGAAAAAACATCCGACACACTCCTGACTGAAACCATTTATCCGGTAGTACAACAGTTGCTAAAGACGCACATCATTGATGAATTCTTCTTTGTTCGCTACAAAGACACCGATTCCCATTTGCGCCTGCGCTTTCGCGGAAACGCCCATCTCGAATTCTATCATCATGTGGTGCGGGTTATGGAAAAAGCATTGCACGAAGCGATTGAGTCAGGTATCGTGCATAGCATCAAAGTAGATACCTATCAGCGGGAACTCGAACGCTACGGTCTGGAGCACATGCCCCTGTGCGAAACATTATTCTATTACGACAGTCTGTCTACGTTAGCCTTCATTGCGCGTACCGGCAATGAGTTTGACGAAAACCTACGGGTTGCCATTGCCATTCGTAAAATTGACCAGCTATTGGTGGGGGCAGGACTTGCACCTGATGCCTGCCTGAATATACTAGGGGAACTAAAAGAACGCTTTTTTCAGGAATTTGGCGGCTCACCGGAGCTACGCCATCAACTCAATGAAAAATACCGGACGTATCGACCCCTGATGGATCAGGCACTGGCCGACGATTTTCCAATTGCTGGCGACCTGACTAACTGGGAACACCGCCAGACCGAACTTGTGCAGAAACTGGTACACTCCTTAGCAAACTCTCACCGGCTCTATGCCATTTTAAGCAGTGTGATTCACATGATGGTCAATCGCCTGTTTCCATCCAAACAGCGCGCTTATGAATTGGTACTCTACCATTGCTTAGCCCGCCATTATGACTCCCTGCGCGCCCGACAAAAAGTCGTTGACCCATAAGTTTTTTCTACTATAACCTAATCGTATAAGTTATATCGCAATGGACTAGACTACAACCATTGGTTATTGAAACCAGAAAAAACAACGGCCAATTTTGATTCAACAAATCAGAACACACAAACCTAAATCAATGTCTACCTAAATTAAACTACTATCATGAAAGCACGCATTCACACTGAGCATTCTTTTGAAGTATGGATTAACAACGATACTGATTCTCTAGCGGATGAAACGGGTTCTTTTGACGATAACTGGATCGTATCTGCCGGCGATTTATTTGACAACATGGCGTTGTCCAATGACGAGTCTATTAGTTATTATGATGAGGTTGCATAAGAAATATAGCCATTATAACCTAATCGAATAAAGCACAACTATAGGTTATTGAATTAGAAGCTAAGTCACCAGAAATTTGCATCATACAATGAACAAGACAGTGGATAAAAATTATGAACAAGAAAAATCTATTGGTCGTAGTCGGGCTGATGATCCTGGCGACCGCCTGTAAAGAAAATGACACAGTAAAGCCATCGTATGTTAACAATACGTACAGCTCAGAGAGTGAAGCAGAATCGCCCAGTCTATCAAAAAGAGATTCTGTTGTAAAGCGTGTATTACCTATTAAAATCCAACCAATAGAACAGCCTGCAACAGGCCCATTGCTGGGGAAAGGAAAAGATATCCTCGAGCAACAGGAGGAAATCAACTAGTACAGCTTGCTGTAAACCAGCAAGCTTATTGATCAAGAATTAATGGAACGCTACAGTGTCAACTAAGTACCAGACATCAAAAAGCCAGAGGAAGACAACTAAGTACACCCTCGATTGGGGTTGGCAAAGACCAATACAAAACATTAGTTAGACGGCTTTTAGACTAGTATGGTAAGAGTTTGATAGCTGTGGAATATATTAAGAATGCCTATTTCTGTTACGACCGAAGCATCCCGGGTTTAAGCGGAGGACGTGATAAAAACGTGCAGTTTACTATTTTAATTAAGAAACAAATGAAAAATTTAAATTTAGAAAATTACGAAATAGACAATTTAGCCAATATAGCCAAGGAAGATGCTAAGGCTATAAATGGTGGTTTAACATTTGATGAGTTTGCTGAGTGGTATGTTGATACTTGTTATAGTATTGCAAATAGTTTTGCAAAAGGTTTTGTAAAAGGATTTAACGCATCATACAAAGGCTAATTCTCCCTAACTTCTATAATTTATGAACACAAAAACTATAAATGATTGGAATCTTACTGAACTTGATTCCTACTCGCAACTAAGTATCGACGGCGGCAAAGATTGGGTAGAAAGCTTTGGCTATGCATGCGGGTATCTGTGTGGTGCTGCTACTAATGCAGCGGGTATCTTAGGCCGTGGCCTTGCGGATGCCCTCGCAGGTGAAATTATGGGAGGAGCATTTAAATAGCAATTAAAATTAAGGCAAACAGTATCTTTTTTTAGTTACTGTTTGCCTTGAAAATTTTACCGATGTATATTTTTCACCAGTATATTCAGCAAGTGCCACATAATAGATTGCAAAAATGGCGTGAACTTTTATACGCTTTTATAATCTATTACGCAATAGGCATATTATGTACTATATTTATAATAGTTACTGATTTTTTTGTTGTAAAAATACTTGATCACCCATCGATTCTAAGTTCACATTTTAAGTTAGATGAGTACATCAAAACAATGGGTTTATATAAAAGTATTTTTTTTAGTTCGGTAAAAGCACCTATTATCGAAGAGTTATCATTCCGATTGTTATTACGGCCAACCCGTTTCAATGTGTCATTTTCAATAGCTTTTTTTATATTTTTATTATTCGATACTATTTTATACTTTAGTGATTTACCTACTTATAGTATAAGGCTCGTAATCTGCCTGCTTCTCTTTTTCTTTCTATATATTACTTACAATCCTTTATGGCTTTCTGCGTTAAAAATTACCGATTATAAACTACTAACTATTACATCGTTAGGTTTTGGGGCTATTCACATAACTAACTTCACTACTATTGATAAAGGTTTATTTTTCATCTATCCTATATACATTTTACCTCAAATTTTTCTCGGTTTTATATTAGGCATTATTCGAATTAGAAATGGGTTTATTTGGGCAGTATTATTGCACATATTGGTAAACGGTTCTGTAACGTGGCATAAATTTTTTCAGTAATTTACCAAAATGAATAAGGAAAATATATGCATATGGCTAGGAGCCATGTGTGGGATTATAACTATAGCAGTCCAATTGTGAATAAGACCATTATTAATGGGGAAAAGTGTTTTTTTAGCTATAGTTTTAGGTAGTCTACCAATTTTTGGGGCAGTACTGGGCTTTTCGCTGATTGTTCTGCAATTTAAGAAGCCTATAAAAAATCCGTTTCGGCTATAATACATATCCTTCTGAGCATCATGGCTCACGAAGTTTTTACACAATCTACTCCACGTACTTCGTTCGGAGGAATGTTTGATTGGTATGACATTATTGCTACATTTTTAGGCGGTATTTGCACCTATGTTATGAAAGTAGCCATTTTAGAAAAGAAAATTAAAACTAAAGCCACCGGAATGAATGAAATAAATAATTAATTATGAATACGAAACAATTTTTCTGGGCAACCTATACAATTTCCATTATTACTGGTATATTTTGCCTGTACTATTATTTTTTTTACTAAAAGTACATTTCCGTATTTACTGCTAGGGCAAACGTATGAACAAATTTCCTTTGGCACGTCCTTAAAATGGCCCATTTTTAAAGAAGTAATCAGGAAGTTATGAGAAGGCTGCCAATGAAAATTAGGTTGAATTAGGTAAACCATATCGAAAATTTTGATTATGCGTTTTCCCTGATTCGTAATAGAAAAACTGAGTAATCTACATAAGTTCACTTCTAAAAAAACAATACTTAGTAAAAATTCATCTAGGCGACATGCAATTGAGTAACTCCCTCGATGCTCGTAGCAAAGGATTTACTCTAAAAATCGAATCAATAACGCTCATCGGTTTATAACCTAATCGAATAAAGCACAACTATAGGTTATTGAATTAGAAGCTAAGTCACCAGAAATTTGCATCATACAATGAACAAGACAGTGGATAAAAATTATGAACAAGAAAAATCTATTGGTCGTAGTCGGGCTGATGATCCTGGCGACCGCCTGTAAAGAAAATGACACAGTAAAGCCATCGTATGTTAACAATACGTACAGCTCAGAGAGTGAAGCAGAATCGCCCAGTCTATCAAAAAGAGATTCTGTTGTAAAGCGTGTATTACCTATTAAAATCCAACCAATAGAACAGCCTGCAACAGGCCCATTGCTGGGGAAAGGAAAAGATATCCTCGAGCAACAGGAGGAAATCAACTAGTACAGCTTGCTGTAAACCAGCAAGCTTATTGATCAAGAATTAATGGAACGCTACAGTGTCAACTAAGTACCAGACATCAAAAAGCCAGAGGAAGACAACTAAGTACACCCTCGATTGGGGTTGGCAAAGACCAATACAAAACGTTAGTTAGATGGTTTTTTGACGAGTACGGTATGATTTTGGTAGATGTAGAATAGATTAAGAGTGCCAATAGTATCTATTGCGGCCGAAGCATCCCGGGTTTAAGCGGAGGGTTCAATTAGATATTAAACTAAAGGTGTTTTCTTTCTTACAATTTAAACTTTTCAATAATGGATCAACTAACGAATAATGAATTAATATCTATTCAAGATGGTGGATTACTGGCTCTTTCATGCGCTCTTAATCTTGGAGTTAGAAATCCCTACGTATTAGGAATAGCGGCAGCTTTGTAGATGCATGTAAATAATTAGTAAATAAATTTTACGATTATTGATATGAAAACAGAAGCAACTAATTTAATTAATGGTGGAGGCTTAACAGGGGCCGCAATCGGCGCATTTGGTAGTCCATTACTGCCCTAGCAGGTGCCTACTTAGGCCACCTAGTGAAATGAAACCTATAAAGCCAAATCACTAGGCTTTGGTATATCTAATTATTATTAATTGTCATTCTTAATAAACTTGTCAGTTTAAGCATTAGACGATTACAGTAAATAGTTAAATATATTTCAAGCTACTGGAGCTTTAGTTAGTTATAGGTTGAAATTAGAATCAATAAATTAAATTAATAAACTAATAAATTAAAAACTAATGGTTAATTCTTATTTTGATCACACGGATGTAGTAGAGTTGAAATCTAATGAATTAGTTGAGTTAGAAGGAGGAGTCATTCCACTTGTATTAATTGGCGTGGGCTGGGGAGTCATGTTAGTATGCTCAGCAGTTGCATTAGGCTTGAAAGAAAAGTACAATTTGTAATTCATAAACCAGTTACTCATATAAATTAACTAATCATGAATCAAAGTGCATATTTGGAAACTACAGCCTTTGTTACTGAAGCATATGGTGTAGAGATTTTGACTAATAATGAACTAGCTGATAATGCCGGTGGGCTTGCATTCCTTATCCCAGTAGCCATTGCTCTTCTTGAAGGAACCGCTATTGGCGTAACTATTGCTGGTGGGCTATATGGAGTTTATAAAGCCGCTCGCTCATAACCATCCTCTCAAATCAAGCACGGCCCAGAGTACTCTGGGCCGTGCTTATTTTCCATTAAATCGATGAAAAATAAAATGTTCAAATCGGCAACTTTATTAGTTTATATAATTGTGGTCCTCCTATTAGTGTATTGGATAACACTGAAAATCAAGTGAGTGCAAATCTAAACCTTACTTTGTCTACTCTCAAAGCCCAGCTCTACGGCGGCATTGCTTTTTTTATTGGTGCGCCCTTGCTGGTCTGGCCTTTTAGTCAACTATGGAATTTTTCATTAAAGCAGATAGCGGCTTCGGGGCTAGCCCCAATTCTATTGTTTATTGCGGCTATGTTTGTTGGCATTGTCGTGCATGAATTAATTCACGGTCTTACGGCAATGTGGGTCGGGCGGTTGCCCTGGCAAAAAATAAAATTTGGTGTGCAATGGCAATCAGGAACTCCGTATTGCCATCCTACCGTGCCGATGCCTGCCCGTGCTTATCGTATTGTGGTTATTATGCCGTTGGTTACGCTAGGCTTAGTTCCTTACGGGGCGGCTTTAGCCACTGGTAACGTCTGGTTGCTAGCGTTCGGTGTGTTTTTTACGTTAGCGGCCTTCGGCGATATAATAATACTCTGGCTCATGCGCCACCTCCGCGCTACCGAGTTAGTTCAGGACCATCCTACCAAAGTTGGTCTGATCATTGTTTCACCAGACTCCACACCTTGATTCGTTCTATAATACCCCAATACCTGCTGCCTTTACTGTTTTTTATTTGCGCATACAGTACGGTTGGGCAACGTATTTAGGGCAAAGACTTATCGACATCAAAAAAGGGAATTTCACTTGAGCATTTATTTGTAGGCAAATCTCCCCAATCTCAATGAAACCTGTACTTCTTACATGTTGCCTCGTCCTCTCGTTCATTGGTTTGTGGGCGCAGTCGGTTACGGGCATCGTGGTGGATGCCAAAACTGGGCGGCCTCTGCCGGGCAGTTCGGTGCGGGTGGGCAGACAAGGCACGATTACCAATGAAGACGGCAAGTTTTCGTTAAAACTATCAGGTTCATCAGTTGCCAAAACGTCAATTACGGTCTCAAACCTGGGCTACGCCAGCAAAGTCGTTCCCTACATGGGGCCCTCGATGCTCACTATTGCCTTAAACGAGAGCGAAACAGCGTTGAATGAAGTCGTTGTACACAGCAGCGCAAGGGGTATTGTGTTGAATGCCATTGATAGGATACCCGCCAACTACCCGACTAAGTCGTTCATGATGCAGGGAATGCTACGCGAGTACAACCGGGTCAGCAAAACCGATTATCTCTACCTCCTCGAAGCCCAGCTCAACGCCCATATTAAGCCGTACACCAGTAATGACGAGCCGAAAGTGGAAGTTCTGCAAAAAAGCAAGCAGGTATTCCGTAACCTCGACTCAACGCTGTTTATACGCTGGGGAAACACCGCTTATGTCATGGACATCGGCGACTTTGTACATAACAAACCCGCCTTTCTCGACAAAAAGAAAATGGACAATTACGCCTACGAACTGCTCGATGTGACCAGTCTCGACGGACAAACAGTTTATGTGATTGGCTTTAGTCCAAAAGCCGACAAAGCGAAGCGGAGAGGCAAGCTGTTTATTGACGCACAATCGATGGCATTTGTGGGAGGTGAGTACAGTGCCATAGTAAAACCGGATAAAACCGGAACCGAAGCCGTGAACGATACGGGCGATCGATTTACCAAAACGTACTACCAGCCTTACGGTGGGAAATGGTACCTACGCAATACTACTATTTCGAGAACGTCGAATAAAATGTCCCGGCATTCCGAAATTATGGTTGAATTTTTCAGCACCGAGATTGACACAACAACGGTGCACTCTATTGGCTACGCCCGGAACATGCAACAAATGGACATTTTGCTCACCAAGCCCGTTGCCTACGATAGTCTGTTTTGGGCGCAACAACCCGGCACGGCACGTAATGATGACCTGGAAGCCTTTCTTCTTCACCGGGATACCAGTGCTGTCGTTGCTTCAGCAACTGATGCCTTGCAAAAAACAACCGTACCAACCGCAAAGCTACCGGCCCCTCTGGTGAAGGTGTTGACCTACATTGTCCAGCACGTTCACGGTGGGTATGGGTTGAGTACGTTGCCGGGTTTGGTGAATGGCGGCACAGTTAGTATCGCTTGGGACAACTCGGCCCAATTTAGCATCGATCAGCAGCGCAGCGTATCGACCCTGCACAGCTACGGCATTTACCTCAGTCAGCGGCTCGACCTGCCCTACCGGTTTTCAATCTATAATCAGAACAGCACCAACTTTGGGTTGGGGGGCATCTCGAACCGGGCCAATCTGCTTGGTCTTTCCCATACTATAGTAATAAACCGGCCGCACCGGCCCATCCGTTTTCTACCCTTCATCGGTGTCGAAACGGTGCGGCTGATGCGGTCCTTCGACGACATAGCTGCTAATCCAAATTACCTGGGCAGTATCCGGCTCAAAGGTGATGCCGTCGAGCCGATTCTGGAGAAGCGTTACAGTAATCTAGCTTATTCACTGCAAACGTCCATTGAGCTTAAGCGACATCGAAAACTAACCGTTGGCCTGACCTATCGGGTACCACTCCACGAATCGGACCGGCTTTATCTGAAAGAAACGGGTGGTTTTCCATTGTTCCGCAGGAAACGCGAGATCAACAATCAGGGCGATCAACGGGTGCTCATCAATAGTTCATTATCAATCATAACATACCAAATTGGTCTAAGCTTTTAATTCTATGAATCAGGAAAAAATTATGCAGCTACAAGCGTTAATCTCCAAACTCGAAGAGCGGGTACAATCGCCCGACGGGAAGATCACTATTACGTTCAACGGTCAGTGTCAGATAAAAGAAATGCATATTCCTGACGGTGTGCCAGCCAGTACATTGCAGACGACATTACCTGTACTTATCAATACCGGACTGTTGACTATTACCGAAAAGATAAAGTCAATAGCGGCAAGCGCTGTAGCTTGATCAAGAGCGGATTAAGAAAGTTGCTCACTCAATAAAACGGCTTCGTCTTTTCTCTGCGTGAAAAAGACGAAGCCGTTTTACATTTCACCTTCTGATACGACCAATCGTTATAACCTATTCCCTCTCGTTATAAACTACAACCGCCCGTTATTGAACCCCCTATAGCATCACCCGACCTTTGAGATAAGAAATCTCCTTATCCCAAACGTCACCACGATGCAACATCTAGTACATCCGCCCTCCGTCATCGAGCACACGACGGAGGCTTATTTGCCCCAGGTTACCGTTCGGGGCCAGCTCATCTACTGCTCAGTCGCACTCGCTATTGTTGCGGCTTTAGTTTCTCTCCCGTTTATTCATACCGAAATCTCCGTGCAAAGTGCGGGCATCATTCGCCCGGTGGCCGAGCGTAACGAACTCCGCCCACTTGTAGCTGGTACGGTCGCTCAGGTGCTGGTGCATGACAACCAGCCCGTTCGCCAGGGCCAGCCCATGATTCGATTACAGACCGAAGTGCTGGAAACCAAACTCCGGCTTAATCATTCCCAGCAAGCCGAAAAACTCCTTAACATCCGCGACCTCGACCGGCTTGTCCGCGCTACTCGCCCAAACCTGTTGTCGGTATCCGGTTTGCAATCGCCGGTTATTCGCCAGCAGTACGAACAGTTTAGGTTTCTGCTGACAGAAAACACGCAGACACAACAAAAACGCAAACGCGAACTAGACGTTACGCGTCAACTCTATGAGGACAAAGTGCTGGCCCAGCAGGAATTTGAAGACAAAGAGTTCACCTACAAAACCGTAGTGGCGCAATATGCTTCCCAAATTGAGCGGCAGGTAAGTGACTGGCAGGCTAGTCTGACCCAACAGCAACTCGCCCTCGACGAACTCCGCGCACAGGAACGTCAACTCCTCAACGAACGCGACCTGCACACCATCAAAGCCCCAGTTGCCGGAACAGTTAGCCAACTGACCGGCCGCTATCCTGGCAGCTATGTGCAACCCGGCGAAGTCCTTGGCGTGGTCTCGCCTGATTCCAATCTGCTCGTTGAGTGCTACGTATCGCCCAAAGATATTGGCCTGTTACGGCCCGGCATGACGGCCCGGATGCAGATAGATGCCTTCGATTACAATCAGTGGGGGTTGGTACAGGGAACAGTGACCGAAGTCTCGAACGACATTACCGTCATGGAAAACCGGCCGGTTTTTAAAGTCAAGTGTAAGCTCGATCAGAATTTCTTATGTCTCAAAGAAGGCTATAAGGGCTATCTCAAAAAAGGCATGACCATCCGGGCGCGCTTTGTAATTACCGAGCGAAGCCTGTTCGACCTACTCTACGACAAGGCCGATGATTGGCTCAATCCGAAAAACACAGCATTAACGGTCAATAGTAGTCATTAAGGGTCATGGGTTGTCATTTCTAAGAGCGAACCTATCCCTATGACCATCGAATAACGCGCAGCAACTGACAATCAATGACTCGTAGTAAACCAGAAATCATGGCAAAAAATACGATAATCAAACAACACGATATTACCGATTGTGGAGCGGCTTGTCTGGCCTCCATTTCGGCACACTATAACTTGATGATGCCCATTGCCCGCATCCGGCAAATGGCCTCTACCGATCAGAAAGGCACGAATGTACTGGGTATGATCGAAGCAGCTACCCGGTTGGGGTTCCAGGCTAAAGGTGTACGCGGTACGTTCGAAAGCTTATCGAAAATACCGAAACCAGCCATTGCGCACGTCATTATCAAAGAAGTACTCCATCACTTTGTGGTCATTTATGACGTAACCGATAAACACATCGTGGTCATGGACCCCGGACCGGGCAAGCTCGTTAAACACACGCATGATGAGTTTAAAAAAATCTGGACAGGCGTTTTGATTTTGCTCCTGCCCAACGAGCAGTTTGAGACGGGCAACGAGAAAATATCGGCTACACAACGCTTCTGGCAGTTGATTCAGCCGCACCGGAGTGTGATGATTCAGGCCCTGTTCGGTGCCCTGATTTACACCGTGTTGGGCCTTTCTACCTCCATTTATGTCCAGAAAATTGTCGACAATGTTATTGTCGAAGGCAATCGAAATCTGCTCAATCTGTTGAGCATTACCATGATTTTGATTCTCGTTTTGCAGCTATTTATCGGAAGTTTAAAAAGCATGTTCGCCCTGAAAACCGGGCAGCAAATCGACGCCCGATTGATTCTGGGGTATTACAAACACCTGATGAAATTACCCCAGCAGTTTTTCGACACCATGCGCGTGGGCGAAATCATTTCGCGGATCAACGATGCGGTTAAGATTCGGGCGTTTATCAACGATGCCGCTACAAGCCTGGTTGTCAACGTGTTCATTGTCCTGTTTTCGTTCGGCATGATGTTTACCTACGACTGGAAACTAGCCATGATTATGCTGGCCGTTATCCCGTTCTATGCGGGTATCTACGTCATTGTCAACAAGCTGAATAAAAAGTACCAGCGAACCCTGATGGAAGATGCAGCCGAGCTAGAATCGCAGTTGGTCGAGTCGCTGAATGCAATGGGTACTATCAAACGCTTCGGGCTGGAATCGTTCGCCAACATCAAGACCGAAACGCGCTTTGTCAAGTTGCTGAAGACCATTTTCACGTCGGCCCGCAACTCCGTTTGGTCGGGCAATGCCACGGAAATTGTTTCCCGATTATTCACCATCATCCTTCTTTGGGTAGGTGCGGGTTTTGTGATCGACAACCAGATTACGCCCGGCGAACTCCTATCTTTTTATGCGCTGATTGGCTACTTCACAGGCCCAGCCAGCCAACTCATCGGAGCCAACAAAACGGTGCAGGATGCGCTGATTGCGGCTGATCGACTGTTTGAAATCATGGACCTGGAGCGAGAATCGACTGAGAACAAAATCGAACTTCAGTCGGATATGATCGGTGACATTCGCTTCAAAGACGTTTCGTTTCGCTACGGAAGCCGAACACAAGTATTTGACAGTCTGAGCATAACGGTTCCGAAGGGCCAGATTACGGCCGTGGTTGGCGAAAGCGGTTCAGGTAAATCCACGATGCTATCGCTCCTCCAAAACCTATATCCACTGCAAAGCGGCAGCATTCATATTGGCGATTACGACATTAAGCATATCAGCAACGAAAGCATACGCCGTCGGGTAAGCGTCGTGCCGCAGAAGATCGATCTCTTCGCCGGAAACGTCATCGACAACATTGCCGTGGGAGAATATCAGCCCAATATGCAGCGGATCGTAGCCATTTGCCAGCGACTCGGCATTACGGAGTTTATTGAAAAATTGCCCAATGGCTTTCATACGTATCTAGGCGAGAACGGTGCCAGTTTATCGGGTGGGCAGAAACAGCGGATTGCCATTGCACGCGCCCTGTACCAAAATCCCGACATCCTGATTCTGGACGAAGCCACATCATCGCTCGATTCCATTTCCGAGAAGTGCGTTCAGGAAACCATCCAGCATTTACGCGAACAGAATAAGATAGTTATCCTGATTGCCCACCGACTCAGCACGGTGATGAACGCCGATAAAATCATCGTTATCGAGCAGGGTAAATTAATTGAAGAAGGCTCCCATTTCGATCTGCTGGCGAAAGAAGATGCGTATTACAAACTCTGGGCTTCGCAGATGCCTCTGGTTACAAAATCGCCCAAACTCTCCCCGCTTGATTTTCTTCAGATTAGTGCCAACGGCGACCAAACGGTAGCCCCCGTAACAACTACCGAAACCCAAACCGCCTTAGTCCTATGAAACAAATAGTTACGCTTCTGCTCGCGCTGGGTCTATCTGGAACAGGCTGGGGGCAATCCACTTCGACTTCGTTACCCACTTCCTCAACACTAACGCTGGAGCAGTGTATTACACTGGCTCTGGAAAATCAGCCCTCCATTCGGCAGTCGATATTGCAGCAGCAAGTAGCCGATAACACAGTGGAGCAAACCCGAAGAAGTCAGTTACCAACCCTGTCGGGTTATTCAAATCAAGGCTTAAATTTTGGCCGTAACGTTGATCCGTATACGAACAGCGTTACCAATGCGCAGATTACAACCAATACAGCTGGATTAGGCGTAAGTTGGACCGTATTCAATGGATTCCAGTTAAAAAATACGCTGCTACAGCAAAGTTTTAGTGCGCAGGCCAGCCAATTTGATGTCGCCACGGCTAAAAATACCATTACCCTCAATACCTTACTAGCCTATTTACAAGTGTTAACAACGCAGGATTTAGTACTAGCCAGTGAGGTGCAGGTAAGCGTGGCGCAGGCCCAGGTAGAGCGAACCGAGAAGTTGGTAAAATCGGGTACTACGCCCCCGTTTAATCTTTATGACGCTAAAAGCCAACTGGCAAATGACCAGATGCAACTCGTTCAGGCTCAGACAAACCTGAAGGCGGCCAGGCTAACGTTGCTCCAAGTTTTGAATCTACCGTCTACAACAGTATTACAGCTAGTACGGCTAGAAGGCACAACGATACCCCAGGTGAGTACAACCGACGCGTATCAGATTTTTACCCAGGCCCGGACCTTTATGCCCGAAGTTCAGGCCGCCGATTTACGCACGAAAGCAGCTCAAAAAGGATTAGATCTGGCCAAAGGGCTAGCCTATCCTACCCTAACTGTCAATGCTAACTGGGGAACATCGTATTCAAGCGCGGCCCGCCGAACCAGCTATAGCAATGAGGTAGTGGAGCAGGCAACGGCTGGGTTCGTTGACGTGGGCGGGCAATCCTATCCAGTTAAAGTGCTCGAGCCTATCCTAAGCGCAGAACGCATAAATTATTTTCAGCAACTGGATAACAATCAGTACAAAAGCGTAACCATGAGTATCCGAATTCCTATTCTGAATGGCTTTCAGGTCCGCTATCGAACTACGAATGCCCGGTTGCAGCAACAACTCGCCGAATCACAAGCAGAAAGTGTCCGGCGGAATCTACGACAAGCCATTGATCAGGCCGTTAACCAACAGCAAAACGCCAATGAACGATATCATGCGCTGGAACAACAGGTGGCCGTTTTGGCGCAATCGCACAAAGCGGCCGAAGCCCGTTATAATGCGGGTTTGCTCAATGCTGTTGAGTATAATTTAGCCAAAAGCAATCTGGACCGGGCATCGGTGAACTTGATTCAAGCCCGTTACGAACGAGTTCTGCGGGAGAAAGTGGTTGATTTTTACCGGGTTGGAACGTTATAAGGCAAAAAAACATAAGTTATTAGGCTCCAATTAGCCATACCTACAATCTCCAAAGGCGCACATGTTAGTGCGCCTTTCTCATAAATAACACCGTAAAGTTTACATCAGGCATTATCTTTGCATCCTTAAAATTACCTCATCAACAGCTTCTTTGACATGAATAATGGATACTGCACACTGTAAAATGTGCACTGGGCACCTCCACTATTATTCATCATACATTATTCATTCTACATTAGTTTATGCAGGTTCTTAAATTCGGTGGCACCTCGGTCGGTTCCGTAGAAAGCATCAAACAAGTCATCCAAATCATTGATAATCATCGCCAAAACGGTGATCAGATAGCCGTTGTATTCTCGGCGATGGGGGGCGTAACAAACCAGCTCATCGAAATTGGACGAATGGCGACGTCGGGAGAGCCGGATTATATGGAACTGGTCCGACGAATTGAAGACCGGCATTTCAATGTGGTGAAAGCGTTGATTCCCGTAAAAGAACAAAGCAAAGTATTTGCCCACGTTCGGGGCATTATCAATGAACTGGAAGACCTGCTACGGGGTGTATCGCTCATTCGCGAATTGACACTGCGCACGCATGACCTCATCACCAGTTTTGGCGAACGGTTATCCACAACCATCATCACCGAATGTGTAAAAAGTCGGGGGATTCCCGCGCAATTCTGCGATGCCCGTCAGATTATCAAAACCGATGCCCAGTTTGGCCAGGCTGAAGTAAACTATTCCCTTACGAATCAACTCATTCAGGAGCATTTTGCGAAGTCCACAACTACGCAAATGGTAACGGGTTTTATCGGATCGACTGAAAAGAACGAAACGACAACCCTTGGGCGAGGTGGCTCAGATTATACGGCCAGCATCCTTGGCGCAGCACTAAATGCCGAAGTCATCGACATCTGGACCGACGTTGACGGCATGATGACGGCCGATCCACGCAAGGTGCCGAATGCCTTCAATATCCCAACGATCACCTACGCCGAAGCTATGGAGCTTAGTCACTTCGGTGCGAAAGTGATTTATCCACCGAGTCTACAACCGGCGTTCGCCCGTAACATTCCGATTCGCGTACTCAATACATTCAATCCTACACACGAAGGCACGGTTGTGAGCCGCACCGCCGAACGTCGGCAATACACCATTACGGGTATTTCAAGCATCGACGACATCGCTCTTGTGAACGTACAGGGATCGGGCATGATTGGCGTAGCGGGTGTATCGGCAAAGTTGTTTGGCGTATTGGCCGCGCATAAGATCAGCGTCATTCTGATCTCGCAGGCATCATCGGAGCATTCCATTTGTTTCGCTATCGACCCACGTGGGGCTGAAAATGTAAAGACCATTTTAGATGCCGAATTCGCGACTGAAATTGAACACGGCCATATCGATAACATCGCCATCGAGCGCGATTTGTCGGTGATTGCGACAGTTGGCGAAGGCATGAAAAAAAGCTCAGGTATTGCCGGAAAATTATTTTCGGTACTGGGTAAAAACGGGGTTAATATCGTAGCTGTAGCGCAGGGATCATCGGAGATCAACATCTCGGTAGTTATCAACAAAAATAACCTTTCCAAGGCCCTTAACTCGCTGCATAACATCTTCTTCCAATCCGAAGCACGGGTACTTAACCTGTATTTAGTTGGCATCGGATTGATTGGCAAAACACTCCTGAAGCAGATTTTCGACCAGTCTGAATACCTGCGCACGGAAAAGCTGCTAAAAGTATGCGTTGTGGGCATGACGAACACCAAAAAGATGCTCCTTGACCCAAAAGGCATCGCCCTGGATGACTGGCGTGAACGAGTACTCACGGAAGGCGTTACCACCTCCTTACCCGCGTTTGTCGACAAAATAAAAGATTACAACCTACCTAACTCGGTTTTCATTGACTGCACATCAGACAAGGATATCGTGCAGTTTTACGAGTCGCTTTTGGATAGCAACATCTCCGTTGTTACGCCCAATAAAGTAGCCAATTCCGGCCCTTATGCCGAGTATCGGCGACTACAACGGACTGCATTGAACCGGGGGGTTAAGTTTCTCTACGAAACCAATGTTGGCGCGGGTCTGCCTATTATCAACACCGTTCAGGGATTGATGACGTCCGGCGACCGTTTCCTGAAAATAGAAGCGATTTTATCGGGTACTTTATCCTTCATTTTCAACACATTCCGCCCTGGTACGTCCTTTGCTAATGTAGTGCGTGAAGCCAAAGAAAAAGGATACACCGAGCCTGACCCACGCGATGATTTGAGCGGCCTGGACGTAGCTCGAAAAATTCTAATTCTGGCGCGTGAAGCCGGTTTTCCACTCGAACCAGAGGATGTCACCATAACGCCTTTATTGCCTGAGTCCTGCCAGGCTGCCCCTACCGTTCCAGCATTCTTTGAGGAATTGGAGCGCAATAATGATTACTTCGAGAATCTGCTGGCCGAAGCAACAGCCAAAGGGGAGAAACTACGATTTGTCGCCCGTTTCGAGAATAACAAAGCGACCATTGGCCTTCGCTCGGTCGATTCTGAACATCCATTCTACCAGCTAACCGGTGCCGACAACATCATTTCATTTACGACGGAACGCTACAAAGATCGCCCGCTCGTCATCAAAGGCCCCGGTGCAGGAGCCGAAGTAACGGCCTCGGGCGTATTTGCCGATGTGGTGAGTATCGGGAGTTATTTGGCGTAACAGGCAACCTATAAGAGCATCTAACTACAATAAAACCGCTAAAAAAATCGTAATTTCGCAGACGACCATAGCCCTTTCCTGTGCTTACCGACACCCAACAACAACCCCTCGTTGAACGCATTCGTGACATCGGTCATGCCGAAGCAGTCCGGCGTTTTTTTGGGTTGCTGAAGGAGCTGATCGACATTGTCAATCTGCCTAATGGCGATGCCCGGCTGGCGTTTGTGGTGAAGCCCGATAAATCGTCGATTACGGCCAATATTAATTTCTTTCAGGCCTTACGAATTCAGAAGCCCCGGCGTGGGGAGGTTGAGTATCACTTAACGATTAAAAAATCGTATCAGGATCGGCTGAAAAGCATTGAAGAATTAGTCTTTGAGCCGCTTACCGAAAAATCAGATTATCTGGCCGTTATTATTGGACAATCGAACGTCCATCTGCTCTATCAGCCTGCCTTGCGCACATGCTGGGAGGATTGCCTACTCGAACTGGTGGAGAGTACCAAACGCGGCCCGCACCTCGCCCGGCACAATGCAGATGTGTATCGGGCAGCCGAAGATGAAGCCTTTCTGAGTGAGCTTATCCGCCTTGCCGATGACCCGACGCTTGGGGATCGGGTCTTGAATGAGGATAGCGTAGAAGAACCAGGAGGAGAATATGAAACAGGGCCGAAACTCCCTAGTCAGCCCCATAACCTTATTTTGTTTGGCCCACCAGGTACGGGTAAAACATTTGCTTTACAGCCCTATCTTCGCGAGCAAAATTCCAATCTGATTACGTTTCATCCCTCCTACAGCTATGAAGAGTTTGTCGAGGGCATCAGGCCGGAAGTGATCAACGGTCAAATCAGCTATCGGATACGCAGAGGTATTTTTCACAAAGCTTGCTTATCGGCTATTCAGCAGGCTGGTTACGGTACAATGGCCGACTGTCTGAACGACTCACCGGAAACCCGTCGTCAGAAATTACAAAAAGCACCCGTCCATTATCTGCTTATCGACGAGGTCAACCGGGCCAATGTAGCCAGCGTATTTGGCGATTTGATTACATTACTTGAATCTGATAAACGACTGGGGTCCGAGAACGAATTGTGGTTAACCCTACCCTATTCGCAGGAGCGATTTGGCGTACCTATCAACCTGTTTGTCATCGGGACGATGAACACTACTGACCGCTCCATTGCCTTACTGGATATTGCCCTGCGCCGACGGTTTTCGTTTCGCGAAATGCGGCCAGACCCAACGGTTCTGGGAGAAATTGATGGAATACAGTTGGGCCAACTGTTACGGACAATAAATGAACGCATCGAGTGCTTACTTGACCGCGATCATCAGATTGGTCATGCCTATTTAACCAACGTTGAAACCTATGCCCAGTTATGCGACGCTTTCCGCGACCGCATCATTCCATTGCTTCAGGAATACTTTTTCAACGACTGGGCTAAAATTCAATTGATTCTCGGTGATAATCAGGCCTGGGGCAAAGAGCCCGATCAACGGCTTGTCTGGATCAAGAAAAAATATACCGCTAATGCCACCAGCAAACTATTTGGCGAGGTACCCGACGCTATGGATGAGGTTGTAACGTACGAAATCAACCCAAATCTTCAACAGGGAGACTATGCATTGGTGCCAGTAGAATCGTTTATCAGAATTTATCAGAAACTGTAAGGCGGACATCTTGTCCGCTCTATTAAACCTAAGGACAGGATGTCCGCCTTACTTATGAAAGCACTCGTTCTTACGGAATACAATCAGTTCGATCTGCAAGATCTACCCAAGCCCACCATCAAACCAAACGAAGTACTCGTGCGGGTACAGGCAGTGGGCATCTGTGGCTCCGACGTTCACGGTATGGACGGCAGCTCTGGCCGACGCATCCCACCTATCGTTATGGGCCACGAAGCCAGCGGCATCATCGCTGAAGTGGGGGCTGATGTACGAGCCTGGGCCACTGGCGACCGCGTTACCTTTGACTCGACGGTATATGCACTGGACGACTGGTATAGCCGTCGTGGTATGTATAACCTAAGCGACGGACGTGAAGTAGTAGGCGTATCGACCCCCGATTTCAAGCGTCAGGGTGCGTTTGCGGAGTTCGTAGCTGTGCCGCAGCACATTTTATATGCCATTCCCGATAATGTTAGTTTCACACAGGCCGCACTGGTTGAGCCCGTAGCCGTGGCCCTCCATGCCGTTAGTCTGACGCCTATTCAAGTCAATGATTCGGCTGTGGTAGTCGGTGCGGGGATGATTGGACTGTTTGTAATCCAGGCGCTAAAACTGGCGGGTTGTGGTGCCATCATTGCCATTGATCTGGACGATGACCGGCTCGCACTGGCGCATTCACTGGGCGCGACACATAGCATCAATGCGCGAACCGGTGATGTAGCAAATCAAGTGCAAAGTCTCACACACGGACGCGGTGCCGATGTTTCATTTGAAGTAGTAGGTGCTGGCCCAACGGTTAAAACCGCCATCGACTGCGTTCGGAAGGGAGCGACGGTTACGCTAGTAGGCAACCTTGCTCCTACGGTTGAGATTCCTCTGCAAGCCGTTGTAACACGCCAGTTACGATTACAAGGCTCTTGCGCTATCAACGGCGAATACGAAGCAGCCTTAGCGCTGATTTCGTCTGGCCGTATGAACGTTGAAGCAATTCTCAGTGCCGAGGTGCCATTAGCGGAAGGAGCAAATTGGTTCAAACGGCTTTATGATAAGGAAAAGGGGTTGATTAAGGTAGTACTAAAGCCGTAATGACAATTACTGAGCTGGGGTATATTGAGTAAGCCAATCCCCAATCTGTAGTTCAAGTAAATTATTTGATAGAACCGTAATTGTTGCAGGACTATTAGCACCGCATTTGACGGATGGGCAACTAGACAGGAAGTCCCTATACTGAATAACTACTCCTTTTCGCTCATATCGGCTGGCAGAGCAACAGGGGGCCGACGTGAGGACGCCATTTCTGCGATAAATAAGCGTACCATCGGGTCGATATTCTGTGTCATAATAGGCATCCGTATCGTACACGGCCCATACAGTATCATTCACCCCACGCGTCTGTAATACATGCCAACGTTTGTACAGCAAGCCAGCGGGCCCTACAGAATCGTCTGTTTGGCAGGCAGCGGTTACAATCAGTAATAAGGCGGTTGAGAGTAGGCGGTTTTTCATATTAAGGATAGGCTTGAAACGTAGCTACTCCACGTTCTTGTCTAATGATCAGGCGATTATATCTTAACTCTTCTATCTGCCAGGCGTTCCCTGGCGATGCGCAGTCAACCGCTACGCAGGTAGGATTTGGCGTTCGTTCGGGAAAAGGGATTGCGGCTACATCAACCAGGTCTAACGTACTGCCCTTACGGTTAAACTGAGCGGGTGAACAACAGGGATCATACTTCCCGTCTGCGCCATATAGAATCATGCCATTCGGTGTAAACGTAACGATGGACCATGGGTTGGCTGGTGATACATCCACAGGTTGCCCATTGGTATATTGTATCTGTGTCATTCGCCACGTTCGATACAATAAATCGCTAGGACTTGCTTCGTCTGTATGGCAACTGGTTATTCCAGCCATCATTAGAAAAATGCACAGCCAATGTTTCATATCTTTTCTCATTTTGAGAGTAGATGACTCTCATCTAAAGCATTTAGTTGGAATACGCGTTGAAAATTATGTCTACTACTCCTATACGAATTGCCATCATTGGCCCCGGCAAAGTGGCTCACCTACACGCCCAGGCCGTTTTGCAAACACCTGACACCAAATTAGTCGCTGTTTACGGCCGAACCTATCAGAAAGCGGAAGACTTCGCGAACCAATATGGCATTCGAGCCTACAGTGATATATATGACATGGTCGACCGTGAAAACGTGGATTTATGCCTTGTTTGCACTACGCACCCAGCCCACCGGGAGCCTGCTGTTGCCGCACTCAATGCGGGCTCTCACGTGCTGGTCGAAAAACCATTGGCCTCAACGCTCGAAGACTGCGATGCGATGATTGAGGCTGCTAAACAGAACAACCGCTATCTGGGTGTTATCAGTCAACGGCGGTTCTATGCGCCATCCATGCGTATTCGGGAAGCCATTGATACCGGAAAGATTGGGAAGCCCGTACTCGGCACTATTCAAATGCTGGGCTGGCGTAGTGAAGAATACTATAAAAGTGACGACTGGCGGGGGACCTGGGATAAAGAAGGCGGGGGCGTATTGGTCAATCAATCGCCCCACCAACTTGATTTACTTGTGTGGTACATGGGCGAAATAGATGAGGTGTACGGCGTTTGGCGTAACCTGAACCACCCCTATATCGAGGTCGATGATACGGCGCTGGCTATCGTAAAATTTAAAAATGGTGGCCTGGGGAATATCATCGTGAGCAATTCTCAAAAGCCTGGAATCTTTGGAAAAGTACACGTGCATGGCGAGAATGGCGCATCCGTAGGCGTTCAGACGGATGGGGGAGCCTTGTTTATTGCCGGTATGTCGAGCATTACTGATCCCCCCGTCAATGACCTCTGGACCGTACCCGGCGAAGAAGATCTGTTAGCTAAGTTCATAGCCGAAGACACGGCATTCTTTAATACCATTGACGCGACGGTTTATTACTTTGGCATACAAATCGCCGATTTCCGCGATGCTATCCTCAACCATCGTCCACCACTGGTTACAGGCGAGGATGGTCGCCGGGTAGTTGCTCTGTTCCAGGCCATCTATGAATCAACCCGAACGGGGTTGCCTGTGAAAATGTAAAAAGGAGAAAAGGGAGGAGGGGGAGTAGAGGGACGAAAGGCTGTTAATGAATACCTTTCGTCCCTCTACTCCCCCTCCTCCCTTTTCTCCTTTTTTAGAATTAATTCGCGGGATCTACTGGCGTGCTGGTATTATTATCGCGTTCCGTTCTCGGATACGGAAAATAGTTACGATTCCGTTCCGAACCAGCAACCCCTGGACCAGGCCGACCAAACCGACGGCTGTCTTCAAGCCGGAAGCCGGTGTAAGCCAGTTCAATACTACGGTTACGAAGGATTTCCAGTAATAGGGCATCTGACGTTTGCGCACCGCTGTAAGCAGGCAGAGCCGCTCCCAAACCGAATGTATCCGTTGCGGCAGTTTTTGTCAGCACCTTATTCAGCGTTGTAACTGCATTAGCCAGATCACCTTTACGAGCATATGATTCAGCTTGAATCAGCAGGATTTCACCGGGTAGATACACCGGGATGGGGGCGTTATTGGCGGTATAGAATCCGGTTCCCAGGTTAGCTTTACTGTTGGTTGTTTGCGTATAAAAAGCAATCCGTTTATCGGCGACATCCGGGGCTAGTACAGCCGGCAAACCAAGACTAACATTGGTTGGTGCCACTACGTTAACATTCCCGAACGCATAGAAAAAGAGAGGATTTCGGGAGTTATCATCGAAATTAAAAACCGATTTTTTCGTCAGATCGACCTTTGCTGCTGCGGCTAGTGCTTTATCATAATCCCCGGCAAAGAGTGCATACCGGGCAATCAGTGCCTGAAGCGTATTGGGAATATCGATACCCGGCACAATTTTACCCGTAAAGTTTGCCGACACGGGTGCAGATGCTACCTGCGTTGCTGCCGACTCAAGGGATGCAATCGCTTCCTTCAGCAACTGTAATCGGTCGACAAACGGCGAATTTTCCTGCGATAAAATGGGGGCTGCCTGAAAGAACTGCGCTAACGTACCCAATGACAACGCCCGAAAGATAGAGGCATAAGCTACAATACCACTTTTTGTACCCGCATCGTTAACAACACCTGTATTGGCCAACACAAGGTCGGCATTGGCGCGGATCAACTGGCATTGAGTCCAGATCGTACGGACAACCCCATTTGAGTTGGTCACGTTGGCCTGCCCCTGTTGTAGCGCGAACTCTTCGCCATTACCCTGGTTAAGTACGGTCAGTTCATTGGTGGTCAGGCCACCCGCCGATACAGCGCTACCAATCACGCTGCCGCCCCCGCCAACCGAATATCGGTATTGGAGACTATTACAAACCGTAATCAAGCCGTCGGCCGAACCAACAACCTGTGGCTGGCTGGCTGTGCTGGGGTTGAGGTATTCCTGTGTACAGGCATTTTGCAGCAGCAGCAAGCCTGATAATACAGAGGTAATAAGAATTTTTTTCATGTGTATGTGTATATGAGTTGATAGCCAAAGGCTTTGACTAGCGACTGATAGTTAGAATGTTGCAGACAGTTTGACTTGATACGTGCGTGGAATGGGTACGTTTCCGAAGTCGAGGCCACGGAGCAGATCGTTGGTACCTCCAGCGTTGGTTTCAGGATCAAAACCGGTATAGGTATCCCAGGAATAGAGATTACGCCCGATTAACGATACATTAATGGCGCTCACCGACTTGATCAATTTGGGCAACGCATAGCTCAAGGATACTTCCCGTAATTTGGTGTATGAACCACTTTCTACGCGCCATTCTTCAGTATTATAAATAGCGAAGATATAGCCCCGTGGAAGTTCACCCCGGAGTTCTTTTTCCACATAATCGCCCATGCCCACCCCCTGCCGGGTCCGTCGGTCGGCATTGAACACATCCACACCCTGAACCAGGTCTAGCAGCACATGTAGTGTCAGCGATTTATAGGCCAGATTTGTAGTGAACGAACCCGTCCATTTTGGATTGGGGTTGGCAATAACAATGTTAGCCGTTGGATATTTTGTGTCAGGCTTTCCATCGGTGGTACGTGCCTTCTCAAAAGCAGTGGAACCAACTACCTGTGTTTTGGCGCGCTCCGACTGTGGAAAACCATTGGTGGTTAAAATCAACTCCCCGTTATCGTCACGAGCATAGCCCGTTCCGTAAAACACGCTGGCAGGCTGACCCTGTAGCAAATAAGGCGCACCGGCGGGCGAACTAATCGCAATAGCCGGGCTACCCAACGTGAGAACTTTATTGCGGTTCTGGTTAAAAATGGCGGTAAAATCCCAGGTAAAGTCTTTTGTTTTTACCGGCACTACGTCCAGCACGATTTCCAGACCCTTGTTTTCCATCGTACCCACATTGTTGACAATACTTGAGCCGCCCGATGAGGGAGCCAGCACTCGGTTTACAACCAGATCTTTGATTTGCTGATTATACACCGTAACGCCCAGCCCAATACGATTCTTTAAGAATGACAGATCAGCTCCAGCTTCGAGTTCGGCCATGCGCTCCGGCCGAACCAGCGGGTTGGCCAACTGGGCTCCTGGCAGCAGTGTGTTTTTGCCCAGATAAGCCACTGGCGAGAACTGATAGAATCGACTATAGGAACCAACGCCCGACAGGTTTCCTGCTTCGCCGTAACTCATCCGCAATTTCAGACTATTAAACGCATCGTTGAAGGAAGCACCCTTCCAGAACCCTAAATCCGATACAACGAACGAACCACTTACTTTGGGGTAAAACTGGTTAGTTACGGAAGGCGAAAATTTCGACGATTGGTCGCGTCGGATAGCACCCGTCAGGAACGCCAGATTGCGGTAACCCAACGTTGCCTGAGCGAAATACCCACTTAAGTTGTAGCGATCCAGACTGAAATCGGCCAGTACCGTTGTACTGGAAGCGCCCCGAACCGTTTCAATAAACGGGGCCAGGTTCTGCCCCTGTGCAGTCGAGTAATCAGACCGGAAGAACTGGTAGTTATACCCAGCTACAACATTCAGTTTAAACTTATCTGCAAATTGGCGCTCATAACTAACATTCAAGTCCGAATTGAGTTGGAATACCGTGTTATTACCCGTTGCCGAAAAACCACCTGGATACAGGTTCGCGCCAAGCGATGCCTGTGCCACGTAGGGGTATGGGCGAATGTAGTTTTGGCCAACCTGTCCATAGGTATCTACACCGAGAATATAGTCAACGCTCAATCCTTTCAGGGGTGTCAGGTTTAGCTGTACATCACTAATGGTACGGTTAACCGACTGCGTGAACTTCATATCCTCAATAGTTGATAGTGGATTCACCCGAGGCCCTTCTACAGCTTGCAGATTACCTGATGCATCACGCTTGGTAATGTCATAGATGTTGTTCAGAATGGTAACCGAGTTCATAGGACTATAGAACACGTTTCCATTGGCTTTCTCGTTGGCAAAGCTATTTACGTAGCTCAATCCTGCCGAAAGTTTAGCCCAGTTGGTTAATCGCTGATCAACACGGGCACGGAGGTTATAGCGTGTGAAGTCAGTTCCTTTAATGATCCCTTCATTTTTCAGGTAGCCAAACGATACATAATACTGCGTGTTATCGCGACCACCCGAAACCGAGATGGAATTATCGGTGCCGTAGCCCGTCCGGAAAATCTGATCGAAATAATTATAACGGGGAACGTTATCGACCACGTTCGAGAGGAGCTTATTGTTTGGTGTACCATCCCGATAAATATCAACGAAGGTAGTAGCCGGGTTCAGCGCAATAGCTGCCTGTTGCGAGGCATCGGAAGGGAACGTCTGAATAGGAAAAAGCCGTTGCTGCGTGTTTCCGAATGTCTTGTTATACAGATTGACGGGCACACTCTTGCGGAGTTCATTGACGTTAAACGAGGTCGAGAAGGTAACTTTAGGAGCACCGGTTGAGCCGCGTTTAGTAGTAATAAGTACTACGCCATTGGCCGCCCGCGATCCATACTGCGCTGCCGCAGCTGCCCCATTGATTACGTTTATGCTGGCAATATCGTTAGGGTTGATGTCTGCAAGCCGGTTGGTTCCCGGCGCAGCCGAGCCAATCTGATCGGCCACTGCCAGCTGCGATACGTTGGCACTCTGGTTACTCACAATAACGCCGTCAATCACATAGAGCGGGTCTGAGGAACCTGACAACGATTTAACCCCCCGTAAGCGAATCGAAATGGAACCCGATGGATCGCCGGAGTTTTGTGTGATCTGGGCGCCAGGAACTTTGCCCTGTAAGGCATTGAGTAGTCCACCCGATCCTGCTTGTTGCAAATCGGCCGCCTTGATGGTACTTACGGCATTACCTAATTCACGTTTTGCAGCAGATAACGTCGAACCAGTTACTACAACTTCATCCAGATTAGCAATGTCTTCTTTCAACGTCACGTTTAGCCCCGATGGCGAACTAGACGTTACAGTCTGGTTTGTAGGCTGATATCCAACAGCACTAAACCGAAGGGTAACTGACCCATCACGATTTGGTATGAACTGGTAATTTCCATCTATGTCAGTGACTGTACCAATTGTAGTGCCCTGAATCTGTACGGTAACACCGGGAATGCCAGCCCCGTTAGCATCGGTCACACGGCCTTTTATAGGGGATCGAGTGCCCTGCGCAAATGTGGTTGTGCAAAGTAAGACCGTTAGCCAAAGCAGGAAGAAGTGCCTGATAACGGAAGAGTATTTGTTCGCCATAAGTCAAAATAAATTTGTGGGTGAGTTAAAAAAAATAAGTAATTTAAATACGAAATGTAGTGATAAATGCCCGCTCAAACCATGAGTTAGCTTAGTTTCGTTCTAAAAATGCGAAATGTCTTTTTTTAGTAAATTTGAATCTTTTATAAGTCATATATACTTCATGATCAATCAAAAACTAGTCGGACGGCTTTTCATTGTTGCTTTCCTGATTACGCAGCTAGCTGCGAAAAAAACCGTAGCGCAATCCAAACAGCCGTATGCCAATCTTCAACAGGCCGTTTTTTCGGGGGGGCAGTTGGCTGGTTCGCAGGGCCCACGCAGTGTGAACTGGATTGAGGGAGGCACTAAGTTCTCGTTCATTGATGGGCAGAATACCATAAAGACGCTCTCGCCAAAAGACCAGAAAGAAGAGATCGTTTTTGACGGCAGTCAGTTGAAATTTCCCGGCACCGACAAACCGTTTGCCTACGGCTCCTTCCAATGGTCGAAAGATTCGAAGAATATTCTGTTTCAGAGCAACTTCCGGCCCGTTTATCGGCGATCGGGCGTATCCGATTATTATGTATACGCGGTGGCCGATAAGAGCCTGAAACTCGTTGCGAAAGATGCCCAAACCGCGGAACTGTCTCCGGATGGGCAGAAAATTGGCTACGAACGGGGTGGCAATTTGTTTGTCTTTGATTTCGCCAGCCAAAACGAAACGCAACTAACTGATGATGCTAAACCTGCCCTCTACAATGGTCGATTCGGCTGGGCCTACGAAGAAGAGTTTGGACTGGCGCAGGCCTGGGATTGGTCGCCGGATAGCAAGTTCATTGCCTTCTGGCAGTCCGATGAGCGCCAGGTCCCCATCTACAAATTGACCGATTATAAAGGCTTTGATGAGAAATTCGACTCTCTTCCCTACCCACGCGTAGGCGATCAAAATCCAACGGTTCGTATTGGGGCGATTGAGATTGCCAATAAGAGCAAGCAATGGATGAAGGTCGAATTGGGGGATGGCTATATTCCGCGCATCTACTGGACATCGCAGGAAGGCCAGCTTGCACTGATGCAGTTGAATCGGAAGCAGAATCACCTGCGCCTATTTATGGCAAATGCCCGAACCGGTGATGCTAAACAGATCATGGAAGAGAAATCGGCCACCTGGGTTGATGTGTTTGATTTTTTCGCGGGTATCAATCACCTGATTTATTTCCCGGCCGGTGTTCAGGAGTTTTATTGGGTATCAGATCGCGATGGATTTGCCCATCTCTACCGATATGATTATACCGGGAAGCTACTCAATGCGGTAACAAGCGGAAAATGGGAAGTAAGTTATGTCCATCATATTGATCCGAAGACGAAAAAAGTTTATTTCACCTCTACGGAAGCATCACCCCTGGAGCGTCAATTGTTCGTCATTGATGTAGATGGCAAGAATAAGCGTCGATTAACAACTGTAGCCGGAAAACACGCTGTCAATTTCTCCCCCAACGGGCAGTATTTTATCGATAAATATTCCAACGTATTAACGCCCACTCAGGTCGAATTACGCGATACGAAAGGGCAATTGATCAAGGCACTGGAAACCAACAAAAAAGTGTCTGACTACCTGGCCAGCCATGCGTATTCGCCCAAAGAGTTGACCAGCTTTACAACCTCCGATGGGCAGCAGATTGATATTTCGATTATTAAACCGATCAATTTCAATCCAGCCCAAAAGTACCCGGTCGTAATGGATATTTACGGTGGACCGGGTGCTCAATCGGTTTATAACGAATTTGCGACAACGGGATGGCATCAGTGGCTGGCGCAAACAGGCTACATTGTAGTTAGCGTCAATAACCGGGGCAGCGGTGGGTATGGACGTGACTTCGAGAAAATCGTTTATGAGAAGCTAGGAAAATATGAGAGCCTCGATTTTGCGGAAGCAGCCGCTTACTTAGCCAAGCAACCCTGGGTGGATGCCAACCGAATGGCAATCCGGGGGCATAGTTACGGCGGCTATATGAGTAGCTATACCATGCTCACCCATCCGGGTGTGTTCAAAGTGTCGATTGTAGGAGCCCCTGTTACCGATTGGCGACTTTACGACTCTATTTATACCGAACGCTATATGGGGTTGTTGCCCGAGAATGAAGAGAACTATAAAGCCAGTGCCGTATCACCTTTTGCTAAAAATCTGGCGGGTAAAATGTTCATTGCCCACGCCACCATGGACGAGAATGTACACGTTCGGAATACGTTTCAGCTCATGAATGCGCTGGAAGACGCGGGTAAAGATGCTGACCTCCGGATTTATCCACCCGGTGCTCATGGCGTGGCCTACAGTGCAGGAACGCAGCTTCTATTGTATCAGCAGTACACAAATTATTTAGAAACCTATTTGAAAAGTAGTCCATTGAATTAAGTATGAAAAAGCCTGACCAGAATGTCAGGCTTTATTTATATTATCTACTTTTTCCAATTTCTATAGGAGCTCTATATAAACCTACATACTTAAGAAAAACAATAGATTTATAAAGAGGTTTAGTAGATTCATAAGCGCATATTTATTTTTCACACTTGTACTTAAAAAGAATTTTAATTCCGTTTTTTAAAGCCAATGTAGATTGCCATCGCTGTAGCAACTTTCCCGAAAAAATTAAGCATAATAAATTTTTTTGGGAATACAATTATTCGCTTCTCTGTTTCAAGAGGATTAGGAACAGAACGTTTTTGAAAAGAATGTTTAATATGTTGAATATATGAGTAGTTATCATCTTGTAAAGAAAAATACAAGATATAGAACCTAATTTTTGCTAAGATTGTGGCATTGCGGCTTTGGGCTACATCCCAAGAATTTGAAATCTTATTATAATTCTTTTCAAGGTTATTATTTTCAGAAAAAAGCAAACAAATAGAATCAGGTAGTTTTATATTAAATAGAGTCTCAAGGCAATAAAATGCATTTATTATAATTCGTTTCATCTTAAATTTTTCTGCCTCTAAAACGATTTGTCCCCAATCAATATCATTGCCATATTTTTGATAAAACACAAATAAATCGCAAAAGTATTTTAGCCTTAACCACATTTCTCGTCCCCCATGATGAATAATTAACATCCAAAATATAGCTTCTTTTGAAGGAATCTTACAAATAGAATTAAAAAAGAATTTATTAGCCTGATCTTTAAAAAGTGAGCCAGTTGGTAACTGGTACTGGTAGAAGTCTTCATATGCATCCCAATGAAAATCGATATGAATCTCTGAATCTGCTCTTTTTAGACCAACTTCATGATGGCCACTTATAGATAAAAGGCTATGGATGATGTCATCGGTTGTCTTTTTTTCAATAAAATCATCAGGTAAAATAAAGTGATACTTAGCTTCTTCTACTAATAGTTTCAGAGCTTTTACAGCGTCTTTCCTTCTAACTAATATATCCAAATCAAAACTTTCACGAATTGATTTTTTATCATATAGTTCATGAATAAATAAAATCCCTTTGGATGGTAAAACTTCAATATTATGGCTCTCTAAAAATTTCAACAAACTAAGTATCTCTTGTGAAGCTAAAAGGTCAAATACAGACTGCCGAATAGAGCTATTCTTTAATACATCGAAATAATTACTATCAACTAAGTCTTTGTCTACTTTTCTAATCACATCGAAGAGAATAGGCGAAATACCATGGTAAGCCGTTTTCTGTTTTAATAAATCCCAATCATATTTAGTATGCTTTAATAGATATTTCAAATTCCCATCAGGGACATTATTCAAACTTACATTAATTGACTCAACTAGTAGCTTAGTATAGATGGAACTCATAAAAAGATCTATTAAACAAGTTTACGGCTCAATAGCCACTCACTGAATTACCTTATTTTTTTTGAAATACTCTAAAATTAGTTTGCACCATAGCTGTCTTCTTATTATCTCTGTTAAAGAGGGGCCTCTGGCGTAGGCATTGATTATTAAGAAATGGTGCTATTCGATATTGTTTCATTATATTCACCTCTAAGAAATTGAAATCGCAATGATCAATAAAGAATAATCCATTTGGTTTTAGTTTCTCAGAAAGTTCATTTATTTTCTTTTCAAAATGAGAAAATGGATAATAAGATTCGGTTTGCACAGAATTATGCCTATTTCCGGGGTGTTGAAAGACAGCTAAGCAAAAAATAGCATCAAAATTGTTCATCTCTAAAAATTCCTGAGAAAAACAATGGTAAAAAAAACGGTTTGGGGCATGAAAATTTCTAGTAGCCTGCTTTAAACACCACTTATTAATATCAACTCCAACAATAGTAGCATGTGGAATATACTCAGAAAGGGTAGCGACCTCTTCACCTGTTGAACAGCCAAATGAAAGAATTGTAGGTTTTTCGATATCTTGAAAATGTTTCTTAGCGATCTTAAATAAATCCGGATAGCGGTCTGATCTAGTAAAATTTGAAAATTGATGATAATGATTTTTAAATCGAAATGAGTAGATGATACGTGAACGATAAGAGGAAATTGTGATAAAACGATATACATTGTAAAGCCGCCAAAGAAGTATATATATATATTGCCAATGACCTTTTTCCCAACGACGTATTTTCAAAGACTCAAAAATATTCATTTCTGCAAAGGCTATTTTCAATGGTTAGCTGTGTTTCTTTTATCATTTAAGGACAGAAACGGGTAATATTGGCTCTGTTTTTTATTATGAATAAACAGACATTATGACATATTCTTCTGGATTACAAAATCCTGTAATTATTTTACCTTGTGCGATTGTCCAAGCATGTCCAGTTATATTGCCGGCTTCATCTCTTTTAAATCCTACAAATATTTGATACGCAATTTTATAATATGTACATATCAATTTAGCCTGATAAGCTTGATGACGGCAAACATTTTCATAAGGCACATATTTACTTATCATCCTGATTGAAGAGCAAATATCATCAATAATTAAATTGTCATTTATTCTAGCTTTTCCCTCAATTCCTTTTATTTGAAATAAAGCATATTTTTTAAAAAATTTCATCAATAGATAGGTATATATTGAAACAAAAAAAGTCATAATTAGTAACTTTTTTTGTCTAGTACTTAAACCAAAAATGATATTTATTTTACCAATTACACTATTCATAAATTTATAAAATTTATATCATTTGGTAATGATACTACTTAAGCATTGATTCGTTTTTAAACTTAAATGGTTTAATGTAATTTTATAAAATGTATTAAATCATTTAATCTAATGGAAAAAATAAATGAACTTTTATCATCCATCTGTACGACATGCGGCCTTTGCTGTGATGGAACGTTGTTTGATAAAGCCATAATAAAGGATAGTAATGATAATGAACTAGCTAAAAGCTTTGGGTTGCATACAGTTAGTGATAATAATGGTCAAGCATATTTTCAATTACCATGTCATCATTTCAGTGGAAGCTGCACAGTGTATGACTAAAATAGGCCTAATACATGTCATGTATTTTTTTGTGAACCGCTAAGAAAAATGAAAAAAGGTGAAATAAGCCCTATAAAAGCGGAAGAAACGGTTCATAAAGCATTAAAATTCCGGCAAGAAGCACTAAAATTAGCGGCTGAAACTGAAGAATTTAAAAACAGATCTACAGCTCAACTATTTAAGGAGATTAATCCCGAGCCTTCTGAGGCTATAAAAAAATATGGCAACTTATTAATAAACATGATCGCCGTTAAAACAATTTTGACCGGACAAATTAAGTAATAAATTATTTGAATTAGGGATATTATAGACAATTTCAATAAAATCATCTATAATATTCCTGCGTTTATCTACATTTCTTACATAAAAAATGTAGAAGAGAGATTACGAACTGTACATTATTCCATCATGCCCTGGATCAGTCTTAATACCCAAAAGGCTGATCTCAGTCATTTTAGGCGTTACCCATTCTTTTCTCTGGGTACCTTCCACCGGTTGAAGGGCTTTTTCTACCACCTTGTTATTGGATTGTTTGTCCATTGTTAAAAAATTAAATTGTTAAAAAAAATAATTAAACTTAAAGATCATTAGTCTCCAAAAAATACCCAAGCATTAAGGTCTTCAAAAGTGTCTGTAATTGGAGTAGGTTAGTAGTTTTCTGTTTTTGAAAGGATTGCCAATCATCTCGTAATCTTTTTGTGTGAATAATTTCTTGAAAAGTTGAGTTCCTACAAACAATAGCTAGCAAGTTAGTAATATTATTCTGCTCAGCCAAAGCGCGATAAACAATATCAGAACTTTGCAGCCCTTTTTTCTTCTCAAATAAAACTTTGTCAGGCAAACGATGTTCCATCATTTTTCTTATGACTTGTTTGTTATTTCCCTTTTCATCAAAAAATATACAATTTGGTATTGAAAGGCAAAATTCTACTACACGCTTGTCAGCTGTTGGGTCTCGTAATTCAATCCCGTAAAAATGTTTTGTATTCGCACCAAACATACATCTCGGATTCTGACCAGCCATCAGGCTATCCAACATTCCTGTTTTTGCATTGGGATAGAAAGAATAATTGCTTTTTCTATTATAGTTTTGATTATTCTCTAAGATATTCCATTTAGTTAAAATAGGTTTTTGCACATACAATACATTCCGAATATAGTTTTCCATGCCATGCCCAATATATTCGTCTACAAAGGATCGGAGGTATCGGAAGACAAATTGTTTTGAAATTACTGATTTAATTAGTTTTTTAGGATTTTTCAAAAAACTTGGATGATTAAACGGTAAGAGGTAATGTACACCGGGATAAGATATAGTTGCATTCCCATTGTCACCTGTAAGAAGTGTACTAAAGCCATTACGTTTAGTTGTTTCATAAATATCAACTAGCCAATAAGCATTACATGCACCATGTATTATTGAATCGTTTATATCTACCATTTTACAAATCCCTTTTATAGGCGAAATGTACTTAGAGGTAAGTCTATGCGAGTTAATATTACCTGATGCAAGTGCAATGGCTTCTACAAAAGGTCCTTCATCTAAAATAGAATTCGATTCTTCTTGATTTAATTCTTTCTTAAAAAGTGGTACGTGGCTAAGCGTCGCTAATGGTTGATTTGATTTTGCTAGTAACTCTGCTGCCAGAAACGATACTGTGCTGGAATCTAAACCACCACTTAGCATGGATGCAACCGATTTATAGCTTCTTAATCTTGCACTTATAGATTTAGTTAGAATTTCTCTTAATTCATCAATATAATCATTCAAATTTTTACGATAAATCAACTCAATATGTTCAGGGAACCAATAGCGATTTATAGTTAAACTAGCTTTTTTTAACTTAAGCGTGTAGGCAGGAGGCAATATATATATACCTTTATAGATCGTTTCATTATCTTGCTCATTTTTTCTAGCAATTACTAAATCTGAAATAATATAGGACTCATTGGCTTTTTTCGCTACGTTCTCAAGAGCAAGAAGGGATTTTATAGAAGTAGAAAAAGAGAATTGTTTCCCATCGAAATGATAGAAAACAGTGCTATACCCATGGTGGTCACGGGCAATAAATAACTCTTTTGTAGTAGCATGGAAACAAGCAAACGACCAATCACCTAGCAGCTTTGTAGGTGCATTTTCGCCCCATCTCTGGTAAGATTTTAACATCAACTGCCCATCTGATAGCTGATCGTTCAAGCTTAATTCTAAAGCAGACGCTAATTCGGTCCTATTATCAATTCGGCCTTCAGATACAAATAAAAGCTGTTGATCCTCAATATAAAGGGGCATTTGCTCATATAATGCCTCAGGGGTATTATAAGTAAGAGCATGACCAAATGCGGCAGCATCTTTAAACATAGATGCTTTTTTTTCATGCGGGAAATGCTCAATGCCTTTATACATGTTATCCAACAATTGACCATCTCTTAATTCATTGACTAACGATGTATTGTCGGTATATAGGAAACCAAAAAGTAAGCTCATTTGCGAATAGTAATTTTTGGCCTCTTAATTGATTAACCATTAACTTTTATGTATGCTTTTTCCTCTAAGACTTTAAGTGCTTCATTCGTTTCTCGCAAACACTCATCTTGGGTTATATTATATTCTTGACAGAGGGCGGCTACAATTTCTCGACTACTTTTCCCTTGGTCTATACCCTTTAAAATCTTAAAAAAGGTTTCATTAAGAGTAACATATTCATTTTTCATGGTATCATAAACGACACCTTCTTCAACTAATTGCGTGAAAAGTATTCTCTCTGAGTTAATCGTGTAAATCATAACTAATATTAAATAATTCAACAGAAATCAATAAGATTCACTCACTTTGCAAATATCATGGGTGAGCTTGTCTGGCTCTCCAATAATATTCTGTATAATATTATCAGCAAAAGTGCCAAAGCTTAGTACATTCTTTGGGCGAGTAGCTTTCCAAGCAGGTAATAGCTTAGTAATTTCTGTTAGCTGTATAAATTGTAGAGCATATTTCCGCATTCCATAAAGCCATTCACTTCTATAAATATTATTACTTAGTAATACCATTTGTTCTGAAGGTTTTAATTTCTCGATTTCAATTTCCTCTCCTATTGTTTCTAAAAATACGATCCCTATTACTTTTACTTTTTCATTACGAAATTTTTCATGAAAAGAAAAAGCATATTTGTCAATATTTGTTAGAATAGATTGTTTCTCAGCCTCCTGAAATAAGGTTTGCTGATCAATTGTACTCTGCCATAATCGCATCATTGGATATGAAGCCTGAGCGAAGCAAATCCCGTTTTCAACTGTTAATAGTGCTGTATCATCTGTAAATGGAGCGTAGCCTTTTTGTTGAAGCATTAACGCAGTGGTTGATTTCCCCACCTGTGATGGGCCTGCAAACAAAAGGACGCTATCCGATTTAACAAAAATCCCTGACACATGAAAAGGTAATTGGTTACGCTGAAATAACGCAATTGATAGACAATTGGCGTAAAAATAGAGTAATATCTCATTCCAATTATTGCATAGTGGTTCTATAATTATATACTCACCTTGTGTTATATAATAGCGAGCCACCTTTGGAATCTCATGCCTAAATTCGTTGTCATTATATTTACTAAACAATTCATTTTTGAAGGCATTATTTTTTAAATTATCCGGAATAATTCCTTGCTCTACCAAGATTTCCTTGGCTAATGTGCTTCCATTGTATAGTGAAAGAGCAGGCAATTCAATTGCCGATCTTATCGGAATTCCATATGCCTCATACGAGTAGTTTTTTATACTTGATGTTACTATCAATTTTATTTATTTTAAAAAATTTTTTATTGATTATGAACGCAATACTCCCTTTTATATTGAAGTTGCCTTTTGCATATTACTAGCATTGAATGTCTATTCTTGGCTAATTATCTTTAAGACTGTTCAACTGAAAAAGGTAACCATTATACCCAAACATTATTACATGTTTTCTAAAAATAGGTTTTTAATATTTGTAACCCAATTACATTTATTAAAAATAATTACTATAGATATTTTTTGATAGATAATAAATTAAAATATATTCGTGCTTATTATGTCCATTTCTTTACTTTAAGTATTATCATTTCTCATACAGTAATTAATCTTAACCCTTCTTGCTATTCACAGCTATAAAAAATAACAAAAAAAAGTGTAAATACCTTTAGAGTATGTTTTGGAATTTTATTTGGTAAATCTGTTGCTGAACATAGAATGGAACCACTTCTTAACATGGCCTCCGAACTTTCGATGGTTTTCTCCACATCCCGAAACATAAGTCGTCTAAAATTGAGCCATCCAGAGCTGCGTTCGATGGGTCAGCAATTCCTCTCAATCACGAAGCTCTGACTGCTTTTAGATTTTTGTGCATTTCAACTCGCCATCCCTACTGCTGTTCAATATGCTTAATGAAACTAACCTTATAGTCATGATCCGCAGCAATAATTTCTAGCCGAGTTAACTTTCCTTCAGACGCCCAACCATCACTTGTCCGCTTAGTTATCCGACATATTGGCATCAGTAACGTTTAGTGTCTGAGGTAAGCCTAGGCGAACCACGGCGATATTGCGCTTGCGCCCATTGATTTTCTTGTTAGCATCCATGCCTGTTTCTTATGTAATGAACTGTATAATCTTCACACTCTGATTATAAATGGCTAGCGAACTTGGCATTGGCTCTCGCTGTTAGCGTGGACAACCGGGGCAGCGGTGGGTATGGACGTGACTTCGAGAAAATCGTTTGTGAGAAGCTAGGAAAATATGAGAGCCTCGATTTTGCGGAAGCAGCCGCTTACTTAGCCAAGCAACCCTGGGTGGATGCCAACCGAATGGCAATCCGGGGGCATAGTTACGGCGGCTATATGAGTAGCTATACCATGCTCACCCATCCGGGTGTGTTCAAAGTGTCGATTGTAGGAGCCCCTGTTACCGATTGGCGACTTTACGACTCTATTTATACCGAACGCTATATGGGGTTGTTGCCCGAGAATGAAGAGAACTATAAAGCCAGTGCCGTATCACCTTTTGCTAAAAATCTGGCGGGTAAAATGTTCATTGCCCACGCCACCATGGACGAGAATGTACACGTTCGGAATACGTTTCAGCTCATGAATGCGCTGGAAGACGCGGGTAAAGATGCTGACCTCCGGATTTATCCACCCGGTGCTCATGGCGTGGCCTACAGTGCAGGAACGCAGCTTCTATTGTATCAGCAATACACAAATTATTTAGAAACCTATTTGAAAAGTAGTCCATTGAATTAATAACGAAAAGCCTGACCAGAATGTCAGGCTTTTTCATACTTAAGCATTTTTTCAGGTACAGAATCGTCTGCCAGTTCTTACCGGTAAAAAATATTTTCGGTAAAATTAACTAGGTAGTTGAGTGCTTTTCCAAGCGAGCCAGCTTAACTTATAATTTACTGAAAATCAATATTTTAAGGATACATGTCGCTAACGTTCTCGTGCTCCAGAATTAAAACATCTGGTTATCGTAGAACTATTGCGTTAAACAAACCTAAAAGTGGCAGGTTTGTAATGGCAGTAACTACCTACAAATACGTAGGTATATTATTCACTAAACGATCAATTGTTATGAAAAAGTTAATCATCGCTGCGTCAGTTTGCAGCCTGCTTTCGATCGCTCAACTTGGATTTGCACAGGCCGTTCAGGAAGGAAAAGCAGCCAAAAAAGAAATGAAGGCAGAGAAAAAAGTGGCTAAAGCCATTGAGTATAAACACGAAGCCTCTACACATAAAGGATTAGAAGTTAAAGGTATTTCTGACCCAAAAACGAGAATGGCAAAAGCCGATCGGAAAATGGAGAAAGCCGAAAAGAAAGAAATGAAGGGAGAAGCTAAAGAATTAAAAGCAGTTGCTAAAGCTAAAACCAAGAAGGCTGCTGGCGTTGATTAATTATAAATGTAGAGGGATAAAAAACGTGGTCCGACTCGTAAGTCGGACCACGTTTTTTATCCCTCTACAACCCAATCATTAGGTTCGCAATGCTCGCCGAATTACATCCTCGACGCTTAGCGATGGATCAGCTTTCAGGGCGTCATCCACGCTTTTCTCAGCGGTTGGTTTAGGGAAACCTAACGCAACCAGTGCAGCCAGTGACTCTTCGCGAACAGGATCGACAGCCGACTGGCGGTAGGTAGGCCCATTGGGCACAATACCCGATTTTTTCATTTTATCGCGTAATTCGAGAATGATGCGTTGGGCTGTTTTGGCACCAATGCCTTTAATAGCCTGCACCGCCCGAACATTTTCACCTAATATGGCAAGCCGTAAGTCGCCGGGTTGCATAGCCGAGAGCATTCCCAGAGCCGTGTTGGGCCCAACTCCCGAAACACCAATCAAGTCCAGGAACAACGACTTTTCATCGGCAATGGCAAAGCCGTACAGAGCCTGTAAGTCCTCGCGAAACAAGTGGTGAATAAACAACTTAACTCGGTCGCCACCGCCGGGTAAAACGGCATACGTTTGAAGGGAAATATGGATCATATAGCCTACCCCGTGTACGTCGATGATGGCATGTGTAGGGTCTTTATGGGCCAGCGTTCCGTCTAAATAAGCGATCATTCGTAGTTTGGAAAGGCTTGTTTTTAAGCGTGTTATGTACAGATAAAGATACGAAAAACCCACGACTTTTTTGACAAAATCGTGGGTGTATATTGGCTATCCCAGGCTTCAGATTTAGCCAACAATCAGCTTCTGGCCGGGCCGGAGCGCGTTACTCTTTATATGGTTCATTTTCTTGAGCTGATCGATAGTCAGATCATAGCGCTGAACGATGTTCCAGAGCGTGTCGCCACTCTGTACCCGATGGTAACGGGGTTTGTAGTGCTTCGCTTTAGCAATAACGTCTGCTTTCTTACGTCCTTTGGCCGTTCCCTGATCGGCCAGGCGTTCAGCTCGGGTTTCAGCAACTTCTTTCAATATAGTTAACTTCTGGCCTCGCTGGATTTTGGTTGACCGCAGGTGGTTCCAGCGTTTCAGGTCATAAAGTTCAACATGATACCGGTCGGCAATTTCACCCAGATTATCGCCTTTTTTCACTACATACGTTTGTTTACGGGGTTTCCGCATAACAACCGTTTCAATATCATCTTCGGATTCATCAGCCGATTCGGCAACGGCAAGTTGAGCAGCCGGAGAAGGGGGAGCTTCTAGGCTTATATTGGCCAACGGGTTCTGACTTAGTGCTCCCCATGTCCCCATTGAGTCAGATCCATACCGAATATCCTCAGCACTGGCCAGCAACATATGCTCCATCCGGCCCGGTATCCGACTAGCCGAATCCAGAATAGCCTGGCGACGAGAAGCGAAATAGGCATATTGCTCGCGCGGCACACGTAGCGGATAGCGGTTAGTACCTTCCGGCAGCATAGTCGTCGTGATAGCTGGATTCATTTTCTGCAAATCGGCCAGTGCCATTGTACTATGCCTGGCAAAGGTTTCGAGGTTAAAATAACCGCTTACCTGAATTGTGTCATGCGGAATTGGATACTCATAATTTTCGGCCACGATACCATGATCATTGGCATGATTCATCAAATAGGTGAACGCTACAAATTGAGGTACATACCCTCTGGTTTCTTTGGGCAGTGCATCATAAATCGTATAAAACGTATCGCCCCCCGACCGACGCATAGCCCGCTTTACTGCACCTGGTCCACAGTTGTAGGCTGCCATCGCCATTTCCCAATCACCGAAGATGTTATACAAATCCCGGAGGTATTTGCAGGCGGCTTCAGTAGCCTTTACGGGGTCCATCCGCTCATCAACATAGTCATCCTGCGATAAACGTAAATCACGACCTGTTCCAGGCATTATCTGCCACAATCCACCCGCACCAGCACGCGAAATAGCCCGTGGATTTAAAGCCGATTCAACAATAGAAAGGTATTTCAGTTCATCAGGCAGGCCATACTGCTTTAACATCCGCTCGTACAATGGGAAGAAAAGCGGTATCCGCTCCAGCATTGTACGGGTATAGCTTGCCCGGCGGAAGGTGAAGTAATCGACATAAGCCTGAACAGCCTTATGATAATTGAGGGGAATGTCTTTCTGCAACTTCGCCAGCCGCTCACGAAGCAGGCTGTCAGGCACAGTGGGCACAACCGCTATCGTATCTTTCTTTACGATTGTACTATCTAATTGAATCGTAGTCTCGGCGTGAGTCACTGTTGCCAGTCCCACTACCGCACTCAACAGCCCCAATCTCAGCAGGCTACGGTTCAGGTAGTTCATATAGGTTTCGTTACGTATTTACTGGATAATGGTCAATGTATAATGGGTAATGTATAATGATTTAGATTTTAACTTCTACTGAACAGCATTCTACGTTATTCATTCTACATTATTCATTAACAAACTTTTTGCCAATGCCACTAATGATCCCTCGGCATATGGAGGAGCCATTAGTTGTATACCGATTGGCAGTCCATCAGGATCAGTGCCATTAGGTATTGATATTGCCGGGTACCCTACCACATTGGCCTGTACCGTGAAAATATCGGCGAGGTACATTTGTAAAGGGTCGTCCCCGGAATGCCGGCCAGTTTTTTCGCCCAACTTAAACGCTGGTGTAGGGGTTGTGGGCGAAAGCAAAAAATCATAATTCTCAAACAGACGCTCGGTTTCCTGTCGGATCAATCGCCGAACCTGTTGCGCTTTGGTATAGTAGGCATCGTAATAGCTGGCACTCAGCGCAAACGTGCCGAGTAAAATCCGCCGACGCACTTCGGCACCAAACCCTTCTGTACGGCTTTTTTTGTACAACGTCAAAAGGTCCGGCGTGGATACGTCCATTGCCGATTTATTAGTTGTTGCACTTCTATATCCATAACGCACACCATCGAAACGCGAGAGATTTGAGGAGGCTTCGGCAGTGGTCAGAATGTAATAGGTTGGTAACAGATACGTTAAAAGAGAAATATCAACAGGTTCTACCGTGTGCCCTGCGGCCTTCAATTCGTTGATTTTACGTTGGGTAGCCTCCCGAACGCTCTCATCGACCCCCGCACTCTCGACACCATCACGCAGATAGGCAATGCGTAAAGGCCGGTCAGGAAGGGTTGCCTGGGTGTAAGCTGAAACGGGCTGACTTGAAACTGTACTATCAAATTCATCAGGGCCTGCCATTATTTCCAGCAAAAGAGCGGCATCCTCAGCGTTATTGGCAATAGGTCCAATGCAGTCGAAGGAAGATGCATAGGCAATTAATCCCCAGCGGCTAATGCGGCCGTATGTGGGTTTCAGACCAACTACGCCACAAAAGGCAGCCGGTTGCCGAACGGAACCACCCGTATCAGAACCAATACTGGCTAAACAAAGGCCAGCCTGAACCGCTACCGCCGAGCCACCACTTGAACCACCCGGTACCCGACTGGTATCGGCCGCATTCCGAACAGGACCAAAGGCTGAATTCTCATTCGATGATCCCATGGCAAATTCGTCGCAGTTTTGACGGCCAATGATGATAACGTCTTCATCCAGCAACCGTTGGATAGCTGTAGCCGTAAATTGAGCTGTAAAGTTTTCTAGAATTCGGCTTCCGGCCCGAACGCCGTGCCCGGTATAATTGAGCACATCTTTAATACCGATAACCATGCCGGCCAGACGGCCTGCCTTACCAGAGGCCAATTTTTGGTCAACTATATCGGCTTGTTGCCGGGCTTCATCGGCGTAAACTTCGGTAAATACATTGAGGTATTGGTGTTGATCAATACGAACGAGGTATTGGTCTACCAATTGTCGGCAGGTAGTGGAGCCACGTTTAAGATCGGCCTGAACAGAGGAAAAGCTACGGTAGAGAGTCACAAAGAACAGATTATGGTTTACGGTATTCGGTTTACGGTGGGCTGGCGCATGAATAGCTGACGCGCCAGCCCACCGTAAACCGAATACCATAAACTATCAACTAATAAAAACAGACAATCAGACGGTTCCCGATTGGCACCGCCTGATTGTCTGCTGCTATACAACATAGCTTACCTTATTTCTCCGACTCTTTCAGACCTTCTTCGATATTCTCGCGAACGTCTTTGGTAGCGTCTTTGAATTCTTTGATGCCTTTACCGAGACCCCGTGCGAGTTCGGGAATTTTTTTAGCGCCGAACAACAGGAGCAACGCCAGGAAGATAAATATCATTTCCTGACCGCCCAAACCCATAATTGCGAAAATGCTTGAAATCATGATTCCTGGAATTTGAATGTATGCAAAATTAACAAAACTCTCTCGTACAATCTATTAAAACGTAGTGAAACTTACGCACTACTAGTGAATATAGTTTTCCATATAAGGGATTTAGTTTATCGTTCTAACTATAAACTAAGCACCCTGCACCGAAAACGTTAACATCACCCTATTTTAATAGTCTCAACCGGGCGGGATGATTCCTGCCGTGGATTGGTCGCCGTATATTCCCACTCCCGAAATTTCTCAATGTCATCCTTAATACCGTTGAATAGCCAGAACATGAGTGCTATATCATCCGTTAGACCCACAATCGGCAGAAAATCGGGTAAAATGTCGATAGGTGATACAAAATAAATCAGCACAGCAATTACCCGGAGCAATGTTTTCCAGGGCAACTGGCGATACTCACCCGATGCATAGGCCTTCAACAAGCGAGTAACTACACCCAACTGTTCACGGAAAGCGGCAAAGTTTGCCCCCGACAGGCCACCGCTTTTATCAATGGCTTCCCGGATCAATTCATACAAACTTCGCGAGTTACGAGCGTAGCGCGCGGCACCATCAGTGGCCCGCTTAAAAAAAATGGAGGATAGAATCCTGGATATAAGATTACTGTTTTTCATTGATTTTTTTGTCAATCCGGAGCGGCCAGATTAACAAAGCAAGGGATGGTACGTATCTAATAACTTTCGTTCGTACTATAAACGCAGGAACTGAACCAGAAGTTTTATTCTGACTGCTATTGGTTTGTCTTGAACCAGAGACGTACTTTTGCGGTCGCTTGTTAACCCTTTAATTCCGAATACCGTATGAAAGTTACTGTAGTAGGTGCTGGGGCCGTTGGGGCCACCTGCGCCGACAACATTGTTCGCCGGGAACTTGCCCATGAAGTTGTTCTCCTGGATATCAAAGAAGGTATCAGCGAAGGCAAATCCCTTGATATGCTCCAGGCGTCGACCTTGCTCGACTGTGACATTAAGCTGATAGGTTCTACCAATGATTATGAAAAAACAGCTGGTTCAGATGTGGTTGTCATCACCTCAGGTTTGCCCCGCAAGCCGGGTATGACCCGTGAAGACCTTATTGGAATCAACGCGGGTATCGTAAAAGGTGTGACCGAAAATATTCTGAAACACTCGCCCGACGCGATTTTCATTATTATCTCGAACCCAATGGATACCATGACCTACCTCGCGTTGAAGTCATCGGGTCTGCCAAAAAATCGGGTTATTGGTTTAGGAGGTGCCCTGGATTCAGCTCGTTTCAAAACCTATTTATCGTTAGCCCTGAACTGCTCGCCTAACGATTTGCAGGCTTCGGTTATTGGTGGTCATGGCGACACGACCATGATCCCATTGACGCGCTTAGCTACCAAAGCTGGCGTTCCTGTAAGCAACTTCCTGGATGAAGACACCCTGAAAAAAGTAGCTGCCGACACCATGGTAGGTGGTGCTACGTTGACGGGTCTAATTGGTACATCGGCCTGGTATGCACCAGGTGCAGCGGGTGCTTACATGGTCGAGAGCATTCTACGTGACCAGAAGCGCATAATCCCCTCCTGCGTACTGCTGGAAGGCGAGTATGGTCAGTCGGATATTTGCCTGGGCGTACCCGTTGTTCTGGGTAAAAATGGTTGGGAAGAAATCATCGATTACAAACTCACCGACGAAGAGCAGGCTGCTTTCAACAAATCGGCTGATGCTGTTCGGAATATGAACGGTGTGCTCAGTACGCTCAATATTGGCGTTTAGTCTTGTGAGATAATTTTCAAGCCTGCTCATTCTTGGATGAGCAGGCTTTTTGTTTGCCCTATATTTAACACTTCTAGCTGTGGTGTCGGTTTCTTAAAACCTTCTGTTCACACCAATAGGTTTTGAGAAACCTCGCCGTGTCAGATGCTAACATCTGACACCACTCATGAAACAGTTTTCATAAAAAGCCTTCTACGCGATTAGAACCAGGTCCGAAAACTAATTCTTTAATCAGGTTATGATTAAAACTCGTCTTTAGTTACGCCTAACCTTTTGACAAGCATCGGCAAACTTAGTCCCTGCCCTACCAGCGTAATCAATACGGTTACGACAGCGATGAAAATGATCGTGTCTCGCTGCGGAAATGCCTGACCATCGGCCAGGGTAACGGGTAGCGCAATAGCCGTAGCCAGCGAAACAATACCCCGCATCCCGGACCAGCTAATAATCAGGCAGTTTTTCCAGTCCAGTTGGGCATCTTCGAACCGGCTATCCTGGGTTTTCCGAAAGGCGCGGTCAATATTGATTTTTTGCAGAAATACGCGGGCCATTCGGATCGCTAAGGCGACCAGGCAAACCAGGAAGCTATAGCCAATCAGGGGTAAAATTTCCTGGCGATCAATATTGTCAAGTACATACGGAAACTCAAGACCGATGAGCACAAAGACCAAGCCGTTCAGAATGAATACAATGATTTCCCAGATGGCTTTGGATTGGGCTTTTGTTCCATCAGGAAATAGCTTTTTGGCAAACTGAGAGATAATCAGCCCGAGCGTCACCACAGCAATAACCCCTGATACGTGAAGCTCTTCGGCTACTGAGTAGGCAATAAACGGCATTAACAGTGTGAAGCTGATGGCCACTAATTTATTGCCCGAAAGCTGCTTGAGAATAAACCGTAGCCCATTTCCCAACACCCAACCCACGGCAAAACCTCCCCCAATCAACAAAAGAAACTGTAAACCTGCTTTCCAGAATACAAATGAACTCCCCGCTACGGCAGCCACCGCTAGCCGGTAAGCAATCAGGCCAGATGCATCGTTAATGAGGCTCTCTCCTTCTAAAATCGTCAGGGTCTTGTGTGATAAACCCAATCCTTTGGTAATACTCATGGCGGCTACGGCATCAGTAGCCGACAAAATGGCTCCCAGCACAAAGGCAAGCGGCCAGGTCATACCCGGAATAATAAAATAGGCTGTAATGGCAATGCCGCTTGCGGTTAGAAACACCAGCGCGAATGCCAGCGAGGAAATCGTATTTATGTTCTTTTTGAATTCAGTCCAGGAAATATTGAAAGCCGCGTCGTACAGCATCGGTGGCAAGAAAAGCAGAAAGACAACGTCCGGATCAATCTCAATTTTTGGCATTCCCGGAATAAATCCAACAGCAATGCCGGCCGTAACCATCAGGATTGGATAGGGTAATTTAATCTTATCGGCCACTGCCGACAGGCCGATCATGACCGCCAACAGAAATAAAATGATACTGTAATTCTCCATAAGGATACGGTTTCTATAAACATAACGAGTTCACCCTTAGGGATAACTCAATGGGTTTTTTATTGATAAACAGCCCAAACAACCGATTTTCCGATTTGATCAATCCAACCTGAAATAATACCGTTTCATAACAACTCGTTGAATGAATACCCAAATCTAATCGTAACTATGCATTGGTTTTAACATTCATTTAGCCATGAAATACCTATTTACTACCGTACTGGTTATTACCTCCCTACTTACAAGCGTCGCTCAAACACGCGAGATTTACACAAATCCTAATTTTAAATCGCTGGCAAAAGACCACAAGATACTGGCGATTTTACCTTTCAGAACAACCTTGCAACTTCGCCCCAAAGAGGTGGAAAAAAACGGGGGGCCAGCGGGTGTAGCCGCGCTGGAAAAACGCGAAGGACTCGGTGTACAAAGTGCGGTTCACTCCTATTTTCTAAAGCGTAAAGAAAGCAACGACATCGCTGTCGATTTTCAGGACCCCGCCCGGACGAATGCCCTTTTGGAACGGAATGCCGTAACTTACGAAACGTTATCAGGCTTTACCTCAGAAGAGTTGGCAAAAATTCTGAATGTGGATGGTATTGTATCGGGCACATTTGAAAGTACACAACCTATGTCGAACGGAGCAGCCGTTGCGATGGCTTTAACCGTTGGATTTGGCGGACCAACAAACACCGGTAAAACAACCATCAGCATCAACGATGGCAAAACGGGCGACTTACTCTGGAAATATGACAAAACGCTTTCACGTGGTTTTGGGAGCAACACAGGCACCATCATTACAACCATTATGCGTAAGGCATCCCGCCAGTTCCCGTATGACAAAGACTTTAAAGAATAAATAGTAGTGTGCCTTCGTAAAAATCCCCACCAAAATCTGGCGGGGATTTTTGTTCAGGTAAACCCCTGGTTTTGTTGTTTCCTCTCGTTGGAATTAGCTAAATAAAAATCTGGTACTGCAAGGTGAACTGGCCCCGACGGCCACCCGCTGAGATTTGCGAAGTACCCGATGAGGGTTCGTAATAAGGTCGGTTCTGGTAATCTAATGTCAATTTACCATTGTGGCCTTTAATCAGATAATTGAGGCCAAGGTTATAGACGCCAAGCGTACTGACTACCCGTTGGTAATTGGCAATCTGGGCTTGTACGTACGGCATGAGTGTACCGTTGCCAGCCCCAAACAGATCCCGTTTCATTAGGTAGCCAAACTGGCCGTATACAACGCTACCCGTACCGAACATTGGGAAAGTATTCCCCTGGGTACCCCCTAATGCACCGGGCCGTTGGGCAGCCACAATGTCGCTGGCTGGGTTCATAGCACCGTTGAAACGCAGGTAGTTTGTGCCATAATCGGTATGGAAATAACCCAGATATGCATTAACTGCTGTTCCTTTCTCTTTATTCAACGGCATATCGAGGAACGAGGCAATCGACCAGAGATTCATCGCCTGATAGACCGTATCGCCGGGGGCTGCTACGTGTACCATCGCATTTTTCTGGGTAATAAATCCAGCTTCAAGATTAACGATTTTCTTCGCACCAAGGTAAGTACCCGTATTATAACCGGGTGTCTGATGCGATTCCTTATCGAAGAATTGCCACATGAATAAGCCCTGAAATTGCTTCTCGTGGCCCTTCAACGCAAAAATCGAGTTAGGTCCATAGACTGGTAAGGCCGAGCCGTTGGTTTGAATGGGGAATGGATCACTAAGCGACACACGATAATCGAGGTGACCCACCTGCCCACGGGCATATATACTCAGCTTACGGGAAAATTGGTCGGTTTGGTCAACGGTTGCCTGCGCAAATACGGGTACATCCATACTCATGATTGTTGCCACGCTGGGCGCGCTAAAGCGAGACAATCCATTTACAATGGTCAAACCACCCCCAATATTCAGGTAGTTCTTATGCTTAACTACCAGGTATTCAGCCACCGCATCGTGGAAAAACGCCTGTACTTTCCGTTGAGAGGAAGTTGTTTGGCTGAACCCACCGTTCAGGTAATTAAAATTATTCATCCCGAACTGGAAGTACACAAACAGATGGTCACTGATTTGACCAAATAGCTGTATCCGGGTTCGGCGTAGCCCGATCGATAATGTATTGTCTTTAGGAACACCAATAACCGTTGAGCCAGGGTTGTTCTGATTCCACTGTAGCCAGGCCTGATTTAAAAAAGTAGCTTTAAAAAAGTGCGTTCCTGATTCGTTAAGGTTGTACTTCAATTCATTTTTCTCAGGAGTTGGTTTGGGAGAAACTGAATTATTGACAATGACCATTGCCGAAGGGTTCGTTGTATCGGCGCGAGGAGTAACGGATTGTTGAGCAAATGTTAGTTGACCAGTTATCAACAAGGCACCTACCCAGCCAGTCGTCAGCGTTGTATTCATTTGGCTGCTGTTTTGGTATCGGTGCAAAACTATGACTGTACTACTATCAACATAGACTTTTGATTAAAAAGAGATTAAATTTTAACTATACCAATTTATAATTTAATTTTTCGAACTCGAATAAATTAAAAAAGGCCGCTGGTTCCTAAACCGGCGGCCTTTTTAAGTTGATAGGCCTAACTAGACCTTGGCTGGATTAGCCGGTACAGGCTTGTCTTTCTTGCCGCTCAACCGGGCTGTCAGACGATGAATCCCATTAAAGGCATTCTCAAAGGTTAAATAGACTGTCGGAACCAGAACCAGCGTAAGAAGCAGCGAACTAATCAGACCGCCAATAATTACCCAGGCCAAGCCGTTTTTCGACTCTGAGCCATCGCCTGTGGCCAGGGCCATCGGTAACAGGCCAATTGCCATCGCAATGGTTGTCATCAGAATAGGACGAATCCGTTCGCGACCCGCTTCGACAAGTGCATCAACCGTGCTTTTTCCTTCTTCCTTTTGTGCATTGGCAAAGTCAACCAGCAGGATAGCGTTTTTAGCTACCAGACCAATCAGCATGATCATCCCCAGCATTACGAAGAAGGAGATCGCCTGTTCGGCTAAGGCCAGTGCGAGAAATGCACCGATAATCGCCATTGGGATGGAGAACAGGACCACAAACGGCCGGAAATACGAGTTGTACAGCGCTACCATCAGCAGATACACAAAGGTGATGGCCAAGCCCAAGGCAATGCCCAGGCTACTAAACGCATCTGACTGTCGTTCCAGATCACCTTTCAACTTATAGGTTACGCCACCCGGCAACTGCTTCGTTTTTAAAATATTGTCGATCTCCGTACCAACCGTACCCGTTGGGCGGCCCACAACGTTGGCATTGACAAACAAGGAGCCAACCCGGTTATAACGCGTCAACTGTGTGGCACCCGTACCCAGTTCTAAATTGGCAATTTGCCGAACTTCGATCAGTTTTCCTTTTCCATCGGGTACTGTCAGGTTACCCACGTCGTCTTTACTCTGACGGTTAAACTTGTTGAGTTCAACCCGGATGTCATAATCACGACTACCGACCCGGTATTTACTATCCGTATTGCCCGAGAAGGCTGTCTGCAAAGTAGCGCCTATATTAGCCACGGATACCCCGTATTGCGCCATTTGACGACGATCGAGATTTACTTTCAACTCCGGTTTAGGATCATCCACGCCCAACTCTACGTCGGTCGTTCCGCTTACCGATTTCACGACCTGCTTCACAATAGTTGCCGCCTGTTGTAGATCCTGCTGCGAATTTCCCAGTAATAGAATTTGAATCGGGGCCGCGTTGGCACCACCTGTAATGGCCAGAGGTGCCGATTTAACGTTCAGGCCGGGCGTTTTAAGTATCTCCGCTTTCGTTTGGGCGGCAAATTTCTCAACCGAAATAGTCCGTTGCTGCTTGGGTACGATAGTTACCGTAATCTCCGCCTTATGATAAGGTGTCGATCCTAATCCGCCACCCGATGCAGCGCTCGAATACCCAACGTTGCTGTTGACTTTCGTAACCAGCTTGTTGCTCATCAGTTGCTTTTCAATCTTCTGGCAAATTCGGTTCGTTTCGGCCAGACTATTAAAGGGCTCACCTTCGATCTGTACGATAAATTCGCCCTGGTCACTCTGCGGGAAAAAGGTCGTTCCAATGAAGCCACCGCCTACCAGACCAAATGAAGCAATCAGTAGGGTAATAGCTGTGATATACACCCAGCGTTTGTGACCCAGACTCCACGTAAGTAACCGGGCGTAGCCATGTTTAAGCGAGTCGAATTGTCCTTCAAACCACGACAGGAATCGTTTGCCAAGACCAGGCCCTTTCAGGTCAGTTTCTTTAGCAAAACGCGACGCCAGCAACGGGGTTATAGTAAAGGATACAATCAGCGACATAAGCGTTGAGAACACCACGACCAGCGAGAACTCCCGAATGATATTCGCAATCAAACCCTGCACAAATACGAGCGGCAAGAACACCACAACGTCCACCATGGTAATAGCCAGCGCAGTGAACCCAATTTCATTCCGCCCATCGAGGGCAGCCGTTCGGCGATCTTTGCCCATTTCGAGGTGGCGGTAAATGTTCTCCAACACCACAATCGAGTCATCGACCAGAATACCAACTACCAATGACAAGGCCATCAGGGTCATTAGGTTGAGCGTAAAGCCCAGCAGATACATTGGTACAAAAACCGAAATAATCGACGCTGGTACCGATACCATCACGATGAAGGCATTCCGGATACTATGCAAAAACAGCAGCATCACGAGTGCCACCAGCACAACCGCAAACTCAAGGTCGAAAATAACACCCTCGGCAGATGCCAGTGTGTAGGTCGATGAATCGCTGGTGATTTCAAATTTTAAGCCGATGTTAGCGTACTGCTTTTCGATGCCCCCCAGAATACCGCGCACTTGCTGGCTAATGGCCACGGCGTTGGCATCGGTCTGTTTCTGGATCGAAATACCAATGGATTCGCGTCCATTGATCCGGTTGATGGTCGTTGCATCCGAAACCCCATCGGTTACAGTGGCTACATCACTCAATACTACGTTCGTTCCGTTTGTCGATGTGACCAGAGCCGCATTCCGGATCTGGTTAATATCGGTGAACTTACCTGCCAATCGGATGGCGTATTGCGCCTGATCGGTTTCAATACGACCCGTTGGGTAATCGAGGTTGGCCGAATTGACGGCCTGTGTTACCTGCGCCAGCGAGAGGTTATACAATTTGAGTTTGTTCGGGTCAACACCAATCTTGATTTCACGCTCGCGACCACCCGTTAGGGTTACCTGCCCTACGCCATCCACTTTCGTCAGTTGCGTACGAATCTGATCATCAACCAGATCGTAGAGTTTAGTGGCTTCGAGATTTCCCCGAACCCCCATCCGAATAACGGGCACATCGTCGGTCGAGAATTTTTGTAGTGTCGGCGATTCGACTTCATCCGGCAGTTGCGAGAGTACAGCATTCACTTTTCGCTGTGCATCCTGCAAGGCCTGATTCGGATCGGCACTGGCGGCTAGTTCAATCTGAATAACAGAAAGCCCCTCCTGACTGGTCGAACTTATGTTTTTCAAATTTTCGAGTGATGACACCGCATCTTCGAGTTTGCGGGTCACGGAGTTTTCGACCTCACCGGCAGCGGCTCCCGGATACGTAGTAATTACCGTGACAACAGCCGCATCGAATTTCGGCAATAGGGTATAGTTCAGGCTTTTATACGAGATAAAGCCCAAAATACCCAGGATTGTAAAAGCCACAACAACCAGCGTTGGGCGTTTAATGGCTATTTCTGTTACTGACATTTTAGTTTGTCGTTTTCAGTCTGAAGTTCGAAGTTCGAAGTTTGAGGTTTTCTGCTTAAACAACTTCAAACTACAAACTTCGAACTTCAGACTAAGTGATTAAGGATTAACCGCTACCGATGTATCTGCTTTACCCTGGGCTCCGCTCTTTTGATTAACAGTCACTTTAGCCCCATTCGTCAGATTTAACTGACCGTTTACAACGATTGGTTCGCCTTGTTTCAAGCCATCAAGTACCTGATATTGATCGCCATTATCGTATCCAAGACGGATTTTACGCAAACGGGCCACGTTATTCTGCACGACGTACACACTTGCACTGTCGGCCCCACCAACCAACGCCCGACGCGGAATAAATAATCCAGCGACGCCCTGTTTAAAGGTAAAGTTCGCGTTGGCTAACGTACCTGCTTTCAACTGATTTTTGCTGTTGTTTGTCAGGTAAATTTCAACCGGGTAGTTATGCAACTCATCGCCTTTAGGACTGATGTAATGCACCGATCCCGAAAACGATACACCCGGAAACGCCTGCGCCGTAACACTGGCTTTATCGCCTAGTTTAAGTTGATAAACAGCTTGTTCTGGCACGTTGACCACCAGTTTCAAATCCTGTAAATTAATAACCGATGCGATTACAGCACCAACAGCTACATATTCGCCGTTCTCTACCTTTTTGTCGTACACATACCCGCTGATGGGGGCAATGACGGCACCATTTCCCAGCACGCGTTGCTGTTGTTTGGTATTCAACAAGGCAGTTGTGTACTGGTCTTTATATTTCTGATACGTCTCCTGCGTTACGGCTCCACCTTGCAGTAATCGTTCGTAACGCTCCATTTCACGTTTGGCGTTGGCAACGGCAGTTTCGTTGTTTTGCACAACTATACCCTGCACCTCATCCTGTATGTAGCCTACCTGCTGGCCTTTTTTAACGAACGTACCTAATACTAATTTGAAATTCTGAAGTTTACCGCGTGTTTCGGCTATGATGTTGGCTTCGTTCTGCGCTTCTACCGTTCCTAATAGCGACAGGTTCTGATCAAGCCGCTCATAGGAAACAGGCTGCACATCCACAACCGGCGTTGTCTGGAACTGTACCGACGACGTTTTGGCGGCATCGATATCCTTTTTGTTGTTTATTAATCGAAAAGCAATCAGCGCGATCAGGGCAGCTACCGCTCCAATTATAAGAATTCGTTTCATGGTAACTGTTTATTTTTGAGTGACGTATTGAAGTATGGTTCCTTGTGAATTTTCGTAGTCTAATCGAGACTGATACAAACTAATAAGCTTATTGGCCAGATTGTTTTGAGCAGTCGTCAGCGCGTCTTTTGCATCGATCAGCGTTACCGACGTCGCGATTCCTTCCTTGTATTCCAGTTCGGTAACGGTCAAAATTTTACGGGCCAGGGTAATATTGTCGCGTTCGCGCTGAATATCGGTCACCAGATTCTGGTAACTAACCTGTGCGTTGCTCAGGCTCAACTGCGCCGACTCGCGGGCCAGAATTTGCTGTAGACGCAACGTTTCCAGATTCAATCGATTTTCGCGATCTCGGTATTTTCGTTGATTGCCATCGAAGGGCGTCCAGGAGAGTGTGAGCCCAATGGTCGAGCTTTTGAACCAGGGCAGGCTACCATCGAAAAAACTAAACGTTTGCCGTTGAGCATTCGTAGCATAAGTGCCATAAAAACCCAGCGATGGGAAATAGCCCCGGTTGTTCGATTGTCGGTTTAAGTCCTGCAATTGTGTATTCAAAACCAATTGTTTAAAATCAGGGCGGTTCTCAACAAAGCGGCTATCGGCCATTGGCAATTCGTTTACCTGCAATTCTTTCTCAATCTCCAGAGGTTGAAGTGCCAGCGTTTCGGCAAGCGGCATCCCCATCTGGTATTTCAGTTGGTTGATCGCCTGTTCGTAGTTCCGATTTGCCTGCTCTAACTGCGACTGTAGATTGTTTCGATTCAATTGAATACGCCCGAAGTCGATCTCACGCGTGGTGCCGTTTTTCAGACGAACCTGCTCCTGCCGCAACAACGTGTCCGACGAAGTCAGATCGCGGATGGTCAGGCGTTTCTGCAAATCAATAACCAGCGTCTGGTAGTACGCCCGCGCAATGTTATACGCCTGCGTTTGCTCAGCCTGGATTGTTGCCTGAGCCTGCACCTGGGTTGAAATTTTAGCCGCCTTCAGTGCCAACCCGAACGAAGGATCGAATAGCTTCTGATCGACCCGACCCGTTAGCGTAGAGCTGTATTGGGTACCAAATTGAACGGGAAGAAAGGTGCCGGGTTGCCCAAAAAACTCGCCAGGCAGTAACTGAACCGGAATCTTGACGTTATCCAGCACTGATCCCGAAACCGAAACTTGTGGTAAATTCCGCCCGATCACCTGCTGCGTTTGCGCCACAGATATTTGCTCATTAACCCGGGCAATCTTGATGTTTGGGTTGTTGACCCGTGCGTACTCAACGCACTGGGCGAGTGTATAACCACCCGATGGCGCGTTTTGCGCCCTGGCTAAATTTGCCAGCAGGCCCAGCGTCAGTAGCATCAGCGTAGTGTGCTTCATGCTTTTCATTGTTTATAAATTCTGATCTTAGTGAAGTAAAATGGGTTATAAACTTTTTATAAATCGGCGGATGGCCCGCTCGAATAGTTGGGTGGGTTGTTTAAATAGAGCTACCATGTTAGGGTCCTGTACGTTTTCAAGCATTTTGGCGCCCTGTTCTGGCCGGATGTTCGTAATCAGATTAATATAACCCTGCATCAGACAGAACCAGTTGAAAATCAGCTCGCCCATATTTTCTGTATCTGGGCTAACTTCCCGAAACAGCCCTTCAATTTTTTGTTTGGCATCTTCCATTCCTTCGCGCATCATATCCCGCTGCTGCTCCATACGTTCCGGGTTATGCATGAGTCGAAATATTTCGGGTTTTTCATTGGCAAATGTCCACTGCACCATCGATAGTCGGAGTATCTTCTCCTCGGCGCTCAGCTCCATGGCCAGAATCTCATCAAATACCCGTCGATTTTCAACATGACCCTCCTTTACGATACTTAGGAGTACATCCTCTTTATTCTGGAAGTGTTCATAGACAATTGGGGGAGTATAGTCAATAGCCTCGGCTATGCTCCGAATAGTCACGGCATTCCAGTCTTTCTCGCGGGCTATTTGCCGGGCTGCGTCTAAAATCCGTTGTCGGATTTCGGCCTTTTGCCGCGTTCTGCGATCTATAACACTCATAATCTAACGACTTTCAAATTATCTAACAAAGGTAGATTTTATTTGTTTCGTCAAATTCGATTTTTCTTAAAAATTGTTTAAACGGTTGATTTTGATATAAGAAAGGCCATTACATCCCGAAGACGTAATGGCCTTTCTTTGTAAAGTACAAAAATTAACTCTTTAAATCAAAGTGCAATTTATTTTTTTGTCATTCCGACCTTAGGAGGAATCTCAAGTTTCATAACAGTCAATTTTGAGGTTCCTCCTAAGGTCGGAATGACAAAAAACAGATAGCCGTTATTTTATACGGCTAATGTAAAGTTGATCTATTCCACTAAAGATCAAAACTCCCAATCGCAGGCTGGTGCAAGCCACTCCTGACCCGTGTCAATTGGCATACCATCGGGTGGCGTTTGAGGATTGGTTGGTTTAATATCAGCCACATTACCCTCAGCCCGACGAATCTGATCGAGTGCAAACAGATGGTGAGCCGCTACTTTCGGGTTAGTAGCTGGTGCAGCAAGCTTGGTTTTTAACTGGTTAATTTTTAGTAAAGCTAAAGCCCGTACCTGAGAAGTACCTTCCTGATTATTAGCTAAATCAATCAGTTTTTGCAAAACCAACTTATCCGTTAACCGCTTTACCTCAGCCTGATAACTATCAGCTGGGTCTGCTTTATACCAGGTAGCACCCATTAATTGATCGAGCATGGATTCCAGACTGAGTTGAGCCGGATCAACGGCCGATTGGGCTACCAGTCGACTAACACGCTCGCTATTCATCAACATCTGAAGCGTCATACCGGCAGCCGCTTCGGGTGCAGCCATTGGATCGAACGATAACCCCGTTCGACGTTTGAATACTTCCCGAGGGTTCGGGTCATAGCGGAATGGGTGGGGCGGAATCAGCGCCAATATGGATTTGGGAACTGCCAGAAATACCGGGTCAATCGTGGTCAGTAAAGCATCTAAAGCCCGTTTCTGCTCCTGAACCGGAACCGTCGATACCACTGGTTGCCCATCGCCCCGGAGCGCATTTGTATAAACCTGTCCACCCACTACTTTCGAAGCGGCTTCCACCTGATACCGGTGAAACATATACATAGGAACCAGAACTTCTTCGAGCGTTGCCATGGGCGTACCAACTGGAATTTTCTTCTCGGAGAAATTAGCCAGTGCCATCCGTCGTACATCCGATACGCGCTTCAATTCGTCAACCGCATTGGAGCCGTTGTCCCACAAGTGCGTACCTGGATGAACGGAGCCTTCGGGCCGGGCATCTTTATCGGTCAGAAAGGTCAGACCCGTCTTATGCATATCGTTGACGATCTTGTCCAACGCTTGTTTTTCATCAGCACCGGCAGGAAACTGTTCATACCCATAGCGAATGCTCCATTTGTCGTACTCGCCAATATTTTTGGCATACGCATCGGATAGATCGATGCTGGCTCCTTTTATTTTGGCGACCATCGTTGGGTAATCCATTACAGACGCCCGACCAAACATACCTCCACCTTGTGTACTGGCAATATAATTATGCGGTAAGCCAAGCGTATGACCAACTTCATGAGCCGCCAATTGACGTAAGCGCTCAATCGACATTTGCATCATTGGGTCCGATGCAGGAGCCGTTGCCCCCGAATAATCGCCAACCAATCCCTGCGCAATCAAATAATCCTGCCGAACCCGCAAGGAGCCCAGCGTAACTTTTCCCTTGATGATTTCTCCCGTACGCGGGTCACTAATGCTTCCACCGTACGACCATCCACGCGTAGACCGGTGAACCCATTGCACCAGGTTATACCGAATGTCCATTGGGTCGGCGTCGGCAGGAAGCAGCTTCACCTGAAACGCATCTTTGTAGCCAGCGGCTTCAAATGCCTGATTCCACCAGGCCGTACCATCCATCAATGCCGACCGAATGGGTTCTGGCGTACCGGGATCTATATAATAAACGATGGGCTTAACGGCCTCACTTACAGCTGCCGACGGGTCTTTTTTCTCCAGCCGATGCCGCGAAATGTAGCGTTTCATGATTGGCTGGCTAACGGGCGTAGCGTAATCAAAATACTCGATGCCGCCGTAACCGATGCGCGGATCGAACACGCGGGGTTTAAAACCAGCATCGGGCAACTGAACAAACGAGTGATGCTGATGAACCGTAACAATGGACGGAGTTGGTACAACTTCACGCAGGTAGGCTCCCGGATTATCACCTGTCAGGGTAATAATCATTTCAAACTCAGTATTCTGTGGAAAAGCTTTCGTACGCGGCAAATAGATGGCACTCCGCGTTGGGTCGAGTTTGAAAGCCCCTTGCTTGGTTCGGCTTATGGCCTGTACCGCCCCAACGGCGTCCTGCATCAGAAAAGCGGTAAGATCCACCAAAACCTTACCACTTTCTTCGGCGGCAATCTCGAAGCCAGCCTGAACGGATGTGGCAAATGACTCTTCAACGGCCCGACGTTCGAGCGGATCATTGCTGATAGCGCGGTAGCTGTAGTTCGGTTCAATCATCAGAACCTTGTTACCGCTGCGTTGAAATTTCACCACGTGCTCCTGCCCCAAACGGCCCCGGTCGAGTCCGATATCGTTGGAGCCCACGCCCTGCGCCAGCGATGGATAGTACAGAAGCTCGGTATCGAACGAAGAAATTTCGAGCCAGATTTTCCCTTTTTTAGCATCCCAGTAATACGTCAGGAAACCCTGGTTACGCTCCATGCCAGCCGTAAATGTCGAAATGCTGGCCGATGAGTTAGCGCCCGAAGGAGATTGGGCGAGAAGTAAGCGTGTAGCTGTAAGTAAGCAAAGAAGTGTGAGTAAGCGTTTTCGCATTTTAAGCAGAGGTTGTAGTTGCTGCTCAAGTTACGGCAAAAACGGTTAGTAGGAGTGAAGGGGTATAGGACAAGTTTAATTTGAATGGCTATCGGCACAGATTGTACCTCTTTTTTGACAGGATTACAGGATTTTTATTGGCCGAAAATCCTATTAAATCCTGTAATCCTGTCAAAAAATATTTGTCTCACGACCAATAGAACTTTTATCGAATTCGGTCGGAGCCGCGTACTAGTTTCTCGTCGCGACGAATAAACCGATTGGCTAATGCGTTAAAAACGAGGGCCGCAATAATGGCATAAAAGCCAACTAGAAACGTACCCTGATCGGCAGGATTACCGTATGCTTTACCTGCATAAAGTGTTCGATAAAGTATAATACCCATAATAGCGGTGAGCATTAGCGCATTCACCGCACACAAAGCTGTTTGTGTCAGTCGGTTACGATATTGAAAGATCGCGTAGAGCGATACTAAACCTACTAGAGCGATTAGCAGAGCTAAATACCAGATGGTATCAGCATAGGTCGTAACTCCTTCCTGGTGTGTGTATTGAAGCGCTGTTAGATGGGCCATCTCCGGCGACGTCAATCCAGCTTTTTCCCAAATTGGATTAGAGAGCGCAATGCCCATTGCGACGGCAATAAGAAACAAAAATACTGTCTGAATGCGTTGAATCATTGTTTGTAATGGATAATGAATAATGTGCAATGGATAATGCCCTCTGAAATCCGTACATTATTCATTGTACATTATTCATTATCCATTACCCAGAGTGCAAAAATAGCCCAAAAACTGATAGTTTATGAAAGCAGACGTTCGTCTGATAGTAACTGCCGACGGTTCGCATACGGCCATTAATCAGGCGCTTGATAAAACCTATCATTCGATTCATGGGGCCTTTCAGGAATCGCAGCGGGTTTACATCGAACTGGGTTTACTAGCCGCGTTTGACGCGTTTCCGAATGAGGAGTTGCACATCTTCGAAATGGGTTTCGGAACGGGTCTGAACGCGCTTTTAACTGCTCGTGAGGCCACTACTCACCAAAGACATATGCGCTATACCGCTATTGACGCCTACCCAATGGCTATAGACGACGCAAAGGCGTTAAACTTTGACGATTTATTAGCCACAGATTATCTGGCAAAATTGCACGAATCTCCCTGGCACCAGCCTATTGACATTACGCCCTGGTTCACACTGACTAAAGTCGAAAGTCGTTTGCAGGATTGGCAAACCACCGAACGCTTTCACCTAATTTATTACGACGCCTTTGCACCCACCGCCCAGCCTGAACTCTGGGAACCCGAAATCTTTGTTCAACTGGCCCATTTATTGCTACCAAATGGTATGTTGACCACTTATTGCTCACGGAGTTATGTGCAGCGAAATATGCGGGCAGCTGGACTAACGGTGGAAAAACACGCCGGTCCTCTGCACAAACGTGATATTCTGCGAGCCATCAAAATGGATCGAACCGGTTAACCCACAAAACCATTGCGTTCTCTGCGCATTTCTTTGTGGTTAAAAAGCCATAGTTTGGCTAATTTTATAAACCGCCGAACGTTATTACTGAAAACAACGACCTGTATGAACCGTCTGCTTCTCTTTTTTGCTGCCTTCGTTCTGCTGACGATCAGCGCTTTCCGAACAACGCTGCCTGCCGAGCGGCCCGTAACCCCAACTAAACTCACCGACGAACGTAAGCATATCAATTGGCTCACGATTGAGCAAGCTTACGCGTTGACGCAAAAGAAACCTAAGAAATTCGTAGTCGATGTATATACCGATTGGTGCGGCTGGTGTAAAGTGATGGATCGCGAAACGTTCTCGAAACCCGCTATTGTGGATTACGTCAACGAAAACTATTATCCCGTCCGGTTTAATGCTGAACAAACCGCAGATGTAACCCTGGGCAAACAGACATTCAAATACATAAGCGGAGGTAGCCGGGGTGTGCATGAGTTGGCAGCTGCTCTATTGAAAAATCAGATGAGTTATCCGACTACTGTATTTCTTGACGAAAAATTCAATCTGATCCAGCCAATTGCCGGGTATTTAGAGCCTCGTACATTTCATCAGATCATTACATATTTCGGTAAAAATTATCACCAGAAAGAACCATTCGACCAGTTTAAGATCGGTACATATAAAGAATTTCAGTCGGCTTTGACGGCTAGCAAATAACAGGAACGAATAACTAAGGGAAAAAATAGGGACGTGTATGGATGGGCCAGGTTGGTACCCCATACACGTCCCTATTTTTCGTTAAATTTGTGATCTTTCATCAACCCCAACTGTCAACAACATGACAAAACGTGTGGCTTTTCTTTTTTCGGTAGCCTTGGTTATTGGTTTTATGGCGGCTGGCCCTCGCAAATTCATTGACCCCCAAAACATGGATTTATCCGTAAAACCGGGCGATAATTTCTACCAGTACGCTAATGGAAACTGGCTCCGGCAGAACGCTGTTCCGGCCTCTAAAACCTCATGGGGAAGTTTCAATGAGCTGCGGGAAAAGAGTCTCGATGCCATGAAGGCATTACTCGAAGAAGCCTCAACGTCAACAACAAAAGGCCGCTTGTATCAGATGGTTGGCGATTACTATGTCAGTGGCATGGATAGCACAACCATCGAAAAACGAGGTTTCGATCCCATCAAACCCGACCTCGCCCGCATTGATAAAGTCAATAATAAAGCTGAGTTTCTTATTGAACTCGCCTATCAGCGGACGCAGGGCAATGGCATGTTGTTTGGTTTTTTCATAGGGCCTGACCGCAAAAACGTTACGAAATACCTGCCGCAGTTCAGTCAGGGCGGTACTACCCTCCCGGATCGAGATTACTACCTGAAAAATGACGTCCGTAGTCAGAAAATTCGTGATGCCTACCGGGACAATCTGAGTAAGATGTTTGCGCTAATCGGCGAAGAGCCCACCCAGTCATCGCAGGATGCTGACGTAATCATTCGGGTCGAAACCGCCTTAGCAAAAGCCCAGATGCCACGCGTTGACCTTCGCGACCCTTACAAAACATACAATAAATTCACCGTCGCCAATTTTAGCCAGCAAACGCCGGGTATTAACTGGGCCGATCAATTGGTAAAATATGGCGCCAAAGGCCAGGACACAGTTCTGGTACAGAGCCCAACTTTCTTCCGCTCGCTAGATAGTCTGGTACAGGTAACACCTATTGAAGACTGGCGAACGTATATGCGGTGGAATATCCTGAAAGGTGCGGCTCCGTACTTAAGTGATGCGTTTGTTAAACAAAATTTTTCTTTCTCAAAAGTATTGACAGGCCAGAAAGAAGAAACACCCCGCTGGCAGCGTGTGAGCAGTTTAATTGATGGTTCTCTGAGCGATTTATTGGGGCAGCTCTACGTACAGAAATACTTTAAGCCAGAAGCCAAGCAACGCATGCTTATGCTGGTCGATAATTTGGAAGCTTCGTACAAGGAGCACATCAAAAATCTCGACTGGATGAGCGACGGCACGAAGAAAAAAGCACTTGCTAAGCTAATGGCCTTCAAACGCAAGATCGGCTATCCTGATAAATGGAAGAGTTATGAGGGTGTTGTTATCGCTCGAAACGATTACTACGGCAATGTGAAGTCGGCCAGTAAATGGGCGTACAATCACATGATTAACCGCTTAGGCAGGCCGGTTGATCGTACCGAATGGGGCATGACACCACCAACCGTAAATGCACAATACAGCTCCGTAAATAACGACATTTCATTTCCAGCGGCCATTCTCCAATTTCCTTTCTTTGATTTCGATGCCGATGACGCCGTGAATTATGGCGGAATCGGAGCCGTAATTGGCCATGAAATGACGCATGGGTTTGATGACTCTGGTCGCCAGTTTGATGCAGATGGTACACTACGTGACTGGTGGACCAAAGATGACGCGGTGAAATTTAAAGAACGGGCGGATAAGGTAAGAGATCAGTTTTTTGGATTCAAAGTGCTGGATTCAATCAAAGTCAATGGTCAGTTAACGCTCGGCGAGAATCTGGCTGATCTTGGTGGTTTAGCTATCGCCTATGATGCCTTCAAAAAAACGCCCCAGGGTAAATCGAGTGGCAAGAAAAGTTTGATTGATGGATTCACGCCCGATCAGCGATTCTTCCTATCGTGGGCACAAGTCTGGCGTAGCAACCAGCTTCCCGAATCAACAGCGCAACGGATTCTAACCGATCCACACGCACCAGATATTTACCGGGTTAATGGTCCATTGTCCAATATTACTGCCTGGTATCAGGCCTTTAATATCCAACCCGGCGACAAACTCTACAAAAAACCAGAAGATCGAATAAAGGTCTGGTAGTAAAACCATAAGCCCTGCCTAATCATGAAAACAGTCTGTTTTTTACTCGTTTTAACAACTACAACCCTCTCCTGCCAAACCAAACCGAAACAGGAAACGGCCACAACGTCGACAACGGCTATGGCATCAGAAGATAGTGCATCAGCACTGGCGAAACGCCCTGGACCCGACACACCCCGATCCGCTGCAGATCGCTTAATCAGAGCGCTTTACTTTGAGCACAATGCAAAGGAAAATCCATTTCGGGAGAAGAAAGACAGGACATTAGTTGATCAATTCTTTGCAAAACCAGTTGCTGATCTGATCTGGAACGACGCCCTAAAACCATCCGGCAACGTGAACCGAACTACGCTAAATTTACTCTTCAATGCGCCAGATGCTGCGATAAAAAAGACCTGGGTTTTGCCGGCCGTTATAGGTGGTACACGAGCCATAGTGTATGTTACCTTTGAGAACAAAACCAAGCCTGAAGAGCTCAAAATCGACATGCAGCAGCTAGCCGGGCGTTGGCGTATAACTGAAATGTATTACCCCGACGGTAAGCGATTAACCACCTTGTTTCAGCAATGATCGTAAGCTTCTAAAAATTATTTTTAGAGCTTCTGTTGACAACACCACAAAAACGTGTAATTTTGCAACTCCAAAACCGGAAGCGGGGTTGGAATTGTTCTTTAAAAGTGTTTTTCGGGGAGTTTCCAGAGTGGCCAAATGGATCAGACTGTAAATCTGCTGGCGTACGCCTTCGGAGGTTCGAATCCTCCACTCCCCACCATTTAGTGAATAGTTAATTAGTAATTCGTTGTACCAGTTACTACTCTATTATTAACTAACCACTAAGTAAGCGGAAGTAGCTCAATTGGTAGAGCGATAGCCTTCCAAGCTATAGGTTGCGGGTTCGAGACCCGTCTTCCGCTCAATTGGTAGAGTGCTGGTCTTACAAGCTATAGATTGCGGCCGGGGTGGCGTTCCACTTCGAGACCCGTCTTCCGCTCTGTTAATGACTAATGTAGGATGAACAGTGTATTTTTTTATAAAGCATTATTCATCATACATTAACCATTTTACATTTATTAAGTAAGCCGTTATAGCTCAGCGGTAGAGCACTTCCTTGGTAAGGAAGAGGTCCGGGGTTCAAGTCCCCGTAACGGCTCAGGGCTTCTTCAGGAAGTCTTTTTGACAGGGCCGCTTAGGCGGTTTAAGCCCAAATGACGTCAGCCCTCAATCGGGATGATTTCGCTGGGTTTAATTAATTTTCAGCGAATTCATTCAATAACAAAAACAGTTCACAATAGCGTTTTAAAAACATGGCAAAAGAGAATTTTGACCGCTCGAAACCGCACGTTAACATCGGTACGATTGGTCACGTTGACCACGGTAAAACGACGCTGACGGCTGCCATTACGAAAGTGCTGGCCGGAAAGGGTCTAGCCGCAATTCGGGACTTCTCCTCAATTGACAACGCTCCGGAAGAAAAAGAGCGTGGTATCACCATCAATACATCGCACGTTGAATATGCAACGGCGAACCGTCACTACGCCCACGTTGACTGCCCAGGCCACGCTGACTATGTGAAAAACATGGTGACTGGTGCTGCACAAATGGATGGCGCTATCCTCGTGGTAGCTGCAACCGACGGACCAATGCCACAGACTCGTGAGCACATTCTGCTTGCTCGTCAGGTTGGCGTACCTCAATTGGTTGTCTTCATGAACAAAGTGGACATGGTAGACGATCCTGAGTTGCTTGAACTCGTTGAGATGGAAATCCGCGAGCTGTTAAGCTTCTATAACTTCGACGGCGATAACATCCCAGTTATTCAAGGTTCGGCTCTGGGTGGCTTGAACGGCGATGCTAAATGGGTTGCTACCATCGAAGAATTAATGCAAAACGTAGATGACTTTATTCCACTGCCTCCACGTCAGACGGATCTTCCGTTCCTGATGCCAGTAGAGGACGTATTCTCGATCACAGGTCGTGGTACAGTGGCAACGGGTCGTATCGAACGGGGTGTTATCAACTCGGGCGAACCAGTTGAAATCCTGGGTATGGGTGCTGAAAACCTAAAATCAGTTGTAACGGGTGTTGAAATGTTCCGGAAAATTCTGGACCGTGGAGAAGCTGGTGACAACGTAGGTCTTCTGCTCCGTGGTATTGAAAAAACCGATATCCGTCGTGGTATGGTTATTTGTAAGCCAGGTTCAGTTAAACCACACGCGAAGTTCAAAGCTGAGGTTTATGTACTGTCGAAAGAAGAAGGTGGCCGTCATACTCCATTCTTCAACAAGTACCGTCCACAGTTTTATTTCCGCACCACTGACGTAACGGGTGAAATCATGTTACCTGCTAACGTTGAGATGGTAATGCCAGGTGATAACATCACGATTGATGTAACACTGATCAACAAAATTGCTATGGAAAAAGGCCTTCGTTTCGCTATTCGCGAAGGTGGTCGTACCGTAGGAGCTGGTCAGGTAACTGAAATTATTGATTTATAGTTAAATACCTAAAAACAAGTGCATTTCTTAGCGGAGATGCACTTGTTTTTTTGATATTAATTCGTACTTTTGCAGTCCGTTTACGAAAGGGCATTCATTGCTATTAGTCGTCAAAACTTGTCATTTATTGTATCCACGACAAATGACTATAAATGACAGCAAAGGGAATGTCACCGTAGGCAAACGACAGGAATATATTCTACGGGTGTAGTTCAAGGGTAGAATAGCGGTCTCCAAAACCGTTGATGGGAGTTCGAATCTCTCCACCCGTGCAAATCCCTTACATCGAATGGACAAGTTTATTTCGTTTCTGAAAGCCTCCTGGGAGGAAGTTCAGCATAACGTGACTTGGCCTAAATTCAGCGATCTGCAATCCAGTTCAACGCTGGTACTGGTAGCTTCGCTGATTTTTGCGCTATTGGTCGGGTTAATTGATTTAGTGTTCGAGAACGGACTGAACGCATTTTATCAGTCATTCTAATAATTAGTCATTCATAGCCATGTATGGTCATTAGTCGTCATTTATTGTGCAAACAGGACGTAACAACAAATGACAACGAATGCCTAGCAAATGACAACAAATGACAACTACTATGAGCGGCATACAATGGTACGTCATTCGGGCGGTGTCGGGTCAGGAGAAGAAAATCAAATCCTACCTCGACAATGAGATTATCCGGCAGAAGTTGGACGAAGTAATTCCGCAGGTATTGATTCCGGCGGAGAAGGTGTACGAAATGCGTAACGGCAAGAAGCGCGTTCGGGAAAAATCATTTTTTCCTGGTTACATTCTTATTTCGGCTGATTTGGGTAATAACCGAGCACTCGACATGATTTTGAATATGCCGGGCGTATTGGGTTTTCTAGGGAACGCGCAAGTTGGAACAACCTCGAAAGTACCCGTTCCACTACGTCAAGCTGAAGTGAATCGGATTTTAGGTAAAGTTGACGAAGAAGCGCAGGAAGTTGCTGCCCCAACCGTAGGTTATCTGAAAGGTGAAAATGTAAAAGTTGTTGATGGTCCATTTGGTGGATTTATCGGCACTGTAGAAGAAGTATTCGACGACCGGAAAAAATTGAACGTCGTTGTTAAAATATTTGGCCGGAACACTCCGGTAGAACTCAGTTACGCACAAGTAGAAAAGGAAAGCTAGTCGCAAGATTAGTTCTCCGTGGCCTGGCATCCTATGCTTCCCTCAGAGGATGGCCAACCAAAACAAGTTGATTAACTGCTCAAGGCGTGCGGATTGGTTATGTGACTAACCGGTAGGAAACCAACAGCAGAAGATCGTAACTCAATTACCACAATGGCAAAAGAAGTAGGTGGCTACGTTAAGCTGCAAGTCAAAGGCGGGCAAGCCAACCCCTCACCTCCGATTGGTCCGGCGCTGGGTTCCAAGGGTTTAAATATCATGGAATTCTGCAAGCAATTCAACGGCCGGACACAGGATAAAATGGGTACGGTATTGCCAGTTTTGATTACGTATTATAAGGATAAGTCCTTTGATTTCGTCATCAAAACTCCGCCCGCACCGATTCTGCTGATGGAAGCAGCTAAGCTGAAAGGCGGCTCTGCTCAACCAAACCGCAAAAAAGTCGGCTCAGTGACATGGGATCAGGTTCGGACAATCGCGGAAACGAAGATGCCAGACCTGAACGCGTTCACAATTGAATCGGCTATGAAGCAGGTGGCCGGTACGGCCCGCAGCATGGGAATCACGGTGACGGGTACAGCGCCCTTCGAGAACTAAACAGACTTGCCGAAGCAAACACACAAATGGCTAAGTTAACGAAAAAACAAAAGGAAGCCCAGTCGAAGTACGATGCTGCCAAAGAATACTCGCTCCACCAGGCAGCTGAGATTCTGAAGGAGATTTCGTACACCAAATTCGATGCTTCCGTCGATATTGACGTTCGGTTAGGCGTTGATCCGCGTAAAGCCGACCAGATGGTTCGTGGCGTTGCTACGTTGCCACATGGTACGGGTAAAACGGTTCGCGTTCTGGTGCTCTGCACCCCGGACAAGGAGAACGAAGCGAAAGAAGCAGGTGCTGATTTCGTGGGTCTGGACGAATACATTCAGAAAATCGAACAAGGCTGGACGGACATCGACGTGATTATCACGATGCCGAACGTTATGGCTAAAGTTGGTCGTCTGGGTAAAGTCCTAGGGCCACGCGGTCTGATGCCAAATCCTAAATCGGGTACAGTAACACCTGACGTAGCGAAAGCAGTTCGCGAGGTGAAAGCCGGTAAAATTGACTTTAAAGTTGATAAACAGGGAGCTATTCACACCAGTATTGGTAAAGTATCGTTTACGCCAGAAAAACTGGCCGAAAACGCGCAGGAAATCATTTCAACACTGCTTCGCCTGAAGCCATCTTCGGCTAAAGGAACGTATGTGAAAACGATTAACCTGTCGAGCACAATGAGTCCGGGAGTAACGATTGATAAAGGCACAGTAGCCGGTATTTAAGCCATGAAGCGCGAGGACAAAGGAGCAATTATTGAGGAATTAGCTGGAAAGTTCCAGACTATTCCCTTCTTCTACATCACGGAAGCCAATGGCATGACGGTTGCTGAAACCAACAATCTCCGTCGGATGTGTTTTGACCGGGGCATCGAGTACAAAGTGGTGAAGAATTCGTTCATCAAAAAGGCACTCGAACCCCTCGATACGGATTTTACGCCGTTCAACGATACGGTGCTGCATGGTCAGTCGGCGGTGATGTTTCACCCCAGCAATGGCAAAGCACCAGCACAGCTTATTAAGGAGTTCCGTAAAACGAGCAAAAAGCTGGAATTGAAGGCTGCTTCAATTGATTATAGCCTATTTATTGGTGCTGACCAACTCGATACGCTCATCGCACTGAAGAGCAAAGAAGAGTTGATTGGCGAAATCATCGGTCTGCTGCAATCACCTGCCAAAAACGTCATCTCGGCGTTGCAAAGTGGTGGCAACAAATTGGCCGGTATCCTCAAAACGCTGTCGGAGCGCGAGGAAGCAGCTTAATTTTTCCGACACCAAGTTTTTCAATATTGTATCACAATCAAATTAAGAAAATACTACAATGGCAGATTTGAAAGCGTTCGCGGAGCAGCTTGTAAGCCTGACAGTTAAAGAAGTTAACGAGCTAGCTACTATCCTGAAGGATGAGTATGGCATCGAACCAGCTGCTGCTGCTCCCGTAATGGTAGCCGGTGGCGCAGGTGCAGGTGATGCTGCTCCAGCTGTAGCTGAGAAGACATCGTTCGACGTCATTCTGAAGTCGGCTGGTGCTGCTAAACTAGCTGTCGTAAAATTAGTTAAAGACCTGACTGGTCTTGGTCTGAAAGAAGCCAAAGAATTGGTTGACACAGCTCCAAAACCAGTAAAAGAAGGCGTTGCTAAAGACGAAGCAGAAGCACTGCGGAAACAACTTGAAGAAGCTGGTGCTGAAGTAGAAGTTAAGTAAGCAGATAGCTCTCTCGCATATCGCTCCAGGCAGGGGAGGCCAGACCAACGTCTGGTCTTTTCCTGTTTGGAGACTTTTTGTCTAAGCTCTTGCAAAAGACAAACTTATTTTTATTGCTATATGTTCTTTATTTACGCTCCTTGGGTTGGGTGACACCTGGAGTCTGAATACCGCTTAGTTCGAGTGCCGTGGCAAATCTTCGCAACGCACTCATTGAGAATCGGTTACGCACTAAACGAAGCACAATCTTGGCGACAAACGCGAAAATCAGTACGCGCAAAAATTTTGCGACGATTCAGCCAGTGATTGGATACCCAGACTTTCTGGACATCCAAGTAAAATCCTTCAAAGATTTTTTCCAGCTTGACACGCCCTCCAACCAACGGTCGGAAGAAGGTTTGTTCAAAGTTTTTCAGGAAAATTTCCCCATTTCTGACTCCCGTGAGAATTTCAAACTGGAGTTCATCGATTACTCTGTCGATCCGCCGAAATATTCGGTCGATGAGTCGATCGACCGGGGCCTGACCTATTCGGTGCCTCTAAAAGCCAAACTGCGCCTATCGAACAATGATCCCGACAACGAGGACTTTGAAACGATTGAGCAGGAGGTATTTTTGGGTAACATTCCGTATATGACCGAGAAAGGCTCGTTTGTCATTAACGGAGCAGAACGGGTCATTGTTTCCCAGTTGCACCGTTCGCCGGGCGTGTTCTTTTCAATGAGCAAGCACACGAATGGTACTAAACTTTATTCGGCACGGATTATTCCGTTCAAAGGCTCATGGATTGAGTTTTCGACGGACGTAAACAATGTCATGTATGCGTACATCGACCGGAAGAAGAAATTCCCGGTAACGACGCTATTACGTGCCATTGGCTTCGGTTCGGATAAAGACATTCTGGACCTGTTCGGCCTGTCGGAAGAAGTTCCTGCAACGCCTGCTAACCTGAAGAAGGCCATTGGCCGTCGGTTAGCGGCTCGGGTACTGCGCACGTGGACGGAAGACTTTGTGGATGAGGATACGGGCGAAGTAGTTTCCATCAGCCGGAACGAGGTGCTCCTGGAGCGCGATTCGGCCATCTCGGCAGATGATATTGATGTAATTACGGAATCGGGTCAGAAATCGGTCATCCTGCATAAGGAAGACATGAACATGGCCGATTACAACATTATTTATAACACGCTGCAGAAAGATAGCTCTAACTCTGAAAAAGAGGCTGTAGAGCAAATCTATCGGCAGCTTCGGAACGCCGACGCGCCCGATGAACAAACAGCCCGCGAAATTATTCAGAGTCTGTTTTTCTCGGACAAACGCTACGACCTTGGCGACGTAGGCCGTTACCGGATCAACAAAAAACTAGGTCTCGACATTTCGTCAGAAATGAAGGTATTAACCACAGAAGATATTGTGTCTATTGTGAAGTACCTGATTGGTCTGATTAACTCGAAGGCCGTTGTCGATGATATTGACCACCTGAGTAACCGACGCGTTCGGACAGTAGGTGAGCAGTTATATGCGCAATTTGGGGTCGGCCTGGCCCGTATGGCGCGGACAATTAAAGAACGGATGAACGTCCGGGACAACGAGGATTTCAAACCTGTTGACCTGATCAACGCCCGGACTTTATCGTCAGTTATCAACTCGTTCTTCGGTACGAACCAATTATCGCAGTTTATGGACCAAACGAACCCATTAGCCGAGGTGACGCACAAGCGTCGTATGTCGGCTCTTGGACCCGGTGGTCTGTCGCGTGAACGGGCTGGTTTTGAGGTTCGTGACGTTCACTATACGCACTACGGTCGTCTGTGTACGATTGAAACGCCTGAAGGTCCAAACATCGGTCTGATTTCATCATTGTGTGTCTATGCTAAAATCAATAGCATGGGCTTCATCGAAACCCCTTACCGTATTATCGAAAACGGGAAGGTATCGATGGATAAGCCAGTGATGTACCTGACGGCCGAAGAAGAAGATACCCACTACATCGCGCAGGCTAACGCAGGCGTTGATAAAAAAGGGAACTTCCAGGTTGATCGTCTGAAAGCCCGTTTTGAAGGTGACTTCCCAATGGCAGAACCAGCGAACGTTACCTTCATGGACATTGCCCCGAACCAAATTGTATCGGTGGCGGCTTCCATGATTCCGTTCCTTGAGCATGATGATGCTAACCGTGCCCTGATGGGCTCGAACATGCAACGTCAGGCAGTGCCATTGCTCCGTCCCGAAGCACCAATTGTAGGTACAGGTCTGGAAGGACGTGTGGCTGTTGACTCACGGACGCTGGTAATTGCCGAGGCTGATGGCGTAATCGAGTTTGTTGATTCGACAAAAATTGTTGTTAAGTATAATCTTGACGATGATCAGCTAGCGACAACATTCGACGAAGACCGAAAAACGTACAAACTCATCAAATTCCGCCGGACTAACCAGGATACGTGCATCAATATTAAGCCAACTGTGCTGAAAGGCCAGAAGGTGAAAAAAGGCGATGTATTGTGTGAAGGGTATGCAACCCAGGCGGGTGAGTTGGCACTTGGCCGGAACATGAAAGTTGCTTTCATGCCCTGGCAGGGGTACAACTTTGAGGATGCTATCGTGATTTCGGAGCGGGTCGTTCGTGAAGATATCTTCACCTCGATTCACATTGAAGAGTTTGAACTGGAAGTTCGTGATACGAAACGGGGCGAAGAGGAATTAACCTCCGAAATTCCAAACGTATCGGAAGAAACAGTTCGTAACCTCGACGAAAACGGTATCGTTCGTGTGGGTACGGAAGTAAAAGAAGGTGACATTCTGATTGGTAAGATTACGCCGAAAGGTGAAAGTGATCCAACACCAGAAGAAAAACTTCTCCGTGCTATCTTCGGTGATAAAGCCGGTGACGTGAAAGATGCGTCGAAGAAAGCACCACCGTCTCTGAAAGGTGTCGTTATCGATACCAAATTGTTTGCCCGTCCGGCCAAAGAAGATCGGGGTAAGCACAAAGATGAGGTGAAAGCTTTAATGAAGAAATACAGCCGTGAACTGAATGACTTCCGGGCACGCATGATTGAAAAAATCGTGCCATTGCTCGATGGGAAAACCAGCGCGGGTGTTAAGCATAAGTTCGGCGATGAGATCGTTAGCAAAGGGGTGAAGTTCAACCGGAAGAATATTACGGATAACCTCTTCCCAGATAAAAACGCTTATCGCGACGAAAGCAGCTATGCTGTTCCGGAAGAGGCTAACCTCTTGTCGGATATGAATCTGAACGACTGGACAGAAGATCCTAAGTTGAACGAGATGGTTGTTGCTTTAGTGAAAAACTACAACAACCGCCGGAGTGAAATTACGGGACGGTTCAAACGCGAACGGTTCACGCTTGAAGTTGGTGACGAACTCCCAGCAGGTATTGTGAAACTGGCTAAAGTATATATCGCCAAGAAGCGTAAGCTGAAAGTGGGGGATAAGATGGCTGGTCGTCACGGTAACAAAGGGGTTGTTGCCCGGATCGTTCGTGATGAAGACATGCCGTTCCTCGAAGATGGAACGAAAGTGGACATCGTATTGAACCCGCTTGGCGTACCTTCCCGGATGAACATCGGTCAGATTTATGAAACGGTACTGGCCTGGGCTGGTCAGAAACTAGATCGCAAGTATGCAACACCGATTTTCGATGGAGCAACGGAGCAACAAGTAGCCGACGAGTTGGACGAAGCAGGTTTGCCATCGTTCGGCCGGACGTACCTTTACAATGGTCTGACGGGCGACCGTTTCGATCAGCCAGTAACGGTCGGTATTATTTACATGCTCAAACTTGGCCACTTAGTAGACGATAAAATGCACGCCCGTTCGATTGGACCCTACTCGCTCATTACGCAGCAGCCGCTGGGTGGTAAAGCGCAGTTTGGTGGTCAGCGGTTCGGTGAGATGGAAGTATGGGCATTGGAAGCCTTCGGTGCTTCGAACATCCTGCAGGAAATTCTGACCGTGAAATCCGATGACGTAGTCGGTCGTGCGAAGGCATATGAGGCTATCGTAAAAGGTGAGAACCTGCCGAAGCCAAATATTCCTGAGTCGTTCAACGTACTCGTTCACGAGTTACGTGGTCTTGCACTTGAAATTACATTAGAGTAAGGAGAAGGGAGGAAGGGGAGAAAGGAGGAAGGGGTCAAAAAACTCACTTTCCCTTCCTCCCTCTCCTCCCTCCTCCCTTTTCTCCTTAAATTAAACCTCCAACCAATGTCGTTCAAAAAGAACAAGAAACTCAACAGCGACTTTGCCACTGTGACGATCAGTCTGGCATCGCCGGAGTCTATTTTGGAGAGTTCCTACGGCGAAGTAACACAGCCGGAGACGATCAATTACCGGACTTATAAACCCGAGATGGGCGGCTTGTTCTGCGAGCGCATTTTCGGGCCTGTTAAGGACTGGGAATGTCATTGCGGTAAATACAAGCGGATTCGCTATAAAGGCATTATCTGTGACCGTTGTGGCGTAGAAGTAACCGAGAAAAAGGTTCGCCGGGAGCGTATGGGCCACATCGAACTGGTGGTGCCTGTTGCGCATATCTGGTACTTCCGCAGTTTGCCTAACAAAATTGGGTATCTGTTGGGCCTTTCGACCAAAAAACTCGACCAAGTTATCTACTACGAACGCTACGTAGTTGTACAACCCGGTGTTAAAGCCGAAGACGGTATCAATCAACTCGACTTCTTGACGGAGGACGAGTATCTTGACATTATTGACAAACTGCCGAGCAGCAACCAACACCTCGACGATAAAGATCCAAACAAATTCATCGCCAAAATGGGCGCTGAAGCGTTGGAGATGTTATTGTCTCGGGTGGAGTTAGATGAGTTATCATACTCATTGCGCCACGCTGCTGCCACAGATACGTCGCAACAACGGAAAGCGGAAGCGCTGAAACGATTGAAAGTCGTTGAAGCATTCCGGGAAGCCAATGGCCGCATTGAAAACCGTCCAGAATGGATGGTGATCAAAATGGTTCCGGTTATTCCACCCGAATTGCGCCCACTCGTCCCCTTGGATGGTGGCCGGTTCGCTACGTCCGATTTGAATGACCTGTATCGTCGGGTTATCATCCGGAACAACCGTCTGAAGCGTCTTATCGAAATCAAAGCTCCCGAAGTAATTCTCCGTAACGAAAAACGGATGTTGCAGGAAGCTGTCGATTCGCTGTTCGACAACTCCCGTAAGGTGAACGCCGTTCGTTCGGAAGGTAACCGTGCACTGAAGTCGTTGTCCGACATGCTGAAAGGTAAGCAAGGTCGTTTCCGGCAGAACCTGCTCGGTAAGCGTGTCGACTATTCAGGTCGTTCGGTTATCGTGGTTGGTCCTGAATTGAAATTGCACGAGTGTGGTTTGCCCAAAGACATGGCGGCTGAATTGTTCAAGCCGTTTGTTATTCGGAAACTGATTGAGCGCGGTATCGTAAAAACGGTGAAATCGGCGAAGAAAATCGTTGACCGAAAAGATCCTGTTATCTGGGATATTCTGGAAAACGTATTGAAAGGCCACCCTGTTCTGCTGAACCGGGCTCCAACGCTTCACCGCTTAGGTATTCAGGCGTTCCAGCCGAAACTGATCGAAGGTAAGGCAATTCAGTTGCACCCTCTCGTTTGTACCGCCTTCAACGCTGACTTTGACGGTGACCAGATGGCCGTTCACGTGCCACTGGGCCAGGAAGCTGTCCTTGAAGCGTCTCTGCTGATGCTGGCGTCGCACAATATCCTGAACCCTGCCAACGGTGCGCCAATTACGGTACCATCGCAGGACATGGTATTAGGTCTGTATTATGTGACCAAAGGTCGCAAGAGCATTCCTGAGTACCCTATTGCGGGTGAAGGCATGACGTTCTACGGTACCGAAGAAGTAATTATCGGTATCAACGAAGGTAAAGTTTCTAAACACGCCAATATTAAGTGCCGGGTGAAAGTTCGGGACGAAAATGGCGATCTAGTTTGGAAAGTAATCGACACAGTAGCTGGTCGCTTGCTATTCAACCAGGCTGTACCTGAAGAAGTAGGTTATATCAATGAATTGTTGACGAAGAAAAAACTTCAGCAAATCATTGCGTTGATCTTCAAAATCTCGGGTGGTGCCCGGACAGCTCAGTTCCTTGACGAAATCAAAGAACTTGGGTTCCAGATGGCGTTCCGGGGTGGTCTGTCGATCGGTTTGAGCGACATCATGATTCCTGAAGCCAAACAGGGACTTGTTGACGAAGCAAAAGCTGAAGTACAGTCGGTTTGGGATAACTACCTGATGGGTCTGATTACGGAGAATGAACGTTACAACCAGGTTATCGATATCTGGACGCGCGTAAACTCCCGTTTGACCGAGACGCTGATGAAGCAACTCGAAGCCGATCAGGGTGGTTTCAACTCAATTTATATGATGATGCACTCGGGAGCCCGTGGTTCTCGCGAGCAGATTCGTCAGTTGGGCGGTATGCGGGGTCTGATGGCTAAACCACAGAAAAACCTGCAAGGCTCGGTTGGTGAGATCATCGAAAACCCGATTCTGTCGAACTTCAAAGAAGGTCTCGACGTATTGGAGTACTTCATCTCGACACACGGTGCCCGGAAAGGTCTGGCCGATACAGCTCTGAAAACAGCTGATGCTGGTTACCTAACCCGCCGTCTGCACGACGTAGCGCAGGATGTTATTATCAGTGAAGACGATTGCGGTACCTTACGTGGTCTGCAAGTATCGGCCCTGAAAGATAACGAAGACATCGTTGAGCCACTGTCCGAACGGATTTTGGGTCGTACCACGGTACATGATATCTATGATCCGCTTACGAAAGAGTTGATCGTTGCTTCGGGCGACATCGTAACAGAAGAAGTAGCTGCTCATATCGACGAAACCAGCATTGAAACGGTTGAAATCCGTTCGGTACTGACCTGTGAGTCGCGGCAGGGTGTTTGCGCTAAGTGTTATGGTCGTAACCTGGCATCAGGCCGCATGGTCGACATCGGTGAAGCTGTGGGTGTAATTGCTTCGCAGTCCATTGGTGAACCAGGTACCCAGTTAACGCTTCGTACCTTCCACGTGGGTGGTACAGCGTCGAACATTGCCGTTGATGCGTCGATCAAAGCGAAATTCGATGGATTGATCGAATTGGAAGAAATGCGGACGGTTCAGTCGGAAGACAGCGAAGGAAACCCACAAACGGTCGTAATGGGCCGCTCGGGTGAAGTTCGGATTGTCAATCCGGCAGATCGCAACGTAGTGCTGATTAGCAATAACGTTCCTTATGGTGCGTTCCTGCGGGTGAAAGATGGCGATATGGTGAAAAAAGGCGACGACATTTGCGCCTGGGATCCTTATAACGCCGTTATCCTGTCGGAATTAACCGGTACGTTGAGCTTCGACGCTATTGAAGACGGTATTACCTACCGTGAAGAGTTCGATGAACAGACCGGCTTCCAGGAGAAGGTAATCATCGAAACTCGTGATAAAGCGAAGAACCCTGCTATCATCGTTCAGGGCACAACGACATTGTCGCTACACTTGCCTGATAACGACGGTGGACCGCTCCAGAAGAGTTACAACTTACCTGTTGGCTCACGTCTGGTTGTGAAGGAAGGCCAGAAAATTAAAGCTGGTCAGCCACTGGCAAAAATTCCACGTAACGTTGGTAAAACGCGTGACATCACGGGTGGTCTGCCACGGGTAACGGAATTATTCGAAGCGCGTAACCCATCGAACCCAGCTGTAGTAAGCGAAATTGATGGTGTTGTTACGTATGGTACTATCAAACGGGGTAACCGTGAAATCTTCATTGAGTCGAAAGACGGTACGAAGAAGAAGTATCTGGTTCCCCTGTCGAAGTTCATCCTGGTACAAGACAATGACTTCGTTCGTGCTGGTGCGCCATTATCTGACGGTGCCATTACCCCAAGCGACATTCTGGCCATCAAAGGTCCAACTGCCGTTCAGGAGTATCTGGTAAATGAAATTCAGGAAGTTTACCGCCTGCAAGGGGTGAAAATCAACGATAAGCACATCGAAGCCATCGTGCGTCAGATGATGCAGAAAGTTGAAATCATCGACTCGGGCGATACCAATTTCCTTGAAGGACAGGTTGTTGATAAGTGGGCGTTCCGCGAAGAAAACGATAAAGTACTTGATGCCAAAGTGGTTATGGATGCTGGCGATTCGCCAAACTTCAAACCAGGTATGATTGTAACGAGTCGTCAGTTGCGTGATGAGAACTCAAGTCTGAAACGTCGTGATATGGCCCTTGTGACCGTTCGCGATGCTATGGCTGCGGTTTCTCAACCAACGCTGATGGGTATCACTCAATCATCGCTGGGTACTGATAGCTTTATCTCTGCGGCTTCCTTCCAGGAAACAACGAAGGTATTGAGTGAAGCCTCTATCCGCGGTAAGCGTGACGTATTGGACGGTCTGAAAGAGAACGTTATCGTGGGTCACCTGATTCCAGCCGGTACGGGTCTTCGTCGCTACCAAAGTGCCATTGTTGGTTCGAAAGAGGAACTGGAAACAGTTACCGAATCGCGCGAACAGTTTGCCCGCAGCAAGAAACGGGCGACGGTTTAATCGTTGGCCTAGTCATACAATACAAACTAAAAATGCCCCGGTCAGAAATGACTGGGGCATTTTTAGTTTGTATGAATTATCTCTAATACGTAAACATTTCTACTAACGTAGCGCAAATTTGTTGGTTTGCAGCTTCGTCTAACCGCCCAAGCTTTTTTACTAAACGCGATTTATCCACACTCCGCTCCTGATCTAGTGCTATCTGGCCAACCCGACCATCGAACTGACAATCGACTCGTGTTGGATAGGGCTTATGAGCACTGGTTAGGGGAGCAATAATAACCGTATTTAGATACTTGTTTACCGAATCCGGCGAAATAACTACACAGGGACGTGTTTTGGCAATTTCGCTACCCCGAGTTGGATCTAAAGACACCAACCAAACTTCGAAGCGACTAATTACCACTGCCATTCGGTTTGATCAAAATCATTCGATGCACCGTTAAACAAGTCTTTCTCAGGCTTATGACCAGCTTCAATCGCATTCTGAAACAGTTGATCCCAATTAGCACGAGGGTCTGACTTCGCAGGGCGAAGAACAATAGCACCATCTATTACCTCCAAGTCAACCTCATTTTCAATACCCGCCTGTTGAAGTAAAGGTCTTGGAAGAATAATGCCCTGAGAATTACCGATACGTCTGATATGTACTTGCATAGTTACCTTTACATGTTATAACAAAGGTATAACAACAAATAGAAAGAAAGTAGTTTATCTGAATTGAGTTTGTTACTCTAGGCCAATTCTGGATGTGACACGGATGTACTACTTACTGATTTCCAATAACCAGTTTAACCCTACCGCATTAACTCATCAAACGTAATACTCACATAATACAATCCCCCAATGCGGGCCAGCCCATAACCCTGGGCATAGTATTTATTCAAAATATTCGTCCCACCCAACTTAACAACCGATTTATAAGTCGGGACTTTATACGATACCTGCGCATCTAAACTTGTCCAGGAGGGTAACCAGGTATCGCCAGCGGTAGTACCCTGCTCAAACCAGGTTTTATCCGTCCATCGATAGGTGATGGTAGCGCCAAGCCGATCCGTCAGTTGCGGGTTGTTTAGACCGATGTTGTAGCGATTTTCGGGAGAGTTAAAGAAGTTACGTCCTTTTTGCACAACTTCAGGATTGCTCATTTTGCGGTTAACGATTGGTACACCCGCATTATCGTTGACTACATTTCCCAGTGCATCCCGAAGTGTTACAGTACCAACCTGGCGGGCGTAATTACCAGTAAGCGTAAAACCCTGACCTAAACTATACTCCGCTCCTACTCCCCAGCCATTTACAAATGCCTCATTTGTGTTGTTAAAATTGATCTGTACTACGCGATAAGAATTTGTGGCAAAGTCAGTAAGCTGGCCATTTGTTGGTTGATAAAAACTTTGGGCTGTTATAAAATCCGTGTATTTGCTATGGAAGTACATTGCATCAACGTATAATCTACTTTTAATCAAGGCTTTGTAGCCTACTTCCCATGTCTGTATTTTCTCCGTCTTAAAGTTGGTCGGCCTGTAGGCACGACTTCGGAGTTGATCTTCGGTGATCCGCCCAGCGGTAAAATCAGTTACGTCGCTATCTATATAGGCTGGATTTGAGACTAGGCCAGCCGACGCTGCTACCGACTCTAGACCACCCACTTCGCCCGCTTTGCCAGCAGCCGGAACCGCAAACAATTGCCCTGGTGAAGGATTACGAAACGCCGACTGCCACGATCCCCGAAAGTTATGTTGACCAATGGTAACAACGGCTGATGCGCGAGGGGTAAACCCACCGTTGAGATACTGATTCTTGTCGTATCGAATGGCTATAGTTGGCTTCACCATGACGGTACTACTTATACGCGCTTCTTTTGATGCCTGCACATAGGCTCCATACTCATTGATAGTATATTCAGAACCATCAGCCTTCAGTGCGACAGCCGTACCGCCCGTATTTAAGCCATAATGGCGAACGCTTCCTCCAATAATTACCTCCGCCACCTCTACCAGTTTGGAGAAATTATACATGCCCTCGTAGTGCCAGAGAGCCGAATTGTCACGGAAGCGCATACCTCTGACACCTCTGTAGCCTGGAACCGAGTCTGTATTGTAGGTAGTAGCAAATGCATCACGTACCGCATTGAATCGATCAGTACCGGGCAGATAACGGCCCCGGTCGGCGGTAGCACGAGAATCCCCAACAATGAATTTGTTGTCAATATAAACCTGACCAAATTCAGCGGCCCACTGCCCGAGCGATTTCCAGCTATTGTTGATGGCAGCCGCCGTCTGGCCAATGTTCCATGCTTCGGCTTTTTGCTGTGTGGTATAGGCCCGAAGGAAGAAATTTTCACCACGCAGCTCTGCCTTAATCTGATGCCGTTGGTAGTCAGGGAAGTACTCCCGAAAGCTGGCCGTGCGAATGAAGTTGCCATTGCCATAATACCAACCCAAGGATGCCTCGATGTTTCCAGGCAGTTTATAATGGAGTGATACGTTGGCCCGGTTATTAAACACCTTGCCATTATTCCCCAATAATTCTAGCTCCGTATAACCCGTTCGGGTCACTAGCTTATTCTGTAACAATACGTTGGCATAGTCTTTTGGAAAGGTATAGGCGCTGCCATTACCACTGATTTCATCCCCGTATATATTTACTCCATCGTATTGAAAATTGGTATTGGCATTATTATTCGGTAAGTAGCCAATACCCGTGGCTATTCCACCCCGGCTCGGGTCGGTAGCAAAAAAGTTAGTCCGTGAACGAGTCTGACGATCACTATAATCGTCGGCAATGAAATCGGTACCGCTGGTTCGCTGGAAATTCACTTTAAAGGCGAAATGGTCATTCACCTGTTTGGCATAACGGACCGCTACATCGCTGTAGCCCTTAGGCCCGAAATCTGCTTTACCGAAATTATTGGCACCAACTTTTAACTGAACACTCAGTCCTTGGTACGTGAAGGGATTCTTGCTTGAGGTAAGCATCAACCCTTGTAAGGCATCTGGTCCGTAGAGGGCCGATGATGCGCCGGGAATCAGTTCAATATTGTCAACATCCAGATCCGAAATACCAGCTATGTTTCCGAAACCAAATCCCAAACCTGGGGAACGGTTGTCCATTCCATCCGTCAGTTGCAGAAATCGGTTGTTATTGTTGGATCCGAAACCCCGAAGATTAATCGATTTAAATGTCAGGCTTTGGGTTAATAAATCAACGCCTTTAACATGCTGCAGGGCATCGAACGGAGTAATAGCCGGTGATTGTTGAAACTGCTTGACGCCGAGCTTCTCTACGGTTACAGCGGCTTTCTGAATATCTTCTGGCACACGGCTGGCCGATATAACAATCTCTTCGCTCAGGATTACTTCTTCGGCTAATTTGACAATGATGTTCCGAAAATTATTCCCCCGAACCAATACATCTTTCCGTTGGTAACCTATAAATGATACGCTGATCGTTAACGGAAGATCACCACTGGCCTGTACTGCAAATTGACCGTTTTCCTGCGTTGTGGTACCGATGTTCGTTCCCTGGATAATAATCGTTACCCCCGCTAAAGGATGTTCGTTGTCATCAGTAACGATACCGGCAAGGTTAATTTGAGCCCGAACCGTTCCCATTGACAAAGCTATAAAAGCCAGTAAAAGAAAGAGTTGTCTCATAGTTGGCAAGAGTAGTAAGCAATTCCAAACGGAAGGTAAACAAAAAAAGTAGAAAATAGAAAAGCTGTTTACGTTATTGTGAATAACGTAAACAGCTTCTACTAAGTCGAAAAACTTATAATCTGGCCTGGGTGCTGGTAGATCAGACGCGTTGATCAATCGATCAGTGTTAAATAACAAACCTCATGACTACCTAACAAGGGGCAGGTAGTCATGAGATTAGAGCGTATGGGCCATTCCCTTCCGTTAGAACGTGTAGCGTAATGTAGTCCCGTAGGTTCTGGGGTCGCCTACAATACCGGCATAATGGCCTGCACTTCCTGGAGCCGCCAATAATTGCTCGAAATAGTTTGTATTAAACAGGTTTCTAGCCCAGATAAAAATAGAAATTCCCGTAGAAGCTCTAAAACCAAGTCGGCTGTTTATTAAGGAGTAGCCATCAATGTTTAAATACTGAGACGGCGATGGACTCGATGAAAATGACGAGCGGTAGAAGGCATCTACACCGAAAAAGTAATTTCCTTTTAGACCGATGAGCAGGCCAGGAGCAGTTACCTCGCCACCTACAGAACCTGACCATTTTGAGATGCCGGGCAGCACACCTCCCGAAATATCTTTGAAGGCTTGTTCGCCACCCGTTTCTTCAAGTGGAACCGGCGCATTCGTGAAGGACACATACTTACCATCTGTATAGGCAACAGCTGCATTCAGGGTTAATCGATTAGCTACCCGTACATTTCCATCTACCTCAACACCCATTACACGTACTTTTTCGGCATTGGCCAGATAACCTCTATTCACGCCCGGCTCGGGTGTTTGCACTTGGGTCTGGAAGTCTTTGATTTCTGTGTTATAAACTATCAGATTCAGGATAGAGTTAGGTGATGGCTTTGTTTTCAGACCAAATTCGAGGTGTCTTACAGCCTCGGGCTTCACTTTGGCCAGATCAAGTAGTATCTGCCCATTGGCCGTTGGTAATCCGCCAATATTAATCCCGACGGGTTTATAGCTGATAGCATAGGTTCCAAAGGCATTAATCGTCTTCCCAGCTCTATATTGCAGGGTAACCTGCCCCGAGAAATTACCCTCTGCTACATCCGTATCGAACGCCTGATTCGTATAAACCGCGTTCTTTAAAGCTAGTAAAGCGGGATCGGTCGTTTGCAGACCGCCGTAAGTTTCCCGTTTATAGTTGGCGACCTTCTTATCGTAGTTATACCGAATACCCGGTAAAACGTGGATTTTATCGCTCACAGCCCAGTCAAGTTGGCCAAAGGCAGCCAAACCTGTGCTCTGGATTCTATTGGTTGTGCGGATACCGAAGTTATCGAACAGACCTGGGGTTTTCCAAAGAGCACTGGTGGAGCTTTGCGCAAAACGCCATTGGGCTGAACCGGCTTCTTCTGTCTGTACGGGATCCGATTTCAAATCCTGCCAAAGACCGAATAAGCCAACAACCCCACTCAATCGGGAAGAAATTTTACCTGAGTACCGTATTTCCTGCGACCACTGTTCATGAACCGAGTTGCCTGACGAGATCGTGAAGACGGGTAAACCGATATAGTCGCGATCATTCAGCGGAGTCCATCTCCAATGACGCCAGGCGGTTGTTGACGTTAGTGTACCGTTACCAATTTTAATATCTGCGTTCAGCGATACCCCACCCAGGTAGTTATCTGCTTTTGAGGGCGTATCAAGATCAACGATCCGTTCAAAAGCACTTGAGTAAGGAAGCTTGTAATTTAAATCGGCAATGATGGCATTGAATTGACGATAGGCAGCTCGTTTGGTAGGCACAACACCAGCTACAGGCCAACCATAACCATTCGGTTTTTGCTCAGAAACATCCCCAATTAAGGTAATTTTTACATTATCATTTGGGGTGTACAAGAGTTGGCCCCGCACACCAATGTTGTTAATGTCGTTGATTGGGAGTTGGGTATGTACATTGTAAAAGGTCCCGTTCCGTTGCGTACCGGTAAATGACACCCGTGCAGCAAGCTTTTTACTCAGTGGCCCAGTGAGTGAACCTTTAGCCTGAATAAATCCGTAGTTGCCATAACTCAGTTCAAAGCTTCCGCTTGGGGTAAAACCGGCAGCGCGGGTTGTAATGTTAAAAGCTCCGGCGGTTGTATTTTTACCGTACAATGTTCCCTGAGGCCCTCTTAACACTTCTACTTGTTCAATGTCTATGAAATCGAGCGCTGTAGCCGCCGGACGAGCGTAGTAAACGCCATCTACATAAAATCCAACGCCTGGATCAACACCATCGTTTGTTAACCCATAAGTAGAGCCCAAGCCACGGATATTCAGCGTTGTATTCCGCGCATTAGAGGCATATAACTGAACGGTAGGTACTATTTCTTTCAATCGGTTCACGTTGAAAGCGCCCGCGTCCTCGGCACGGTTACCGCTTACAACGGAGATCGGAATAGGAACATCCTGCGCTGATTCCTGTCGACGTCGGGAGGTGATTACAACATCCGATAGCTGATTCGAACTTTCTTCAAGTTTAATATCTACGTTATTATCACTGATTACAACTTCTTTGGTCAGATAACCTACGAACGATACGACAACAACGAAGGGAAGTTTCTGACCTGTGAGCAATTTAAATTCCCCATTCTGATCGGTTGGACCGCCATTGGTTGTTCCTTTGATGACTACCGTGGCACCGATCAAGTTTTCGTTGGTACGGGCGTCAACAACTCGTCCAATTACGGTTGAATTTATAATCGGAGCATTCTGAGCGGATAAAAATAAGGGCAGGAGAGTCAATCCTAGTAAAAAAGCTGCCTTTAAACTGTGTTTCATTCCTAATTATGTTTGGTGGTAATTGTGATTGGCGACGCCTGGTTTTTGATTGTTTATGCAATTCTCCCTATTCTCCCGGTTGTAGATAGACTATTAGTACTTATAGTCTATTGAATTAATAGGTTATACAAAACAGCACCATCTAACGATCACTTCCAAATAAAAGGCAATGAATTCCTCTAAGTCGATTAACTTTCTTGATTAAAAAAAAAGGAATCTCAAAATAAGCCAATAAAGCCCGTTTCTACGCACTAAAAAGTCCTACTATGAGCATATTAGGAAGCTACATGAAAGTGGCAATACAGCAATTCGACTAGTTTCGGCTTTTCTAACTTGTTACTCGAAGTAACCTGTCAATTCGCCATACCCCAGTACATGGCCGCTTATGGTATCAAGAAGTACATGCTTATCTGGCACTTCTGTAAACGAAAGCAATTGATCGATCGCGTAGATTCGAAACACGTATGCATGTCGACCCGCTGGCGGACATGCGGCAATAAAGGCCTGGTTACCCATTGAATTTTTGCCAACCTTTCCTCCCAGCATTTGCATCTGTTCACCGCTAACGGCTTCGGGTACACTACGCACGGAGGCCGGTAGATTGTAGATGACCCAATGCGATAGGTTAACTACCGGGAACGTGGGCGTCGGCACATCGTAATCGGTAGTTAGGATCACGTATGATTTAACAGATGGCTGGTCAATTTCCCATGTCAGTGCGGGTGATACGCCCTTTCCCCGGCAACTACAATCTGTAGGCATATCGCCGTTTGGTGGAAAGGATCGACTCGAAAGTGTTATGTTCTTTTTGAGCGTAGACAGGTATTCTTCTTCATTCTCCCGGCTATTTTTTGCCCGAATGTGCATGATCATTACCACTACCCCAACAAGTAGCAGCAAGCCCACAGGGAGTCGCCAGTAGTTACGCATAAAAAAAGTCGGTTAAATGCACTCTCGCATCTAACCGACTGCTACCAAAAAAGTTTACAATAAACAATTCACGCCATAAATAACCTTTGTGTAAGTAGTTGATCAGGCTGCCCGACTACTCTGCGGACGACGTAAAATAGTTGAGCGCAATGGCCCCGCACTGGTCAATGCTTCTTCAATTACCTGCTCCGATACCATGCCTAAATGATTCGCACGTTTCAGTACATAATCGAACGGTAAATTGAAATAGTTGGCCACTTCACTCCGGAAACTATCCGGAAAGCGGGTTAAGCGCAGGCCGAAAAACTTGCGCACTTCGGCCTCAGGGAGCATGGCTGCCAGCGCCACACGTTCGGCTTCAGCCAGCAACTCCTTCCGAACTGGAAACATGTGCTCAAGGCCTACAGAGGCTGCCAGAATATTTAAGAAGAGGTTTTTATACATAGCCGATAACTCAGCCGGCAGAATAACCCACCCCTGCTCACGGAACTTGGCCGAAAAACCTGTCAGGCCCTGCTCACCCCGAATTTCACCGGCGATGAATTCATCGGGAAAACGTAGTCGATCATCGGTCTTCTGCAACCGAAAAACGACCGCTTCAACGGGGCTTTTATGAAACAATAGATTGGCAGGCATGGCACGCGTATTTTCCCATTGATCGGTCATACGCATGAACAGGCTCTCGTTAACGGGCAGGTTATCGGGATTGCCGAGACTGATGAGTATTTGGCGAAAAGCGGCCAGAAAGTCGATCTGGAGTTGGTTTGGATTCGAGCGTCCTTTTTTCATTCGGATTGAGTAGCCAGATACTGATTTTTATTCCAAAATCCGGCCCATTAGTATGGTTGTCTGTTATAAAATCGGGGAGGTAAATATACACAATAACCCGCTGATTACAAAGACGTAACACAAACATAATTAGAACCCCACCGCTAGCTTTAATTCGGGATACACATTCTTGAAAAATCCGTTCATATTCCCTTTTTGACAGGATTTTATCTAATCCATAATCCTATCTTATCCTGTAAATCCTGTCAAAAACTTATCTAAACCAGAGTCGAATCAACGGCCCCGTGCTCGCGGGCGTCAAACCGTTTTCGAGCTTCCACAATCTGCTTACTGTGGTTACTGGCCCAATCGCCTAGTTCAATAATCTGTACTAACAGACTTCGGCCTAAATCCGTCAATTGATACTCAACCCGAGGGGGAATTTCAGCGTAAATCCGGCGCGTCACCAGGCCATCGCGCTCCAGTGTACGAAGCGTTACAGTGAGCATCCGCTGTGAAACACCATCGATCCGTTTTTTCAATTCATTGAATCGCAACGTGCCTGCATCGCCAAGATGAAAAATAGATAAGGTCGACCATTTATCGCTGAATCGGGCCAGAATATGGCGAATTGGGCATGTGCCCCCTTCTGATTCTACGTTTCCTAAAATTTTCTGCAATTTTTCTTCCAACCGATCTCTCTGATTATCAACAATAGTTATGTCCATGTGCCTGACGAATTAAAAAATGCCCTCTTGTGGGCACTCTGATTACCAAATACCTTTGAGTTACCAAAAGTAACCAAGGAACTAAAAAAAACAATAGACTCATGATTGCAATAACCGGAGCCTCTGGCCATCTAGGCAAAGCCACACTCGAATTCCTGCTTACTAAAACAAGTCCAGAATCAATCGTTGCTATCGTACGCGACCCGCAGAAAATTGCCGAGTTTGCTGACAAGGGAGTGAACGTTCGGCAGGGCGACTATACGGACAAGGCGTCGTTCGTAACAAGCCTGGCCGGAGTTGATACGCTACTTCTGATTTCCAGCGCCGTATTGGGCGACGAGCGGGTTAATCAGCACAGCAATGCCATTAGCGCAGCTAAGGAAGCTGGGGTGAAGCATATTTTCTATACCAGTGCGCCGAATCCATCCCCAACTGCGCTCTTCGCTCCGGCTATCGACCACTTTCGCACCGAAAATCTGATTTTAGAGTCCGGGTTGACGTACACGTTTTTCCGTAACAACCTCTACCTGGATATATTACCAATGGTTATTGGCGATGCAGCCCAATTGGGCAAACTCTATTATCCAGCCGGTGATGGGAAGGTCAGTTTTGTTCTACGGACAGACATTGCCGAAGGGCTAGCCAACGCGCTAACCAGCGAAGGACACGCCAATAAAGTATACGACATTGGTACACCTACAGCCTCGTCGTTCAGTGATATTGCAGCTAGCTTGAGTAGTGCCGACAAGACAGTAGATTACATTGACATACCGGGCAGCGCTTACGAAGCGGAGTTAGTGAAGCACTTACCGCCCGTAGTAGCCAAGATTTATGCAGGCATGGCTGAAGGCATCAAACAGAATGAATTCAACGTGCCTTCGTCAACGCTGAAAGACTTACTGGGCAGAGAACCCGTTAGCCTGGATACGTATTTGAAGAGCTTATCGTAAAGCATACGTGTTACGATAACATTCAGCTAGATCAAGTTCCAGTGGTGTCGGTTACTACTAACCGACACCACGCCAAATACACGCTCTAGTTATTTCGTCATTTACCCTACTATCAATATAAATAAGGCTCGTCCGCCAATCCATACGCTAATTCCTATCAAGAAAGACTATTTTTGCCATACGATTATACCGTTCGCCACTATACCGTATGCCGCGACCTATTCGTCTACTTCATCAACTACGCATTAATTTCTGTTTAGTACTTCTAAGTCCATTCTGGCTGGCTGCGGCTTATGCACAGCCAAAGACAGCAGCCTCTTCTAGTAGATTCGATTTACTTGAAACGACAATCAGCGACATTCATCGGGCGTTCCGAAATGGCTCGCTGACGAGCGAACAGCTGGTCAAGGCTTACCTGGCACGCATTCAAGCCTACGATCAGCCGACCAAACTCAATTCAATAATTCTCGTCAATCCGGAAGCCATTGCTACGGCGCGTGCGCTGGATGCTGAGTTTAAGAAAACGGGCAAACTCCGCCCACTGCATTTCATTCCGGTTATTGTGAAAGATAATTTCAACACAAAGGGGTTGCAGACAACGGGTGGCTCAATTGCGCTGAAAGGGTTTGTACCTACCGAAGATGCCTGGCAGGTTCAGAAATTGCGTGAGGCTGGCGCTATCATACTGGCCAAATCAAATATGGCCGAGTGGGCGTTTACACCCATGCACTCGCAAAGCTCAATGGCAGGCGAAACCCTGAATCCCTACAATTTAGCCTATGTGCCCGCCGGTTCGAGTGGCGGAACGGCGGCAGCCGTAGCGGCTAATCTGGGGGCTATAGGCTTGGGATCTGATACGGGAAATTCAATCCGGGGGCCATCGTCGCACAATGCACTCGTGGGTTTCCGAACATCATTGGGGCTGGTGAGTCGGTACGGTATTATTCCGCTTTATACCCGAAACGATGTGGGTGGGCCCATGTGCCGCACGGTCGAAGATGCCGTACGGGTGCTGGAAGCCACAGCAGGTTACGATCCACATGATCCGATCACGAAAAACAGCCAGGGGAAAGTACCCAAAAACTATACCCAGTTTTTACGGAAAGATGGGTTGAAGGGCGCTCGCATTGGCGTAATACGCCAATTGACCGCTACCAACATTCATCCAGAAATCAAACAGCTTTTCGATCAGGCAATCGCCGATATGACGCGGTCGGGCGCGCAGGTTGTTGATGTGACCATCCCAAATTTCGACTCGTTACGGGCCAATCAGTGGTGTGCCGACTTTAGAGTCGATATAGAAAATTATCTCCAGACCTTTGTAAAACGGGATACCCTGAAAACGCTGGAAGATATTATCCGTGTGGGTGGTTATTCCGACATTGTTCGTAACCGACTTATTACGCAGCAAACCCATTCGGGCCGCGCCAATCATCCCGAGATTCCCTGTGGTGACGCCTTCACCGACCCCCTTCGTATTGCTTATCGCAAAGCTGTTGAAGCCGAAATGGATCGGCTGCATGTTGATGCGCTCATTTACCCAAGCTGGAATTACCCACCCGCCCAGGTGGGCGATGCGAAGGGATACAAAGGCGATAACAGTCAGTTGATTGCTCCGGCAACAGGACAGCCCGCCTTTACAATTCCGATGGGTTTCACCACGGGTAATTTACCGGCTGGTATTCAGTTTTTGGGGCGTATGTTCGCCGAGCCAACCTTAATTCGTCTCATCTACGGTTATGAACAGGCAACGCATCATCGTGCAGCGCCAAAACAATTTGCGGCTCTTGGTCAGTAAATTATGGTTTGTCCGGGCCACACTCAGGCTTGGCCCAGATAAACTACATTCCCTCATTACATCAAACTTATCATCAATGAACCGATCCTCGTTGCCGTCAATCTTCCTGTTATTAAGTTTACTCACCTTTCTGGATGGGTATGTCCTTCAAGCTCAAATCTTTACCAAAGCCGAAATAGCCCGTTGGCAACAGAAAGCCAAACAGGTGACTATCACGCGTGATACCTGGGGCGTTCCGCATATCTATGGAAAAACAGATGCAGACGTGGTGTTTGGCTTGCTGTTTACGCAATGCGAAGACGACTTCGGCCGGGTTGAAGAAAATTATATTACCTCTACCGGCCGACTAGCCGAAGTAGAAGGCGAATCGGCGATCTACCATGACCTACGGGCGCGGTTGTTTCTGGATACGACCCAGGCCATTGCCATTTATAAAAAGAGCCCTATTTGGATGAAAAGCCTGCTCGACGCTTTTGCCGATGGCACAAACTATTACCTCTATACGCACCCCGACGTGAAGCCCCGGCTCCTGAAGCGTTTCCAGCCCTGGATGCCGCTCATGTTCAGCGAAGGTAGCATTGGCGGAAATATCAGCGTAGTATCCACCGAACGGCTGAAAGCATTCTACGAGCAGCGTAAATCAACCTCTTATATCGACCACGGAGATCATTACGAACGGGAGTCTATTGGCTCCAATGGTTTTGCGATTGCTCCGTCCAAAAGTGCTACCAAAAATGCGCTACTGCTCATTAACCCACATACCTCGTTTTACTTTCGGTCGGAGGTACACATGATTAGCCAGGCAGGTTTGAATACCTACGGGGCCGTGACCTGGGGGCAGTTTTTCATCTATCAGGGGTTCAACGAAAACTGTGGCTGGATGCATACCACCAGCTATGCCGATTCGATGGATGAGTATCTGGAAACCATCGAGAAGAAAGGAAACGCCCTGTATTACAAGCATGGAAAAGACCTCAAGCCGGTTCGTACCCAGACTGTACGAATTCCATACAAAACGGCCAGTGGGATGCAGCATAAAGACTTCACGATGTATTTCACCCAGCACGGCCCTATTGCGGGAGAGAAAGATGGCAAATGGATCGCCATCGATATGATGAATACGCCCCTGAATGCGCTCTCGCAATCGTATCTGCGGACTAAGGCTACTGGCTACGACAGTTTCAAAGAGGTAATGAAGTTGAACGGTAACGCATCTAACAACACCATCTTTGCCGATAAGAACGGGACAATTGCCTATTGGCACGGCAACTTTATGCCCAAACGCGACCCTAAATTTGATTGGGAACAACCCGTAGATGGCAGCAACCCCGAAACGGATTGGAAGGGCCTGCACGCAGTCGATGAGATTGTGCAGGTGCGTAACCCCGCCAGTGGCTGGATTCAGAACTGTAATTCCACGCCGTTTACGGTCTCGGGCAGCAGTAGCCCCGACAAGAGTAAGTACCCAGCCTACATGGCACCCGACGCGCAAAACTACCGGGGTATCAATGCCGCTCGGGTCTTAAGTCAAAAGTCCATCTTCACGCTCGATACTCTGATCGCTGCTGCCGATGACCCACATTTGACCGCGTTCGATGAACTTTTACCTCCGTTATTGGCCGCTTATCAAACCGTTTCGACCGAGGCAGCAAACCAATCAACCGATCTTGCCGAAGCCATTGATGTATTGAAAGCCTGGGATAAATCGTATGGTAAAACATCGATTGGGCAGACACTGGCTATTTTCTGGGGTGAGAAAATACAGAAGCTAGCCCGGAGCCGTGCGGCTGGCGATCAGCGATTCGACAACCTGTCGCTTACCGCCTACACCATCAGCAATACCTCGCCCCAGGAGAAGGTAAAAGCCCTGGCCGAAGTCCTGACTGACCTTACCCGCGACTTTGGCACCTGGAAAACACCCTGGGGCGACATTAACCGCTATCAACGCTTAACCGGCAAGATTCAGGAAAGCTATGACGACTTAAAACCAAGCCTTCCCGTTGGCTTTACCTCTTCGGCCTGGGGGTCGCTGGCGGCTTTTGCGGCACGAACGTATCCCGGCACCAAAAAACGCTATGGTAGTGTTGGGAACAGTTTTGTAGCCGTTGTGGAGTTCGGTAAGCGTGTAAAAGCCCGCTCGGTCGTGACCGGTGGCCAAAGCAGCCAACCCGGTGCCCAGCACTTCACCGACCAGGCCCCGCTCTACTGCGACGGCAAGTTTAAAGACGTGTTATTCTACCCTGAAGACATTCAAAAGCACGTTGAGAAGACGTACCATCCGGGGGAGAAGTGAGATAGTAAATTAATGACAATTTCTATAACAAATAACTTCCTAAACCAAACCTTAAACCCTAACAATGAACTTAAAAACTACCCTACTTTTCATAGCAGCCATCTCTGCTTTGTCCAGCTGCGCTAAAAAAGAATCCGCACCACCTATCATTGGCACCTGGGAGTTAGTTTCAGCGACGACGATAGAAAAAGACACCAGCTTTTCTACGTTTGATCCGACCCATAAAATGATAAAAATCATTAACCCCACGCATTTCGCATTCCTGAATCATGCTGTCTCAAAAAACGACTCGTCGGCGACTCGGTTTAGTGCGGGTGGCGGGAAATATACATTAGCAGATAGTGCTTACACGGAGAATCTGGAGTATTTCACGGACAAAGCCTGGGAAAACAATAAATTCGAGTTTGTGGTGAAAATTTCCGGTGATACGCTGATCCAGAAAGGCGTTGAAAAAGTCGATAAACTGGGAATTGATCGGGTGATTATCGAAAAATACAAACGGGTGAAGGAATAGCTAGTCTGGCAAATTTCAACCGACATGACAACAACGCAAAAAGCGCGATAAGGCCACCCTATCGCGCTTTTTATCGAATAACTACTCTCCTATTCCACCGTTACCGACTTCGCCAGATTTCTCGGCTGGTCAACGTTACGCCCACGCATGACAGCAATATCGTAGGCCAGTAGTTGAAGCGGTACAACCGATACCAGCGGCATCAGCATCTCATGAACTTTCGGAATTTCAATTGTAAAATCGACCATACCAGGCAGGCTCGTATCGCCTTCTGTTGTGATGGCAATAACGCGGCCTTTGCGGGCTTTCACTTCCTGAATGTTCGAGACAACTTTCTCGTACGAACTATCTTTGGTGGCAATCACGACTACCGGCATGTCTTCGTCGATGAGCGCAATTGGCCCGTGCTTCATTTCGGCGGCTGGATAACCCTCTGCATGGATATAGCTAATTTCTTTCAGCTTGAGGGCTCCTTCGAGCGCTACAGGGAAGTTTAAACCCCGGCCGAGGTAGATGAAATTACGGGCGTAGGTAAAGATGTACGCGATCTCCTTAATCTTATCGGCCGCCTGTAATACCTTTTCCACTTTCGCCGGGATACTTTCCAATTCAGCAAGCAATTGCCGGAACAGAGAATCTGAAATTGTGCCTTTCCGTTTGGCAGCCGCAAGGGCCATCAAGGTTAGCACCGTTACCTGTGCGGTGAATGCTTTCGTACTGGCTACGCCAATTTCCGGACCGGCATGCGTAAAGGCCCCGGCATGCGTTGCCCGGGCAATGGACGAACCTACCACGTTACAAACCCCGAAAATAGTTGCTCCTTTCGATTTGGCCAACTCAATAGCTGCCAGGGTATCGGCCGTTTCACCCGATTGCGAAATGGCAATTACAATATCTCCTTCTTTGATAATCGGATTCCGATACCGAAACTCCGATGCATATTCCACTTCGACCGGAATCCGGGCCAGTTCTTCAAAAATGTATTCGGCTACTAAACCCGCGTGCCAGGAGGTTCCGCATCCAATAATCACGATCCGTTTCGACTTCGCCAGTTTGTCGAGGTAATCGCGCAAGCCCCCGAGTTGCAGTGTTCCTTCATCGGCCCTGACGCGGCCCCGCATGGAGTCGGCAATGGAGCGAGGCTGCTCAAAAATTTCCTTGAGCATAAAATGGTCGAAGCCACCTTTTTCAATCGCTTCCAATTCGAGTTCAACCTTGTGGACGTAGGGCGTTGTGGTGGCATTATCGAGCGTAACCACTTTTAAGACGCCATCTTTGATCACTGCAACTTCATAATCATTGAGATAAATCACGTCTTTGGTATACTCTACAATCGGTGTCGCATCGGATGCCAGAAAGAATTCATTTTCGCCAACACCAATCACCAGCGGAGATCCTTTCCGAGCGGCAATCAGTTGAGTGGGATCAGCTTCATTCATGATCACAATTGCGTAGGCCCCTACAACCTCCTGCAAGGCCAGTCGTACCGCTTCTTCGAGCGTACCGGCGTGCGACGCCCCGGCATTATTCTCCCAAATGTCTTCGATAAATTGACCTAATACTTCCGTATCTGTTTCACTAGAGAACGTATGGCCCTTTTTGAGTAACGCCTGCTTAATGGCTGCGTAGTTCTCAATAATGCCATTATGAATAATGGCTAGTTTTTTATGGAACGAGTAGTGCGGGTGTGCATTCACATCGTTAGGCTCGCCGTGAGTAGCCCAACGGGTATGACCCATACCTATGGTCGAGTGGGTGTCTTTGCCCTCCAGTTCGTGTTCCAGCGCAACTACTTTGCCTTTCTTCTTATAAACCTTCAGCCCCTGGCTATTCATCAGCGCTACACCCGCGCTATCGTAGCCTCGGTATTCCAGACGCTTTAACCCTTTTATCACTAATGGACACGCTTCTCGGTGCCCTACATAGGCTACAATACCACACATAATCTAGTACCGGTTATAGTTATCAGTTATCCGTTGGGTGGGATGAAGAAAGATAAACTTATTTCGGGAGTAAAATAAATGCAAAAAGCCGGGCATTCCGGCTTTTTGCGAGCGAAGTTGATGTAAATCTTTCTTAAAAATCTGGTGCCTTAATAGTTATAAAAGCGCAATACACTCAATTGAAACCAGAATTCCTGCCGGAAAAGGCATGACTTGAGGAGTACTGCGTGCAGGAGCATTAGTTGGAAAAAATTCAGCGTACACTTTATTGAGAATACCGAAATCATTACCCGTTACCATAAAGACAGTTGTTTTTACAACCTTACTCAGACTGCTTCCAGCATCTTCCAGGATTTGCTTGATGTTCAAAAAAGCCTGTCTGGTTTGGTCTTCAAACCTATCGCTAACAACCTGACCAGACTCAAGACTTAGCCCCGGTGTACCTGAAAGAAAAATAAAGTTACCGGCAATGACGGCCTGCGGAAACACCGGGTTCATACGCGGTGCGTTCGTCGTATTAAAACTTATTTGTTCTTCCATAAGAACCCAAGCAAGTAAAGTTTACCCAGCCAGCTGCGTATAAAGATTGTAATACCGATCGGTTACGTCTTCATCTTCAACTGTCTCGAATTTGTGTTCGGGTAAATCGTTCAGGATGGCATTCAGGCTTTCGCTCGATTCTTCTTCGGCCCGCACTACGGCGTCAGCATAGGCAGAACCAATACGAATAAAGCCCTGAAAATCAGCCGTCTTTAATTCAGATAACATCTCATCATCAATGTCCATCATACGAGCTTTCTCAATGATATCTCCCTGAAAACGGTGTTCAAATGAATTGTTATACACCGTAAAAACCGACTTGGTGTCCTTAAACATGGGGTCGTTTTTGTAGGTCGTTTTCAGATAGAGCGGAATAAGCGCCGTCATCCAATCGTTACAGTGAACGATATCGGGGGCCCATCCGAGTTTCTTAACTGTTTCCAGTACACCTTTGCAGAAGAAAATAGCCCGTTCGTCATTGTCGTCGTAGAAGCGATTCTCTTTATCGTGGAATACATATTTCCGTTGGAAATAGTCTTCATTATCAATAAAATACACCTGCAATTTCGCAGTCGGTATTGACGCCACTTTTATAATCAGCGGCTTTTCATCATCACCTACGGCGATATTAATACCCGACAACCGTACTACTTCGTGCAACCGATTTTTGCGCTCATTAATCAGCCCAAAGCGCGGCACCAAAATTCTGATTTCCATCCCACGCTCCTGCATGGCCTGCGGCAGTTTGCGGACGAAGTCAGCGACATCAGACGTTTTCAAGAAAGGATTGATTTCGCTGGCGACGTAAAGGATGCGTAATTTGCTCATAAGTAGGGAAGCGTGTGTTGTCTTGAGAGAACCAAAAAACTTGCAAAATTATACAAATTTTTCCCGTATTTCAATATATTTTATCCAAAAAAGATGCGGTTCCCGTATCATTGCAGCCGAAAATCGTACAATTACCCATTATGACTCGTTTTGAGACAATTGTTAGTCTTCGTCCGTATCTAGCCACCCTAAGGCCCGAAAAAACGATTGGTTTTGTTCCCACTATGGGCGCACTTCATGAAGGACATATAAAACTAATTGAAACTGCCCGCCAGGAAAACGACATCGTTATCAGCAGCATCTTTGTCAATCCCGTTCAGTTCAATAATCCCGACGACCTGGCCCGTTATCCGCGTACCCTCGAAGAAGATAGCCAGCAACTCGAAGCAGCTGGCTGCGATTTAGTTTTTGCCCCTTCCGTTGCCGAAATGTATTCTGAACCACCGGCCATTCGACTGAATTTCGGGGGGTTGGAAACCGTACTAGAAGGTGCTTTTCGACCCGGACATTTTAACGGGGTGGGGATTGTGGTTTCTAAACTGTTCAACATTGTTCAGCCGACACGTGCTTATTTTGGTCAGAAAGACTTACAGCAAGTGGCCGTCATCCGGCGGCTTATCCGCGACCTGAATTTCCCCGTTGAACTCATCCGCTGCCCAACCGTCCGTGAAGCCGATGGGCTAGCCATGTCGTCACGCAACCGCAACCTGACAAGCACCGAGCGGGAACAGGCGCCAACTCTGTTTAAGGCACTAACGCTGGCCCATGACTTGCTAATGGAAGGTCAGGGCACTGTGCAGGCGAAAGTAGCTGTAACAAGTTTATTTGCGGCCAATCCTCATTTTCGGTTAGAGTACGTCGAAGTAGTGAATGCTGATACGCTCCAGCAAGCCAGTGAAGTACTGGCACCGGGGCAAACAGCCATTTGTTTAGCAGCCCACTTAGGCAACGTCAGACTGATTGACAATCTGGTGTTTTAGGGGGTAAACGACTATTTTTACAGTAGAAACCAACAAAAACTATGAAACCAACGACCACTCAGGAAGCACCTAACGAAACCATTGCGCTACTGCGTCGGCTGGCCGCTGAAAAGCGCGAAACAAAGCGACAAATGCGGGAAGCCTTTGCAACCGACCCGGAGGTTCAAAGAGCTATCACCCGATTGAAACAACGCAATAATGAAAATTGATGCAAACTTCCCCGACGTCAATAACATTACTTACTAAGTATCGCTTATCTTTCGCTGGAAGCATCCACAACGCCATCTCATCATGGATGAATTTGATCTATTGGGTCAACGGTACAACACCACTAAATAGGCGTTTTGACAGGGTTACTATTCCTGGTTTGCTACGCGCCAGGCCGTTTGAAAAATTAACGTCGCCCGTTTCTGTAGAATCTCATAGGCTATTTTATCGGCTGTGTCGGAAGGCTTCTGGTAATCAGCATGTTCTCCACTTGTAAAGAACAGAGCTGGGATGCCCTGTTTGGCAAAATTGTAGTGGTCTGAGCGGTAAAAGTATTGTTTGGGATCATTTTCAACATCGTACCCGCCCCGATTTAAGACTAGATTTACCGATTGCTGATTCGCAACCTCAGCGGCTTTTTGTAGTTCTTTGCCCTGTGCATCCGTAATCAGGTAACAGTAATTGGGTTTCTTCCGATGCTCATCATCTATACGGCCTACCATATCCACATTAAGATCGCACACAAACTGATTTAGAGGAAGTGGGCTGTTATAAACGAAATAGTTAGAGCCTAATAAGCCTCCTTCCTCACCCGAAAACAGGACGAACAAGATACTTCTGCGGGGCCTAATTCCTTGTTGCGCTAAACTATCAACTAGAGCAGCCATACTCAGCACTGTTGCCGTACCGGATGCATTGTCGTCGGCACCATGAAACGTCCGTCCTCCAACTCGCCCTAAATGATCATAATGAGCAGACACAACGACCACTTCTTTTTTTAAATCGGTTCCTATGATCAGTCCACTTACATTGTCGCCCAATAAAACCTTACTGCTATCTGTAGCCGTGAGCGGTATTGGAACAAGTTCATGTCGCTTGTAGGTGGTTGAATTCGTTCCATAGGTACGCATGCCACCAAACAAAGCAACCTCACTGATAGTAAAATGGAACGTTTGTCGAAAAGAGCCTCGAATTGAATCAAGCCGAAATGGCGCGATCAAATGACTTTCCCTGAATTCCCGTGTACAATAAAAAGCCGCTTGTAATTGTCCCTTGGTACCTGTTTCACGTCCACTTAAACTGTCGGAAGCCAGGAAGAAAACATGTTTTCTTAATAACGAGGACGACACTGAAACTTGAGAAATATCTGGTTGGGCATACGCCTGAGAAAGCGTAGTTATAACGATAATAAGCATAGGCAATAACTTGCTCAACATCGGGATGCACATACTGTAATTGGCTAGTTTAAACGTGGCAGCCAATGTAAGCAAACTGCGGAAAATAGTTTACCTGTATACTTGTTAATCCACAATTCGAAAGGCCATTTTAGCCTTTGCCCGCGAGAGGGCGTTAAAATGCCACCACTCGTATTCGATGGGACTAAAACCCCCTTGGCGCATGGCTGTGCGCAGAATCTTGCGATTATCGATCTGCTTTTGAGTGAGCTTGCCAGCTTTCAGCATTTCATTCTCTCGTGATGGATAAGCCAACTCGCCAAAGAAATCGTACTTCGTACCCATATCTAATGGCTCCGGTACGCCGGACCTTCCCTCTTTGGTGGCAACCGTTAAGTCAACAGCACAGCCGTAGTTGTGAATAGAGCCCTGACGTGGATCAGCTACATACTTCCGGCGTTCCCGCTCTGAGAGGTTAGGTAGTGCATTCCAGAGATTCCATTGCGCCGAACGAGGCCGGGCGGCATCGTATACCAGTAACCGTAGGTTAGGGTAATGAGCTTGCAGGTATTTACTGGCTTCCGCTAGTTTGTGAGCCGCCATGGGTTGCATATAAGCCCGTGTGAGATCCCCATACACGTCTTTCCCGACGAAATTATCGGTTGTTGAATACTTCAGTTCCACAAGAATTGTGGAGTCAATGTTTTGTATGTCGACTAAGCCCTGTTTAACCATAGCCTGCTCGACTTTGGGCTGGGCACTCAGCGTTGCGACACAGAGATACACACAGAAGACACAGAGATAGACGGAGAATCTGTGTGCATCGTTGCGCATCTTTGTGGATCTCTGTGACATAACTTTTTTATACATCATCATAACGCAAATAACGCCAAAACACGCTACTTTGCTTCATTATCCCCTTATTAGCGGCATGGCTCTTAACTACATCTGGGTTGCTTTCTTCGTAATTGCGTTTTTAGTGGCGCTGGTCAAACTGATTTTTCTGGGCGATACCGAAATCTTCAAAATCATTGTCGAAGGTCTTTTCGATTCATCCAAGGTAGCCGTCATGGATATAGCCTTGCCCCTGGCGGGTGTCATGACGTTTTTTCTGGGGTTGCTGAATATAGGCGAAAAAGCAGGCGCAATCAATTTCTTAGCCCGTATCATTGGGCCCTTCTTTCACAAGCTGTTTCCCGAAGTACCCAAAGATCACCCCGCCAATGGGCAGATGATTATGAACTTCTCCGCGAATATGCTTGGGTTAGACAATGCCGCTACTCCTTTTGGCCTACGTGCAATGGCCAGTTTGCAGGAATTGAACCCAACCAAAGAAACGGCTTCGAATGCCCAAATTATGTTTCTGGTGCTGCACACCTCGGGACTGACCATTATTCCGCTAAGCATCATGGCACAGCGAGCTATTCTGGGAGCAAAAGATCCCTCCGATATTTTTATCCCCTGCCTGATTGCTACCTACGTTGCTACAGTCGTAAGCATGATTGCTGTAGCAATAAAACAACGGATCAACTTGTTGAACAGCACTGTGCTAAGCTGGTTGGGTGGCATTACAAGCCTGATTGCGCTGGCGTTATGGTTCTTGTCAACAAAAACCAAAGAAGAAATTGAAGTCATTTCGAAAGTAACAGGCAACCTAATTCTGATGCTGATTGTGGTCTCGTTTCTTCTGGGAGCAATGCGCAAAAAGGTAGACATTTTCGACGCGTTCATTGAAGGGGCAAAAGGCGGCTTTGAAACGTCTGTACGCATTATTCCTTATCTAGTCGGCATGTTGGTCGCCATTAGTGCGTTCCGAAATTCCGGCGCTATGGACTACGTTATTGATGGCCTGAAATACATGTTCAGCCTGACCGGTATGAACACAGAGTTTACGGACGCGTTGCCTGTTGCTCTTATGCGCCCATTGAGCGGTTCGGGGTCGCGAGCGCTGATGATTGACGCCATGAAGCAATTTGGCCCTGACTCATTTGTTGGCCGATTAGCCTGCATGTTTCAGGGAGCTGCCGATACTACGTTTTATATAGTGGCTTTGTATTTCGGCTCGGTTGGTATTCGAAACTCCCGGTATGCCATTCCATTCGGCTTATTTGCCGATTTAATGGGGGTTATAGCAGGTATAGCCTTAGGCTATTTCTTTTTTCATTAAAACCACAATTTATTGTTATAAAAATGAGTAAAAACACTGGCTTTATTAGGCCGGTGTTTTTATTTACAGGCAATTAGTATCAACTACCCACAGCCATCTGGCCTATAGCTAAACCCCTTACCAGCTTCTTTTAGGGTAGTGTTATAAAGGGACTAAAATGCCCCTCATACTTAAGAAAGTGAAATTCTCCAGGCCGTATTGATACCCATTAATTCTGCTATTAACCTTAGAGAATCGTTGACTTAAGGCATTTCCAGCATCCTGCCATCTTACCCTATTTTATCGCAAATTAGCTGTGTTAGTAAAAGGATATGACCTAAGTAGTTTCACGGAATTGTACAATCAAGAGTCAAACAAACTAAATTTTACTTTTCACAAAAAATACAATATTTAATACTGATATTACCTAAAATATTTAATTATTATTTTACCTAAAGATCATATTTAGCACTTATGAATTCGGGAAATTTAACATTATTCTCTATTTTTAATAAGTATATAAGCGCGGGTATATCCCCTTAATCAAATCCAAATAATAGCCTTATTTAAACAAAAAAGAAGCTAATAATGAGAACGTTAAGTATAAATACTCAATAATTTATAGGGCATATTATAAAAAGCTAGTCATTCTAAATAGCCCTTCCAACTACAAATAGAATTTTCCAGGCACTCCTAAACGAGTTTGCAAATAAGTGGCTTTCTCCGCTTATTCCTGTTCGATCATGAATTATTTCTACTGTTCTAAATGTCTACTCTATTCTATGTTCTCAATTTTGGGAATTATCGGAATATTACAAAAAAACCTTTCGACAATATGTATGGAATTTGTATTCTGTACATTAACTTTGTTTCCCAATTTTTAGCACGTTTAGTATAAATTAATCGCTACTTACAAATGAAGAAAATTTTATTTGGAAGTTGGATACTTTCATTATTGTTCTGTCTACCCGTTTTAGCACAGGATGTAGTGGTAAGTGGCCAAGTTACTTCATCAGACGACGGGTCACTCCTGCCAGGGGTGACTGTACAGGTAAAAGGTGCCAATCGGGGTACAAACACCGATGCACAGGGCAATTATCGCATAACTGCTTCGGCTAACAGTACGTTAGTGTTCAGTTTTATTGGGTATCTATCACAAGAAGTTGTTGTTAACAGACAATCAACCATCAACGTCGGATTGAAGGGTGATTCTCAGCAACTGAACGAGGTAGTCGTTATTGGATATGGTACGCAGACCCGTCAGGATGCTACAGGTAGCATTTCATCCGTTAAAGGGGGTACTATTGCTCAGATGCCTATCCAGAGCTTCGAATCAGGTCTGGCTGGCCGGTCGGCCGGGGTTCAGATCACGGTTCCGAACGGCGTTCTTAACAACCCACCGGTTTTCCGGATCCGGGGAACAAACTCTATTTCGCTTAGCTCGTATCCGTTGATCATTGTGGATGGTGTCCCAACTTTCACCGGTGATCAGGGATCGACTAATGCCCCCAGTAACCCACTGGCCAGTATCAACCCAAATGATATTGAAAGTATGGACGTAGCTAAAGATGCAGCTGCTACGGCTATCTACGGTAGTCGCGCGGCTAATGGCGTTGTCTTTATTACCACCAAACGAGGTAAGTCAGGTAAAGTCCGGGTGAACTACGATGGCTGGGTAGGCTTCTCAAACACCTACCGGTTACCGGAGATGTTGAATGCCAGCCAGTATATTAATTTTAAGACGCAAGCGGCTGCCAATAACCCCACGGCTTCGGCGGTAAAGTTCACGCAAACCAACGATGCCAACGGCAATCCGATCGACACCAAATGGTATGATTATATCTACCGCCAGGGCGTTTCGCATAGCCATAACCTGAACGTTTCGGGTGGCAGTGAGAATACGAACTACTACTTCTCAGTAGGCTATACAAACCAGAAGGGTGTTCTCCAGAAAAATGATTTTAACCGGATGAACGCGCTGTTTAATGTAGACAGCAAGCTTAGCAAACTGTTTACCATTGGCGGTAAAATAGCGATTTCGAATGAGCGTAACCTGGCCGCTGGTACGTCGGGCTCGTTGAATGGTGAAGCCTTTAATACGAGTGGCCTGGGCCGGGTTGGTCTTGTACTGCCTCCAATTCTTTCGCCTTACAACAACGATGGTACGTATAATGTAAACGGGTCGGCTATTGGTGTAGCCAATAACATAGCAGGCACCTCGGTTTCTTATCCAAACCCAGTACCTACATTAGATTTGAACCGGTCAAATACGGAAAACAATCACATTCAGTCGAATGCCTACATTCAATTCAAGCCATTGGATTGGATCACGCTGAAAAGTACGTATGGTATTGATTATCTGCTGATTGACAACGATATATTCCAGGCACCTATCACTAGTGATGGCTATAGTTCAAATGGTAATGCGACGAGCAATTTCCGTAAGTTAAAAACGTGGTTGTGGACCAATACAGCGCAGTTTGATCGTTCGTTCGGTGCAGCCCACAACTTTAGTTTGCTATTGGGTCAGGAACAACAACGGTCAACTACGTTAGGGTATGGTATCAATCGTCAGACACTATCAGATCCGAACTACACCGTTATTCAGGCAGGTTATGTAACGACGAATACAGCCGGGCTAGCTTATGGTGAAAACTATTTACTGTCGGCTTTTGGTCGTCTGAACTATAACTATAAAGAGAAGTACTTCCTGAGTGGCAACTTACGCCAGGATGAGTATTCGGCGCTGGGCCAGAAAAAAGGAACATTCTACGGTCTTTCTGCGGGTTGGGAAATCACCCAGGAAGGCTTCTGGAAAGCCGCTTCGCTGGATAACATCTTCAGCAGTTTCAAAATCCGGGGTAGTTATGGTAAAGTAGGGAATATTGGCAGTATTAATGACTATTCGCCATATTCGCTCTATGGCTCCGGTTTATATGGTGGTGCTTCAACCTTGTTTTTCTCGGTTGTGGGGAACCCATCACTTAAGTGGGAAACCAGTACCAAAACAGATATTGGCTTTAACTTTGGTCTGTTCAACAATCGGATTACAGGGGAGGTTGCCTACTACAAAAATGATATCGACAACCTGATCCTCAACGTAGCTCAATCGCCATCTACGGGTATTCCAGGTACACTGTCTGGTGTTGCTTATCCACCCCAGAACGTTGGAACAATGTACAACAAAGGTCTTGAGGTTTCACTCAACGCCCGGGTTGTCAACACCAAGAGTTTCCAGTGGAGTTCGAACTTCAACATTACCTTTAATAAAAATGAAGTTACAGCGCTGGCTCCTGGTTTAAATGTACTCCAAACCGGTACATCGGGTCTGGAAACGGTAAACCAGACGGCTCCAGGTTATTCGCTAGGTCAACTGTGGGTTGTTCGCACCAATGGTGTTGACCCAGCAACGGGCAAACGGATTTTCGTTAATTCAGCCGGACAGAATGTGTATTATCAGTTCTACGCTCCATCGGGCGAGTTTAACTACTCAACCACGCCCGACGGAAAAACGAGATACGTTAGCCCAACTGGCGGTACATCCATTACCCAGGCTACGGACGCCGTTATGTACGCAAACGTGATCCCAAAAGTATATGGTGGTTTTGATAACAACTTCAAATTCAAAAACTTCGATCTGGGCGTTCTGCTTACCTACCAATTAGGTTTCTCGGTTTACTATGGTACCAACGCGGGTCTGCATGACCAACGTTTCTGGAATAATGCAACCGATGTTTTGACCGATGCCTGGCAGAAAGAAGGGGATACGGGCAAGAAATACGCGAAGCCTGTTTTCAATGACAACACCTCCAATGGCTCAGCCTTCCCAATGGACATCAACGTATTCAAAGGTGATTTCCTGAAAGTTCGGTCAGTAACCTTTGGCTACACGCTCCCCGCATCGTTGCTGTCGAAAGCTAGAATCAGTAGCCTGCGTCTCTATGTGAGCGGTCAGAATTTAGGTGTACTCACGAAATACCCTGGTCCAGATCCAGAAGTATCCTCTAACGGATCGACTGTCAATGGTGGACAGGGTGTCGACAGAAATACGATCGGTAATGCCCGTACGATCACCGTTGGTCTGAAAGCCGGTTTTTAATCAAGAAAGAAGAACTAACAAATGAAAAATATAGGAAAGTATTCCGCAGTTTTGGGCCTGGTTCTGCTAGGCGCCAGTTCATGCAATCGGGATTTGCTTACTCCAATTCCGCAGACATCGGTATCCGATGCATCGGCCTTCAGTACCACAACCCGGGTACAAACTCAGCTTCTATCGTTGTACGGAGCGCTGAAAGATGGTAACTTCTACGGTGGACGCTATGTGATTTATGGCGATATCCGGGGTGAAGAGTTCATTAACGAAACCTCTAACCTGGTTACAGGCTCGGACGTATGGGGGTTAAACGCCACAAACGGTGCTACTGCTGTTGTAAACCTGTGGTATTTCGCTTATCTGGCCATCAACAAATGCAATATCTTTATTGATGGGATGGCCGCTGGTGGTACCACGGTTGTTGGTGCAGATGCGTCGGCAAAGTACATTGCTGAAGCTAAATTGATTCGGGCGCTGAGCTATTACAGCTTGCTTCAGTACTATGCTCGTCCGTATGCAGATGGCAATGGCAGCAAGCCAGGCGTTCCGCTTCGGTTGAACGGAATCAAAGGGGTTGGTCAGTCGAATCTGGCGCGGAGCACCGTTGCCGAAGTGTATACGCAAATCCTGAAAGATTTGAACGATGCCGAAACCGGTTTGCCCTCAACTTACACGGCTGCGTCTGACAATACAACCCGGGCGCATAAAAATACGGCCATTGCCTTAAAAACACGGGTGTATTTAACCATGCAGAATTACGCCAGTGTTATTACGGAAGCGAACAAGATTGTGAGCGCAACAGCTCCGTTCAAAGCACCTACGGGTGTTCCGCATCAGTTGCAATCGGACATTACAACCGTGTTCACAACCTATGCTAACCCGGAATCTATCTTCTCGATGCCGATGACCTCCACAACTGGCGATTTCCCCGGCACGCAGAATCAGTTAGCTTATTATTTCTCGCCTAATACAGCAAATGGTGGCGTTGGAAACGGTGAATATTCACTGAATCCAAAAGGGATTGTTGCTGAACCAACCTGGACGGCTACCGACAAACGGCGGTCGTTCATTAAGCAATCTGGTACAGGTGCAACAGTTAAAAACTGGTTGAATAAGTACAAAACAGCAAGCCCATATACGGATTGGGTTCCTGTAATACGGTATTCAGAAGTATTGCTGAACCTGGCAGAAGCAAAAGTTCGCAGCACCAATACGGTAGATGAGCAGGCTGTTGCGCTACTGAATGCCGTTCGTAACCGATCCGATGCGGCAACGACCTTTACGGCAGCCAATTTCGCCACGTCAGCTGATCTGGCCAATGCCATTTTGCTGGAGCGTAGAATCGAATTCCTGGGAGAAGGTCTACGAAATAATGACCTGATGCGTCTGCTCCAAACGATTCCGGCTAAAGGAACGGTACCGGCTAAAGCGCCTACGGAACCAAATTATATCTGGCCTATTTCGGCTTCAGAACTGGCGTTGAATAATCTCGCTACAGATAACTAACCAATAAAAGGGTTCTATCTTCAAAAAGGCGATTACTCCGATCGGAGTAGTCGCCTTTTATTATAAAAAAGGCAAAAAAAGTGCCATGAAATAATGAAAAATAAAAATTTCAGGTAGTACATTTGTCTTTAATTGCAATTTTTTTAAATGACAATTTAATCTTTACTCACAAATGAGGAAAATTTTAGTAGGAAGCTGGCTGCTTTGCTTGCTCTTCTGCCTACCTGTGTTGGCACAAGACATTGCTGTTAGTGGTCGCGTCACTTCATCAGACGACGGCTCTGCCCTACCGGGTGTGAGCGTACAGGTAAAAGGAACAACCCGTGGTGCCATAACCGATGCCAGCGGGAATTACTCAATCAACGTACCTGCCAATGCCAGACTTGTATTCAGTTTCATTGGCTATACAGGTCAGGAGGTTGCCGTCGGCAATAAAACGACCGTCAACGTAGTGCTTGTGGCAGGCTCCCAGAGTCTGGATGAGATTGTGGTAACCGCTCAGGGTATTGAACGGGACAAGCGGTCGCTGGGGTATGCAACGCAGGAAGTAGGCGGCAACATTCTGGCTCAACGCTCTGAACCGAACCTGCTTAATGCACTCCAGGGTAAACTTGCCGGGGTTAGCATTACCGGTTCCAGTGGTGCGCCAGGTGCATCAACCAACATCAACATCCGGGGGATTACGTCGTTCAACGGTAGTAACCAACCGCTGATCGTTGTTGATGGGATTATCTTCAGCAATGATGTTAACAACACGCAGAACACCCTCTTTGGTACCCAGCCCTCTAACCGACTGGCCGATATTAATCCAGAAAGCATCGAGTCCGTCAACGTACTGAAAGGACCTGCAGCTGCTGTATTATATGGATCGCGGGCTTCGGCCGGCGCTATTGTCATCACCACCAAATCGGGTCGTAACCAGAATAATAAGACGGAAGTGACGGTCAATTCATCCTATAACGTCCAGAACGTATATGGTATACCGAAATTCCAGAATGACTACGGTCAGGGAGCCAATAACCTGTTTACGGCTAATTCAGCCAACTCATGGGGACCGGCTTTCGCAGGAGGTCCTACTTCGGTAACGAATACACAGGGACTGGTTGTGCCTTATCAGGCGTATCCAAACAACGTCAAGGATTTCTACAAGCAAGGAAGCATTATCCAGAATTCGGTTAATATTGCTTCCGGTGATGCCAATCGCAACTACATTATTGCCATTGGAAATACCCTCCAGAACGGAGTTGTACAAAACTCGAAGTTTAACCGGACCAACGTCCAGCTTGGGGGGGAATCACGTCTGCAAAATGGCCTGAAGATCAGCGGTACAGGCACTTACGTCCAGACGGTATCGACAGGTATTCCAGGTGGTAATGGAGCGAGCGCCTTTGGGCAGATTACCCGTATTCCTCGTAGCTACAACCTGGCCGGCGAGCCTTATCAGGATGCCAATGGAAAAAGTATTTATTATTCTACGACATCGGTCAATCCACAATGGAGTGTAAATAACGAACGGCTCGATAGCCAAGTAGACCGCTTTTTCGGTAACTTCCAAATCAGCTACGACATTGCTAAGTGGCTGAACGTAGCCTACCGGGTAACGGGTGATACGTATACGGATCGTCGTAAATTGACCTTACCGATTGGCGCAGGTCGTGCACCTTTAGGTCAGGTACAGCAGGATAATTTCTTCCGGAATGAATTGAACGGGGATTTATTGATTACAGCCCGCAAAGACAATTTATTTCTGGAAGGTCTTAATGCCAACTTGTTGTTAGGCAATAATATTAACCAGCGCAAAACGCAGGAAGTGATAGCAGACGGAGCCTCACTAACCATTCCAGGTTATTATAATATTAATAACGGAACGGTATTTACGGGCAGTGGCGAAACGAGCACACAGCGTCGGTTAGTTGGTTACTATGGTCAATTATCCCTGAATTATAACAACTACATATTTGTAGAATTATCAGGACGTGCTGACCAGTCCTCTACCTTACCTCAGGCGAACAACACCTACTTCTATCCGTCGGCATCCGTCAGTTTCGTACCAACCGATGCGTTCAAGGTAAACTCAGATGTATTATCGTATGCGAAAGTTCGGGCTAGTGCTGCCCGTGTAGGCCGTGATGCCGATCCGTATCTGTTGAATTCGGTGTATGTAACTTCAGGCTATGGTAATAACGTGGCCAGTATCGCCTTCCCATTGTCTGTCAATGGTGCCAGTATTCCGGGCTTTGGTATCAGCAGCCGGATTGGCAGTAATAGCCTCAAACCTGAGTTTGTTACATCTTACGAAGCCGGTATTAACCTCGGATTCTTTAAAAACCGGTTGAGCATTGATGCTACCTATTTCGATTCTCGTAGTACGCAGCAGATTTTCAACGTAGCGGTATCGAACTCATCGGGTTATGACACCCGCACAACCAACGTTGGGGAATTGCGTAACCAGGGTGTTGAAGTAGTTCTGAATGCTACGCCCATACGGGCAGGTGGCTTCAAATGGGATGCAACCCTGAACTATACCCTCATTCGAAATAAGGTCGTGTCCATTGCACCCGGTGTTGTTTCGTCTAACATCACGGGTAACTCGTTTGTTGGTATCGCACCATCTATTTACGAAGGATTCCCGTATGGTGTAATCGTTGGTACGGCCAACGCTCGTGCGCAGAGTTCGGATCCCAAAGGGCTATACTATGATGCAACAGGCCAGTATGCGGGCCAATACATCATTAACGGAACCTCTGGCCAGTTTGCACCCGGTATTGCTAACTCGGTCATTTCAAACCCACAGCCTAACTACACAGCAGGTTTGACCAATACCTTCTCCTATAAAGGTATTGCTTTGTCGGTGTTAGTTGATACGCGGCAAGGTGGTCAGCTCTACTCATTCAATGCTGTAGATGTCCGGTCGAATGGTACTTTGTATGTAACGGGTCTAGACCGTGACCAGCCCCGAATTTTACCCGGTGTTATTCAGAATACAGACGGTACGTTCCGGCCTAACAACATTCAACTGCCAGCACAGACGTATTGGCAAGGACTGGGTGGTTTAGCTTCAGAAGGAGCCGTATTTGATGCTACAGTTTATCGTCTACGCGAAGTAGCGCTGAACTATACGTTACCAAAGAGCTTGTTGAGTAAAACCCCATTCGGTGCTATTTCAATAGGTGTTAGTGGTCGTAATTTATATTTCTACGCACCTAACTTCACAGCAGATCCTGAAACCAATACACAGGGCGCTGGTAACATTCAGGGACTTGACCTGAACGGTCCGCCAAACACCCGCAACTTCGGGGGTAACATTCGGCTTACGTTCTAATCACCTTATTCATTCGATTTACTTATGAAATTTATAATTCCCAAAAGCTACCTGCTGATTCCTGTCTTTTTAGGGATGGGGGCCTGTAGCAAATACCTGGACGTTAACGTAACCCCCAACAACCCGACATCGGTAACACCGGCGGTGTTGTTGCCAGGTGCTCAAGCTGGTTCTGCATTCGCCAATTCTAATGAATTGAACCGCTTTGCATCAGTATTGGTCCAACAATTGACCGGCGCTGCCAACAACCCAGCCAACTACGATGTTTATCAGACCAATGGAGCCGACTTTGGCAACCAGTGGAGTGGTGAACTTTACAACGGTGCATTGGTCAACTACCAGAAGTTGATCGAGTTAGGCGACGCAACGAACTCGAAAGCCTATTCCGGTATTGCCAAGATCATGAAGGCGTATACCTTCAGCATTGCTACCGATGTGTGGGGTGATGTACCTTACTCCCAGGCCTTACAGGGCGAAGCCTTTACAACCCCCCGTATTGATAAGCAGGAAGATATCTACAAAGGCAACGCGTCGCTGGGCATTCAAAGCCTGTTCGATCTGGTGCGCGAAGGTATCAAGGATCTCGACGCGGCATCGGTGACGAAGCCCGGTGCTGACGATTTGATCTACGGTGGCGATCTGGCCAAATGGAAACGGGCAGGCAATACGCTGCTGTTGAAATTTGCCATGACCATTAGTCGTAAAGAGCCTGCTCTGGCTACCAGCGTAATCAATGAAGTAATTACAGGGAACAACTTTATAAACGCCAACAACGTAGATGCGAATGTAACATTTGGAGCCAGTGTAAACAGCCAGGCACCCATTTACGTGTACACGAACCTCAGCACATTCAAGGATGATCTGATTTTGAGTACTCGGTACCTGAATCTGCTTACGGCTCTGAATGATCCACGCCTGCCGATCTTCTTTACCAAACCAGGGGCTAACTACGTAACCCTTGACAATGGTTTCCGGGGAACATTGCCAACCCCTGTAGCCAACTGGTCGCGCTACAATAAATACGTAACGGGCAATAGCGGAGAAGGACCGGTTCGCTTAATCACCAACTTCCAGCGGGCTTTCATTCTGGCCGAAGCCGCTCTTCGTTTGGGTACACCTGGCGATCCACAAGCACTTTACAAAGAAGGCATTACCGCGTCGATGACCCTGGCCGGTTTAACGGCTGATCAAATCGCGGCTTACTTCACCGCTAACCCAACCGTGGCTACCCTGGCTGGAACTACGGAAGAGAAAATTGCGCAGGTGATCACCCAGAAATACATTGCCTTTACGGGGAATGGACTGGAATCCTGGAACGACTATCGTCGGACGGGCTACCCGGTTCTGCAACCATCCCAGAATGCAGCGGGTATCGATGGAACACGTCCTGTTCGGGCGGTTTACATCAACAACGAAATTCAGCGCAATCCGAATTTCACCAATCCAGCCCCGCAGTCAAACGTCCGCGTTTGGTGGGATATTGACTAATTGTTAACGACTTCAAACACGCAATTGAATGAAAAAATATATAATACAAAGTTTACTGCTGGCCCTGCTGGTTGGTGGTAGCTTCTCCTGCAAGGACGACTACATCTACAGCGATCTGGTGCGCGATAACCGCCCGGCAATTCCTGTAACGTTTCCGGGCACAACAACCTACGGATTCAACCCCTTTATTACTACCTCGATAGCAGGTGGTGGCCCTATTGAGTTCACCTTGTCGATTCCAGCGTCAAGTGGTCGTACGATTAAGGAAATCACCAAGATTGTGGGAGGGGCAACGGGTATCAACGTCGCTACATTGAATGCGGCCACGGCCACCAGCGCCTACAATGCAGCGCCCATAGCAGGTACCGGCACAACGGCCGTGTTTACAACAACACTTGCTGCCTTCAAAACAAAGTACCCAACGGTGGCTACGACGCCGGTAGCCTTACCCAACTACACCGAAATCCAGTTTCTGTTTCTAGTCACGTTGGACGATGGCACGCAAATCGTTCCGGAACCGGTTCGAGTACGTATTGTAGCCTGATTTATCTAGTAAACTAAAGTTTATTAAAAAGCCCTCTGAGCAATTGGAGGGCTTTTTGATTTTCAGCGGTATTGGTCTAACAAATGTGTATTTTAGAGAAAAGTTACTGGCATCAACCATGCATTTACGAAAAACCGTACAGCTATTTATTCCTGCTTTTCTTTTCATACTTACTACTGCCCAGGCACAATTGCCGATTCGGGGTACGCAATGGAAAGGGATTATACTTACTCCAGACGCACTGAACGTTCTGTTAAGTTTCCGCGATGACACAATGGTTATTAGTACCGAAACCGATCATCGTTCGGTGGAAACAATGCAGTACGACCAAACTGGCGATACGCTTAGCTTGCAGAAAATTGAAGGGCAAAGCTCCTGTAATACCACATCAGTAGGTACGTATCGACTTATCTATACTAACAACGGCGAGGGATTCCAGCTACAGCTATTGAGCGACAATTGCCCGCAACGTCAGGAAGCCTTCAGCTCGACCGCATCATTTATTCGTTTACGCCCTAACCCAACGAATCAACCTCCACGAAACTGGCCTTATCTCGATCCCAAGAACGACTCCGTAGCGGGCATCAGCCTGTATCGGGCGTATGAGTTATTGGCTGGCCGTAAGTCCGTTCCGGTAGTAGTGGGCGTACTGGATTCGGGTGTCGATCTCACGCATGAAGACTTGCGGGACGTAGTTTGGGTAAACCCGAAAGAAATTCCTGGCAATTCGATTGACGATGACAAGAATGGCTATACCGATGACCTGAACGGCTGGAATTTCATGGGCGCCAAAGACGGCACAACCTATGAGTACGATCAGCCGGAAATCACGCAGACCTATGTTATCCTGAGAACTAAGTACGACAAGCTTACCCCTGCTACTGCCTCCCCAAACGAAAAACGACAATACGAGACTTACCAAACCGCAAAAAAACAGTTTCTACAGCGCTACAAGACTAACTTACCGAAATACCTGGCCTTTGCAGACACGGCACAATTCTGGCGAATCACTCAACAAATCGAGTCCAAATTACCAACTACAGTCACGACCTCAGCAGCCATTCGTGCTATCGACTTCGGGACGGATTCAGTAGCCGTTGCGGTGCAAACTATTTTAGCAGAGGCCTATCTTCCTCAATATGGCCCGTTCAGTTCCTACGTTGGTCTGGTTCGCAAAAATTGGACGCGGTTCCGGCAGATCATGGGCAGCGAGGCTGATATTGCTTACAATCCAGATTATAATCCTCGAAAAACCGTTGGTGATAACCCAGCCAATCCTACGGAGCGTTATTACGGAAGTCCCACCATGTTAATCGGTCAATCGCAGCAGTTAGCCATGCATGGCAGTCACGTAGCAGGTATTATTGCGGCCAAACGCGGCAATGGGCGGGGCATTGATGGTGTTGCGGACAACGTTCGGATTATGCCGGTATCGGTTGTACCATCCAATGGCGACGAGCGTGATAAAGATGTTGCCAATGGTATTCTGTATGCCGTTGAAAATGGCGCTAAAGTGATCAACATGAGTTTTGGCAAGCGCCTGTCGCCCTTTAAAGAACAGGTCGATGCTGCGATTCGATTTGCTGAGGAGCACGATGTGCTGATTGTTCATGCCGCTGGTAACAACGGCGAAAATTATGACTCGCTCCCCGCCTTTCCGTCGGCACGGTACGAGAGTGGCGAACTAGCCAGGAATGTTCTTGTAGTTGGTAATAGTACATGGCGCGTTGGCCAGGATTTACCAAGTCGTTCCTCAAATTATGGAGCGCAAACCGTAGATGTGTTTGCACCTGGCACCGCTATTCTGTCAACCCTGCCTCATAATCGCTACGCTAGTTTATCAGGCACCAGTATGGCATCGCCCATGACGGCGGGTGTGGCGGCTTTACTTCGTTCGTATTTCCCGAAGCTAACCGCTGTTCAGGTTAAAGAAATCCTGATGCGAAGTAGTTACCAGCCCGACGTTACGGTTCGTAAACCAGGCCGTTCAGCTCAACAAGTGCCATTTAAAAACCTAAGCCGCTCAGGCGGTCTACTCAATGCCTATGAAGCCGTGAAAATGGCGATGGAAGTAAAGTGAGTAGATAGGTGGAGTGAGTAAAGTAGGTGTAGTAAGTTGATTAGTACTGCCCTCACTCCACCTACTCCACTCACTCCACCTATTCCACTCACTACCAGGCAACTTCTTTCTTATCATGCCAGAATTTGCCCGTTTCGGATTGTGGCGCTTCGGTAGCCAGCCAGACGATGGTTTCAGCCCCTTTTTCAACGGGTCGGCTGGCATTTGAGCCACCCATATCTGTACGTACCCAACCCGGATCAACGCAGTTAACCGCTATGTTCTGTCCTTTAAGCGCCCCGGCAAATTGCTTCGTTACTGCATTAAGGGCAGTTTTTGAGATGCTATAGGCAGGAGCGTAGGTGGTCATATCATTAAGTGCGCCCGCTCCACTCGATACGTTAATAATACGAGCACCAGACGTACTTTTTTGCAAGTGTTCAAGAAAATCCTGAATGACTAAGATAGGACCCGTCACATTAGCTTTTAAGGTCCGGTCGAGCATTTCAGTGTTCAGATTCAAGATATCCTCGCCATGATCTTCGAGTACACCCGCATTGTTGACGAGTACATCGAGATGATCTGCCTTTTGGGAAAACGTGCCACAAGCCGTCCGGATACTGACCGGGTCTGTTACATCAAGATGCACAAAGGTGGCTTCGTAACCTGCCTGACATAATTCTTCGGCAGCTTCACGACCTTTAGCTATGTCGCGGGCACCAATAAATACGGCAAAACCGTGTTGGGCAAGCTGACGGGCAATTTCTTTTCCGATTCCTTTATTGGCCCCCGTAATCAGGGCTGTTCGCTGGTGGTGAGTTTTCATATACACTAAATCTCTTCTACTCCAAAATGTTTGCAAAAAATCAACCGTAAGCTCAAGTCATTGACCGTTTCCTAAGTGCTGTCATGAAATTTAGTAGTTTAGCAACTATTCTTACTTACTGAATTATTGACCAGCTCCCAATGAAATCGTTTTATTTTGTTTTGACACTTATCCTTTTATCCGTCGGTTGGGCGTTGGCTCAAACGGGTTCGGCTAGTAGCTCAAAACCAGTTTCAACAACTGCTTCACCCAATCGCCAGCAGGAACTCTACGACCAGTACCACGGCATTACAAAAAAACCGTCGACGGCCTCAACAGCCGCGGCTCCTGTTCCGCCTACATCAACCGTCAACCGCGTTGATGAGCAGCAGTTAATGAAAAAATCTGCAAAGACAAAAAAAGTAGATCCACCTGTAGCGATTACGCCTTCTGAGCCAACAGCAACTGTAAATAGATCAGAACGGGCAGCTCCAGCAGGTAGTGCATCTGGTGTTCGGATTGGGATTCGGGGCGGGGTTACGTACCCCGTTTTTACCGAAACAATGACAAGTGTTGATCCAGCTATTGGCTTTGTTGGTGGCCTGACATTTAATTTTGGAGCGCGGCACGTTTCATTTCAACCTGAAGTCAATTACGCACGCTATACTAATAAAGTAACCAATTTTGGCACCTATACCAATGCTATAGATGCCCTTGAAGTGCCTTTGTTTCTGAAATTCTCCACTGGAACCTATGCTGGTAGCCGCTTTTTCGTGAATGTAGGGCCTTACGCAACCTATTCACTGAGTGCAAGTCAGGATGGGAAGAAAATATCGCTCGATGGTACCAAAGGCCGCTTTGGCTTTGGTGCAGGAGCAGGTCTTGGAGCAGCGCTGAAAGCTGGACCTGGCCACGTTACGATTGAAGTTCGGGGGCTATATCCATTGGGTGATATAGACGGCGGCTTCAACACAGATTCCAAGATAATCTTCGGGCAGGGAACACTGGGTTATGTATTTCCGCTCGGAGGCCGATACTAAAAAAACTTTCTCATAGAGTGGGTTTTTAGAATGGCGACAACCACTTGGGTGTCGCCATTTTTGTTTCCTCACCACTCGTAGTAGTCCAAAATAGATTCTCTCGTGATTAACCCTGTTTCCGAATTTTCGATAGGCCCGACATTTCCTTTGACTTTATCGTTGGGTTACCAAAGTAGTTGATCGTACTTACTCCATCAGCCGAAGCAGATAAGGTTTCAGTAACACGAACATCGGCCCGGCTAGCGCCGTCGAGATGGAGCGTAGCATGGACAATCGTCAACTCATCAGCAATTAGTTTACCCGCTCCCGACATCCGAATATCCGCTTCGGTAGCCGTTCCCCGCAAACGGGCCTGCGAACCCTCCTGCACCGTCAGTTTCAGATTCTTAGCCGAAATAGGGGCTATGAGTCGGCTGCCGGTTTCAACTGTAGCGGTTAGTGTAGTTGCCTGAATAGGCATATCTGATTCGACCGAACAGCCTGTGCTAACGTCAACCTGATTCAGGTCCGCTACGTGAATGGTTACGGTTACTCCTTTGGTATTATTGTAGGTCTTGCTCTGCGAAAGCATCACCGTTAATTCACCGTTTTTCACATCTGTTACTACGTGTTCAAGAATATTGCTCTCCCCCTCCAGTTCGGCCACTCCGGCATTACCTGCTTCAATTCGCACGCGTATACCAACCCGAACCTTTAATTTATCGAAACGGCTAATGGTACGTTGCTGCTTTACAAGTTGACCATTGCCAACGATTGAATTCTGGGCATAGACTCCCTGACTTACTACAACCGATAGAGCAATGACCAGGGCTGTTTTTATAGTTTTCATGCGTCAAAAATTGAGTTTTACATCGTGCGTACAAAGTAAGGATACCATTCCGAAATGAACGTTGCTTCCGTCATGAAAGATAGCAAAGGTTTACTGAGTAACTGTCTGTTGTCGTATATCCTTATTGACTAGTTATGCCCATTAAAAAGTAGTAAGGCATAAAAAAAGCGTTCGCCAGCGAACGCTTTTAATAATAACCAGGTCAGGTCAGCTTATACAAAGGCAAGGCTTTTTGTCCATAAATCAGCCGCCTGTCGGTTTGTATTATCGCTATGGCTAATCGATTTGGGTCTTGAATCAGCAAAAAAACCGCCCGATCCCCCTGCTTTACCATTCATTTTCGTCAACACAGCCAATGGAGCTGTAGCTAAATAAACCGACGTTTCGGCTCCCCGTTCCGGAGTTCGCATGAAGGGCCGCGCCAACGTCATCATGAACCCATAAGCGCCCGTGAAATTGGTACCGAACCCCGAGTCAACTACGCCGGGGTGTACTGCATAGGCAGTAATTCCCGAAGCAGCGTATCGCTTAGCTAATTCTTTAGTAAATAACAGATTGGCAAGTTTTCCATCGCCATAGGCAGACAGAATGGATAGGCTTTCGTTGCGCTGAAAAAAGCGAGATGCGTTCCCTAAGGCATAAGCCATTGAGGACACGTTAATCACACGAGCCTCACCAGCCGCTTTGAGTAGCTCCATCAGGTGGTAGGTCAGCACAAAATGGCCAATGTGATTGGCATAAAACGATTTCTCAATGTTGTTAATAAACTCCATTCGGTCGGGTGAGTACCCGGCATTGTTTATCAGCACATCCAGTTTTTTGTGCGTACGGCTAATCTGATGAGCTGCCCGGCGTGCCGAGTCCATATCCGTCAAGTCAGCCAACAGCAATTCGACAGTTACAGCCGGATTAATCCGTTTTACAGTAGCCAACGCTGCCTCCCCTTTCTCTTTGTTCCGACAAAGAAGAATTAGATTGAATCCTCGCCGTGCCAGCGACTTTGCGGTTGCCAGGCCAATACCAGCGTTCGCGCCTGTAATCAAGGCTGTTTTCATGTATGGTGGGGTAGGTGAAGTAGTAAAATGAGTGAAGTAAGTGGAGTGAGGTCAGGACTGGCAAACTCACTCTACATACTTCACTCACTCCACGACTTCACTAATCACAAATTAAAATAACAGTTTCCAGCCGTTGAAAAACAAGTCTTTCCCAGGCTGACCAGACCAATTATGTTGATCTGCCGCAGGCGCAGTTTCAACTGCTTCGAGCTTACGCCCTTCCTTTTGCACGACAATGGACGAAATACCTTTTTCTGCCAACGATCGGCAAATGCTTTTAGTGGTTTCGTTTACGTTACCTGCTACTAATCCTATTGTGGTTTCGTTGGTTTTCATGGCGTTCAAGGTTTATTGTATGTGCAAACAAATTTTTCGATAAATTTTTTTAAACTGGCTCTCCTAACGCCTTCGTCGCTTTAACGATCTGCTTGGTTAGCTGGCAAACATCCGTTTCGCCAATAACCTGCGAATAGCGCGCTCCTACCCGATCCCATGCCTGCGAAATTTCGGGTTGAATAGCTTCACCCTCTACTGTTGCATAAATCAGGGTTCGTTTGCCTTCCGACTCCCGCCGAACGAAACGCTTCTGCTCCAGTTTTTCCACCAATCGTGTAATCGTCGATGGAGTCAGGCAAAGCGTTTCACTCAGTTCCGATGGGGTTATTCCTGGTTGAGCAACTACTTCGCATAACATATAGGCATGTGAGTAACACATCCCAAAGCGACCAAATTCTTCATCACCAATTGCTGTAATGGCACGCGCTAATGCATTGGCCGAAAACAACAAACAAGCACTGTAACGAGATACTGACTGATCATCTTCGGCTACGGCAACTTCCAGGTTATTCATAATTCGTTTCCCTATTGTGTGAACAAAGGTAGACAATGATATTTGTATGTGCAAACAATATTTAAAAAAAGTAGAAGGTGCGTACGTGAAGTGGGTGGAGTAGGTGAAGTGAGTGAAGTAGGTGGAGTGAGGTCAGTACTGTTCGACTCACTTCACCTACTCCACTCACTTCACGTACGCACCAAATCACTTCCTCGGTAGATGAACTTCGGCCATCATGCAGCGGGCCGACCCTCCGCCATTGGCTTCAATCGTTGACAAATCGAAGTGGACCAGCGTAGCATAATCGTCCAACTGATCGATTTGTTTTGGGGTGAGGGATTCTAAAGCACGAGTCGACATCACCAATAGCTTCTGGCCTTTTTTCGTTTTCACCATCAGCATATTACCGGCAAAGCTGGCCATTTGCTCCAGCGAAATCTCGATTATCCGTTTATTCAGGTTTTCCAGTTCCTGGCGAACCATAAGCCGTTCATCGGGATCGGTGATAGCGGCCAGACACACAACCGCACATGAATCGGCTATACACATGAGCACATTGGTATGATAAACAGCTTGCCCGCTGGCATCGGCCGCACTGAAAGCAACCATACGATAACCCGTTTGGCGACTAAATTCAGCCAGCACATCTGGATGTGTCCGGGGCGATAGGCTGGCGAAGGCAACCCGATTCATGCGGTCAAGCACCAGGCTCCCGGTACCTTCCAGAAATTTGCCCTCCTGCTCAAAGTGGGTTAAGTCGATAATTTTATCAACGTGAAAATTCCTGGCCAGGTCGTCAATTATATCTTGCCGACGCTCAAGCCGACGGTTTTCTGCCTGCATAGGATAGAGCACAACTCTACCGCTCGCATGAAAAGAGACCCAGTTATTTGGAAAAATAGAATCGGGTGTATGAGGCTCTACGGTGTCATCGTACACCATCACATCGACACCCATGGCTTGTAGCTGGCGCGCCATTTCATCGAACTCCTTTTGGGCGTCTTCCTGAGCTACATCGTTCGGTTGCACAGCCAGTTTGCTATCCTGAAATGCGTTGGATTCGGCGGTTTGCTCGTTAAACCCGAAGCGAACAGGACGAATCATTAAAATACGGGAAGTAGCCTGCGATTGCATAATAGTCTGTGAGTCAGTTAGCCAGTGAATCGGTTAGTCCGTATCACTGAATCTGTCAGCAAATTAGCACCGATGCATCAATTGTTCAACGATTTAAGTAAAGAGTCCTATGTTGCCCGCCCAACTATTTCTCAAACATCCTCTCTTAACAACGGCAGACTCATGCAGTGCGACCCTCCCCGCGCCCGGCTTAACTCGGCCGACGGAAGCATAATAAACGTATTTTCGATGGTTTCGGGCGATGATTCGCCCCGTTCAAATCGCTCCAGCAGTTTACCTGCTCCAATGACGTCAAAACCGGCGGCCCGAAAGGCGTCAGCCGTTTTTTCGTTTCGGTCGTACCCCACTACCACACCATCTTTCAGCGCCAACAGGTTGCAGGAGTCCGTCCATTGCTCACGCGCACCAAATGGGAATTCGTTATTTCCCGAATAGATGAACTGGACAGGTTCAGTAGCGCCGAGATCGTTTTTACTAATATCGGCCAGTAAGTCTTCGAGGTTTTCGATCTCAATGGGCTTGTGTTCCAGTCCTTTACTAAACTGAAGGATTTTCAAATCTTCGGAAACGTCTTTTGGGGCAAAAAAGTGAATAACATCCCGCTGCTTCGCTTCATCGCCCGTACGGGCCAGCGTTCCTAATAGTACCCATATATTCCGCTTCACCTGCGTGAATACGGTATCGATATGCATATAATCCCGCTTCTTCGGAATTTTAATAACCGTTACCTTATCAACCAGATTCTTACTGAATACTAATCGCATCACTTGCTGGGCCGCATATAGCGTCGTACGTTCGCTAACCCCAACCATAAGATGTCGCTTCGCAATCATCATAACATCACCACCCTCAAGTGTTGAGCGGGTTATATCCCGATTCACATCTACATCGGGCAGTAAAAAGGCATGTTCATTATCTGGAATTTCAATGATTTTATCCTGATAGTTAACAAATAGCGGGTGATGAAAGAAAATATATTGCGCCAGTAGAGCCTCGCGGGTACGAGCCAGTTTAGCCGGCTTATTGAGCAGAATATGATCATTGATAACAATGCCGATGTCACGTGTAAAAATGAAATTCGGTAAAGGCGCAAATAACATGGTCAGATCAGGCAACGACCCCGAAATCATAATTTTAGCCAGCTCCGCAGGTTGATACTGACTCAGCTGTTGTTGGGTTTTAAACGACGTTCGTTCGATACCACAAATAGCGGCAATCAGGCGGATCCGGATAGTTTCATCGGCCAGAATATCAGCCAGAAGCGACTGAATATCAATGACGTTATCCGATCTGAAATAATTAGCATGATCGGGTTTGAAGAATGAGCGATCCGAATCAGGCCCAATAGCAGCTAGTTTGCCTCGTATTTTATCGGGGTCCAAAAAATACAACAGAATCTTAACGTAGTAATCATATTCATCCCGGCGCATCATATCCAGATGCACGATATCTTCAAACAGCCAGTCTTGTGCCTTCGATGGTACAACTTTACCCAACCCCCGATCAGGGCTATGAATGAGTAGTCGCTTAAGTGCACCAATTTCAGAAGATACGTTAATATATTGTATATCTGCCTGCGGAGCTATATCAACTAGTGAACGTTCTGAACTGAGGGATTTCTGTTCATTTGTCATAGGTAAACCCGAATCCGTTGTTGATCAGGAGTCGGTATTGCAAGGTACAGGATTGGAGATGGAAAAGAAAAGGGCTCTTTTTAATCGACAATTTATCAACCATATAACAGAAACAATTACTTAATAAGTAAGTAAAATGACAATAAACATAAAAACATACGTATAACTTTAAATTAATAACTACACTATATATAAATACAATAATATTGATTTTACCTACAAATAAAAGTTATTATTGGTATACAAATTGTTATTATACGACAAAATATAATTATATATAGTTAATACATAATTATATTACTTTTAATTTACAAAAATTACTTATCGTATATTTTTTATAGCTTCTATTGGGCCAGCGGCATATTTTTTGACAAGTCTGTAAACAAGAAAGTAATGCATTTACAGATCCATCTTATATGTCCATTTTCACTAAAATATTTAGCAGGCTTCTGCTATTCAGCATTGGTATTGTAGGGAGTTCACTACCAGTTCTAGAACAGACCATACCAGGTACGGTCTTCCGGGGTTTCACAAAAACGGCGGATGGTGGCCACCAGGAAGTAGTAAGTGGATTGACCGTTTTGCCAGGCCAAGGCCAGGTCGTAGCAACAGTCTTTGACCCTTTTACAAACTTCCAGGCTGCCGGAGCACTTTATTTTGATAAGCTAACAGGCACATCTCCCCAGTATCAGGCATTAACCCAGGATGGAGGACTCCCGGCGGCTCAACGGGCAGCAACTTTTGGAAAAGCCGCCAACCTGGGTGATTTAGAAATCTTCTGCAATAACGCGCCTATCGAAATTGGCAACCGGGCATGGGTCAATGCCAACGACAACGCTTTCAGTATCCGGGCGAAGCTCCACTCGCTGGCATAAAAGTTACGCTAACCGGCCCAGGTCTGGCCACACCCGTTAGGGTAACAACCAACGCTGTCAGTGAATATTACTTCTCCAGTTCTACAAGCGACACGGCGCTATCGGCTATGCCTATAGCCTGACGTGGTTGACCAGTGGAAGCTCGTATTCGCTGACATTCCCAACAAGCTAATTCCCACCCAATATGGCCACTGGTTACCTGGTCTGTACAAAAAAACGTACAATTCATAGAGGGCTAATTAACCTACGGCACAGAAAATTCGGCCTTTGTCATAAACTATGCCAATCTTCATATATGAATACTATTAATATTCGAGACGCCAATTAGTGTTACCATAAATATATTTTCATAAACATTTAATTATCAATACGTTCATTAAAAAAATATAATAACGGTTATAAATATACGTAAGCAAATTTTCTTATTTAATGGCACGATTTTAGTCTTCTAAAAACCAATTTTACTATGATCGCATTGTTCATGAAACAGATATCCTCGCTCTTTTTTTATTCCAAATTATCTTCAAGTGATAACAATAAACAATTGTTACACAATAAATCAAAATGGATACTTAAAGACTTACTACTTTTTCTGGTATTAGTAGTTGGCTACACAACAAGCTCTGCTCAGATAAGTGGCAAAGTCGTTCGGGAGTTTAATATGAATGGAATAGCAGATGTAGCTGTCAGCAATTCCTTTCATGATGTAGCCAACGGCAATGCCACCTCTATTACAACCCGGCTAGCTGAGGTTGGGCTCCCGGGGGCATCTATAACGGTATATGGCGATAACGAACTTGTTCTGGGAACAACTACCTCAACCTCAACGGGTAGCTGGTCTCTAACCATTCCAAATACCTATACGGGTACGCAGGTGTTGGTGGAGTGTAAACCACCTGTTAGCCTTGCCTTTCTACAGACAGGCCCTCATGGAACAGATAACAGTACCACGATAGCGAAAGTAGCAAAGACAGCCACAAACGTAAATTTCACCTTTGGTCTGGGCTCCGAGCACGCCCAGGATAGCCCTGATCTGGCTTTAGCCTGCTTTGCCTTGCCCAATCCCAGTAACACCACGGGCAACCCTGGCTCCAGCGAACCGATGGTCATTCGGTTTCCTTACATCAATGGTGGCCCCCTGACAAATGGAACTCGCAATGCTATCAGCGGAACCGGTCAGAACTACTATTCCACTACCGAATACCCTCCCATAACAAGCAAGACCATACTAACTACTTTTGGCCAAACGGGTACGGTATATGGGGTAGCGTATGATAAACGTCGGAACCGACTGCTAACCAGCGCGTTTGAGCGGGCCTATACAGGTATTGGCCCTAATGGGGCAGGAGGTGAAGGTAAATTATACGTCACTACATTTAACACGAATGGCACGGCTGCCAGCACTAGTCTGTGGCTTGATTTAGAAACTGCCCTATCTGCCGGGGTAGCGGGCACAGACCCGGCCATCACGCCTAACCTGACTTTCGTAAATAGCAATCCTACAACCATATCCCGTTTTGAACATAACAAAATAGGGCATATCAGTTTAGGCGATTTAGAGTTTTCTGCGGATGGAAAGACCGTATTTGTCGTCAACCTCTTTTCCAAGCAGATTTACGGTATACCCGTTAATGCCAATGGCACACCGAATACGGCGGCTATCAAAACCTATACCCCTACCAATCCCTGTGCTAGTGGTAGTTTTACCGATCCGGCTACCCCAGCCGGTGCACGTCCGTATAATGCTCTACTGGGGTTAGGTGTCCATCCTGAAACAGGACGTATATACTGCACCGTTACTTGTACAGGACCCAATAGTACAACTAATTTGAGAGGCTATATTTATTCGTTTGATCCAACAGCAGCTGTCACAACCTTTACCGAAGAACTTCAGATTCCACTCAATATTAGCTTTCAAAGTGGCAACGATGGAACGGAAGGTTCATATGCCACCACATCGAATGAGGCCTGGAGCCCAACGGCAAACGATGCCATTGTTACGAATACGTACTCAGACCATGCCTGGATGGGCGATATTGTCTTCGATATTCAACCGGATGGCACTACCTTCATGATCGTGGGTGGGCGTAACCGCTATATGGACGCCACATCAGGCAGTCGTATTACACACGGACAGGGCCTTTGGTTGTCTGCTCAAAATGGCAGTAGCTGGACACTGGAATCCAATGGGGTTGCTGGTAGCCGAACAACGGCTAACTCACTCGCACTTGCCTGGTTTTCTGCTCGAAATGGAAATGGCGTATTCTTCAATACGCATGGCTCTGAAGGAACCAATGGAACCGGAAATATTATTGCAATTCCAGGCTTTACCGAGCTGGCGCTTGGCGCGGTTGATAACGTAAAATCGGGTGGCAATAGTGGGATTATGTTCCTGAACCGTAGTAATGGATCCCGAACGCGGGATATCCTTCTGCTGGGCAGCCTGACAAACAGTGGTACTCCTCCACGTGATGCTGTTTATAAAGCTAACCTGTGGGGCGAAGTAGAAGCCCTTCTGGACCCAGCCCCACTAGAGGTAGGTAACTACGTGTTTATCGACGTGAATAAGAATGGTCTACAAGATCCTTCCGATCTGCCGCTGGCAGGCGTAACCGTATCACTGGTTGAAGATACCAACGAGGATGGCCTCCCAAACGAAACCGTTGTTGCCTCCACAACAACAAATGCCAGCGGCCAGTATTATTTCGACCGGGCAGACGGCTTGAAGTATGACACAAAATATGTAATTGTCATAAACAAGGCCAGTGATTTTACGGCTGGTGGACCACTCGCTGGCTACACACCAACGCTGGCAAATGTATCGTCAAATGCAAAGGATACGCGCGATTCGGATGGTGAAGTATTGACTGGCAATTTCGTAAAAACAGCTTTTCAAACGGGTGGGCCAGGCGAAAACAATCACTTGTTCGATTTTGGGTTTGCGCCACCCTGCTTACTAACCGCAGTGGTCACACCAGGTACTTGTAACACGGCCACAAATCAGTATTCAATTAGTGGTACAGCCAGTTTTACAAATGCGCTGGCTGGTACATTAACCATTACAGATGGCATCAATACAACCACTATTTCTGTAACAGCAGGACAGACCTCAGCCAGTTTCTCATTAACGGGACTGACCAGCGGAACGAGCACACACACAGTTACAGCATCGTTAAGTGATTGTGGAAATACCAGTGTAACCTACACGGCTCCAGCCGCCTGTGTCGTCGGTGTAGCGGTAACGGTAACTCCAGGACTATGCCAAACCGCTACCAATCAGTATAGTATTTCTGGCACTCTCTCGCTGACTAATGCTGTGGCCGGTACCGCTACCATCACTGATGGAATTAGCACCACTACTGTCTCGGTTTCGGCAGGGGCCACCTCCGTGCCTTATACCCTAACTGGGCTTAATTCCGGAACGGGGTCACATACCGTAACGGTGAGTTATGCCAGCAAAACTGCAAGTGTGACGTACACTGCTCCTGCGTCCTGTACAGTAGCTGTAGCCCTGACTGTCACGCCCGGTGTCTGTCAATCCGCCACGAATCAGTATGACATCACCGGAACCCTCAGCCTGACCAATGCACCAGCCGGTATCGCGACCATCACCGATGGCACGAAATCAACCACGGTATCCGTCTCAGCAGGCGCTACCTCTGTACCCTATGCCCTCACTGGATTGAACTCTGGAACAGGGTTGCATACGGTTACTGCCAGCTTCGCAACCAAAACGGCGAGTGTAACCTACACCGCACCCGTTTCCTGTACTATAGCTCCCTGTGGTCTGTCTATGGTTGTTACACCCGGTCTATGCCAGTCGGCAACGAACAGCTATGTCTTATCGGGAACCATTAACGCCACCAACGTGCCCACCAGTGGGACACTCACTATTACATCGGCCGCCCTTTCTCAGCCCAGAACGCTGACCCTCCCAGCAGCCAATACAGTTTCGGGTACGTTTAGCTACTCCGGACTCATTGCCAACGGGCAGATATATACCATTACCGCCAGCTATTCCGATGGCACCTGCTCGCCCGTTAGCCAGACATTTACAGCGCCGGTTTCCTGCTCGGTGGCACCCATCTGTAGCCTGAGTGCAACGGCAACTGCAGGAATCTGTGCCACAGCCACCAATACCTACTCTGCTTCGGTAGTTGTCAATCTGACCAATGGAGTTGCCGGGCCAATTACGGTTAGTCTGCCGGGTTCAACGCCAATTAGTCAAACGCTGGCAGCCAATACCGGTACGTTTACGGCCGTATTTAATGGCCTCACCTCCGATGGAGCCAGCCATACGGCGACCATCAGTCTACCTGGTTGCGGCACCACAACGGCCACGTTCACGGCTCCCGCATCCTGTTCGGTAACGCCAATCTGCTCCATGAGTGCAGTGGCAACGCCCGGACTCTGCCAAACAGCTACGAACACCTTTACCACGATAGCAGTCATCACCCTGACCAATCCGACGACCGGTATCCTGACTGTAACCGATGGTCCGGCCAGCCTGACCTTTGCTACCGTTACTGGAAGCACTACTTCCTTCACGGCCACCTTTGCCGGACTTAGCTCCAACGGAACCAGCCATACGGTTACAGCCAGTTTGCCCGGCTGTTCAGCTACTACGACAACCTATACGGCACCAGTATCCTGTTCGATAGCGCCCATCTGTAGCCTGAGTGCTACCGCTACCGCCGGACTTTGTGCTACTGCTACGAATACCTATTCAGCTACGGCGGTGGTTCAGCTAACCAACCCAACGGCGGGTACGCTAACGATTTCCAATGGGCCGCAGAGTGCTACGTTCGTTACAACAGCAGGCACTTCGGCTACCTTCACTGTGGAATTCCCCGGTTTAGTATCCGATGGGGCAACGCATACAATCACGGCTTCGCTGCCCGGTTGTAGCACCACGACTGCTACCTATACGGCACCGGCATCCTGCTCAATAGCGCCCATCTGTTCCATCAGTGCGGTAGTCACCGCTGGGCTCTGCGCAACAGCAACCAATACGTATTCTGCCACGGCTGTGGTGACGGTCAATAATCCCGCTGCGGGCGGAACGCTCACGGTAGCCACCGGTGGACAAACGCTCACCTTCAGCACTACAGCCCTCAGTCAGAACACCTTTACGGCTACCTTTAACGGGCTTATTTCAGATGGAGCCAGCCATATTATTACAGTCAGTCTACCTGGTTGTGGCAGTGCCAATACGGCCTACACGGCCCCAGCCAGTTGCTCGATAGCACCGGTTTGTTCGGTGAGTGCAATAGCTACCCCTGGCCTGTGTGCCAGTGCCACGAACACCTTCTCAACCACTGTGCTGGTGACGCTGACTAATCCAACGGCGGGAACCCTGACTGTTACCGATGGGGTGAACAGTATCACCTTCGTGGTGGCTGCCTCACTGGGTACCACAACTGCCCCGGCTATATTCAATGGCATTGTTTCCGATGGCACTACTCACACGGTGACGGTATCGCTGCCCGGTTGCTCGAGTACCACGCTGACCTATACGGCTCCCGTATCCTGTACTGTGGCTCCACTTCTGGCCAGCCTGGGCGATTATGTCTGGTATGATACCGATGGAGACGGTCAACAGGATAGCAATGAAACCGGTGTGCCGGGCGTAACGGTTAAACTCTTTAACCCAGCTTCGTCAACGGTTACCCCCATTGCCAGCCTGACTACGGACAGCAATGGCAACTACCTGTTTACCAACCTGATCCCGGGTATTTACTGTATCCAGTTCGACAAAACCACACTGCCAACAGGATACACCCTGACGAGTGTTAATTCGGGAACTGATGCCACCGATAGTGATGCGGACCTAAGTACAGGTAAGACCACCAACTACACCTTGGCCGCTGGGGAACAGAACTTAACCGTTGATGCCGGTATTGTGCCGCCAACCCCGAGCCTGTCGCTGGACAAATTTGTTAGTAAATCGAAAGCTAAACTGGGCGAAGTGCTTACCTATACCCTGGTGGTAACCAACAACGGGGCTATTCCGGCGACGAATGTCACGGTTCGGGATTCGAGTACAACGGGATTGACCTACGTAACGAATTCAGCCACGGCACCCGCGGGGACTACCTTTACCCAGGGAACACCCATTAGCACCTGGACGATTAGCGCTATCAGTGCTGGACAAAGTCTGAGTTTGACCTTCCAGGCCAAAGCCGATAGCACGGGAATACTCTATAACAAAGCCACCCTACCCGGCGACACGGCGACGGTCTGTACCTCCATCCCCGTGGTGATGTGTGCGGGCGATCAGTATGCCTTCACCCTCACCGCACCCGCCGGGCGAAGTAGCTACAAGTGGTTCAAAGATAACGTCGAAATCCCAGGACAAACCACCAACGTGCTCGAAGTGACCGCACCGGGCACCTATAGCCTGGCCGTCGATAACGTATCGGGAAAATGCCCCGACTTCAGCTGTTGCCCCTTCATTGTCGAGGAGGACACGCTACCCACGTTCCAGGCGCAGGCTGTCGTGGCTAGCTGTGTGGGCAATTTGGCCCAGGCTAACGGTAAGATCGTGCTCACGGGCTTCAACCCCGCCTACACCTACCAGTACTCGCTGGGAAGCAGTTTCAACGAAGCGGCTCCGCTCTCGGGCTCAGCCAAGGTGATTCCAGCGGGTGGGGTGCTAGTGAACAATCTGGCTAATCCGGTGGTGGCTCAGGCCTATACGATTCGGGTCTACAATGCTTCGGGCTGTTACACGGATGTGACGGTGATGCTGTTGCCAACCGTGTGTGGGTGTCCGGCTGAGGTGTGTGTGCCTTATGTGATTAGCCAAACCAAGCGGGCCAAACGCATTGGCGATCCGCGTTAATCGACAGCCTTCTATACACAGAAAGGCCGCTAACGATTTAGCGGCCTTTCTGTGTATAGAAGGCATTTTAACTGTACAAGCATGGTCTTAGCCTGTGTTGGATTCTTTAGTTATGCATGCTCTTTAGATTAGCTTGCTTCCAAGTTGGCACGAAATATGTAAACAAGGATCAATTATTTACATACTAAGCACATTACATAAATAGTTGTATACAACTATTCTTTTTGCAAAAATCTATAATATACAGAACTAGCGGCAACAAGTACAAACTTCTGAGCTGGCATACCCTTTGCCTTACGGAACCCTGTTAACCCAATATCAGTAACCTTGGCGATTCAACCTTTATTCCATGTATTTTTTCACTGAGAAGAAATCTTGTGTAGGCTCCCTGAAATTATATGATTTGCGTCTACCAAGTCTACTTGAAATCCGATTTATGGGTTTAATGGTATGTCTCCTGAACCGAGCCAGACAGATACGATTTAGCAGGCACATAACACCAGTCCTGAAGCGAGTTTCCCTAACTCGCCAACTTCGGTATGCCGCTATAACTACACTAGTCAATTGCAAAAAACTCAGCAGAGAATATCGATACAGCCTATAAACTCCATCACTTTCTGACTCCCAGAGATTCAGCTTTTGCCTTTAGCCGCGGCTAATCTGACCAAATGATCCTATTACCGACAATCTAATATCCACCGTACTTGACTTTATCGTTTACCATATGGATTCACTTTACAGCCATCTTTTTCAGCTAGTTGCCTGCTTGGCGAACCGAAACAATACGATAAAGGCACAAGGACGGCTGAACTATAGCTCGCTCAAACTGCCCAGACTTGAGGGCAAGTTCAACTCTATGAATAAGAAAGGATTGTTTTTTTTAAGCAGGATTAAATCCTGCCTAAACACGCCTTTTTTGTGCTTTTTTCTAATACCTATTCTATCACTATTGGTAAGCTGGCAAGAGGCACAGGCTCAAACCCCCTGTGGTCTGTCTATGGTTGTTACACCCGGTCTATGCCAGTCGGCAACGAACAGCTATGTCTTATCGGGAACCATTAACGCCACCAACGTGCCCACCAGTGGGACACTCACTATTACATCGGCCGCCCTTTCTCAGCCCAGAACGCTGACCCTCCCAGCAGCCAATACAGTTTCGGGTACGTTTAGCTACTCCGGACTCATTGCCAACGGGCAGATATATACCATTACCGCCAGCTATTCCGATGGCACCTGCTCGCCCGTTAGCCAGACATTTACAGCGCCGGTTTCCTGCTCGGTGGCACCCATCTGTAGCCTGAGTGCAACGGCAACTGCAGGAATCTGTGCCACAGCCACCAATACCTACTCTGCTTCGGTAGTTGTCAATCTGACCAATGGAGTTGCCGGGCCAATTACGGTTAGTCTGCCGGGTTCAACGCCAATTAGTCAAACGCTGGCAGCCAATACCGGTACGTTTACGGCCGTATTTAATGGCCTCACCTCCGATGGAGCCAGCCATACGGCGACCATCAGTCTACCTGGTTGCGGCACCACAACGGCCACGTTCACGGCTCCCGCATCCTGTTCGGTAACGCCAATCTGCTCCATGAGTGCAGTGGCAACGCCCGGACTCTGCCAAACAGCTACGAACACCTATTCCTCAACCGTTGTAGTGACGATACGCAATCCAGCGGCAGGTATTTTAACCATTATTGATGGTGACCAGACGCTGACTTTCTCCACGACGGCTAACGCTCAAAACACCTTTACGGCGACCTTCAATGGATTGCTCTCCAATGCAACGACTCATACTGTAACGGCTTCACTACCCGATTGCTCAACCACTATCACTACCTATACCGCACCAGCTTCGTGTTCGATAGTGCCAGTTTGTAGTCTGAGTGCCGTGGTCACTGTCGGGCTCTGTCAGCCAGCCACTAATACCTACTCTAGTACAGTGGTTGTCACTGTCCAAAACCCGTCAACTGGCATAATCACCATTGGAGACGGAACCCTAACCCAGACCTTCTCCACGACGACCACTGCCCGGAACACCTTTACCGTGATTTTCCCTGGCTTGCTTTCTACTGGCACCAGTCATACCGTAACGGCTTCGCTGCCCGGTTGCTCGACCACCAACACCACCTATACCGCACCGGTGTCTTGCTCGACGACTCCGGTCTGTGCCCTCAGTCTGACGGCCAGTGGTGCCAACTGTAATCCTGCAACGAACCTATATGTGCTATCGGGTGCGATCACACTGACCAACAGCCCCATCAGCCAGACCCTTACCCTCACTGATGGAAGCTATGTTCGCTCCCTGACGGCGGCTGCGGGTACAACCACGATCAATTACAGCTATACTACGTTGCAAAGTGATGGAGCCATCCACACCGTAACATTGACCAGCAGCAGTTGCGGAACCGCGTCTACGACTTATACCGCTCCGGCTTCGTGTACCAGCGCGCCCGCTTGTTCGGTGAGTGCAGTAGCCAGTGCTGGCAGCTGCGCCACGGCCACGAATACGTATTCCAGCACGGTGCTGGTGACGCTGACGAACCCCATAGCGGGTACGATGACGGTTGCCGATGGGGTCAACAGTATCACGTTTGTGGTGCCAGCCTCTGTGGGTACAATTACGGCCTCGGCGGTCTTTAATGGCTCACCTTCTGACGGACTAAGCCACACGGTGACGGTAAGTCTGCCGGGTTGTTCGAGCACAACAGCTACCTATACGGCCCCAGCGTCTTGCTCAGTAACGCCGGTTTGCTCGGTGAGTGCGGTAGTCACCGCGGGCAGTTGTGCCAGTGCCACCAATACGTATTCAGCCACGGCTGTGGTAACGGTTAAGAATCCAACGGCGGGTGTACTGACAGTAAGCACTGGTGCTCAGAGTTTGACCTTCGCCACCACGGCCGCTAGCTCAGCCACCTTCACCGCTACCTTCGCCAACTTACCGGCCGATGGGGTTAGCCATACCATAACAGCTTCGCTGTACGGTTGTTCAAGCACAACAGCTACCTATACGGCACCGGCGAGTTGTTCCGCAACGCCGGTCTGCTCACTGAGCCTGACCACCACCGGTCTGCCTATCGGTACTGTTGGACAAGCTTACAGCGCTACACTAACCGCTACCGGAGGAACTGCCCCCTACAGCTTCTCGCTGGCCAGCGGCAGCCTGCCCGCCGGTATCACCCTCAATCCGACTACCGGTGTGCTTAGCGGAATACCCACCAACTCAGGCAGTTTCTCGACCAGCATCCGCATCACCGATAGCCAGAGTTGTTCGGCCATCCAACCCCTGGCCGTGCTCCAGATCGAGCTGGCTCCAGTCTGCTCCCTGAGTGCGGTGGTCACCCCAGGCAACTGCGCCAGTGCCACCAATACCTATTCGGCCACCGCCGTGGTAACCCTGGCCAACCCAACAGCCGGTGTACTAACCATCACAAATGGTGCTCAGAGTTTTACCTTTGCCACCACGGCAACCAACTCGGGCATCTTCACGGCGACCTTCAGCGGCCTGCCAGCCGATGGAACCAGTCACACCGTAACGGCGTCTCTGCCTGGCTGTTCGACCACCAGCACCACCTATACCGCACCCATCAGTTGTTCAACAACTCAGGTTTGTTCGATCAGTGCGGTAGCCACTCCAGGCAACTGTGCCAGTGCCACCAATACCTATTCGGCCACCGCCCTGGTAACAGTCCAGAATCCAACAGCGGGCATCCTGCTGGTTACCACTGGTAGCCAGAGTTTGACCTTTGCCACCACAGCCACCAGTTCGGCCACGTTCACGGCCGTCTTCAACGGCTTACCGGCCGATGGGGCCAGCCACTCCCTGATTGCGTTGGTTCTGGGCTGCTCAACCACCACGACCTATACCGCGCCGGTGAGCTGTTCGGCCCCACCTGCCTGTTTGGTGAGTGCGGTGTCCACGGCGGGCAGTTGTGCCAGTGCCACCAATACCTATTCAGCCACGGCTGTGGTAACGGTTAAGAATCCAACGGCGGGTGTACTGACAGTAAGCACTGGTGCTCAGAGTTTGACCTTCGCTACCACGGCCGTTAGCTCAGGAACCTTCACAGCGACCTTCACGAATTTACCGGCCGATGGGGTTAGCCATACCGTAACAGCTTCGCTGCCCGGTTGCTCGACCACAACAGCTACCTATACGGCACCGGCGAGTTGTTCCGCAACGCCGGTCTGTTCCATGAGTGCAACAATTGTCTCCAGTGTATGTAGTACGATTACACCTTCCATCATAGGCGGCACAACACCGTATAACTACAACTGGATTGGGCCGACCATGAACGTTACCGTTGCAGCGAAAGACGTAACTCATCCTTACCTTGGTGTTGGTTTTTCAGTAGGCTATGTTATCAATGGTGTACAGGGAAAAGAGCTAACGTTAGTGCGTGGGGTCAAGTACAGCTTTAATGTGAATTCGCCCGGTCATCCATTTGAATTTACGACTAGCCCCGTAGGCGGAGCCGCAAATGCTGGCGTCATAATTACAGCAGGCGTCACTAATGCTGGCGCAACGAGTGGTATACTTACCTTCACACCATCAGCCACAACGCCAGACCTAATTTATTACAATTGTAATTTACACGGTAATATGGGTTGGAAGGTGAATATAATAGACCAACAGCCTAATGGGGTCATTGCAAACGCGGCAAATGGTACCTATTCATTAACTGTAACCGATGCAGCCAACTGCTCTGCTACAACAGTGGCTACAGTTAACTGTCCTTGTAGTGTAAGCATCACTTCTGTAACACCCAGCCAGTGCTCAGCAGCTACTAATACCTACTCAGCCACAGCTGTGGTTCGGTTATCAAACCCAACAGCGGGTGTGTTAACCATTACCAATGGTGCGCAGAGTTTGACTTTTGCTGCCACGGCGACCAATCCGGCCACCTTCACGGCCGTCTTCAACGGCTTGATCGCCGATGGGGTTAGCCATACCGTAACAGCTTCGCTGCCCGGTTGCTCGACCACCAACACCACCTATACGGCACCGGCGAGTTGTTCTGTAGCTCAGGTCTGTTCGGTCAGTGCGGTAGCTACAGCCGGGGTCTGTGCATCTGCCACCAATACGTTTAGCACAACAGTAGTAGTCAACCTTAAAAACGTGACAACAGCGGGTACATTGAGTATCACGGATGGACCAACAAGCATTACGTTTGCGACTACAGTTGCTAGCTCAGCCTCTTTCGCAGCCGTATTTACTGGATTGGTTTCTGACGGTAATTCACACAACGTGACGGCTAGCTTGCCCGGTTGCTCAACTATTACAACTACGTACACAGCGCCTGGTTCCTGCACGCAACCTGTTGGCACTAAGCTGGTGCTGGATAAACTAGTTAATAAGTCCAAAGCCAAAATCGGGGATTTACTCACTTACACCCTTGTTCTCACCAACAGTGGGACGACTCTGGCAACGAATGTGGTGGTTCAGGATTCAATGACAACGGGGCTACGTTATGTAGTAAGCTCAGCCACAGCTCCCGCAGGAACTACGTTTACCCAGGGCACACCGACCAGTACCTGGAAAGTAGCGACCCTCTCGGCCGGGCAAAGTGTGAGCATGACCTTGCAGGCTATTGCCGATAGTTCGGGCATTCTCTATAATAAAGCCACAATCCCCGGTGATACCGTAACCGTGTGTACCTCAGTACCCGTTATAGTCTGCTCAGGTGATACCTATCTTTTCCAGCTGACTGCACCGGCAGGTCGTTCCTCTTATCGTTGGTTCAATGGCTCGGTAGAAATTCCAGGACAAACTACCAATGTGCTGAATATAACTGCACCGGGCACCTATAGCCTGGCCGTCGATAACGTATCGGGGAAATGCCCCGACTTCAGTTGTTGCCCCTTCATCGTCGAAGAGGACACGCTGCCCACCTTCCAGGCACAGGCTGTGCCCGTTACTTGTACAGGTAACACATCCCAGGTCAATGGTAAGATCGTGCTGAGTACCTTCAAAACAGGCTACACCTACCAGTACTCGCTGGGAAGCAGTTTCAACGAAGCGGCTCCGCTGTCGGGCTCAGCCAAGGTGATTCCAGCAGGTGGAGTGATTGTGAGTAATCTGACTAATCCCGTGGTGGCTCAGGCCTATACGATTCGGGTGTACAATGCCTCGGGTTGTTACACGGATGTGACGGTGATGCTCTTACCAAATCCGTGTGGTTGCCCAGAAGCAGTATGTGTACCGTTGGTAATCAAACAGACTAAAGGGGTTAGACGCCAGGGTCTGTAAAACGGTGGGTGTTAAAAACGCCTACTACAACAAAAAAACCATCCGAAAGTAGTTTGCTGATGACTCAGTACTGCTTTCGGATGGTTTTTTTGTTAGTTCAACTAGCTCTTTGATGAGTTATATCTTGAGCTTAATTGATGACTCAACTTTGTATGGCTCTGGGCTCAAGCGATTGAACAAAGAACGTATAGATCTAAACAGAGGTGTTTTAGGCTTAATCAGGGCCCAATAAAAGTTACCAATATAATACAATAATTAACTAAAACTAGACAATAATAAATTTACATAAATCTATAATACGTATAATATACAAAATAAAACTTATCAATAATAATATGTAGTCATATATGGCACAGGCTTTGCTATGCAGTTTCTGATTTATGAACAAATCGACTTCTGTACTCAACTGCTCTGTCATATGCTCAAGTTATTACCTGACCCATTCACTTTCCTCTTAGTTTTCAGTACGTTTTGGTTTCGATTTAGATTGGTTAAATGCGGCTTTCCAGGCGCATTAGCCCTATTCCTACTTTTTGGTCAGGCAATCTCAGCACAATCTACTGATACTCAACTTTCCCTGGACAAGTTGGTCGACAAGAGCAAAGCAAAGATCGGGAATGTAATGACCTATACGGTAGTACTGACGAATACGGGTACTACCACCGCTACCAATGTTATTGTCAGAGACTCAATGTCTACCGGGCTCAACTTTGTAACAGGTTCAGCTACGGTTCCAACAGGTACTACCTTAACACAAGGCACACCTATTCGTCTGTGGAAAGTAGCCTCTCTAGCCGCAAATCAGAGTGTAAGCCTTACCTATCAGGCGGCTGCCGATAGCTCAGGTATTCTTTACAATCAGGCAACCATACCAGGTGATACGGCTACTGTTTGTACGACTATACCCGTTATTTTTTGTGCGGGAGATACCTACCAGATTCGTTTAACAGCAGCTCCAGGCCGATCTTCCTATAAATGGTTCAAAAATGACATTGAGCTTACCAGTCAAACAACCAATATACTCGATATAACCGCACCAGGCACATACAGTCTGGCCGTTGATAATGTAACAGGAAAGTGCCCGGATTTTAGTTGCTGCCCTTTTATTGTTGAAGAAGATACCCTGCCTACCTTCGGAGCTATTGCCACTCCTGCAATGTGCCTAGGTACTGTACCTCAGGCAAACGGTCAGATTACCTTAAGCAACTTTCGTTCTGGTTACACCTATCAATACTCACTGGGCACTGATTTCAACCCGGCGGCTTCTCTATCTGGCGCGGCCAAGGCTATTCCAGCAGGGGGCATTATTGCAGCCAATCTGGCGAACCCAGTTACAGCTCAATCGTACACCATCCGGGTTTACAATGCCTCGGGTTGTTACACCGATGTAACAGCAGTTTTGCTACCAACAACCTGCTGTCAAGTAAGTATAGTAGCCACTCCTGGACTCTGCACACCTCTTACCAACACCTACTCGACAACAGCTCTTATCACATTGACCAATCCGACCGCAGGAACGTTGACGATAACAGATGGCCCACAAAGCCTGACCTTTGCCACTACCGCAGGCAGCTCAACTACTTTTACGGCTATCCTTGATAATTTAATTCCAAACGGATCTAATCACACAGTCGTGGTTAGCTTACCCGGCTGCTCAACCGCTAGCACCACTTATACAGCTCCTACCTCCTGTTCCGCCGGCCCTAATTGTTCCATCAGCGCCGTAGCCACTGCTGGACTCTGTCAAACAGCCACCAATAGTTACTCCTCAACGGTAGTCATCAGCCTGACCAATCCCACCACGGGGACACTAACGGTCACCAATGGAGCACAGACTCAAACGCTACTGACCAACCCAACTACAACCAGTCTAACGGCAACTTTTTCAAATCTGCCCTCCGATGGAGCTAGCCATACTGTGGTCGTGAGTTTACCTGGCTGTTCGACTACCAGCACCACCTATACGGCACCAGCATCATGTTCCATAGCCCCTTCGGGATGCAACTTGAATGCGGTAGTTACCGCTGGACTCTGCTCGACGGCCACCAATACGTACTCCGTTTCGGTGGTGGTCAACCTGAGCAATGCCCAGGCTGGCAACCTCATCGTTGACGCATTCGGAGCAGACTCCGGTAGCCAGCCCGTTTCGGCGGGCACCAGTTCGGTGACCTTCGTTTTTTCTGGCCTGATCCCCGATGGGCTTACTCGGATCGTCAAGGTGAGCCTGCCCGGTTGTGGCACCACCTCAGCGGCTTTTACAGCACCCACTGCCTGCACGGCCACTCCGGCTCCGGTTTGTAGTGTGAGTGCGGTGGCTACCGCTGGAGTCTGTCAAACGGCCACCAACACCTATTCCTCAAGAGTGGTCATTACCTTAGTCAATCCCACTACAGGGACACTAACGGTCACCAATGGAGCACAGACCCAAACCCTGCTGACCAGTCCAGCCACCACCAGCCTGACGGCGACCTTTGCCAACCTGCTCTCGGATGGAGCTAGCCACACCGTACTGGTGAGCCTGCCGGGTTGTTCAACCACCAGCACCACTTACACGGCCCCTGCCTCCTGCTCGGTGGCACCGGTCTGCTCTATCAGTGCCCTTGTCACAGCGGGCTTGTGCAGCACGGCCACCAACACCTATTCAGCCTTGGTGGTGGTCAACCTGAGCAATGCCCAGGCTGGTACCCTGACGGTGAACATACCGGGAGCAACCTCCGTTAGCCAGGCCGTCTCCAGCGGCAGCAGCTCATTAACGCTTACGCTTCCAGGTCTGCTTTCAGATGGAGTATCACATACGGCGACAGTAAGTCTACCCGGTTGTGGAACCACCACCGCCACCTTCACGGCACCTACTTCTTGTTCAGTTGCCCCCATTTGCAGCCTGAGCGCGGTAGCTACGGCTAGCCTCTGTCAAACAGCCACCAATACCTACTCGTCCAACGTAATTATCAGTCTGACCAATCCCATCACGGGGACACTCACCATCACCAACGGAGGACAAAGTCAGACGCTGGTGACCAACCCGGCCACCACCAGCCTAACGGCGACCTTTGCTAACCTGCCCTCGGATGGTGCTAGCCATCAGGTAGTGGTTAGCCTGCCTGGTTGCTCGACTACCAACGCTACGTACACAGCACCAGCGTCATGCTCAGTAGTGCCTTCGGGATGCAACCTAAATGCAGTAGCTACCGCTGGACTCTGTCAAACAGCCACCAATACGTACTCCGTTTCGGTGGTGGTCAACCTGAGCAATGCCCAGGCTGGCAACCTCATCGTTGACGCATTCGGAGCAGACTCCGGTAGCCAGCCCGTTTCGGCGGGCACCAGTTCGGTGACCTTCGTTTTTTCTGGCCTGATCCCCGATGGGCTTACTCGGATCGTCAAGGTGAGCCTGCCCGGTTGTGGCACCACCTCAGCGGCTTTTACAGCACCCACTGCCTGCACGGCCACTCCGGCTCCGGTTTGTAGTGTGAGTGCGGTGGCTACCGCTGGAGTCTGCCAAACGGTCACCAACACGTATTCCTCAAGAGTGGTCATTACCTTAGTCAACCCCACCACGGGAACGCTCACCGTTACCAATGGAGCACAGACCCAAACGTTGGCGACTAGCCCAGTCACCACCAGTTTAACAGCAGTCTTCGCTAATCTGATCTCGGATGGAGCTAGCCACACGGTGGTCGTAAGTTTATCTGGCTGTTCGACTACCAGCACCACTTACACCGCCCCTGCCTCCTGCTCGGTGGCACCGGTCTGCTCCATCAATGCCCTTGTCACAGCGGGCTTGTGCAGCACGGCCACCAACACCTATTCAGCCTTGGTGGTGGTCAACCTGACCAGTGCCCAGGCTGGTACCCTGACGGTGAACATACCGGGAGCAACCTCCGTTAGCCAGGCCGTCTCCAGTGGCAGCAGCTCATTAACGCTTACGCTTCCAGGTCTGCTTTCGGATGGAGACAGCCATACGGCCACGGTGAGTCTACCCGGTTGTGGAACCACCACCGCCACCTTCACGGCACCTACTTCTTGTTCAGTTGCCCCCATTTGTAGTGTAAGTGCCGTAGCAACGGCGGGGCTTTGCTCGACGGCGACCAATACGTACTCCACTTCGGTAGTCATTACCTTAGCCAATCCCACCACGGGGACACTAACGGTCACCAATGGAGCACAGACCCAAACGTTGGCGACTAGCCCAGCCACCACCAGTTTAACAGCAGTCTTCGCTAATCTGATCTCGGATGGGACTAGCCACACCGTACTGGTGAGCCTGCCCGGTTGTTCAACCACCAGCACCACTTACACGGCACCAGCCTCCTGCTCGGTGGCACCTGTTTGCTCCATCAGTGCGGTGGCCACAGCGGGACTCTGCGCAACAGCCACTAATACGTACTCCGTTTCGGTGGTGGTCAACCTGAGCAATACCCAGGCTGGCAACCTCATCGTTGACGCATTCGGAGCAGACTCCGGCAGCCAGCCGGTTTCGGCGGGCACCAGTTCGGTGACCTTCGTTTTTTCTGACCTGATCCCCGATGGGCTTACTCGGATCGTCAAGGTGAGCCTGCCCGGTTGTGGCACCACCTCAGCGGCTTTTACAGCACCCACTGCCTGCACGGCCACTCCGGCTCCGGTTTGTAGTGTGAGTGCGGTGGCCACCGCCGGTCTTTGCCAAACGGCCACCAACACGTATTCCTCAAAAGTGGTCATTACCTTAGTCAACCCCACCACAGGGACCCTAACGGTCACCAATGGAGCACAGACCCAAACCCTGCTGACCAGCCCTGCCACCACCAGCCTGACGGCGACCTTTGCCAACCTGCTCTCCGATGGAGCTAGCCACACCGTACTGGTGAGCCTGCCGGGTTGCTCAACCACCAGCACCACTTACACCGCCCCTGCCTCCTGCTCGGTGGCACCGGTCTGCTCTATCAGTGCGGTGGCCACAGCGGGCTTGTGCAGCACGGCCACCAACACCTATTCAGCCTTGGTGGTGGTCAACCTGAGCAATGCCCAGGCTGGTACCCTGACGGTGAACATACCGGGAGCAACCTCCGTTAGCCAGGCCGTCTCCAGCGGCAGCAGCTCAATAACGCTTACGCTTCCAGGTCTGCTTTCAGATGGAGTATCACATACGGCCACGGTGAGTCTACCCGGTTGTGGAACCACCACCGCCACCTTCACGGCCCCGGTCTCCTGCTCGATCGCACCCATTTGTAGTGTAAGTGCCGTAGCAACGGCGGGGCTTTGCTCGACGGCGACCAATACGTACTCCACTTCGGTAGTCATTACCTTAGCCAATCCCACCACGGGGACACTAACGGTCACCAATGGAGCACAGACCCAAACGTTGGCGACTAGCCCAGTCACCACCAGTTTAACAGCAGTCTTCGCTAGTCTGATCTCAGATGGGACTAGCCACACGATGCTGGTCAGCTTACCGGGTTGTTCAACCACCAGCACCACCTATACGGCACCAGCCTCCTGCTCGGTGGCACCGGTCTGCTCCATCAGTGCGGTGGCCACAGCGGGACTCTGCGCAACAGCCACCAATACGTACTCCGTTTCGGTGGTGGTCAACCTGAGCAACCCGACTGCCGGTACGTTAGGCGTGACTTCTCCAGGAGTTCCACCCAGCAGCCAGACCGTTTCGAGCGGCACCAATGAGGTAACCTTTGTGCTTGACGGCCTAATTTCAGATGGGACCAGTCATACCGTTACGATGAGTCTGCCCGGTTGTGGAACCACTACCGCAACGTTCACCGCTCCAGTTTCCTGCTCGGTAGCACCCGTTTGTAGTATAAGTGCGGTTGCTACACCAGGAATCTGTGCCTCTGCGACCAATACCTTTACCACAATAGCGGTCATCACCTTAACCAATCCCACCACGGGGACACTCACTGTTACGGATGGGCCAACCAGTCTGACCTTTGCTACTACCAGTGGAAGTAGTGCCTCGTTTACGGCAACGCTAGCCAATATCGTTTCTAATGGAGCCAGTCATACCCTAACGGCCACACTGTCTGGCTGTAGTTCAACAAGCACGACCTATACCGCCCCTACCTCCTGCTCGATCGCACCGGTCTGCTCCATCAGTGCAGCGGTTACTGTGGGGTTATGTGCAACGGCGACCAATACCTATTCAGCTACAGCACTCATTAGTCTGGCCAATGCTCAGGATGGAGTCGTCATTCTCAGTATTCCAGGTGTAGCCCCCATTAGCCAGACAATTACTGCTAGTACAACCTCTCTGACGGCTATCTTTACTGAACTTCTCTCCGACGGAGCTAGTCATGCTGTCACCGTTAGCCTACCTGGGTGTTCAACTACCACTGCTCTATTCACCGCACCACTTAGTTGTACGAGTGAAATTGGCTTAAGCATCACTGACCCTGGCGTCTGTCAGCCTGGCACCAACACGTATACTACGACAGGCGTTATCAGCCTAACCAATGCGTTGGCTGGGACAGCCCTTATTTCCGATGGAACGAACACAGTTAGTCTTTCGGTGAGTGCAGGTGCAACGTCTGTTCCCTATTCAATGAGTGGCCTCATTAGTGGAACAGGTACCCACACTGTAACGGTCAGCTATTTAGGGCAAATTTCCAGCACGACCTATACCGCCCCAGAGTCCTGTACAACAGCTCCTATCTGTTCCATCAACGCCGTAGCCACTGCTGGACTCTGTCAAACAGCGACTAATACCTACTCGTCCAATGTAGTGATCAGCCTGACCAATCCCACCACGGGGACACTAACGGTCACCAATGGAGGACAGACCCAAACCCTGCCGACCAGCCCAACTACAACCAGCCTGACGGCGACTTTTGCCAACCTGCCCTCCGATGGAGCTAGCCACACCGTACTGGTGAGCCTGCCGGGTTGTTCAACCACCAGCACCACTTACACGGCCCCTGCCTCCTGCTCGGTGGCACCGGTCTGCTCTATCAGTGCGGTGGCCACAGCGGGACTCTGCGCAACAGCCACCAACACCTATTCAGCCTTGGTGGTGGTCAACCTGGCCAATGCCCAGGCTGGTACCCTGACGGTGAACATACCGGGAGCAACCTCCGTTAGCCAGGCCGTTTCCAGCGGCAGCAGCTCATTAACGCTTACGCTTCCAGGTCTGCTTTCGGATGGAGTATCACATACGGCCACGGTGAGTCTACCCGGTTGTGGAACCACCACCGCCACCTTCACGGCACCTACTTCTTGTTCAGTTGCCCCCATTTGTAGTGTAAGTGCCGTAGCAACGGCGGGGCTTTGCTCGACGGCGACCAATACGTACTCCACTTCGGTAGTCATCAGCCTGACCAATCCCACCACGGGGACGCTCACCGTTACCAACGGAGCACAGACCCAAACGTTGGCGACTAGCCCAGTCACCACCAGTTTAACAGCAGTCTTCGCTAATCTGATCTCGGATGGGACTAGCCACACCGTACTGGTGAGCCTGCCCGGTTGTTCAACCACCAGCACCACTTACACGGCCCCTGCCTCCTGCTCGGTGGCACCGGTCTGCTCCATCAGTGCGGTGGCCACAGCGGGACTCTGCGCAACAGCCACCAACACCTATTCGGCTTCAGTGGTAGTCAACCTGACTAGTGCAATTTCAGGAACACTGACGGCCAGCCTGCCAGGGGTAACTTCCATCAGTCAGGCCGTTTCCAGTGGTAGCAATTCCGTTACCCTTGTACTCGAGGGCCTGCTTTCCGATGGAGCAAGCAACAGCGTACTGGTGAGCCTGCCGGGTTGTTCAACCACCACCGCTACCTTCTCGGCCCCGGCTTCCTGCTCAATAACACCTGCTTCATGTAGCCTAAGTGCGGTAACTACGGTCGGCCTCTGTCAAACAGCCACCAATACCTATACTTCGACGGCATTGGTTCAGTTGACTAATCCACCAGCGGGTACATTAACCATTACGGATGGAACGCAAAGCAACACCTTTGTTACTACGGCTGGGGTATCAGCAACCTTTACGGTTAGCTTTATCGACTTAGTATCCGATGGGGCGGTTCATACCATAACCGCTAGTCTGCCTGGCTGTAGCACGGCAACTACAACCTATACAGCCCCGGCTTCGTGCTCAGTAGCGCCTATTTGTTCTATTAGTGCATTGCCTCTACCCGGACTTTGTCAGTCAATCACGAACAGTTACTCGTCAACAGTTATTATCACGTTAACCAATCCCGTTACTGGTACACTCACAGTCACGGACGGAACACAGACCCAAACACTACTGACTAGTCCGGCTACCATTAATCTGACAGCAGTCTTTACCAATTTGGTCTCTGATGGAATCAGTCATACCGTGGTAGTTAGCCTGCCGGGTTGCACAACTACTAGTTCGACCTATACCGCTCCGGCTAGTTGCCAATCCGAATTGGGGCTAGCCCTGACGGATCCGGGGGTGTGTCAACCAGGCACCAATACCTACAACACCACGGGTGTCATTAGTCTGACCAATGCGGTAGCTGGTCTGGCTACGCTGGTAGATGGTACCAGTAGCCTCACCGTCGTAGTCAGTAATGGAGATACGTCTATTCCCTATTCGATGAGTGGGCTCATGAGTGGAACAGGTACACATACCGTGACGGTCAGCTATCTTGGGCAAACTGCCAGCACGACCTACACGGCTCCGACTTCCTGCTCTGTAGAGCCGGTATGTAGTGTAAGTGCGGTGGCCACCGCTGGGATCTGCTCAACAGCGGCCAACACCTATTCCGCTTCAGTGGTAGTCAACCTGACTAATGCAATTTCAGGAACACTGACCGTTAGTGCCCCTGGAACAGCCCCCAGCAGTCAGACCGTTTCGAGTGGCATTAGTTCCCTAACCATTATCCTTGCTGACCTGATTTCGGATGGAAACAGCCACACGGCCACAGTCAGTTTGCCCGGTTGTGGAACCACCACAGCTACATTCACGGCCCCGGCCTCCTGTTCAGTAGCCCCCGTTTGCAGCCTGAGTGCGGTAGCTAGTGCCGGCCTCTGTCAAACAGCCACTAATAGTTATTCGTCGACGGTAGTCATTACATTAACCAATCCCACGGCCGGAACAGTAACAGTGAGTGATGGGGGACAAAGCCAAACTCTGCTGACCAGCCCAGCCACCACCAGCCTGACAGCCATTTTCGCCAATCTGCTCTCGGATGGAGTCACTCATATGGTAGAAGTCACTTTACCAGGTTGTTCAACCATTAGTGCCAGCTATAGCGCGCCTGTTAGTTGTACGAGTGAGATTAGTCTAAGCATCACAGACCCAGGAGTGTGTCAACCAGGTACCAATACCTACAACACCACAGGTGTCATTAGTCTGACCAATGCGGTAGCTGGCCTGGCTCTCATTTCCGATGGAGCCAATACGATTACTCTTTCGGTGAGTGCAGGGGCGACATCTATTCCCTATTCAATGAGTGGGCTCATGAGTGGAACGGGGAACCACACTGTAACGGTCAGCTATCTAGGTCAGATTGCCAGCACGACCTACACGGCTCCGACTTCCTGCCCTCTGGAGCCGGTATGTAGCGTGAGTGCGGTGGCTACGGCAGTCCCAGTGACGTGCCTGGGTAATAGTCCCCAGGCAAACGGTAAAATTGTAGTAAGTGGGTTCACAACTGGGGATACGTATCAATATTCAGATGGTTCTATCTTCAATCCTGCCGTCGTCCTATCTGGTGCGCCCCAGGTCATTCCAGCAGATGGAGTCATTGTAAGCAACCTGTTTAACCCCGTTGCAGCTCAAACTTACACGGTACGAATCTTTTCTACGTGTTACAAAGATGTGACTGTCACGTTGCTACCTACAGTCTGCAATTGCCCGGAAACCAGTTGTGTGCCATTAGTTATCAAACAGACAAAAGGAGCTAGACGAGCGGGTAATCCATAATGAAACCCAGTATACAACGTTCATTTGCAGTTATACACTCAAATCGTTGTGTTGGCCAAAAACAACCCACTAGTTGCCAAAACCCGCTCTTCATTAGCGGGTTTTGGCATTTTTAGCCATGAATCCTGGTAATAGATCAATAAGAATCAGGCACGCCAACTTTTAAACCCCCTATTTTGTTACCCTACCAGAACAGATACCGTTTGATCTGTTAACTTTGCGGCTTTGTTTGCCCGTCACGCTATAACTTATTATGTTATCCATCAGTAATTTACAAGCCTCAATAGGCGAAAAAGAAATATTAAGAGGTCTCAATCTGGAAGTCAATGCCGGTGAGGTTCACGCCATTATGGGTCCCAATGGAGCTGGCAAGAGCACACTAGCTTCTGTTCTGGCAGGCCGGGAAGATTATACAGTAACGGGTGGTAGTGTTTTATTTGACGGAAAGGATTTGCTCGATATGGCCCCCGAAGAGCGGGCCGCCGAAGGTATCTTCCTGGCCTTTCAGTACCCCGTTGAGATTCCGGGGGTTAGCACGACTAATTTTTTAAAGACGGCCCTGAACGAAATTCGCAAATACCGTGGCCAGGACCCTCTCGATGCCGTGCAGTTTCTGAAGTTGATGAAAGAGAAAATGAAACTCGTTAACATCGACCAATCGCTACTGAGCCGGTCGCTGAACGAAGGCTTCTCGGGAGGAGAGAAAAAACGGAACGAAATTTTCCAGATGGCTATGCTCGAACCAAAATTGGCTATCCTGGATGAGACCGATTCAGGACTAGACATTGATGCATTACGGATCGTAGCCGATGGTGTGAATCAGCTCCGGTCGCCAGAACGGGCCACGATTGTGGTAACCCACTACCAACGACTATTAGATTATATCGTACCCGATTACGTACACGTCTTATACAAAGGGCGCATCGTAAAATCAGGCCCGAAAGAACTGGCCCTCGAACTGGAAGAAAAAGGATACGACTGGATTAAAGCAGAAGCCGTATAAATCAGTGAGGAATGTAGAATGAAAAGTGTAGAATAATCACTCTCTACTTTTCATTCTACATTCTACATTCTTCACTAACTAAAAGATGACTCCCTCTTACGCATCCTATAACGAATTTAAAGACCAGTTGCTGACGGCTTTCCGGGACAACGAAGATCGCATGAACGGTGAGCGAAAAGCACCGGTTCATCAACTCCGTAGGGCAGCCCTGAAGCAGTTCGATCAACTTGGTTTCCCCACAATCCGTCACGAAGAGTGGAAATACTCCAGCGTCAATGGGCTACTTAAACAAGCGTTTGAGCTTGATGATACCACGACATTAACAGTTGACGATCTGGCTCCGCTGGAAATTCCAAACCTTGATGGGAACTTGCTGTACTTCATTAACGGCCGTTATCATCCTGAGCTTTCCCGCATTATTAGTCCGGCAGATCAGCTACAGATTACGAACTTCGCCACTGCCCTAAAGTCTGAACCTGAATTAATAGGCACTCATTTTGCCCATTACGCCGATTATCAGGACAACGCCTTTACGGCGTTGAATACCGCCCTGGCCAGCGATGGTGTAGTGATTCGAGTACCTGACAATACAACGGTTGAGCAGCCCATCATCCTTCGGTTCATTACCGATACCCGTACAAAAAACATTGCCTCACAACCTCGTAACCTGGTTGTGGTTGGTAAAAATGCGGAGGTCATGATGGCCGAATCGTATCGGACCCTTGGTGAAGGAACAAGCTTTGTCAATGTAGTAACCGAAATCGTGCTTGACCGCGACGCCCGGATGCAGTACTACAAAGTGCAGAACGAAACCGAGAAAGCCTACCATATCGGCACCACGCAGGTGAGTCAGAAAGACAACAGTCATTTCTATTCGGCTACGGTTACGCTCAACGGTAACTTCGTTCGCAACAACCTGAACATTGTGCTCAACGGCCAGCATGCCGAAGCGTTTATGTATGGTTTATACATGCCGAACGGCCGTCAGCATGTGGATAACCACACGCTTGTAGACCACGCCATGCCGAACTCGTACAGCAGCGAACTTTATAAGGGTGTCCTGGATGACAATAGCACAGGGGTTTTCAACGGCAAGATTTTTGTTCGGCCCGATGCGCAGAAAACCAATGCGTACCAGTCATGCAAAAACGTGGTTCTGTCACCGGGTGCATCAATGAACACGAAGCCTCAGTTGGAAATTTTTGCCGACGATGTAAAGTGTTCACACGGTACTACTACGGGTCAGCTTAACGACGAAGCGCTGTTTTACATGCGCTCGCGCGGTATTCCGAAAGATGAAGCCCGTACGTTATTGCTGTACGCTTTCTCGCAAGACGTACTAAGTCAAATCAAAATTCAGCCTATCCGTGAATACCTGGAGCGAGTTATTACGGAGAAGTTAACGAAGTAATTCACCCTATGGAACTATCTAAAACCCCTAAATCCCCTGAAGGGGACTTTGTCTAAAAGTGAGCCAAGTCCCCTTTAAGGGATTTAGGGGTTTTAGGCTGTTAATAAAATCGGTCAGTCAACCAGTGTTTTCGCTGTTTGGCTGACCGATTCGCTTCATAACCCATCGTACACTATCTATGAAATCACTACTCGTACTTACCTGGCTTACCATCTGTGCCGCATTCGGTGGTGCCGCATTCGGGCAAAGTCTGCAATTCTCATTTGAAGGCGATTCATTAACGATGCCTTTTATCCGGGATAGTCTGCGGGGAATTTCGGGTCTTGAGATTGTACCCGCCACAGGCGAGTGGCATTTTGTAAGCGACCGGGGCTGGCATTTCGTTTTTGCCAACATCCGGTCCATCCGGGATTTAGGCGATTCATCACACCTGAAACTAGCCCAGAAAAATCCGTTCTGGTTTGAAAGTGTTCGCTACGATGCCCGAACCAGCACCTATTTCTGGACGGATGAACACGAATTTGTCACGTCGGTACTATATGGCAAGTCAGTTCGTGATAGTGCCAGCCAGGTTTTGTTGAAAATACCGGTACCTGCACCTAACAAAGGGCTTGAAGGATTGGCAGTCACCTCGTCGGGAGCCTTGTGGGTGGTGCCTGAAGCCGGTTGGGAAGGCGAAACACTCATGAATCAAGACACGATTACATTCTTTCGTTACCCCAATCCGCTGGCTGCTGATCCTGTTGTTGAGCGATTTGCGTATCCAATCAACCGCTGCGCCTTTGCGCAGGGCGAAGAGCGAGTGGGCGGCATTTCGGAAATACTAGCCGTAGATGCCCAGCGCATACTAGTGCTGGAACGATGCTACGATGCCAGCCAAAAACGAGTTACAGCAAACTTATACGTAGCAACTCCGAATGAGAAAACCCATACCCTAATCAAAGAACTAGCCTTCGATTTTAATCGTCAATTTCCTGGCGACATCTGCAATCTCGAAGCCATGGCCTGGGCCGATGAGCAACACCAAACGCTAGTCCTTATGGCCGATGATAATTTCCGCCGGAACAAAACCTTACGAAATCAGGTGATTGTTTTACGAAGAAAGTAACTTTATTAAAAACTTCACTAGCTCTGGGTTTCTTCCAGGCTTTACTTAATCGATGAAAAATAACGAAATACGGAAGGTAATTGAGATGCTCTATTACCCATTAAACTATTCTCATTATAAGAAGCTACGATTTGATGAGGGCCTGGAATATTGTCCATATATATTTTCACAACATACCCTTTACGGATTAACAATATAGTTGGCAGAGTGTGAGTAACTGAGTGTAAAGATTCTTTAGTAACAGCAATTGTGCGAAAATTAGGAGTCAATTTCTTTCGGTACTCACGAAGTGATTCTGCCGACACCGTGTGGGGATACATCCCTACCACTTCGTCAACTGACTCTGTTTCTGTATAAGTATTAATAGTTGGAGTTACCTGTTGGCAGTGTGGACAAGCTGGACTGAAAACAAAAAACAATTGGTCTTTATTAAGCGAAATGAAAGGCCTCATAAATGTATTGTTCAAATTCATTCCCTCATGTACGCTTATTTCAACATAAGTGTTTTTCATTTCAAAACCAGTCATTACGAATGTAATGATACCCAGTATAACTGCAAAGAAAGTCTTCAAAATAGCTTTACTAGTTTGGCTTTCGGGTTGCCGCCATATACAGAAAGACAAGGCAATCATAAGTATATTACGAAATAGAGCTACAGTTGGCGACATGCTAATTACATCCCCAAAACAACCACAATCGCTTATATTCAGAAAAATATAACCGAAGGCAAAGATGAGCGTGAGTGTAATGAGTAACCCCAACGATAGTAGCCCGGCTCGTTGGCGGTACACCTCAAACAATAGCCCAATGCCAAGTGTAATTTCCAACCCAATAATAAATGGGGCAAACATTCTTAGCCGAGGGATGCCATAGCGGGCAATTACATCGGCAAAGCCATTAATATCCATCGCTTTGCTAATACCGGAAGCAAGGTATAGCAAGCCCAGAATAACCGAAGCTATTCGGGTTAATACAATAGCATTCATAACTGTAATGATTTTTATGTAACTCCGAATAAGAAATTACTCAGTAGAAACAGGAAGTGTATCGTTTACTGTGGCTCAAATTTCATGTTTCCCATTACGCCCTGTTGCTCAAAGGCTTTAATAGTACTTTCTTCTAAAGGCGTTCGTCGTACTACCGAATTATTTCGCCAAAACTCAGCGTCATATTTCGCGCCTTGAATAAGCTTTAAATCTTCACGGTGAATATTTATTGGCTTGTATTTACCTCTAGTAGCTGCATTACTGAAGTCATTAATCAATAAAAATGCACTTACCCAATCTTTTCGCTTTTCGCCAGTCGCCCTAATAAGTTGATCAAACTCAACGGTTACTCGAATACTGTTAAAAACTGTGGTATTTGCTTGAGATGTATAATCCACATCAACTGTATAAACATAATTCTCAGTCAGTGTTTTGGCATTGTTTATTACTGCTCCCATACTATTTGGGATCGTCCCGTGCACCTTCACTAATTTATAATTATTCATATTGATATAAACTTTACCCGAAAAGGCTGGGTTTGTATAGTCTTCTCGAATATGGCAATCTAATTCAGCTATTTTATCACCACTCGGTTGTGTTAGTACATCCGTTACTTGAACGTCGTAATAATCAGCTACGTCTGGCCGGACTGGGAAAAGAACTGCATTTTCTGTTGGTTTTGACTGGCTAATTGATTTTTGCGCTAATACTAAGTAAGAAAAATTAGTAAAGCTTAAATACATTTTTTTATCATCAGAAGGTAATTTCGCATATCGAGCATTACCAATCTGTACACCTTCTATTTTATTACTTGACAATGCAATATTATATGTAACTTCTTGAATTTCAGTAAACTGAGATCCATTTTTAGTTAATTGACGGTAAAAAGCATTTCCATAAATTATACTTCTTCCAGCATTTACTTGAGTAAACGCTTGCTTAATTAATTTATAACCAGCATTGCTCACCGTTACTGGGTCTAGTTCATGAGCAGCGGGTTTCAGATGTACCGTGTAATTATCCGTTGGCTCAACAATAGTAATTGTATCGGATTGATAACTGATGTGAGATACAACTAATTGAACAGGAAAAGATGGAATAGGGAATCCATATTCTCCATTTTCATTACTCAATGTACCTTTTTTTATTTTTGGACAGTATATATTAGCGAAAGGAATTCTTTGGTTTGTAATCAGGTCTACTACTGAGCCATTAATTTGCTGGCTATAACTATAAGTTGCGACAAATAAATCAATAATTAATAACCACCCTTGTATCTTCCTCATATCATTTTTAACTTATTTCAGGAGCCTTTCGTAATTTACTGGGGTATATCAATTAGACACCCCAGTAAATTAAGCATCAGTCTGTTACTATTCCCGGCTATATTAAAATGTACATTTTACTGTAGCCGAGCAAGTGCCATCTGAATTAGCTGTAGCCGACACTTCCCATTTGTTTTCAAGACGCTCTTCAAGTTCTTCTACTTGGAATAAGGCTACTAGTTCACCTTCAGACTGTGCGTCGAATAGATTAACAGTTTGCATAAAAATAAAATTAAGAAAGTTTAAGGGCTGTTTAGGTTAACCGACTACTACTGCCCCGTTAGGTAGCAGACGGATGACTTTAGTAGTAACCTTAATTTGTGTTACCTATTATATTTTTGGGTATCAATCAACAACTACTGTAACCTCCATAGGGGTATCTTCTTGGGGTCCATTATTGACCACATACCATTTATTTTCCAGCCGTTCTTCCAGTTCTTGCACTTGAAATTGAGACACCAGCTTGTTATCTGGTTGTAAAGGGTCATTTATAATCTTCATGGTCATTAAAAATTAATTATTAGTTATTAATTTGGGAGTGAGGTCCTTTTGTGTTGCACTCGTCGCAACCTTCTATCTCCCATCGATTTTCAAGCCGCTCTTCGAGTGCTTCCAGTTGAAATAAAAATATAATCTTACTTTCCGGATTCCTCACTAATTGTTTTTTCATACACATCAACAGTTAAAAGTAGATAGACTAATATAAAAAAAATCTTCACAATCTATTTTCTGTAATTGATTCCTCACTCACGTAATTTTTTCTAATATTTTTTAAAAGAATATGCTTATTACTTTGCCATTGGCTAATAATAAACTTTAGAAAAACCACGTAGAATAGCAGTACAGTTATATATTGGCGGCTTAAATCCTGCCACGACAATTGAGCGTTTACAGCTTTTGCAAACAATTGCCAAACGATGACTGGGAATTGAAACACGATTTCACGATACATAATCAAGGTGTAAATCATTATGGCGACCCACAGCAGCGTATTAATAAAGCCATATATAAACAAGCCAATCTTTTGCCATGATAGCTTGCGTAATTGCGTTTTCGGTTGCTGCCAAAAAGTCATCAGGGTGACCCTGCGAATACTTATCCTGAACATTTCATTCGCCTTTTGCAGCAAATTAGGCGTATTAGTCAAATCAGATAGTACCCAATAGCCATCAAACCGAACGAAAGGATTAAACTCCCAGATGACCATTGTGAATACAGAGAGTGCCACCGCCAGACACGTTTCGTTACCGGTCATCAAATACACAACCGCTAAAGCGCTTGCGTAAAGTATCTCATTGAAAATGCCAGCTAAGTTTGCAATTACTCGGTGTGATCTATCAACCAACCATACCTCTGTTATGTCGGCGTACATGACGGGCATAATGAAATAAAACCCAAATCCTACCCCGCCATGCTTTAAACCATACTTAGCGCAGGCTCCAATGTGACCCAATTCGTGAACCAGCATTGTTGCATACAACAGGCTGAAGTATAAAACATAATCTGTTTGAGCAATTATCTGATTTGCATCACTCACAAAGTACACCATCGGCACAACCAACGAGCATAACAGAAAAGCGATCCAAAACACGTTGAGTGCATACACCCACTGAAGCGGCTTTGACAATACTCCGACTACACAAGCCGGTAAAAGCTCTACCTTTAGTTTCAGATAGTTGTTTTTCAGGCTGGGTTTAACGGGTGTTTGATCTTCGATCAGCACGTTATACCCCCCTAACGTTTGAGCAACTATGTCATTAAATTCCTGCTGATTAAGAGTTAAACCGAATATCTGGTTAAACCGCCTGACAGCTTCTAACCAATCTGACGACTCCCGCAAAATCTGGTATAGTTGATAGGTAGCCTGATTAATCAAAAAGTTACGTCCTTTGGCTGAGTGAATAACCCAGTTATTTTCGTCGAAGACGTGAACGCTGGTATCGTTTGCGATAAGCATGGATATTGCTTAGAGATAGTCAATATATTAAAGACTGTACTAGTCGTAAAAACCCGGTTGTGATCATCGACTAGTGTGTTTACACCAAAAGAGCTTTTTCGCCATCGCTTTACGGTTTCGGGCTGTAATACATTTGTTGCGGGTATTCGCAAAATATGGCTGGTTTGCCAACTACCATCCTTAGTTTGATTCATAAGCAGCCAGTTAATTCCACATTGTATAACATTCTGATACAACTTTACATCAATAGCAATTAGTGCTTTTAGGGCAATTGCTGTATAAAATGCATTGGGTTGATTATCAATAGGATTCACCCAATAGCCATTTGGGTGTTGATTTTGAGCAATCCGGTAACCTAATTGAGGAACATAAGGTAAATGAGACGTTCGTTTAGCAAAAGCTAATGCCGTAAATGACAGAGTATATAGGTCACTTGTCCACCAATATGAGTGTAAGCCTCCTCCTACTAAGCGTCTGGTTAAATAGCGACACGTTGACTCATATACGTTATCAAGGCTGGGTATGTCGGAAAGTATATAAGCGGCAGCAGCACTTACACAATCATGGGCAGAAAGCCAGCCAGCTATGGTAGTGTGTTTAGTCAATCCTAATCGACCCCGTAATCCATCCTCATCCTGATATGTGGCCCATCCTCCTTTTTCATTTCTGAACAACAGCCATGAATCCAGAAGTTGATCAGGTATTGACCTGGTAAGCTGCCAATGCAATCCTACCAAAAAATTAGTCGAATCCGCATCCTGTAAGACGCTACCATTGAATGATCCTTTTGCAGAGAGTTTCTCTAATACTGTTTGAATTAATTGTTTGTCAACGCCACATTCCGCCAGCATACGTCCTGTGTATGCCGTAATCCAGGTATCACCAGAACCAGCACTAGTAATAAAATCTGACCATGTTCCGCTATCAATGACTGAAGTTAAATATATGAATGCGCTATCTGCGGCTTCACTAACACTTAGCCTAGGCATTATGACTGAACTTTTAGCTGATTTAATTCGCGTTTTTTTGATAAGGAGATCAATTTCATTCGCAAAATTCTTCGCCAATTCTACTTGTGTTATCAAATATTCTTCTAATGATGTAAGACCAATTTCTTTTATACTATTGATGGCCTCCTCAAAATGACTAATAGCTTTATTGATTATCGTAGCACCTACATTTGACAGGTATAAATATTTGTGCATAAGCTTCTCATCGGCTAATTGCACACCTTGTTCTGTCAAATATTCCTGAACTAACTGATGAGCAAAAGTTCGTTGTCCGCTAATAAGATCAGCCTCAAAGTCATCAATATCATCAAGATATTGAAAGGCGATATGAATGTGTCGTAAGCATCTTTCAAGCTGATTATCGAAAGGTGTACACCCATTTAGCGTTACGAGTGCCTGTATTGCGGCATAACAAACTGCCGATTTACCCGCGGCAAGTTGCTCAAAAGTGGCTTCTGAGTACAATTGCCCAGATTTGGCAAAATGCTTTTCTGTTAAGACAGCTTTTCCATACTCATTTTTGTACTTATTAAATTTAAGCCAAAATGATGAATTGGTTGGAAATAGTAAAGCTAATTCTCTGATAGCAGCTTCATGTATCTCTACTATACAGTTTAGTTTCTGAGCTTGGGCAATTTTACTTTGCTCTACTACCGTATCTACAATAGCATCAAACTCTAATAAAAAGCGAAAATACAAATAACCCGCGAACGAGATCTGTTCCTTTTCTGGCTCTAAAATTTTGTCAAAAACAGGCGCGACATAATCAATCAAATTAAGATAAAATATATGTTTCTGTTGTGCACCTTCCTGCATCAAGCGCCCCATAGTTAAATCATTTACTGGCAGCCTGCTAATTCTATCACTGAAGTTACTCCTCATAACTTTTAGAGTTCTTAATCAAGAAACAATCGCGCCCAAATTTTCGCTACCAGCGACATACTTACCAGCAAATTTATAGGCCTTGATCGAGTCAGAATATGGAGTAAACTCCTCAATTTTTGAGGAGTTTACTCCATATTTTTTCAAATGTTTAGCTTGACAAATTGCATCTTTGGCTTTCCCTTTTATAGCCTAGATGGCCATATACTTATTGCTTATATTCACAAAAAGGGGATTTAACAACCAGCACCTCATACAATTTCTGTAATTCATGCTGATGTTTTCGAGCAAACTGAGCCAGCTTTCGAGCACCTTGCAGGTTAAGTTTGCTGCCAATGCGGTTTCTGTAGTTTACAACGCTCTTTGTACTCAAGTAAAGTAGGTCAGCGATTTCGGCATTGGTCAGGTCTTCGACAACATAGAGCAACACCTGCCACTCTCTGGGTGTAAGCTCAAAAAGGGCCTGGTTTGGCAGGGCGATTTTAGGCGGTGCCTCGTTACGGTTGGGAGTAAAATGTGGTCGCTCCATTTTCAATTACAATCAATACGATATACTACTAACTGAATTCACATGTAACCAATTTAATTTATGCGAGACAAATAGCATAGCGTTACTATTGGAAACAATATTTCGTGAGCACAATTGCGTGAAATCACCCTTTTTACGTGTGAAATCAACTAAAAAGTAAATTATATGACAAAAACTAAATACATTGAATTAAACACCGCAATGGGGATCTCTAGTACATATATAGATAAATGGTGACTACTTATCGATTAGACTATTAATAAACTAAAATCATAAAATGAATTATTTATTATTAGATATAACTTTAACTTCACGAATTTCCAATAGTATCAACTCGATTTATTTAAGCCGGGAATTTCACCATGGTTGCTCAAACCCCGAACCTAATTCAACCTACTTTGCGTTTTCCAAATAGATTTCGCTAGACTTTTATAGTCCCCTATTCTGTTTCCTCATGCAGCCAGCCATAGATAATACCCTTGACATTCAACGAATTCGCCAGGATTTCCCGATACTCGATCAAGAGATCAACGGTCGACCACTGGTGTATTTCGACAATGCAGCTACGAATCAGAAGCCGCTTTCGGTGATTAATGCCCTGACTCGCTATTATGAGGGCTACAATGCCAATATCCACCGGGGCATCCATCATCTGGCTGAGCAGGCAACAGCTGCCTTCGAAGCATCCCGCCGGGCGGTTCAGGAATTTCTGAATGCAAAACACTGGCAGGAGATCATCTTCACCTACGGTACCACCGATGGGATCAACCTGGTGGCTCAGAGCTATGGCCGTCATTTCCTGAAAGCGGGCGATGAGATCATTATCTCGACCATGGAACACCATTCAAACATTGTTCCCTGGCAAATGCTCTGCGAAGAAAAAGGGTGCATTCTGAAAGTTATTCCCATCAACGACGAGGGTGAGTTATTGCTGGATGAGTATGAAAAATTGCTATCCGAGAAAACCAAGTTCGTTTCCTGCGTTCACATTTCCAATTCCCTGGGAACCATCAACCCCGTCAAATTCATCATCGACAAAGCCCACGAAGTGGGAGCCGTTGTATTAATTGACGGAGCGCAGGCCAGTTCCCACCTCGAACTTGATGTTCAGGCACTCGATGCCGATTTCTACGTTCTCTCAGCGCATAAGCTTTACGGGCCAACGGGCATGGGTGTTCTCTATGGTAAGAAGGAAATTTTAGACGCCATGCCACCCTACCGGGGGGGTGGTGAGATGATTAAGGAAGTTACCTTTGCCAAAACGACTTACAGCGATCTGCCTTATAAGTTCGAAGCGGGTACGCCTAACATTGCCGACGTAATAGCAGTCAAAACGGCTCTTGAATACATGGCAGGTTTGGGAAAAGAGAATATTGCTGCCCACGAAAACGATCTGCTTCAGTATGCAACAGAACAACTGAATGAACTGGATGGATTACGAATTATCGGCCAGGCTAAAGACAAAATTGGGGTCATTTCCTTTGTGCTGGATGGCATTCACCACCAGGATATTGGTGTAATTTTAGACCAGCAGGGCATTGCCGTTCGAACGGGTCATCATTGCACCATGCCATTAATGCAACGCCTGGGTATTGCCGGAACTACGCGGGCCTCATTTGCGGTTTATAACACCAGATATGAGGTTGACCGGCTTGTGCAGGGTTTGCGTCGGGTTCAGAAAATGATGTTGTAAGCAAAATGACCATTAACGAAAAGCAGGACGAAATCATTGAGGAATTTGACTTGTTCGACGACCTACTCGACAAGACGCAGTATATCATTGATTTAGGCAAGAAATTACCCCCTATGCCTGAAGCCCAGAAAAACGATGAGAATCGGATTATGGGTTGTCAGTCGAAAGTGTGGGTTGATGCGGAGTTGAAGGACGACAAACTCTATTTCTATGGCGATAGCGAACCAACCGCTCAGATCTCCAAAGGGTTAGTTGGCCTGTTAATCCGAGTCTTATCGGGCGAAAAACCCGAAGATATTGCCAACGCCGACCTGTATTTCATCCCTCGAGTCGGTATGGGTAACTTGATTACGTCGTTGCGGGCCGGTGGGCTGGCTTCGATGATTGAACGCATGAAAGCTTTTGGCCGGGCGTACACAGAAAAAAGTCATTCGTAACCATTGCTAGTCATTGATAGCCATACATGACTAGCAATGACGTAACGAAAATGACAATAAATGACCTAAAATAATGACAGACGAAGAATTAAAAGAACAAGTCGTACTAGCGCTTAAAGGTGTATATGACCCCGAAATTCCGGTGGATGTGTATGAACTGGGCCTTATTTACGACATTAAGATATTTCCGGTCAACAACGTCTATATCCTGATGACGCTGACCTCACCTTCCTGCCCTTCGGCGGGTTCTATTCCGGCTGAGATCGAAGAGAAAGTGCGGGCCATTGAGGGTGTCAGCGATGTAAGTGTTGAACTGACCTTCGATCCCCCCTACTCTACCGAACTAATGTCGGAAGTAGCTAAATTAGAACTGGGATTTATGTGAATTACGACCGCGCGGGCGGCCCCGTTACGAATTACGATGTACGATTTAGGTTGTAGCGTAATTCAAGTTCGTAATTTCTTCCCAAATCGTAAATCGTAATTCAAAATCGTAAATCAACTATGTATCCTCCTCATTTGCTTATCCCGATGCGGGAAGACCTGACCAGCGTTGGGTTTGAAGAATTGACTACTGCCGATGCAGTGGTGAACACAATGGAAAATGCTGAAGGCACCATGCTTGTTGTGGTGAACTCGGTATGTGGCTGTGCGGCTGGTGCTGCTCGTCCGGGTGTGAAAGCAGCTTTAGCGGCCAGCCCAGTGAAGCCCGATAAAATGGTGTCTGTATTTGCGGGTGGTGATCTGGAAGCCGTCGCTAAAATGCGTGAGTATCTGTTGCCCTATCCTCCATCATCGCCAGCCATTGGCATTTTCAAAGATGGCGAGTTAGTGCATTTCATTGAACGGCACCACATTGAGGGTCGTTCGGCGCAGATGATTGCTCAGCACCTCGAAATGGCGCTGGAAGAATTCTGCACGCCCGCAAACGCATAAGTTTGACAAACTGAAACGGGATGCGGGACTCGGGACATACGCCATATCTCCAAGATATGGCGTATGTCCCGAGTCCCGCATCCCGTTTCAGTTTACTATGTTACCGCAAACGCCTTCGCTAAAAACCTTGATAACGGCAATAAGCAGAACACCAGAAAAGCCATCGGAAAATTGGCAAAGGCCGCTACCCAGGCAGCATTCATCACAATAAGCGATAACACCCCCGCCTTTACGGCCAGACCGATATTTCGGCCAACCGGGTCTTTCACGGCCCGCCAGAGTGGCGGAAAAATATAGTAGCCAAACAGCGCCAGAAACGGCAACGCTGTACCCAGTTGCTGCTGTCGTTGAGCCAGTGCGGCTACACAACCTATAACAAGCGCATACAACATACCGGCAACGCGTAAGATGGTTGGACTGCCGCCATGTACCTCTCCCCGACTAATCATGGTGATAGCGGCAATGTAGGCAATTGGGACTAGTCCCACCCATATCCAGGGCAGTATCTGATCGGGCAGTATACTCACGCCCAGCAGCAAATTTAGTCCCCGGCATAAGCCCATATTAACGGGCCCCAGCCAGTTGTGGTGCTTTCCGAAACGGTCGTAAACAAGCGACGCAATAGAAATGGCAATCGCCAGAAAGCCCGCCGTTTGGTTGACCATAAATGATGCCCCAATGCCAACCACCAGCAGGCTAACTCCTAATCCAATAGCTGCCGATTTACTAATCGTTCCGCTCGGAATAGGGCGTTCAGGGCGTTCGATAGCGTCTAATTCCGCATCAAATACATCATTAAAAACGACACCTCCCCCGTATAGGCCAACAGTAGCCAGAGACAACCAGCCCGCTGGTGCTGGAGAAGAATCGGGAATCAGAAAATAGCCCGCAATGGCCATTCCTGCCAATACATCGGCAATGGCGGTGACCAGATTGGCCGGACGGGTAAGGGACAGAAGTGCTTTTATCATAGTAACGTACAATGTAAAATGAATAATGTAAAATGGTGCTTAGTTCATTAACCATTATTCATTTTACATTGTACATTATTCATTTAATTATCGTTGATTCCTTGTCTACCCGCGGTGCCTGACCTCCGCGCAATACGGAACTGCCGTTGTAACGCTGGCTTTGGTCAATACCAATCGGTTGTGTTAGATCGTCCAGACTGATTTGACCACTTTGAGCAAAGGCGGTTAAGGCGTTGGTGAACGTAACCAGTTTAATAGCTTCGTCCGAAATACCGCGTTGTTTCATCAGAGCAGCCGTTTTCGGGACGGCAAGTGGATCGCTAATGCCCCAATCGGCGGCCGAGTTGATCATAATACGCTCAGGCCCGTACTGCTTTACAACTTCTACCATACGTTCGTTCCCCATTTTGGTAAACGGATAAATCGTAAATCCAGCCCAGAATCCCCGATCAAGTACTTCGCGCACCGTTTCCTCATTGTTGTGATCAACGATGACCATACCAGGATCAATTCCATGCTCAATGGCAATGTCCATACTCCGGCTGGTGCCCTGTTTTTTGTCGCGGTGGGGCGTGTGAATCTGGACAGGTAGGCCCGCTTCCCGTGCCAGTTCCAGTTGCGCCCGGTAGTATTTATCCTCGGCGGGGGTCTGGTCATCAAAGCCTATTTCACCTACCCCTACTACGCCTTCTTTATAGATGAACAACGGCAGGATTTCCATAACCTGCTCGGCTAATTCTTCCTGATTCGCTTCTTTGGAGTTCAGTCCGATGGTACAATAGTGCCGGATACCAAACTGCGAGGCCCGAAAGCGCTCCCACCCAACCAGACTGGCAAAATAATCCCGGAATGAGTCGACACCCGTGCGGGGCTGGCCCAGCCAGAAAGCAGGTTCAACGACTGCAACGACGCCTGCGTCGGCCATAGCCTGATAATCATCAGTTGTTCGGGAGGTCATGTGAACGTGCATATCGAAAAACGACATGCCCCGAATGGAATCCATAAAATCCATAATACGTCTTGGTTAACCGCATTTGGCAAATACGGTAGGTAATGAGCGGGTAAAGTTCTCAAAAAAACTGGCTCTGTCCCACATGATTTTTACCCATATTTTAATTCAGTTTCTGCAAACTTCATAGTAGTCTATTCGTTTTATAGATAGACAATAAATACAGCTATGAATATGCTTCAACAACGCAAGTCAGGAAAAGGGAGCCTTTGGGCGATACTACTGCTACTAACGGCAGTTGGGGGGTTAACTTCCTGCCGCGAAAATGCAGTCAATGATTTAAGCCCTGCCGATAGTCCGGTCTATATTACCAACTATGATCGCTCCATCAACTTCGGTCAGTATAAAACGTTCAGTTTGCCCGATTCGGTTATTGTAGAGTCGAATGATGCCTATGCTACTGCACAAACTACTATTTCAAACCAGTTTGTATCGAACGTGGCCAATGCGCTAACCACACGCGGATTCAAGCGGGTAACAAAAGGTGATAGCGCCGATTTGGGTGTGGCTATTATTCGGGTGAACAATCAGTACACGGGCATTGCATCTAATCCGTACTCCTACTATTCAAGCTATTGGGGATACGGGGGGTTGGGGGGCTATGGGTATTCGCCTTATTATCCCAGTTATTACACCTATCAGGTTACTGACCAATACTGGGAAATTCAGATTGTTGACCTGAAAAATCGGGCGACTACGAGTGATGGCCAGCAACAACTAAATGTTATCTATGATGCTACAATCCGGGGTACCGATATCACGGATACGCAGGCCGTCGATCTGGCAACCACGGCCATTTTCAATCAATCGCCTTATTTGCAGGTAACCCAATAGACATTATGAAACGGCTTATCGTACTAATCGCCCTGTTTGGTCTGACAACGTCGGCCTGGGCGCAATATAAAAACGAATACAACCCGGAATCATCCATTTATGACCGGTACGTCACCTTCAACATTTCAGCTCGCTATGGCGTCTCGTTCCCAATGGGCGGACAACAGAGCTACGTCGACAAGGTGTCGCCGACGAACCTCGCGCTGGATGCCGAATGGTTATTCCCTAAACGCTTCTCAATCGGTTTAAAGACGGGTTATCAATACACAAAGCAACGGTTGCCGAGACAAGTGTATCAATATGACGACCAGTCTATTTCGGCGGTTCAAACCCGAACCTTATCTATGATTCCGGCTATGATTTCATTGTCGTACTACTTTTCGGATAACGCAGCAGCCATTAGGCCATATGTGCAGATGGCGGGAGGGGGCGCTTTTGTGGATTACACCAATTATTTTGGTCCGCTTGCCGACCAGAAAAGTGGCTTTAAAGGGGCGCTTGCACCCGCTATTGGGCTGAAATATTATGGCCGCCGGGAGCAGGGATTGGGTGCCGAAATTCAGGCGCAATATCAGAATGTGTTCTTCAATTATGACTTGCTGAAGAACTCAGCTCCCTCATTGATGCTGTCAGCCGGGATTGTGTATCGGTGGTATTAAACGAGTTTGTAGTTTGAGGTCCGTAGTTTGACGTTGGCTGACGCGTAAGCTTTTCATGCGTCAGCCAACGTCAAACTACGGACCTCAAACTACAAACTAATTCATCAACTCCTCCATATGGGCAGGCAAACTACGCCCGGCAGCTCGGCGTTCGGCAGCAAAATCAGCCAACGTTTTAGCGAGTCGGGCGTTATTGCGTTCGCTTAATCCGGTAATCTGCGTAACGTCTTTATCGGTGAAAAATGCTTTCATAACCAGTTGATTCCAGGCGGCTTCATCGAAGTAATCAGCGGGGTACGGATTGTGCAGCATAATGGCTGATTGCACATCGGCAATGTTGTTTCGAATGCCTTCCGTTGCCTGAAATTTCCACGCTTCAGGGTGCGCCAATACGGGTAGCGATGAATAAAGTGCCACTAACTCGTTCATTTCTGCGGCTTTAAACAACTGGCTAATGGTACTCACATAGGTAGCCTGATCATCGGCCGGAAGCTGAAGCAGCCACCACACCCGTGCCAGTCGGTCGATTGTCCAGCCCGTAACCGTAAAGCCCGGTCGAAGGCGCTCAAGAGCGAAAGCCATATCTGAGGGGACCTCCAGTAACTGTTTCCCCACAAAACGAGGCAGGGCGGTAAACACCCTATAGAACGCGGAGACCTGCGGACTGGTATGAAAGGCATCGGCCTGCTGCCGCAGATAATTAACCGCTTTTTCGGAGTTGGGTTGCTGTTCAATCAGATAAAACAGCGTTTGGCTCATCTGGGAAATATTCATACTGCAAAAATACTTGCGTTATTAATTAGCCTACTTACAAAAATCACATTAGTAGATGACTATACTCGCCTTTACCTAGTCAGGTGATGGCTTCCTACTGTCTTGCCCTTCCTTTGACCATGAAAAAAACAATACTACTTGCAGTTGCATTCATTTATTTCACGAACCTATGCGTTTTTGCTCAGCAGGCAACTGATTACGTCTGGTGGAACCCTGCTCAGGCCACTACGCCTGTGATTGAAGGGCAAGCCTGGTCTGGTAAAGCAATCCAGAATCCATATGATCGGTTGCCCACTCAGGCCGAAAAAAGTGTACGGAAAGAAGTCTGGAACTTATCGCACAACGCAGCAGGTCTACTGATCCGGTTCAGAGCCAGCACCGATCAGATCATGGTTCGGTATGTTGTAACTGGGAAACAGGCATTGCCCCATATGCCCGCTACGGGTGTTAGTGGCGTCGATTTATATGCCATTAACAGCGATGGCGATGCGCTTTGGTGCGCAGGCAAGTACACCTTTGGCGATACCATTCAGTACCGATTTACCGGCCTCGAACCCAATGACACCTACCATCAGAAAGGACGCGAATACCGTTTGTATCTGCCCCTATACAATTCCGTTAAATGGCTAGAAATTGGCGTACCCACTAGCGTAACCCTCACTCCTCTGCCCGTTCGAGCCGATAAGCCAATTGTAGTCTACGGCACGTCGATTGCCCAGGGTGCCTGTGCATCGCGACCGGGTATGGCCTGGACATCTATTCTAGGGCGAAAGCTGGATCGGCCCGTTATCAATCTGGGTTTTTCGGGCAATGGTCGACTGGAAAAAGAAGTGGTTGATCTCCTGCCCGAGATCGACGCGAAACTGTACGTGCTGGATTGCCTCCCGAACTTAGTTGCAACGGTTGGCATTAAACCCGACGAGATAAAAACCCGGATCATCGAATCGGTAAAAGCCCTCCGGCGGCAAAAACCGACCACCCCGATTCTATTAGTCGAACACGCGGGCTATACAGAAGGCAGCCTGAACCCAACCCGACGGCAACTGTATACAGACGTAAATGAACTGATGCAGCAGGCGTTTGCCCAATTGAAAAGCGAAGGTATCCAGAAACTGTATCTGCTGCCCAAATCAGCCATTAATCTATCCAACGATGCCATGGTGGATGGCACTCACCCCACAGATTTGGGCATGCAGCAATATGCTGACGCCTACGAACGTAGCATTCGCCCGATCCTAAATGAACCGGTTGGTGACGTTTCTACGATGAAGCCCCTGACCCAATACCGCGATGCGCGCAGCTACGATTGGGAAACCCGCCATCTGGCCATTTTGGCACGACTGAAAAGCAATCCTCCGCGCATTGTTTTCTTCGGCAACTCCATCACGCATTTCTGGGGTGGCGAACCGAAAATAGACCGGGCGTCTGGCGTTGATAGCTGGAACAGCATCCTGGAGCCGCTGGGTGTTCAGAATATGGGTTATGGCTGGGATCGCATCGAGAATGTGTTGTGGCGAGTATATCATGGTGAACTTGATGGCTACTCTCCAGCGCAGATCGTTATCATGATTGGCACGAACAATCTCCAATTCAACACCGATGCCGAGATTGCCGACGGCCTTGGCTTTCTGGTACGCGCTATGCAGGCTCGCCAGCCCAACGCAGAAATTTTACTGATTGGCCTATTGCCGCGCAGGCAAATGGAGCCCCGCATTACTGCTCTGAATCAACGCATTGCGCAGGTGGCAGGCGAAGTAAACGCTACGTTCATTCAGCCGGGCACTATATTTCTAAAGTCGGATGGAAAAATTGATGAGGCTTTTTTTAGCGATGGTTTACATCCAAATGCCGAAGGTTACCGGCAATTAGCCGCCAAGCTAGTGCCTTCGTTGAAAGCTGTTGAGGTAGCGCCAGTTCCTAAAGGCAGAAAAAAATAACTAATCTAAGTTGTATGTCACAAGTTTGTTTCGAGGGTATAGGCTATCAAAAACAACACGATTTTAATAAGGAAACCGGCTTCAGTAACGGCATGAATTTTCTTAGGAAATCGCATCGTAATCTGGCTAAAGGCCTGCTCAATCCGTTGGCGAAGTTGCTTTTTGTAAGCAGCTTCCCAAGCTTGATCGGGGCGTTGGCTATTACTTTTTCGTTGTATTCTTAAATTAACCTCCTCACCCTCAGCATACAAATCCTCTTGCTCGTAATCGGTGTAGCCCGAGTCCCCATAGACTTCGCTACCTGCTGGCAACGTCAAATGCATCATCTGAAGCGCCGTCACATCCACATACGAACCCGGCAGAATAAAAAACTGAACCGGTTGCTTGTCGCGGGTGGTGATGAGTTGAACACGAAAGCCAAAAAAGAATCGACGCTTCGACGCAATCTTCCCTCGATATTCCTCCCCTTTGACTAACCGCGATCGGCCAATGCGGATGTTGTCACAAACTGCCACAGGAAACGAATCGATCAGGTATTCTCCGCTCAGATTGAGTGCTTTGAAAAAATCAGCCAGATAGTAGAACAAGGCACTCAGTGTGGTCGCCAGGCGGTGAAGACGACGATTGAACGCCGATTTCTCAAGCATGACAATACCTTGCTTATCAGCCATGTAGAGCATAGCCGAGGCTTGATTGCCACCAAAGAAAGGGGCCGATATGATGGCGGTTGTCAACACGATACTGTCGCTAACTTTAGGAGTTGTCTGGGGTTTTACACTCCCCTGATTTTTGCCCACTTCGATGAAATAATCATCCAAAAAGCAATAAATTGCCACTACTTTCTCAGACATAGCTGGTTAGATTTACCTCTGTTTTCGCACTTCAAAGGTAGTCTGGCTTGTGCTATGTCTGTTTTTTTAAGGGGTTTGCCTATCAAATCAATCGCCTTTCATACAACTTAGATTAACTATCTATTTTAAGCTAAACCCAACGTGACCATGCTTTTTATCACGCAATTAATCTACATAATTGAAGGGAAGGAAGCGGTGTTTCATCAATTTGAGGACATTGCCATTCCAGCCATCTCAAATTACAACGGGCGGCTCTTACTACGGGTAAGACCCGAAGCCAGCTCATTTATTGAGCACACGATTGACAAACCCTATGAAATACATCTTGTAGAGTTTGACAGCGAACAGGATTTTAAAAACTTCATGCAGGACGAAGAGCGCAAGAAGTTTCTGTACTTAAAAGAACAATCCATAAAAGCATCAATCCTGATTCAGGGGACAAAGTTGTGAGGCCATCATTAAGCGTAGTCTCGGACCAGGCCGAATGAGGAACAGGTTAGCGTTACCAGTAGGAAAGAAGCATATAGTTTATTTAATTAGCCAACCAATGGCCTTCTTGAGGGCTGAACAGGCTATTAGTCTACTAGTTGTACTTAAGCTATACAGGTATGCGCAGACATCTATTTATCCTGCTCACGCTACTTATTTTCTTTACCGCCGTTATCGAAGCGTGCACAAAAGATGACCCAAATACGACAGTATCTCCCGTAGTAAGTACGCCGACCCAACCTGTTGTGGTTAGTAACCCAATTACCAATGATACAGCAGCGCTTGGTCAGGCTTTGTTTTGGGATCCAATTCTATCGGGCGATAAAGATGTAGCCTGTGCTACCTGCCATCACCCTACTAATGCGTATACCGATGGATTGGACCTTTCATTGGGTGCTCATGCTGTTGGTTATGGCCAAAACCGCCGATTCCTGAAACCGAACGACGTAGTACTCACCAAACGAAATTCGCCGACCCTCCTTAATGCGGCCTTCAACGGCATGGATGGCAACGGAAACTATGTGTCGTTGACCGCGCCAATGTTCTGGGATTCACGCGCCCAAAGCCTCGAAAACCAAGTAATCGGTCCGCTGACAACATTTGAGGAAATGCGTGGTCATGCGTATTCCGAAGCCGTTACCTTAGACAGTATAGTAGCCCGGCTGGCCAAAATAACTGAGTACAAACAACTGTTTCAGGCTGCCTTTGGCAATAGCCAGGCCATTACGGCGGCCAATATTGGCAAGGCCATTGCAACCTTCGAGCGTACCCTGACTGCTATGAATTCACCCTACGACCGCTACAAAAAGGGCGATAAAACGGCGCTCACAGACCAGGAAATTCAGGGTATGCGGCTCTTCAACGATGAGGGTTGCCCTATTTGTCATTCAGGACCCATGTTTTCCGACTACCAATTGCATGTAATGTCGGTGCCCGATAACAGCCAACTGACCAGTTCCGACGCTGGAGCGGGAGGTACTTATGCCTTCAGGACTCCCTCATTGCGAAACGTTGGGCTAACGGCTCCCTACATGCACAACGGCTTTTTTCAGAGTCTGAAACAGGTAATGAAGTTTTATGATGATATCGGCGAGCCTATTTCCCAAAACCCTCACGTGCCTGTACAGCGCTTAGACACCAAAATACAGCGAATTGCTCTTGGTGACAGGGAGCAGGAGCAAGTTATTGCGTTTCTGAATGCCTTAACCGACTCCGGTTTTGATAAAACTATCCCGGCTCGTGTTCCTAGTGGCCTCAACCCAGGTGGCAACATTCGCTAGATGGCAACTGTCCGGCATTTTCAGTCTATCTTTCGCCGGTCAGAGGCCGGATAAGACTGCGACATAGTCCGAGACCATGCTGAACTGGTAGTTGCCCAACCTACTTCTTCGCCTTCGGATGCGCTTGATCGTAGGTTTTCTTAAGCTGTTCGAGACTGGTGTGGGTATAAATCTGGGTTGCTGCCAGGCTGCTGTGGCCTAGTAAATCTTTGATGGCATTAAGGTCGGCACCCCGGTTGAGCAGATGCGTGGCAAAGGAATGGCGCAGTACGTGCGGGCTTTTCTTTTCGAGTGTTGTAACAAGGGCTAAATTGCGTTTCACAATCCGCTGAATCAGTACCGGATAGGCGGGAACGCCTTTGTCGCTTACGATTAAAATCGTTGAGTCGGCCTGGCCCGAAAATTCCTTTTCTTTTAGCTGGCTGTATTGCTGCACCAACTCGAACAAGGGTTGTGTTAAGGGAATGATCCGGTGTTTGTTGCGTTTCCCCAACACCATAATGGTTTTGTCATAGAGGTTCACATCGGCAGTTTTCAGGCCGGTTAGTTCGCTCAATCGGATCCCGGTGCCGTAGAGCAATTCGAGTACTAACTTGTCGCGGATACCCTCGAACGTATCCGGAAACTCGATGTCGTTGAGCAGCATGTCCATGGGCTTCTCTTCCACATACTGCGGCAAGCGCTTGCTCGCTTTCAGCGCCTGAATTTTCGCCATTGGATCGAGGTTGATTACGTTCCGGCGCATCAGAAAACTATAGAAACTCCGCAGCGTGGCAATCTTCCGGTTCACCGATGACTTATCCATATCAGCCTCTACCAAACTCACAATCCACGACCGAATATGCCGAAAATCAGCCCGCTCCGGTTGGTCGACATTGCATTCCGTTGCCAGAAACAGCGTAAACTGCTCCAGGTCATTGGCATAAGCCGTGAGTGTATGATGACTCAGTCGTTTTTCGTATCGAATGTGCTGAAGGAAATCTGAACCGGGATTTTTTTGATTCATTTGATTGCTCTGATTATCTAACCGTGCGGGCGGCTCTGCCGAGGAATTTCTGATTCTACTTGTCAAATCTAATTATACCAATCTTTTAAATCATATAATCCGGGTTCTGACAAAGAATCATGTCAATCAGTTAAATCACAAAAATCCCGCCGGGCCGGTCAAAAAAAAGCAGCAAACATCCCTGCTTGCTGCTTCTATGCCTTGGTTGGCGATTGGGTATCGTTGACTGCGCATTCAACGACCCACTTAGGCCAACTGCGCACCACCGGCGGATGAAATCCTATTGCTCGGTGTGGTTGCCGTACATTCTCTCTTTGTACGTGGCCTTAATGATCTCTGTGCGACGCTTTACCGACGGTTTTTGGAAAGCCGTCCGCGACCGCAACTGCCGTAACACACCCGTCTTTTCGAACTTCTTTTTGAAGCGTTTCAGGGCCTTGTCAATCGACTCGTTGTCTTTTACGTTAATGATAAGCATTGTTAATATTGTGTTTTAGCTAAAACCGGGTCGCAAAGGTAATAGATTTGCAACTATGAAACAAGCCATAATTGACTTAGGAACCAATACATTTCATCTGCTCATTGCCGAAACAGACGGCAACATGCCCATGATCCTGTTCCGCGAAAGCATACCCGCTAGAATTGGTCAGGCGGGTATCAATCAGGGAATTATCACCGAAGAAGGCATTGAACGCGCATTGGGCGTACTGACGTACTTCCGCCAGGTGCTCGACCAACATGCCATTGACCCGGAGCAGGTTCTGGCCATTGGCACCAGCGCCATTCGGGTGGCGCGGAATCAACAGGAATTTATAGACCATGTTCGGCAGGCAACAGGCATTCCAATCCGGGTTATTTCGGGCGACCAGGAGGCCTTGTACATTTATCAGGGTATTCGGGCGACTGGCGCGCTGGATGAGGCCACAGCCCTGGTTATGGATATTGGCGGTGGCAGCGTTGAATTCATTCTGGGTAATCGGTCACGGGTTTTCTGGAAACAGAGCTTTGAAATCGGGGGGCAACGGCTCCGTGAACGATTCATGACTACAGACCCTATCAACTCCGGCAGTATCCGTCGGCTGCACGATTATTTTCAGGAACAACTTTTGCCTCTGGCCAACGCCATTCACCAATACCAACCCGCTGTACTGGTTGGCTCGTCGGGTTCGTTTGATACCCTGGTCGATATGTGGTATATGCACGAACAAAATCACCTACCCGACCCGAATCAGGCCACGTTTACCTTACCCATCGAAGAATTCTACCGCGCCTATGAACTACTCATCACGAAAAATCACGCAGAACGTATGCAACTCCCAGGCATGATTGAGCTGAGGGTCGATATGATTGTCGTAGCCGTTTGCCTAATTGACTATGTTCTGAAAACATACGGTATTTCACAAATCAGAACCTCGATCTACTCATTAAAGGAGGGCGTACTAGCGTCGTTAAATGAGTAATGGATAATGGACAATGTATAATGGAACGTAGCAGGTAAGTTTTACTACTATAGAGCTTTTTAAAGTCAATGCGCATTCTCTCTGGTTCACTCGGGCCACCCCCTTATACATTTTACATTATACATTATTCATTTAACCGTCGATGAAAGCCGAAACCAACGACCGATCCTCTTACCGAAACCTTATCTTCACCGCGTTACTCATTGCGTTCGTAGGCGTAGCCTTTGCCTTTCCGGGGCTATTTCTGAGTATCGGTGATTTTCAGTTAAAGAAACTTATTGTCCCGCTACTGCAAATCATTATGCTGGGCATGGGCACAACGATGTCCATCAAAGATTTCGAAGGCGTTATTCAACAGCCCCGCGCGGTGTTTATCGGTGTAGCCTGTCACTTTCTGATCATGCCACTGCTAGGCTACACGCTGGCGAATACCTTCTCATTCCCGCCCGAAATTGCGGCAGGCGTCGTGTTAATTGGCTGCTCGCCCAGTGGATTAGCCTCGAACGTGATGTGTTTCATTGCTAAAGCCAATGTGCCACTGTCCATCACAGTCACGACCCTGTCAACCCTGCTGGCACCGTTTCTGATGCCTGCACTGATGAAACTGCTGGCCGGTCAATTCATCGAGATTTCGTTCCTGAAAATGATGGTCGAGATTATGCAGATCGTAATCGCCCCTGTGATTGTTGGATTGATTTTAAATCGGATTTTCCGAAAATCGGCGGTGATGCTGAATCGCGTTATGCCGCTAATGTCCATGGGCGGCATTATTCTTATCGTCGCTATTATAGCAGCCGCCGGGCGCGACAGTCTGCTAACAGTTGGCTGGACCCTGGCTTTATGTGTGCTGATTCATAACCTCTCCGGCTTTACGCTGGGCTATTGGTCGGCTAAGTTATTTGGTATGGATGAGCAAAGCTGCCGGACCATAGCCATTGAAGTAGGTCTCCAAAATGGCGGATTAGCGTCAGGCATTGCCGTACAAATGGGTAAAGTGGCTACGGTGGGGCTCGCTCCTGCTCTCTTTGGACCCATCATGAACACCAACGGTTCCTTACTGGCCACCTACTGGAGCCAACGCCCGGTAAAAGAAGAAGCTAGCGAATTCATACATATCGAATAGAAGTAGCCAGGATAATCATGATAGCTTCGTAACAAGCCCCTCAAGCCCAAAGTCGAAACCTCTTTCAAACATGTGTGTATGTCTATTAATTTAGAATACTTCAGAAAGAAAACTAAAGACTAAAGAATTGCCCCATAAATAGAATATATGCTTGAATTATCAGGAGATGGAGTTTTACCGCCAGGTCGCCACCGTTGTCAAGTAGATGACTTTTTTAATTTGTTCGTAAAAGCATTTAGCACTAATGCTCATCGACAACGACTTTTTCGGGAATGGGAATCTTATAACGACCGTTTATGTGCTAGGGTGGGCCTCACGGGATTAACACAATGGATTGACGGCAGTTTTGTTACTAATAAACCATTTCCCAACGATATTGATTTTGTCACATTTATTCCTCATTATCTCTATGAACCGTTTGAAGATGGACTGATTGAGTTTTATAGCACAATTTCACTTCATGATAATGGTTTAGATGCATATATATGCCCCATTTATCCAGCCGAACACCCTAGTTATCAGCTAACTCGACAGTATAGAGCGGCATGGCAAAAACGATTTAAAAAGAATAAAGACACTTCTGGTGAGAAAGGCTTTTTAGAGTTAATATTGTAATATGGCACGACCCAAATCAACAGAACAGCAGATAAATGATGTACTAGAGTTACTGGCGGATACGAATCGTATGCTCAAAAAGCTATCGCCGGAGACGAATCGACTTATGTATATTCAAGAACAACGTTTGAAGGGCCAATATCAACAGCAGCTTATAGCCCTGTTGGATGAATACCCTTCTACCCTGGTTGTATCAAGGAAGCGTCCAGCATCGTAATGCATATGCCTGCCAACCTAGTGACAGGCTATTTTTTTGATTGCAAAAGTTGCATATACAACTTTACTTTTTAACCTTTACACAATGGACACGGAAGCCTATTGTATTGCAGGTCGTTTGCGGATGTTGGCGCGGATCATGACCGGGCGATATAACGACGCCTTCACGCAGGAGGGCGTTACATTCGCGCAGGCAGGTCTGCTGATGCACATCTTTGCGCTACCGGGCGTTCGGCAATCCGAGTTATCGAAACGGTTGCAAATCGAGAAATCAGCGATGAGCCGGGATGTTCAGCTTCTGCAAAAAAATGGCTGGCTAACCGATAACCTTCGAAACGGCCTATTTCTTACCGAAGAAGGCCACCTATTGGCCAAACGATGCCATAAAATCTGGAAATCGCTCAACCAGCATGTTTGGGAAGAACTTGGCCCCAATGCCGTTGAGGGGCTTTCTACATTATCGGATAAACTATTAAAATAAGTAAACACAGAGCCACGGAGACTATAACACAGAGAACACAGGGTTTTAAATTCTTTTCTTATGCTCTCTGTGCTTTATTCTCTGTCTCTCTGTGTTTAATAAATCCTACCTACTATGACAACAGAACTCTTATCCCAACTCTGGCAAATGAGCCAGGCCGCTTCACAGGGGCCGATTCGTAAGCTGACAGCCGACAATTACCGCAACCGGTTAACGCCAGAAACCGCTTCGGCAGGCTTTATTGCCCTGCATACGGCCGAATCAATGCACCGGATGGCCAGCTTACTTTTTGGACACGAAATCAGCATTCCGCTTCAGGCCACTGGTGGTGTTTCGGACGAAGGTAAACCTCTTGACTTAGCGTCGATTCAGCAACTGGTAAGCGATAGTTTCGCCATGGTTGCCCATCATATTCAACAGACCAGCGATGACCAATGGGCCGAAATTATTCCCTCTCCTTTTGGCGAAGTACCGCGTATGCAAGTGCTGTCTTTTCTGATGCATCATAACTCCTATCACGCTGGGCAAATTGCGCAGGCGATCAAAAAGGGGAAAGAGTTTTCTCTGGTTATATAAGGCGTTTCAACTAGCTGGCGCCTGTATTTACCCGCGCCATAAGCAGTAACAGATGAAACCAGCTTTTCTACAAACTAACCGTACCGAATCGGCTAAATCGTGGCTGTTTCGGACAGGACTGAACTGGTATCCGATGTATTTCGGAACAGGGGGCAAAATTTTGTTCTGGTCGAGCGATTGGCGAGAAGTGCATGTACGGTTGCGTCGAACTATCTGGACATACAACTACGTAGGTACCATTTTTGGCGGCAGTATGTTCTCCGCCACCGACCCGTTTTATATGGTGATGCTCCTGCGTATTCTGGGTAATCGGTACGTTGTCTGGGATAAATCGGCTAGTATCCGGTTTCGCAAACCCGGTCGACAGACACTCTATGCCCGCTTCGAAATTACCGACGAGCAACTGGCAACCATTCGTACAGAGGTAGCTGCTAATGGTCAGACGGAGCATGTCTTTACAATTCAGTGGCTCGATAAGCAATCCGTTGTACACGCGGAACTCGAAAGGCTATGCTACATCGCCGATAAGCAGCATTATGAGCAACGCAAAAACGACAGGCAACAATCACGATTTCAGCGGTAATTATGACTACAGAGCAAACCGAAACGCAACGGATACGGACCTATTCGTGGGAAGATCAGACAATTGGGGCAAAAGTGGGTGCCACCCTGTCGGGAATGGACTACTTACAGGGCATGATGGCCGGTCTGTATCCTGCACCCGCCATTGCCAATACCCTCGATATGGGGATTGAATCGGTAGAAGAAGGCAAAGTCGTTTTCTCGATTGTGCCACAGGAATTTCATTACAATCCGATTGGTGCTGTTCATGGCGGTGTTTTCTGCACCCTGCTCGACTCCGCGTTGGCCTGTGCGATCCACTCGACGCTACCCATCGGAACAGGATACACTACGCTCGAACTGAAGGTTAACTTCATCCGTCCACTGACGCTTAAAACAGGCAAAGTCCTGGCCATTGGAACACTTGTACACGCCGGACGATCCGTAGCAACCGCCGAAGGAAAAATCGTAGATGAACAGGGAAAACTCTACGCCCACGCCACCACGACCTGCATGCTATTTCCATGGCGATAACCTCCTCCAACTTATGACAGAACACCACTTGCTTGTTCAGCGCACGGCCCGCTATTACACCATAGGACAGCTAACTGATCAGACAAAACACATCTGGTTCTGTCTGCATGGTTTTGGTCAGCTAGCTCAGTATTTCAGCCGTAAATTTACAGATCTGGACGACGGTCAAACCCTGGTTGTTGTGCCCGAAGGCTTATCCCGCTCCTATACCGACGGTAATTATCAGCGCATTGGCGCTTCCTGGATGACCCGCGAAGACCGTGATCATGAAATCAGCGATTACGTCCTTTACCTGAATTCACTTTACAACCTCATGCTGGATGGGCGCAAACCAGGTGAAGCTGACTTACAGGTCACCGTATTAGGATTTTCGCAAGGTGCAGCGACGGCCTGTCGGTGGCTCAATGCCAACCATGTCCATGTCGACCGGCTCATTTTATGGGCAGGTTACCTACCTCACGGTCTCGCCGATCTTATTAACCCGACTACGCTTAGTACGACTGAAACTCATTACGTGTATGGTCGGCAGGACGAATACCTGCTGGAGCTAAAGGATATAAACGGCTACTTGAATCGATTGCAAACCGATATACCCACGCTGAAGATTACTGCTTTTGACGGTGGGCACAAAGTGGAGCCTAGTGTGTTGAAACAATTAGTGGCCAGCCCGGAAACGATTCTTTAATCGTTGCCAGAACGATAGCTTTTTGTAGCCTCCCACAACGACCACTTCACCCAGCGCTGTAGTATCTTCATTGAGGTTGACCAACATTGGGGTAGCCTGGTCGGGGCGTCGTTGTATTTCCTGCGTTTGAAAGCCGATTGAGGCTACAACCAGCGTAATCAAGTCATCTTTCTGTTCCATTGGAACACTCAATTGGAAGTGTCCGGCAGAATCTGTACTAACGCCTGTTGATGTTCCTTTCAGAACAATACTTACACCCGCAAGACCCGTTTCAGATGACTTCTCGACTACCCGCCCAGTAATTACCCACGACGAGTCCGTTGATGTGGCTCCATCAACAACTAGCTGATTAGCAATATGGCCAAAGCTTTCTGAAGCTTGCGTAGTAGCAGGAACAACAAACAGGGGTTGTGTTTCGGCCTTTACCGTTTGATAGCCTAATAATCCTGCCGCTAACAAGCTAAAAAAACGCACTGGTGCCTGAGAAGCTGGCGTCGGAACATGTAATTTTCTATTGAGTTGGCTTAGTCGAAAACGCCCACAGGTTGAACCTGTAGATTGATTAACCACCTCTACAATCTGCTGATCTGTCAGCCCGGAGAAATCTACCACCGTTTTCTGGCAATGATCGCAAAACCGCCCCGTATCCACAGACTTCATTTTCTGCCAATGCTGCTGGCAAGGTGTATCAATTGCAAGATGAATCCGTTTCATAGGGATTGGGGCAGGTGTCAATTCGGGTAAACCTTAATTGGTGCCGGATGGCCTTGACCTAAGAAGATGTCCGGCAAAAGAAACAAAGAAATACAGGCGTCTTTGCTTTTAACAAGTTAATACAAGGAAAATTGATAAACCCTATTTCCGTTGAATTTTTGCGCTGCCCCCTGGCTAGTCTGAGCACTCACCTCGTCAAACTGAATTACATACCGATCACCAGCCTTTGCTTTTTTTGATAAAACGATTGCCAGCGGTTCGTTGCCTGCCCAGTCGATAAAACTCACTCGTTCGGTACCTCGTACTAAACTGATCGTTGCTTTATTGATCTCAACATCTGGATTGAGTTCGGGATGCTCCTGTCTGCTTTTTGTAGAAAGTTGCCCACTTATATATACGTTTTTAGCCGTAATGGGGATTCCTTTCACTATATCAATCGGTTTGTCATCAACCAGTATCGACACAGCATAGGTAAGTTCTTTATCCACCCCTTGAGCCCGTAAAGAAAGCGGTGCCAGATAGATCCATATGAGACAGGAAACGAAGAACAATGAGCGCATTGGACAGAAATATTAAGGATGAAACCTGTCTGGATAACGGAGCCGATGCGGCATTAATTTTAGGAATTTTGCCATTTTAACTAAAAATATAGTTTCGCTAATTAATTCACTGTCAGAAAAATGCAAAACAAGCAGGTACTGTCGTCTTCAGCAGATACAGTAGAAATATACTCACCTGGCCAGTTTCATCTGTATCCAGTTCTAACCAATCACAACAAACCCGCCCGCTGGAATTAATGAGCTCCAGCGGGCGGGTGTACTTAACACGATATAAAATCCAGGACTACTTCCTGTAAATTGTTGTAGGAGCGGCCTGCGCACCAGCCAGAATTGTCATGTCGGCAATAGTAACGTGAGCGGGAGCCGTTACAGCAAACACGATTGTATCCGCAATATCTTCGGCAGTGAGGGGCGTAAATCCAGCATATACTTTAGCTGCCCGCTCGGCATCTCCTTTAAAACGAACTACCGAAAACTCTGTTTCCACCGCGCCAGGAGCAATATTCGTCACTTTAATACCATGTTGGGTCAAGTCCAGCCGCATGCCGGTGCTGAGAGCTTCAACGGCGGCTTTACTCGCGCAGTACACCGCGCCGTTGGCGTACGTTTCTTTACCCGCCACCGAGCTTAGATTAACAATATGACCACTTTTTCGCTCAACCATACCGAGCATAACTGCTTTCGAAACATACAGTAATCCCTGCACATTGCCGTCAATCATCTGGTCCCAATCGTCAGTCGATCCATCCTGAATAGGCGACATGCCATGTGCATTACCGGCGCTATTCACCAGAATATCAATCGCCTGCCATTCTTCCGGTAACGTACGGATAGCGTCGTCGACTTCAAGCCAGTTGCGCACGTCGAAATTAAGCGTTGTAACCGTTGTTTGTTGGCTCAGCCGTTCCTGTAGTTCATCTAACCGATCCTGCCGACGTCCACAGAGAATCAACCGGAAATCAAGATCAGCGAAGGCTTCGGCAGTAGCGCGGCCAATACCAGAGGTAGCGCCTGTGATAAGTGCAATACGAGACATAAATAGGATGAATAAAATTGGTTCTGCAAAGATAAACCAGCTACTGAACGTTTGTTATTGGCACGTATCGTTTATCCTATGCCTGTGTTTAAACCAAAACTAATTAACCATATACAACTAACTATATCACAAGAACTTACTACCAGACATATCGCCATTTAATAAACTACCACCGATTTTGGTTAGGTTTTTGTATTACACTGGGCAGGCCGTAATTCCAGAAAACACGAGTTATTAAGCCAGTCTATACCTCGGGCAACAGGGGTTTCTTGCCAATTAGACCCACCAGTCTTATCACTATTCTTTTCATTACGCGTTTTTATGCTACCTGAATTCTCGGTTGTGATTCCCACGTATCAGCAACCGGCCTTACTCCTCAAATGTCTAGACGCACTCGGACGTCAACGACTTCCACGCGATCAGTTCGAGATCATTGTGGTGGATGAAGGTAATTCGCCGGAAACCGAAATGGCAGTCCATCTTTTTGCCAAACAGATTGCCCGGGACGGTGGGCCGCTTGAAGTTCGTTACCTGGGTCAACCGGAACGACAGGGTCCGGCTGCCGCCCGAAATCGGGGTTGGCGGGCGGCCAGGGGTCGAGTTATTGCCTTCACAGATGACGACTGCTTACCTGAATCCGAATGGCTTATGTCGGCTTTAGCTTGTTTCAAACGTGGAGCGCAGGTAATGAGCGGGCAACTACGCGTGCACTTACCCAACCAGCCTACCCCTCTCGACCGAACGGCCACCATCTTAAAAAGAGCTGAGTTTATGTCGGCCAATTGTTTTTGTCGAAAATCGACGCTGGAACGAGTAGGCGGATTTGAAGAAGCCTTTGATACGGCCTGGCGCGAAGACAGCGATCTCCAGTTCAAGTTCATTCAGGCAGGGATTCCCATTGGAAAATGTACCGAAGCGGTAGTTGTCTATCATATCCGCCCCTGCCCCTGGTATGGCCTCCTCCGCGACGAACGGAATAATAGCTACGATGCATTGCTGTACAAACGGCATCCAAGCCTGTTTCGGGAACGTATCCCATCATATCGCCGTCAGGTAATCCAGTATTATGTATCGGTTATCAGTGTCTGCCTCAGCCTGATCGGTTTACTAACGGGGCAGGGAGCTATTGCCATGATTGGTCTGAGCATCTGGGCTATCTTATCGGCGGACTTAATTATACGGCATCTACCTCATGACCCCTTAACCTGGACAACCATTAAACATGCTGTACTAACAGCCCTGGCCACCCCATTTCTGTCGGTTTACTGGCGACTTCATGGGGCCTTCAAATACAAGGTTCTTTACCTATAAGCAGGGGGCATGGGTCACGGAGCAGGGTTACCGCTCGCCATACTCCCTGCCCCACGCTCCCTGCTCCGTGCACCTTACTAAACGCGAAACGCTTATTTTCTGCATTAGAAGGCCATTTTAAGGAACCATTAACGATTCGATTGTATTTTTGACAGATAAAGACAGTACTACTCAACTATCTTTATCCGTTCATGGATCATTTGCAGCAGGCATTTAGTGTTCAGTTTACCTATACCGTTTTCTTCACCAAACAGCTTTTTGATAAGGCCAACTCTCTGTTGGTCGATTTTTTCAAGCAGCAATCCAACGACGAAACCCGGAAGAAGCTTCTCTTCGTCATTGATTCGGGCGTTATTGAAGCCCACCCCAATCTACAATCAGCGATTCATACGTATTTCGGTCAACACGCTGATTTCATTGAACTTATCCCCGACTTACTAATCATTCCCGGTGGCGAAACCGCCAAAAACGAACCCGTATTCGTCGAAAAGATCGTGGATGCTGTGGATAAATATGGCATTGACCGGCACTCGTATGTAGTGGCTATCGGTGGCGGGTCAATCCTGGATCTAGTCGGCTATGCGGCTGCTATTTCGCACCGGGGCATCCGCCACGTTCGGATACCAACAACCGTACTGTCGCAGAACGATTCAGGTGTGGGTGTCAAGAACGGCGTCAACTACCGGGGCAAGAAAAATTTCCTGGGTACGTTTGTCCCTCCCGTTGCCGTCTTTAACGACAGTTCGTTTCTGGCCACGCTCGATGACCGGGACTGGCGGTCGGGCATTTCGGAAGCGATTAAAGTAGCGCTGATCAAAGACGCTCGCTTTTTCGACTGGATCGAGGCCAATGCACAGGCACTTGCCGCCCGCGATGCGGTGGCAATGGACTACCTCATTCACCGATGCGCCCAAATGCACCTGCACCACATTTCGGGGGGCGACCCTTTTGAAATGGGTTCATCACGCCCATTAGACTTTGGCCACTGGAGTGCCCATAAACTGGAGCAGCTCACCAATTTTGAGCTTCGTCATGGCGAGGCCGTTGCTATTGGTATTGCCATGGATAGCCTGTACTCGCAGCAACTCGGCTGGCTCACCGCGGTGGATACCAACCGTATTCTGGCCACGCTCCGGACACTGGGATTCTCGCTTTACCAACCCATGCTCGATGCGAATGATAGTGCGGGCGTACTCAAAGGTCTGGCTGAATTTCGTGAACACTTAGGCGGTCAGCTTACCATCATGTTATTGGAAGACATCGGTAAGGGTGTTGAAGTGCATGAGATGAACCCTGATCTCGTTCGACAGGCAATTGCTACGCTTAAGGAACAGGAACAACAGGCCCAACTCGTATGAAGTATCCTGCTCTCGGACACATCGGCTATTGTACCAACATCCACGCAGGCGAAACCTGGGCCGATCATTTTGTGGCCTTACAACAGGCCATTCCTGAATTAAAACAACGGCTATCGCCCGATGCGCCTTTTGGTATCGGCCTTCGGTTATCAAACATAGCCAGCGAAGAACTGGAGCTTCCCGAAAATCTGGTAGCCTTCCAACACTGGCTGGCCAATAATGACTGTTATGTATTCACGATGAACGGGTTCCCGTTTGGCGGCTTTCACCATACAGTTGTTAAAGATCAGGTGCATACGCCGGATTGGACAACCGAAGCGCGCGTTGACTACACGAAACGGCTATTTCGGATTTTATCCGTTCTGCTACCAGTCGATGAATTAGGCAATGCCATTCAGGGGGGAGTGTCCACCTCGCCCCTCTCTTACCGGCGTTGGTTCGAATGGGAACAACCTGCCGCCCGTGATTATATTTTTTCGCAGACGACTCAAAATGTGCTCGAAGTAGTAGCCGATCTGATGCGGTTACGGCAGCAAACCGACCGGTTGATGCACCTCGATCTGGAGCCCGAACCCGATGGGATCATTGAAACAACGGACGAGTTCATCACCTGGTTTACAGATTACCTGTTGCCTATGGGTATCGAGCAGATCAGTGAAGAATTTGGGCTAACCGACGAACAGGCCGAGAACGCGATTTGCGAACATGTTCGGTTGTGTTTCGATGTTTGCCATGTTGCAGTGGGCTACGAAAAACCAGCCGAGGTATTGGCAAAGCTGAAAGCTTATAACTTACGGGTTGGGAAGGTACAGATCAGTGCTGCGCTAAAAGCCGAGTTCCCGGACGATCCGGCAGGACGGGAGACTGTACGTCAGGCTTTTGCCCAGTTCAATGAACCAACCTACCTGCATCAGGTAGTAGCGCGTACACGATCGGGCGAGTTACTCCGCTTTGCCGATTTACCCGATGCATTGGACGCATTCAACGACGACCATGTGGAATGGCGCTCCCATTTCCATGTACCGATATTTATAGCCGAATATGGCGTTCTGCACTCAACACAGGACGACATCCTGGCTACGCTTAGCTTGCAGAACACCAGTAAGTTTACGAACCAGATGGAAGTTGAAACCTACACCTGGGATGTTTTACCGGCCGATCTGAAACTAGGCATAGTTGACTCAATTGACCGGGAGATGAAGTGGGTTTTACAAAATTCTTAACCGCAAAGGGCGCAAGGGTTTCGCAAAGGCGCTAATTAATTCTTTGCGATCTTTGCGCTAACCCTTGCGCCCTTTGCGGTTAGAAATACATTATGAAAAAGACTGTAGTACTCGACGTTGTGGGCCTGTCGTATTCGCTGATTGGCGAACACACGCCTTTTCTGAAACAGTGGTTTGCCAATAAACATCAGGCCACAATCGACCCCATGCTCCCGGCGGTAACCACGTCGGTACAGTCTACCTACGTAACCGGTAAGTGGCCGAGCGAAACCGGTATTGTTGGCAATGGCTGGTACGATCGGACCGATTCGGAAGTCAAATTCTGGAAGCAGTCGAACAAGTTGGTAGCGGGTGAAAAAATCTGGGAACGGGCCAAGAAGATTGACCCCAGCTTTACTGTCTCCAAAATGTTCTGGTGGTACAATATGTATTCCACCGCCGATTTTTCGGCCACGCCCCGCCCCCAGTACCCATCAGACGGCATGAAGATCCCGGATTGCTATACGCAGCCCGGCGACCTCCGCGACAGGCTCCAGAAAGAGCTTGGTACGTTCCCGTTATTCCAGTTCTGGGGCCCTGCTACAACCATTAAAAGTTCGCGCTGGATTGCCGATGCGTCTATGCTGGTCGATAAGTGGCACAATCCAACCCTGACGCTGATTTATTTGCCGCACCTGGATTATTGCTTACAGAAATTTGGTCAGGATTTCTCAAAAATCGCGAATGATCTAAAAGAGATCGATGACGTCTGTCGCGATCTGATTCAATACTATGAGCAGCAAAATGCCGAAGTAATTGTGCTGTCGGAATACGGGATTACGAATGTGAGTAAGCCCATTCACATTAACCGAATTCTGCGCGAAGCCGGTATGATCCGATACCGCGAAGAACGTGGTCTGGAGTTGTTCGATGCCGGTGCCTCACCTGCCTTTGCTACCCCCGACCACCAGATTGCTCATGTGTACATAAATGACCCGGCGGTCTTCGATAAAGTACGATCGTTACTGGAAAAGACACCGGGTATTGAACTGGTTCTGGACAAAGAACAACAGAAGAAATACAACATCGACCACGAACGCTCCGGCGACCTTGTCGTAGTTGCCGACGCCGAAAGCTGGTTTACGTACTACTATTGGCTCGACGATGCCCGTGCTCCGGATTTTGCCCGACTGGTGGCTATTCACCAAAAACCTGGTTACGATCCTGTTGAGATGTTTATGGACCAAACCAACCCACTTATCAAACTCAAAGCGGGTTACAAACTAGGTCGCAAATTACTGGGGTTCCGCTATCTGATGAACGTCATTTCGCTGGATGCTACACTTGTGAAAGGATCACACGGGCGAATAAATACGGCCCCTGAGTATCATCCTGTATTTGTCAGCAGCAAAAACGTAGGAAAGTCATTGTCGGCTACCGACGTGTACGACCGAATTTGGGACACATTATCGGTAGAATTACCCGAAAAACAGATGAAATGAGTTCTTGGTTATTAGGCTGAAAGCCTGTAATTTAACTCTATGAAAGCCTTCCTTGCCCTCATTCTGCTCGCTTCTGCCTGTACGTCGAACCGGCCAGCGGCAATCAACGCCCCTGCCGACGGTGCTGAATACTACCAGCCTTACCAGCCTCTGGCGGTTGTACAACCCCGGCTTTATCCTGATCCACAGGGTGGACTTGGTCACTCGCAGGACCCCGATATTCGGGTCACAGACATTAAGTTGACGGCCAGCTACACGGTATTGTATTTAACGTTTGGCAAAGACCCGAACGGCCGCGACAACAATTACTACGGCACCAGTAGCATTTCGTTCAACCCAAAAGCGGTACTGGCCTCGGCCGATGGAAAGAAAACCTATGCACTGGTCAAAACGGAAGGCATACCCATGACACCCGAGTCACGCGAGATCAAGAATGATGAAAAAGTACCCTTCGTTCTCTATTTCGAGCGACTGGATAAAGGTGTTGAATCCTTCGATCTATTTGAGTGCAAGAGCGACAATCAAAATTCCTGCTTTAACGTAGCCGGAATGGCTATTCACAATCCCCTTAGTGCAACTGCCACGCAGAACTAGCCATTTTTAAGAAAAAATAGCTAGTTCTGTGTAGCAACATCACGAAAAGGTTAATGTGATGTCAGATGCTTACATCTGACATCACGAAGTACCATCCCAAGCCGACTATAAAAAAAAGAAGCTTTCCTGCCAGCGTTTTCTACGCGTTGATCGTCTATGTCTTTAGAAGTCAGAATGACCTTCTTTCCCAAGAGATCAACGTTCAAACGTCATGAAAACGATTTTCACTTTCTCATGCAGGCTCCTGATCAGCCTACTTATCGGCTGGATAAGTGCGGGGTGCAGCCGTAGTTCAACGGAAGCCAATCCGCAAGGCGACTGCCGGATTCAGCAGTACAACGCTGTATCCAAATCGGCACTTTCCAATACCAGTAGTCAAACTACCTATGAGTACGACCCGCAGGGTAATCTGACCAAAACCGTAGCCACCTTTACGAAGCAATCAACGCCCGCCACGAATCAACAAACAAGTACCACAACCGTTTTATACAGTTATGATACGGATGGGTATTTGACGAAGATGAACTCGCAACTCGTCACGATAACCACCGCTACGGGTAAAATCACCACTGAACAGATAGCCATGGCCAACAGTTATTCATACACCAATGGGAGGCTGACCAGTGCAAGCAAGCGAACGGTGGGCGCGTATGGTCTGAACACGACCGTTAGCGAGTTGTACGAATACGATGGAGCCGGTGCTCTGGCAACGAAAACAGCCCAAACTCATTACGACTATGACCCAGCCGTAACGCACGAGATTCCAGGTAGTCCAACAGGGCCGCTACAAATCTGGACCTATCAGCAGAATGTGTTGATCGATTACGTTGAGAAATCAGGAGCGCTGGAGTCTCGTCCTATTACGATTCAGAATGGGTTAGCAACGTCAATCACGATTCCCGGCAATTATAAAGTCATTTGGGCGTATGACAACCAGCAGCGGCAAACCAAATTAGCTGAGTATGTTGGTGATACACTCACCAGAACAACCACTCAGACCTGGGGTAATGCAAAGCCGGCTAGTGCCTCTTTACCTGCTTTCAAAGGATTTCCGAACACGATTCCAACATCCGAATTTGGGCAATCGGGTGTTCTGGCCACTTCCAACTATTTGTATTGGAATTCGATCAGTAAAAAAATGGAGACGTTTTCAGAGCAAACAACTGTTAGCCAGACAAACGAACAGGGATTTGCAACAAATGTCGTTAGTACCGTTAAACACCCATTGGCGGTCGATCAGGATTATACAACGACTGAAACCTATACCTATTCAGGTTGTCAATAATACAGGCTCAACAGTTCGATCAACTTGACTGAACGTCCTTTAGTAGACATTATAAAAGACTGCCGACGGGGAAAGGAGGCAGCCATGCAGGCGCTTTACGAGCGCTTCTACAGCTACGCCCTATCGGTTTGTCTGGCATATGCCAGCGACCAGGAAGACGCCCGCGAAATGCTTAACGATGGTTTCCTGAAAGCATTTCGGCATCTGGATACGTTAAAAAATGAGGATGTACTCGTACCCTGGCTACGACGAATTCTGATAAACACCGCCATTGATTATTACCGTCGAAACCGGAAACGGGCCTTGGATCTATCAACGGATGAACTTGCGTATACACTTGAAGAACCCTACCTGAATGACGAAGCAATTTTTGCCCAACTTTCAGCCGAGCATATTCTTGCCGTAATCCATCAATTGCCCCTTCCCTACCGAATGGTTTTTAGTCTGTATGTGCTGGAAGGCTATACACACCGCGAAATCTCGGAACAGCTTGGCCTTGCCGAAAGTACGTCACGAGCGCATTTATCGGAAGCAAATCGATTATTACGTAAAGCGCTGACCAACCAACTTCCCACTACCCATGAGCGAACAAACCGATAAACCGCTCCATGACTGGGTACGTCAGTCACTGGACACCTACCGCCCCGATTATAACCCGACCGATTGGGCACGTCTCCAGCGTACGTTGCGTCGTCGGCGATGGGGGCGCTGGGGTGCTCTTACGAGTGTATGTCTGCTTCTTGTCGGTTTGATCAGTTGGTTCGTTGTTGAACAGCAAACAGACAACGTAAAGCAGAGTTCTACTACTCTTCTCTTACGTAGCCCCAAACCAGCGCTTATACTGGATTCTATTGAGGCACATAATTCTGATGCGCTCACTAGCTCATCAGGAATTCCGAAAATGGAAAAATTGATGCCCACAGCAGCGAGATCTAGTCCATTTTATTCATTCGCGACAGTCAAACCAACATCCGTTTTACAACCCGTTATTGATATACTAAGTCCGACTCGTAAGCTAAACTTGTTGCCAACCGACATAAATGAACACATTCCATTACCACATCTAATTGCCTTTAGCCCTGAAGAAACCGCCATCAAGCAACAAATGATAACGGGCGACTTCGGCCTAGACTCAACTTCCTATCGTGTTTTGGATCGTAACCTACGTACGTGGCCAGACGCGGTAGTTGTCTGTGACTTTACAACCAGTATGTATCCATACACGACACAACTCTTTGCCTGGTTCCGAAAAAATGCCCGTAACCCGGCCATTAAAGGCATGGTATTTTTTACAGATTGTGATAGTCTGGGTCAACAAACACGCCCTGGCGGTCCAGCGGGGCGCATGTTTGTGACACGAGAGCGGGACCCAGCCAAAGCCTTACCAATTTTACTGGATGCAGCTCGCAATACCACTCGTAACAACGACGATGCTGAAAATGATATAGAAGCACTTTTGTTTGCACAACAGACCTTTCCTGAGGCTAAGCATCTGATTCTGCTTGCCGATAACATCAGTACGGTTAAAGATATAGCTTTGTTGAGCAAGGTAAAGAAACCGGTTCATGTGGTGCTTTGCGGAACAACAGGCAGTGATACAACACGGGCCTTCCAACCTGACTATTATACGATTGCCAGTCATACACAAGGCAGTGTGCATACCCTCGAAGATGACCTTACGCCCAGCCTGTTATCCCGAACAACTACCCTCCGGGTTGGCTCACATTATTATCGGTATGTAGCGCACAAAAAACAATTTAAACTTACTCCCTTTTCCCACAGACCCAGGCACTTTCTAAAACTCATCTGGCTGTAAAGAATGAACGAGCGGTTGCTGACCAATAGGAACTTATCTTTTTCTATTCATATATGTACCGAATTTATTAATCGGACGTTAGTAGAAGATAGTACTGTATGTAGTTCGTATCTGGTTATGCCTCTTTTTGCCTCTAGTCGTCGTCGTTTACGCATCTCTTTTATTATTGCGATCAGCCTGATTTTTAGTCTTGTTACAGTTGCCCAACTTAATTTAACCTACCATCTGCTCAACGGCTATTTCTTGAGTAGCGATGCCCCTGTTAATAAAGGAAAGCCTACCCTATTTGTATTCGAACAGGCCGAAACATTCGGGAACGTGTTCAAACCAGCCACTACTATGAGTAAGCGGCCTGATGCGGTGAATTTCACCAAAGAAATGGCCATTGGTATTGCCCTACCACCAACTAACAAGCCCCCAAAGCTTTCCGTAAGCAAAGTATTCGTCCAGGATTCCGTTTTGACGGTCCGCTATATTCGCATTGCAGACACCACCTTAACGAATAATCCGCAATCCTTTACAAGTCAGCCTATTCTGCTATTTGCTATCCCGAAGCAGGTAGTTCTAAAAACTAAACTTGTTGAAAATGGCAAAGTGGTGCAGTTGCTTAAGAAACGTGAAGAAGAGTAACGCTCTTTTTTGACCTTAGGCTAGCCTGTTGCACCTGATATATATAGCGATCACAGGATGAGTTTGACTCCGTAAAGTTGACAAGAACATAGAACCGCCTGACAGCTAAAGTCATCATAGAGTAAATGGGAACGCTGGTCTTTGCAAAGACCAGCGTTTTTTAGTTCGTAAACAAAAAGCCCCATCTTGATGATGGGGCTAAGTATTTTTCTTGATAAACGTGATCTTATGGGTCAGATGCACTTGGATACTTATTAGACGTAGAAAGTGTTATTTGGACACAAAAAAAACGTTGGGTCTAAAAGTCCCAACGTTTCATCTAACCCATAAGAGCTCGCAAACTGACAGACCGACAGCTTGCAATCAGTACCAATTTAGTTGTAAAACAACCAAATTGGTAACTTATTGATTATATGGCCAACAGAATAGACAACAAAAAAAACGCCAGTTCTACTAGAACTGGCGTTTCTGCATTCCGTTCAAACCTAAACTCACCCTAAGAGCGGCATAGGTTATTTAAATATAAATCTTGTGCCTCAGAGGATTGCATTAAAATTGATCGGCATTATGAACAATTACACCAAATCCGTTTAATCCAGAAGCCTGTTTCACGTCTCAATCATCAATATGGTTTTCCCACGGCCAAAAATATCTCATGGACATAGCTCCTTTACGTGATGTAAGTACAGGCGGCCTGTGATTGTCTGTAATTTATGGCACTCCTTTTTTATCCGTCCTTAGCTCTACTTAGATATCATCCTGACCTTCGAAACTATCGACAATATCGTTCATCAATTTTGGGCAATTTTCCTCATAAATCGGGCGCTTACCTGACTATTCCAGTTAGTAAAATTTTTACAGCATGATTTTGCCTGTTCATATGCTTAACAAGTGATTTTATAGACAAAAACCAGATATTGACACACTAAATGAGGCCTTAATGCTTCCTTACTCATAACATATGACCGAATAGTATATTTTTAAACACGAATAGCTTGTCTGGCAAGGTTTTGGCGCTTTGTGAATTCTATAAAACTCATAAATCATGGAACGCAACATCAACCCGGATTTACTTAAGGAATACATCAAAACACTTATCGCTACGGATGTAGTATTCCCCGGTATACTGCCTCGCCAGTGGGGTAATGACTTCAATCGTATGGAATTACAGGTAATTCACTTCACACTGAAATTTATCCTCAAAACAGCTGATCCAAAAACCAAAAAAGTTCTGATTGAAGCCTTCAAAAAGGTTGAAGAGCATGACTTAAGCCTACACTGGTTTCTATGCGACTTCTGGGAAGCTATTGTTCCCATACTGATCAAATACCCGTATTGGCCAACTCGAAAATCGTCATTTCAACACGAATTGAATTAATAAAATCTCACTATATACCCAGGGTCAGCTGCCCTCCCTGAACCGTTGCTATAGGCTGTAAACTTGATAGTGAGACACCCAGCAAACGAACACCTTTTGGCAGAGGGAGTAAAGAAGCCAATAAGTCGAGGCTGATTCTGGCAAATACCGATTGGTCCGCAATGACGCTGAGGGACGTTCGACTGCGGGTAATCTGCTGAAAATCGGCATATTTAACCTTCAGCGTAACCGTCCGGCCTACCAGGCCCATTCGCTCACAGTAGGCCCATACGCTTTTTATCAACGGTTCCAGCTCCGTTGCCAAATCGGCATAGTCTGTTAAATCCTGTTCAAAGGTGTTCTCTGAACCTACAGATTTGCGCTCCCGATCCGGAGTCACCGGGCGGGTGTCGATGGCCCGGGCGATGCTATAATAGTGATGGCCTACTTTACCGAAATGGTCCAGCAAAAACGCTTCGCTTTTCTGCCGCAAATCCAGACCGGTAAAAATGCCCAGTTGATTCATTTTTGCTGCCGTCACGCTGCCAATCCCGTGAAACTGCCCAACCGTCAGGCCTTCTACAAAGGCTAGTCCCTGATGCGGCTTAATGACAAACAAGCCATCAGGTTTTCGGTAATCGGAAGCCAGTTTCGCCAGGAATTTGTTATAAGAAACGCCCGCTGATGCCGTCAGACCCGTTTCCTGTTTGATCTGCTCTTTGATGGCCTGAGCCGTTTGCGTAGCGGTGCGTTGGTCCGTCAGTGTATCCGTTACATCGAGGTAGGCTTCATCCAGCGACAGCGGTTCAATCAGGCTGGTAAACTGAGCGAAAATAGCCCGTATCTGACTGGAAACGGCCTTGTATACATCAAAGCGAGGCTTTACAAATAGCAGATCCGGGCACTTGCGAAGAGCGATGGATGAAGCCATGGCCGAGCGTACGCCATATTTTCGGGCTTCATAACTGGCGGCAGCTACCACGCCCCGCTGTCGGGAGCCCCCTACGGCTACGGGTTTCCCGCGCAGATCGGGGTTATCGCGCTGCTCAACAGATGCGTAGAAAGCGTCCATATCGATATGGATGATTTTTCGGGTACCGGGCTGCTCCATACTCAAATTACCCGTTTCTGTATACCTCTGCCAGCCGTGTTACAACATCCCATGAAAACGGAAGCCATTGATCACGGGTGCTGTCAAATACTTCGGTAGCTGCTTCGCAGGCGAACAGCTTATAATCAAACTTGGGGTAATTACTGACCAAATAGCCCGGATAGTAGTACTCTTTCTGGTAGCGTTGGGCAAACTTAATTTTCTGTAGCATCAGGTATTTCCCCAAGCTATGTTTACGGTAATCCGGGTGGTAAAAATTCATGATACCCGCAATGCTTTGAGCGCCATTATCGAAGATACCGGCAGCAATCAAACTGGCTCCGTCCCGCACTTCAACTACGTACGTATCAAACACATTATACACGGCTCCGTCCAGCAGGCAAGATTCAACAGATTCGGGGGCGTCAAAATTTATGGAACTTCTGTACAAGGCATACAGGCTCTCCAGTTCCTGCGAAAGCACAAAGGGCTTCACCGCAACGGAGAATTTCTCATTGCTTCGTAATAGCCGGAGCTGTTTTGTGCCATATGTAACAGTTGCGAGTGTAATACGTAACCAGTGTACCGCACAGAGCGAATCATCGAACAGGACAAACCGGCAGGTAAAAACATCCTGCTGCATCCGAAAATAGCCTTTGCTCAGGCACAAATCCAGCATACTTCCTTTCATAGGTAGGTTGGGATAGCGCGAACGTCTACGTTCGTGCTGATTATTCTCCGGCCTCTGGCCGATTGGTGATTAGTTGGCTTCAGGCCAAAGGCCGGGAAATAGTCAGCACGAACGTAGACGTTCGCGCTATCCTATCACTTTCCGGTGGTTATCTCTTCATAAGCGGCCTGCAGGCTCCGTATAATGCCATCACCCTGCCACTCTGTTACACCCGGAATAGCTGTTGCTTTCAGAATCTCGTCTTTCGATTTTCCCGCTTTGACTTCTCCCCCAACAAACACCAGGAGCTTCTCCAGATAGTCTTTAAATGCCTTGATATCTTCTTTACTTCCCGTAATTTTTTCGGGGTCGAAGGCGTGCCCAAACACGAAGATGGTTTTGTTATCGAAAGTCGTCAGCGTTTTATCCAGAACTGTAATCCAGTTTTTAATACTGGCTCCCGCACTTTTATCAATAAACGGATACCGACGATTCGACATTAAGTCGCCCATGTGCAGCACGTTGGCGTTCTCGAAATGGATTAAGCCATCGCCATCCGTGTGGCCCGGTCCGAAATAATAGGCCCGAATACTTTCGCTGCCTACCTTCCGCTTCCAACCCTCATTAAAGGTGATATCGGGATAGAGTTGCTTATCCTCGGTCTTTGCTTTTTCGGCGACTGCTTTCTGGTTTTTCAACGAATTCTCGTGCGCTACTACGTGACCCACCATCCCTTTAAACGCAATGTTTCCCGACGTATGGTCGCCGTGGTGATGCGTATTAATCAGTAAGGGAAAGGCTTTATCTTCCGTTTTTTTCAGGGCGTCAATTAAATGCTGCGCCTGTTCGGGAAATTCAGAATCGACAACTACCCAGCCCTCTTTGGTTTGGAGATAGGCAATCGTGCCGCCTTTTTCGGTAAAAACGCCCACATTATCGCGAACCATCTTCATTTTGAATGGGTCGTCGGCCAACCGATTGGCAAACAATGCGTGCTGAAACAGGGAAACGCCCCCTAAAGTTAAGGCCGTGTGTTGAACGAAACGTCTGCGATTCATGGACTTGTCGGTTCGGGTTTAGCGATTTTTTAGCCGATGGCTAATTGAGTTGAAAGTTACTCAAAAAGCCGATACAAGTCTGTTTCGTAACCGCTCGTCCAAACTAGATTCTATTGATTCTTCAACACAATTTTTGGTGCTGTCAGTTTCTTAAAACTGACAGCACCAGCAGTGTTCATCAAATTAACGAATCAGGTAACGACACGTCTGGGCCAAGCTGGAGCTTGGCCCAGACCCTATAGACGGCTAGGATTTGGCCAGGTCTTCCGGGCGAACCGGTAATTGCCGGAGTCGTTTTCCGGTAGCGGCAAAAAGGGCGTTAACAAGCGCCGGGGCAATAGGTGGCACGCCTGGTTCGCCAGCACCGCCCATTGGTCCGGTGCTGGGTACAATGTATACGTCAATGACTGGCATTTCATCGATACGTAGCATACGGTAGTCATGGAAATTGCTTTGCTGAACCCGGCCCCGCTCCAGGGTAATTTCACCGTAAAGAGCAGCCGTGAGACCATACACAATACAGCTTTCCATCTGCGCCCGAACGCCATCGGGATTTACAGCCAGTCCGCAATCAATGGCGCAGACCACGCGGTGGAGATGAATCTTTTGTTTATCAACCGATAACTCAACGACTTGCGCGATGTAACTTCCCATAGCCGCATGGACAGCCACGCCCCTGAATCGACCAGGCGGTAGTGGTTTTTCCCAGTTGGCTTTTTCGGCAGCAAGGTTAAGTGCCGCCAGATGCCGGGGATGCTCGTTCAAAAGCATACGTCTGTAGGCAACAGGGTCTTTGCCCGCTATAGTCGCGAGTTCATCCACTAACGTTTCCATCACAAAAGCGGTGTGCGTATTACCAACGGACCGCCAGGGAAGAACAGGAACATGGCAGGTAGTTGTGTGAAGCTCAACGGAATGGTCAGGAATCTTTGCCAGGTAAGGCGATCCATGCACCCCACCTACCGAACTATAATCAATACCCTTCTGAACAATTTCCGCGGCCAATGGGGTATTAGTAAAAAGAGATTGCCCAACAATTCGGTGTTGCCAGGCTGTCGGGAATCCGTCTCGGCCAATCCCGATTGTTGCCCGATGCAGATAAACGGGCCGGTAATAGCCGCCTTGGATATCATCCTCCCGAGACCATATCAGTTTGATAAACTTACCACTGACTTTAGCGATCTGAACGGCTTCCATAACCCAATCGGCGTTAAAGGAACCCCGCCTACCAAAACTCCCTCCCAGAAAAGGCGTGTTAAACGCAACCTGCTCGGGCTTTATTCCCAAAAACGCAGCCACTTCCTGCTGATGAAGAAACGGCGATTGCGTACCAGTCCAGATCTCGCATCGGTCGTTAAGGATCTTAACGGTACAGTTCAACGGCTCCATGGGTGCATGCGCGAGGTACGGAAACGTGAATTCTGCATCAATGGTTTTGGCCGCTGTTGACAAAGCACTTGCTACATCCCCTTTTTGCTGGCTGGGGATTCCTTTTGTTGTGGCTAGCTCCCTGTATGTGTCCAGTTGAGTTTTGCTGTCAACGGGCTCATCGGTTCCCAGACTCCAGTCTATTTTCAGGGCATCACGACCGAGCCTGGCAGCCCAATAGTGATCAGCCAATACGGCCACACCCGTTGGAATCTGAACAACGGCCCGAACTCCCTGTATAGCTTTCGCTCGGCTGGAATCGACTGATTTTACTGTTCCACCGAACACGGGCGCATGGGCTACAACTGCCGTAAGTAAGCCAGGGAACTGAACATCAATCCCATAGGTCGCTTTCCCATTGATCTTTTCGGGACTGTCAACCCGCTTTTGAGAGTTACCGATGTACCTCCATGCTGTAGGTTCACGAAGTTTAACGGCAGGTACCGGTAGTGTTGACGCTTCAGAAGCAAGTTCGCCATAACTGACACGCCGGGCACCCGCAATGACATACCCATTTTCCGTTCGGCAGTCCCTGGGTTGTAGACCTAATCGGTTGGCCGCTGCCTGCACCAGCATGGTACGGGCCGTTGCGCCCGCCAGCCGATACCGATCAAATTCGGAACAGGTTGAATCAGACCCTCCGGTAGTCTGTACCGAAAGCGGTTCGGCAAAATCAGCCCCTTTGCCAGCTGGCCGGTGTTCAACCTGTATGTTGTTCCAGTCACAGTCCAGCTCTTCGGCAATCAGCATAGTTAGGGTCGTCCAGATACCCTGACCCATTTCTACCTTCGAGAGAATAAGTTGTAGGCTATTATCCTCGCCAATACGCAGGAACGCATTCAGTTTCCGAGCCGGTCGGGTTGACGGAGAGGCTGTAAAGCTGGACGGGGTAGCGCTGACAGGCATACCCAAAGCGATAACAAGACCGCCAAGTGAGCTTGTTTTAAGAAAATCTCGACGACTAACAGGCCTTGTTTCCTTCATTTTACATCTTTTTCGTTGCGCATAGCCGCCCGATGAATGGCTTTTCGAATACGCTGATACGTACCACACCGACAAATGTTACCCGCCATAGCGGCATCAATATCCTCGTCGGAAGGGTTTGGTTTTTCGCGAAGTAAGGTAGCTGCCGACATAAGTTGACCCGACTGGCAATAGCCACATTGCGGCACTTGTTCGGCAATCCAGGCTTGCTGCAACTGCCGACCAATATCACCCGAAAGGCCTTCAATAGTGGTTACCTCCTGCCCCTTTACAATTGAAACGGGTGTTACGCAGGAACGCATCGCTTCACCATTTACATGAACAGTACAGGCCCCACATTGCGCCATGCCACAACCAAATTTTGTCCCTGTCAACCCAATACGATCCCGAATGACCCAAAGTAAGGGCATAGATGGATCGACATCCAGCGTGTACCTCTTTTTATTGACGGAAAGCGTTATCATATTTTTTTGCTACGAATCGCCCGCTTTAGGGTTGCCCGTACTCAAAGGAAATACGTAAGCTACGAAGTAGAAAATGTAGTTGACCACCCGCATGCCAGCATAGACCAACTGCATTTTCTGGTTGATTATGTGTGATGCCAATCGAGTAATCCCCTAATTTAGCTCCGGGGGAGTGTGCCTATCTATCCCCATTATTTTATGGTCGATCAAATCATTGACGCACGTCAGGCTTCTCTTGGAAATGGGTTTGCCGTCCGACGTATTCTACCTTACCGACTACGACGTATGCTCGGGCCATTCATTTTTATGGATCATGCCGGGCCCGTCAACTTCACCCCCGATCAGGCGTCTACGATGGATGTGCTTCCTCATCCGCATATTGGCCTGTCTACAGTTAGCTATCTGTTCGATGGGCAGGTAACGCACCGGGATAGCCTGGGTGTTCAGCAGATCATTCGGCCGGGTGAAGTCAACTGGATGACAGCCGGAAAAGGCATAGCACATTCCGAACGGTTTGAAGATCCGGCCACGCTGGTAGGTGGCTCACTGGAAATGATTCAGACCTGGGTGGCGCTTCCCGAAGCCAACGAAGAACAGACTCCAACCTTCGAGAACTACGCCCCAGCCGAACTACCTATATTCACCGACAAAGGTGTGTGGTTACGGCTGATTGCCGGAGATGTTTTTGGCCTGCGGAACCAAGTAAAAACACATTCGCCCTTGTTTTATGCGCACGTTGTGCTGCAACCCGGTACGCGTTTCGGTATTCCTCAGGGCTATTCAGAACGGGGCGTGTATATAGCCAAAGGTAGCCTTGAAGTCAATGGCCGAACCCACGGAATCGGTCAACTGCTGGTTTTCACACCCGGCATGGACCCCGTTTTGGTGGCGCGTGAAACCTGTACCTTGATGCTGTTAGGGGGTGAGCCTCTGGGCGAACGGTTTATCTGGTGGAACTTCGTTTCCTCCCGGCCCGAGCGCATTGAGCAGGCCAAAGCCGATTGGCTGGCCGGTCGTATTGCGCTGCCACCCAACGATAACTCGGAGTTTGTACCCTTACCCAATGACAAGTCAAGGCCTGCCGGAACACCCCCGCCCCAACCGCTATCCTGAATAATGGATAATAAATAACCATTGTACATTATTCATTATTCATTCACCGAGTTGTTCTCGCTTGGCTACGCCGAGTGATGATTATTAGTTCAAGGGCCTCTGGCCCGTTTTTGACCTGTTACTCCGGCCAGAGGCCGTTAAAGCAATAGCCCTCACTCGGCGAAGCCAAGCGAGAACGGCGCGTGAATGGGGAAACAATAGAATCCTGAGAATCTAAGTTTTACCAGTAGAGCAACCCCAGCACTTTCCTTTTCTGTTGACGACAACATCGTGTACAAAAACCAGCGGCCTCCCTCGGGTCTGCATAACTCTATCAAACAATGGCTAAATCGCGGTGGTACCGACTCCTGCCGATTGCGTTTATTACCTATAGTCTGGCCTACCTGGACCGGGCGAACTTTGGCTTTGGAGCTGCCAGCGGCATGGCGACGGACCTGCACATTACGCCCTCGATGTCGTCTTTGCTGGGGTCCCTGTTCTTTTTGGGCTACTTTTTCTTTCAGGTTCCGGGAGCAGTATATGCCGAAAACCGAAGCGCCAAAAAGCTGATCTTCTGGTCGCTGATTCTGTGGGGCGGGCTCGCTATGGCAACGGGTATCATCAGCAATGTGAATGCGCTAATTGGTATTCGCTTTATGCTTGGCGTGGTCGAAAGTGCGGTTATGCCGTCGATGCTGCTTTTTTTAAGCCGATGGTTTACCAAAGCCGAACGCTCTCAGGCCAATACGTTTTTAATTCTTGGCAATCCGGCCACTATCCTCTGGATGTCGGTACTGTCGGGTTATTTGATCCAGGCGGTGGGCTGGCGATGGATGTTTATTCTGGAAGGGCTTCCTGCCATTATCTGGGCGTTCTTCTGGTGGCGGCTGGTCGATGATAAACCGCAGGATGCCAACTGGTTAACCAACGCCGAAAAACAGGCACTAGCCGATCAGTTACAGCAAGAGCAGCAAGGTATCAAACCAGTCAAGAACTACGCCGAAGCCTTCAAATCCAGGGTGGTTATTCTGCTCAGTTTACAGTATGCATTATGGAGCATCGGAGTGTATGGCTTTGTAATGTGGCTCCCGTCTATTCTACACGCAGCGCCCAACATGTCGATTATCAAAACAGGCTGGCTGTCTTCGGTTCCGTACGTACTAGCCATTATTGGCATGCTGAGCGCGTCGTATTTTTCGGACAAAACGCAAAACCGAAAAGCTTTTGTCTGGCCGTTCCTGTTGATTGGGGCGTTGGCATTCTATGGTTCCTATTTACTGGGTGCCGATCATTTCTGGCTATCCTTTACGCTACTCATCATAGCTGGAGGAGCTATGTATGCGCCCTATGGTCCTTTCTTTGCCATTATCCCGGAGATATTACCCAAAAACGTAGCGGGTGGCGCTATGGCCCTGATTAACAGCCTGGGGGCATTAGGATCATTTATCGGCTCGTATATTGTTGGTTATTTAAACGGAACAACCAATGGATTCGGAGCATCGTATATTTTCATGGCAGGCTCGCTGTTGCTTTCCGCACTGATAACCCTAATCGCCGTAAAAAAGCCTGTTTCAGCCAATACGCCCGTTCCCGTAACAACTACAATCCCGTAACGAATTTCCACTTATTCGGAAACATGGCCGCATACGTGGAATCACTATCCCACTGTAAAAAATCGCTCTTCTCTGCGTTCTCTGTGCCTCTGTGGTTAATCTATTTTTTTATTAACCACAGAGAACGCAGAGAAGGAATATATTTTCGATACAATGCAGAAGCTGAATGATAAATGGATGCGCATCATCGGTGTTCCGTTGCTCTCCTTAACCGGGCAATGGATGATGTATGGCTATACCAACATCCCGTATCCGGATGATTGGCGCATTCCGTTTTTCTTCATTCTGGGCAGCGTACTGGTGTGGGAGGCCAACCGTTGGGGCATTATCGTATCGCGCCGACGCTACCCGGAACTGAACCAGACACTTAAGCGGGTTTTATTTCAGCTAAGCTGGTTTGTCTGCTGTGCCAGCGGAATCCGCATCTCACAAACACTTTTCTACGAATTTATTGGCCTCTGGCCATCCGAAGATTACTTTTTATTCAAGCCTTACTTTTTCAATACGCTCGTATCTGTAGTGGGCACAATTCAGATTGCGGCCTATTACGAGGGTGTTTATCTGTACGAGCGCTGGCGGGTATCCTATACCGAAGCGCTGGAACTTAAGAAAGTGAACCTGCAAAGTCAACTCGACTCGCTGAAAACCCAAATCAATCCTCATTTCCTGTTCAACAACCTGAACTCGCTGTCATCGCTGATTACCACCAACGCCGAACAGGCCGAGCGGTTTCTGGATGAACTCTCATCTGTATACCGCTATCTGCTCCAGCAGAATAGCCGTGATCTTTGCCCGCTTGATGAGGAGATGCAGTTTATCAACGCCTATTTCCACTTAATCAAAACCCGCTATGGCGACGGCATTTTTCTGGTGAATGAGATCGAGAGTCAGTACCTCGCGTACCGCATTCCACCCCTGACCCTTCAGATTCTGTTCGAGAATGCCATCAAGCATAATGTCATCCTCGCCGACCGACCGCTGACGATCAAATTATACACCCAAAATGGGCAGTTGTACGTAGAAAACAACCTGCAACAGAAGAAGGTAACTGTTCCATCGAATCAAATCGGCTTGCAGAACATCATGATGAAGTATAAACTGCTCGATCAATCATCCGTTATGGTTTACCATGATGAGGATCGGTTTCTGGTTGGCGTTCCCCTGCTCAATCCAGCGGTGTAAGTCCATTCTCACCGTATGTCAAATTAAATCCGCCGTTTTTGGGATGGATTGCCCCATCTATCAAGTCCGTCCGTTTGTTAACGGCAGAATGTGCTGTTTTAATGGCCTTCATTGGAACAAGGCCATTAGCTTATGAAAAAAAAACCTATGAACTTGTTCACCGACTGGCTGCATAGGTTTTTCGAGCAATCAGTCGACTGGATCATCCTGATCGTTATTGCGCTGATTATCCTGCTTGTGTTGTATTTGTTTTAACTCAACCGTACCCATCGTAGTACTCATAGTCAAAAAGGCTTTTTCACGGTAACCAATGCGTTGTTTTCTGTTCGGTCTATTGGTACTTCTGATTTCCGGGGCCGCTTCAGCCCAAATGCCCAGCCTAAAGCTTGAACACCTGACAACCCGCGAGGGATTACCCTCCAACGATGTCTGGTGTCTGAACAAAGACCGGCAGGGCTTTTTGTGGATCGGTACGGGCCGAAATATCTGTCGTTACGACGGCTACAATTTTCTGCGATTAGATAGCCTGAAACTGGGCTATTGCTCTGGCGTTTCGACTGACTCTAAAGGCGATATATACACCTCCAACGACACCCGGGGCCTTTGCAAAATTGATGTAAAAACGCTGGCCGTAACAACTGTAGTCAAAAACGATTACGATGATGCCGACCCGAGCAACGACCTCCACGAGCAGGGAATGGTTGACTCCTACGATCAGGTGTGGGTGTGCGACTATACCTCGGTGCAACGCTACGACCCGTCCACTAAAAAACTCCATCGCTACACCTTTTCACAGACCGCTTCGGGTGGCGATGTGTATCAATACGCCAGCTTTTTCGAGGATGCCCAGCGCCGACTGTGGATCGTTTCGGAAATAGGGCTCTATCGGTTTGACCGTTCGCACGACAAACTCATTTGTGTGCTGGGGAAGGAAGCTCGTTTAGCCCGAAATCGCATACCCATTCGCTTATGCAAAGCCTCCGCCGATGCCGACGGTAACCTTTGGCTTGGTGGCTATGAGTATGGCTTAGTCCGGTTTTCGCCAGAAAGTCAGACATTCCGAATTCGAAAGGAAGGTTTCGATCATACAAATGTGGTGTGCGTGAAGGAGTCGCAGGATGAAAATGGGCAAAAAATCCTGTTCGTGGGCACCGATGATGGGGTGAGTATCTTTTATCCCGGCCGGAATCAATTGTACCATTTACCTGAGTTTTACAACAGTGGCATTCAGGTAAAAGATATGTACGACGATACTGTCAATGGGATTCTGTGGATCGGCACGGGCGAAGGTATTTATAAGTACCGCTACCGAAACGTTGGTATTCGTACTGTAGATATCCCCCCCAACATTGTTCGGCTACCCGTAAAAATTACCAGTATTTTACCCCTTCCCAACGGTAACTACCTGTTGGGTTTATCGCATTCGGGGGCATTGATCTGGACACCTGCCACTAACCACTTCCAGCAACTGCCGTATCCCACCAATGAGAATGCGCTCACGCAGCAATTTCGTTGGATACAGGGGCGTCCTTTTGCGTTTACCGATAAAGGTGTTTTTGCGGGCGATCTTCAGAAAGGCAGTTTTTCTGTCTGGCAACCAGCGGCCCGTTTGTATAAAAACACTGATTTTCGCGACGGTCTGCTCGACCGGAAAGGCCGGATCTGGATTGCCAATTTAAACGAAGGGGTAAAGGTGGTTGACCCCGCAACAAATCAGGAACTCAACCTGTGGCCCGAAAAGGAGAATCGCAAACTACTGAATCTGACGTACATAAAAGGAATTCTGGAAGGTATTGACGGGCGTATCTGGGTAGCCACCTGCTCCCGCGGACTATTCTTTTTCGATGAAAAGCGGGCTGAGTTCATCAACATCGAAAGCCTTCCGGCTAATAAAGGCAAACTTATTGGTGGAGATTGTATTAATGGAATGCAACGAACGGCTGACGGGTCTATCCTGATCTCCAGTTGGGGGGGCGTCTCGAAGCTATCAAGTAAAGGCCATATCCTGACCACGTTCGAGTTCAAAACGGATGCCCTTATCGACACCTATTGTTCGAACATTGCCGAATCCCCGACTAAGCATCTTTGGTTTAGCACAAATGAAGGTATCAATATTGCCAATCCCAAAAACCACACGATCCGCTACCTGACTACTATTGAGGGCTTACACAGTAATTCGCCGGTTGGGTTCTACTATAGCCCGGCTAACGAATTATTTCTGGGCCACACAAACACAATCAATATCCTCAATGTCAGCCTGTTAAACAATCAGACCACAAAACCCCATATCGCCCTCAGTTCGATTGAAGTAAAAGGGAAACCCATCCAGCAGGATGTGTCGAAGGAGATTATGCTGCAACCTGATGAGAATGCCATTACGCTGAGTTTCTCGTCACTGAATTACGAGCCGTCCTCTAAAAACCAGTACAAGTATCAGTTGCAGGGCCTGGATACCAGTTGGGTCGATCTGGGTGATCAGCATATGCTCTCGTTTACAAATCTGGCTCCAGAAGCCTATCAGCTCAACATCAAAAGCGGGAATGGGAGTGGAATCTGGACGGATAAGCCATTAGCGGTTCGTTTTACAGTGAAACCCCATTTTACGGCTACCTGGTGGTTCCGCTCCCTCATTGGCCTGTTCATTGGTGGTCTTGTAGTGGGTATGATGCGGTGGCGTGTGAATGCCCTGGCTGAGCGAAACCAGACCATAGCCGAACGCAACCACATGGACCTGCAAATTGCCGAATTGAAACTCAGAGCCCTACAATCGCAAATGAACCCTCACTTTCTGTTCAACTCGCTCAACTCGGTTCAAAATTACCTGCTCACCGATCGGGGTATTGAGGGTGCCAAATACCTGTCTAAATTTTCCAGACTGGTTCGGCGCATCATGGAAAACTCGAATCATCAGTACCTGCGCTTCGAGCAGATTATCGAAACGCTACGGATGTATGTCGAAATGGAGTCGTTCCGCTTCAATCACGAATTTCATTACGAATTCGACATTGAAGATAACGAAACCTTGCTGGATGCCCTGTTGCCACCCATGCTACTCCAGCCCTTCGTCGAGAATGCCATCTGGCACGGGCTAATGCCCAAAGAAGGAGAGAAAAAACTTACCATCTCCGCCTACATCGACCGTAACCACATCTACTGCATGATCGAAGACAACGGTGTTGGCCGAACACTGACGCCCCAGCGGGAGGGGCACATTTCAAGGGGTCAGGAGATGACCAAAGGTCTTTTCGAATCGCTCAGCCGGAAAGACAGCAAGGCTAAACTCGAGATTATCGACCTCTTCGACGCCACTCATAACCCGGCAGGTACCCGCGTAGAAATGATAATTCCCGTTGAAAAAGGGTAGAACGTGCTATCGAATGCTGGCCAGATGAAAAATACGAGTGAATATGCACGCCAGTACCAACAAGCACACACTTAATAGCGGTATGTGTTGCCTTTCAAATCAAAAAGCGTGATCTTCTTGCCTGACGGTTTGACCAGCGTGATTTTATCGACTTCGGTTGTGTCCATCCGCTGTACATACTCAGCATCTTTGGGCAAATACATATTGGTCAGTTGGGCATCCTGAATTGAAAAAGGCCAGTACGTCTTTTCAATTTCATCGCGAGGGTGCAGCCGAATAGACGGATAAAGCACCGTATCTCCCGGCACATAAGCCTGCTTGATCTTTTGGGCAACCAGATAATAGGGATTAGGGCTACGCTGTCTGGCAAAATACGTGTATTTGGGCTCCTGGTCCTGATAAATGTGGTAGAGCAGCCGAATAACAAAATAACACTGGATCGCTAAAACCACCCACAGCACTTCCCGGAACTCGTTTTGGATGCGCGCAGCCTGTTGCAGCAACAAGGCCACCAGAATAACACTGAACGGAAACGAGAAACCAGAATAACGCTGGGTAATTCCATAGGTGTGCCCATTTCGAAAGGCCATCACGATCAGAAAGAGGGTAGGTACAACGGCCAGCATGATAACAAAGACCAGGAGCGGAAGTCGTCCTTCCATCGCTTGTCTACGAATGGCCAGCAGGAGAAGATAGGCAAAGGAAGGGAGCGCAGCTACCACTACATACTGAAGGTTGATGACCGTAACCAGCGGCAAAGCAGCTATCAGCAGAAGCGGATAAAGCAGGAATACCCACAGTGGAAGTGGGCTCATTGGGTGGTAACGATAAAGAAGGCCGACGGCGAACAAACCCAAAAACACTGAAATCGCTACATTCCGAATCCCCAGAGCATCGATTTGCCCTAGCCCATTCGAAATAATAAACAAATCCGCCCAGATGGGTGCAGAGCGTTCAGCAACGTTGATCAACGTTGCTGGCAGAATGATCCCAAATCCATTCTTGTAGGGATCTGTGAGCGCCAGATTCCGGTAAAACTGTGCCTGATAGGCAAGCGTTTTAAAGGTATAAACCCCTCCACCAAACAGGAACCATAACGATACGAGCCCCACCCCCACCAATCCCGTCAGCAGAAAGGGTACCCAACGGCGTGCCGGTCGTACATAGATCAGTGCATAGAGACCATGACATAAAAAAACGGTGATCGTCAGGTAATGCGAGAGTAAAGCCATCACAAATACAAGTCCATATACCAACAGGCGTTTGTTTACGGCTTGCCCTGATCGATGTTGATCCAGGATCAATAAAAACAAATGAGTTGCTAATAAGGTCAGAAAAAAGCTCATCGAATAATTACGAGCCATGTGGCTATACGCAATAAAAAAGGGCTCGACAGCCGTTAACAACGCACTGAGTAAGGCTAAACGCTCGGATTTAAAATGTCGGCGAACAAACAGAAAGACCAGACCAACGAGTAGTGTACTGAACAACACGGAAGGGAAGCGCAGCGAGAAATCACTCAGGCCAAACAACTTAGTCCACAGCCACAAAACAGCGTAATAACTAGGGCTATTGCCAATATCTCCCCTAATATTGGCACCAATAAAATCGTCAATAGACTTTTCTTTCCAGAATTCACGGGGTGTAAAATAGGGTTTTCCAGGTGTAAAAAACACGTCCCGCTGGTTAGCCCCCTCCATAGAAATTCCCTGGGAGATAAGCAACGTATACTTTTCATCAAGGTAGATACCATAGGTGCCGGAATGGTAAACCCGTAAGGCAAAGGCCAGAATCAGAATTACTGCCAGGACTGCGTTCGTCGACTTGACTAATTTCATACATGAATGGCGTTAATTTAATGGACAATGGTAATGTAGACTCATTACTCATTGTCCATTATTCATTATCCATTGCTTATAGTTACACTTGCCAGGGTCATTTACGTTTCGTACAGAAGATAATAAACTGAGCTGAGAATATGTGCTTTACCACCGGTATTTTTTCCAATAGGGGCTGAAAAAAATAGATCACTTTGGCGGGGCCTGTTGGAAAGAAAAACGGAACATAGCCCACGTAATTCCAGGACCGGATCTGTCCACCTGCATTTCGTATCCATCGTTTTAGCTCCCACTGAAAGAAAGACTGCTCCTCATGCTCGATGTGGTATTGGGAGGTTCGTTCGATGATTTTCAGAATAGGGTTGTTCCCGTTGGGTTCCATGATAATCAGATTGTCGGCCAGTTTAAAGGCATTGGTGATAGCCTTCTGCTGATCGGACAAATGATGCAACACCCCCCGAATAACGGCAACATCGTATTTCTTTGGGGGTACGGGTAGCTGATCATCGAGGAGATTGATCGAGCTAAATTGTACAGACGGATAGTTTTGTTTAGCAATCTGAATGGCAGATTCGGCCGGATCAAACCCATGTACTTCCAACTGCGGAAAATTCTGTTTGATGTTGTGGGTGTACATACCATCTCCACAACCAATATCTACCAGCGTTTTGTAGGAAGGGTCAATGAGTTTAAAGATTTCGTCTGAAATACGTTTGTTAGCAACGTGCGACGAGAACTGAGCATTGGTGGTGTAGAGAAATCCACCATTTTCCCGCACGTTTCGATTAAACTCCTGAACATTCTTTTTTAGAGTCATATTCATGAAAGAAGATAAATCTGGTGAGAGGATAGATCCTACTAACTTCGAAATGGGCACTAGTAAGCAATGACTACTAGTTAACTAGCAGACAATGGGTACTGAGAATTGAAGAGAAAAGAATCAGGTACGCTGAGGCTAACAAGCCTATAGTAAACGGTATCCGCTATATATCGTCAGGAACGTAAGATGTTCAGCTAGTTCAACTTATGCTGATGAATTTTGAAACCAAATAAAGAAATGAAATGAAAAAAAGCAACCGTTAAGCTGGATAGCAATTATTTTTTTAGATAAAGCACTCCTCCCTCCAGGTTAATTGCTCATTAATTACTTAGTAGTCGGTAGAATACACCCGGCAAGGCTTTCGTAGATAGACCTAACTAGAACGTATTACCAACCTAAGTAAGCCCTTTTATGAAACGCCTAACACAAACATTGCTGGCTGGTTTAGTCAGCTTATTGCTGACTCCAACCAAGCCCCTCTTAGCCCAAACAAAGCTGGGAATTTTTGAAGGACATACCGACATTGGTGCCGTGTTAAAGCCGGGATCGGCACAGTATAATACAAAGACCCACCAGTACGAACTCTCTGGCTCCGGCTATAATATCTGGTTCGACCACGATGAATTTCACTATCTGTGGAAACGCATCAAAGGTGATTTCATTCTCTACACGCGGGCAAGCCTGCTGGGAAAAGGCGTTGATCCGCACCGCAAAGTTGGCTGGATGGTTCGGAGCAGCCTCGACGGCAAATCGGCCCATATCAACGCGGCCGAACATGGTGATGGCCTTACGTCCCTGCAATTCCGCCGTACAACCGGGGCCAATACTGAAGAAGTCCGTTCGAAATTAACGCACGCCGATGTGATCCAACTGGAACGAAAAGGGAACACCTACACCATGCGGGTCGCCAAATTTGGCGAACCCTTCGTGACCGAACAGGTGACTGATTTAAATCTGGGCGACGAAGTGTATGTAGGACTCTTCATCGGATCGCACAACAAAGACGTACTTGAGCAGGGTACCTTCCGCGATGTGCGTATCAGCGTACCCGCTCATGATGGCCTCGTCCCCTACCGCGAATACCTGGCCAGTAACCTGGAGATATTGGACGTAGCCACAGGTAACCGGCAGGTGATCTTCAACGCACCCAAGTCCATTCAGGCTCCTAACTGGATGCCCAATGGAAAAACCCTACTCTATAATGGCGACGGCCAGATGTATAGCTTCAATCTGGCAAAAGGTCAACCCTCTGTGCTGAACACGGGAGATGTAAAAAATAACAACAATGACCACGTACTGTCGTTCGATGGTAAAATGCTGGGACTGAGTAGTGGCGTAAAAGAGTTAGGTGGTTCTATCATTTACACCGTACCGGCAACGGGCGGCACACCGAAACAGATTACCCCCAAAGGTCCCTCCTACCTGCATGGCTGGTCGCCGGATAAGAAAACGCTGGTCTTTACGGGCTCACGGAATGACGAGTACGACATTTACAGTGTCCCCTCTGTCGGTGGCCCCGAAACCCGATTAACCGAAGCGAAAGGGCTTGATGACGGTCCCGAATACACGCCCGATGGCAAGTACATTTATTTCAACTCCAGCCGTACCGGCACCATGCAACTCTACCGTATGAAAGCCGACGGTAGCGAGCAGGAAGCGATTACGAATGGGGAGTTTCACGACTGGTTCCCGCACATCTCACCCGATGGCAAATGGATCGTATTCCTGTCCTTTTTGAAGGAAGAAGTAAAAGCGGATGATCACCCATTTTACAAGCACGTTTACCTGCGCCTGTTACCTATCTCGGGTGTTGGCCAACCCAAAGTGATTGCATACATCTACGGAGGACAAGGTACCATTAATACCCCTTCGTGGTCGCCAGATAGCAAACGGGTTGCCTTTATCAGCAATACGGCGGAGAGTAGTATTAGTCCTGTTGAGAAATAAGAGCGCTCGCTAATTACCCAAATGTTACCATATTAATTATTTATTTAACAAAATACCAAGACTACTTACCTTTTGGTATAGATATTGCTTCTTTTAATTTCATTCTGTTAACTGTGGGCGCAGTTATAGTAATGTAGATGTAATAGGAAACGCTGGCTCCGTTAGGGCCAGCGTTTTTTGGTTTAGCACGGTGTGGATTCAACAAATACCATCTTGGGGCGGACATAAGACAAGCTCATCCTGACTGAACTATCGGCCTGGGCAGTCCCTTCTTTTTTCGGCAGGATTGCAACCGTACTGTATAGTATTATTTAAATAATTATTAGAGAATAGCCCTTATTTAGTTAAACTATTCCAGTAATCAATAAAACTATTTGCGGCCTTATACCCCGTTGTTTGTCCTTGGTAGTATAAGCCCACGGCTGCCGAGTCTTGAACCAGAAGAAATGAATAAACATCAATTCCTAGTAGTTGCTGCTCTTGCAACACTGACCAATATTCCGACATGGGCGCAATCTCCTCCTACCTATAGCTGGACTAATCTGCCCAAAATCGCTCAACCCGCTTTTCGAAAGGATACGATAACGATTCTGGCGCATGGCGCAAAACCCGATGGCGTTACGCTGAATACGAAGTCGATCAATGCGGCCATTGCTGCCTGTAGCCAGAAAGGTGGTGGCGTGGTACTGGTGCCCGCTGGCTTATGGATGACGGGCCCAATTGAGCTGAAAAGCAACGTCAATCTACACCTGAAAAAATCGGCGACCCTGCTATTTACCACCGACAAAAGCCAGTATGCACTGGTCGAAGGTACGTACGAAGGCAAACGAGCCGCCCGGAATCAATCGCCCATTTCGGGGGTGAATCTGGAAAACGTAGCTATTACGGGTCAGGGAATTGTTGATGGCAATGGAGATGTATGGCGAGCCGTAAACAAAGGACAGTTGACCGACAGCCAGTGGCAGGAGAAAGTAGCGTCGGGCGGGGTGTTGAAAGACGATGGCAAGGTCTGGTATCCGAGTGAGCAGTTTAAACGGGCCGCTACAGAAAATAAAAGTATGTTGCTGGCAGCCGGGAAAACTCCTCAGGATTTTGCCGATATGAAGGACTTTCTGCGGCCTAATCTGCTGGTGCTGACGTCCTGCAAAAAAGTGTTACTGGACGGCGTTACGTTCCAGAATTCGCCCGCCTGGTGTCTGCATCCGCTGATGTGTCAGGACCTGACTATCCGAAACGTCACCACCAAGAATCCAGAATACGCCCATAACGGCGATGGTATGGATATCGAATCCTGCAAGAACTTCCTGATCGAAGGGTGCACGCTCGATGTGGGCGACGATGCCATTTGCATCAAATCCGGCAAAGACGAAGAAGGTCGTAAGCGCGGCATGCCGACAGAAAACGGCATCATTCGGAATAACACCGTCTACAACGGTCACGGCGGATTTGTGGTGGGTAGCGAAATGAGCGGAGGTGCCCGCTATATTTTCGTCTCGAACTGCACATTCATGGGGACCGATAAAGGGCTTCGTTTCAAATCGGTGCGGGGTCGTGGTGGCGTTGTCGAGCACATCTACGCGAAAGACATTTTCATGAAAGACATTGCGCAGGAAGCTATCTTCTTCGATATGTACTACTTCGTCAAATTCGCGACGGATGGGGAACGAGATGAACGCCCGGTCGTGAATGAAGGGACACCTATCTTCCAGAATATGAAGTTTGAGAACATTGTCTGCAATGGAGCCAAAAAGGGCGTTTTCATTCGGGGATTGCCCGAAATGGCGGTCAAGAATATTACAATGAGCAACCTGGTTCTTCAGGCCGACAAAGGCGTGGAGTTGATCGACGCCAGTGGTATTCGTCTTGACCATGTACAGTTAATAACCAACGATACCAAGCCCGTCATTCTGGTCGACAACAGCAGCAATCTTACGTTCGATACCGTTCAGTACGATGCGAATACCAGTTTGTTGTTTTCAATAACGGGCGAGCGTAGCCAGGCCATTCGGGTCTCCCACACCGATCTCACCAAAGCCAAAACCAAAGCTGAGTTCAGCAAAGGTGCAGTCGAAAAGCAATTGGTTATAAGCCAGTAGGTAACGATTAAATTAACCACAGAGGCACAGAGAACACAGAGTTTACATAGAGCTTGTTTAAACTCTGTGTTCTCTGTGCCTCTGTGGACAATAAAATGTATTCGTGCTTAAACCCCTTGACCGTTCCAACTATAATCCAATGATTCGATTTTCATTCCTGCTTTGCCTATTGATCTGGGCAACAGGCACATTTGCCCAGACTCCTCCGCCTGCTTCCCCCACGTCTCCGGCTTCGGTTACCGTGGCCCTGGATGGAAGTGGCAACTTCAAAACGATTCAGGAGGCCGTCAACAGCTTCCGCGACCATATGCAAGTTCGGGTTACGCTCTATGTTAGGAACGGCGTGTATGCCGAAAAACTCGTTATTCCGTCCTGGAAACCCAATATCCACGTTATCGGCGAAAGTAAAGACGGGGTCATTATTACGGGTGATGATTACTCAGGGAAAGACTATCCGGGCGGGAAGGATGGAACAGGGAAGGATAAATTCAGTACCTACACCTCCTACACGGTTTTAGTCGATGCGCCCGATGTTATTCTGGAGAATCTGACCATTCGGAATACCGCTGGTCGGGTTGGACAGGCTGTGGCGCTACATGTAGAAGGCGACCGGTTTGTGTGCAAAAATTGCATGCTGTTAGGCAATCAGGATACGTTGTACGCAGCCGCCGAAGGAAGCCGACAGTACTATGAAAATTGCTTTATCGAAGGAACGACCGATTTCATTTTCGGAAAATCAATCTCTGTTTTCCAATCCTGCACCATCAAAAGCTTATCGGACTCGTTCATCACCGCGGCTGCTACGCCTGACTATCAGCAGTATGGATTCGTCTTTTTCGATTGTAAACTCATTGCCGATCCAGCCGCGAAAAAAGTATATCTGGGTCGCCCCTGGCGTCCGTATGCCAAAACGATTTTCATTCGAACCGAAATGGGCGACCATATTCTGCCCGTCGGTTGGGACAACTGGGGCAATGCGGCCAATGAAAAAACGGTGCTCTATGCTGAATACGGCAGTACCGGCGTTGGCGGAAATACAGCAAAGCGAATCGCCTGGTCGAAACAGCTAACCGCTAAAGAAGTACGCCAGTACACCGTGGCCAGTATCTTCTCCGAGAAATCACTCTGGCTACCGGAAAAGCAATGAAGAATGAAGAATGGACAATGTAGAATAGAGAGTCTGTACTCATTATCCATCACCAATACCTACTCGTATGAAATCACAGTTACTCTCTTGGGCATTTTTTCTTGTCACACTTCCTGGGTTTGCACAGAATACTGTATCGAAACCTTCTTCATTTGATGTATCAACGCCTTATGTGTCGAAAGTTTGGGTAGCGGACTTAGGCAATGGCTCTTACAAAAACCCCGTTCTGGACGCCGATTATTCGGACCCCGATGCCTGCCGGGCGGGAGATGATTTCTATCTGGTCGCATCCAGTTTCGATGCCATTCCGGGTTTGCCCATCCTTCATTCAAAAGACCTGGTGAACTGGACCATCATCGGTCATGCCCTGAAGCGTCAGCCCCCTTTCGATCATTTCGAGAAGACCCAGCACGGTAACGGGGTTTGGGCACCTGCTATTCGCTACCACAACAAGGAGTTCTACATCTATTACCCCGACCCCGATTTTGGCATCTACCTGACCAAAGCCACTAACCCGGCTGGCCCCTGGTCGGCACCAGTGCTGGTTGAAAGCGGCAAAGGATTGATTGACCCTTGCCCGCTTTGGGATGACAATGGGCAGGTATATCTGGTACACGGCTGGGCGGGTAGCCGGGCCGGGATTAAAAGCATCATTACGGTAAAAAAGCTAAGTCCCGATGGCACAAAGGTGACGGACGAAGGTGCCATTGTGTACGACGGCCACGAAACCGACCCTACCATCGAAGGGCCGAAAATCTATAAACGGAACAGCTACTACTACATCTTTGCCCCGGCGGGTGGCGTACCTACGGGCTGGCAACTGGTGTTACGTTCGAAAAGTATTTATGGACCCTACGAACGGAAAGTCGTTATGGATCAGGGCAAAACGCCCATCAACGGGCCGCATCAGGGCGCGTGGGTCACGACAAATCCGGGCAAAGGGAAAGCCGCTGAAGACTGGTTTTTACATTTCCAGGATAAAGAAGCCTATGGCCGGGTGGTACATCTGCAACCGATGAAGTGGGTGTCCGACTGGCCCGTGATTGGCGTAGATCCCGATGGCGACGGCAAGGGCGAACCCGTGTTGACCTATAAAAAACCAAATCACACCAGCGGAAAATCCTATCCGGTTGCTACCCCCGCTGAATCGGATGAGTTTAACACAACAGCACTGGGCTTGCAATGGCAGTGGCAGGCGAACCCGAAAGGCATTTGGCACACAACCAGTCGGCAGGGATTCCTGCGATTGTACTCCTACAAAACACCGGAGGACGCGAAAAATAACTGGGAGGTGCCAAACCTGCTGATGCAGAAATTTCCGACAGAAACCTTCATGGCCACCACAAAGGTCATCTTCAAGCCGAATCCGAAACTGGAAAATGAAAAGGCAGGCTTGATAATTATGGGGTTGAGCTATGCCAATCTGATGCTAAAAAGTAGCAAAGAGGGACTTGCTCTGGTCTACGGTGTTTGTAAGAAGGCATCGGAAGGAAAATCCGAAGAAGAGACAGTCATTACCCGTATCAATCCGGGCACCCCGGTTTACCTGCGCGTTGCTGTAACGAAAGGGGCGAAATGCCAGTTCAGTTACAGTTTAGACGGGCAGAATTTCACAAAAACAGGCGATAGTTTTCAAGCCGAAGTAGGTCGCTGGATCGGCGCTAAAATGGGCATCTTCTGCACCCGTACCACCCAGATCAACGATTCGGGTTATGCTGATTTCGACTGGTTCCGGGTAGAGCCCGTGACAAGCGTTACACCTTAATACCCTACTAATGAGCAAGATAACAAAGCCATACACACGTACCTTATGGCTACTCTTTTGCCTAACTACGGCTTTTGCCCAACCCGCACCCACCGTTGCTACCAATGCGCCCTGGTCGGTTCGAATGGCCGATTCGGACATGATCCGAAATCCCAAAGGATGGATGCTCGACTTTTCCAAAGAGCCTCGCTGGGGGTATTGCAATGGGTTGGTGTGTAGCGCACTCGAACAATTGTGGAAGAAATCGGGCGATGAAAAATACTACACGTATATCAAGGGCTATGCCGATGACCTGATCAATCCTAACGGCACTATAAAAACCTATACCCTTAGCCAATACAACATCGACGCGGTTAACTCGGGCAAAATCCTCTTTGCCTTGTACGAAAAGACCCACGACCCAAAATACGAAAAAGCCATTCGCTTGCTACGTAGTCAGATGCTAACCCATCCGCGTACGAGCGAAGGCGGTTTCTGGCACAAAAAACATTATCCACACCAGATGTGGCTCGATGGGTTATACATGGCGTCACCGTTTTTAGCCCAGTATGCCCAGGTCTTCAACGAACCTGCCTTGTTCGCCGACGTAGCCAATCAAATTCAGCTCATCGACAGGCATAATAAAGACCCAAAAACCGGACTGTATTATCACGGCTGGGACGAAAGCAAAGAGCAGCGCTGGGCAGATAAGGAAACAGGAAAATCACCCCATGTTTGGGGACGTGGTATGGGTTGGTACGCCATGACCTTAGTGGACGTTCTGGATTATTTCCCCAACGACCATCCGCAACGAAAGCAGATAATAGCCATTACGAATCAGCTGGCACAAACATTGGCTACCTATCAGGATAAGCAAACAGGTCTTTGGTACCAGGTCATGGACGTAGGCAAACAGGACGGCAATTACCTGGAATCGTCGGGCTCAACTATGTTCGTTTATTTCCTGATCAAAGCCGCGAAGAAGGGCTATATTGACCAGAAATACGCAGACGTTGCCCGGAAGGGATACGACGGCATTCTAACGAATTTTATTAAAACTCAACCCACAGGCATTGTAACCATTACGGATGCCTGCGCGGGCGCTGGTCTGGGTGGCACGCCCTACCGCGATGGCTCCTATGAGTATTATTGTAAGGAAGCCAAACGGGATAACGACCCAAAATCCGTCGGCCCCTTTATCATGCTGGCGCTTGAGTTTGAGGGGAAGAAGCGGGGGAAGTAGTAATGTAGAGGCCAATATCGTGGTGGCAGATACTTATATCTGCCACGATAGGTTTCTCAAAACCTATTTTTCACATGTAGGTTTTGAGAAACCTTCTATATCGGTTATTAGTAACCGACATCACTTATTTTTGATAGTAGCTTTAATGCTCCGAGTTCGACAAAACAACAACGCGTTTAACGCATGAAAAAGAACCTCACCACCAGCTTATTTTCCGCACTTTTTGTTCTTCTCTATTTACAGGGTGCTGCGCAACCCTCTCCCACTAGTTACCCATCCCGGCAGTTGTTGTTACGTGACGAGGGGCTTTCTAAATTGAATTACATTGACCTGGCCCACCCCGAAAAAAACTACTTCATCGCTGTTCCGGCGGGTCGGGATCTGCAACTGGTGGGGCAGGGACGGGTGATGATCGGCACCGGTAAGGGGTATGAAGAGCGGGACATTAAAACGGGCAACAAAGTAGCCGAACTCACTACGTTCGATGGCACCATTGCCGCCCGACGCTTACGCAATGGCCATATATTGCTCGTGGGCTTGAACTGGCAGGGAAAGAAAGGCATCGTACTGCTGGAACTGGACCAGAACCAGGCTGTGCAACGAACCATCAATTACCCCGATTTTACCTATGTCCGACTGGTTCGGGAAACCGTCGACGGTAACTTTCTGATTACCTCCAATGATCAGGTGTTTGAGGGTAAACCCGATGGTACTATCGTGTGGCAGGCTCGGCTTACGAAACAGGACAAAGCACAACACGCCTGGCAGGCCCAGCGACTGGGCAATGGTTCTACGCTGGTAAGTGGAGGCTATTCGGCCAACTTCCAGCGATTCGATAAAAAGGGCGTCTGGGTGGATAGTATTAGTGGCCCGCCCATTGTAAACCCCCATTTTTTTGCTGGTTTTCAAGTATTGAAGAACGGGAATTGGGTCGTTGCGAACTGGCAGGGACACGGGCCTGAACACGGAGCCAGCGGTACACAGATACTGGAATATACGCCAGCAGGTAAGCTAGTCTGGTCGTGGAAGCAGGACCCTAAGCAGCAGTCGTCCATACAAGGTGTTTTGGTTCTGGATGGACTGGACCTGAACCGGCCGCATGTGGAGGACGCTCAGGGGCGACTAGTGCCAAATTGAGAAGACCCGATTTGGCGAAAGCCCTAAAGAATTCTCAGATTCCGTAATGAAGTGAGTTCTATTTCGTGTGGTTGTCCCCTGGAATCAAGAGTTGGGGAGAACTCCCGTTATTGAATCGAGAAAGATTTCATGGTGAATTGTAGGTTATCTATGGCTCACAAATATGAACCTGACGACACATGCGGTTTGGAATGATCGTTTTCTTGCTATGTATAGGGGGGCCTTGCTTGGCCCAAACTCAACAAAGCGTCAGTTTTACCAACCATAATCAGGTATTAGCTGGCACGCTCAAGATGCCTCCAGGAACGGGCGTTCACCCGGCGGTACTGATTATCTTAGGCAGTGGCTCTAGCAATCGAGATGGGGAGGTAGAGGGACTTAAGCCCTTCCAGGCAATGACGACCGAACTGGGCAAAAAGGGATTTGCTGTGTTACGCTATGATAATCGGTCTAAAGGTCGCTCATCAGGTAAGCCAATGGAAGAGTCTACTACTACAGAATTGGCTACTAAACGACGGTACGAATTCGGAAAAGTCTTCAACACGGTTAATCAAGCGCATTCAATACTGCAAATTAAGCACGTAGACCATAACTTAATTACGACCGATCAGCGTGTTCCAAAGCAGTCTCCTCGGCCTTTACAAAAGTAGTAGAAGAGGAGGCACGCAAATTGATTTAGCGATGTAGTTATCTTAAGTAAACCCTCCTAACTGAGACGACTGAGTTCTCATGTAACAGCTCCATAAATGGGGCGTTTAACAAAATAGTTAATCCACGAGTACATAGCCTTAAGTTTGGCACTTTGACTAACCTATAGTTCATTAGTCAAAAAATGGCTTAGGTAGTTGATAGGCTTTCCGAAGGTCAACCATTAACGAAGTGCTCGCTCTTGTTTCGACAAGTTCAAGCGAAGTGTTATTGTATACGTTGTTTCTTTATCTAAGATCATTAGATAGTGGTCTGGGTACTGAAGGGATAACCTTTTTTTTACATTAGATACGCCCAAACCACCCAGTACTGAAGAAGGATTGATTGGCTTACTATTGATCAGCGACAAATTCAGTACATTATCATGAACCACTAGGGTCAGCTTTACCCAGGATTTTTGGGCGTTATTTTGAACCCCGTGCTTAAAGGCATTTTCAATAAAGGTAATTAATAAGAACGGGGCGATCTGGAGCGATTCGTCAACCAATTGGGGCAAATCGTAATCCAGCACTAATCGCTTGGCCGTTCGGAGCTCTTCCAGATTCATATAATCCCGAATGAAGCGCAGTTCCTTGTTTAAGGGAACGAGCGAATTGGCGGTTTCATACAAGGCGTAACGCATCATACCCGATAGCTGGAGCGTTATCCGGGCCGCCTGTGGATTCTCTTCCTCCGTCAGGGCATAGATGCTATTGAGCACATTGAACAGAAAATGGGGATTAACTTGACTTTTCAGGAAATCCAGTTCAAGCCGGGTGTATTGTTGCTGAAGCTCTCCATGACGTACTTGCCTGCGGTAGACTTCCAATACGAGCTTCACGGCTAACGGGTAGAAAGCACGCTCAATGATAAATGATAAGTGAAAAAAGGTGCCTACATTAAATAAAGCTTGTCCGTAAGGCAATCGCTCAAAATGGTTGATTGATCCCGAATAATCGTCCGCTAGGCCGAAATAGTGCTTGACGATAGACGATGAATAGTAATAAACCGTAAAGAGAATCACATAATAAAGGGCCAGGCCAGGCAATAGGACAAACGGACGGCGGCCATAGTGGGTAAAGAGATAAACCAGACTATAATACTGGACCAGGACGCTCAGCGAATCCCGTAAGATAGGCCCTACGTACGTTTTGATGGGGTAATGAAGCGATGGATTGGGATAGAGAAACCAGGGAATGTAGGTAGAAAAAATCAGCAAAAACACCCCCAGAATCAGCACCCCATGAAAGCCGACTCGGGTCCAGCCCCGATACTGGGCTTCATCGGTCAGTAGGGTTAGTCTAAACATGGACACAGGCGGAAAGCGATACGCGCACAAAGTAATCTGGTTGGGGCAGCTTTGCCTCTTTTTTCGATAAAGAACCCTTTTTATCCGATGAAACGCACGATCCGACTTTCATCGAAAAAACGAAGCTCTTAATCGATTTAATGGAAGCCCCCGTTTGGCCCGCGCTACTTTCGTTCCCAATAGGAACCTCCTTGATTCTCAGATGCACGCAAACGGATTACAGTCTTTACGTTCAGAAAACATACCGGCAGGCAATCGCTGGTCAGCGAAACGGCCTCCCTAAACAGTCAGCCACTTCTGTACCGCTTCTCGTACGGGGGCTCGGTAGTTAGGCCCGACAACCAACGTCTGTCCCGTTGAGGTATGAATGGTATTTCCTTCCAGGGTTTGAATGTGGCGCAATTGGATGATGCAGGATCGATGGACCCTCAGAAAGCGGTCGGCGGGTAGGGTATCGACTAGCTTTTTCATCGTTAAGAGAACTACCAGATAGCGATCCGCTAGAAAAATTTTGAGGTAATCACCCAGCGATTCGGCAAAGACGATATCATCTACCCGGACTTGTTCCAGTTTCCGGTCGGTTTTAAAGTAGATAAACTCTGCACCTAATGTGGGGTTGGCAACCGGTGGTAACAGGCTTTTTTGCTCTGGCAAAGAGCCTGCCAAGGGCGCACTGGTTTTCTTCTCTCTGGCGCGTCCAATCGCTTTGAGGAAACGCTCAAACGAGATGGGTTTGAGCAGATAATCCGTCACGCCCAGATCAAAACCATCCAGGGCATGTTCAGGATTGGCTGTCGTCATAATTACGGCCGGGTGTGGGGCCGGGTAAGCCCGTAAAAACTCAAGCCCCGTCAGTTCTGGCATCGTGATATCGAGAAAAATCACATCGGGTAACAAATCCGGTAGCTGATTAAAGGCGATAATGGCATCATCAAAGGTGGCGATTAACTCTAGTGAAGTAACGCGCCGGACATACTTTTTCAAGAGCTCCTGGGCCAGGAATTCATCGTCAATAATCGCGCAACGAAGTGGATTTGTCATAGTGAGTGTATAATCCGATAAGCGGGTATACTACAGAGGTAATAGCCGATGGTTTTACCGGCAAGCGCCTACAGAACCCAACCTAAAAAGTGCTCAACTCGATTGGTCGCTTCCTGCTTCAAGTCATATTCTTCCCTGCTTTACTCTGTATATCATGAAAAAAATCACATCTCTCCTCCTTTGTTTGTGGATTTGTCTTCCTAGTCTTGCCCAATTTCAACTACAAGGAACAGCCGTTGAAACGCTTCATCAGCCAGCACCTTATACAACCATTCGGCTCGCTTCGGCGACAGACTCCAGCACGATCAAAGGAGCCGTAACCGACGAAAAAGGCTTTTTTAGGATCGATAATCTAGCGGCTGGAACGTACTTACTTCATGTACAGTCGGTTGGCCACCAAGCCACATGGCTTCCTGTGTTTTCGTTAAATGAAACTAATCCAACCAAGGATTTCGGCGTCATTACGCTGAATGAAAAAACAGAAAAACTGGCTGAAATAACCGTCAAAGGGCAACGAAGTTTGGTGGAGAACCAAGGGGATCGGATGGTATTGACCGTAGCCAACAGCGTCATTGCTAAAGGAAACAAGGTAGAAGACCTGCTGAACTATGCACCCTTGGTGTCAAAAACGCCCTTGGGTATTAAAGTGGGCAACAAAAGTAATGTTCTGATGCTGGTGGACGGTCGCCAGATGGGTCAGGGTGCTCTAGACAACTTCCTGCAAAATTTCTCGGCGGAGGATATCCTAAAAATTGACGTAATCCCCAACCCCTCCGCCAAATATGATGCCAGCTTCGGAGCCGTCATTAACATAATCACCAAGAAGAGCTTAGAACGAGGCATCAATGGGCGGCTGAGCACTACCTACTCGCAGGGACACAATGGGCGCTTTAACCCCAACGGCTCCCTTAACCTTCGATCGCCGAAGTGGAATGTGTTCACTACCCTCAATGGCCGACTTGATCAGGTGGGATCTGAGGAGGCTACAGAACGTGCTTATCAAGGCGGTTCTATGTCGGGGCAAGCCTTCTCGGCTTATAAAACCAAAGGCTTTTCCACCTTTAGTGGCGTTGAATTTTTCCCCAACCTAAATCATGCGCTGGGTATCCGGTTCAATAGTAATGCACAAACCGTTCGTAGCACTACCGACGGGACAACGGCGTTTAGAAGCCATTTCGTCGGGGAAGATTCATTACTTTTATTGAGTCGGCTTGAAACGGATTACACGCGGAATTATGATGCCAATATCAACTATACGGGTAAACTCGACAGTACGGGCAAGGAATTGTCGGTTAACCTAACCAAGAGCTTTTTCGATCGATCAAATACCCAATACTTAGGCTATCAGTATCAGAATGCAGACGGTAGCTCGATACGCCCACCCAGCCGGGCTCGAATTCAGAACCCCAAAACGGAGGAAAATCTGATCCTAAAGGCTGATCTAACGCTGCCCACAAAAGGCGGACGCTGGGAGTCTGGCTTTCAGTTAACAGCCATTAGCAATGACAACCTGGTAACCCAGGAAAATGAAGCGAGCTCAGGAGTCTACGTACTCGATTCGAACTTTAGTAATTCCGGAAAGTATTCCGAAAATTCCTTTGCAGGTTATGCCAGTTACAGTACCAAATTTAGACCCGGCTGGTCTGTGCAAACCGGTTTACGGTATGAACGAACCCATCAGGAACTGGTTAGTTCAAATCTGAGTCGGATATATTCCGGTTTTTTTCCTAGCCTAAGCCTGAGCAAAACACTACACAACGGCCCAAAATTTAGCTTTTCCTACGCTCGTAAAATAGCTAGACCGTCCTTATCGGCGCTGGTACCTTATCGCTGGCAATCCGATCCTTACCTGATTTCGGTAGGTAATCCGGGTCTAAAGCCATCCTTTGCCCATACGCTAGACGCTAACGTGACCCTGGGTGGGCTGACCCTGTCGATTAACTATTCCAACACACAGGATGCGATCCTGAATACCGTATTTTTTGATCCAGACACCCGGATTTATACCGTATCGTTTACCAACTTAGCGCGGCTTCACAGCGAATTTGTGGGTCTTACCTGGGGCCATGATTGGTATAAGTGGTGGTCTATGAATTGGAATCTGGGCCTTCGGGGCTCTCAAACTGATTCGCCTATCGGTCAGTATGATGCTGGCAAGTTGACGGGCTACGGCCTACAAACCTATATTAACAATGTATTCTCTTTACCCAAAAGCTACAAAGCGGAATTGCTCCTGGTCTACGAATCACCCAACCGAAGCACGATCAACCAAAGCAAAGCGCTATTTTTCACATTCATTAGTCTTAATAAGTCCCTATTTACCGATGGGAATATCAAACTTATTTTCCGGGATGTATTTCATTCGCAACTCTACCGCTATGTCGTTTCCTATGGCAATGTGTCTTCGAGTAATCAATACTATAATGATAACCAGCGCATTCAGGTAGCGTTTACCTATAATTTTGGCAAACGCACGGTAAAGCCCGCTAAAGACCGAAGCCTAGGCAACGACGCGGAGAAAAACCGGATGGGAGGTGGTGTGAGATAATCGGCTAAATCGAAGCAAATTGTGTCCGCATGTTACTCCCTGCCTACTCGCTGGCAGCTTTGTTAAGCCGGTTATGGGCTGTAGTTGCAGATCATCCTATACACCGTCGACTTAAAGCGCATCGAGTAATCCATATCAGCCCAATACAATACTAGTATCTAATTAAGCAATCAATGAGCATTCAATTAAGATAAACGCTCACAACGAGAGACCTAGAACCGTTTATGTGTCTGCGTCGAGCAACTGGCGTTTACTGAAACGCAGAAGTCACACCCGTAGTTAGCCTGAAGGGTTTCCTACTTCGGCTACTCTATATGCACTTAGTAGAACGAAGAAAATAGTGCGTGATGTACCCCTTCGACAATGGGGAGGCTAGCCTACATCTACGTTGCCCAATAAACGCTACTACAGAATCAACACGACGAATCAACCTCAACAAGCACTGGACAGAGGCCTGTATCGAGGACGCTACATTTGTGAACGTTAATTTGAATCGGGCCTGTGTCCTTAACAGGGCCTAAGCTTAGGAATGCTGATTTAAGGGATATAGATATTGAAGGCGCTCAACTGGGCGGAGCCTATTTTCACCAGATCGGCATGCCTCCCCAAGGTCATCCTCAGTATGATTCATCAGCCAAACAGCCCCCCTCCGATTTGATAATTGTGACTTATCGGGTAGTACTTTGACTAATTGCAACCTGGCGGGTGTTGTGTTGACGAATTGCCTCCTGAGGGGCATGAAAATCAACGGTATCTTAGTGGAAGAGCTAGTAACTTTCTATGGAAAGTAATGAACTTGGGGATTGTATGTTACTTTAACCTGAATAACTGGTACATTCTCAACCCTCCTACTTGAGACGATAGAATCTTCACGCGTCTGCTACAGGAAACGGGTGTTTTTAGAAACGGTAATTTAAGGGTGGACTATTCAATAAAATAAGTTACCGATTACACATTTGTAAGGAGTTTAGTAGCCAGACTTAAGTAGTATTAGGAGATACCACAATCTTACTTAAACACTCCTGATATGTCTACACGTACTACTTCTCGAGCACTCGGTTGGTTAATTGGATTGTTGCTGCTTGTCTGCTGGAATTTGAAGGCCGAGGTTAGGCTTAATTTCACTGAGATCGATTCTATTCAGGCTACAAAGTCGTTTCGTGAACCAAATACGGCTATCGATTCCGCCCCTATCAGCCTGACGGCCACCGCTGGGGTGCCCTTTAAATACCAGTTGCCCGCCCTACTGCCCTATCAAAGTGCGATTTACTCCTCATCACAGCTACCCGGCAATGGATTGAGCCTATCTTACGTAACCTTACCCCCATCCATCGTGGGTACGCCAAACGCTACAGGTGTGATGAACCTGACCGTCAGCGCCAATCTTACTTCGAACGGCCAGCCAGAGTCAGCCTGGGTTCCTATTATTATTACGATCACTGCTCCCACTCCCATCAATCTGACGGCTACCGCTGGGGTGCCATTTAGCTATGAGCTTCCCGTCCTACTGCACGACAACAGCACCGGTTATACCTCACCACAGCTACCTGGCAATGGATTGAGCCTATCTTATGTAACTTACCCCCCATCCATCATGGGTACACCAAACGCCACGGGCGTCATGAGCTTGACTGTCAACGCGCACAATAATGTGAATGGTCAGGAGGGATCCGCCTGGGTACCCATCACCCTTACAGTTATTGCCCCTACTCCCATCAGCCTGACGGCCACTGCTGGGGTGCCATTTAACTACAAGCTACCCGTCCTACTGCCCAGTAATAGTGCAGGTTACTCTTCACTACAGCTACCTGGCAATGGATTGAGCCTGTCTTATGTAACTTACCCCCCTTCCATTACCGGCACGCCCACCACCACGGGCGTTATGAAGCTGACCGTCAACGCACACAGTAATGTAAATAGTCAGGAGGAATCGGCCTGGGTACCCATCACCATTACGGTCAACCCATCTGCGACAAGCTTCGCCATTACCGGCGTCAACCTGATTAGTTGCCAGACCATCTCGGCTACCCAACGACAACTCTCCTTTACCCCCCAATACGTGGGTACCACAGGACAGCCCATCCTGTTCACCGTCTATCAGCAGCTTCCCTTTACCACCCAACCAGGCCCCTATAGCCTCAATCTCGACACCAGCAATCCGCTCATTACCCTGATTGCCCAGCAGAACGGGGTTCTAAGCAGCTATAACTATCAGTGGCTGGCTGGCTGCAACACGACTACGCCCAACCGCCCGCCTACCACCACGGGTATTCCCCCCCAGACGGCCCAGACAGGGCAAGCTTACCAACTCAGCTTAGCGAACTATGTTACGGATCCTGATGGAAACCCCTTAACCTATATCGTATCCGGTCTTCCCGCACCCCTGACCCGAACCGGGGTCATTATTAGCGGTACGCCCGCTAGCACGGGCAGTTTTCCGATCAGTGTAACGGCGGTTGATCCAAGTGGCTTGTTTGTCTCGACTACGTTCCAACTCACCGTGAACGGAACCACCCCACCGACTCAACCTTTTACGTTGGTTGGTGTCACCACGACTGGGTGTCAGAACCTGGGGGGGAATCAGTGGCAGGTGACGTTTACTCCTCAGTATACAGGACTGACGGGTGAGCAAATCGTGCTGGCCATGACCAATGGAATAATCACGACCCAGGCCGGTCCTTATAGACAGACCTTATCGACTGAACAGCCGTTGCTGACGCTGATTGCCCAACAGGGGAATACTACCTCAGCCTATAACTACTTCTGGCTGGTTGCCTGTACTGGGGGAGCTCGGCAGGCAGCCAGTGAAGTCGGCAATGGCTTACAGGTTAAGGTGTTTGGCAATCCAGTACAGAGTCAGCAGGTGGACGTAGAAATTAGCGGAGTTATCGGGCGTTGGGTAGAGGTGACGGTGCTGGACATTCAGGGTCGAAGCCATCACCAGCAGCGGCTGGATTGGTCCACAGATCGGGAACGGATCAGCCTGCCTTTAAGCCAAGAAGTAGGTACGCACCTGGTCCAGGTACGCACGGAGGGTCAAGTTCATACGGTAAAGTTGATCAAGAGCCGATAAGATTTGTGTAGGAGGGAACAGACCCGCCAGAACAAAATTGGCGGGTCTGCTTTTGTTGTAAAATCCACCTATCAACCTTCCTGTTTGTAAGTACAAGGTATTGGTTCTCAAACAACGCTCCTTTAGGAGACGAATGAGCGTTTATGTGTTTACTTCAAGAAATGGGTGTTTTTAGAGACAGTTAATCCAACCAAGCGTAAACTATTTCCTGTCATTCATTTATCGCCCGAGATCATCTTTTGCCGATGTAACTCGCCCCATTTGCGTAAGGATTCAATCACGTCATGTAATGTTTGGCTATGAGCTGTTAACGTGTACGTCACCTTAGCGGGATAGGTGTCATATAGAGTTCGCTTGACCAACCCGTTCAACTCCAGATCCCGTAATTCTTTGGAGAGCATTCGATCCGTAATCCCCTGAACCTCTTTGGCGATTTCCCCAAACCGCTTCTCCCCGAAGGTAAGGGCCACAATAATCGGCAACTTCCACTTCCCATTTAATACATCCAGGGCATCCCGTATGGGGCGCAAAGTACGGCTACATTCCTCCGGTAATAAGTTTGTTGGCTCCATAGACTATCGTTTGTAATAAGCAGGTTGTTTTCCTTATTGGGCTTGTTGCTATACTTGAGTATAGTACTATACTCAAGTATACTACTTACTAAAGTATAGCAAATGTAGTAAATTTGTAGAAGCAAAGGGAACACAAGCATTGACCCTTCATAAACCAGGTAGTGATATGAGCATTCAACGAAATCTTGCCAAACTATATACACCCCAAGCCCAGCGGGGATTTTTAGGAGCGGGCCATCTTGCCAGCCCTCTCATTCAGGTTGCTTTTTCAGAGAGCGATCCGTTTATCGTCTTGATGGATGATCGGCTCGAAAAACGGGATGAACAGCCAGTCGGTGGACCACACCCCCACGCCGGTTTTGAAACGGTTTCCCTATTGCTGGAAGGCGAGATGGGCGATGAGGCTTACCGCATGAGTGGGGGCGATTTACAACTAATGACGGCCGGGAGTGGCGTGATTCATACCGAAACCATCGAGCGTGAAGCCAATATGCGTCTCTTGCAATTATGGTTGACGCTGCCCAAGAAAGACCGCTGGGCTACACCACGGGTGCAGGACATTCCCTTAAACCATGTGCCCAGAGTTACCAATGAGTCGGTGGATATCAAAGTCTACAGCGGCTCTTTGGCGGGTGTAACCTCGCCCGTTCAGAATTATACGCCCCTGATTCTGGCCGATATATGGTTGGCACCCCATGCATCTACCGTACAATATATTCCTGCGCCTTACACCGCCTTTTTGTATGCGATTGAGGGTAGTGTGGAAGTTGGCGACGCGAAGAAACAGTTAATGCAGGATCAAGTGGGCTGGCTTGACCGATTCGCGGATGATGACGTCCTGAGTGAACTTAGATTAACGGCTGGTGAAACGGGAGGTCGCGTCATTCTTTATGCCGGCGAACGGCAGGGGGACGAAATTGTATCCCATGGACCCTTCATTGGCGATACGCAAGAGGACATTCGTCGGCTTTACCAGGATTATAGACAGGGTAAGCTGAACCATATTGCCACCCTTCCCCAAGGGCAACATATTCACTACTAATCAGCTATTTGCTAATTGAAAGGCCTAGTTCATAGGGATTATAATCAGAAATGACCGTTTCTGATTATAATCCCTGTTTTATAATTTCGCATTAAACGCTCTTTATTGAGTTGCTGTAGCTAGTATCACAACGGCGTAAGATACCGAAGCGGGAACACAGGATTAAAGCGTATTCTCATCCTACCCTCCTACTTGAGACGATAGAATCTTCATACAGGAAGCGGGCGTTTTGAGAAACAGCTATACACCATATTTCTGACCCTCGTTACGTCTAAAGTCCATGAGGGTTATTCCATCATAACGATACACTCCGAAAAAAATATCCAGCCAAAATACGTCCATTATTAGCTTCTAAAATCCCAAAAAGTTAGTGATTGCGTTATTTCAATTACAGTTACCACGAACCCCGCTATTGCTTATACATTGATTGTGCACTGATTTTATCGAGTAAAAAATACAGCATAATAATATACTTCGCCATCAGGGTCAGTGTATTTTGTTCCACCTTTTGGGAGGCTGTTCTGTATGATCAGGCTCTTACCGATAGAATCAGTATACTCGTATGTAGGGTCAATCCATCTGGAAGTGGATGCGTCTTTGGTTTCGGACTTAATACTATTTTTTTACCTCCTGTTTGGTTTTATCTATAGTAGATGAACCTGTTTAAACTTTATTTTTTATATCTCCAATGCGCTTTAGTTTAACCGCAGAGAGCGCTGAGACAAAGTCGCAAAGAACGCTGAGTTTGCTGACTGAATTTCTTTGCGCTCTTTGCGCTTTGCCTTAGCGTTCTTTGCGGTTAATTTGAAAAGTTTAAACAGCTTCAAAAAAACAACCGTTAAGAATAAAGCATCTATGTAGTTCATAATTTACTTAGCAACCGCCTTGGCGAGGGGCACGTTTATAAATTAGTTTACTGGCTCGTTCTACATAGTCGCCCGATAGTATTGGATATGAATACTTGGGCGCGTGCGATACATTATGGCTTCTTATAATTAGTTTGTCGTTAACGTTCAGGGTATGCAATTGCTGAAATTCATTGTTAACGTTCAATAAATTCCTGTCAGATTTCTCCGAGCCAAAACTAAGAATATAATCGTCGCCATTAATCCTGACCATCACTCCAAAACCTAATCGTGAGCCTGGCGGAAGAGAAAGAGAGGTTACAACAGCCTCCATATTGGTAAAAGCACTTATATGTTTCCTTACTTTAGCTTCACCGGCATACACTTTTTTACCTTCGGGAGACGCTTCCCATTTTTTGTACCTTATACCATCAGGGGTAGCCTCCCATTTTTTTAATGCAGCTTTCTTTTCAGCAGCAGAGAATGGCGTTGAGGTTGACTTTTTCGAAGCTTCATTTTTAATTTCACGATTAGCTAATACTAGTCCGCTTACCACAACCAGCGGTAAGATCAGCGCATACATAATTTTTTTCATGTTTTTTGCAGGTTTAATTAAAATAAGTCTATATCCTGATAAATCAGATCCGGTTAAGGCATTCTTTTTATTTTCAAGGATTTCAACCACTGCGATGGTCCGCAAAGCTAAAAGTTCGTATTCTGTCGCCTGTTAATGGCCTGTAAAAGAATGTTAACGAAACGTAAAAACTTCTCTTACAGACTGCTATGGATTTTGGCCTCTAAGTAGTTGGATATACTGTACACTAATGTTGCCTATACAGCTGTCTTACAAAACGCTCCCATATGAGATGAAAATAACGTTGATACATCCGGCTTCATCTATCCATGTTCGGAACTCGATGAGATAGTAGTTTTCTAAAAAAAACGATCCTGCATGACAACTGTCCGTGTCTGCGTCTTAAATAGGGCGTTTACTTCGGAGTTCTGATAAAAACCCTTTTTTGCAGGTTTTACGTAAACTACGAAACGGTAGATTGACTGGGTTCATCCTACTTACTTATATGCTGGCGAAGTAATCCATTAGTCTGTGCCACCACAACCACTGACCCGCTACGTTCATTGTTAGGTGCAAAAGCAGAAAGAGCCCTAAAGCCAACGGGTACGATGGCTGTAGCCGACCCATTCGTCGATCGTCAAGCAGTAGCAGCAGTAATACCACTTCAATGGCGACGAAACTACCATTCAATGTTTTAGCGAAACTGTCAAACCAAGGAATGAAAAATAATAAGCGGGTAATAGCGGGCGGCAGAATGATGAGTACAGTGCAAACCATATAGCGGGCATGGAGGGCTAATCGTTGCCCATTTCCTAAGCTCAACCCCAGAAACAAGGAAAATAGGACCAGGGAGGAAGCGTCGATGAACGAAAGCTGATAAACCGCTCCGGGCGGGTACTCATCGGCTGCCCTGAGCATCAGGTGCATCATCTTGACTCCTCCAATCAGCAGGGCAGGCACTAGCACAATCGTGCCGATCCAACCTAGTTTTCGATGCAAGGCCAATTGCCCACGTCGATACAAAATAGGTTGTAGAATGAGTAACCCCATCCATAATCCTGCGGAGGCTCCATGCAGATGATGGTATAGGTCAGTCTGCATGAGATGGGAAAAATAAGACCGGGAAAATCCCAGCCAGGTTATGATAACGGCCACCCCAAAATACCAGGGTGCATTGGGATATAGCAGAGCCTGTTTAACTGGAGTTGACTTGACGTGGTCTTGGTTAGGCTCTTTCAATTGAAGTAACTATCTATCGTGAGGCTTTTCTTAGAGTAAGATAGCCATTAAATCATTCTAAACTAGAGAGCATGAGTTGCCTGTGTAAAATTTGCGCTATTGGCATAAGCCGTATCCATAAAACTTGGCTTGATGGATCAATACCAGACCACATAGAAATAGATTATTAACGTATACACTGCCCTGCCTGTAAAAATGGGTCTGCTTTTCCTCAGCATGTTGTTTTGTACGTTGGAAAGTAAACGATGAAAACTGTCAGCTCAAAAGACGGCTGCGCACCCCGTTCTCGCTAAACATTTGTTTAGTGATCCACAGCTAAAGGCAAGCGGTTAAGAGCTGGCTTGCTCCTACTGTAACTATATGCCCTTTCAACTACAACATTGCGACTTTTGGCTACATCCGTTTTTGTAGTACGGCAGAACTTTGCATCAACAAAAAACGCAAATCATGAACTTAACAAATAACACAATCTTGATTACAGGCGGAACGGGTGGGTTCGGAGTTGAATTTGCCTCAAAACTAATGGCACTAGGCAATACCGTCATTATCACCGGACGAAACGCTCAAAAACTACAGGAAGTAGCCCAAAAACTGCCTGGGGTACATACCATACAGAGCGATGTGAGTTTAGTAGAAGACATTAGTACCCTGTATAACCGAGTGACCAGGAAATTTCCGGACCTCAATATCATTATCAACAATGCGGGCGAAATGCGAAAAATCAGCTTACACCATCAGCATGCCCTTACGGACATCACCCGAGAAATTGACATTAATCTAATGGGGCCTATCCGGATGGTGCAACAGTTCCTGCCGCATCTCAAAACAAAAAAAACGGCTGCTATCCTCAATGTTACGTCGGGCATTGCGCTGATGCCTTTTCCAATATCCCCCATTTATAGTGCAAGCAAGTCGGGGCTTCGGGCGTATACACAAGCGTTACGGGTGCAACTAAAAAATACCAACATCAAGGTTATTGAGCTTGTCGCTCCCGGTTCGTCCACCGCCCTGAACGACAAATTTCGAAACGAAGACGGCTTTAGTGAGAGTGCCTTGATGGCTCCTGAAAAAATAGTCGATGCCGCCATCAAGGGAATGCAACATGATAAGAATGAGATTTATCCTGGTCTTGCCAAATTAATGCGGGTGCTGAGCCGGGTGGCTCCCAACTTTATCATTTCGCAATCGGCTAAAATGGGCGCATCATTTATGTATGGTAAGCAGGAACACGAATAATAGGAACAATTCACGGCTTATCGTACGCATCCCGCTATTGGATCAGACCCTGAAATTCAAACGAGTTCATCCAGTAAACCACAACAAAACTTATGAAAATCATTAGTATCCTACTCCTGTTCATTTCATCGTTTTTAAGCATTAAGCATGGTTGGGATGCTTTTCAACCCGCTACTGCCGAACAAACAAAAATGATGGCAGACATAGGTATCACCGAGACCGTGAAACCGTTCTTTGGCGTATTTTCAATCATCATTGGGTTGATGATTTTGTTTCCCCAGACATTTTTTATCGGAAACCTACTCAATGCAATCACCATTCTATTGATCATGGCTTTATCCTTACGAGCAGGAACGGTCAGTACGGCTTTACTGGAAATTCCTTTTCTTGCCTTGCCGTTACTCCTGATTTGGTTAACGTATCCCTTCAAGAATTAACCGTATGGCCATGGATAACAAAAAACCATTCAGAATTAAATCAATAGCAGAAATACATCGGTTGATGAACCTGCCGAAACCACAGCACCCGCTCATCGGTATTATTGATCTGAAATGGCTTAAAAATGACCCCAATATCAATTCCGTTATTTCTGATTTTTATGTTGTGTCCTTAAAAAGGGGCTGCGACAAATTATTTTATGGTCAGCAGAAATACGATTTCGATGAAGGGCTAATGGCCTTTATCTCGCCAGGGCAAATTTTGCGTGGAGAAGAGGGCGGTGTACCGCACCATCTGGAAGGCTGGATGCTGTTCATCCATCCCGATTTTTTATGGAATACATCACTGGCTAAAAAAATCAAGCAATACGAATACTTTGGGTATTCGACCAACGAAGCCTTGTTTCTTTCCGACAAGGAGGAAACGATCATCAACGGCATTCTTGAGAATATCAGGCTGGAATACCACGCCAACCTGGATAAATTTAGTCAGGATGTGATTATTGCTCAATTGGAGGTGTTATTTACGTATGCCCAGCGGTTTTATGAACGCCAATTCATTACCCGAAAAATCACCAACAGCAAACTACTAGACCGATTAGAAGCTGAACTAACCCGTTACTTTGCTAATGAGGATTTGCTGGCAAAAGGACTGCCTACTGTTCAATACATGGCGGATACACTCCATGTTACCGCCAAATACTTAAGCAGTTTATTGAAACAGCTCACGGGGCAAACCACGCAACAGCTTATTCACGAAAAATTGATTGACAAAGCGAAAGAAAGACTGTCGACGACTGAATTGTCTGTTGGCGAAATTGCCTACGAACTAGGCTTTGAGCACTCGCAATCATTTAATAAACTGTTTAAATCGAAGACGAACCTGTCGCCTTTAGCATTCAGGCGATCGTTCAATTAACCACGATCCGGGCAGACGATCAATCCAGAACGATCACCGACTTCCCCATGACTTTACCCCGACGAGACTCCCGGTAGGCTTCTCGGATATTGGCCAGAGAATAGGTCTTATTCAGCACGATCTGCAGATCATGTTCAGCCAGATGCGCTAACGTATTAAGCCCGTCGACGGTGGGCTTTACGATCAAAACCTTGAGTTTTTGCCCGGAAAACAGATTATTAATGGCTGAGTAAAGAAGCGTCAACGGCGATGGAAGCGTACTGACAAACACAGCTCTCGATTTCATTAGCGGCCTGGCATCGGTAAAGGAAAGCCTGGTCGATAGATCAATAACAGCATCGAACCGTTGAGCCAGACTCCGAATAGGCTGCCTGGTGTAATCGACTACATTATCAGCGCCCCACTTGGTTACTTCGGCAACGCCCTGTGTGCTGACAACTGCCGTCACCCTGGCACCGCGTTTTTTGGCTAGTTGCACAGCAAATAGGCCAACCCCACCGCTAGCCCCGTTAATCAATACGTCCTGGTTAGGGCCTACTGCGGCCAGCTGATCAATAATTTGCAGGGCCGACAGTCCGGTTAGGGGTAAGGCCGCTGCCTGCTCAAACGACAGGTTAGCCGGTTTTGGGGCAATATCCGTCTCCTTAACAACAATGTAATCGGCGAGGGCTCCGCCTTTGAATACGTCCAGTACGCCAATGACCGCATCACCAGTCTTAAAGCGGCTCACGGCGCTGCCTACTTGGTCGACACTACCCGAGAAATCGATGCCCACCGATTTAGGAAAGCCAGTGCCCGACATCAACTTCATGTCTCCACCATATACTTTCCAATCCAGCGGGTTAATCGAAACCGCTTTTACCCGGATCAGCAGTTGATCGTTCTGAATACTGGGCACCGCTTGCTCGACTACCTCCAGCACGCTTTCGTCGCCAAACTGATTATACATTACTTTTCTCATGATTGCCGTGTTTTAGTTTCTACACCGCAAAGTTGGGCCTGATAAAGAACTGTAAATAGCGCAAAAAGCCAGAAAAATAGTCGAATCCGACGAAGCAGGTGCACCCAGCAACTTCCCGGTAGGTGTCCCTATATAGAAAGAAGTAGGCTTTATGCTTTGGTTTGTCCGATAGGACTGATTTACGGTCACATCGGAATATTTTCCGGCTTAAAGTCTTCCGAACTTTGTGAAGTACTTCAATCAAACATCATGGGAAATCACAAAAAACCGATCACGGTAGGCTCTCAGGAAGGCAAAAGCGTTTCTGTTGGTGGAAGCACCTATCGAATCCTGGTGGCTGGCAAAGACACAACAGGAGCCTTCGCTACAATTGATATGCTGGTACCTCCCGGCGGTGGACCTGGACCGCATGCCCACGCCGATTTCGAGGAATCGTTTTACGTAGTCGAAGGCGAAATTGAGGTCAAATCCGAGTTTGGCAGTTATGTAGCCACCAAAGGGTCCTTTATTAGCATTCCCAAAGGGGGTGTAGTGCACGGTTTCAAGAATACGAGCGGGCAAACGGCCCATTTGCTTTGTACCGTGGTACCTGCTGGCCTGGAACTGTTATTTGAGGAGATCGGCCAACCCGTTGCAGCCGGTCAGTTCCTGCCACCGCCCGTGCTGGATGGTCCTACCATAAAAAAACTACAGGCTATTGCAGAAAAGTACGGTCAGCAAGTATTCCCGCCGGATTATCTGGGATAACCAGCGCGTTACGAATAAGAGTATCGCTTCGGGTTTAAGCCATAATGCTTTTCAAACAGTCGACTGAAGTGGCTTAGATTGGAAAAGCCCAGCTCATAGCCCACCTCACTAACCGAATGTTTGCCCTGTTTCAGTAGGAAGGCGGCTTCTTCCATTCGGGCTTGCTGGTAATACGTATAGATGGTGCTGCCAAATGTTTGCTTGAAAAGCTGTTTTAGCTTGGTTTCGCTCATCGCAGCGACCTGGGCGAGCTCACGGATTACCGGCGGCACGCTCAGGTCGCTGATAATTTCATTGCGTATGGACAAGAGCCTTTCCGCATCAGCGCTGTTGATTGCCTGATGAGCAGCGCTTTCGCGTAAAGACAGTTTATAAAAAACCAGATAGAGCAGTTCCTGCACCTTGATCTGCATGTAGAAGTTGCTCAGATTGGTAGTCATGTCCATGGCGGCCATGTTTTTAAGTAGCAGCTTGGTCTCGGCTTCCATACGTTCAAAAAAAAGGAAGGAGTTACCGCTGCCGGTAATCGTTTGGAGTACCGAATTGGGCTCGTTAACGCCTAATAATTCCGTCAAACGGAGCGGCTTTATGGCGACCACCACATACTGAATCTGTTGATGGGCGGGAAAACGGATGGTTGAGCTGAGATCGTTGGAGGTAACCTGGATCGCCGACTCATCGCGCTGCGAAAACAGAACCTGGGTGTCCTCGTTGTAAGCGATCTGGAGCGCCTGCTCGTTGTTGTAAAAAAAGACGGTGATCAGGTCATTTCCCTGGCCGGATGTAGTGCGTTTGAGGACAAGATCTTCCTTGAGCAAGTATCGGTGTATGGTGATCTTGAAGTCCGGCCCGAATGCTAACTTCCGTACGTACCCCTGTCCTATATGATCCGGTATCACCAGCAGGCCGTTCTGTACCGGTGCCTGTATATGACGGGCAAAGTACGTTATAAAGTCGAAATCAGGTGTTGCATAGAAACTGAATAGCATGACGAAAGAGCCTCTTCAGGCTTAGTTGAATTAGTCATCAGGAAGTTAATTCAGGGTTTACATACCCGATTCAGAAACTCAGTGATATACGTCAGGGTTGGCGTAAACCAGGGGTTGAAAAACATGAACGTGTGGGGCGCATCGGGAAAGGTGTGCACGTCTGAATAGATACCCAGCGCATTCAGTTTTTTAATCAGATCGTCACGCCCACCGTGCATCCGATCTACGGAGCTGTTCAGAAATAAAATCGGGGGGGTGTGCTTGTCGATGTGGTTTAGCGCCGAGGCTTCCTGCCATAAATCGGGCCGCTGCGTTTTGGAATAGCCAAACCAGTACGTAGCTGCCGAAATCGACTTCGAGTCATCGCCCTCGCCCGATTCTGGATGAATAAACGCCAGCACTCCATCAATATCAACAATAGCCTGCACCGCGCTCGAATAGCGTGCATTACCGCCTGTTCCTTCAAATGTTGCCTGTCCATTCGTGGTGCCCACCAAAGCGGCTAACTGTCCACCCGCCGAAAATCCAAGAACCGCAACCCGCTTCGGATCAACGCCGTATTTCTTCGCATTAGCCCGAACCCAGCGAATAGCCGCTTTCACATCATGTACAGCGGCTGGGTACAGAGCTTCCGTCGATAAGCGGTATTCAACCGGAATCGCCACAAAGCCATTGGCCGCCAGTTGTCCGGCCAGCGTATTATTATGCGATCGGTCGCCGGAACGCCAGCCCCCGCCGTGAATCATGACAACCGCCGGGCGAGCTTTCCCGGCAACGGCTGGTCGGGCGTAGACATCCAGTTTAAGAGTTCGTCCCGCAATGGGTGTGCTGTACGTAACCGCTTTGTCGATACGGACTCCGGCTGGCAAGGTTGAATCGGCCAGAGTAATGTCGGGATGGTATTTTTTCTCGCGCAGGTAAGAGCCCTGTACCGTAAACGACGTATCCCGGCCACCGGTTGGTTTTAACTGGGCATAGGAAATTGTTGTGCTTAACGCAAGGATGAGTAGTAAAGCAACTGGTCGATTCATACAAGTTTGGTCAAGGCGGTCAACGAGTAATTTGGAATACTTTTCAAACTATTGAGCATCGGTAAGCAGATTCATTTCTCGTAACCAGCTTTCGCACAAGGTTGTCCACTGCTGCGTTGAGCCTGGATTGTTTCTCAGGGCAATGGCGTGGCCACCCTGTGGAAATATATGCAGACTAGCCGGAATTTTCTTGTCGATCAATGCCTGATAAAATAGCAAACTATTTCGCTGATCGACAACCGTATCATTGTAGGCATGCGTCAGAAAACAGGGAGGAGTCATAGCCGTCACTGCGTTTTCCAGCGAATAGGCTTTCAACAAATCGGCCGATGGGTTGGGGCCTAACAAATTTTTGCGACTGCCCGCGTGCGCGTATTGGCCCATTGTAATGACAGGTGAAACCAGAAGCGCAAAATCGGGCCGGAACGCCTGACTGCTAATTGAATCGCTGATGGCCGATACATCAGTTGTATGGGTTGCCACCAGTGCCGCCAGATGGCCGCCCGCGGATGAACCCTGAACGCCCACTTTATCGGGCTTGATACCCCATTTTTTTGCATTGGCCCGGATAAATCGAATCGCTCGTTGGGCGTCCTGTAGCGGCCCCAGCTCCCGTTGTTTTAAGTCGGGTGAATTCGGTAACCGATAGTTAAGAACAAAGGCGCTTATCCCCATCGTGTTGAACCATTTCGCCAGTTGCCACCCGCTGATCACATACGCCAAACGCTCGTAGCCTCCACCTGGACAAATCACCACAGCCGCCCCTTTGTTCTCCTGAGCTGATGGAAAGAACGCGTACATGCCTGGCGTTCCAACCCGGTATACTCGCTCGTTGGCAATACTATCTTTTAGCGCCATACCTTTTGTATTTGGCATGCTACCGGCAGACCAAAGCGGTATAAAGTCCTGTGCTGTAACGTAGTTGCCTGAAACTAAAAGAAGGATAACTAGTAAACCAATTTTGCGCATACGTTCGAGGAAGGATAAGGTAAACAAGACCTGATTGAGGGAAAAGACGGTCAAGGATAGAGAAGCCAATTAGATTAAGCAAAGGAACTATTGTGACTTTTTACGCAATCGTTACCGGGAACGTTCCCGATAGAAAATAGGCTGCATAGCGACCAATTAAGCCGCTATCAATTGACTTTCCTGTGATGGATGACCCCCGACAATCAGGGTAATGTGCTGGTTCTGCACCCTTATTTTAATCACTATAGGCATAAAATTCTGTACTTTAGCAAGCGATTTTCGGTACTACCAACTCATCATGGAGTATAAGACTCTTCCAGATACTGCCTTATTGATTTACCTGAAACAAGGGGACGAATCCGCGTTTCAGGAGATCTATGTGCGTCACTGGAGGAAATTGTTCATTGTAGCGAGGAACAAACTCCCCTCGACCGATAGTCCCGAAGACATGGTTCAGGATTTATTCGTGAAGCTTTGGGAGCAGCGGGAAAACCTACTCATTGAAAATCTGGGCGCTTACTTACAAACGTCCCTCAAGCACGCTATTATCAATCTGTTCAAAGCGAGGTTGATCCGCGAGAAGTACGTTGAACATGCGCAAAGTTTTTCGCCCAATACCCAAACCACAGAAGAACAAATTGCGCTAAACGACCTGATGGCTACAGTTGAGCAACAACTGAACGATTTGCCAGAAAAAACCCGTCAGATTTTCCGCCTAAACCGATTGGAGTATAAGTCGGCGAAGGAAATTTCAACTCAACTGGGCATTCCCGAACGAACCGTCGAATACCATATCAACTTAGCCCTCAAGCTGCTCCGGCCTTTATTACAGGATTATTTTATGCTGGCAGTCGCGCTCTATTACTGCTAAGTTTACTGTGCATTCAAACGGAGTCCCCATCGATCCCTTCGTTGTAATAGCCAACGAGCTAAAATTGACCGCATCGCTGATCCATACAGACAAGTAATTTGAGCCGTGGACGAAATTGCCTAAGGAAAACAACGCCCACCTTTGTATCGTCAAATCATAAAACAACAACGATGACAACGATTCAAAAAATAAATCTCGGCAAAAATGGACCCCTCGTTTCTAAACTCGGATTAGGCTGCATGCGCATGTCTTCTATCTGGGGCGGTTCTACACCTGACGAAACAGAAAGTATTGCTACTATTCAAATGGCCTTAGACAGCGGCATCAATTTTCTGAATACCGGAGACTTTTATGGTGCTGGTCATAATGAAATGCTTGTAGGCAAAGCCATCAAAGGACGGCGGGACGACGCGTTTATCAGTGTCAAATTTGGCGCAATTTTCTACAACGGCCAATGGCTGGGAATGGATCTGCGCCCCATAGCCATCAAGAATTTCATCAACTATTCGCTGACCCGTTTGGGTATTGAAACCATTGACCTCTACCAGCCTAGCCGAATGGATAACAGCGTGCCCGTAGAAGACATCATCGGCACAGTTGCCGACCTCATCAAAGAAGGAAAGGTTCGTTATCTGGGCGTTTCTGAAATAACGGCCGATCAATTGCGCAAGGCGAATAGTATCCATCCGGTAACCGCCCTGGAAATAGGGTATTCGTTGGCCGATCGGCAGATAGAGAGCGACTTACTTCCTACGGCAAAGGAACTGGGTATAGGCGTTGTGGCGTTTGCCAATACGGCCGAAGGGTTACTCACCGGTGAGCTAAAAGCGCCCCTTCCTGCCAATGATTACCATACGCACTTCTCGCGTTTTCAAGGGGAGAATCTGATCAGGAATCTTGAAAAGGTCGACGTATTGAAGCAACTGGCACAGGAAAAAGGCTATACGCCGACACAGTTGGCGATTGCCTGGGTGAATGCGCAGGGCGATCATATTATGCCCCTGGTCAGCATGAGCCGACGATCACGCTTACCGGAAAACATGCAGGCAATGGCGATCGAGTTCACGGCTGACGAAATGAATACGCTTACAACGCATTTTGCGCCGGGCGCGATCCTTGGTGGTACGTACCTTCAGCGGTAGTTAGTCTGTACATAAACCTACAGTTTATTTTTTTTACCTAAAGGCTGTTTAGGATTTACTTTTTAATGAACGAGTGTTTGATTTTATCAGTCAGTTTTACCCCTAAATCCCCTGAAGGGGACTTAGCTCGTGTTCAAACAAAGTCACCTTCAGGGCAGGGCTCTTAAGTTCTAGCGTTTTTACCCCCCAACCCCCTGAAGGGGGAGTACTCCGAAATGGATTTTCTCCCCCTTCAGGGGGGTTGGGGGGTAAAAATAAGCCAACAAAAGAGGCTGGTTAAGTAAAGAAAATTCAGAACTTAACAGCCCTGTCCTTCAGGGGATTTAGGGGTAAAACTGACTAGAAAAAATAATCCTAAAACAGCTTCCTAGTGACGAATCCAACAGAAATAATTCCGGGAGTCATTTTTTACGCTTACTCTTCGGCCATGAGAAAGGAGAAAGTAGCGTTCCTGGAACATAATACCCTGGTCATGCAGATTTCAGGCCGCTTTTCAATGGAAACTGCCAATCAAAAGATTTCTATGGGTCGTGGTGAGATGTTGTTGATACAAAAAAATCAGCTGGCCGAACTCACCAAAACTCCGCTTGAAGACAATGAATACCAAACCATTATCATAAGTCTACAAGAAGACCTGCTCCGGAAGATTGTTCTGGAAGAGCAACTAGAGATAGGTCAAAAATACGTGGGGCCTCCGAACGTTCTTATTCCCGCAAACGATTTTTTGCGGGCTTTTTTTCAATCGATTATTCCCTATGTCCGTAATCCGGGAGAAAAAATAACCAATTCGATGGGCATGCTGAAAGTAAAGGAGGCTGTACACCTCCTCCTGTACACCATGCCTGAACTCGAAGCATTTTTATTCGATTTTTCCGAACCCTACAAGATGGACCTGGAAAAATTCATGTACAGTAATTTTCATTACAATGTTCCGGTTGAAAAATTTGCCCAGCTAACGGGGCGAAGTCTGGCGGGTTTCAAGCGTGATTTCCAGAAAACATTCGGAATGGCACCCCGGCATTGGCTACAGGAAAGGCGGCTTACAGAAGCCCGGCATCTGATCGAAACCAAGCATAAGAAACCTTCTGCCATCTACCTCGAACTGGGATTTGAAAGCCTCTCTCATTTCTCGCATTCGTTTAAGAAAAAATTCGGCAAGGCACCTACCGAGTGGTCACTATAGGCTGTATTAGGCCGGGTGCCTGATCGCTCCGGCCTAATACAGCCATGCCCACCGTTTGGCCCAATCCAGCAATACGGCATTACGCCATTTGAACACCGTTTTAGCACCCTGCTGTCGACCGTCGAACAGCGATGGGTCGCCTTTGTCGGTGTACCAGTTCGCGCCTAATTTGAAATCACTGGCACTCCGTTTGCCCGGCCAGCTATTGTTCACCACAAACTTCCCGCTCTGTTGAGTAAAGCCCGGAATGGTTGAGTTGATTGTGTAGCTCAAGGTTTCGGTCTGTTTGGGAATGTACAGGATTGCATAGTTGCCGTTACCCAGGTAATGCCCCGGCCATTTTTGCTCACCAATCTGGGCCTGCACGGTCATCGTAAAACAGGCAGAATCCGCCGGAATATCGACTTTAGGACCCTTGAAATGAAACTCCATCACCGAATAAACGCCCACCGTATCGGCAAGGGTAGTGTTGCGGTTAAAGAGGGTCCGAGGGCTGTGGTTGAATTTTTCAAAGCTGCCGCCCCAGCTTTCTTTGAACGGATCATTTGGGTCGCCATCCATCATGTAGAGCAGCGAAGGCGTGTCGCCCATCTTCACGTTGCCCTTGTAGTAGTTCTTAAAGTCTTTGCCCAGGTGTCCGGCAGCGCGGATATAGCGGTCGTAATACGTACGGGTATCGAGGCTATCGGGCACGCCCGTATTGGAAAAGAAGCCGTTGTAAGAGCCATTTGCTTCGATGAACCAGAGGTTCGGGAAGTTCTGCGCGATATACGCATAGGTGTTCGCGCTCCACTTTTTATTCGGTCCTCCAATCCAGTATACCTTGATCTTAGTTTGAATCGAAGGATCGTCGTGCAGCGCCTGGGCCAGATCGTCCAACCCGCCCCAAACCAGCACCCAAAGCGGCTGTGCGCTTTTCTTTTTAGCGCAGTTGATAATCCAGTCCGATCCTTCGGTGGCGGTGCTATAGCCTTTATAGGGGGCCGCCCCCTGACGCCCCTGTTTGCACACGGCCCGCAACGCATCCGGCCTAGGATAGCCGTTCAGGTGCTGACTCAGCCTGGGAAGGTCTTTCTCGTAGAGGTCAATCATATCCAGAATATGCTTCTTCGTACCAAGCCCATACGAGGGAGACGAAACAAGCCCCTCCGTCTCGAACTTATCGCTGTACATCAGGAAATGGGCCATTGACTGATTATCGTCCGGGTCCGTACCACCGATGTCGGTGCTAATGAGGATGCGCGGTTTAACCGGGACAGGCTTCTGGGCCACGAGCGTAAACGGAAGCAGGGCCAATAGGTAACTCAAAAACACCTTGTTCATAGTTGTCAGGATAGGGTTTAATTAGTGTAGTTAAAACCTATTATCGAAGCTTTTTAAACTTTCCCAATTCCACTAAAACGAAACTGTTTTTTTTGTCCTTTCGACGCAGGAGAAATCTCAAGCTTGACTGATATGGAGTCTTGAGATTTCTCCTGCGTCGAAAGGACAAAAACGACCTAGATTTTTCTGTATACCACATTCTATAAGTCAAGCAACCTAGTATTTTCCCGCAACTCATTTATGAAAAAATGGAATAAACCGACAAGCATATTCACTTACTCTGGAAAAATAATTTGTACTATATATAGAATTATTTAGCAAAAGGCCATTTCAACTATAAACATTCCACTAGTTAATAAAACCTTTTGCGGTCGATAGGTGAGAAATATGTCGTGTATGTGACGACTAACTCCACCTAGTATGAGCCGCAAGGAATTTGGGTTTCTTCTACAACAGTATCTCGACGGAAAATGCTCTGAAGAGGAGCGGGCATTTGTCGAACATTGGTACGGGATCGTGCAAAACAAAGACAAGGAACCCTTAGAGGAAACGGATTTCCAGGCTCTGGAGCCTCTACTCTGGCAGCAGATTCAGAGCCGGACGCAGTCTCCGAAGGTAATTCCGATGCCGGTTAGCGGTCCCCGTCGCCAGGTTGCTTATCCCTGGATGGCGGTTGCGGCTTCAATCGTACTGGTACTGTTGGCTGGCTGGTGGTTCTATCGTCAGCAGGGCGGGTTGCTAAAGTCAGGAAACGGGATTCAGCAGGAAATCAGTCATGCCGGATGGCAGCAGCGGACAAACTCGTCGGACAAAGCCGAAGTGATTCAACTTCCCGATGGCAGTCAGGTTCGATTAGCACCCCAAAGTGCCATTCAATACCCTGCGAAATTTGCGGCTGATAAACGGGAAATTTCGCTGACGGGCGAAGCCTTTTTTACGGTTCAAAAAATGCCCACCCGTCCTTTTTATGTGTACACTGGCACAGTGGTCACCAAGGTGTTAGGAACCAGCTTTTTAGTAAAAACGCAGGGAACTACAAAACAGGTTGTTGTGGAAGTGGCAACGGGTCGGGTGGCCGTTTATAAGCAGACAAAAGCGGCTGAAACAACTGAGGGAACGAATGCGATTGTGTTAAGCCCGAACCAGAAAGCTACCTATTCGCCCGATAAGCAGCAGTTTGTAAAGGGTCTTGTCGAACAACCACAAATTATTTCAGCAGAAAAATCAGTGACGAAGCCTCGTTCATTCGAGTTTGATGATGTGCCGCTCCGGCGGGTTGTCGATCAGTTGGAAGAAGCCTACGGCCTGACCATCAGGCTCGAAAACGAGAATCAGAACGAATGCCCGCTCACCGCCGATCTGTCCAACCTTTCTTTATATGCTCAACTAGATATGATTTGCGCAGCCACAAAATCAAGCTACACCGTGCAGGGAACAACCATTGTGATTAGTGGAAAAGGATGCGCGAATCTATAGTAAATGGATAATGCACAATGATTAGGAAGTTAATCATTGTGCATTATCCATTCTACATTATTCATTTTACATTACCCTCTAAACCCAAATGCCTATGTAAATTCATTACGCCCCTCACAAAAAAAGAAGCTGATCATGTTTGCACCATAATCAGCTTCAGAATCTCCCCTCCTATAGCCTTGTGAGCTAGTCATTGCGGCATTGCACTGCCCAATGAACGAGGGACTTATTTGTCAAATCGTCCATTTAACAAACCCTTAAAGGTATGAAAAAATTTGATTCAGCTCTATTGAGCTGGTCATGCAGCCGGCGTGTCCCGATTTTTCTGCTGCTTATGAAACTATCTGTTATACAACTCTTTTTTTTTGTCACGTTTGTAGGCCTGTCATACGGCTTCGACGGCAAGGCTCAGGAACTGCTAAATAAGTCGATCTCCCTACATACCGAAGGTCAACGCCTTCGGGCTGTGATCGGACAGATCGAGAAGCAGACGTCGGTAAAGTTCGTCTACAGTTCCCGCAACATCGGCGTCGATCGGCCCGTCACGATTCATCTGAATAACGTGCGACTGGGCGATGCGCTGGATCAACTGCTAAAACCGCTCAATCTAACGTATCAGCTGATTAATGGGCATATTGTTTTAGACAGTATTGTTCAGGATGAGGAAGCAAAAGCTGACGCTACGTTGCCTGAACCGGAAGTCGTTGATCAGGTAATTACCGGCACGATTTCCGACGAGAAAGGGGAAAAGCTTCCGGGCGTCAGCATCGTTATCAAAGGCACCACGCGGGGAACCACCAGCGATGCCAAAGGCCAGTTCAAACTAAGTATTCCAACGGGTGACGTAACGCTGACATTTTCGTTTGTTGGCTACAAGAGCCAGGATGTGGCCGTGGGCAATCAATCGGCGCTAACCATCAGCATGCAGCCCGACCAGAATTCGCTCGACGAAGTAGTCGTGGTTGGGTATGGACAGGTTCAGAAACGGGATCTGACCGGTTCCGTCGTTTCGATCAAGGAAACGCAGATCACCTCCACCCCGGTCGTGAATGCACTGGAAACGTTACAGGGAAAGGTTGCCGGTATGGACTTGACCCGCAGCAGTGGCGAAACGGGCGCACCGCTCAATTTCACCATTCGGGGTAACCGGTCGCTCAATGCTTCCAATCAGCCGCTAATTCTGGTCGACGGGATTCAATACGGTTCGTATATCGATATCAACCCGAATGATATTGCCTCCGTAGAAGTTCTGAAAGATGCCTCTTCAACCGCCATTTATGGGTCGCGGGGCGCTAATGGTGTTATTCTGATCACCACGAAAAGCGGAAAAGTCGGCAAAACCAAAGTAGAGTTTAATAACTACTACGGGATCAACGACCCGGTTGCCTATCAGCATGTTACCAATACCGATCAATACGTGGCCATGACGCGTGAGGCTTATCGGGCCGCAGGTCAGTGGAGCAGTCCTGCCGACGATGAGAAGATTTTCAATATCCAGCTGGACAATATCCGAAAAGGTGTCAATACCGATTGGGTAAGTTTAATGCTGCGTAGTGGGAGCGTCCAGAACAACCACATTGCCATTTCAGGAGGCAACGAAAAAACGAAATTCCGTCTCTCAACGGAGTACTTCAACGAGCGTGGCCTACTTAAATATGATCAGCTACGGCGGTTTGTTCAACACCTTAACCTCGACCACCAGGTGATGAATAACCTCAAAATTGGGATGGTTCTGAACTTCAACTCGTCAACCCAACAACGCCGGAACACGAGCTTCTGGAATCTCCAAAAAAACTCACCACTGGGCATCCCCTACAATGAAGATGGTTCCATTAAAACCTATCCGTTTCCCGGTGCGGTGGTATACAATCCCCTCCTCGACGAAAGCCCAGATAACTATTCCAACCTGACCACCAGCAGCCGGATTTTCATGCTCGGTTTTGGTGAATGGTCGATCCTGAAAAACCTGTCGTTACGGTCCAGTTTTGGGATCGATATTTCCACCAGCCAGCAGGGCATTTTTGAAGGGAAGAATACAACGCTGGCAGGCGTGAACAGCGGCTATTCGCGGGCAGCATTGATCGATGTCAGAGGTCGTAACTGGACCTGGGAAAACGTGCTGAATTACTCTAAAACCATTAAGGATCACTCCTTCAATGCTATGGTTGGGACCAGTATGATCAGCTACCGGACGGTGAATTTTTCGGGAGAAGGAAAGGATCAGCCGTTTTCGTCGTCGCTGTTTTACAACCTGAATACCAACACCAAAGACATTATTACTACCAGTAGTCTGATCGAAAGTTCACTTGCATCGGTGTTTGGTCGACTGAACTACAAGTTCAAAGATCGGTACCTGTTAACCGCTTCGTTACGTGCCGATGGAGCATCAGTGCTGGCAGAGGGTCATAAATGGGCATACTTCCCTTCGGTGGCGGTGGCCTGGCGGTTGCTGGATGAGTCGTTCATGACAAACACGGGAGACCTGTTCTCCGAAATGAAACTCCGGGCCAGCTATGGGATTTCGGGAAACAGTGCGATTGGTGCTTATCAAACACAGGGTGGGCTTAGCAAAGTCGCCTACTCGTTTGACGAAACGCCCGCTTTCGGCTACTGGCCCAAGCTACTGGCAAACCAGGATCTGGGCTGGGAGAAAACAGCAACGGTCAACATTGGGCTTGACTTCGGCTTTTTCAAAAACCGGCTGACCGGCTCCCTTGATGTATACAACACCAACACCAGCGATCTGCTAATGGATCGAATTCTGCCCTCGTTGACGGGTTACAGCACCACCGTTGCCAATGTAGGAAAAACCAAAACCCGGGGTGTCGATCTGATTATTTCGACCCGCAATTACACATCGCCCAAGTTCTCCTGGTCAACCGATCTAAACTTCGCGACCTACAAAGAAGAGATTGTGGCCCTGAGTGTTGGTGGCGACGACGTATCGAAAGCCTGGTTTGTGGGCAAGCCGCTACGTGTTTTTTACGATTATGAAAAAACGGGCATCTGGCAAACGAGCGAAAAAGACGTAGCCGCTACTTACAATAAGGTGCCTGGCGAAATCAAAGTTCGGGATCAGAACAATGATGGTAAGATTACGGCCAGTGATGATCGGGTTGTGCTGGGTCAGGCATCGCCGAAATGGTCGGGTGGTATAACCAATAACTTTACCTACGGCAATTTCAACCTTTCGGTGCTGGTTTACGCACGAGTTGGGCAGATGATTTCCAGCCAGTATCTTGGGTATTTTTATCCGGGTGGTACAACGGCGGTAGCCGATTATTGGACACCCGAGAACCCTACCAATGCCTACCCACGTCCGTGGCTGAGTCATACTGATCAGTACCTGTCAACGCTCGGTTATGTCGATGGATCTTTCTGGAAAATTAAGGACATCCGTTTGAGTTATAACCTACCGAAAACCCTGCTAAAAAAGGGGCCACTGAGTACCGTAACGATCTATTCGACTGCGAAAAACTTTTTCACATTTAGTAAGCTGAAAGATTACGATCCAGAGCGGGGCGGTTCTGTCGATTTCCCGCTGACCAAACAGCTTATCGTTGGCCTTAACGTCAGTTTCTAAACTCTTTAATAGACTTTGTTAAGACACTGTCTTTCCTTACTCATGAAGAAGATCCTTAACTACCTAGTTCTTTCCGCCGTATGCGCCGGGCTTTTGAGCCTGAATGCCTGCTCCGATTTCCTGAAAGAAAACAATAAAAACACAGTGACGGCCGATGCCTTTTATAAAACCACCGAAGGCATTGAGAGTCTGGTTAACTCGTGCTACGCCCCAACACGCATTTGGTATGGCAAAACCGTTGGCTACCTGTTAACAGAAGCCGGTACCGACGAAATGCTGTTCAGCAACACGGCAAACGGATCGTATCCTTATTTTGATTACAATTCTAACCTCCAGGCAACCGAAGGTGGGTTGATTTTTGTCTGGAAAAGCTTTTACCGGGGCATTAACACCTGTAATACTGCCATTGCCCGAATCAAGGAGTCGCCGTTACCAGCTAACCTGAAGGCTGTCCGGGAAGCTGAAGTTCGTTTCCTGAGAGCTTTTTATTACTACCATTTGGTTGAAACTTTTGGCCCGATTCCCTTGCGTACACAGGAAACGACCGGCCCTGAAATAACTGCCCTAAGAGCCCCTGTCGATGATATATATAAGCTCATCTTTAGCGACCTGGAAACGGCCCTTGCGAATAGTAAAGGTGTGGTGGCCCCACAAGGCGGTCGCGTAACCGAACCCGCCGTGGCTGCGTTTCTGGCGCGCCTGTACTTAACCCGCGATAAAAACACCGAAGCGCTGGCCATGGCCGACCGCGTCATTAAAAGCTATGACTTCAAATTGACGGAGAATTATAAGTCACTTTGGGATATAGCCAACAGCAGCGGTAGCACCAATAAAGAGGTTATCTGGTTTGTTAACTATTCCGAAAACAACACACTCAACGACTATGGTCGCTACGATGATCTGGGCTATTATTGGCTCTGGGAGGGAGGTCATCATGGTCACCTGATGTTCATGCCTTATTTCAATGGACTAAAAGGCTGGCAGTATGATCTGGAGTCGGGGCGGTCGTTGTTGCAGTACATGCCTTCCAAGTATTTGGTAGACCTGTATGACGAAACGAAAGACGCGCGCTGGGCAGGCTCGTTCCGGACGGTATGGTGGGCTAACGATGCGACCACGCTGACAGGTGGTATGAAACTGGGCGATACCATTGCCGTGGTATCAAAGCGGGCGGTTTCCGATACGTACCGTAAATCGAAACCCTATGCTATCTATGATGCCAACGACATCTATCAATCAAATGGCGTTCCTGTAATTCCCCGGTGGCGTTATGCCGGACTTTTGAAATTTGCTGACCCAACTCGTGCCTCTAAAGATGTCGTGAATAGCAAACGGGACGCGTTCGTTTTCCGACTCTCCGAAATGTATCTGATTGCGGCAGAAGCCAGTATGAAGTTAGGCAATACGGGTGCTGCGGCCGATTACGTCAACGTAGTCCGGAAGCGGGCAGCGCTACCCGGCAAAAGCGAGGAAATGATAGTAAAAGCCGCCGACATGACACTCGATTTCATGCTCGACGAACGAGCCCGGGAGTTTGTCGGAGAACAACTCCGCTGGTTTGACCTGAAACGAACCGGGAAACTAATCGAACGGCTCACGAAGTACAATCTGGATGCGGCCACAAACGTAAAGCCTTTTCATTTGATGCGGCCAATCCCACGCGTTGAGATCGACGTGTTACAGAACAAAACCGAATTCGTTCAAAATCCTGGATACAACTAATTGATAAGTTTAGCGAGTTCGCTGGCTAGTACAGGTAAAGATCAAGTAAACGTTAATTTATAGGTTGGTAATGCATAAATCCCTTCTGGATTCCAGAAGGGATTTCTTTTAGTTAAATCATCAGCCTAAGGGTATTGATTTTCACCTAACATGTACTGATTTAACCTATACTGCATCATTGAAACAGGACCGCTTTACTTTGGCATTTGAGGCCCAACAGCATCATAAAATCGAGCCAATTGTCCGTAATTCACGTTTTTCTGATAGGTATGACGCAAAGAACCCCAGGTACGCTCGACAGCATTCCAGAGCTTTTAAAAACAAAGTCGCATTTTGTGGCTCTCGATGGGCTTCGGGGGCTAGCCGCTCTCGCGGTCGTGATTTTTCATTTCATGGAATGGATTTACACCAATCCTAGCCAGAATTTCATTGGCCACGGCTTTTTGGCAGTAGACTTTTTCTTCTGTTTATCTGGATTTGTTATCGGGTATGCCTATGATGATCGGATTGAAAACATAGGCGTCTTTGAGTTCTTAAAATCGAGACTCATACGCCTTCATCCACTGATCATACTGGGCTCTGTGCTAGGCCTTGTAGGTTTTTTAGCGGATCCATTCGTTAACGACTCAAGCGCTTATAGTCCAGGCAAACTCACGTTACTAGTGGTTTGCTCGATGCTCCTTATCCCGCTTCCCCTGATGAAAGAGCGTGCGTTTAATCAATTTGGGTTCAATGCCCCTGCCTGGTCACTGTTTTGGGAGTATATCGCCAATGTTGTTTATGCGCTTATCCTTTGCCGGCTCAATCGCCGTTATCTGGCTGTTGTGACGGTGCTGTCGGGAGTAGGCATCTGCTGGGTCAGTTACCAGGCAGGAAATTTGATGGGAGGCTGGAGCAAAGACAACTTTTGGGATGGCGGTGTTCGTATTGCCTACTCCTTCTCGGCAGGACTGTTCATTTACCGCTCAAACTGGATTATAAAAAACAGACTTGGCTTCCCAGCGCTGGCCATCGTATTGTCGTTCGCTTTTTTACTGCCTTTTTTTAGCTGGAATTGGCTGGCAGAAGCCCTGGTTGTCCTGTTTTTCTTCCCACTCCTTATTTCATTAGGAGCTGGCACCAGGCTATCACCCAGCATGACCAACCTTTCGGTATTCTTCGGAAACCTATCCTATCCGTTATACATGACTCATTACTGGGCAATTTGGCTGTTTGGCAACTATTATACCCTCTACAAACCCACCCTCAGGGAGTTGTTTTTAATAATACCCGTGGGGGTCATTTCCCTAATTGGCCTGGCCTATCTCGTGATGACAGTGTACGATATTCCCCTTCGAAAGTATCTTACCCGTAAGCGAAGCCAACGGACAACGGCCTAGTGTTTGACCCGTTACCTCTATTTCTTTTTAATGTTCTCGCTTGGCTACTCCGAGTGAGAACGTGAGCCCCTCCACACTGGCCACTCGTTGCCCATTAGCATCCTGCCAGTCCATACCCTGGCTGGCCGTCGAGGGCTGACTCTGATGGCGCAACCGCAACAACCGGATGGCCTCAGACTTAACAAACGGATACTGTTAGGGAGGCCACCACCTAATCGAAGTGGCGGCTTTCAATGCCACAACCCGTTTTGAGACACTTGTGGAAGTCTTCGCAGGTGCGCCAGCGATGGGTATAAATGTCCACTGGCTCCACCCCATCAGCCAGCGTACTAACCCTAACATTGGTGATCAGACACCAACGAGTAGGGGACTCATCAGCCACCGCATCTGGTGGAGCTAAGTCGACCAGCCAACGGGCCTTCTCAATCTGATGGAGCTCTAGGTTGGCCCACTTAAGGGCACATAACCGCTGGTGAAGTTGCCCCTTGCTGTCGCCGATGGGCCGGTAAAGCTGGTGGTCGGCGGGTTGCTGGGCCAACTAAGCCGATACACTCATAAACGTGTCGGCTAGTTGGGGCTGGGAGCCCCTGGTCACCACAACCGCCTGATGATGGCTGAGCGCATAGTGGTACCAGGCTATGGCACACTCCGAATCGGCCACCTACAGGATGTGAAAGCCTGTCCGACGCTCAAAATGGCGGGCGAAGTCCAGGGCTTCGATCCACTTGTAACTTTCTTTTCCGCGAAGGGGGGCTGTTTACGGGCGTGGTGTTTGCCAAACTCGGTTCGATCTCGCTGAATCACTTGCTCAACGGGCAGTCCCAGGGGCACAAACTCGCCATGGGTCAGTAAGCCCTGATGAAGCAAAAGCCCGTTGTCATCGGCGTTTTGCATCAAGCTTACACCCATGAAAGCGGGCCACTGTGGTATCCTGAAACAGCTAGTGCTCTTTAGCGGTTTTTGGCTGTCGGCTGGCCCAGTCGACTACTCCATCCGGGTAGGCTTTGCTCATGGCTTTGGGGGTAAGTTTAGGGCTGTTGACCAACCAATAGAAGGCTTTGAGTTGGGCGCTTTGCTTGAAAAGCCGAGGCAATGACTGCCCGCAATCGCGGTGCATCAACTGAGTCTGCAGTTGTTGGCAGCGTCGGTCGAGCCGTTTATCCCCTACTTTATAGTGCTGCATCTGGCAGGCAAGGCCGTCCTCAAGTTGCCTCCACGAGCTAGATACAATATATCAAAGAACGGATAGTTTATGCCCAAAGCCCCGACTTGTGGGTAAAACTCACCGCTCAAGGGGAGGGGTTGGGTAAAATGCCATGCCTTAATTTAACCAAACCCACATCTTCATTTCATTCCTGAACCTGTCCGTAGCTGTCCGCTTCTTGTCCAGTTTCGGACATGTATCAATACAATACCCTAACTAATCACTTAACAATAAGCACCTTATCTTTCCGGTACAACATTTGGGGTATGCTAGTATTACGTGTTACTACTATGCTCACGAACTATCTTAAAATCGCCTGGCGGACGCTCCGCAAACAGCAGGGCTTTACGTTCATCAATATTTTTGGGTTGGCCGTTGGACTGGCCTGTTGCCTGCTCATCATGCTCTACGTGCTGGACGAGTTAAGCTTTGACCGCTACAACGCCAAAGCCGACCGCATCTACCGCGTTCAGTCCGACATTAAGTTCGGAGGTAACGACATGCACTTTGCCGTTACCCCTGACCCAATGGGGCCAACCCTCAAGAAAGATTATCCGCAGGTCGAGCAGTTTGTCCGGCTGCACCAGCGGGGAACGTGGTTAGTGAAGCGGACGGGTGAGCCAACGAGTCTTCGGGAAGACAATATCACCTTTGCCGATTCCACCCTGTTCGATGTGTTTACCCTACCTCTCATTTCGGGTGATCCCAAACGGGCATTGTCCGAACCCAATACGATGGTCATTAGCGAGTCGGCAGCGAAACGGCACTTCGGCAATCAGAATCCGATGGGTCAGCCGATGGTGTTCGACAACAATAAAACCTTCAAGGTATCGGCGGTTATGCGCGATATGCCCAAAAATTCGCATTTCCGAAGTGATTTTTTCCTCAGCATGCTCAACGATGATTATCCCTGGGGGCAGTGGCTCAGCAATAATCACCACACCTATCTTTTACTCAAACCAGGCACTGATGCCCAGGTGTTTAGTAAAAACTTTACTACCGTTATCGAAAAGTATGTTGGCCCACAAGCGATGCAACTCATTGGCACGAGCATGGATCAGTTTCGCAAAGCGGGGAATAGCGTAGGTTACTGGCTGATTCCGCTTACGGATATTCACCTGCATTCCAAACAACAAGTCGAACTGGCTCCTAACGGCGACATCCAGTATGTCTATATCTTCTCGGCGGTGGCTTTGTTCATCCTGCTGATTGCCTGCATCAACTTCATGAATCTGGCCACGGCACGGTCGGCAAAGCGGGCAAAGGAAGTGGGGGTTCGAAAAGTGATGGGCTCAGAACGGCAGCAACTCATTGGCCAGTTCATGACCGAATCAATACTAACTACGGTACTGGCTATGGTACTCGCCATCAGTATCGTAGCCATAGCCTTACCGGGCTTCAATACAATTGCGGGGAAAGAGATGAGCATCGTTCAGCTCGTATCACCTTATTACCTGCCGCTGTTAGTGGCCTTACCCATTGTAGTTGGGCTACTGGCGGGTAGCTATCCAGCCTTCTTCCTGTCATCTTTTCAGCCGATAACGGTGCTGAAGGGCAAAATAAACGTGAGTTTCAAAAGCGCTGGCTTACGGAGTGGGCTGGTGGTGTTTCAGTTCATGATGTCCGTGGTACTTATTGTCGGGACAATTATCGTGTACCGGCAAATCACCTACATTCAGACCAAGAATGTAGGTTTCAAACGCGATCAAGTCCTCACCGTCAACGGCGTTTATGCGATGGGTAAGCAGGCCGAAACCTTTAAGCAGGAAGTGCTTCGTTTGCCAGGCGTGGTCAGTGGTAGTATTTCAGGATACTTGCCAACGCCCTCGAATCGAAACGATAACGCCTTCTTTGCCGAAGGGGAGTCGAATAGGAACAAAGGTGTTAATATGCAGAACTGGGGAGTTGACTACGACTACGTAAAAACCCTCGGTATGCAGCTTGTTCAGGGGCGCGACTTTGCCCGGTCATTCGGCTCCGATTCGTCGGGCATTATTCTGAATGAAGCCGCCGTGAAGGTATTAGGCTTCAAAGATCCTATTGGCAAGCGTGTGTGGCGATTTGACGATGCACAGGGAAAAACCCAGAAAACGTACACGATCATCGGCGTTGTCAAAAACTTCCATTTCGAATCGCTTCGGCGAAATATCGGGGCCTTATCCCTGGTGCTCGATTCAAATTCTGGAGCCGCTTCTTTTCGGGTAAGTAGTACAAATCTTCCAGCACTGGTATCACAAATCGAAGCAAAATGGAAGCAGATCACCCCAGGCCAGCCATTTAGCTACCAGTTTATGGACGACAGTTTCGATGAAATGTACCGGGCCGAACAACGGGTAGGCACCATTGCCCTGACCTTTGCCGCACTCGCCATCCTGATTGCCTGCCTGGGCCTGTTTGGGCTGGCAGCGTTCATGGCCGAGCAACGCACTAAAGAGATTGGGGTGCGCAAAGTATTAGGTGCGTCGGTGGGTAGTATCATTGGCTTGCTCTCGAAAGACTTTTTGAAACTGGTCTTCATCTCCATTATCATTGCCTCGCCTATTGCCTGGTACGCCATGAGCCAGTGGCTCAGCGATTTTGCCTATAAAATTGACATCGAGTGGTGGATGTTCGCGCTGGCGGGTATCTTAGCTGTAGGAATTGCCTTGCTGACCGTGAGCTTTCAGAGCATCAAAGCGGCGTTGATGAATCCGGTGAAAAGTTTAAGATCGGAATAAAGGCCGGGCCGCCGTCGCGGAGGAAGGAGTAAGGGGAGGAAAGGGACGAGAGGGAAAACAGCAAGAACCTTATCCTTTCCCCTTCTTCCCTCTCCTCCCCTTACTCCCTCTCCTCCCTTTTATGCTATCAAACTACGTCAAAATTGCCTGGCGATCGATTCGTCAACAGCGGTTATACAGCCTGCTGAATATTACCGGTCTGGCGCTCGGTCTGGCCACCTGCGGCCTGTTGATTCAGTATGTTCGCTTCGAACAGAGTTACGACCAGGATGTAGTGGCCGAGGATAAATCCATTTATCGGGTGGAAACCCTGTTTTATGGAGCGGGGCATAAATCCGAACACTGGGCGACGAGTACGACTGGGTTTGCTCCGGCCATGAAAGCGAATTTTCCGGAGGTAGAAAGTTTTACGCGCATCGTCTGGCGAAATTCAGAACGGGTTGTCCGTTACGAAAATCAGAAGTTTCGCGAATCGCACGTCTGCCTGGCCGATTCGAACTTCTTTACGTTTTTCGACTATCCCGTGGTGCAGGGCGACCGCCGAACGTTTCTGAACGAACCCAATTCCGTAGTTCTGTCCGAATCGGCGGCACACAAATATTTTGGCTCGCTGAATCCACTGGGCAAGACGCTGGAAATTAGTACCCGATCTCAGCAACTGACTTGTCGGGTTACCGGCGTTTTTGCGGATCTGCCCGTCAACTCGACCATGCAGTTTAGCATGCTGATTTCCGGCAAAACGGCTCCGCCCCGTACCTGGCATTTTTGGTATCAGCATTCCAGTTATACGTTCGTTCAACTCAAACCTCACTCCGATCCCAGCCGGGTAGAAGCCAAATTCCCGGCGCTCGCCGAGAATTATAAAACCGAATCGACGATGCGGGATGTTACGTGGGGTATCCAACTGGTTCCCCTTCACGATCTGCACCTCAACCCGGCTACGCCGAACGAAATTGAAATCAAAGGCAACCGGACCGCCGTTGATTTCCTATCCGTAATTGCGCTCGTCATTCTGCTGATTAGCTGGGTCAATTATAGCAATCTGACCACAGCGCGGGTAATGCACCGGGCCAAAGAAGCGGGCGTCCGGCGGATGATCGGTTCATCGCGACGGATGCTATTGTTCCAGTTTGTGGTCGAATCGATGCTGGTTCACACCATTGCGCTGATGCTGGCCGTACCGATGGTGATTATTGCGGCACAGTTACTCCCCGATTCGTTGCACCTGCATCCGGCACAGAGCGTATGGGCCGACCCATTGGTGATTGTCGGATTTCTGGCGCTGTGGCTGGTGGGAATCGTCCTGACAGGCGCTTATCCGGCAACGGTATTGTTACGGGCATCGCCAGCTTCGGTATTGAAAGGGCGCTTCCGATTCTCGGGCAGGGAGCGGTCGTTCCGGCAATCGCTGGTTGTGGTTCAGTTTGTTATTTCGGTGATTTTACTCGTCAGTACACTGGTCGTTTATCGGCAAACGGCTTACATGATGAATCAGCGGCCGGGCGTGCTCACCGATCAGGTCGTCGTAATTAAATCGCCGGTCAACACGCCTGATTATGCGGGTAAAATTGAGCTGTTAAAAAAACGCATCAACGCATTGGCGGGCGTATCGAACGTGACAGGTTCAGGCTCTGTTCCAGGCAAAGAAGTTGGGCAGTTTCTGGCCAATCGCCGGTTCGAAGCCAGTCCCGCTGACAACCGGCTCGTAGAAATGCTGAAAGTCGATTTCGACTTCATCCCGACTTACGGATTGCGACTGCTAGCCGGTCGTGGTTTCGACAAAACCCGCCCTGCCGATTCAACGGCTCTGGTGCTCAACGAGTCGGCGGTAAAGTATTTTGGGTTCACGTCCATCGAACAGGCCATTGGGCAAAAAATAGCCTTAGAAACAACACCGAATCAGGCCAGCGAGATTATCGGCGTGGTGAAAGATTACCACCAACAGTCGTTGCATCAGCCGTTTACGCCCATCATGTTGTTTATGGATCCGGCGTTTAGCTGGATTCCAACGGATTATTATTCGATCAAATTCCGTTCAGATAATCCGCAGAATCTGCTGGGGCAGGTGGAGACCATTTGGGGATCGTTGTTTCCGGAGTCGTCGCTGGATTATTTCTTTCTGGATGAATTCTATGGAAAGCAATACCAGGCCGACAAGCAATATGGACTCCTGTTCAGCATTTTTTCGGGCCTCGCCATTTTCATTGCCTGTCTGGGTTTATTCGGTTTGGCAACCTTCTCGGCTGAGCAACGCACCAAAGAAATTGGGGTGCGCAAAGTACTGGGGGCGTCGGTTGCCAGTATCGTGGCCCTTCTCTCCAAAGACTTCCTGAAACTGGTATTCGTTGCCATTGTCCTGGCGTCTCCCCTATCCTGGTGGGCCATGAACCAATGGCTCGCCGATTTCGCCTACAAAATCGACATCGAGTGGTGGATGTTCGCCCTGGCGGGTTTGCTGGCCGTTGGCATCGCGCTGTTAACCGTGAGTTTCCAGAGCATAAAAGCGGCTTTGATGAACCCGGTGAAGAGTTTGCGGAGTGAGTAGCGCGATGGCGCAAGGCTGGAGCCAACGTGGCCCGGCCTTGCGCCATCGCGTCACAAAAAATTAACAGCCGGTAGATAGCCTTTGCGGTGGGGCTGGGCGTACTATTCAGGAACGATTCCTGTCTGAGTCTCCCCACTAGCTGTCTACATGAAATCCTCTGGCTCTTTTCTTTTCCTGCTCCTCGTACTACTAACGGCATTTGTGGCCGATACCAGCCAACAACCTAAGTCGGGCGTTAAAGCGGTAATGGATGGCGTTGTCACCCGGTTGTACAAAACCTACCAGCCTCAACAACTCGATACGATCCAGCAGAATTTTGTGCTCTCTGTCCTGACGGATCAGGAGAAAAAGGTATTGGCGACGCAATACTGGACGTTCCGGGCCAATGTTCCGGTCGTTGTTTCGCTGATGCGGGATCAGGGGCAGAAAGTTCTTCCGTTCTGGTTGAAAGACAGTGGATTTCGTAAGACGGAACTGGTCGTCAAAAATGAAGAGTACACCTATGAAGTCTGGCAAAAGACGTTCGATGCAGGCCTGGTCTCGTTAGGAATTAATGGATTTGACAAACACCGTCCGGTCTATTTCATTAGTGTGAAGGCGCAGCATTCCGGCGATCCGTTACACATCACGCCTATTTTTCCGGCTCAACAAACATTCACCAAATTTCAACCGGGAGCATTCACCTACCACGACTGGAGTGACCTTAAACTCAACGAAGTCCCTGAATCCCTTCGCGGCCAGACTCTGTTTCAGACGATTCGGGGTAGAGCGCGGGAAGCTCACCTGGTAGGCGCTTTCCGCCGAACCAAATTTCCGGCCACAACCCAACCCGATCATCTCCTGCTTACCTGGAGTGGCAACCCCGCCACCACCCAAGATATTCAATGGCGAACCTCCGCGTCCGTACCGACTGGCGTTACCAAATATTGGCTGAAGGGCAGTCATGACACCCTGACCAAAGCGGCTGTTCTGTATAAAATGGAAGATCGGCTCCTGCAAAATGATCGGTACGCGCATCGGTTTACGACGCAGTTAACGGGGCTACAACCCGGCAAAACCTATGATTATCAGGTAGGATCAACCCAAGGCCGCTGGTCTTCCGTGGCTTCCTTCCAAACGCAATCCAACACGAAGGAAGGCTTCTCGTTCATCTGGTTCGGTGATACGCATAAATCGCCCGTATGGGGAGAGATGGCGCAACAAACGCTTACCCGGCATCCCAACATTGCCTTTTATTCGATAGCCGGAGATTTAGTCAGTACGGGGTTGCATCGGGATGAATGGGACGAATTATGGCAGTATTCGGGAAACGTCTTCCAATCCAAACCGCTGCTGCCTATTCCCGGTAATCACGACAGTCAGGATGGCCTGGGGGCCTGGATGTATCAGCAGATGTTAAGCCTGCCGCACAATGGACCGAAGCACCCCGAAGTCCCCGATGAGCAGACTTACGCGTTTAACTACAAAAACGCGTTGTTTTTGATGATCGATGCGACGGCTCCTATCGAAGCACAAACCGCGTGGATCAAGCAGCAACTTTCGCAATCGAAAGCCGATTGGAAATTCATGTTCTTCCATTTTCCGCCCTACACGTTTGAAGAAGATTACGCCGATATCCGGAAAGCCTGGGGGCCACTGATCGATCAATATCACGTGGATATGGTCATGAGTGGACACGTGCATTATTACATGCGCTCCAAGCCCACCTATAACGGCAAAGACGTAGCCACTCCCGCGCAGGGAACGATCTACACCATCTCCATCGGCATACCCAGCGAGCACGAGATCTGGCCGGACGAACCTTATGCCGCACTCCGGTATAAAAACGGCCCTTTCTACCAATTGATGGACATTCAAGGTAAAAAACTTACGTATACGGTCTACGATAAAGACGGGAAGGTTAGGGACGAACTGGTAATTACGAAGTAAAAACCCTGCTTTGACGTGGTGTCAGATTCTTAAATCTGACAGTTTAGGTTTTGAGAAACCTAAACACCGTTGACGCTCGGCTTTGCCGAGTGTCTTCTATTTTTAAGGGCGTCTCGCCCGTTTTAGTCTATTCTTAGTAGCACGCGGGCGGGACGCCCTTAGATAAAAGACACTCGGCAAAGCCAAGCGTCAACAAGAGTAAAAGCCCTGCTTTGACGTGGTGTCAGATTCTTAAATCTGACAGTTTAGGTTTCTCAAAACCTACTGTTCACATCTATAGGTTTTGAGAAACCTAAACTGTCGGTTATTAGTACCGCGCAGGCAGCCCCGCCGACATCACAGCCTTAGCCCGTTGACGCTTGGCTTTGTTGCCAGTCAATAGCATCTGCGGAGTAACAGCCTTAACTTTTTTTAACAACCTGAAAAACAACCCTTCACGCGCCTTACCACTCTACGTAAGAAACGTGAACTATGCTCGCCAACTACCTCAAAATCGCTCGTCGCCATCTCTGGACGAATAAACTCTATACTGGCCTGAATGCCGGGGGCCTGGCCGTTGGGCTGACAGCCTGCTTACTCATGGTGCTGTACGTGAAGCATGAATTCACCTACGACGGTTTTCATAAAAATGCCGACCGCATTGTTCGCGTTACAACAACGATTACGACACCCGATGCGCCGATATCGGTAGCCTCCTGCTCAATCCTGCTGGCCAGCGCGCTGAAACGGGATTACCCGGAAGTGGAAACAGCCGCCCGGTTCGAGCCTGTGTCGGCCCCCATTCGGTATGGGACGAAGTTGCAGAATGAACCCAACGTGTATTACGCAGAGCAGGCCGTTTTCTCGGTGTTTAGTTATCCCTTCATCGAGGGAAATCCGGCACGGGCATTAACCGAACCCAACACCGCCGTTGTTACCGAACGTTTTGCCCGGAAATACGCAGGACGCACGAGTGTGCTGGGGGAGACGTTTTTGTGCAACAAAAAACTATATCGCATTACGGGCGTCATGGCCGATTTGCCGTCCAACGCCGACATGAAAATCAGCGCGTTGCTGGCCAAGGATTATTCGACCTACACCGACTGGCTAGTCGATGATTTTCCGGTGTATACGTTCGTTCTGTTTCGGCAATCCCCCAATCTAAACGCCTTTGACAAGAAGCTGGCCATACTCAGCAAAACCCATATCCAGCCGGAACTGAAGAAAGTGGGTGCTGTGGGCTACTCCGTTGTATTCCAGACCGAATTTCTGAAAGACGTCCATTTTAGTCAGGGGAAAATGGCCGATATGCCGAAGGGCAATAAACAATACGGCTATCTCTTCCTGTTTCTGGCTGGTTTTGTGCTGGTCATTGCGTTACTCAATTACATCAACCTGTTGACGGCCCGCGCCACCGGGCGAGCGAAGGAAGTGGGCATTCGAAAAGCCAGCGGGGCGTTACGACAGCAGTTGATCGGTCAGTTTTTGTTTGAGTCATTTCTGTTGAGTGTACTGGCGGTCGTTCTGGCGATTGTCCTGTTGGCAATCACCATTCCTTTTTTCAACGACTTACTGCAAATTCAGCTTGCTATAGCCTGGACCGACGGTTTTCTGATGGCGGGCCTTGCTTTAGGGAGCACTGCCTTGCTGGGTGGACTTTACCCGGCTTTTGTCTTGTCCGGCTTTGACCCGGCGCCTGTATTACGGAAACAATCGGGCGGGTTAGGACGCGGTTTCGGACTCCGACAAGCGATAACCGTGTTTCAGTTTGTGCTAGCAGTGGGTATGATTATTGGTGTATTGGTGGCGCATAGTCAGATGAAGTACATGCAGCACGTTGATCTGGGGTTCACGAAAGAGCAGGTGCTCACCGTTCACCTTCCCGACGATTCACTGTCCAGAACCTACGGCCATGCCCTCGCCAATGAGTTACGGCAACGGACCGAAATCAAAGACGCATCGCTTGGGTCGGGAATTAAGCCTGATGCCATACTAACCAAAGCAACGACTATTTTTCAATCGGCGGGCAAAAAACGGGAAGTGATGAGTAACTACCTGTCCATTGATGACCGCTTTTTGCCGTTGCTGAACCTGAAACTGGCGAGTGGCCGGAATGTATCGGCGGGTTCCGAATCCGATAAGAACGGGGCTTTTCTGGTGAACGAAGCCTTTGTTAAACAGGCGGGCTGGAAACAGGCCGTTGGCCAACCGATGGAAGGGTTTATGCACAAGGGGAAGGTTGTTGGCGTAATCCGAAACTTCAACTATCACTCCCTCCATACAGCCATCGAGCCGGTCGTTTTGGTGTTCAATACGACTCCCCCCGCCAACCTGACGCTGAAAATGAAGCCGGAACAGTTGCCACTGGTACAGGTGGCCTGGCAAAAACATTACCCAAACTTCCCTTTCGAGTACACGTTTCTGGACGAGGCTTTTGATGCCCAATACCGGAAAGATAAGCTCATGATTACCCTGTTCAACGGGTTTTCGTTACTCACCCTACTGGTCTCCTGTCTGGGTTTGTTCGGTTTAGCGACCTACTCTGCTGAGCAACGGACCAAAGAAATAGGCGTCCGCAAAGTACTGGGCGCGAGTGTCGTCAGCATCGTAACACTCCTCTCGAAAGACGTGTTGAAACTAGTACTGATCGCCATCGTCATTGCCTCACCCCTCGCCTGGTACGCCATGACCCAATGGCTCGCCGACTTCGCCTATAAAATTGACATTTCGTGGTGGATGTTCGCCGTAGCGGGTTTCGTAGCCGTGAGTATTGCCCTGCTGACGGTAAGTTTCCAAAGTGTGAAAGCTGCGTTGATGAACCCGGTGAAGAGTTTGCGGAGTGAGTAAGCTAAAACTTACGCAAATACCCCCTAAGCTTCGCGAATATGTGAAAAGAACTCCGCACAGTTTCGCATATTTGGAAGTTAGCGGCAAAAGTATACCCAAACTATAAAAAAACAGATACAATTCAGCATGCCGAATAAACTCGAGTATTACTACTATGAGGCTAAGGACAACAAATGGTATCACTACTTTGCCATTTTTTGTCGTTTGGCTTTGGCTGTTGCATGGGTAATTTCAGGCTATGTGAAAATTTCGGGGGAACGCTTTGCGGCTGGCTTATCCCATAATCATCCCCTAGGCCAATATTTCGATGCTTTACTGAATACAGGCTACTATTATACATTTATTGGGATTGGCCAGGTACTCGTTGCCATCCTGTTACTCATTCCCAGGACTGCACTTATTGGCGCGATCAGCAGCTTCCCCATTATCCTCAATATTTGTGTACTCACCTATTCAGTTCGGTTTGAAGGAACTCGTGCAGCAACATTTATGCTATTGGCTAATTTGTTTTTATTGTGCTGGGACTATGATCGCCTAAAATCGATTCTACCATTCAGTGCCAACTTAGCTAAAGAAAAGCCCTTAACTAGCAAATTCCCATTTCTGTTTTTTGGCGGTGTCGTGGCAACACTTGCCGCGGTTATCGTTTTAAACAATGTCATGTACGACATCAGACCAGGCAACGCCCCAGAGGAATGCTGGAATGGATGTCCTGGGAATAACGATCCAAAAGCTTGTGAAGAATTTTGTGATTGTATCCATAACAAGGGCAAACCACTTGGCAACTGTTTAGAAGCGTACGAGAAGGCAGTAGAAAAACATAAGAAGGATAGTTAGAGGACAAAATTCAACAAATAAACTGCTCTGATACGTCATGACCCAATGGTTCGCCGACTTCGCCTACAAAATTGACATTGCCTGGTAGATGTTTGCGGTAGCGGGTTTTGTGGCAGTGAGTATTGTGCTGCTCACCGTGAGTTTCCAGAGTGTGAGGGCTGCGTTGATGAACCCGGTGAAGAGTTTGCGGAGTGAGTAAGTCTGCATCTGTACAACTATGCTTTGAGTTTGGTAACATTGCACAACAAACCTAATTGCGGTTTAGCGTTAGGATTTGGTAGTAATTATATGACTACTAAATGACCAAAGAAGAATTTAAAATATTTTGGGCATCAAGGTATCCTGATACGATACCAATATCTTATTTATTTAAGCAAGACTACCCCGACAGGTGGTTTAGAATTCATAGTTTACCTAAATCAAAACGGTATGCTGAGTGTGAAGATGAATGGGCTATTTTGTTAACAAGGCACAACCAAATAATCACTGACTTATTGGGGAGCAATGCAAAAATTTTACTTGTAACAGGTGAATATAATTGGGGAGAACGAGCGACTTTTATAACAGACGAAGAAGAAGTTTTCAAGCCTTACCATTTTCTACGACTTGACAATATTGACTTGTTTGAATTTAACCCAGACGACTACGATAATTATGAAATATATAGGTCAGCATTTGCTGAAACAATTTGGAACCCCAATCAACACAATAATTTACTAAAGGAGATTGCAGCCAATAAAACGGGAGCTTTTTTAATTTCAATGGACAAAAATATACTCATTGCTCCATATGACGGTGGTATTGACTTTGTTCTTAAAGACGGCCAAACGAGAGATATTTATAAACAAAAATATAAAGAATGGTTATCAGAGCGTGAAGACGGTCTTTAAACAAAATGCCCTCCCCCAACCTCATCACCAAACCAATCCTCATTAACGCACCCGCTTCCCTCGTTTGGCTCCACCTCACAACGCCCGACTTGATGAAACAATGGATGCTTGATACCGATATGACCATTGACATAATCACCGATTGGAACGTGGGAAGCCCAATCAGGATGAAGGGAGTTATGCACGGCATAGATTTTGAAAATACTGGCACAATCTTAACATACGACCCAGACAAGACACTTCAATACAGCCATTTAAGCTCGCTATCCCACTTACCCGATACGCCCGAAAATCAGTGCGTACTCACCTTTACGCTAACGCCTGTTGAGCCCCAGACCCGCTTAACCCTGACCATTACCAACTTCCCGACAGACGCTATTTTCAGGCATCTGGACTTTTACTGGCGAACGGCCATTGAAGTATTGAAAGACGTTGTTGAGAAAGACGTAATCGGTACAAACACTGAAAATTCTATCAACCAGATCGTGGACCAATAAGGAGCGCAACTCGCATCAATCGAAAATCAGCTCATGGAAAAGCTCAAAAAGAATTTCGAAACCATTGGTTTCAGCGGAGACGATTTGGCTAAAATTCTCAGTGCTTTCACGCTCCAGGTAGTCAAGAAAAATGAGTTAGTTGTCGAAGAAGGGAAAGTTAGCAAACACATTGGCTTTGTTGAAAGCGGCATGTTTCAATATTTCGTCTTGAAAGATGGCGATGAAATAACGACCTACATATCTATTGAAAATACGTTTCTGGCTTCGTTGTTGAGTTTTATTGGTGAGGTTCCCGCTCGCGAAAATATAAGAGCCTTGACGGATAGCAGTATAAGCCTGATCAGTAAAACCAGTTTACAAAAATTGATAAACGAACTCCCCAGGTTTAAGGAATTTTACATAGGCCTTTTAGAAGCCTCAATTTGCGGTATTGATGCCACCCGGCATGACCTGATTGTATTAACGGCCGAGCAGCGTTATGAGAAAATGCTCACCGAAGAACCCCACCTTTTGCAGAAAATCCCGTTACAGTATCTGGCTTCCATTTTGGGGGTAACTCCTCGCCACCTCAGTCGTATTCGAGGGAATATTCGTTGAATGCCATACCCTTCTTCTTTTTAGACATTTGTCTAGTAGCGTCAGTTTTAAACGGCTGAACTTTGCATCGTCAAGTAACAACCAGACGGCATGCAAACGGTTCACTATCAAGCCAATTCTCGCTCTGTCTGATTACCTGACTCTTGTCATAACAAGTAATCAAACAGGACAATCAACATGAAACAGGCAATCATCGTACTCTTTTTAGTAGTTTCAGGTTCAGCTTTCTCGCAAAGCCGTTTTTCAAAAAGTGAGTTAAGTATCAATGGATTCAGAAATCCGTCAGTTGGTGCCGAATATCGCTTCAAACAGATGTCTCTTCACGCTGGCTATTACCCAACTGCGTTTAAATCGGGTGAAACTACAAGCTTTATTAAAACAGGGTTTACACTTTGGTTTTTACCCGTCGGCAAAAAAGAAAATCCTTCTTCGTTTTATGCAGGAGCTTCTTATTTACGTGGCTTAAACCGCGATTATGAACATAAAAACGCGATGGGCGTAGAAGCGGGCTTCCGCTGGATGGTTTGGAAAGGGCTTAATCTGCGGATTGGTGCCATTGCAGTAGCAGCCAGTGGCGAAAGTTTAAAAATAAACCCAACGCCAGGTATTAGTTATTCTTTTTTCTTCAGGTAATTCCTCCACAAATACGTGATTAAACTTAGAAAAAGTCTACTCGCTTTACCTGGTCTGTATCAGCTACGTTTAGTACAATAGGTATTCTTCCTTCAGCAGTACTCGCCTTAATTCAATCACGTAGCTTATAAGGTTCAATTGGGCGCAGGACTCCTACTACGGTACAAGGCTTTCAGAAAGCCTTGTATTTGTACTAAAAAAGTGAGACCAAAATAGCCTCACTTTTAGTATTTCTCTTAACCTAATCTACAAAAAAATATAAACTAAAGAAGTACTATATGTATCAAAAACTACAAAATATAGAACAATAATATAGGGATAGATAAAAATAAAACTAATAGCACTATGAATAAAATCTTCCAGCGTGGATGATAGCTTACATAACGACTATTCCCAGCAACCAAATTCATTAACTCGTTCACCCAGTGGCTAAACATACCGCAAATCCTTACTCAGTGATACGGCAAAGGTAATCAATGAATTAACGCGCTGTTATTATCAAATCATTACCAACCATACACACTAAAAATCAACCTATTAGATAACAAAACCAACTAAAACACCGTCTACAGATGGCTATTAAATTATCTAATCAAAAAGCCACTCAAGAAGCAAGTTATAGAGCATTTAGTCTGACACTAGTTTAAGACCTGGTGTATATTGTTTTTCTATCCAATCCCCATAAACTATTTTCTCATGGATAAAATACGGCAGAAAAATTTCGAATAAATTGATGAATCAATGCACTTTAACGCAGCATAATTTCATAACCTTTCCTTAACAGACAAAAACGGATAACCCTTTACATTTGTGATGATTTAAACCGGTTCATTTCACGGATAGTACAGTTTGTACCCGTATGAAAATTAGCTATGGCTCATCACCGACTAAAAGCAACCCTCAGCAATATCATTGGCCTCTGGTTTGGAGCAGATACGCCCATTCGTCATTACAAAATCACCTCAAATCCCGAATTGTGGGAGGCTTGTCAGCGCGTTAGTAAAGTGTTCACTGCCCCTTCCGGGACTTTGTCTATGGATCGCTTTACTAAATCAGATCAGGTTGCCTTTGCCAGAGCCGTTCAGCAGAAATTATATCAGCCTGCTACGGCCCAGCGAGCATATTATTATTGTCGTCAGCTAGAAGCCGCTTGATAGTCAACACATTAAACTTAATAATCCCGTAACAAACCGGGTCGTTATATTACATTCAGATAATATGAGGGGCTTTAGCTTTGCGCACTAAACAACGCTTTTCTTCTCCTCATGAGAACATCCTCTCTACCAGTCTCAATTGCCACAAGTTGTGCGCTTGTAGGTGGCCTTTTTGTCGCTTCATGCGATGACCACCGCATTCCGGCTATGCTTCCCTCCTTTTCAGAAGCATCGAATCCAGCGGTGCTGTCGACGGCTCCTAACGGTACGGTGCTCTATAATGGTGGATTTGGTTCTGCCATCGCACAGGATCATGCCGACCCTACGGTATTTTATCTACTAACCGATCGGGGACCTAATGCAGCCGGTGCAGCGGCCAACACCATCATTTTCGGTAAGGCCGATTTCACACCCCAAATTGGCCGGTTCCATGTGGTTGGGAATCAACTGGTTCTAGAAAAAACAATTCTGCTCAAAAATGCGGCCGGACAGCCGTTGACAGGCTTACCCAACCCCATAGGTCAGGGTAATACCGGCGAGATTGCCCTTGATCTGAACGGACAAACGATTGCCCCTAATGCCGACGGTATCGACTCTGAAGGGCTCGTGCTGGCATCCGATGGAACCTTCTGGATCAGTGACGAATACGGCCCGCACATTGCGCATTTCGATGCCAATGGCAAAACCATCGAGCGGATCAACCCATTCGGTACGGGCACTGGTGGGCGTACGTTGCCCAAAGTACTGGCCCGTCGCCGACCTAACCGGGGTATGGAAGGACTGACCATTACGCCCGATGGCAAAACATTGGTTGGTCTCATGCAGTCGCCTATGTACAATCCATCGTCGGGAGCCGTATCGGGCTCGACCGTACTGCGTATTATCACCTTCGATATTGCCACTGGAGCTACGAAGCAGTATGTGTACCTGATGGAAAACGCCAGTCTGACCGGCTGTAGTGATATTGCGGCCATCACGAACACTACGTTTCTGGCGTTAGAGCGCGATGGCGACTATGGCGGCAATCCGGCCAAACCAGCTACGTTCAAGCGGGTCTATAAATTCGACATCTCAAATGCAACCGACATCTCGGACCCGACAAATGGGGATGGAGGTAAATTATACGGTGGCTTGACAGTAGAACAACTGAAAGACAAGGCTGGACTGCAAACCGCAGGTGTTGTACCGGTTACGAAAACGCTGGTTTTCGATCTGTTAACGGAGATTTCACCGGTTTACCCGCACGATAAAGCCGAGGGTGTTTACATATTGAGCCCAACCCAACTGGCTATTTCCAACGACGATGATTTTGGTGTAGTCGATAATGGACAGAATGGGTTCACGACCAAAATTCTGCCCGCTACGGGTAAGGTTGATGTCAATCGGATTTATTTCGTAAACCTAAAGGCACCGCTGAAGTAAGAATCTGGTTCGAGTGACTATTCACGCCAGGCAGCAAAGCCACTTCCCAACAGAAGTGGCTTTTTTAGTACTCTATAGAAACCCACCTCCATTTGGTAACAAAAACTTCACATTACCGATGTTGGGCTGGGCTCTATCTTTATAGATTGGATTAATCCCTACAGAATGCGTCTAGTTTATGCCCATAAGTCATACCAAACTTTCGGTCTTTGTTCACTATTGAAACTGCTATGCCTGATCGCCTGGGGTGTTTTCAGCATTCCTGTATCAGCGCAGATCCTCACTAGTACAGAGCAGCTATCGCGACAAAACCCCGATTCTGCTTACCGGGTTGTTAAAATTTTATTGGACAAGGCTATAAGCCAGAACGATAAACAGACCGAGGGCGATTGCCTGCAACAAATCGGGCTGCTTTTATACCACCAGGGTAGTTATGTTCAGGCAATCGATTACCTGTTACGCGCACAGAAAATTTTCCTCAACGCAAATGATGCAGCCCGGCTAGCCCGCAATCACAATGAACTTGGCACTGTTTATTATTACAACGAACAGGTTGACCGGGCACTGAATCAGTTTAACGAAGCGCTGGCTTTTTACCGCCAACCTACTAATGCCGAAGGCCTGGCCCAGACCTATGCAAACATCGGGCATATTTACGAAAAACGTCAGGACCCGAAGCAGGCGTATCGCTACCAGAAGTTAGCCCTGGCAAACAGTCGGGCGGCAAAGGATGTGAACAGTCTGACGAAAATTTACGAAAACCTCGGCAGTATTTTTGAAGATGAGGCCCAATACGACTCGGCTCATTATTATTACCAGAGTGCCCTGACCCTCGCCCAACAGACTCATGACGAAATCGGCCAGATCGAAATCATCAACAACCTCGGCGACGTTTTCCGAAAAACAGGCCGTTATGAGGAGGGGCTGAAACGCTCGCGTGAGGCTATGCAGCGGTCGCAGCAAAAAGGCGAGTTATATCAACTGAGTGCCGCCCTTCGCGACATTGCCAAAACGTATCGGTTATTGAACCAGCCCGACAGTGCGTATGCCTACCTGGAACGAAGCCGCGATTTAGTCGATGCGATTTACGCGGCCGACAACACCCGGCAAATTACCTTGCTGCAAACCCTGTATGATGTTGAACGGAAAGACAGCGAGATTGCCCAATTGAATGCCCAAAAACGAATCGACTTCATTATCATCCTTGCGGCCAGCGTCGTGTTGGTATTGATTGGCATTCTGGGTGCAGTCATCATCAGTCGGCAGCGGCTAAAGATTCGGAATGAACAGGCCCTTAATCAGCAGAACCAGCAGATTTTTCAGACGCAGAACGAGTTGATGCAGGTTGAGCTGAAAAACCAGCAGTTGGAAGAAGAAAACCTGAAAGGGCAACTCGAATTGAAGAGTAAGGAGTTGACTACCCATACGCTGCAAATCATTCAGAAAAATCAGGTACTGGAAGAAATCAAGAACGACCTGACGGCGATCTTGAAAGACGACAAGCGCGATCAGAAAAAACAAATCCGGCAACTGGTGGATAAAATTACCCTGAACTTCAGTCAGGATAAATACTGGGCTGACTTCAGAACCATTTTCGATCAGGTCCACCCCTACTTCTTTACCCAGCTCACGCAGCAATTCCCTGATTTAACCGCCACCGACCTGCGTCTGATTGCCTTATTGAAAATGAACATTAGTTCGGCTGACGTCGCTACGCTGCTGGGGATCTCGTCGGATAGCCTGCGCGTATCTCGTTATCGGCTGCGTAAAAAAATCGGCCTGGCCGAAGGTGAATCTCTCTCGGCCTATATTCAGCGCTTCCCTTCCCAATCACTGCCATCGCCCGAAAACAGTATAATTTAGCGGCCTTCGCGGCTCTTCGCAATTAGGAAACAGTTTGGTAACAATAACATAATGGCCATTAGCCGAACGAGCAAGCCATTAACTATCAACCCATTAACTAGCAACCAGTTCATTTGTTGCCTATCTGTATACGCTCATAAACGTCTTGTTGCCTTTTTGTTCACGGGTCAAATTTGTCCGGCTCCCCTGCTCTCCCTCACCTTTGCGACACAATTAAACACGGCCATTGCCTGTAGGTAGGCCCGTGATTCGTTGTCATTCGCAAACTGTATGAACCGACTACTACTGACAATCGTCTGCCTGCTTCTTATCCCACACGTCTGGGGGGGAACCATCCGGGGGCGAGCCGTCGATGCCACTACAGGTCAGCCCGTCATTGGGGCAACACTCATTCTGGAAAATACCAAACTCTATAATGTGTCGGGATTAGATGGCTCCTATCTGATTAAAAATGTACCCACCGGAACGTATAAAATTCGGATCAGTTACGTGTCGTACAAAACAATCACCCGCGACATTGAGCTAACCAGTGCCGAGCAGGTGATCACGCTGGATATACCGCTGGAGACCGAAACCGACCGCCAGATTACCGAAGTAACGGTAACCGCCAAACGCGATGGCGGCAGTGACCGTACCGCCCGCGACCTCGAACGGAATGCCCTGCAAGTGACCAACATTGTGTCGGGCCGAACCATTGAACTCTCCCCCGATTTAACGGTTGCCAACGTCATTCAGCGTGTATCGGGCATTTCGATCGAGCGCAACAGCAACGGCGACGGCCAGTACGCCATTCTGCGTGGCATGGACAAACGGTACAACTATACGTTGGTCAACGGTGTGAAGATTCCCAGCCCCGACAACCGCTACCGCTACGTGCCCCTCGACATTTTCCCGGCTGAACTCTTGGATCAACTCGAAGTTTACAAAGCCCTCACCCCGAGTATGGAAGGCGATGCCGTTGGCGGAGCGATTAACATGGTGATGAAAGACGCGCCCGATCGCCCAACGATTCTGGCGAACGTTTCATCGGGTTACAGTGAACTGTTTTTCAACCGTCCGTTTGTTGGTTTTGATACAAAGAATATCAACGCGCAGTCACCTTACGAACAGTTTGGGAATCAGTACAGCGCCAAATTTTCGGATTTCAACAAAGCGACAACAACCTATACCCGTCAGACACCACCGCCGAACTTACTGGGCAGCTTTGCCATAGGCAATCGATTTTTCAACCGGCGGTTTGGGGTTATGCTGGCGGGGAGTTTACAGAATACCTACCGGGGCAGTAACAGCCTGTTTTTTACCGGCGATGTGGTTAATACCTTGCGGGGCGTTACCCTGACGAAACAGAGCGAGCGGCAATTTTCGGAACGGCAAACCCGCTACGGGCTCCACGCCAAGATGGATTTTCGCATCAACCAGAATAACAAAATCCAGTGGTTCAATGCGCTCATCAGCCTGGCAAACGAGCAGATTCGCGAAACAAAAACAACCGAACTGGGCATTGGCGGGTTCGATCCGGTATTGGGCAATGCAACACTGGGCTACGAAACCCGATCGCGACTGACGAAACAGAAAATTTATACCAGTACGCTTCAGGGCACGCATCAGGTAACGCCGGTATTCGCCATCAACTGGTCGGCGGTGTATTCCTCGGCTACGAATGAAGTTCCGGATCAAACCTATGTGCCACTACTAGGCATCCGCAAAAATTTTGTAGAGCAGCGCACCACCGTTCAGGACGGCCAACGCCGGTGGGAGCATAACACCGACAACGATCTGGCGGGTTATCTGAACCTGACCCTGAAAAGTAAACTGGCAGGCATAGCCATCGAATGGATGGCGGGTGGCCTCTACCGCGATAAGCAGCGCACCAATTTTTACAACAATTACACCTTACGACCAAGCAATCCGTTCGCTCAGTACGGCGTCGATTTTACCGACTACAACCAGATTGCCTGGACCATTCAGAATCCCCTTGGCTCAGTCGCGTCAGCGCTGAACTACGATGCCACGGAGAAAACAACATCGGGTTATCTGCAATTCCGCACTACCGATCATCCCCTTGAAGTAACCGGGGGCGTTCGCATCGAGCATACCGATCAGGGCTACGCCATGAAGTTTCCGATTGGTGAAGACAATCCAACCGGCAGTCAGATTTATACGGATGTGCTCCCAAGTTTGCACTTCCGCTACCGGCCAAATGAGCAAACGAACTGGCGCCTGTCGTACTTCCGGTCACTGAACCGGCCCGGCTTTTTCGAGATCGTTCCGTATCGGATTGTCAATGAAGAATACCAGGAACGGGGCAATCCTAACCTCAAACGGGCCATTGCCGACAACGTTGACTTACGCTACGAGTTTTTCCCGCGCCCACTGGAGCAATTTATGGTTGGCCTGTTCTACAAACACATTCAGGACCCCATCGAGTACACGCTTCAGAAAGATGCGATCCGGGGTCAGGATTTGTACTACGGACCGGGCAACTTCGGTAATGCCACAAACCTGGGACTGGAACTTGACGCCATCAAGTACTTCCGTCAGTGGGGCATCAAGGCCAATTATACCTACACCAACTCCAGCATTACGACTCCCAAATCAAAGCGCATTCGCAATGAGCAGGGCGATCTGCAAACCATCACCGTCAACCAGACGCGGGCACTTTACGGCCAATCGGCGCACATAGCCAATTTATCGCTGCTCTATAAAGATGCCGAACATGGGTGGGACGGCCAACTGGCAGCCAGCTATACCGGCCCCCGCATCAATACCGTGTCGCAGTTTGTCGATAACGACCTGTATCAGAAGGGATTCATTCAGATGGACGCGTCTATCGAAAAGAGACTGGGCAAAAGCCTCCTGCTATTTGCCAAAGCGAATAACCTGCTCAATACCCCAACGGAGATTTTCATCAAAAACGTAAACAGTAAAAATTCAGACGTACCGAATCAGGATGAATCCGGCAAAACCCTCATCCGGCGCGACTTCTACCAACGCTCGTATCTGCTGGGGATTCGGTATAAACTGTACTAGAATAGAACGCAGATTGTTATGATCGATTATGATTTAAAAGATTTAGAGAATCATAATCGATCATAATAATCATAAAAATCTGCGGCCCATAACAATTCAACAAATTCATAATCAATTACTAACCATGAAACAAGTAATCATTTTAGCCGCTCTGTCGGCTGCTGTGCTGGTGGGCTGCTCCAAGAGCGACGACAACAGCAATCCTGTCGTTACGCCAGCTCCCGTTGTGAAAGAAGCTGTATCGGGCGATGTATCGGGGACCTGGACGAAAGGTAATACCTATAAAATTACGGGCCATTTGCAGATTCCGGCCAGCACGTCATTAGTGATCGAAGAAGGTGTCAACGTGATTTTCAGCGACTCGACGGTGAAGCCTGAATTGATCGTAAAAGGCAATCTATACGTAATGGGCACATCGGCAAACCCAGTGAAATTTACGGTGCCCGATGCCTGGAAAACAACGGCCAATCAGTGGGGAAATCTGTGGGGTGGCATCATTGCCGCACCAACCTGCACCGAACTACTGATCGACAATGCCATCCTTGAATATGGTGGAGCGGTAACGACCGAGAGTTCACCCTCCGTAAAAGCGGGCTTGTACAAAGCAGCAGCGGGCAATCACGTACCGGCCGTAAACTACTCGAATGTAAACGGGAAATTGGTTATCGTAAACAGCCGGTTGAACAATCAAAACGAAGATGGTTTTTACATCGAAGGCGGTAAAGTGATCGTTGCCAACAACAAGATTTATACCCAGGGGGTATCGGGTGGCGATGCCATCAACATCAAATCGGGGGTTCAGGCCGACGTAGCGTTTAACATGATCTATAGCCCCAACACCAACGCTCTGAAACTCTCGAATACCGGCGACCGTACACCTCAAGCGTATGTAGTTGCGTATAACAACACGATTGTGAATGCAGGCTGGCGTCGGCCAACCATCAAAGGTGGTTCGATCTGGGTAGAAATCGCAGTTCGGGCGGAGTTATATAATAATCTGCTGGCCAATGACCGGTTTGGCGTAAAACGCGATCCTAAAAACCCGGAAGACAGCCGGACCAAGGTGAGCAATAACCTGTATTACGGCGCAACGCAGGATGGCGTTACGGGTTTCCAGCCCAGCACCGAAATTCTGACCGGCACTAACGATGTCATCAGCAAAACGGTGGGCGATAATGACCCAAAATTTGTGAACTATCCGCTCACAACCGACTCTAAAAACGCAACCTTCAATACAGCCTGGGATTTCCGTTTGCAGGCCGGTTCGCCCGCCATCGGCAAAGGCACCACGAGCTTCACCCGTTTGTATGCCGACGGTATTTCGTTTGCCAATGGCACCCTGTACAAATCGCCAGCGCCATCAACAACCATTGGTGCTTTCGGTACAAACTAGGTTTTAAAAATTGTAACACAGAGACCACAGAGAAAAATCGAGATTCACAGAGATCTCTGTGTGTCTCCGTTTTTCTCCGTAATCTCTGTGTTATATTTCATGAATTATCATCTGGCGGTTCTCTTACCCCTCTTCCTAGTTGCCTGTCAATCTACGGCGCAAACCCCTGTCAAGCCCGTTGTTATTACCGACACCGTTCGGCACGATACCGACGATCCGGCTATCTGGATCAACCCGGCCGATCACGCCAAAAGCCTGGTTATTGGTACCGACAAAGACCAGGATGGCGGCCTTTACGTGTTTAATCTCCAGGGCAAAATTGTCAAGGAGATTCACGACCTCAAGCGGCCCAATAACGTCGACATTGCGTACGGCCTGATGCTGGGCGGTAAACCCACCGACATTGCCGTAACTACCGAACGGTTTACGCACAAGCTCCGGATTTTCTCCCTACCCGACATGAAACCCGTTGATAACGGTGGACTTCCTATGTTCGTTGTCGACACAACCAGCGGCTTCCGTGATCTGATGGGCATTGCCCTTTATAAAAATCCGTCGGGTGTACTATACGCGATGGTTGGGCGCAAAACAGGCCCTACAAATGGATCATATATTGGTCAGTATCGGCTCGAAGACAATGGCAAAGGCCAGGTTAAAGCCACCCTCGTGCGGAATTTTGGACTCTATAGCGGCAAGAAAGAAATTGAATCCATTGCCGTCGACAATGAACTTGGCTACGTTTATTACTCCGACGAAGGTGTGGGCGTTCGTAAATACTATGCCGATCCCGAAAAAGGAAATAAGGAGCTAGCTCTTTTTGCGAAAACAGGCTTTGCCGAAGATCACGAGGGGATTTCGATCTATAAAACGGGCCCAAAAACGGGTTATCTGCTTGTTTCGGATCAGGGTGCCAACCAGTTCCACATTTTCCGGCGCGAGGGCGAATCGGGCAATCCGAATGACTATAAAGTCCTGAAAGTGGTGAAAGTGGCTGCCCAGGTTAGTGATGGTTCCGATGTGACGAACGTACCCTTAGGCAAGCAGTTTCCGCACGGATTATTTGTGGCCATGTCGGAAGGCAAAACGTTTCACTACTATCGCTGGGAAGATATTGCCGGAAAGGACCTGAAGTGAGAAACGGGTAGTAACGTTCGGGAGTAGTAAAGCAGAGGATCGTAATGCCTATTGGCTTACAGGCTTCCCGAACGTTTAGTCACTTTATGCGTCTACTGGCTTAGCTGGGGCTTTAGCTTTCTTGGTAGCTACTTTTTTCGGCGTTTTGGCCGCTTTGACTTTGGCAGTTTTCTCGCCTGACTTCTTCTTCTTTTCTTCTTTTTTCAGCAGCTTTACTAATTTCTTAGCCAGCTTGTCGGCTGATTTCTCGATGGCCTTTTTAACTTTTTTCGACTGTTCGGTGGCGTCACTCAACTTCGCTTCTACAGAAGCAACGATCGAATCGGCAAGGGCCTTTTTTTCAGCTTTCATTATATATTTCTGCTAGTGTCTTGAGATAATAAAAAAATCTACAAATAACTACGAAAAAAAAAGCAGAAACAAAAGCCCAATGTTAAGTTTTTGTTATCATTCCAGGCTCTTTGGGAATCATATCAGGATAGCTATTTCTACTCTAAAAGCCTTTAATTAAGCAGTAGAAGCTCTTTTGGAGGTAGACATAAGTGAGGTCAGATTCTTAAATCTGACCCATAGGTTTCTCAAAACCTACTGTTTATACCCATAGGTTTTGAGAAACCTATGGGTCGGTTATAAGTAACCGACACCACGTTTACAAAGGCACTGTAATTCAATCGATTACTCGTTTCGCTTCTCGTTTATAGGTCAGTAAGCGCCCTCGTGCCGCGCTCATAACCTGATTTAATTGTCTATATAGTTGATGTTGCGTGAGCTGGAGATTCCGTAATGTTTCGGCTTCCTGAGTAACTTCCTGCGTCAGTCGGGTAAATTGACGAACCTGCTCCCGAAGTTCTTTCAGGCAATAAGCCTGCGAGAGAGGGGTAAAACCAATAATTTGTAACAGATCCAGTAACCAACAGAAGTATTGCCCTAACAGCGCATATGAATCCTCATGCAGACGTAAGTCCTTATAGAGTAGCGGTTTTCGCCGATTAGCCGGAAAACGAGGAAGCTGTAAGTGGTGAATTTTCAGGTAAAGTACTTTAATAAGATCATTACCAACTGTCCCTCCTTTAAACTGATGCCCAATTTCCTCCCACAGTCGTTCGTTCTGCGGCTTTATACCTGTTCTCGAATCCTGGGTTATCAGCCTGCGCTTTTCAGAAAGTTCCCAGTATAACTGCCATTGCTCATCAAACTGCGTATTGATGGCTTCAATCCGTTGGATGAGTGCCTGTAGGACTGGTTCTTCTGGGGGAACATCATTGCCGGATACAGCTATCCATTTTGTCAGGCTGGCTCTGAGTTCAATTGCTTGAGTGAGTTTTTTGGTCAGTGAGCCTTCATAAGGGGTCATGAATGAACGGGTTTCAATGGCTGGAAGGGCTGGAAGATGACAATTGTAAGCGACAACAGCCTATTTAGGGATAAATGATTCTATACCATGACCAACCGTTTGTATTAATTTGATAACATACAGCCATAAAGAATAACTAACTATAAATCAGCAAATTAACAGAAAAATTACACATAACTACGATCATAGACCATGTAAAGTAACAACAGGAATTAGATTAAAACGAAATTAAAAAATCATAACATACGGATCACTGAAACATAATATTCAGGTAATCTCCAGCTCGAATTAGGCCGGTAGTTTTGCAGCGCTTTAAAGCGATACCAAAACTAGAAAGATGAACCGCAACGTACTACTTATCCTATTTTCTCTTTGGGGGGCTGCCGTTTTTGCGCAGACCGGCACCATTCGAGGGACCATTAAAGACGGAAAAACCAAAGAATCGCTCATCGGCTGTACCGTGCTTGTGAGCGGAACCCAACTCGGTGTTACGACCGATGTCGAAGGAAATTTCACCATTCTTAACGTACCAGCGGCCACCCACAAAGTTGTTATCTCCTACATCTCCTACAAAACCAAAGAAATCCCCAACGTTCGGGTTGAATCGGGCAACACGACGGCTATCGAAACCGAACTGGATGAGGAAGGAAAATCGCTTCAGGAGGTAGTTGTTCGCGCCAATAAAGCGACCAACACGGAGATTGCCGTTATCACCGAAATCAAACAATTAAAACCCATTGCCGTTGGTATTTCGGCCCAGCAGATCGTTAAATCGCAGGACCGGGATGCGGCAGCCGCTATTCGCCGGGTACCGGGCGTCAGTATCGTCGATAACCGGTTTGTACTTATTCGGGGTTTGGCAGCACGCTATAATTCGGTGTTGATCAACGACGTGATTACCCCTTCGACCGAAGTCGATACCCGTTCGTTTTCGTTCGATCTGGTACCGAGCAACATCATCGACCGGATGATCGTCTATAAATCGGGTTCCGCCGAACTGCCCGGCGATTTTGCGGGTGGGGTTGTAAAAATCTACACCAAACGCCGACCAGAGCAAAACTTTCTGGATGCTGGCCTGACACTGGGTTACCGGGGAAATACTACGTTTCAGAATGTACAGTCGCACTCCCGAAGTGGTCTCAACTGGCTGGGACTTTGGGGAAAAGATCAGCAAATTCCAACGAGTTTTCCAACAGGCTTAGGGCAATTCAATAGTTTGAATCCGCTACAGCGTGCCGCTTATGCTCAGTTGCTGCCGAATTCATGGGGTATCCAGAACCAGACGGTCAATCCAGATATACGCCTTGCCATCAACATGGGTCGTCGATTCGATGTAGGCGATGTACGCGTTAGCAACCTGACCAGCATTAACTACGCAAGTACGAACCAATTCTCGAACGTTGATTTCCAGTTATACGATAATGGCACCATTGCCAACGCCGTTGCCGAAAAATATACGGATGCCAATTACGCTCGCCAGACTCGTTTAGGCATCCTGCACAACTGGTCGGCACGGTTCTCGCCAGGCTTCAACCTGGAGTGGAAAACGTTGTTCAACCAACTCAGCACCACCGAAACGGTTGTTCGGGCAGGTCAGCGTCTTCAGGATGGCTTCGATGTCATGAGTTATTCTGAACGCTTCGAAAACCGGAGTATTCTGACCTCTCAACTAGCTGGTGAGCATACCGTTAACCAACTGACAAAAATTAACTGGATCGCCAGCTTCGGGTATACGGGTCGTTGGGAGCCTGATTGGAAACGGGTTCGTTATCAGCGGGTAACAGGCGCTACGGGTGCCGATGGACAACTTCAGCCCTACTCGATTGCCGCACCTAATGATCCAAATCCAATCGACGTGGGCCGGTTCTATTCCAAACTGCATGAGTATGTGGGATCAGCAATTGTTAATGGCGAACATACATTTGGTAACCCAACCGACCGGGAGCCTAATCGCATCCGATTCGGGGTGTATACCGAACGCAAAAACCGCGATTACGGTGCTCGTTTCTACGGTTATCAGAGTGTTGGCAACAGCACCACCGCCAAAGCGAGTGATATCAACACCGCATTCAGCACAGCGAATGTAAACGGACAGAATGGCTTCTCACTGCTCGACGGTACCAAGCCGCTAGATTCATACAAAGGGATCAATACCTACCTGTCTGGTTATATTACTGGTGATGTTTACTTCGGACCAAAGGCCAATCTGACGGTTGGTTTCCGTGGCGAGTATAACGACCAGGGCATCCGCGCAACCCGCCTAACGACTGAGGAACAACTGGTATCGAACAAAGTATTTAGTCCGCTACCCTCCCTGAACTTCACCTATAAGTTAAGCGACCGGACCAATTTGCGTTTGGCGTATTCATCGTCGCTCAACCGTCCTGAGTTCCGTGAATTAGCGCCGTTCAGCTACTTCGACTTCAACCTGCTGGCCGACATTCGTGGTAACACGGCTCTAAAAACCGCTACGATTCAGAATATCGACGCGAAGTGGGAATTCTACCCAACTCAAAACGAGCTGATCTCGGTTAGTGGTTTCTACAAGCACTTTACCAATCCAATCGAATCATTCCTGTTGATCCAGGCGAATGGCTTAGCGTACACGTTTGCCAATGCTAACGCAGCCCAGAACTACGGGGTTGAACTGGAAGTGCGCAAAGGGTTTCAGAACTCATCGAGCGTATTCCTCCAGAATCTGTCAGTAGTTGGTAATGTATCGCTGATTAAGAGCACGGTTAATGTCGGTGATATTGTGCGGGCTCCAGACCTGAGTGGTGAAGTTCGTGAATACGACATCCGTGGTATTGCCGATACCGAGCGTCCGCTGGCGGGTCAGTCGCCTTACCTGATTAACGCTGGTGTGTACTATACAGCACCTAAATCGGGCTGGCAAGGCAATATCCTCTACAACGTGTTTGGCCAGCGGATTTTCGCGGTAGGCAACCGGAACAACCCAACCATTTACGAAATGCCCCGGAACGTGATCGACCTGAACCTGACCAAACAAGTCAACAACAAACTCGAACTACGACTGGGTATTCAGGATGTGCTGAACCAGTACGTCCGGTTTGCACAGGATTTCAACCACGATGGTAAAATCGGCAGCGACGTAACCTCGCAATCGGCTGATGCCGACCAGGTTCTTCGCAAGTTCAAACGAGGCAGCTACTACACACTGAGCGCTATATACACATTTGGTCGCCGGACAATCATTCCTTAAGCCAGTAAAGAAAGTACCAATCAAATTCAATTAAAAACCAATGTTTATGCGAGTTAACCAATTGCGCCGTGGGTGGCACGGCAATTTCTCAGCCTTAACAAGCATGCTAGTTTTAGCACTGGGCGTATTCCTGGTCGTATCGTCCTGTAAAAACGACGATGCAACACCAGCACCGGTTCTGAGTATCACGAGCATTTCACCAACATCGGCTCCAGTTGGTTCAACCGTAGTGATTACGGGTACAGCGTTCAACGCTACACCAACCAGCAACACAGTAACCTTCGGCACCGTACCGGCTACGATAACAGGGGCTACGACCACTTCGTTAAGCGTTATTGTTCCTGCCAATGCCGGAACGCCAGTCAACGTATCGACGGGTGGTGTAACGGTTAGCAGCACGACTGCGTTTGCACTGGGCAACAAACCCGTTATCACGGTGGCTTCGAACATTACAGCCAGCACCAACTGGACCGCTGGTAATATTTACCTGATCCAGGGCTTTGTAAACGTTACTTCGGGCGCTACGCTGACGATTGAAAAAGGAACCATCATTAAGGGGGCTCCTAAAGAGCAGGACCCAAGCGGTCAGGCAAAAGGTGGCACGCTGATTATTCAGGCTGGTGCTAAAATCAGCGCTATTGGTACGGCTGATTCGCCAATCATCTTTACATCAAGCAAAGCAGCCGGTTCACGTAATTATGGCGACTGGGGTGGGGTTGTTCTGATTGGTAAGGCTCCTACCAACCAACCTGGTGCAACTGCTTTTGAAGGTGGTATTCCAGGTACAATCGGTACCTATACCGACGTTAACGACAACTCAGGTACGATGCAATACTGCCGGATTGAGTTTGGTGGCATTTCATTAACAAACGTGTCTAACAGCGAAATCAACGGCTTAACGCTCTACGGCGTAGGTGCTGGTACAACCATCGACCACATCCAGGTTTCGTACAGTGGTGATGATTCGTACGAGTGGTTTGGCGGTACGGTCAACATGAAAAACCTGATTGCTTTCCGTGGGTGGGATGATGATTGGGACACCGACTGGGGTTATGTAGGTAAAGTACAGTATGGCGTATCGCTACGCGATCCAGACGTAGCTGACCAATCGGCTTCTAATGGTTTTGAATCGGACAATTTCAACCCCGGTGCACCAGCAACAGCAGCGAATAACGGCCTGCCCCTAACGGCGCCTGTATTTGCCAACATGAGCAATTTTGTAACGGCAGGTACGCCATCAAACGCAGCGTCGGCAAAGGGTAGTGGTCCTTATCAGTCCGGTATGCACCTGCGTCGGAATACCTCAATCAGCATCTTCAACTCGCTGTTAGTTGGTTATCCAGAAGGTCTTCGTCTGGACGCTCAGACGGGTACGACCAACACCCTGGACAACGCTACGGCTGGTAATATGCAGTTACGGGGTATTGTTCTGGCAAACATGACCACACCCGTTCGTGGCGCACAGGCTATCACGAACGATCAGGCTACGGCATTCTTTACTACTGCCGCATTCAAAAATCAGATCATTGCTAGCACGAGCCTGGCTTCGTTGCTACTGAACTCAGCAAACTTTACGCTGACAGCGCCTAACTTCCTCCCTCAAACAAGCTCACCTCTTCTAACGGGTGCTATCTGGGATGGCAAAGGTGCTGACTCTTTCTTCACGAAAGAAACGTTCATTGGCGCTTTCGGAACCACCGACTGGACCAAAGGCTGGACCAACTGGGACCCGCAAAACGCGAACTACGACAAATAATTCAATTAGTAAATTTAATATTGGTGTCGCAAGAAAAGGCCGGAGCATTGCTCTGGCTTTTTTTATTAAACACAGAGGCACAGAGATCACACAGCTATTATATTTTTTTTCTCTGTGCCTCTGTGTTTAAAATTTTCAAATGCGCTGGATTAACTCTGCTACTTTATGCACCTCACGACCCACAATATGGTCAATGATGGCCTGGGCGTGTTCTCGTCCATTCTCAATAAATACTTTCTCAGTATAAATTCCGGCCAGTACTGTACCGCAGACATAAAGCCCCGGCACATTGGTCTCAAACGTTTCTTTATTGAAAACGGGGACTTGTGTCAGCGGATCTAATTCAATGTCGCAACGGGCAAGCAGTGCCGCATCGGGAATATAGCCCGTCAGGATAAACACAAAATCGGCAGGAATTTGACTTTCTTCGCCTGTTTTCAGGTTATTGACCGTTATATGGTGCGCATCAATCTGGGTAACACACGAATCGAAAACCGTTTTTATTTTGCCTTCTTTCACCCGATTCTTAACATCGGGAACCAACCAATATTTGACTGTACTCCGGAAATCTTCGCCCCGGTGCACAATGGTGATGTTCACATCATGCCGGTATAACTCCAGCGCGGCCTCGACAGCCGAGTTCGATGCACCGATGATCACCACGTTCGTAAACGAATACTTAAACGGCTCATCGTAATAGTGCGATACGTGCGGCAGGTCTTCGCCCGGAATATTGAGCCAGCGCGGACGTGTGAAATAACCCGTGGCCATGATCACCTTGCGAGCCTGATAGCGATCACCCGTTGTTGTTGTAATCGTAAATACATCGCCCTCTTTCCGAACATCCCAGACCTCCTGAAATAGTTTAAAATTCAGGTGATAGTAGGCAGCCGTTTTTCGGTAATACTGGAGGGCTTCATCACGCCCGGCTTTCACCGACGAAATTGAAAATGGAAGGCCGCCAATTTCGATATTTTCGGCAGTTGAGAAAAAACGCATCCGGCGCGGGTACTGTCGGATGGACTCGGTCAGGCTACCCATTTCCAGAATCAAATGGTTCAGGCCCGCTTTTGTTGCTTCAATACCGGCGGCCAATCCACAAGGCCCACCGCCAACAATGACGACATCAAATAGTTGCATGGTAATAATGTTGAAAATCCGTCATTTCCTGAAAAACTCACCGGAGTTGCCAGAAAGCGGCTTTTATCGATCTATGAATAGAATAAAGATCGTCAATAAAAGCAACGAAGAGTCATTGGCAAAGATTCCTCTCTGTTGATATAAGCAGGTTGACCTACATTCTCGGTAAACTACCTTTCAATAGATTACTCAGGCACTTGTCTATTAAATCAGCAACTAATACATCTAACAAGTAAGCAGGATACGTGTATAAGGCCGCTCAATAAGATACCATAATTAGCTATAAAATTACCTCTAAGATTTAAACATTGTATATAGCTACCATTAAGTATATTTATTAATAATAATGCAAACAAATAAAATCCCTTTATGTTCATTTGGTAAACTAAATTATCTCGACGATGAACTATAAACTTTCTCTCACCACTCTCCCCGCTTTCGTTATTACTGTAGTTAGTTGTTCACAGGAGTTAACCGAAAAATCACAGGATGCCATTATTCCGACCGCTAAAATCACTCGCGCTGAAGAGGCATTTCCTAACCAGCGGGGCGTTCTGACAACTGGTCTCCTTAACGGAGAACCCATCAGCTACTTCCTTGTGGGCGATCAGGCTGTCTTCCAGAGCGATATCCTGCTGCTGCCCGATAACCTTAAGCAACCTTCCGAACTCCACACCCAGGGAACCGGACGAGCCAAAACATCACTCCGATGGCCCAACAAAATCGTCTATTACACCATTGACCCGGCACTGCCCAATCAGGCTCGGGTCACCGATGCCATAGCCCACTGGGAAGCCAACACCCCCATTCGCTTTGTTCCCCGTACCACGCAACGCGGCTATGTTTTGTTTCGGGTTGGCTCGGGTTGTTCCTCCAATGTGGGCTATGCCGGGAGTCAGCAGTATATCAATTTAGCCAGTGGCTGCACAACGGGTAATACGATTCATGAGATTGGGCACACGGTGGGGTTGTGGCACGAACAGTCGCGGGTGGATCGGGATGTGTATGTAAACATCCATACGGGCAATATCCAGACCGGTTACGAACCGGATTTTCAGACCTATGCTCAGCGGGGTATGGATGGGTTTGATTCTGGGGGTGGGTTGGATTTTGGGTCGGTCATGCTGTATGGTTCGTATGATTTCTCTAAAAATGGCCTGCCTACGATGACCAAAAAAGACGGCACCACCTTTGTAGGGCAGCGCGCTGGTCTATCTGCAACGGATATCGCCACCGTTGCCTCTATGTACCCATAAGGGTATCCTACCCCAGTGGCCCAGTTTCCGTTAAACAAGAATGGGAGGCATGTAGTATGCCTCCCATTCTTGTTTAACGATTGACTCAGCTAAGTTAACAAGCTATTTAATTCGCTTAATGGCGATAGGCACACAAACAGGGACGTGATTCAAACAGGGATCATCACTCTCACTTGGCAACAAATCAACCGTCAGCGATATTTTGCAACCTTTTACTCCTGTTGCGGTAACCGTGTATTCGCCTGGAGTACTGACAACAGGTTCGGCCTCTGTACTGGTGAACCCGTTAGGCCCAGTCCAGAGTAAGGTAGCACCCGGTGCCTCGGCATAGAGGGTTGCCGTACAATTAACACAGGGTAGTGCAGCACCAAACGCCTGTAAGTCAGGCAAGGTTGTATCGGCAGTTACGCTGGCAGTAGCCAGTGTGAATGTGCCTGGGCAATCTGGATTGCCGATCGTTAGTGTATAAGTACCGGCAACGGATACGATTGGGTTTTGCTGCGAACTGGTAAAGCTGGCCGGGCCAGTCCAGGAATAAGTTGCCTTAGGTGCTGGGGAACCATCTCCATAAAGCGCCTGTCCAGTCAGCGTAACCTCCTTCACGGTACAGTTCAGCTCTCCACCGGCAGCCGTAACCGATAACGATGGAGTAACTCGAATGACCGTTTCACTGGACTGACGACAGGCCAGATTTTCGGGAGTTGGGTAAATAATCGCGTAAACGTATTGGTCCTTGATAGTTGGCAGGTTATTGTTTGTATCAATTGTTGGCTTGTATACGACAGCTCGGTTGTTAGCATCGGGCTTAACGGTACCCAGCACAACACCCCCACTTCCATACATGGCTGTACCCGATTGAGGAGTGCTAAACACAACGAACCGAACCGAATCGACACGGCTTAAATACGTACCATCGGCCGCAATCGAGTCTATGGAAATACCGGCACATACAGCAATCGTATCTTTTTCGGCAACCAGTTCTGGACAGGAATAGATGGATAAATCATTCGTAAAGTCATTTTGTCCTGCACCGAGTGATGTAACGGCAATCACGGCTGACCCACCAACGAGTTTGGCATCGGAGTCGCGCAGGTCGGGATCGGTAAAGTTAGAGCGATTAGCTGGAGAGAGCGTATAATACCGTTGTGGAGTGGCTGCTCCCTGGCGAGCGCCCCGTGCAGCAACCCGGCCACCGGCTGGTGCTTTGCCACCTACTGGTTTCGTTCCCCCCAGCGTTATATCCAACGCGGGCAACTGGAGCGTATCCATCCGAACTTCATACTTATGGTTGTACAGAAGCCCTCCCGGTACGGTTGTGTTGTTAAAGTAAAACTGGCCACCATCATGGGTTGTCTGTGTCCCAATCTGAATACCGCCATTTTCCATGTCATGCAGTGTCAGTACAATACCATCAACACCTGGCTCGTATGCATCCTGAATACCATCCCGGTTATCATCAAACCAAACACGGTTCCCAATTTCAACCGTTGCCGGATCGCAAAGAGCTTTGTTACCGCCAAGACCTGATGCTTTACCGAAGGAACCAGGTGCCACACTATACAGAACATAATTACGGTTATTGACACCGGTTTTCGTATTGAATACTTTTAGGCCACCTGCCTGATACACATTCTCAATGGGATCGAAAGCCGATGTGATCACTTCGCTGTAGCCCGGAATAAAGGATAAGGCGCCGTTCGTTACCTCAGCATGCCCTATGTGGTCAATAAAAAACCAGCTGTCCTTAGCAAAAAATTCCCCTCCTCCAGGCCCTTCGTTATTACCAACTCCACTACCCGTATACGCACCGGACTTCCCATTCGTTTCCAGTACAAAGGCTCCATTAGCCTTAGAAGCTCGTAATAAGTCGCCCCCCGTGAATCCATCATACAACCCATTTCCATTTGGATCGTGATTAGCTACGCCAGCCATGTGGCCGAAACGATCCAGAAATCCAATCAGCATAGAGCCATCATCATCAAATTCCAGATCCGTCACAAGGGGTTGAGGATACATCACAAACGTAGGATTGTTTCCTAAACCACAGGGTGTAGGCCAAACGTCCGTCCAGGGTAGCCAGTGATCGTATTTAGCACAACTATTTTCAGGATGTAGTGGATCTGTAGTCACATCAGTTGGGCCACGCCGAAAATCAAGTGGGAACGATAGCACTTCCGTAAACACCGGTATAGCAGCCGTTGGGTCAACCTGATAAATAGTAGCTTTCAGATCACTTTGCAGTTGCGATGTTTCGGCAGAACAAACCACCCCAATGTAAATTTTACCATGATGCACTTTAAGTGCCCACGGACGAAAATCGCTGTTTGAACAACCAGGATTTGGAATATCCCACGATTTTACGGCGGTAGCCGACGTTGGGACAACCGCTGGGGAATCAACGAACAGGCTATACAGCTTACGGTCTTTGAGATTGATAAAATACAGCGTTCTATCGTCTTCGGATATATCCATACCGCCAAAGCTCATCCGCCCGGCAGCGGTCATCGAGCTGGGGTCGGTGCTGGCCTGGGTTTTATCACCAAATAAATTGGCCAGTGGGTTACTATGCGGATCATCACCCACATCGACTCCCACAGCGCTAACCGACATAAATGTTGCGGTTGTTCCCGACACAATGTCGGTTATATAAATCCCACCGGGGCCACCGGGACCGAAACTCATATGCCGTTTAACAACGGCTGCACTAAAGATTTTTTTAGCTCGTCGCTGGTAAGCAAGCGCCCATATGGCACCCACTTCGCCAGCTGTTGCCAGCTCGCTGGGCGGAAAATTACCCGATCCAGCCACGCCAGATGCGTTGTACGGAAAGCTAACCAGAGCAGGTGAATGAGCGGCTAGCTTGTCATCCGGTACGGGATTTCCATCTTTATCTACCGACAGCTGTGTGTTTCCATTGACATAGCAAGGGGTGACCAGATTGATTCCAATTCGCTGGCAATAGTCTGAAGGGTAGTTTATACCAAGATTGGCATTGTCGATGGGCGCTTTTACAAATTGCACACTTGTTCCACTGCCCGTTCCGTAAGGACCATTGTAGTCGCCGGTTGGGAAACCCTCAAACTCAACGCGTACAGTTTTACCGGCGGGAACATCTGTACTACTAAATGAATAACTACCATCGGCAGCCGTTGTGGTTGAAATCGGCGTTTTACTCAAATCAACAAAGACCAAAACGGTTACTCCCCCTACCCCTACTTCAATAGGTAGTGTGTCGGAGCGAATACCATTCAAGTCGAAGTCGCGAAAAACAACGCCTTTTACCTGTGCACTAGAAGTTGACATACAGGCGAAAATTACCAAAAGAGTAACCAGCCAATTCCTGTATGGGTCTGCTGTGGATACATAGACTTGTTTCATAGATTGAGAATTATTTTGTTGGAAAAAGGAATGTATTGAGTACTACCGAATAAATAAACTACTAATACTCATTAGGATACATAAAAAAACATTAACTTTTTTACTATTTTTTTATGTTCACAAAAGCAAAGAGACAAGCATCGCTTAGACAAAAGCCTTGCCAGATGGCGGGAGCTTTTATGCGTATATTTACTGTCCATACCCGTCAGAATTGTGAAAAACCAACCCGACACGTTGTTTTCATCCTTGGAGAGTGAAGAAATAACTTTCTTCGCCGACTTAATTTTACCAATTCCGGTACCAAAATTGTTCACTTACCGGGTGCCCCGTGGGATGGCCGACATACTCAAAATTGGTGCCAGAGTGATTGTCCCATTTGGCAAAAAGAATAGCCGGGTACTTACAGCCGTTGTAGCCAAGCTACATAATTCACCACCAACGGCTTATCAGGCGCGTTATATCAGTGAAGTACTGGACGAGTACCCCCTGGTTACGGGCTACCAACTGGAGCTATTTCGGTGGATGGCAGAGTATTATATGTGTTGCATAGGCGACGTTATGAACGTAGCGTTACCCTCTGGACTGAAGATTTCGAGCCAGTCTAAAGTGCAATTCAACCCTGATTTTGACTACCCTGAGTTACTCACCGAATTTGAGGGTATCTTGCTGGCTGAGCTCAAAAAACACCCTGCCCTTTCCTACGAAGAACTTGGTCGGCTGGCAGGCGAAGGAACCAATGTGCCTGCGCTCATCAAGTCGTTGGTGGGTAAGAAAGCGGTTATAGTTTTTGAAGAAGTTCGGGAGAAATACATCCCGAAAATGATTCGTAAGGTTCGGCTGCATCCCAATTATGAAGAGCGGGAACAACTGCTGGTCTTGCTGCAGCGGCTCGAAAAACTACCGAAACAGCAGGAAGTGGTCATGCGCTACCTGAGCCATGTACCCATGCAGCGGAACCCGGCACTCAACCAGAAAGGGTTAGACAAGACGATCCTGAATCAGGACGACGAGCTTTCGCAGTCCTCCCTGACGACCCTCATTAAAAATCAGGTATTCGAAGCCTTCGAGGTTATCCAGCCTCGCTTCTCGGATAATGCCGCCCCGCAGGCGGAGATAAAACTAACGGATGCCCAGCAGGCGGCTTCGTCGCAGATCATGGCCCAGTTCGAAAGCCAGAACATTGTGTTGCTACATGGCATAACCGGGAGCGGCAAGACCGAAGTGTACATTGAACTTATTCAGCAAGCCCTTGGGAGTGGGTCGCAGGTACTATACTTATTACCAGAGATTGCGCTAACGACCCAGATTGTAGTGCGTCTGCAACGGGTTTTTGGAGATAAAATGGGCATTTACCACTCTAAATTTTCGGATAATGAACGGGTGGAAGTCTGGAAAGGTGTGGTGTCGGGGCAGTATCAGTTTGTAGTCGGCGTGCGTTCAGCGGTATTTCTGCCCTTCGATAATCTGGGCCTGATTATCGTTGATGAAGAACACGAAACCAGCTATAAACAACATGACCCGGCCCCGCGCTACCACGCCCGGGATGTAGCCATGATGCTGGCCCACTGGCAACAAGCCAAAGTATTGCTGGGGTCAGCCACGCCCTCGCTCGAAACCTATTTCCAGGCCAAACAGGGTCGTTATGGATTGGTAGAACTGTTTCAGCGATTTGGCGATGCCACATTACCCAATATTCTGCTGGTGAATCTCCAAAAGGAAAAAAAGCAGAAGACGATGAAGAATGAATTTTCATCCGCTTTGCATGATGCGCTTGAAGCGAACATCGAGCGTAAAGAGCAAAGCATTCTGTTTCAGAACCGCAGGGGTTATTCGCCCTACATGCAGTGCGAAGATTGCGACTGGACAGCCGAATGCCCCAACTGTGCCGTTAGCCTGACCTATCACCAGCGCGACGCCGAACTTCGCTGCCACTATTGCGGCCATAAAGAACTAGTGCCCCGTACCTGCCCCACCTGTGGTTCTACGAAAGTACGTACCATTGGATTTGGTACCGAAAAACTGGAAGACCAGTTGCAGATTTTCTTCCCGGAATCAAAGGTATTGCGGATGGATTTAGACACCACCCGCGCTAAAAATGCCTATCAGCAAATCATCCAGGAATTTGAAACGGGTCAGGTCGACATTCTGGTTGGTACCCAGATGATTACGAAAGGCCTGGACTTCGACAATGTTAGTCTGGTTGGTATTTTCGATGCGGATCGACTCATTCACTTTCCCGATTTTCGGGCTACGGAACGGGCTTTCCAGATGATTACGCAGGTAAGTGGCCGGGCAGGTCGGCGGGCTGGAAAGCAGGGTACCGTGCTCATCCAAACGAGTAATCCCGAACAGCCAATTCTGCAAAAAGTAATTCAGAACGACTACAAAGGATTATACGAAGAAGAGATTCAGGAGCGACGTGATTTCAACTACCCGCCTTTCTGTCGGCTGATAAAACTGACCGTTCGGCATACCGACAAAATCACCAGTCACCGGGCCGCCGAACGTCTTGCCGCCGAGTTGACCGATGCTCTGGGCAGCAGCCGGATTTTAGGACCCGAGGAGCCTTTAGTTGAGCGGATTCGGAATCAGTTTCTGTTCGATATTCTCATCAAACTCGAACGCGACAAAGTGAATGTAAAGGCCGTAAAATCCTACATTCAGGATCGCATCAACGACATCCTGACCGACAAGGGATTACGGCAGGTAAGCGTAGTGGCCGATGTGGATTGTTTGTAAGTATTTTACGTTATTGCTAAAAAACGCCTACAACTATGCTGGCAACGGTAACTGGAACCTATACAAACGGGCAGATTATTCTGGATGAAGAACTGCCCGTAAAAAGTAATAATGCCAAGGTGATTGTGACGGTTGTGGAAGATGCCGTCGAAAACCAGGAAAAGCCCAAACGCCAGTTTGGACGTTTAAAAGGTACCTTCACTCACCCATATTGGTCATCAAAGGAATTTAACGACCCACTTGATGACCTGAAAGATTATATGTAATGAAGATTTTACTGGATACGCAGGCATTAATTTGGTCCCTTAATGATTCTGATAAACTCACAAAGACAGCGCGAACGTTTATTCAGGAAGCAGATACAGTTTATGTAAGTCCCATTAACTTTTATGAGATCGCGATAAAAACTGCCTTGGGGAGAGATCCTGGTATAAAATGGCCGATTCATGACATTATACAGGAAGCCTTACTATCCGATTTTATATGGTTACCCTTATCGGCCAATCATATTGAAGCCTATACGCAACTCCCTTTCTATGAAAATCATCGCGATCCTTTTGACCGGATTATTCTGGCCACAGCCCTTGCCGATGATCTGACAATTGTCTCCTCCGACCACAATTTCCCCCTCTACACCGACCTTGTTACTACCATCTGGTAAGGACAATCGTGTAAGGTTTCCGGTAAAATTTCCATTAATACGACTGTTTATAAGCCCATCCGGTTATTTTTGCACCGGCTACTGGCCGATTTTGCCCAATTTTTCCCGTCCCATGTCAAAGAAAACCAAGATTGTAGCCACCGTAGGCCCGGCTTCCGATACGAAAGAACAATTGTTGGCATTAGCCAAAGCTGGGGTTAATGTGTTCCGGCTGAATTTCTCGCACGGCACGCACGAAGATCACCTGATGCGCCTTACCCGCATCCGCGAACTGAATGTAGAATACAACCTTAATCTCTGCGTATTGCAGGATTTACAAGGCCCCAAAATCCGTATCGGCAACGTCGAACATAAAGACGGCGTCATGATTGTACCGGGTCAGGAGCTTGTCTTCACCAACGACGATATTATTGGCACCTCCCAGCGAGTGAGCACACCCTACAAAGACATGTACCGGGATGTACACCCAGGCGAACGCATCCTGATGGATGATGGAAAACTGGAAGTTAAGGTTCTCCGAACAGAAGGTACCGATGTTGTTACAGAAGTTGTGTATGGCGGTTCGATGAAGTCGAAAAAAGGCGTAAATCTGCCGAACACAAAGGTATCGATGCCGGCTGTGACGGAAAAAGACTGGGCTGACCTCGAATTTGGTCTTGAACACGATGCCGAATGGATTGCGCTCTCGTTCGTACGGGAAGCTTCTGAAATCATCGAAATTAAAGAGTACATCAAATCAAAAGGGAAAAAGAGTCGCGTAATTGCGAAGATCGAAAAGCCCGAAGCGATTCAGAATATCGACGAAATCATTGCCGCTACAGACGGCCTGATGGTGGCTCGGGGTGACCTCGGCGTTGAATTACCTGCCGAAGAGGTACCGATGATTCAGAAAATGCTGGTTGAAAAGTGTAACAAAGCGGGTAAGCCCGTTATTGTGGCGACGCAAATGCTCGAAAGCATGATTGATGCACCACGCCCAACCCGAGCCGAGATCAATGATATTGCAAACTCCGTAATGGATGGTGCCGATGCCGTAATGCTCAGCGCCGAAACGGCCTCGGGCAAATACCCGATCCTGGCCGTTGAAGCAATGGCTAATACCATTAAACAGGTTGAAGCCACTACCGACAAAATTTATTACCGGTACCATGCGTATGTCAACGAGCACCCAACGGAGAATGTGCTGAACGATAACGTCGTGATGAGCGCTTGCCGATTAGCCCGCGATACACAGGCGAAAGCCATTATTGGAATAACCAACTCCGGTTATACAGCCGTACGGCTTTCGCACCACCGCCCAAAAGCTGATTTATACGTTTTCTCGAAAGATGCACAGCTTCGTAACACCTTAGGCTTGTACTGGGGTGTTCAAGTGCTTCCGTACGAACCCGATCTGAGCCTGACCGTTGATCAGACAGTTGAGGGTATCAAACAAACTCTCATCGGGCAAGGAAAACTGGTATCGGGCGATATCTTCGTAAATACGTTGAGTATGCCGTTAACCCAGTCTCGCCGGACTAATACCGTGAAGTTGAGCACGGTAGATTAACTAAGCTAACTACGAGAATTTTAGAAAGGGCGTTCGATACGCCATATCTTGGAGATATGGCGTATCGAACGCCCCTTCTAAAATTCTTATTAAGCAAAAACAGCCTGTCTCCGCGAGCTATTCTTCAGCAGTCGTCCCTGCTTAACCAGTTTATGAATAAATCGCATCTTCTGAACGACAGCCTGCGTAAATACTTCAGGAACTGCATCCAGCAAGCCCAGCGTGCGATTCATTTCATTGAGTTTAATTCCTAGCTCTTCATACTTAATAAGCAGGTTCTCAAATAGAGTACCCTGGAAATCAACAGCCTCTTCGGCCTCCAGCAGCAGGTGGACGCTTTCGGCCGTATCCAGAATCGTGATCATTTCGAGATAGGCACGGAATGTTTCCGCAAAATCCTCCCAGGGATGCATACTGGCATACGCACTGATGTAGTGTTGTTGCCAGTTACGTTGGGCACCATATTGATAATAGCGATACATGGCATCCGAGTAGTTGATACCGGAATGATCGCCAAATACGGCTTTACAGTCATCCTCACAGGTATTCTGGACCAGCAATTGCCAGTAATAATGGCCAATTTCATGATGAAAATGCCCGATTAAGGTACGGCGCGATTCTCCAAAATCCACCCGCAGCTTTTCCCGCTCTACAGGATCGGCTTCTTCGATATTGATTGTTATTGCACCCCCGGAATGGCCTGTAATTACCTTTTCTGCAACAACTGCATCCGTTCCTGCCTGAGTTAACTGGACCACATTACCCTTAAAATCGAACGTTAACTGCAAAGGAAAACCATCATATACTGAACCGTACGGAAGACCCAGCAAATCCAGTGTATAAATCAGTCGGCGTTTAGCCGCTTCGAGACTAGCCCACTTTCCCTGATTACCAGGCACCGTCATATCGGGAACAATCCGATTCAAGCTACAGCATTTACAGTAGGCGCTCGCTTCCTGCCAGATCGTTTTTACTTCCACAAAACGATTACAAACCTGATAATCACGGTAATTAGAGCATTTTGTTACGTGAGACTGACAATAATTACAACAATATGTGTAATCATCTACAGCATCAAGCGAACGAATTCCTTCGCATGCCTGGCACCAACCAACTTCTCTATAACAAACAACACAGGAGGTGTTTTCGAAGTGTAAGGTGTTTCCACACTGGCATGGATACATTCTCATTAGTACAAAAAGTTCTTATAACATAAGCATAGGCTCACTGCCCTTTTCAATAACTACGCATCAATCAAGTTGTTAGGTAGGTCGATCTGTTTATTCGCTCAATTTTCAGCTTTTTACTATAAGCACATAGCAAGTGGCGGGCGCGTATATAGCGGATTTTGCCTATTTTATTCGTATCAATACTCTCCCTGTTTGCTATGGTTTTTAACCGAGTTATAAGAGTCTCATAGTTCTTTTGTTCTACTTACAGAAACGAGTAACTCTCTATTTTTAAGTGATCTTTACCAATAGCCTAATTGGCAAAAATTGCACTATCCCAAAGAATGTTTTACCTCATTCAATAAAAACAAGTAAAAAAGTTGGCAAAGCCTAATAAGACAATAATTTTACCTGTACTAACAGCAACTCATCTCACGTACTGCTACAATTCGTATCTCCATGCCTATTAAAGTTGCATTCTCTCGTAAAACGACCTATAATCTTCTGGGCGGATGTACGTATTTTAGATCGTACTCCAGCGAGCGTAATTTTGATACCTACCCGATCAATAGCACCGAAGCTAAGTTAAGCAGAATTAGTCGTTTTGTGATTTTGGACATACCTCATCGCCAAAGGAGGAGATTCTGGTTACGGTGAAGTCCACCCCAAGTATTTACCGATCTGTAACGCAAGAAAGACCTACGGATGGATACGCCCGTAGAGTTAGTGGATCAGGAGTATACACACATGCTTGATTTACATTAGTTCTGGCGTTCCAAATAAATGTACCCGTTGTTTTTACTAAGATTATGGTTTCAGAATCTGCTAGCAGCCTACTTGATTTATACAGGAGTAAACTGAATTCGTATGATGAAGTTGTAGCGTCTAATGGTGAGCTAAAACCCCATTGGAAAAAACTATTTTCTTCATTAGAAAAAATCGGGAATGGAGAACTCCAAAATCGCGCCCAGGAAATAAAGAATAAAATTCGCGAGAACGGGGTCACGTATAACATTTACCAGGCCACGGGCGGTTTGAATACCCCCTGGAAATTAGATCTGATTCCTTTTTTAATCGAGCAAAACGAATGGCAGGCTATCTCAAAAGGATTACAACAGCGTGCTACATTGCTCGATCTATTGCTCCGGGATATCTACGGAGAACGTACACTCATTAAACAGGGGATTCTGCCTGCCGAGTTAGTGTATAACAATACAGGCTTTTTCCGTCCGTGTCAGGATATAAAATTGCCAACCCAGAACCAATTGGTGATGTATGCCGCCGATATGGCCCGAGGACCAGATGGCAGAATGTGGGTTGTCGATAACCGGACACAGGCTCCGTCAGGGTCAGGCTATGCCCTGGAGAATCGGGTGATACTCACCAAAATAATGCCGGAGCTTGCCAAGGACATGTATGTGAGCCGGTTATCTCCTTTTTTCACCCAGGCTCAGCAATCTATCTTTAAAGTATTCAGAGAGAAGTCCGATTTTTTAAACGTTGTTTACTTAACCCCTGGCCCTAATAACGAAACCTACTTTGAGCAGGCCTATTTAGCCTCCTATCTGGGCTATACATTGGTTCAGGGCGACGATTTAATTGTGAAGAACGGCTTTGTCTGGATTAAAGCCATCGACGGGTTGCAGCGGGTCGATATTATTATCCGGCGGGTGGATGACGAATGGTGTGATCCGCTTGAATTGCGGCTGGATTCAAAATTAGGCGTTCCGGGCTTATTGCAGGTGATTCGAAACGGGAACGTCATGGTAATTAACCCACCTGGTAGCAGCGCTGTTGAAAACACGGCGTTCAATGCGTTCTTACCTTCCTTGTGTCGCTATTTTTTACGTGAAGAATTAATCCTGCCTTCTGTAGCCACCTGGTGGTGCGGGCAACCCAGAGAACTACAGAATACGCTGGATAATCTGGATCGGCTGATCATTAAAAAGGCAAATAGGAAACAGGTTTTCCGTTCGGTGTATGGAAAACAGCTATCGAAGGACCAACTACAACAGTTACGGGCACAAATACTGCAAAATCCAACAGACTATGTAGCGCAGGAAGAGGTCAGTTTTTCAACCACACCCGCCTTCGTCGACAATCGTATTGAACCTCGGTACGCGGCCATTCGCGCCTTTTTAACGGCTACGCCCAATGGCTATCAGGTCATGGATGGCGGATTAACACGGAGTTCGGCCCAGAAAGATAAGTTCACGTTTTCTAACCAGTACGGCAGTATTTCGAAAGATACATGGATTGTATCCGACGAAGCCGAAGTAATACGGGAACGCATTAAGCTGCCGGGCATTTCGTATCAGCAATCGCAGACGTCGTTACCAAGCCGTAGTGCCGAAAATATGTATTGGGCAGCTCGCTACAGTGAGCGAAGCATGACAGCAACTACTTTTTTAATGATTACGATGAACGCCTTAAATTTTCAGCGAAACTTTGGTAGCCAGAATAAAACACAGCACATAGACATCCTCCTGAAAACCGTATCGAATTTAATAAAAATTGAGCCTGGCTTTTCGGACGAACATAAAGAAGACTTTAAAAATCCCTATCCAATCATGGCGGATAGTATTGGTAATGCAGCAAAAACCGGAACAATTACGTCATCCATTCAATCCTTTTTGCGAGCCATGATCGCCGTTCGGGAACGCTGGAATAATGTAACCTGGCGAACGATTGATGTCATTGAGAATATTAATGAAAAACTCCAGCAAATTCGATCCGACCAAAACCCAAATGACATTCACAATATATTGACTAGTTTACAAAATAATCTATTTAAATTCTATGGCATAGTCAGCGAAGCTATTCCTCGCAATAACGGTTATTATTTATTTGAAGCGGGTAAATTAGTAGAGCGAATTTTATCGAAAATTATCATCATTAAGTCCATTTTCAGCATTAAGACCGAGCCGTTTATAGAAAATGAATTGATGGAAGTCGTGTTAATGAACCATTTTGCACTATCGCATTATCGGGCAACGTATAAAACAAACTTCGAAATGGAATATGTGCTGGATATGATCCTGTTAGACAAGCAAATACCAGCTTCGCTGGCCTATTTATTAGACTCACTCGACCATAATCTAAGCCTGTTACCTCAATCGTCTGTACGATTGAGTAAATCCAGAAAAGCTATTCTAGAAGCATCTACCCAAATAAAACTTATTGATGTATCTGAGATTTCGGTGGTAGAGACAAAATCTCAGGCGTATAAAAAGTTAGATGGTATTTTATCCAATGTATACGAGTTAATTTTATCGGTATCAGATTACACCACAAGTCAGTACTTCAATCATACAGCTCCTCAGCATTCGATTACAGAAACAATTATTGACATTGAAAATGAATTATAGGCTAATTCATAAAACCCAGTACAATTACAGTGAAAACGTGAATAACTATCATGGTTTAGCCTGTATAATGCCCCAAAATTCAGCACGGCAAATTTGTCGTGACTTTTCACTGCTTATTTCACCTACACCCGATGACATTTATTTGCGTACGGATTATTTTGGCAATACCCTTCACTATTTTTCAATTTACAAACCACACAATAAACTTACTATACTAGCAAAAAGCGTTGTTGAAACTCGCTCATCAACCATTACCGACTTTTTTATCACCTCAAAAGAAGCTAAAGAAAAAATCAGGACAGATAATGCCCTAAAAGGTATGCTCCTGGATTACATGCTTCCGAGCCCATTTGTTCAGTGGGATGATGAAATAAGCCGTTTCGGGGCCGACTGTTTCAGTGATAATCAGTCTTTTTATCAAAGTACCCGCTTGTTGTGCCGTAAAATTTATTCAGAGTTTACCTACGTATCGGGTTCCACCACCATTCATACACCACTCAAAACGGTATTACGCGAGAAAAAAGGAGTTTGTCAGGATTTTTCACACCTGGCTATTGCCTGTTTGCGGAGTATGGGGTTTGCGGCTCGCTATATCAGTGGCTACCTCGAAACACAACCTTTACCAGGTACAACTAAACTACAGGGCTCCGACGCTACGCATGCTTGGGTATCGGTTTATGTTCCTGACATTGGCTGGTGTGATTTCGACCCAACCAACGATTTAATTCCGCAGGAGCGCCATATTACCACCGCCTGGGGACGCGATTTCGGGGATGTATCGCCCCTAAAAGGAATCATTTTCAGTACGGGCAAACATGCTTTTCAGGTAGCAGTCGATGTAGTACCGATCTGAGAGAGCACACTAAAAAGCCGCGAAACCAATGGTCATCGCGGCTTTTCTGTTCTCACTGAAAATGAAGAACTGTAATATGCTATTAACTACTAAAGCCTGCACAGCAAGCAATTGTTTACGCTTTTTCTGCTTTTTGCTTCTTAGGAGCTTCAGAAACGGGCGCTTCGGCTACTTCAGTAACTTCTGGTGTTGCGGCCACCTCTGGCGTTTCTTCCTTTGTTTCCTCAGCCGTTACCTCAAATACTTCCGGGGCATACTGGCGCAGGATACCATACCAGCTAATTAGTTTTTTAATGTCGGTAGTCCGCACCCGATCACGATCGTACGTTGGTACTACTGATGCCATAAAATCAGCTAACTGATCCGTTGATCCTTTCGAATCAATGGGCAGTGTATCGCCGTATTTTTCATTAATTGCCAGTAATACAGCGCTGAGCGAAGTGGACTGCTCTTCACTGTCATCATCGACGTAGATGGAAATATCGTTCAGTACCGATACACGAGCCGTTGGCCCCATCATCGTTTTGGCTTTTTTGTCGTCTAACGATTCGACAATAACGCCCGCCCGACCCGGTTTCACAATTCGGTAAAGGCCGCTGTATCCAGCCACATTGGCAATCTGTTTTAATGCTTCCATAGAGAGACTTTGTAAATTGGTAACGTGTATTTTGGTGGGCGTATTGCCCATTTAACCGTGAAATCGCGAAAGGATGAACGTATGACCGATCTACTTCCCAAACCATCGACCCTTCACTTTTTCATTCTTTTTCGCTTTTAAATAGTCTTCATTTAGCGGTCGTATAAACGAAAGGATCTCCTCTCGGCCCGCTGCCGTCATGGCTGAGGTGACAAAAAATTCGGGTGCTTCTTCCCATTCTTCGAGCAGCCGCGTCCGGTACGTATCGATCGTCGCCTGCAATTTGTTGGCACCGAGCTTTTCCGTTTTCGTGAATGCAATCACGAATGGTAATCCTCGTTCGCCCAAATTGCTCATAAAATCGAGATCAAGTTTCTGGGGTTCAATCCGGGAATCGACCAAAACAAAAATACACAGCAAATTAGGCCGGGACGTCAGATAGCCATCGATCAGGGCGGCAAATTTTTCGCGGTCGGTTTTACTCACCTGCGCATAGCCATAGCCGGGCAAATCGACCAGATACCACTCGTTGTCAATAAGAAAATGATTGATTAACTGCGTTTTACCGGGTTTCCCCGAAATTTTAGCCAATGATGAACGGCCCGTTAGCATATTGATCAGCGACGATTTGCCAACATTTGAGCGGCCAATAAAGGCGTACTCAGGCCGGTCGGGCTTGGGGCATAGAGCCGGGTCGGAGTTACTGACAAAGAATTCAGCTTGTTTAACAGGCATACACGTAATGAGTCATTTGTGGTCATTGATAGTCATTGGATAGTCATTAATTGGCAGGAACGATAAAGGACTGCGAATGACTAGTAATAACCCCAATGACAATACTAAAAACAGCTGCAAAGTTCGGAAAGATTAAGGAGAATGGCACGTCATTTGCAATTTGTCATGCTGCCCACTAATTTGCTTCATAAACAAGTGTTTGCAGAAGAAACGAAAATCACTTGCTGGCGCGTTATACACTCAGAAAACCATTAAAGACCACCGGTTTGCCGGTTCGACTATGAAAAAAGTATTTTGGTTACTTGCCATCCTCTTTGTTGGCTTCAATGCTCAATCAACTCATGCAGCCCTTAACCCATCCCGGCCAAATTCTGTTGCCAACAAGAAGCTCGCTCCAAAAAGCGATGCGGAAGGCATTCAATTTACGGAAACATCCTGGAGAGAAATCTTGAAGAAGGCAAAAGCTGAAAAAAAGATCATCTTCCTGGATGCCTATGCAAGCTGGTGTGGTCCCTGTAAAAAACTTCAGAAAGAAGTGTTTACGAAAAAAGCCGTTGGTGATTTCTACAATAGCAAATTCATCAACGTGAAAATGGACATGGAGAAAGGTGAAGGCCCTGCTCTATCGCAGGTTTATCCGCTCGAAGCCTACCCAACACTGTTGTTCATTGATGGCAATGGCAAAGTGCTGAAAAAGGTATTAGGACTGCAAACACCCGAAGACCTGATTGCCATTGGCAAAAGCGTAAAACCGACCGGGATTTAACAGATTGAATGATTTTTAAGATTTCAATTGAGCTCAATGGGATCGGTTTTGAGAAACCGATCCTTTTTTGTAGGATTGATTAACGTTATTAACCACAGAGTCACAGAGAACACAGAGCCTTATAAGGCTCTGTGTTCTCTGTGACTCTGTGGTTAATAACTATTCCGTGTCACGTTCGTAACTGGCTCTTGAACGAATTTTACGCTCTCCAGTACCCCCCGAATTTGACTGGCCATTTCGGCATTAATGGTTTGGCGTCTAAATCGTTGTCTAAAGGCGGCTCTGGATTGTGTTTGATACGGTGTTTCGCGCAATTGCCGGATTAAGCTTGTTACATCGCCCGGATTAAACAAAATGGAGTTCGGCAGGTAATCACGAACAAACGACGCAGCATAACCAGTTACTCCAGCAATGATCGGTTTATCCGTTGCCCCATACTCAAACAGTTTAGACGGTAGCACTCGCCTGCAAGCATCAATGTTATTCAGGTGCACAAACATGTAATCAGCATCTTGATACTCAGCCAGTAATTCCCGTCGATTGACAGGCTGACGAAGTTTAACATTCGTACTATCATTCGCCTTAAGAGCAACTTCCAGTTTTATTCGCGCTCCTCCATCGCCAATAATCAGGAAGCGATACCCCGAACCCAACTGTCGGGCCGCTTCTGGAATAATGTCATGTAACCCCTGTCCTTCGCCAATATTACCCGCGTAGAGGATGGTTCTATACGGTTTGTCAGGCGTTGATTGGCTGGCCGGAATCCCCAGAAAGGCAGTGTCAATACCATTGGTAAAATAACTGTACGTCGCCTGCCGAAACGGATCAAAATAAGACCGAAACCCTTCCGATACCAGATTGATGTGACGAGCGTAGCCAAACGTATACCGTTCAACAGCACGCAGCAATGGACTCAGGATCATACGAACCAGTGGATTTTTGATAACATCCAGAATCGCTTCCCGGAATAAATCACGAATATCTAAAAACAGTGGAACTGCCCGTTTACGCGCCAGACGAGCACCCAGAAAAGCGGTAAATAATCGGGAGGAAGACGCAAAAACTAAGTCATACTCATACGCTCTGGCAAGTTGACAAGCACGTACGTAATAGACAAAAAACGAGCAAATCTGATCAATAAAGCCACTTTTGTGCTTCGGAATCGCGATACGCTGAACGGTAATCGGACAGCCTCCGCTACACCATTCTTCCTCTTCAGAAGCTACTGGTTTGTAGGAATCATAACGATTGGGTTGCGTTGTCAGGACATGAATTGAATCGCTGGATGTCAATTGGCAGGCCAATGCATTGACCAGGGTTGTATTTCGAAAGGCGCCAGGGCCAATGTCGGGGTCGAAATAAAAAGTAAGATAAAGAATGTTCATCCTGAGAGAAGTAGTGTGGTTTCCAGCCTGGCTATGAATGCTACTTCCAGGCAGTGCCCTGACCGAAGCTGATTGAATCCTTCGGCCATAGCGTAGCTTATGACGCAAAACGTTGGATTAGTCTCTGAACGTACCACTATTTTTAACGAGCCAGCCAGAATGAAATCATCTACAAGTTGGATGGAAACATCTGGATGGACATAAAACCGGGCAATCCCTGGTTGCTGAGCTTCAGCTTCGGTTTTTGCATTTAGCAATCGATCCGTTATAACAACGCAATTTGGCTCAACTACCCAACTCCGTTCGTGAATGACCCCTTGTTTTCGGTAGCCGTCATGGCGAGCCGTCAGCACCGTTCCGGTATCGGTTAGTAGGGTTACCCCTGCCCGGCGACCGACGCGGAAACTGGCCCATACTTCGGATGAATTGCTTTCGTTAACAGTTACGGTATTGTGGGCAGCTGTGCTCCGCTCCCACGCCCGCCGACTGCCAGGCTGATAGGTCGATATGGAGTTATCCACAAGGGCAGGTTGGTTATCCACATAGAGCACAAACGAAAACGTATCGGCGTGAGCATGACCGGGTTGATGATCAGGGCCAACTGGCCCAACATCGGCAAAAAGCTCGTATCGTTTCTGGCGGTACATCCGGTAGCCACTACTCGTCAATAGTGAAGGATGATATGACTGTTGGATGCCTGTTCGTTCGGCCTTCTTCCTGAGTTGGAAACTGGTAGGCGCAATTCCCCAGGCAGCATCGTTTACCATGGGCACATCGCCATTTTTAAAGGTGATGCCATTGATCCAATCGAGCATTTGGGTTGCCTTTTCGGTTAAACAGTCGAGTAAGTCCGGATCGTTATGCCAGCTCTGAGTCTGTAAGGCCAGCCGTAGATCCAGCAGGCGGTCCAGGAATATCTGATGGTACATCGGGCTACGTTCGTCATGTCCACCATCCGCCAGAATTTGGTTTGTTAGTTCCTGCCGAATAAGTCGGCTGGCTTTATGAAACCAGCGTGCCTGACGAAAAAACAGCGCGCCCATAAGCAGTGAAAAGCCATTTTCGAGCAGATGATTTCCTCCTAGATGATAGTCCAGGCGATGGCTTAGCAACCTAATCTGAGCAAACAGATGCTGGTTAATAGGCTCATTCTGAATCTGGTGGCGACTCAGAAACTGTACCCAATTCATGATCCGCAATGATGTTGGATAAGGCTCCAGACCATCCCGCAACGAATCAGTCTTGGCCATAAAATCACAAATCAGTTCCAGACCCGTTCTAACGGTCATATCCGGCTGATTCAGGTAATCGAAGTAGTTGAGATTATAGGTCCAAAGCTTACCAAAACCGGCGTAGTTCCAGTCAAGTTCAGCCGTAAGTTGGCGAGATAGATTCAAAAACGTAACTACCCCACTTTGATACGATTGTGGTTTGTCAGGTTCAGGAGTAGTCAGAAAGTAGGCTTGTGGTGTTGTAGCCGGAATGTGTAATCTGGCTCGACCGCGCAGTCGGAAAATAACCTGATACACGATCTGGCGCAAGGTCAACTGCCGCACAGTGCGCCAGATCAATCCGAGATTTCTCATGGTAGTGAATCGAGCTGGCCCATGCCAATACCAGCTACATCGACCCAGCGGTTTTCGCGTAGGCTTTGCAGGGCCGCTAAGGTGGTTTGCGTTGTGTTCATGATTTCGGTGAATGGAATTAGCGCGCTTCCGCCCGTTCGTAGTTGGTCAATCAATTGTGTCATCTGTTGAGCATGGCCTTTATTTTGTCGACCAGACATGCCCGAAAACCGAGAAAAGCCGTAGATAGTGAGTCGGCGAAAGTTATCCAACACCATTGTCCGTTCCTGGGAATAAACCTCTATTCGTTCTTTGGAATACGTTTTGCTACCATTACTGAAGTAGTTGATGACACCTGTAGAGCCGTTTTCGTACCGGAGTAGCAGTGACGCCGAATCACTCGTTTCTGTTGGGAACTGACCCATTGCGTTCATACACACACGATGCACAAGACTACCGGTCAGAAAGGTAATCAGGTCAACAAAATGGCCTGCTTCGCCCAGAAACCGTCCACCGCCAACGGCTCGGTCGTGTACCCATGAATTCGGAGGAACACTTCCCGCATTTACAGTTATGACTACATTCATCGGCATGTCAGGCTGGCCCAATAGTGCCTTCATTTTCTGGGTAAACGGCGAAAAGCGCCGATTAAACCCGACCATTATCATCCGGTCTGATGCCTGTTGCGCAGCCATAATCTGAGGGAGTTCATGGTCATAAATGGCCAACGGTTTTTCCACAAATACATGCTTACCGGCTCGTAGGGCTTCAACCGTTAAGCGAGCGTGACTATCATGTCGTGTGGTGATAACACAGAGGTCGATGTCGGAATCAGTCAGAATTTGTCGGTAGTCGGTTGTGCTTTGGGCGATGTCGTATTTTTTCGCAAGTAACGTGGCCGAGAGTCCACCCGTACTGGCAATGGTTTTGAGGTTGCCCCCTGCTGATTTCAAGGCTGGAAGCAGGACTGAACTGGTGAAATTACCCGCGCCAATGACACCGATTACACACCCACTCCGTTCGTATCGTGATGATTTTACTTGTATCAGCGGCTTGAGGTTAACCTCCTCTGAATACGTAAGCAAGGAGGCAATGCGATGTGTCGATTTTAGGTCGCTATAGATTCGAGCGTAGTCAAGCAACGGAACCCTATCCGTAATTAGCGGATCTACCAGTAGCTGTTTCGTTTCCAGAAAGTGTAGAATGGTTTGAAAATTTCGGTTTTCAGTCCAGCGAACATAGGCCAACGGGTAGTCGTGGCCCTGTTGTTCATAGACGGTGTCATATCGGCCAGGGCCATACGAGCAAGACACCTGGAATGTCAGCTCTTTTTCGTAAAACTCCGCCCGGTTCAGGTTCAGCCCCACATCGCCGATCAGCACAATTCGTCCCCGCTGGCGACTCATACGGGCCGCTTGTGACATCAGCACATCTGTTCGGGACGACGCTGTAATCAGGACACCATCAGCCCCTAGTCCATTCGTGAACGCCAGGACCGCTTTTACAGGATCAATCCCAGCACTCGAATTCAACGCTATACTACCCTGTTGTTCGGCTAGCTGGCATTTGGTCTCGTCGATATCTACCCCAATGACACGGCAACCATTCAGCCGCAGTAATTGGGCCGTCAACAGACCAATTAACCCCAGTCCGATGACCACGATTGTCTCATTTAGCGTCGGATTCAGCAAACGAATTCCCTGCAAGCCAATAGCCCCGACGACCGTAAAAACGGCTTCATCGTCGCTGGCGCTGTCAGGAACGGGGGCAACCAGATTTCGTGGAACACAAACCACCTCGGCATGGGGACCGTTTGAGACAACCCGGTCGCCAATGCGCAGATCGGTAACGCCCTCGCCCAGGGCTATCACGATGCCTGCGTTGCAATAACCTAACGGTATGGGTTGGTCAAGTTTTCGGGCTACGGCTTCCAGCGTCGGTTGCAAACCGTCCGACTGTATTTTTTCCAGTACCTGTTTCACCCGGTCGGGTTGCTGGCGAACTTTGGCAAGAAGGCTGGCTTTCCCAAACCCAACCAGCATCCGTTCCGTACCCAACGACACCAGCGACCGTCGGGTTTGAATCAATACCTGACCTTGACGTACCTGTGGAGTTGGTACTGTTTCCAGAAGTGTTTCGCCGGTTTTGAGATTTTGGATAAGTTGCTTCATAGGGTTGTAAAACACATCGGACCACCGAAGCGGAGTAAACAGAGGAATTACAGAGTACAGCGAGTTTTTCTTTGTGGTCTCGGTTACTCCTCTATTTACTCTGTGTTTAGAAAGATTTGGGCGATTCGCTCGGCCGCCTTCCCATCCCACAAGGGGGGTATCCAACCGATTTTCACGCGTCCCGCCAGAATTTCGCGGACTTGTTGGGTTACTGTTTCTGGATTTAAATCGGAGATGAGTTGATTGGTACCCAGCTCAACGGTTACGGGTCGCTCAGTGGATTGACGGAAGGTCAGACAGGGAACCTGTAAATAGGTCGTTTCTTCCTGAATACCACCCGAATCGGTAATAACCACAGCCGCGTTCTCCATCAGGTTTATAAATTCCAGATAACCCTGAGGCTCCAGTACTCGAACATTCGGAATAGCCTCAAGTTGGGAAATCAGGCCAAATTTACGCAGGTTAGTAAGGGTCCGTGGGTGTATTGCAAACAGTACAAGTTTAAGACTTGCCACATTATCAATCAGTTGTAGAAGCTTCTTCAACCCGGCTTCACTATCCACGTTAGCAGAGCGATGGATCGTTATCAATATATACTGTTCAGGTAACAGCCCCAGCGTGCCCAGTGTATTCAATTCGCTGGCTTTGGTCCGATACGCTACCAACGAGTCAATCATCACGTTTCCAACGAAGTGAATTTTATCCGCATCTATCCCTTCGCGCTTTAGATTGTCTACCCCAGCCTGCTCAGTCACAAATAAACGATCCGACAAAGCGTCCGTCAGGATTCGGTTGCGCTCTTCGGGCATCTGATTATCGCCCGAACGCAATCCAGCTTCAACATGAGCCACCCGAATCCCAGTTTGTGCGGCTGCCAGCGCGCAGGCAAGCGTACTCGTCACATCGCCTACCACAAGTACCCAGTCAGGTTGCTCTATCGTTAGCACATTCTCGAATTTGCACAGGATGTCGGCTGTCTGCCGGGTAGTTGTGCCGGCACACATTCCCAGGTAGTAATCAGGCCGGGGTAGGTCGAGCTGGTCAAAAAAAATGTCGCTCATGACGGTATCATAATGCTGCCCCGTGTGTATGATTTTCGACTGAATTAGCGGATACCTCCGAAAGGCCCGATGTAAGGGAGCTACCTTAACAAAATTGGGTCGGGCACCGACAATGTTGAGAATTTTCATTCCATTGTTTTTACAGTGGAGTCTGGTTTAACCAGTTCGTTTCCGGTAGACCCCAACAAGCAAATTATTAACATATCGCTCCGCTGCTATTGGTTTTATCAACCTTGATATAGGATCCTGACCTGAAAAATAGGCGGTTTCGAGCGGCTCGAATCCCAGCTCGTTTAGTTGTCGGTTAAAGCCTGCTTTCGTAGCGGTATGGCGGATATAAGCAAAATAACCCGGGCGTTTCAGTAGCCTGAAGAGCAGCCGTTCTATTATCCTATACACACTCGTACGATTTGGAATAGAGACGATTAAGAGTCCATTTGGTTTCAGCAGGCTGTAGGCTTGTTCAAGTATTTCTTTCATATCGTCTACATATTCGAGAACGCTCGACAGGAGAACAACATCCTGTGGCGCATAGGTTACAAGGCTTGTCAGCGGTAGGGACTGTAAGATATACTGCACATTAGCCAGCGTTTTTTTCTGCTGGCAGAGTTCAATCATGGCTTCTGAGCCATCAACTCCTGTCACGATACAGCCTTTATGAGCCAGATAATCACTAAAAACGCCCGGCCCGCAACCAAGGTCAATAACGTGATATAGCGGGTTTACATACCGGTCAAATAAGCCTGTCCAGACCTGGAACCGCTCCCGAAATGCCTTCGATGATTCATATTTACGGTTAAACTCAGCGGCAATTGTGTTATGAAAATCAACCGCAGTAGGTGCGTGCATCAGTTGTCCATACAATCGATTCCATTCTTCTGTAGTCGTGGCTATCGAAAACTGCTGTTGAGCCAGTCTGATTGCCCGCTCCCGATAGCCAGTGTACTCATGAAGTGGCATTCGCAGGTAGGTTTCAATGGCTTCCCGAAGCGTATCAGGTTCGTTCGATACCCAACTACCTGTCCGTTCTCTTTCGAGCAGTTGCCAGGGTGTATGGATCGACGCAACAACCGGCGTACCCTGTGCCAGTGATTCGATAACCACGTTTCCAAAGTTCTCCGAATGAGATGGCAGAATGGTTAGCCAGGCATTGGCATACAGGCATTCTTTCGGGTGGCCCTGTACCTGACCTATAAATGACACTTTCGTTGAAAGTCCCAACGTCTGTACTAACTCCGTAAGTGTTTGCGTATACGCTTTGTCGGTTTCAGGCCCGGCAATCTTTAAGCTATACTGACTTTCCCGAAATAGCCGCGATGAACCCAACGCGGAAATCAAGCGGTCGATGGCCTTGATGGGGTGTAATCGGCCTATGAACAGCAAATAAGGTTGAGCCGATTGGTCAACCGGTTTGGGGGTCAGGAAGGTAGGTAGTTCCATTATGCTCCGGATTTCACTTACTCGGGCATCTGTTCCAAAATGCTGCTGAATATGGGTTACCTCCGTGGCGCTGGTAGCATGAAACTGGACGGTTAAACGAAGCCGTTTACTAATCGTCAGGAATACGCGCTTAAGGCGCGGACGAAACCGTAGGGCTACCGGGCTTAGCTCACCGTGTGGCGACCAGACAACAGGCTTTCCAACCAATCGGCTCATAAGTACCCAAACCAGTGAGGCCGGGTAAAACAAGCTGTTTACATGTACGATATCCGCTTTTCGGATGGCCATCCAACCCTGTCGTATATGGTTGAGGGGCAGGTAGAAAAATGGATTCCGGGTATACATCACCTGCCCACAATCCAATGTTATCCATTGCCCGAGGGGTACGGACGCTGGCAAGTACTGCGAATCAGCTACGACCGTTACCTCATATCCAGCCTGTTTCAACGCTTTGGCATGCCAGTAAATCGTGTTACTGGGCCCACCCATCTGAGCGGGATAAAAACAGTCTGCCGATAGAAGAATCTTCATAAGACCTTATCAGACGTAACGTCAATTTCGGCAAGTTTCTGATAAATAGCCGCGTATTGAGCAGCCGCTACAGATAGCGTGTAACGTTGGGCGTTCTTTCTGCCAGCTTCCCGTAGTAATTGACAGTAGGCGTCGTCCTCAACCAATCGTAGAATTCCCTGACGAATAGCCAGTACGTCTTCGGGATCAACAAAATGGGCGGCATCGGAAGCAACTGTACGCATGGGCTCCCTGTCTGCCGTAATAACCACGCGCCCAACGGCATTGGCTTCAAGAATGGGCATACCGAATCCTTCATAGGTCGACACGAAAGTGACGATATCACACTCCTCATACAATTGAAGCACCTTCGCCCGGCTCAGGTCGACATAGTTCCGATACTCAATCTGGCTTTTTTTCAGCTCACGAATAAGTTCGTCAGACAAGCGGCCAACAAGGATAAGCGTACAACGAAGCCCTTCAATAGCGGCAATCAGTCGTAACAGATTCTTGTTCGGTGCCGTGCCTAGCTGTAGTACTACCGGGCAGTCCTTGTTAGCCGTAGTAGGCCGATACATAAAGGCGGGGTCGTATCCATTGGTGATAACAACTGCCTTCCGGGCCATCCGACCTATATGCCCTGCCAATTCCTGTTGTGTTTTTTCCGAAACGACTGTGACAACGGCCGCTCGGCGAATAGGCAGATAGTACCAGATCAGCCAGAAAAAGGCGTATCGAAGTGGACGACTCCGATTATTCTCCAGCGCACTACAGTCATGAATTGTTAGTACTGTGCGGGCTGCAGGCAAGGCCAGTACTGCATAATGAACATCGCCTGTAACATGAAAAATAGTACCCGAAATGGCCCGCAGAAAACGAAAATTCCGCCAGACACTCCGCCAGCCGCTACTGATGTAGGGCAGTTGCATGCGGGTTGTCAGCATGGCCGGTTGTCGATCAATTTCACATTGAATAGCCGTAAATAGCTCTTCAATGCTGTAGCCAGTGCCGGGACTTCGGAATAGATAGGTAATAATCATAGGCTACAGCTCAATGCCTGTGCGTTTCAGCGACCAAAACAAAAACGCAATAAATAGGGCACTATTAACTAAACTTCCCCAGGTCGATAGCAGGTCGGTTTCCATAGTCAGACATCCGATATACAGCATTGGCAACCAGAGAATAATCGACGGAATTCTATTGGCCAGATTAAACACATACTGAAAACAAGCCCGTAACAACAAGCCATACAAACCCGCGAAAAGAATTCCCCCGTAGCCAAAATTCACGTACCCTTCACCCACTGGCGATAGATTAATGCTCGTATTCTCAAACTGTGGCAGGGTTGTGAAACGTCGGATATTTTCGTAGCCACCCGTTTGGGGTTTGCCCGACCAGAGCAGGCGGGGGATCAGCGGATAAATCAAGGCCAACAGGACCTCGCCCCTGGCATACGATTCGTGTAAAGGCACTTTAGCCATCGCACTCCCAATCATAATACCTTGATTGAAGCGGCCGAACGAAGCGAAAAAATGTCTCGTATTCAGCAGTTTTTCAGGATATGTAAAGCGATCAACTAGTAACTCAACCATTAGACTAACGTTGGCCATTCGTTCGTTACGCTGACTTCCCCAGGTGTTATAGCGGTACTCGGCTTTGATGGACTGAATCAGTAGCAGAAAGGCAAAGCCGCAACCCATAAGGATGGTTTTTACCTGGATCGTTCCCAGTTTAGTGGAATGAACTGCGCCAAACATCAATAAGAATAAAAGCCAGAAAAACAGATCACTAAACATGCCTGTCCGAACTGTATTTATCAGAAGTGCCAGTAGAGTGAACCCAATCAAAAGAACACGGTAGGGGCTTCCCGAACAGTATGCATATAGTGCGCTTATCAGCAGACAGTACATGGGCAACGTACCCATAAAAGCGGGTACAACCGGAATAAACGTTTTCGCGAGAAAACCCGATAAACCAATGGTAAACAAGACAATACCAGCGCTTCTTCGATCGTTCAGGTACTTGCCTGCGGACTGAAGATAGTGCTGATGTGTATAGGCTTTAGTCTGGGTCGAAAAGCCCGACAGACCTGTATAGAATGCCACATAGGCCGGTAGTGCATACGCAAAGTAGGCAGTCGATTCAATAGGCATCGACGCTGGCAATACCCAGTAGGTGAAGGCTGGTACGGCTAAAATCTCGAGGGCCGCAATGAAACAAATACACGCTGGAATCGCAATCCGCTGTCCAATTTGCTCAATGAACGTTAGGAATGTATACAGCGAAAACGATACAGCTATGGCCTCATAAAATGAGCTAGATGTCAACCAAAAGGAAAATAGGAAAGCCACACAACCCGCAATTAATCGTCCCACCAGTCATCAAGTTTAAGCTGTTCCGTATCCAGCAATGGAGTCAACCCTATCGTTTGCAAGAGTTGCGTAACGCGCTGATCGAACGTATGGTATTGCTGAAAATGAGCGTATTGTTGCGCTGCAATTGCATGCCGTTTGGCAGGGTGAGCCAGATAATACCGGATTTTATCAATGGCCTCATCAATAGTCCGATAGGTAATTTGCTCGGCTGCGACGCTGGTATACTCATCTATTGTTGCCTTATAATCACAGAGTTGAAACGCCCCAATACCGTTAATTTCAAAATAGTTCTGATTAACCGAGCTTACCTGGGCGTAATGAAAATTATTGAAAACGATTTTGGCTCCATACAGTAATCGATTCTTCTCGGATTCAATCAGATAGTTAGGTCGAACTGCGGTGCGTACGCCCGAACGTACATACGGACCTTGAGTGCCATAGACAGTTACCCGGATGCCTGCCCGCATAAGTTGCTCAATCATACGGGCACGATACGCATACAGACTGCCAACTACTAACACATCAATATCCGTGAGCCATTCAGCAACAGCTTTTTCGACAGGTGGCTTTTGATAAATGCGTTGATTAAACCCTTCCGGTAAATAATGTGCATTCAAACCGGCTTTGTCCCGTAGCGTATGAGCGATATAGGGTTCTTTGGAAAAGTAGTAGTCAAAATCAGTGGCTATGATCTGCTGTTTTTCAAGATTCGAGAGAGGGTCGGGATTCATTTGTACTACGAGTACACCAGGTAGCTGCTTTTTCAATCGCTCGACCAGTATCGGATGCAGATACCGGTATACAACCACGACCAGATCAGGGCGAAGTTTCGTGATTTGGTCCGCTATGCTTCGGCTTATGGCCCGATCGTAAAGATCGACGAAACGAGATATCCAGTAATTAATTTTGGATGAAACAGGTAATCCATCCGCTACGTCGACGAGTAAAGCAGTATGGCCTAACGCCCGGAACGAATCGCACAGGTGTCGCTCCAACGAATCAATTAGCCGGCTACCAACAACGACGACTTTCATACTATTTCCCGTTTACCTGCTCAAAGTTGCCAATAGTCTATTTCGTCATCTTTACTAGGCCGGTATATTCCTTTCAAATCCAGTAGAATAGGTTTACGATTCATTAGAGACGTGAAATAGGGTATATCCAGTCCTTTGTAAGCATCATGCCCAACAGCAACAATTACTGCGTCGTATAGGCCCGCAGGTTTGTCCAGCAAGCTCAGCCCGTATTCACGTGCTACTTCATTTGGCGATGCATAGGGGTCTACACAATGTACATTGATGGCATACCCCATCAGTTCCCGCACCAAATCGGCTACCTTTGAATTTCGGATATCGGAAATATTCTCCTTGAATGTCATACCCATAACCAGAACACTGGTTTCGCCTGGATTTTTAGAACGCTGGAGCAGCATCTGCACCAGTTTCGTAGCGATATAAGCAGGCATACTATCGTTCACACGTCGGCCGGAGTTAATGACCTGCGGCTCGTAGCCCAGCTGTCGGGATTTATGAAGCAGGTAATAGGGATCAACCCCGATACAATGGCCTCCTACCAATCCGGGCGTAAATGGCATAAAATTCCACTTGGTTGCGGCTGCCTTAAGAACCTCCTGCGTGTCGATGCCCATCTTATCGAAGATGATAGCCAGTTCATTCATCAGCGAGATATTAATATCTCGCTGAACGTTCTCAATCACTTTAGCCGCTTCAGCAACCTGAATACTTGGTGCGATATAGATACCCGCCCGAATGATACTCCCGTATAGCTCAGCAATTGTATGGGCAGCTTCCTCATCACTACCAGATACAACTTTAAGAATATCGGGCAGCGTTCGGGCTTTGTCGCCCGGGTTAATCCGTTCGGGCGAATAGCCAAGCTTAAACCCACTTCCTAGTGTCAGTCCAGAGCAGGCTTCCAGTATGGGCAGGCAGTCTCCTTCGGTACAACCCGGGTAAACAGTGGATTCATAGACGACATAATCGCCCGGTTTCAGGGCAGTCCCAATGGCTGCTGAGGCCTGCTGCAGTGCTTTTAGATCGGGCACTTTATAATCGTCCACCGGCGTAGGAACCGCCACAACGAAAAAATGGGCCCGTTTCAACTCATTGGGATCAGCGGTGAAAACAATATCCGTATCCATGAACGCATCGGCCGAAAGTTCCCGGGATGGATCTTCAGACTGCTGTAGCATGGCCACACGATCAGGATTGGTATCAAAACCAACAACCCGAAATTGCCGGGCAAAAGCAAGGGCAATAGGCAGACCGATATACCCCAGGCCAACAACAGCAATTGTCTTTTCTTTATGTCGAAGCGCGTTTACCAACGGTTGCGTTTAGTTAAGGTTGTGAGTTAGCCAGATTTTGATGCTGTTGATGTAGGGGTTCTCAGGCATTTTTCAATACACCACAGATTGCATTATTTTGACAATCACTAGTTTGCTTCTGTTGAAGCAACGTTTACGGAATTACGTTTCTTCTGCTACAATTTCCTTCAATCGTCCGGCAACATCGGCTTGCCGGGCTAGTATAGTCAGAACGCTAGTAATCAATCCTGTTAGCGTAAAAAACAGCACAATGAGCATTCGTTTCGGTGATGATCGTTTTAGAGGTACGTTGGGTGGTTCGAGTACTTTAAAGATGGGGGTTCGTTCCTGAACTTTCAGTTTAGCCTGCTCAAACTGGCGGGACAGTTCTGTATAAACGGTTTGGGCAGTCGTCAGTTCAGCTTCCATACGCTGCCGGTCTATGGTAGCCGACTGCCTGATAATGGACTTATGATTGTCGTTATACTGAAATAGAGCCCTCTGTGCCTCCTGATAGCGTTGATTCGCTTCAGTCAGTTGCCGATGATAAAAGGATAAATCCTGACGGGCTTTTTCCGTCCGGTAGTTTGTTACATACGTTGTCAGATAATCTAAAGCCAATTGAGCTGCTGTAGCCGCTACCTGCGCATCTGGCATTTGAGCGGTGACCGTAATGACACCCGACCGCGTATCGAGTTTGGCAGCAACCCGCTCACCAATTTCCTCAGCCAGTTCCTGCTGCTGCATCGATAAACGAATCGCCCCTTTAGGCGTACGAACAGTAGTCCGTTTATCATCGTCCGGTTGACCAATCGAAACCAGCTGTTTCCATGACCAACCCGCATTAACAGCCAACAGAAACTGGCCAATCGTTTTCGCTTGTCCTTTATTCGTAACAATTGGCTGATCAAGTAGATAAAGAATAAATGGTGTGCTCTGTAGTACACTCGGGTATAAGTCTGGGCGAACGGCATCAATACCTTCTGTATCGGAGAAATCAACATCCACAAAACCAGCCATAGATGACAACCGCTTAAATAAATCGCTCGCTCCCGTGTTCATTTCAGGTATAATACGTGCCTCTGAGCGAAATTCCGGTTGTAGTAACAACGCCACCACAATGCCTAATAAACCAAAGGATGCGGTTACCATTACGAGCCGAAACCGAGCTTGCCAAATCGACCGTAACACCCTATCCGTTGGCAAAAATAGCCAGCGATTGGCGGATAGAGTCGGGCTAAATTCGGTCGGCGTTGCCATATCAACACATAAATACTTTGTAGCTAATACTCATTTAGTGACGACAAGTGATGATATGACGACAAAAAACAAAAAAGTCTCCTAAAATTAATTTTAGGAGACTTTTACTAGTACAAATGAGGTCTTTCCAATCCAAAAAAATAGGGCTATTACTAGTCAAATTAGATTTAAACTACTGGTTTTCAGAAAGTTTAAAAACAGTAATTTAACGGCTAGTAGTATCTGAATTTTTTCAACAAGCTGTTCACATTATAATCGTTGCATAAGCCGAACAACCATTTCATTTTTCCACGAAACAAAATCCCCGGCTTCAATATGCGCGCGCGCCTGCCTGACAAGCCACAGATAAAACGTCAGATTATGGAGGCTGGCAATCTGCCCACCCAGTAATTCTTCCGATTTGACCAGGTGACGAAGATAGGCTTTTGAGTAAAATGTGCTGGCATAACCGCCCAGTCCCGCGTCGATGGGGCTAAAGTCCCGGCTCCATTTTTCGTTTTTGATGTTGATAATCCCTTCCGTTGTAAATAACAATCCATGTCGGGCATTGCGTGTTGGCATGACACAGTCGAACATATCCACACCCAGGGCAATGGCTTCCAGAATATTAGCGGGCGTTCCAACCCCCATTAAGTAACGTGGCTTATCGGCAGGCAGAATACTATTCACCAGTTCAATTGTAGTATACATTTCCTCGGCAGGCTCGCCTACCGCCAGCCCACCAATGGCGTTGCCTTCACGCTCTTTACTCGCAATTGTCTCCGCCGACTGACGGCGAAGGTCCTTATAGGTGCTTCCCTGGACAATAGGAAACAACGTTTGTCGATAACCGTAGTGCCCTTCTGTAGCATCGAAGCGGCCAATGCATCGATCAAGCCATCGGTGCGTCATTTCCATCGACTGACGGGCGTACCCGTACTCACAGGGATAGGGCGTACACTCATCGAAGGCCATCATAATATCGGCCCCAATGACGCGCTGAATATCCATGACCACTTCGGGCGTAAAAGTATGTTTCGACCCGTCGATGTGCGATTTAAAGGTTACCCCTTCTTCTTTAATCTTGCGTGTGTTCGACAGCGAATAGACCTGGTACCCGCCGGAATCCGTCAGAATAGGTCGTTTCCAGCCATTGAAACCATGAAGCCCTCCCGCCTGGCTCAGCACCTCAAGGCCAGGCCGCAGATACAGGTGATAGGTGTTACCTAAAATAATGTCCGCATTAATATCGGCTTCGAGCTCGCGCTGATGAACGGCTTTGACCGTTCCTGCCGTACCGACGGGCATAAAAATGGGGGTTTGAATGGGTCCATGATCAGTTGTCAGCGTTCCCGTTCGGGCCTTCGACTGTGGATCATGGGCAGTAATCGAAAATGTCATGGGGCAAAGATACGGAGGAAGGAGGAAAAGGGAGGAGAGGGAGGAAGGAGGAGAGGGAAAAAGGGAGAATAGGTAGTGAAAGCTTTCTTTGTTTTTCCTTTGTCCCTTTCCTCCCTCTCCTCCCTTCTCCCCTTTTTCTTTATCTTTGCAACTTCGTTCAAAACCAACGCAGTAGCGAGTAAACTTTTCCTCCTGGTGATTATAGCATTACTGATAACCTGGCTACTTGTGGTCAGTATTCAGCTCATTTACATCCTCTTTGTTTATTCCCAAACGGCTTTCTACCGACAACCTGAGCAAACCGGTGTAGACGTACCGGCAACATCTCGTATCACCTCCGAATCAGGGATCTCTATTGTCGTTTGTGCCCGCAACGAACTGGACAATCTAACGGAACTGTTGCCCTTACTAAGCGCTCAGAATTATCCCCTTTTTGAGGTTTTAGTCATGGACGATCGGTCAACCGATGGCACCAGTCTATTTTTGGAAAACGACATTGTACACCTCCCAAACGTCCGGTTTATCCGCATTGATAAAGAGCATGAGCACGTTACGCCTAAAAAATATGCCCTGACTATTGCCCTGAAAAAGGCAGCGTATCCGATTGTGTTGCTCACCGATGCCGACTGCCGCCCCGCATCCGACAACTGGCTGAGGGGCATGGTAGCTCCGCTAGTCAACGACCAAAAAGGGATTTCACTCGGTTTCTCACCTTACGAACATCGGCCGGGTTTTCTCAACTTGCTCATTCGCTCCGAAACGTTGTTTACGGCTGTACACTATTTTTCGCTGGCTTTAGCGGGCCGACCGTATATGGGTGTCGGTAGGAATCTGGCTTACCGAACCAGCCTGTTCTTTGCCAACAAAGGCTTTTATACCCATATGAACGTGACAGGTGGCGACGACGATCTGTTTATTAATGAGGTCGCGACAAAACAGAACACAGCGGTGTGTCTTGACCCGGATACATTTATGTGGTCGAAACCCAAAGAAACCTGGGCCGACTGGCGACAACAAAAAAAACGGCACCTGAACGTAGGGAAATATTATAAGCCCGGAAACAAGTTTCGGCTCGGCCTGCTCACGGGGTCGCACGTGTTAACCTGGATGCTGGCATTGCTGGTTGGCTTGCTTGTTCTCGTCTACGAGCTACGCCAGTATTCATTTACCGCCAATGAATGGCTACTTTTGTTGATTGGAACGAGCCTTTTTCTGGCTCGGGAATTCGCATTTTGGGGAATCGTCGGGCGGATCAGTTACCGGCTTGCCCATACGATCCATTGGGCGCTCATTCCGTTTATGGATCTGGTACTTGCCGTCTATTATGGTCTGGCTGGTCTAAAAACCCTTTTCACACGCCGTAAAAAACGACTTTACTGGCGATAAACTTAATGTAGAATGTAGAATTCATAATGTACAATGAATAATGTAGGCGCCCACATTATACGATATGCATTGTACATTATCCATTATTTATTCCTCATTTCATTCAATGAACATGGATCTGATTCTAAACTACTTCCCAACGTTAACGGCCGAGCAAAAAGAACGCTTTGCCGCTTTAGATGGGCTATATCGCGACTGGAATGCGAAAATCAATGTAATTTCGCGGCAGGACATCGATGCGCTGTACGAAAAGCACGTTCTGCACTCGCTGAGTATCGCCAAAGTTGTGCAGTTCAAACCCGGCACCGAAATTCTGGATGTTGGCACAGGGGGGGGCTTTCCAGGAATTCCGTTAGCGATCCTGTTTCCGATGGTCGATTTTCATTTGGTCGATAGCATCGGTAAGAAGATAAAAGTGGTACAGGAAGTAGCGGATGCGCTGGGCCTCAAGAACGTAAAGGCGGAGCAGATTCGCGTAGAGCAACTGAATACGACCTATGATTTTGTGATAAGCCGGGCCGTTACACGTCTGAAGCCTTTTTTAGGCTGGGTACGGTATAAAATTCATAAAGCGGGCAACAACGACCGACCGAATGGTGTTTTGTACCTCAAGGGAGGAGATCTCACCGAGGAATTGGCCGAAGTAACGGATCGTTACCGGGTTTATGATCTGTCGGACTATTTTGAGGAGCCTTTTTTCGAAACCAAGAAACTAATTTATATACCTAAAAAATGACCGGGATTTAACAGATTCGAGGATTTTCAGGATTTTTTTGCTTATCAGGGGTTTAAGCCTTATTGAAGCGACTAACAAAATCTGTTCAATCCTAAAATCGGCTAAATCCCGGTTCAGACACTATGCCAAACGAAAAATTCCGATCCAGCAGCTTTAAAGACCCCCTCACTCCCGATGAGGTTGTATTCAACGACAAGGGGGTTACGTTTCGTGCCCGCAAATTGATTGGCGGTACGGATAACTTTGTGTTCTACTCCGACATATCGGGTGTTGAGATCGACAATGGCTTATTCTTTGCAACGGTACGGGTCATTCCGCGCGCTCGGCCTGAGATCGTGATCACGAATTTCTCCAAAGGTGACGCCCGACGGATCAAAGAACTGATTCTGGAGAATGTGCCCAGCCATCGCCCCGATCAATTTCGGTAAAATTTACACGCGCCTTACCGCTGATTGCCATCAGGTTATCAAAAATTTGTACTGGTCAGCGATATTTTTTAGGACTTATTACTTGCGTAGTATCGGGTTACGCACTACTTTTGCACCACGATTCCCGAATAGCTCAGTCGGTTAGAGCATCTGACTGTTAATCAGAGGGTCGCTGGTTCGAGCCCAGCTTCGGGAGCCTGACAATCAAGCACTTACGAGATAAAACTTGTAAGTGCTTTTTTATTTGCACAAGATTTGCACAAGAAATTTGGGGCGGCTCAAAGCTGGTAACGTGCAATACATGCACTATTGGGTTCAATCATTACCAGCATAATCGAATTTTCTTATCCCTATTCTCAATGCGTTCGTTTTTTATTCTTCTGACGGCTGCGTTCACGAATAGCCTTCTGCTCTTGCATCAGTCGTTTAATCTCGTTTTCGTCGTCAGCAAGTGGAGGTGTGATTAATTCTTCATTTTCAAAAAACTGTCGTGCGGTTGTCTGCTGCCGCTGCACTGCTGCTTCTGTAAGTTCATCCAGCTCAACCAATTCCTCACTCGACTGTACAAAGGCTTTAAGGGTTTCCTGATGCCGTTTGTCATCCGGCTTCATGCTTAGTTGGCTTGTGTCCTCCTGGTTGGATGCAAATTGCTCTGCTATCTTTTGTTGGCTCGTCTCTATTCTCTGTGGCTCGTGTGTAACCGTGAGGTTAGCTACTCTATAATCATCAACTAATTGCGGGGTATTTTCATTGGCTGCAATCTCTTCTGTTTTGCCTGTCAATTCATCGGCATTTAGGAAATACTCCCCTGCTCGTATTTTTTTCTTTTCAAGGCCGTTACTTTCTTCATCCTTCTTCGTCAGAGCTTTGCCAGACTCTATAAAGTTCTCAGCCAGATCTTTCATTTGCTTCCGACTCTGTGCCTCTGCGGTCTCTAATGTCGCTTCCTGCTTATTATCCCAAAACGCTGACGCAGTGTGAACCGCTGTTTCTCTATCAGTATCCCTCTGTTGTTCGGCCTTACTGGAATCGCTGCTGCCTTCCTGCTTTTGCCGCATCAGTTCGATAGCTTCTTTCTCAGGAATAAGTTTTTCATTCCGCATCCGTTGGCGAACGTCTTTAATGCGTATACCTTTTAGCTGACGCACCAAATCAAATGACCGGCCATTCTCATCAACCACCATAAACGGATGGCGTGGTACTCCTTCGGCTAACAGATAGCCACTATCATGAACGGCACGTACAAAGTCTTTGCCGGTTTCGGTCTGGCTCCACAGAGTTGTCAGCGTTTCTTTGAGTTCTGGACGGTGCTTGTTGCGGTGTGGGGTTGGCTGATGTTCAAAGACACGCTCCATTTCTTTACGGGCGCGATCCTGAGCTAGTCGGCTAAACTTATTGTCAACCACTTTACCCGTCTGATGATCGTAGCGTTCAAAGACGACGTGGGCATGAGTTCTGTTTTTCTTCGTATGCAGGACAACGACACGGCGTTGATCGCTTAAGCCCAATTCATGCCCTAAAATATCAGCCGCCCTCAGCCAGTCTTTATGGGTCATCTTCCGGTCTTCACTATAAGCCGGGTTGATCTGGGCGTGATACAGACCTTTCTGGCTTTTGGTTAGCTCGGCAGTTAAGGACATGCCTTGCATTGTCTGATGAAGGTATTTATCCGTGGCGTTCAAACGTCCATCCACCTCAATTATCTGGACGTTTTCATTGGCTTCGCCAGACAGCAGATAATGCGCTAACTGTTCGCCATTGCCCCGTATGTTGCCCCTAATGACCATTGCTCAAGAGATTGAGGAAATGGGCTGTCAACGCCTCCACATTGTGCATGGCCTGATTGATGGCATCCGGTTCGATACCGGCCAATTGCCCTGTCTCGTCGCGGCTATTCAGCGCACGGGCAATCTGATTGACATTGCTGCCGATCTTACCGAGTTCGGCCATCAGGTTTAACAACACCTCGCGCTCAGGTGTTGGCACACGACGCAACGGTTGAGTTGCCGCCATCGAACGCAAACGCATAAAGTCGCTGGGCGTATAGCCAGCCTCTAGCGCCATCTGCCAGATACGGCGTTTCTCTGTAGCTGTCACACGAACGCGAATCGTCAGGTCGCGTTTGTCCTCGCTCTCTTTATGCGGTCGTGCCATACGCTTTAGCGTTTACAGGGAGGGTTAAGGGAGGGAGCATCCCCGCCCTTACAAGAACGGTTTAGGAGCTACAATTACGGAGTTTTTGTAGCTACAAACCACGTCTTGCAACATCTACCCACGAAGATAAGGAAACCACTGGGTTTCAGGGCAAACTGCTTTTTCTTTTTTCAGGGCAATATCTTTTTTATTGCAGAAAACACCCCTTTCAAATACGGGAAAAATCCCGTTGCGGGAAGTTATTCTTTTTCCGTTTTTGGGCAACGTTTCCACCCTCCTTGACCTACTCGTTGATGAATCCCGCCGAACCCCAAATGGTAGGCACACCAAAACCAGCCGCGAACGGGTTTGGTGTGACCTCAGATGAAATCAATCAGCTTTTCAATATCACCCCCAATCCTTCGCTACAAAACAGAATAATTCTGTTTCTGGTCGGTCTCTTCCTAACCCCTATCACGTTGGCAGGAGCCTTATTCGGCTATACGCAAGCCTACCTGCGCTTTATGAAACCGTTGGCGGAATATCCCCTGCTCTATCCCCTGCGGCCCATCGTTAAGTTTGCGATGGTTGCCTGGGCGATATTGGGCTGGTTCGTCCTGATTGGGCTTCTGTTCGTTCTGTGGTTCGTCGCATCACTGATGGGGATGCAGGGCTATGCGTTTCTTATTTTCATGAGCTTCAATCTGTTCTTTTCACTCGTCGTATTTTTCATTTTCCGACGTTGGCAGATTGGTATTAACAACGAACTAATCGAAGGAAACCGATTTGGTACGGCGCGGTTTGCCAGACCCGATGAACTGAATCCGTACCGGCAAGGCCCAGGCATTTACATCGGTGGTGGATTTGTATTCAAGGACAAGGGCCACATTCTAACGGTCGCCGGTACACGGGGTGGCAAAGGCACCAATTTGATCATCCCGAATCTACTTGGTCTAGGTGGCTATACAGGTTCCTGGGTCGTCATCGACCCCAAAGGCGAGAATGCGGCTATTACAGCGCGGTATCAGCGCGAAAGTGGCAAACAGGTTGTTGTTCTTAATCCGTGGGGATTGCTCGAAGAGCATATTGGCGAAGCGGAATCTTACAACCCGCTCGATATATTAGCCGATACTAACAGTATTCATTTAGTCGATGACGCGCACATGATCGCGGAAATGCTCGTTCCCGTTGAGCGTGACGACAAGAACCGCTTCTTTACCGATACCGCACGTTCCGTCGTCACGGGCCTCATCATGCAAATTGCCACAACACAGGAAGGTGATGACCGGACACTGACAACACTCTGGCGTTGGTCACGGCTTGCTGGTGATGATTGGGATGAATTGGTTGCCCGTATGCGGCTTAATAACGATCCCGCCAATGGCGAAATCATCCGCAATGCCGGCAATGAGATCGTCAAACTGATGGAAGCCGGAGAAGAAACGTTTGGGAGTATTCTCTCGTCTGTTTTACAGGCAACTGATTTTCTGAAAAGCCCATCTTTACAAAAAGCCTTACGTTCAGGTTATGATCCAGCCACCTTATCGGATGGCGATACCGCCCTCTATATCATTATTCCTGCCGACAAACTGCAAAGCCATGCGAGGTGGCTTCGACTGATGGCAACGACAACATTACGTGCTGTTGTTAGAAATCCGAATAAGCGCGTCACATTTTTGTTAGACGAGTTTGCAGCGTTGGGTTATTTACCTGAAATTGAAACGGCTTTGAGTACCTATGCAGGGTTTGAGATCACAGTGTGGCCTATTCTGCAATCACTTATTCAGTTGCAAGGATTGTACGGCGAGAACTGGGAGACGTTTACAGCCAATACGGCCATCCGGCAGTTTTTCACCATCAACGATAATTTTACAGCAAACTATGTGAGTGCAGCTATTGGCCAAACCTCCCATGTTGTCACATCACGAAGTTGGTTTGGAGTGCAGGATGCAAATGCCAATCAGAGACCACTTGTTACACCGGATGAAGTTAGGCGAGGATCAGCTGATAATATTTTTGCTTTTCTCGGAGGTAATCCGCCGACAACTTTCATAAAACAGGCATATTATCAAGTTCCTGTTTTAACAAATAGGGGAGATATGAATCCCTATTTTAAATAAGGTGTTAAGTATTCGTATTATATGCGGAAATCCAAGAAAATGTTGCAAACATTTCAAAATTAGAAAAGTCATATTTTTTCAACAATTTACACAACAACACAGGTTTTCACATAAATATTAGCGTTTGTATTGCATTTTACAATAATTTCTTTTAAGTTCACGCAGGTAAACGGCCGTTTACCTGCGTGAACTTAAAAGAAAGGAGGTCGTCATGTTTAGTCTAATCCGGTTTTCGAAAAAGAGGAATTTAAAGTGTAACAAGTATGGAGACTGAGCTAAAAAATAACGGTTGTTCTGATGATAGGATAACCGTTATTTTTTACGATAAATATAGTAAAAAGAATTTTGAAGATATACTAAAACATAATAATATTATCGCTATTGATATACTTGAATTTTGTTTAAGTATATCAATAGAATTTTTAGCAGTTGGTACAAGAATTAAGTCAAGCAAATTTGATATAGATAAAATTCTAAAATCAAAAATTATATATTATCCTTATAATTTTGAATCTATTTATTTTGACCCTATAAAAAATGATAGTAGCTACAGATTTGCCAAGAGGCAATTGGCAGCGCTTGTATATTTTTTAGAGTCTTCATTTAGCTCATCTGCGAATATTATTAACTCTCCAGACAATGGTAGAAAATGGAGTAACAAACTATATCAATTAGAGAGTATTGCTAAATTTCTACCTGAATATAAGCTCTCATCAACTCTGCAATCGAGTTATGCAGATTCCAAACTTCATTCTGTTATCAAACATATAAGCGAGAGTAGACAAATTAATAAAGTAAATGTTAGTCTGTCACTCAAAGCCAATAAAGCTGTTAAAACTGATTTGAATCAAGGAGTCTCGTTGCCATATATAAACCAAGAATTCATTAATGAAGCATTTGAATATCGTTGTTACGTTTTTGGCGATGAATCTGTTTTATTAAGATTCTCGAGGGAGGGCTTGCCAAAGGATATAGTAGATATTCATTATAATAATGATTTGCTATTAACTCCCACAATAGATCATATAACGCATATCCATCTTACTATAATCAAAAAAGTTCATGAACTCACAAATTTAAAAATGTTCGCCATTGATTTCTTCCACTCAAAAAATAATAATTTGAGATTATTAGAAATTAATCCCTTATCTAGCTGGTATTGGTTACCGAAACATGCTAGAACAGCTATTGATCAAGCTTTTATCAAATTCATTAAAAAGGTCTAAAACTATGGTAGAAGTAAAATTATTCGATCCAGGGTTAGTAGAAAACTCTAAAACAGCAGAGCATTGTGTTCATGCATGTTTTCAAATGTTATTAAGAACAAGGCCAGGGCAAGAAGTCTATAGTTTTAAAACTTTAGACCAGATAATGCATAAAGTACCAGGAAAATATACTTTTGAGTACAACCTAGTTGCAGAGATGCCAAATTTAGGTTTTAAAACAGAAATTATTTGGGAATTTGATTTATATAAGCTGTCTATCGACCCAGAGAAGTTTTTTTTAGATCTCCTGGGAGAGGAAGTTGGAAAAGTTACTATCGATAAGTCTGATTTAGAGACGTTAAAGTTAGATGCGAAAAAGCTAAACGAAAGTGGAGAAGTTAATATTCAAAAACGTCCCGCAACATTTGAAGATATTAAATCAAAACTTTTAGACGGATATTATTTACTCTGTACAATAAATCAAAGAGTGTTACAAGCAGATCCAGGTTATGTTGCGCATACAATTTTAGTTTTTGGGTTCAACGATCGAGGGGTGATTATCCATAATCCTGGTCCTCCATCAAACGCAGCCGCAGAAATACCTTGGGATTTATTTGACAAATCCTGGGCTTACCCTAATGCAAATGCAAGAAATATTCTGGCCTTCAAATTTCAAGACGAATAAATTTACATTTCAAAATTAGTTAAAATAA